>CAWIZC010000008.1:0-137555 GCA_963840445.1 uncultured Alphaproteobacteria bacterium | reverse complement strand
GTTGGATGATGCCCATCAGCTGGAGTCCCGAGCGCCGGCCGGGTTTTGGAAGCGGTGGCTGCGGCGCGGCTCCCAATGAATGGATGAATTGCCGCAAAACCACGGACCTCGGGCATTCGGGCTGACGACCTATCAACGCGCGGCTCATGAGCAGAACCAATGCCGGCTGCTGCAATCGACCGATTCACGTCGATCTGCCAGCGCGCATGGAAACCGACGCTCGTCCACGAAAATCATAGCAGGTCAGCTCACCTCACCCCCTGGGAGACGCCGGATCTTCCAACAAGGATCTGGGCCAGCAGTTCATCGACTGTGTCATCGGCGGAAGGGCAAGCTGCGATCCGATCACATCAGACCGACGGCCAACAATTGTTCTTCCCCAATGCTGCCTTCAGCGGTTGGTGGCCGTTCGCCGGTGCCGCCACTGCTGATTACCAAACGGTTCGCCTGCTGCTAGTCTCCTGAATGCCGCCCGACGGGCAGATCCATCAGGTCGTGCCCATCGCGGGCTCGGGCTGATGCAGAGCTTGCGCGACTGGGAGGTGCCTGATGCGACGCGCTTTGATAGCAGGTTTGGTGATCCTGTTTCCGACCGTGGCCAGCGCCGAGACCCTCTACCTCTACGCTGCGGGCAGCCTCAGGGCGACGCTGACCGATGTTGCGCGCGCATTCGAGACCAAGAACAGAGGGCTCAAGGTCGAGGCCGAGTTTGCCGCATCCGGGCTGCTGCGCGAGCGCATCGAAAAGGGCGAGGCGGCGCACGTCTTCTGCTTCCGCCGACATGGGCCATCCGCAGAAGCTGGCCGACGCCGGGTTGGCGAGGACGCCGGCGGTGGTGTTTGCCCGCAATCAGCTGTGCGCTCTCGTGCGGCCCGGCCTGGACGTCACGACTGCCACTCTACTCCCGGCCCTGCTCGATCCTAGCGTGCGTCTCGGCACCTCGACGCCGAAGGCGGATCCTTCCGCCGACCATGCCTTCGCGTTGTTCGCGAAGGCCGAAGCCCGGGAGCCCGGCGCCAAGGTCGAACTGGAGGCCAAAGCCCTGCAGCTCACCGGCGGACCCGCATCCGAGAAGGCGCCGACTGGCCGCAACCAGTACGGCTGGCCGATGGATAGCGGCAAGGCTGATATTTTCCTCACCTACTGCACCAATGCCGTGCTTGCGCGGAAAGAAGTGCCGGCCCTGCAGACCGTGCAGATCCCACCCGAGCTGAATGTTGCCGCCGACTATGGGATAGTCGTGCTGAAGACTGCACCGGCAGCTGCAGACAGGCTCGCGGCCTTCATCCGCAGCGAGGACGGGCAGGCGATCCTGGTCGGCTATGGCTTCGGGCGCGGCGACCCGCCTTGATCGCAAGAAAGGGGTATCTTCTGCGCGCAGTTCTCGCGCTGCTGATCCTGCTGGCGACGGCCTCGGCCGAGGCGCGGCCGGTCACGGACTCGGCCGCAAGGTCGAGGTACCGGACAAGGTCGAACGCGTGTTCGCGGCCGGGCCGCCGGCGTCGATCTTGCTCTACATGTTGGCACCCGAGAAGATGACGGGCTGGCCCAATCCTCCGACGGGCGAGGAGCGGCCCTATATCGCGGCGGCCTATCGCGACCTGCCGGCGCTCGGACGCCTCACCGGGCGGGGCGGCACGGCCAATCTGGAGGTGGTGCTCAACGTCAAGCCCGACCTGATCTTCGATTTCGGCTCGGTGCGCGACACCTACGCGTCTCTCGCCGACAACGTGCAGGAGCAGACCAAAATTCCCTACGTGCTGATCGACGGCCGCTTCGAGGCGACGCCGGCATCTCTGCGGCTGATGGGCGACATCCTGGGCATCAAGGGGCGCGCCGAGCAGCTTGCCAAATATGTGGAACAGACCTTCGCGGAGATCGACGCAGTGCTCGCGTCCGTTCCCCAAGACAGGCGCCCGCGCATCTATCTGGCGCGTGGGCCGGATGGGCTGGAGACCGGGGTGGTCGGTTCGATCAACACGGAGATCATCGAGCGCGCAGGCGGCCGCAACGTCGCCGAGGCCGCGGGGCAGCGTGGCCTGGTGCGCGCATCCATCGAGCAGATTATCGTCGCCGATCCTGAGATCATCCTCACGTGGGACCGCAACTTCTTCCAGCGGGTGACGAAAGACCCGCTGTGGGCGAACATCCGCGCCGTGCGCGAGGCTCGCGTCTATCTCGCGCCCACCGCGCCGTTCGGCTGGATCGACCGGCCACCCTCGCTCAACCGCGTCATCGGCCTCAAATGGCTGGCGGGGTTGTTCTACCCCGATAAATTCACAGCGGACCTTCGCGAAACCACGAAGCAGTTCTATCGTCTCTTCTATCACGTGGATCCGAGCGACGCCGAATTGGAACTCCTCATCGCATGGTCGAAGGGACAAGCCCCGTCCGGACCGGCGCGGACGCGATAGGCAGCCACCCCGCCGGCCATCGGTCGGGCTTGGTACGGTCGGTCTCGTCTAGCCATCGCCTCGAGGACAAGCGCGGAAGTCTAGCCATCATCACGAAGATCCCCGAATCAGCTTCGACCGCAACTTATCCTACAGCAGCAACCTGCCGCCATCGCCAGATGACGGGGTAGGGGTTCGAATCCCTCTTGCGCCACCACGATGCCTCCTGTCCGGCCGGAACCAACACCTTGCGGATCGGTTCGCGCGGGACGTGGCCAGGCAATTCATCGGCGCCATGCATGCCACAGGGTGGTGCGCCTTTGGTAGGTCGGCGCCTATCACCACCTGATGACAGAATTGGAAGGGACTTCGCAACCCAGGAAACCGATTGACCGGACAAGCAGACTTCATTTCGACTACGTCGAACCTGCTGCTCCTCCATCACAGGCCGGCTGCTGGCCCACTTGACCGACCTGCAGGTCGACCTGGCGCAGGCCGGGCTGTGATGAAGACACTGCCACTGCCGCCACCAGACGTCTGGGACCGCATGACCACCGAGGAACAGTGGGACTTCATGCGGCTGAGCGCCATGTGCGCCAGGTTGCAGCGTGAGCGCCAGGCGCGCCGTGCGCGGCGTTGGGGATGGATCGTGCGGCTGTTCCGCGCGGCGAGAGCCCACACCTAAACGGGGCAGCATGCTGTTCGAGCCGTCTTCGTAGCGCTACGAAGACGGGGCTGAAGCCTCACTCGCGCCGGGCATACTCGCCGCGCAATCTGAGGCACTCGCGCCACCAAGCATCGTTCGCTTCCTCCGCGGTTGTGAACGTGCCGATGTATTTCGTTCTGCCGTCGATGGTGATCGACGCCATGAACCGCTTGCCAGCCTTGTAAGCGCCCTTCACGCCGCTTGCGCCACGCGCAGCGCTATTGGATTGGTTCTCGCTCGCCGTGGCCAGACGCAAGTTGTGCAAGCGATTGTTGCTCGGGTCCCGATCGCGGTGGTCGATCTGCTGAACCGGGTCCCGACCTGTCGTCATTTTCCAGATCAGCCGGTGCGCCGGGTAGAGCGCACCGTCCACGCCGATCTCGATGTGACCCGACCTCCTACGTCGGCCAGCTGCGGTGCCGGCATGCGCCCAGCCTCCGCGCCAGGCGCGCCATGTCAATACGCCGGTGGTTGCGTTGTAGCGCAACAACTCATGCAGTCGCTCTGCCGTGGGCAGGGCTTTGTAGCTGCGTGCCATATGAACTCACTCACTCAGATCGTAGGCGTGAAAAAACCCGGTAGCCGCGAGGCTCCGGGTTTGTTGGTGTGGCGCTCGGCGCGATCTGGCGCGGGCGACTTAGTCCGTAGCGCTGGAGGCGTGCGGCTCCTTCAACAGCTGCTGCACGGTCGTCGTGGAGATGCGCAGATACTTGGCGATCGACCTAATCGACATGCCGTCAGCCCGATAAGCATGCACCGGACCGATCTTGGACTTGGTGCGGAACGATCTGCCCTCCGGGCGGCCGCAGTGCTTGCCCTTGGCCTTGGCCATCGCCATGCCGCTCTTGACCCGCTCCCTGATCAAGTCTCTCGAACTCGGCGAGGGTCGCCATGATGCCCCGCATGAGCTTGCCGTTGGCGGTGGCGAGATCGAAGCTTTGGCCATTCAACGCCAGCACTGACACACCCCAACCGTGCAGGTTGTCGAGTGTCCCGACCAGGTCCTTGGTCGATCTGCCCCATCGGCTCAGCTCGGTAACCAGGACGGCGGTGATCTCCCGGCGCCGGGCCATCTCGATCACCTTGTGGCGCTGGGGCCGGTTGTCGTCGGCGCCGCTGGCATGCTCCTGGAACACGCCGACCACCTGGTAGCCGGCGCGCTTGGCGAACGCCTCAAGGTCGCGCTGCTGGCGCTCGCACGACTGATCGTCGGTCGAGACCCGGCAATAGATCGCTGCTCGTGCTCGCCGTGTCATTTAAGGGTCCCAGATTTTTGCGTGTCAGAACCACTGCGATTTAAGGGTTCTGGATCGAGTGGAGGCTGTAGCACACAAGGAGGTCCTTTACAAACACATCTCGATCGACCGAGGCCAGGAGAAAAGAGTAGGGACGCCTTCCGCAGTATCGTGCGCAAGATCGCCACCGCCACCAGTTCGGCCGAATCGAAGGGCAAGAAGGCCGTGAAGAAACGGAAGGCGACCTAGCCCATGACCGTTACTCTCACACCAAGGTTCTGGCGCGTTATCGCGGACTGGTTCCGAGCGGAGATCATGCTCCTGCTGGCCATGATCGTGATTTGTTTAGCGGTTCGTCTGATCTGAAAAAATCCCGGCCGGGATCGGCGGCTCACCCTGTGGGCGGGTGAGATTTCCTAATCCTGGGCGATTCCACTTGGTTTACAAAATGCGGAATGCCGAACTCGCGTCGCCCAGCCGCTGCTCAGTGGACTTGGCGGCCTCTGTCTTACGCTGCAGGTCCTGCGTCGCGCAGCCTGGATGGCGGCATCCTGAGCTGCCCCACGGCGGGGATCGGCCGGTGCGGCGACAGAGGTAGGCGTTGGAGCAGGTGCTGCTGCTTTCTTGCTGCCGCACATGGTCAGGTACTTCTCACTGTTGAATTGCTCGCGCGTGCACATGCGCAGGCGCGATACGCCCCGCCCAAAGTGCCCACAGAAAGCGAGTGACAGCTCGCCATCGTCGCTTACGGCCGATGACTTGGTTGTCAATCCTGCTTCCACCTAGCGGCAGCGGCTCGCTTGGCAATCTCTTTGCGCCGCTTGCCACTGAGCGCTTTCGCCCGCGCTTGGCCGCCACGCCGACCAAGCGATTTGGCTGCCGGGTCCTTTCCATCATCGGTGGGGAAGTCGTCCTCTTCCTCGCCGGTGGCGATCCTCATCACCTTGACGGCGTTGCCGATCACGTCGGCGGGGCGCTTCTGGACTTTGGGTCCGCGTGGCATCGTTCGCTTATATCTTTCCGGCAGCATCGCGCATTGCGGCAATCGCGTCCTCGACGGCTTTGATCCGCTGGTCGTGGCGAACGGTGCTCTTCTGCCGCTTGCCGCTCATACGCTCCCAACTCTTCTTGCGTTCTGCCATGAAGTTCTGTTGCTGCTTACAGTAAGCCTCTGCGAGAGCCACCGTTTCATCCAGGGCGATCTTTAGTCGTGTTCCACTTGCGACGGTGCTCACGATCGGGCCTCCCTATGCTTTGCGCTAAGCATATAGGAGCTCGCGCCAGGATGCGATAGGTTCGGCACATGACGAACTGGGCCACAAGATTAGCCATCCTCGCTGGCGCGGTCATTGCAGCGGGTGCGCTTGCGGGAGGTCGCTACATGACCAGCCAAGGGCCACAAGGTACGCTCTACCTTGTGGATCGCTTCACTGGCGCCGTTCACTGGTGTGACGTCAGCATGTGCCGCAAGCTTGAGGATGCAGCTCTGTCGGCCGCGCTGCCACCAGAGCGAGAGGATTGCGATTACCAGAGCTTCCTCAAGGGCCAGTGCCGCTCGCCAGCAAAGAAGCCATGACTTCACAAATTTCAAACTGAGACACTACCCGTCGGCGTCGTCGATGGGCTGCGCCTCGATCAGCCGCTTAGCCTGGCGTCGGGCCAGCATCTCCTGCAGCACCAGGGCGACACGCCTGGCCAAGTCGCGGCCGCTGCCAGCCTCGTCGTCCAGAGCTGGCGTTAGTGACACAGCATGTACGGACGCCTCGCCGAACTCCCTCCGATTGACGCGGCTGGCCCACCATTGCCTTGCTGCCATCCTATTTACCCATCTTCAACTCGCGTTTGATACGCTTGTGATCGTTCAGCCAGAAACGCGATTATTCATCTGATTAGAGGGTCCAACCACAAGGCAATCGGCTCTCCCGGGCGGGCGGAGTTGATTGCCTTGATTGCCTACGGCTTGCTCCGTCCCCAAGCGCGCACGAACCGATATAGCTCGCGCCGCTTCTGATCTGGATCAGTCCCTACCAGCTGTTCGATAAGTAAGACGCTTGCCCTTGGCGCCCTTCAGTGCACGGGTGGCGCGCTCGGTATCGTCAACGCCCAAGGCGACGCGGTTCGAATAGCGGTGATCGAACTCCGCCAGATAACGATGTAGGTCCTTTTCTGAGGAGTGCTGATAGGTGCCCTTCATGCCGCGCTTGAACACGCTGAAGTAGCCCTCGACGGTGTTGGTGTGTATCTCACCGCGCGCCCACTCCTCCTTGCCGTGGTTGACGGACTGGTTGGGCGAACTCGCCCCTTAACCGTGCGATTGCACTCGGCGAGCATGCGCGATGCCGACTTCAGTGCGGCGGCAGCCTTCACCGCTTCGCGGCGGGCGGCCATCACGGCGCTATCTGCAGCCCTTGAGCGAGCCAAGGCTTCGGCACGCTGGCTGAGTGCGACATCGAGTTTGTGGCAGGCAGCAGCCGACGCCAATGCGCGGTTGGCTGCCATGTTGACAGCGTTCGCCATGTGGGAGTTCCGGGGATGTGGGGGGTAGGAATCAAAAACCCGGCCGCGCTGGTGGGCGCTCCGGGCGGGAGTTCGTAGACGATACCAGGGAGCCTATACAGCCCGTGGGATGCTTGTCACTACACGAATTGTTACAAACTGTTGCAGGCACAGCAACAGGCCCGGCGAGGTGTCCCTCGAAGGGCAGACGCAGCACCATTACACCAACGGCGCGCGATACGCCAGCGGTTCTCCCAAATTTGGGATAACCCCACCACCGCCCAGATGCGCCGAACTGCACCAAAAAGTCCTTTGTTTACTGGCATTTTGGGGCCAGCATTCTCGGGGGATCAATTGGGACAGGTTTCTCAAGCTCCGCGCAGGCGAATGATGGCTGCGCGAACAACCAGCCCGACGCCGAGCGCCTGGGAGTAGAGCAGGAATGCACCGCCGCCAAAGAACTTAGAGCATTCTCGCTAGGCGGATGGCGTAGCCGTCATTGCGCTGATCGGCGGCATTGTGAACTCTACTAGCGGCGCGTACGAATGCAGGAACGGCGAGCAAATGCCCACCGCGCAGAACGTGGTGACTTACATCATCACCTTGCATCCAGGCCGAGCCATCCAAAGGTGCTCCATCGTAAGTATCGTGCCAGGCATCCTCGCACCACTCCCACGCGTTGCCATGCACCTGGTATAGTCCCCATGGATTGGGCGCGAATTGGTCAACGGGCACTGTCGTGTCGCGGCGTTCGCGGCGCTGCGAGTAATCCCAGTTCGGCGGCAAGTACCGGCGGAATGCCCCCTGGGATAAGTAATCGTAGTTAACCTGCGCCGGCGTGATCGAAGATCCCCACCAAAATGGCGTTGCCGTGCCAGCTCGACAAGCATACTCCCACTCAGCTTCTGAGGGGAGGCGATATTGTTGACCAGTGACCTGAGAGAGCCACGCTGCGTAGGCCTTCGCATCTGCCCAACTTATGCATAGTGCAGGGTGGCTATCGTCCTGAGGAATGCCAGGTGTACGCCACGAGGCCTCCGGATTGTAAAATGAGGACCCCTGCTTGTTACTCACGGTGGCGCCGGCCGCCACATGACTGGTCGCCTTGACGAAGGCAGCGAACTGCCCGCGCGTGACGGCAGCGCGGCCGATCGCGAAAGCACGATCAATTGCCACTTGGTGCCGCGGCCCCTCGGTGGTCGCGCGTTCTGGCTCGCTGTCGGGCGAGCCCATAACAAAGCTACCCGCGGGCAGGACCACCATGTAGGGGCCATGCTCGTGATCCTTAAACCACTCGGCCTTGCCGGCGCCGGGCTTGAACCATCCGTCCGGTGCGCCGTGGGTGAACTTGGCGTCCAGCTTGATGCGGCCATCGGCGCGGTGTGACGCCACTCCGCCCTGGGAGGGCGGTGCCGATCCTCTATTGTGCGCCTCCTGCAGTCCCAGTCTCCGGATCAACCGGGCGACATCGGGATCGAACGTGCGGAACTGCACAATCTCGGCCTGTCGGTCGGGGAGCTCCTGGAGGTCGACGGGCAGGCGACCGGGCTCGGGCATGTGAGTGCCGTCGAGCAGTAGAGGGACCACAGGAATACCGCGGGCGAGCGCCTCGCCGATCTCAATGCGCACGAAGTCGTTTCGATTGTCGCGGCGGCGTTGTCCAGTCTGCGGGTCGGCGGCGTCGATCCAGCCTGGACCGATGAGGGCCAACAGCACGTCGCACTGGTCCACCCACTCTTTCAAGATTTTGCGGTAGTTGGAGCCGGGCGAGATCGAGTCCACATCCATGAACACGCTTTCGCGCCCGAGCACGCGCTCGAACGCGTGGTAGATCATGCGCGCTTGGTAGCGACTGTCGTCGCGGCGGTAGCTGATGAAAACTTTGCGGGCCATGTTGGCTCGTGGTGGTTATTGAGTGCGATACCGCTGGTGAGCTTAGCGCCGGCCGGCCGCGGTCGACCGTAAAGTGCCACCGGCTCGCGGCCGCGGCCGGGTGTTGCTGGCCAAGGGCCGTCGCGGCACACGGATCGAACTGGCGGCGCGGACAAGCAAGAGTAGACGCGCGCTTTAGGGTCCGGTCCACAAGCCGAGAAGAACGGACGCTCCTATCAGCGCAATCAGTGCCCAGAAATACATGGCGATCCCCGAATCAATTGATCGCCTAGCGTAGACGAGCAAAGCAAAGGTGTCTGCGCAGGTGAAAAAGGTCATTGATCCTTCCGCCGCACGTACCCGCGCACGTCAGCCAGAAACTCAATCGCGTGCGGCGGGAAGGGGCGGGCGATGCCGGAGCCGTCGAGTGGCGCGCCGTCGCGGTCGTGGGGCTAATGCCGGGCTCTGGAAATGTTCAATCGACGCGAGCAGTCAGAGCTTTTTCCGGCAAAGAAAGGCTAAGCGACTACTTTTGTTGGGAGTGTCGGCGCTGCCGAAACAGACGCTGCCGACAGGCATTGCTGCACGTGACCTGGTGGGAACGCTTCGGCGTGAACATCTCGCCGCAGACTGGGCAAGGCCTGGGCTCGTGCTGGACGCGATGCCGCTCGCGGTCCTGGGGTAGGACGGCGGTCCCGTAGCAATCGGTGCAGCACGAGCGAACGCTGCGCGTAAGCCGTCGCCGGGTGCGCAGGCGCATAGGGCGCCCGCAGCCTTCGCATCGGCAACGGCGCGTCACCTCCTCGATCGGAACCCTGTCCTGGAACCATCGCCCTTGGGTGCGCTCCGCCCGCAGGAAGCTACACAGAAGGCAGATGCCCACACTCAGCCACTTATCGTGCGCCTTGGTCGATCCGGCAGTGACGTGCTGAAACGCGGGAATGTGGACCCTTCGAACAACCATGGTCACGGAAGCCTTGGGTCCAAGTGATGCAGAGCAGTCAGCGCAGAACCCGCCGCTTCTCTCTGCTCGTTCGAGCCGCTCCCTGGCCTCTGTAGACTGCTCGGTCATAACGTTTCGGGCATTCAGAACCATTGTGGTCGCGCCGCCGTGCGGCATGGGGTGTAGGCCGTGAGATGGTAGTGGGTCAGTTTGAAAATAAGGCGTCTTGACCCGGAGTTGATGCGCGGCGCGAACGCTGTCATCTTCCATGCATGACCGATAAAGCATCAGGCTGGGTCGTCACTGTCACGACGGCAGGCATCGGTGGCCCAATCGTCAGGGTCTGGTACGTCGCCTGCACCGATAAGGCAGCAGCAATGAGGGCGGTCAAGAATGCCGCCAACACCACGGGTGCGACCTTCGAAATCGCCCGCGAGATGTCAAAGACCCTCATGACCTCCTTTGGACTTCAGCAACGGGGAGGCAAAGTGCTTTGACTAATCGCAAGAAGCAGCCCCCCGCGATGCCAACCAGATCGGCAAGTCCACTGACCAACAAGCGCCGAGATGCTTCCTGGATGGTCGAGCGCGCATACCTACGCCCATGCGCTTATCGGGTCATCGCGTCGTCATCGAGTGCCATCGGCTGGCGAGCGTTGGCGCCGTGAGATTGGCTAAGGTGACGCGGGTGAACAGGCCTGTTGCGCCTTGGGCTTCTGTTTGGCGTCGGCGGTGGTGAAACTCAGCCGTGCGGTGACGGCGCTCCTGAATCGAAGAATGCCTGGGTTTTCCAAATGCAGCCCAGGCGATCGGCGCTCGTAAACTCATGGACGGGCAGGCCCGACGCATCGAGCAGCGCGTAGCTGGTTTTGCGCCCGCGACCGGGCCGGACCTCTAGCTCGAAGCCAAAGCGTTTCGCCCGACGCTGCAGATCGGCGTCCAAGTCCACTAGCGTGGCCTCGTATTGCATCATCTTTCGGGTGCCTGATTCGCGTTGCGAAGAATTGGTCGGAGCGGCCTCGCCTAGCGCTGGACTGTGATGCTGGCACTCGGCCGGGCGGCGAATGCCGTGATCTCGGAGGATACCAACTCGCGCTCCGTACACTCCGCATGCCGTGATTCTGGTTTCCGAAATGTGAAGAGCCGGGCCAACTAGCCCCCTTTAACCTGTTCAGCACCAGCCGCCGGACGCTGATCGCGTTACCGGCGAGTTAACCGCCCTTAACGCGAATTGCCGAGCGTGGCTGACCACAACCGGAGACGCCGCGATGACTGACACGACCGACCGCGCCGTACAGGCCCTTGCCAAGAAAATTGCGGATTACCTACGCGACCTGGTGCACACTGAGCGTCCCACGCAGGACGTGTGGTGGGAAGCTTTGGGGTTAGCTGTGGCGGACTCCGTAGTTCGGAACGTCACCGCCTACGATCAGCCCGAGGTAACGAGCGACCTTGTGGCGTACATCGAGAGCGCCGTGTCGGTGCTCCAAGACACCATCCCGCCAGAGATAGAAGCGCAGCGCCGGCCCCCGCTGCTGTACGCGCGAGGATGAGTTCGAGGCCTGGCTGACGGGCTGCGTCTTGACCTTGGGCTCAGCCTCGGCCCGCTGGGCCTGTTGGATGGCCGCGGTTGGGACGCCGTGGGACAGACGCGGTTGCAACCGGTGCCGGGGTTGGTAGGGCTTGTTTCTTGCCGAAGCACACGGGTGTCACCCCTTTCAGCTATTTGCAGCGGCCAAGCCCCCGTGCGCGTACACGCGCTCGTATTGATCTGAAAGCGCCCCAGACGCGCCGGCGGCGCATTGCCAATGTCGCCGGTGGCTCCGGAGTGGGGGACCTCCGGCGCAAGCCTGTGCGGGACGTCGCGCGCGCCTACGCGTATTGGTCACCGAAATCGACGCGATTGATCCAACGCGGACATCATGGTCGCGCCTAGTTCGATGGTGCATGGAAGATGCGCGAGGTTGGCATTGGCGATGCAGCCGCCCGACGGCCGCCGTTGAACCAAGGCACGAGCGGCACGCTCGCTGATTATTGACTATTGCCCTTAGGGTCCTGCTGCGTGGCAGTTGGCCGCGCTGGCATCGAGTAGTTCCGAGAACCAACTGAGCAGCGGCTCGACCACATGCTGACGCAGCCGTTTCGTGGCGCCGACTATGCCGAGCGCTGGGCTACAGCATTGAGTGGCGTCTGATGGGAAGTGACGCTCGCTCGTTCGCCTGATAGCATGGCCATGAGCGCTGCCCGCTCCCCCAGCAGTTGAGCCATGCGGACAGAGCTGCCCTCTTTCGGTTTGCTCTTCACCAACGCGCTGTATTCGATGTTGACGTCGCGCAGTCTGGTACGCAGCGCGCACGTTCTTCTGGGGTCCATACGTTCCGTTCCGATCAAGCGCCAGCTTGGGCGCGCGGTAGACTGACCGGAGTTGCTGCGTAGAAAACGGCCGCCACACGCGTGCTTTGGCAGCGGGCCGCTACGGGCACATCAGGACACACCCGACGCGTTAGCGACGGGCGCCAAAATTGAAGCAGCTGAAGCTTAGACTTCTGTGACATCGTGTATCGCAAGTTGAGGCGCTTGTGGCAGATGTCGGTGTGCGGCGCACAGAGGAAACCTTTTGGGCCGCGGCGCTTGTGGAGGCGCGCGACGGCCACTACGCGCCGGGTTGGGAAGCCGACCGGGGCAGGTTGCTCGAGTTCGGGTTAACGCAATCTTAACCACTCGTCTAACCGACAACGGACTGTGCTCCGCCACGTCGAGCGGCACGATGGGCAAGAGTGTGGCAGTCCACGGTCAGGACCTGCCGGGCAAGCATGTCCAAATTTTTTGCCGCTAGCGACTGTCTTGGCAAATGCCAACGACCACTATCCAGCACGGTCGCATGGTGCGAGTGGCCCCAGGTGGCTGGCGAACGGGCGACGATGATGTGGTCCGTACCGCCTAATCAAGGAGTACCAGTCATGAAGACCATCGCATCCGCCCTGATCGCCCTGGCAGTTCTGACCGGCGTCGCCGCTTCTGCCAACGCCTTCGATACCCAGAGCTTCTACGAGCAGCTGGATCGCAGCCGCCAATAGATAGAAACGTGAGTGCGCTCATGCGCTGCTTCTCGGCTCGTGCTTCGGGACAACTGCGAAAGCAGAGCACAAGCCCATAGCACGACCGAGAGGCGCCCTACAGGTTCACCAGGTGAGTAGTGTCATGCACAGAAACCCGGCTCACAGACCTTGCCGCACGGTTGGCATCTCATGGAACAGCGTGCGCGGTCCGAGCTGGCTTGAGCAGCCCCACGCCATCACGGTCGCCGATATAGCCGCCGGGTGCGCAGCCCTGGATTATGGCTATGCGAGCTGGTTTTCGCACCAGGTTGATGAAGTGATTGCGCGCGATGAAGAAGACGACCTCGCTGGCGATGGTCGGCTCCCGCACGACGACCATCGCGGCAAGTGATCACCTGTCCTTGCCGGGATTGCCGTTAGCCCGTGCGTTTCCCACCTAGTCCGGCGAGGCCTAGCGCGAGGCTTTCTTGCGCGGCGAACGTGCTGGCGTCAATTCGGTCGCTACTCGCTTGGCAAGTAGTGCCCCGTAAGTTCGGGCAGGCGAGAAGGGCGCAGAGCTGGTTTTGGTGGCAGCCGGCTTGCGCGGTTTGGTTTTCTTTTTCATTGCTGTCCTCTTGCTACGACGGAAAACAACCGTAGCAGGGGGCGAATGGCAGCGCGACCGCGATTGGCTAGTGCACAAGCCTGAAGATGCAGAAACCAATGATCACGGAGCCCCAAAACAAAGCGATCGGCAGCCAGCGCGGTGTTGTTAGCCGATCAATCACGGCGTCCAGCCCTACCGGCAGGTGCAGATCGCGCTCTTGGCTTCCTTGACGATGAGCTGGCCGGTGCGATCTGGTCTTGTGCTAACCAGAAACCCGAAACCGTTTCGACAAAGGTTAGTTCGCTCGCTTGGCGAGCAGCGCGCCGGCCGTCGCCTCGACGTCTGGCGTGCGGCCAGATACCACCGACACATAGCGCGCAATGGTAGCACCGAGGTCGCGCGTGACTTCGCGCCGATCGTATGCTTTGACGCTACAGACTACACAGTGTCCTACGGCGACCGCCAAAGCCTCCAGCAAGACGTCCTGTGTGGGGCGTTCGACGTGGATCAGATCGTGCAAGGAATCCCAAATTTTCTTGGCAAGAGTCTCTGTGGGGTCGGTCATCCTGTTGTCCTGCGGTTCCGTCATTGACGGTCCGACGATTCGCACTACTGATCTGTTAATTCGCTCGCGCCAGCAGCTCAGCCGTGAGCGTTGACCGGACAGCCTGCAGCGCTTTCTGCAGAGCGTCCCTGAATTTGCAGATCGCGCATTTCGCCTGCGCGAAAATCAACTCCACGGCCGAGACATCCGCTCGAAGGCTCCATTGACACAATCGCCGCGTCCGCCGTGTCTGAGAGGGGCCAGGACAGATATTCGGGCGAACGTCAACGCGCGCTGCGACGGCGCAAGTGATTGTTGATTTCTCTGTCTAGAATCTCACCGCGCCGGTCTCCGCAGACGCGGACGCTCAGGTTCAATGGAATCGTTTGGTGCGACTGCAGCTTTGGCGGTGCCCTTTCCTCAGTCAATTGCTCGAGTTGTTGAGGAAACGCACCCAACCGAACAGCCAAGGCCTGCAGCCCCTCCAAGATAGCCCCGCGCCGGGCCATGTGGTCCTCGGCAAGCTCTGCCACTTCATTCCGAAGCTTCTCATCGGCGCGCTTAGATGCCTCGGCCAACTCCGCAACAAGGCGGCCCTCACTCTTGGCGATTCCCTCCATGCGAGAGCGAATCTGTTCAATCTGCTCAGCCAGAATCATTTGCCCCTCTGGTCGTCGATTTTCCCGATCCGTGCTTGAACGAAGCTGCCGTCTGATTCCGGGAGGGAATGAATTCCCTCTCGAGTTTGATGAAAGCCCACACGGACGCTTTGGTGAATGGATGCCCGCGATCCTAGTCGGATTCGGCCGGTAGGAATGTTGCCGGCCTGCTCTGTGCTCAGAGTTAGCGAACTTCGCTATCCGCCAGAGGATTGGCGCACTTTCTCCGATGCACACGCCTCCGATGTGGGGGAGGAGCGAGGATATGAAAAGGGTGTCGGATCAGCCAGAGGCACATGTGCGCCGAGCCTCCTGACCCCGGCCTCCGGCTTGGGTATTTCCACCCGTTGGAATGACTGCGGCTGATAGGTCCCCTCAAGCAGACGAGACCGAATGCTTGGCCAATGCATCCGTATTCAGGTGGCCAAGTGGCTGTTCGCACAGCCAGCGTTGTGGAGCTGAGAGAACTCACTTGAGATTCCGAAGGCCAGCGAGCCGATCGAGCTGATGCTGATTTCAGCCGCCGCGGCCGTGGCAGGGTGGCTGAGTGAACACACAAAGACGAAGCGGTCCCCGATTTATGCGCCAACTCGTGAAGATTGCAACGGCCTGGCCGCACATTTGCGCCCAGAACGTCGGCGGACTGTGCTGGCTGCAATGGCGGTGCCTTTTCGCTGTTAGCGCGCACGACCCGAGCAGCCTCTATTTCTTGTTACGCGCGTCATTGCACTTTCCTTTGCTCCAGTACATGTACGCGCCACAACTGCCCGCCCGCTTGGCCTTCGCCTGATGGTAGAGCTTGCCAGAATTGGCGCCCATCTGATCGGCGGTTCTGACGAACCCAATCCCCTGAGCCATCGCCTCGGACGACGGAACCACAACAAGCGCGAGAAGAACGGCGGCTGATGCCGGAGTTATGAGCAAGTGCATTGGGGGCGCTCCTTTGATCTTCGCCATATCCTGTAACGCAAAGCTCCGCCTACGGTTCTATTGCGAGGCGACATATCGTTTCTGCTCGTTAATGATCGGTGAGTGTGTGCGGGAACGTGTGCGGGAGCACAGCACCAAAAAACTTCTGGCATGCGCGGGTCATCTCCTAGAGGGTCCTCGGAATGATGACCCCAACCCCACCGACTACCCCATGACGTAGCACCGGTTCAGTATCCGATAACCTCTAGCAAGGTTAAGGATTTGGGCAGGAACGATCACGATCCGGCCGCGCTTTCCCCCCGATGCGTTGGTATCCCCCTTCGCATCGAGGCCCCCCGCCTCAGTGAGTGTGTTGCGTACCCGAGTATCGCGTACCCGAACGGCCCTGGTAGGAGTCCCCCTCCACCGGGGCCGTCCCTCTTTCAGCCGGGCTAGCCCTTCATCCGATCCAGCTCCACACCGTGGCCCCAAGAGGCCCGCTGCCACTAAAGGGGTTACTGCCCGGCGGTCGGCTTGAAAGCGCGCTTGGCTAACTCGGCGAGGCCAACATCCAGGACAAGATCGACGCCGTTCGAGTAAGGCAGCGGACGCTGCACGACGATGTCGGGCGCGACGCCAGTCCCTTCCAGGACCTCGCCATCGACCTCCAACCCCGTCACCGCGAGATACAGGAGATTTCCGCCGGGCATCGCAAATGCCGCAGCTGCGCTGACGGCTCCTGCGGTGGGCGTGCCGATCAGCGGTCCCTGCCGCTCTCGCTTGTAGGCATGAACGAACAGCTCGGCCGTGCTGCGTGTGTGGTGATCGATGAGCAGGGCGGTCCTTCCACGTAGGGAAACCGACGCCTGGGCGCCGTCGCGCTTGTTGCGCGAGCGGACCCGCGGGCCCCTCGGATCGATCAAGTCGAGATAGCGGGCTGCAGTAGTGCCCGTTCCACCGATCTTGCCGCGCATGTCGATGATGAGCGCGTCGAGAGGACCCGTGACGGCGGTGTCTCTGCGGTCATTCTCGTCGCTTGCCTCGGGCTTTGCCGGACCAGCCACACCGCCTTCGACGTTGAGTTTGGCGAGCGCGGTTTTGAGGGATTGCGTAGACTGATCCCCGAACACTCATTCCCCGTCCTTGTGCCCCAATATCGGTGCACCGGAAGGTGGCCAAGACAGCACGGCTATTCCGGTGCTCTAGAATCCTACGCCTTTAAGTCCGCTCTTCGTCCACTTGTCTGCCTCGCGAATATACCCCGCCACCATCTCGGCGGACTTATGCCGCGTGTGCTGCTGGATCCTATAGCTGGGTATATCTTGCGCCGCCGCCGAAGTCGCGTACCCCGCACGCATCGAGTGCCCGCTGAACAGTGCGACAAGCTCCTCCGCCTCTGCCTCGTTGCGGCCACGCATGCGAGCCAGCTCACGAACACGAGACTTGATGATACGCGAAACGCTGCGATCGGTCAGGCGGTCCGCACTGATAATGTTGCGCCGATCGATCGGGCGAAACACAGGCTCACCCGGCTGCAGCTTGGCCATCCGCGCCCAGGTATCCAACGCCTCGCGCGCCGCCGGCATATCGGCGGATGGGATAATGATCGTCTCGGCTTGCTCCTGGGAGGCTTTCGAGGTCATGAGGGTCGCGATGATCCCGCGCTCGTCGATCTGCACGTACCCGGTTCCATCACCGAGCTCCAGCCAATCGAGCCCCACAAGCTCGGACCTGCGCAAAGCGGCAGCCCAGCCAAGCGTGAGCAGCGCACCGTCCCTGGCATCGGCAGGGATCTCCGGCCGTAGCATGCCAACGAGCACTTCCAGGTCATCTGCCAACAGTGGTCGGGCTTGACGTTTGATTTCCGTCTTCGCCTTTGTGTTGCAGATGCCCTTCCATGTGAGCGCGATGGCTCGATGCTTGCGGTCCAGCGGATGGCCGGCGTCGCGGTGGTGGACGATGATGGCGGACAGGGTCTGATCGATGCTGGAGCGGGCCAGGGGCTTGCGCATGCCGTCGCCCCTGGCGAGGGCCGCCAGCCAGATCGCGATGGTTTCCGGAGTCGCAGGCAGCGCTTGGAGGCCCTTACCATGGCACCAGGCTTCAAACCCAGCCCAGGCCCTTCGGTAGGCCTCCTGGGTGCGCATGGCGCGCCCTGCCCGCGCATAATCCCTCGCGGCCTCGACCAGCTCCGCCGGCAGCGCCGCGTCAGACGCAGTTTTTCCGCTGCCTATGACATTCCGCTGCCGCGCAGGGATCAGAGCCTTTGCCATGCTTTCTAACGTCCGATAAATATACTTAGCGGACGTATATTAGGGGTGTATTTTATCCCTGTCAATGACTAGATTTGGCCCACTGAAAGCACACCTGGATGGGGGCCACCATGGACACGTTCGAGGGCCGGCAGATCGCGGCTGCCCGGGCGCTGGCGCAGTTGAACCTGCTCGAGCTCGCTCGCGAAGCTGGGGTCACGCCGCGAACCGTGCATCGGTTGGAGACGGGGGGCGTGCTGCGCGTGTCCGAACGCCGGCGGCACGGTTTCGTATCGCGGGAGACCTGGGACCGCCTGACCGGTGCGCTTGCTCGGCACGGGGTCGAGTTATTGCCCGAGAGCAACCGCAATGGCGGCGGCGCACGCTGGATACGGCCTCGTGCGTTAAGAACGCGCGAGCAATCGACATGAGGGACGTGGCTCCCACTTCATTAAATAGCCGGGCGGCACTGGCGAGGGATCGTCGCTGGCTGCGCGAGAAGTATCGGCGGCTTAGTCGCCAATCAACCGCTGACCGCCGCGTTTGAACTTGAGCTTGCCAAACGGACAACGGCACGGCGCGCCTGGTACCGATCGCAGAAGGAACACTGGCTCGGCTGGCTCGGTGAGTACGAGGGACACGGCGCCTACGGGCGCAAGATTTGGCACCGGTCGGCTGAATTCATTTACAACCACATCGGGTGCCCGGCGATGCTGGTGTGGCTGGCCGAAGCCTGCGGCCTGCCGCGCAAGCAGGTTTCGAGGGCCATTGCATCCGCACTGCGGTCGCGGTCGAACTTTGCTGCTCAATGCGCTGCCCTGAGACTCGCCATACCTTGGCATGACGTCGAACGACGCCTGCGACGAACGGCGCCAGCGAGAGACTAGTTGCCATGATCGTAGTGCCCCTCGTCCCGCGCGCCGCATGAGGGAAGGTCGAGAAATGCGGTGGCCTATGGCGATGCAGTCTGACGCCGAGCAACAAATGCTACAGCGAAGCAACTTCGTCCGTCCGGAGCCAGGGTCATCTTCTCCCGTCGTGACAACGGGTCGAATATCCCCGCTTTACCCCGTAAAGGTAGTACTGACGAGCCGTGCCCCACGGGAAAAGGTGTCACTTGCGAACTCGTGCAGCGCAGCAAACTTGTACCGCACTACCGAGGCATCCCTGTCGCGATCAGCGGGAACCGAAGCGGGAGCATCGTCCCCAGGCCATGGTGAGCTCCTAAATCTATCGATCAATCCGTTGAGAGTGGGTGCAAACGGTGAGGCCAGCAAGGATGCACCAACGGTCACGACTTGCAACATCCCCGACGCCGCAGACGTATTTCCATCGCCATGCCGCTGATCATGACCTACGGCTGGTCCGGCTCGGTATTCAAGCTGCTCAAGACCGTCGGCCCAGCCTTCGTCGACGAGCAGTCGGCGGATGCACCGATATCCCTGCGCAGAATGATCACCATCTCATTCCACGACTCAGATTGCGGGTGGGGCAGGGTACAGCATTTGGATGGCGCGGTGCACGCCATCCAAATCGGCCCACCGTTTCGCGACTATTGCAACACGCGACGCAGGGTCGCCAGCAGCACCGCCACACTGAATGGCTTTTGTAGGATGGCAGCGGCCTTGTCTGTCGACTTCGGCAGCACCGCGTAGCCGCTGACGACGATCACGCGGACGCCGCGGTCATGCAACAAGTCGATCAGGCCGTAGGCCATCTCACCTTTGAGATTGACGTCGACCACAGCCACGTCAGGCTGGCGCTCAGTGACCAGGCGTTCGGCCTCGGCGATAGTCGCGGCGGGTCCTGCAACGTCCATACCTACCTCGGTGAGTGCGGACTTCAGCGCCTTGGCGAGGTGCCAAGCGTCTTCGACCACGAGAACGTGGACACCCCTCAGCGATGATGCGGCCTCGCGCAGGTCCTCGGTGTTCGATACAGGCATTTGAATGTTCTCACCTGAAGGCTTTCTTGCCCGTCCCGCTTATTAGAGTGACGGTAACCCAGGCAGAACGCGCGGGATTTGGCCCGAACTCAGAAAACAACGCGCGCACAAGCTGGGCTGGATCGAGTGGCTTCTGGCAGCGCGCCACATCTCTGTACCGGTCAGGGATTGCCTCCTGGTCGTACCCGGTCGCGAAAACAAAAGGCACGCCGCGCGCCTGGAGGGCGTCGGCCACCGCGAAGACATTGGCATCGCGCACTTTGATGTCGAGCGTTGCACCATCGAGATGATCGCCATGCGCTATCAGGGCTAGTGCCTGCGCAACGGTGCCTGCCGGCCCTACGGTCTCGATGCCCAGCTTGGCAAGTTCGCCTGCAATCCTCTTGGCAATCAAGTACTCATCCTCCACCACGAGCACACGGCGACTTGCGGCACCGGCTACGGAGACCATCATGGTTTCTGCCCTTCCTGTTTTCCCAACGGAATGGCAAGCCAGAAGCGCATCCCATCCTTTCCCAGTTCAAACCTTGTCTTGGCGTCGAGTTGATAGGGTAGAGCCTGCTCGAGCAGTTCTCGGCCAAAGCCATGGCGCGAAGAGTTCCCTTTCTGTTGGTCGAGTTCGACGCCGCTCTCCACCCACGCGAGTTCTAAACGGGGCTTTTCCGTTCGATCCAGTATTTCCCACCTGACGTCGAGACGGCCGCGAGCGCCCTTGAAGACCCCATGCTTGAGCGCGTTGGTGGCGAGCTCATGCAGCGCGAGCGCGAGGAGCTGCATGGACTGGTGGGCAAGCGTCACCGGCGGGCCGTCAACGATAATGCGCTCTTCGTCCGGCTCGACGCCAACGGCAGCCAGTTCCGCATGCACAAGCGCGCTCAGGGTAACGGCGCCGTCGGCCCGGCGCGACAGGAATCCTTGTACGCGCGCAAGCGCCTGAAGCCGATTGTTGAAGCCGATGGCGTAGTCCGCGGGCGAGCCGCCCTCAGCTAGCGTTGTGTCGGAAATCGCTTGCACGATGGCAAGAAGGTTGCGGGTGCGGTGCTGGAGCTCATCGATGAACACTTCCCTGGCCCGTTGCCAACGTTTGTTGGCGGTGATGTCCGCAAATGTGATCACGACGCCGTCGATGAGATTTTGGATTGTGCGGTAGGGCCGGATGCGCATGAGAAAACTTGCAGCCCCCCCTTTGAGGTCCAGCTCGCGCTCGACAATACGAAGCGAGCCCTGCACGTCCTGCACATCGGCTCGAAGCTGATCATACGCCAGCTGGCTAACGACATCGGTGAGGGGCCGACCGCGGTCACCCTCGCGCAGCGGAAACAATTCCTCCATCGCCGGCGTGAAGTGCTTAATGCGCAGCCCCTGGTCGAGGAACACGGTCGCAATCTGCGTGCTGTCCAACAAGTTCTTCAGGTCACTGTTGAGGCGCTCTAGAGCGTCGTTCTTGCTCTGCAGCTCACCGTTGACCGTCTGCAGCTCCTCATTGACCGATTGCAATTCCTCCTTGGCGGTCTCCAGTTCTTCGTTGGAGGATTGCAGCTCTTCAGTGACGGCCTGATACTCTTCTGTCGTGGACTTCATGTCCTCGATGTAAGTCTCGAGCTGGTCGGTGGTGACCTGTAGCTGGGTTTTGGTTGAGCGCAGCTCCTTTTCCAGGGCGAGAGTGCTAGCGTTGTGTGTTGCAGGTTGCGCTTCATCGACTCGTTGCGAGGCGTCACGAAAAGCAACCACGCACAGGCCGCGGTCCTTGGCTCCATCGCTCATGACCGGTTCAACGATCAGCGTCAGTGGCCTGCTCTTGCCGTCGATCTGGACCATCAGATGCTCGTTGATGACCGTTCTTTCGGTGGCGAGGGCCTGTTCTACGGCCGATCTAACCGCGGGTCGCAAGGTCTTTTGCAGCAAACTGAACAGATTTAGGTTGGCGGCCCCGGGTGAGGGCTCGAGATAGTGCCGCGCCTCGCTTCCCGAGAAGCGCAGGATCTCATGCTGCCGGTCGATCACCAAATAGGCCGGTGCATATTGCTCCATTATGCGCCGCACGCTCTTGTCGATGAGATCCTCATCGACGCGTGTCGGCCTAGGTAATGGCATGGTCGGCAATGCCGCAGCCGATGGCCTCGAGAAAGGCAGCGACAGCTCCCCGGTTTCGCGTCGCCCGAAGATGCGATGCTTCTCGTCGACAATCGTGAACTGCTTGGCATGGCGCGTAATACCTTCCGAGGTTCCCAGAAATAGAAAACCGCCTGGCTTCAGCGCGTAGTGGAACGTATGCATCACCCGATCCTGCAGCTTGGAATCGAGGTAGATCAGGACGTTGCGGCAGCTAATCAAATCGAGCCGCGAGAAGGGAGGATCCTTGACGATGCTATGCACGGAGAACGCGCACAGCTCGCGGATCTCCCGTCGCAGACGATAGTGGTCGCCGTCCTTGACAAACCACCGCTCCAAGCGCTCGGGCGAAACCCCGGTGACGGGGTGGCGGTAACGGCCACCTCTGGCAATCGCTATGGCGTTACCATCAATGTCGCTGCCGAAAATTTTGATGTCGTTAGAGAGGGAGCGGTGGCCGTCGGCCATGCACTCGCTCAGAAGGATCGCGATGGAATAGACTTCCTCGCCTGTCGCGCAGCCGGGCACCCAAATGCGGATCGGCTCGCCGGCTGCCTGAGAGGAGACCAACGCCGCTAGCGCGGTGCTCTTGACAGCCTCGAACGCATCGGGATCGCGGAAGAACTGGGTCACGCCAATCAGCAGCTCCTGGAACAGCGCCTCGAGCTCGCCGCGGTCCGCCTTGAGGCGCTCAAGGTAGCTGGGGACATCACCAATATGCAGCACCTGCATGCGGCGCTGGATGCGGCGGATCAGGGTGTTTTCTTTGTAGCCGCTGAAATCATGGTCAATGCCCGCGCACAGCAGCCCTGTAATCGCCGCCAGATGCGGTCTCGCGTCCGTGCGGCTTCCATTCTCATCCTTGCGCTTCACGGCTGCGCCCAAGTGTCGGTGATAGTCGACAAGCAAGGCCGGCATGGCCTCGACCGGCACGACATGATCAACCATGCCGGTGTGGGCTGCACTCTGCGGCATGCCAGGCTGAGCTACATGGTCGTACTCGGCCTGAGCCAGAGTTAGCCCGCCGCGCTCCTTGATCTTGCGCACGCCGAGCGCGCCATCGCTGCCGACACCAGACAAGATGATGCCGACGGCCTTGCCGCCGCAGTCCTCCGCGAGCGACGAAAAAAACGTGTCTATGGGGCGGCGAAGCTCGCGCGGAGGAGCCGGAGTGACCACTCTGAGGATGCCATCTTGGATGGTCAGGGTGGCATCGGGCGGGATGACGAAAACGCAGTTCTCGCGTATGGCAACGCCGTCCGCGGCCTCCAAAACTGGGATGGGCGCACCGGCACCGAGCAACTCGACCAGCAAGCTCTTGTGATGGGGATCGAGGTGCTGCACCAATATGAAGGCCATCCCGCTATCGGACGGCGTGTTGGCCAGAAAACTCTTGAATGCCGCGAGGCCACCGGCCGAGGCGCCAATGCCTACGACGAGGTCGTCAGGCAAGAGAGCGTTGGATTGGGGCGTAGGAGACATCCATGCTTCCCTTCAATATGCACATCAACTGAGAGCAACAGTCCTCAGCCGTCGTTTGATCAATGTTTCGCGGAGTGTGCAAGCGAGCTGCTCCCGCGTGTAGGGCTTGCCAAGCACTTTGATCGCTCGCACGGCTTCGCTCGCCGCGAGCGGCATGTCGCTGTAGCCGGAGGTCAGCAGCACCTTGATCTCGGGTTTCACCAATCGAACCCATTCCGCGACTTCGTATCCCGTCATGCCGCCAGGCATAATGATGTCGCTGAACACCAGGGCAATGGGCTCTCCGGACTGAAGCAATGTGATGGCCTCGGGTCCTGTCCTTGCTTCCAGAACAGCGTAGCCGAGAGATCCAAGCCGGCTCATGGTCGCCTGCCGAACTATATCGTTGTCCTCGACCACCAGGATGAGTTCGCCATCCCCCAAGGGGACCTCCTTGGTAGCGGGCTTTTTATTGTTCACAATCGGCCCAGGTTCGGCCTTGGGGAAATTCAGATGCACGGAGGTGCCCTTCCCCACCGTGCTGTCAAGGCTGACGGAGCCCCCTGACTGTCGGACTATTCCATAGACCGTGGCGAGGCCCAGCCCCGTGCCCTTGCCGGGCCCCTTGGTCGTGAAGAACGGCTCCATCGCATGCTTGAGTATCTCGGAGCTCATGCCATGGCCCGTGTCGCTGACGGTGAGCGTCACGTACTCGCCGGGCCGGGCTTCCGGGATGCGCCCGGCGGCATCGGCATCAATTGTTACGTGGCGGGTCTCGATCGTGAGCGCGCCGCCTTTGGGCATGGCGTCCCGCGCGTTGATCGCAAGGTTGAGGATTGCATTGTCGACATCGCCGGGATTGGCCGAGGTCTGGCACGGGTCGGGCGACAACCTCAAAGAAACGGTCACCTGCTCGCCCAGTGTTCGCTTCAGCAGCTCAAGTGTGCCCGTGACGCGATCATTGAGATCCAGTCGCTCGAGCCCGACCCCTTGCGGGCGCGACAGGAAGAGCAGCCTGCGGTTGAGGCTGGCACCCATTTGGATCGCATCCATCGCACTTTCGATCGCCTCGCTGATCTTCTCATCAGGGCTGCGCTCCGGCTGGGAACGCGCGGCGCGCCTCGGCTTCGAACGCATCAAGATTGTCGTCGAGCAATGCCGGTGAGCGAGACAAAGCTTCCACGAGTGCCGCGTACTTGCCGAGTTCGGCATCGACGCCGGCCGCAATTGACCGGGCAGCATAGAGAAGGCTCGTGCGTTGTATCTCGTTGGCCCGGCTAACGAGACCCCAGACCACTCCGACGATGACGAGGTTGAGCGGCACAGCCAGAGCGAGCACCAGCAGGATCAGACGCGAGGGGATGCTTAGACGGTTCAACGCAGCCTTGTGCTGTAGACCGACGAGGCATTGCGCCAGTCGGGTGGAAACCGCCCGCAACGCGGATTTCACGATGCCAGTGCCGCGGAAAGAACGCTGAGGCGCAGGTGACAGCAGGTTGAGGTGCCCTCATTTGTGCTCGGACCGCACGGGCCCCAGCTACCACATAGCCCGAACGGAACACATAGGTAAAAACCCCGAAAACATGTTCCCTGGGCGTCGCTGATTGGTCAGCAACGCATTGGGGCGATCGAAGAGCATCGCTGCTTCCCTCCAAAAGCCATTCAGCGGAAGTGACTTGATTGCGATACCGCATACAACGGCTGCCCGGCTCCATTGAGCGCCCCGCGCCGTCGCGTGCCGCCCTTCAACCACTCGACAGGTATTTCCAATCGGCATCGAAGTCCGTCAGAAGCGAATGCAAGATCAACCGCGCCGTCGAGCTCGTAGGGGATGAGGTCGCGAATGATCTCCATTCCGTACCCGGAGGTGTCGGGAGCCCGGGCAACGGGGTGCCGGTTTCTTGCCATTCGATGTCAATTCTAGCATCCGCACTCCCGTTCGGTGCACTGTTCCAACGGACGAAGACCCGTCCATCTGGGACGGAAAGCGCGCCGTGCTTTGCGGCATTGGTTGCCAACTCATGCAGCACCGTTGACACCGCCTGGCCAGCTCCCGCGCTGAGCGTCACCTCAGGACCATCGATCTCAGTGTTGTTGCGGGTGGCATACGGTGCGAGCTCGCGCCGGACGAGGTCTGTCAGCGACACCCCCTGCCACCGACGGGAGCTCAACAGTTCGTGTGTCGTTGCCATCGAGCGGATGCGTCCATCGAGCGCCGCTACGAAATCGGCGACTGATATGCTCCCTTGCCGCGTGTGGGAGACGACAGCGCTGACCGTCGCGAGTGCGTTCTTGACGCGATGGTCGAGCTCGGCCAGCAAAGTGCGTTGGTGTTCCTCCACCCGTTTGCGCTCGGTTACGTCAATGTCGACGCCCACTGCGCGTCGCGGGCGGCCCTCGCCGTCGTACGAAACGAAAACACGCGCCTCGATCCAACAATTCTCGCTCCCAGGTCGAACAATTCGATATTCCCCAGTATATTCATCCCACCGCTCACGGTAGGCGCGGCTTCGGAGCGCTTCCCATCGCACTCGGTCCTCAGGGTGCACACGGAGCTGCCATTCGCCGCGCGCAATCTCGGTGGTCCCATCTGGGAAGCCGTGAATGGCGGCGTAACCCGCAGAGATTTGCATACTCTCCGTGTCGATATCATACGCGAAGCTACCAACGAGGCCAACCTTGGCTGCCAGGGCTAACTGCATGTTGCGCTCCGCGAGGCGAGCCTCGGCACGCTTGCGGTCGGTAATGTCCTGAACTACGGCGACGAAATAGTCGACACCGCCGCCCGTCTTCTGCACGCAGCCGACCGAGAGGCTTGCCCAGACGACGCCGCCATCCTTGCGGACATAGCGCTTCTCGATGCTGTAGCTTTCGGCTGCGCCAACGAGTGTCTTGTTGAGCACCGAGAGATTGGTTGCAAAATCGTCCGGGTGTGTGAGGTCCTGGAATGTCCTCACCTTGAGTTCCTCGACGGAATAACCAAGCATCCGGGCGAAGCTGTTGTTGGCGCGCAGAATTGATCCGTCGGGCCCCACCATCGCAACGCCGACGGCCGCGTTTTCGAACGTGGCCCGGAACCGTGCTTCGCTATCGGCAAGCGCGTGCCGCGCCTCGATCTGCTCCGTCCTGTGCTCGGAAAACAGGAGCGCGCCGCCGATACTTCCATCAGCCCGGCGCCAGGGAGCCATAGACCAGCTCACCCAGTGGGTGCTGCCGTCCTGGCGCGCGAATTGGTCCTCCTCGTGCGACAACTCCTCACCGGCCAGCACGCGGGCATGCACGTCGCGCCAGCGCTGCGGGATGTCAGGAAAGATCTCGTAGTGTGACCGACCAATGAGCTGTGCGTCTGGAGGAAGACGGAAATCAAGGATGTATCGACGCGAGACGGCGAGGTAGCGCATCTCGCGATCGAACATGGCAATCGCTGCCGGCGCGTGCTCGACGAACACCGCCAACTGCGCTTTTCGCTCCGCAAGGTCTGCTTCGGCCCGCTTGCGTTCGCTGATATCGACAAGCATGTTGACGGCACCGGTCAATCGGCCGGTTTCATCGAACAGCGGCGTCGGATAAGGGATGAAAGGAATCCGCGTGCCGTCCGGGCGCTCGGCTACCGCTTCCATGCCACGGATCGGTTGCCTCTGCTGCAGTGCCATCGCCATGGGGCACTGGTCGTGCGGCAGCGGCGTGCCATCCGGCCAGTAGAGCTTCCATGAACCGCAGAACTTGCTCTCACCAAGCTCGGGGCGGCAGCCCCATAACGCGACCGCAGCCTCGTTGTAGAAGGTGAGCCGTCCTTCCGCATCGGTCATATACACGGCGGCAGGAAGCGCCTCGATCGCGTCCCGAGACAGACCATTGACATCACCCGAGGTGTTGGGTCGTGTCGTGGCGCTGGATACGGGAGTGATCTTTGGCTGTGCCACAAACTGTCTCAGTGCTGAACTCCACTCGTTGCGACGGCCACCTTTAGCCCGAAACGCCGCGGATACTGCACCTGACCTAGCTAAGCAAAGACGCCTTGTCCCCCAGCATCTCTCGGGAGACGTTGGTGGGATCTTGGATTTCGGTATCCCCGTTTCGAGGGAGACAACAGCGTGGCCTTGACGGGGCCACGACAAGGGCGCACCGAGCGCCACGAGTTGCGGTCGCCAACGTCATCCGGCTGCTGCGGCAAGCCCGCCTCAAGCAGCCTCAATCTCCACGTCATCCCGGCGCGCGTTGTTGGCAAATGTTACGCTGAGATAGCGCGCAAAACTCTTGGACGGCGAAGGATCAAGGGCGGTCCTCGCGACCATCTCCGCAGACCGTCAGCTGATCCCCCGAGAACTGCTGCAGTGCGGCAATGCCAAAACCAGCTCACATGCGATCTGGGCCATGCAGACCGGACATCCCGCCATCGCGCGATGGCTCAGGGCGCTTGCGGGAACCAATTGCAGTTAGTGCCCACGTATTGGGGTCACGGGTAACACATAGTTAAGCAGTTGAGCGCCCTCCTTGTTTCCGACGTACGCTTCGCAATAGAAGAATTGGGCGTATGAGCAAGATTGCAGCCCCGGCCCCCCACGGGAAGGCTGGCGCACGCGCGGTTTACGTTCTTGATGACGATGCCCGCGTGCGTTCCTCCGTCGTCTACATTCTGGCCGACGGCGGCTATCAACCCGTTGAGTTCTCGGAACCGGCACCCATGCTTGAGCAGCTCAAGTTGGTCGTCCCCGAGATCATCGTACTGGACCTGGCGCTCGGCAAATCGGACGCCGTCGACGTAATGCGTCACCTGGTGGACCTCAAGTTTGCAGGCAAGATCCTTCTCATCAGCGGGCGAGACGAAATCACCTTGAACGAAATCCAGGCCATTGGTGAACGGCACGGACTTTCGATGCTGCCCTCGCTGCGCAAGCCGTTTCGCGCGGTCGAACTCACGAGCCGGTTGAGCTCTCGGACCGTGGCTGTGGACCGGGCCCCGACGACACGCACGCCAGGCGAAAAGATCACCGTGGATCTGCTGACAGCGATCGACTCCGGTTGGCTGGAGCTGTGGTACCAGCCAAAAATCGATCTCCGGTCCTTTGTCGTCTGCGGCGCCGAGGCGCTGTTGCGTGCGCGACATCCGGTGCACGAAATACTGATGCCGGCAGCGCTCATTCCGCCCGCCGGCAGCGTCCTGCATCAGCCGCTCGCAAAGTTTGTTATCCGCCGCACCATGCAGGATTGGCGGTTCTTTGCCGGCTGCGGCATGCCGCTGAAACTGTCCATCAATATGCCCGTCTCCGTCATCAACGCCCCCGACTTCATGAGCGACCTGCGTGAGCAACTGCCGACGGATACGCAGTTTCCGGGGCTGGTCATCGAGGTCACCGAGGACGAGGTGATCAGGGACCTGCAGTGGATCCGCGAGGTGTCCACGCAGCTCAAACTCTATGATGTCGGGATTTCGATCGACGATTTTGGCACCGCTCACTCGTCGCTGTCGCGACTGCTCGAACTGCCTTGTGTCGAACTCAAATTGGATCGCAGCTTTGTCGCCAACTGTGCGTTCGAGCCCCTAAAGTATGCGGTGTGTCAAACTGTCGTTGATCTGGCGCATCGCGTTGGCAGCCGCGTTTGCGCCGAGGGCGTCGAGAAAGTCGAAGATCTGATGGCGGTCATCCGTATGGGCTGCGACACGGCCCAGGGATACATCTTCGCGAAAGCCATGCCACCCGGCAGCTTTGCTACAGACATAATTGCCCAGCGCGCGGAACTCGCGGAGCGGTTCGCGCATCTGGCGCAGGCTCGACAGACCGCGGTCACCCCAGCATCCGACCGATTTGCGTAGCCATCGCACGGTCCGCGTTAGGACCCTGCCCACCTGGGCCGAACGAGACTGGACAGTAGACGTGGATCGTCACTCAGCGCGCAGACAGGAGATCGAAGACCTCCGTTGGCTGTTTGAGACATCGCCCGATCTGATATTCACTACCGACCGGCGCGGCACATTCACCCATATCAGCCCGAGTAGCGAAGCCATCCTGGGCTATCGACCCGACGAGATGATCGGGCGCAGCGGCGCGGACTTCATCTATCCCGAGGACCTCGAACCCACACGCGATGAGATGCGCTTGGCGCGCCGGCCGCATACGCGCAACTTCGAGGCGCGCTACCTCCACAAGGAGGGCCGCGTGGTAGCCCTCACTTGGTCGGGCGCATGGTCGGAAGGCGGGCAACAGCACTCCTTCATCGGCCGCGAAGTGACCGAGCAGAGGCTGGCGGAGGAGAAATTCCGGCTAGCGGTCGAGGCATCGCCGGGCGGGATGGTGATGATTGACGCCGCCGGCTGCATTGTGCTCGTCAACGCGGAGACCGAGCGGATGTTTGGTTACGCTCGCGCCGAGCTGATTGGGCAATCCGTCGACATCCTGGTGCCGGCCGGTTTTCGCCACCACCATGCCGAGCACCGCTCCGGTTTCGCCGCTGCCCCCGAAGCCCGCCGCATGGGCCTGGGCCGTGACCTGCATGGATTGCGCAAGGACGGCAGCGAGTTTCCCGTGGAAATCGGGTTGAATCCGATCCGCACGCGCCGCGGCCTGTTCGTGCTCAGCGTTGTGGTGGACATCACCAAGCGCAAGCGCGCCGAAACGGCCGTTCAGGAATCTATCGCGCGTGAGCGCTTGTTCCCGGCTGCGATTATCGCCTCCTCCAACGATGTCATCGTCACCAAGGACCTCGACGGGCGGATAAGCGGCTGGAATCCGGCGGCCGAACGTCTATTCGGATTTACCGCGCAGGAGGCCATCGGCAGCAGCATCGACATCATCGTTCCCGACGCCCTGCGCTCCGACGTGCGCCTCATCCTGGAACGGATAGGCAAGGGCGAAAGGGTCGACCACTACGAGACCAAGCGCAAGAGCAAGGATGGGCGGCTCATCGATGTCTCGCTCAGCATTTCCCCGATCAAGCTCCCCTCCGGCGAGGTCATCGGCGCAGCCAAGATCGCGCGCGACATCACGGAGAGCAAGAGGGCAAAGCAGGAGCTGCTCGAGAGCGAACAGATGGCGGTGGGGATTATCTCCAACGCGCTCGATGCCTTCGTCCAGTTGGACCAGGCCGGCGTGGTCATCGAATGGAATCCGCAGGCCGAAGCCATCTTCGGGTGGTCGCGGCAGGAGGCTGTCGGGAAGCCGGTAACCGATCTGTATCTGCCGGAGGGCTACGAGCTGCCTTACTCGCAAATGGTGGAGCGCTTGCAACAGGGCGACGAGCTTGCTACCGGCGAGCGCTTCGTGGTCGCGGCACGCCGCAAGAACGGCCTGAAGGTGATGGTCGAAGTGTCCATGACCGCCATCCGGCGTCGGGGCAGCTACATATTCAACGTGTTCGTGCGGGATCTGACGGCCAAGCTGGCAGCGGAAGAGCAGCTCCGGCAGTCGCAGAAGATCGAGGCTGTCGGCCAGCTCACCGGAGGCATCGCCCACGACTTCAACAACATGCTGACGGTCATCACCGGCACTATCGATTTTCTGGCTAAAGGCGTCGCCGATAAGCCGCAGCTGGCGGCCATTGCCAAGCTCATCGGCGATGCGGCGCGCCGATGCGCGGAACTGACGAGCCAGCTGCTCGCCTTCGCCCGCAAGCAACCGCTGCAGCCCAAGGAGACCGACATCAATGCGCTGATGGTCGAGTCCGCCAAGCTGCTGGGCTCGACATTGGGTGGCCATGTCGAGTTCGAATCGAAATTGGAGCCGGCCGTCTGGCCGGCGCTCGTCGACGCAAACCAGCTCACCACGGCGCTGGTGAACCTTGCAGTCAACGCCCGCGACGCCATGGTCGATGGCGGAAAGCTGACGCTTGAAACCAGCAACGTCGTTCTGGATGAGAGTTCCGCCATCACCGCTGGCATCCAGCCCGGACACTACGTGGTGATCGCCGTGAGCGATACCGGTACCGGTATCCCGGAAGAGATCCGCGAGAAAGTCTTCGAACCTTTCTTCTCAACGAAGGAGGCCGGCAAGGGAACCGGGTTGGGCCTCAGCATGGTCTACGGGTTCGCCAAGCAATCGGGTGGGCACGTCAAGCTGTACAGCGAGGTTGGCCGCGGCACGACGGTCAAGCTGTTCCTGCCCAGGGCCGAAGAGCATGTGGACGCACTAAGTGAGGTCGCCCAGTCCAGCTTGGACGAAGGAGGGGCGGAGACAATCCTGGTCGTCGAGGACCATCCGCTGGTGCGCAAGTCCGTCATGACCCAACTGCAGGCCCTCGGCTACACCGTCATCTGCACCGCTAACGCCACCGAGGCGCTCGCCGCCATCAAGCGCGGCGTGGCATTCGATCTCCTGTTCACGGATGTACTGATGCCGGGAGGAATGAACGGCGAACAACTTGCCGGAGAAGCGGCCAAGCTGCATCCATCCCTCAAGGTGCTGTTCACCTCTGGCTATACCGAGAATGCCTTCACCCACAATGGCAAGCTCGAGCCCGGTGTCCTGCTGCTGTCCAAGCCCTACGCCCACACCGACCTCGCCCGCATGGTCCGCAAGGCCCTTAGCAGCAAACCCTACGCCCATGCGGAATGCGGGAACTAAGGGAGGGTTGAGGGCAGCGACAGACGCCAGTGCCCCAGTCTTCCGACGCCGCGAACGGGGTAATGTATGCCATTAGCGCTCGTCTGTGACCGTCTCAGACGCGCCGAGCAGAGCAACCCCATGTTCCTGAAGCGGATATCCCTTCTAACCCTGACTTAACATAACATTTAGCCAGCTCAGCTAGCGTTGCAGGTACTAACCGAGGGGAGTTCCGGCGTGAGTGGCATGCCTTCCTGGTTGGGCGCCATAGCCAACCGTGCGGTCGCTGCGTCAACCAAACTGCACGACCTTGCCGCCCGCTTGAACGGCGGGGCGTCCCGCAAATTTCGCCGCGAGGACCACCGGCATCCTGCGACGCGAGGTAGGCGCAGAATTAACTCTAAGGCGACATCCGGAAGAGCAATGGTTTTCGCCCCGGTCTTGCTGTCCGGCAGGGTGAGGCTTTGACGGTCAATATCCAGCCATGGCCACTGCGCCTCGAAAATTTCTGACCGTCGCGCCCCGGTAATCATCATCACTTTTGTGCCGGCAGCAAAATATGGATTGAGGGCGCCCTCCTCGACGAGTTCATCCATCGCTTCCGCGATCCGGGCAAGGTGGGCAGCGGTGGGGTAGCGGTTGACCGTCCGTTCCTTGTAGCGCGCCACGCCGTGGCACGGATTGTCGTCGCGCCACTTCAGGCGCGCTGTCCAACTCATCAGGGAGGACAGGATCGCCAGCGCACGGTTCGCCTGGGTCGGCGTCGCCACCATGCTTGAGTGCCACTGCGCCACGTCGCTCTCACCAACGCTGTCAACGCGCCACGTGCTGAACCGAGGAAGGATTAGTCGATCGAACGTCTCGGCGTAATGCGCTGCCGTACGCGATTTGAGCTTTCGACGCACATGTTCTTCCATATAACGGGCGACGGCAGCATCGACCGATAAGGCGCCCTTGCGGCGATCCCGCTCCGACGCCGGGTCCTGCCCCTGGCGCTTGAGGCCGCGAATACGCTCTGCCTCTGAGCGCGCCTGGCTGGGCGTGAGATCGGCTTCAGTTCCCAAGCTGATCCACCGCATCCGCCCTTGGAGGCGGATGTTCAGCCCGTACAGCGCCAGCCGGTTGGGCCGCCGCACCTTGAACCCCGGGAGCACGGTATCCGTGATCCAATCGCCCCGTTCGAGTCCACGCACCGTCGCACGGCTAATTCGAGCCTTTGCCCCCGCCATTGCCAGTCCCCCGTGCAAGCACGTGCAAGCACTCCGTGCGACTGGAGATGTCTTGATGCGGTCGCAGTCGTCAACGCCTAGGCTGATTTTGCTGGGGATTGTGTTCGGTCCGTGCCAGGCCGTCTCTTAGGAGCGCTAATTTTCAATCTGAAAAGACGGGTTCGACTCCCGTAGGGACCGCCAATTGTTTCAGGCCCTTATTCCACTCATTCGAGATTTCCGAGATCGCCTGCAAGCAAGCAGCCTTGGTGACCCGCATAGCTCTCTCGTTCACTCGGTCGGCCTGCCCAGTGAAGCGATCGGGTAATCGATCCGACGACGGACTGTTCTTTCCACGCAGGAAGCCATGAGGCGTCGCTGGCTCGGAAGCGAAGCGAAGAAACCTAACCGGGCAAGTTTGATTGGGCAAGATCCTAAACGGGCTCGCGCGGGCGTTGGGTCTTTTTTTATCGACGATTCCTGCGGGCGGGTTCGCACCAGATTGCGGACGACCACGGTTTCCTGCAGGAAAAGCCGTCCTCCCGCCGCGTTCATCACGCGGTCAGTGCCGCACGGTTTCGCGGATGATGCGCAGCTGCTGGAAGTTAATCGGGTCTCTCCGGTCGACCGCCAGGCGTGGCGATGCATGTCTCAGACCAGTCCCAACAGGATGGCGCCGACGAATCCGAACGAAAGGGCACCTATCAGGCCAAGCCATACGGTGGTCGGGTCGATGCCGCCGCTGCGCCAGGTGTCGTCGATCTCCACGGCAACGCCTGCGCCCCGCATCAGGATCGCCACCTCGTTGGCGCGGCGGCGCAGCTCCTGATCGGACCCCGTGGGGGGCAGGTCGGCGCCGAGGCCGCGCTCGAGCACGTCCCGGGTGAGCCGGAACGCATGCGACCGCACCACGCTCTCGCGCCTGCGCAGTGCCGTGACGACACCGCCGGCCACCGTCGTGCCCGTGATCGGATCGATCAGCACGAAGCTGCCGGTCTCGCGCTGATCTGCGAAGAGATCGAGCGCGACCTTGCGGCCGAGATCGATGCGCACCAGCGCGATGTCGTTGCTGACGCAGGTCGCAGCGGGCCGCTCGCTCAACGCTTCCAGGTCGAGGTGGGCTCTGACGCTGATCGAGGCGATGGGCACGATGTCGGTCGCTGTGCGCAGCAGGTAGCCGCGCTCTCGATCGAAGGGCTCCTCCGACAGCCACACCAGCCGCGCGTCGATGCCATGTGCGACGCCGGGTGCGTCCCGCGCCACGCCCAGCACGGCCCCGCGCGACAGGTCGAGGTCGCGATCGAGCCCGATCACCACGGCTTGCCCGGCGCTGGCGCTGGCAAGCTCGCGTCCCATCATGGCGATGCGTGCAACCCGGGCGCGGCGTGCGCTGACCGCGTCGACCACCTCCTCGCCGACGGCGATGCTGCCGGAAGCGACGGTCCCGGCAAGCCCGCGGAAGTCCTGCCCGTCGCGGATCACGAGTTGCACCGGGAAGCGGAAAGCGTCGTCGGCCCTGCCCGCACTAGCCGGCGCCTGCTGCAGATGCTCGAGGAGTGCAGGGCCGCCATACCAGGGCATGTTCACCGAGCGCTGCGCGACGTTGTCGCCCAGCACCGCCGACACCGGAATTGCCGCGGCATCGTCGAAGCCGAAGCGGTCGGCGAGCCCCGCGAAATCCGCCTCGATGGCGCGGAAGGCCGCCTCCGACCACTCCACCAGGTCCATCTTGTTAACGGCCAGCACCACCTGCCGCACGCCCATCAGGTCGAGGATGGCCGCATGCCGCCGGGTCTGCGATTTCACGCCGGAGCGCGCGTCTACCAGCAGGATGGCGATGTCGGCATGCGAGGCGCCGGTCGCCATGTTGCGCGTGTATTGTTCGTGGCCGGGGCTGTCGATGATGACGAGCCGCCGCGCCGGCGTGTCGAAGTAGCGCCAGGCGATGTCGATGGTGATACCCTGCTCGCGTTCGGCGGCCAGGCCGTCGACCAGCAGGCTGAAGTCGGGCGTGCCGGCTGCGGTCTTGGCCCCCCGCTCGAGCTGCTCGCGCTGGTCAGCGTGCAGGCCGGAGGCGTCCCACAGCATGCGGCCGATCAGCGTCGACTTGCCGTCATCGACCGAGCCGCAGGTGAGCACCTTGAGGCTGGCGGCGCGCTCCTGTCGCGACTGCGGAAGCCTGGCATGCGCCGGCTGCCGCAGTGGCCGAGGACGATCCTCGACAGAGGCAAGTGTAGCGACCGCCGACATCAGAAATAGCCCTCCTGCTTCTTCTTCTCCATGGCGCCGGACTGGTCGTGATCGATCAGCCGGCCCTGCCGCTCGGACACCTGCGCCGCCAGCGTCTCGGCCACCACGCTGTCGAGATCATCGGCATCGGATTCAACGGCAGCAGTGAGCGGCCAGCAACCAAGCGTGCGGAAGCGGACGCGGCGTGGCTCGGGCGTCTCGCCGGCACGCAGCGGCATGCGATCGTCGTCGAGCACCAGCAATGCGCCGTCGCGCACGATGGTCGGGCGCACGGCAGCGAAATAGAGCGGCACCACGTCGAGCTGCTCGCGGGCGATGTAACGCCACACGTCCTTCTCGGTCCAATTGGAGAGCGGGAAGATGCGCGCCGTCTCGCCGGGTCCAAGCCGACCGTTCAGTAGTCGCCACATCTCCGGCCGCTGTCGGCGCGGATCCCAGCGGTGGCCCTCGCTGCGGAACGAGAACACGCGCTCCTTGGCCCGCGAGGCTTCCTCGTCGCGCCGCGCGCCGCCAAAGGCCGCATCGTAAACACCCGCATCGAGCGCTTGCCGCAGCGCCTGCGTCTTCATCACGTCGGTGTAGACGGAGGGTGGGAAGTCGATCGGATTGATGCCGCGTGCCACGCCCTGATGATTGGTGTGCACGATCAAGTCGAGCCCGAATTCGCGCACTGTGCGATCGCGGAAGGCGATCATGTCGCGGAACTTCCAGGTCGTGTCGATGTGCAGCAGCGGGAACGGCAGCTTGCCCGGCCAGAACGCCTTGCGGGCCAGATGCAGGAGCACAGTCGAATCCTTGCCGATCGAATAGAGCAGCACCGGCCGGCGGAACTGCGCCGCCGCCTCGCGGAAGATGTGGATGCTTTCCGCCTCGAGCGCGTCGAGCGGAGACAAGGCTGCGGTCACGCTAGTGTCCCGACTGTGAAGTTCGCCAAGCCTTGCCGCCAGCGCCCCGAGCGAGCCTCGCAATCATAAGGGGCACCAGAAAGTGTCATTCTGGGAGTGTGATTCAGATCGAGAAATTCGCTCCGAACCACGCCGCGAACTGCGGCGAGTTTCTCGATCATCACACTACTGCAACCTCCGCCTTGGCAGCGGACTGGGCGCCTGGCCGCTTGTGCAGCCCGCATTCCTTGCCGTCCTCCTGCTCCCACCACCAGCGCCCGGCGCGGATATGCTCGCCGGGACGGATCGCGCGCGTGCAGGGCTGGCAACCGATCGAGGGGAAGCCCCGCGCATGCAGCGGGTTGATGGGAACGTCGTTGGCGGCGGCATAAGCCTCGACGCGCTCCAGCGGCCAGTCCGCCAGCGGGTTGATCTTGACGAGGTCGAGCGCGGCGTCCCATTCGGCGAATGCCACATCGCCGCGTCCGGCCGACTGCCCGCGCCGCAATCCTGTTACCCATCCGGCGGCGCCGGCCAACGCGCGTCGCAGGGGGCGCACCTTGCGCACCTCGCAGCAGGCCTTGCGGCTGTCCACCGAAGTGCGGAAGCCGAACACGCCATCGCGCGCCACCAGCGTTTCCAGTTCCTCGGCATTCGGCACGAGCACGCGGATGGCGAGGCCATAGCGACTCGCGCTTGCCTCCAGTGTCTCGAGTGTCTCGGGAAAATGCCGCCCGGTGTCGAGCGTGAACACCTCGACCGGCGCACCGGTCACAGCGATGGCGTGCAGGATAATCTGGTCCTCGATGCCGAGGCTGGTGGAGAAGGCGATATGTCCAGATACTGAGGCGGCGAGGCCGGTGATACGGTCTTCGAGGCTCTGCGTCTGGGAGAGCCGAGCCGCGACGTACTGCGCGAGTTGCATTCCATGCCGGGATAGATCCAAATCCCGCGAGGGGACAGCGAGCGGAATAGCGGCAGACATGGGCCATACCTTTGCCAAATCGGAACGGCACAATATCGGAAAATTCTTCTAAGAGAGCGGCTCATCGAAAATAAGAAGGCAATTACATACCCATTCCATCTCATGGGTGAATTTTTTTGCCTTTGGCTCCGCAACGGCAAACCAGTGTCCCAGACCCTTTGGTTCACGAGTGAAGTACGCGCGAAAACGTGTGATGGAGGTTGGTATCTCTGCGCTCAGAGATGCCTGCACAGGTGGGCCTACTGGTTCACCGCTGCAGGCCGACAGGGGAAGCCTGACGCGGCCTCACGGCGCCCGTTTGAGACATGTCAGCGCTCCAGCGGGAAAGTCTTCAGACGCGACGACGTCAGCCGCACCGACTGACCAGGCGCCAGCCCGAGGTCGGCGAGCCGATCACGCGTCAGCTCGACCTCGAAGCGTTGCGGCTGTGCGTGACCGTTGCTGCCGACAATGCCGGTAAGTTCGACGCGGGCGGTAGCTCCGCTGAGCAGCACGCGGTTTACCTTGGCGGCCAATCCTTCCCCGTCCTTGCCATCGACCAGAATATCGAGTTCATGCGGGCGCGCGAAAGCGACTACCTGCTGCCCTTCCACCGCATCGGCTGAAGCAAGAAGCACCGCGTCGTTGCCAACGCGAAGGCGCGAGCCCTCGACGCGGCCGGGGAAGCGATTGACCGCGCCCAAGAAGCCGTAGGCGAAGGCAGTGGCCGGCGCCTCGTATACCTCCTGCGTGCTGCCGGTCTGCTCGACGCGGCCCTTGTTCATGAGCACGATGCGGTCGGCCACCTCGAGCGCCTCGTCCTGATCGTGCGTGACGAAGATCGAGGTGATATGCAGGTCGTCATGCAGGTGCCGCAGCCATTGCCTGAGTTCCTTGCGCACCTTGGCGTCGAGCGCGCCGAACGGCTCGTCAAGCAGCAATACGCGCGGCTCCACGGCCAGCGCCCGGGCGAGTGCGATGCGCTGGCGCTGGCCGCCCGACAGCTGCGCCGGATAGCGATGCTTGAGCCAGCCGAGCTGCACCAGCTCGAGCAGTTCGTCGACACGCTTGCGGATTGCCGCCTCCGAGAGACGATGCTGACGCGGCTTGACGCGCAGGCCAAAGGCGACGTTCTCGTAGACCGACATGTGCCGGAACAGCGCGTAGTGCTGGAAGACGAAGCCCACGTGCCGCTCGCGCACGTCGCGATCGGAGGCGTCCTGTCCGTCGAATAGCACCCGCCCTTTATCGGCCCGCTCCAAGCCGGCGATGATGCGCAGCAGGGTGGTCTTGCCGCAGCCGGAGGGGCCGAGCAGCGCGATCAGCTGGCCGGTCGGGAAGTCGAGGGACACGTCGTCGACAGCCACGAAAGACCCGAAGGTCTTGCGGATGCCCTGCACCTGGATGCTCATGGCGTCTCTCCGCGCTCGTGCGGCTCGGAAGCCCTCCACTCCACATAGGTTTTGGCGATGAGCGTTACCAGGGCCAGCATCGCCAAGAGCGAGGCGACGGCGAAGGCCGCCGCGAACTGATACTCGTTGTAAAGGATCTCTACATGCAGTGGCATGGTGTTCGTCTGTCCACGGATGTGGCCGGACACGACCGAAACGGCACCGAACTCGCCCATGGCGCGGGCGTTGCACAGGATGACGCCGTACAGCAGCGCCCACTTGATGTTGGGCAGCGTTACCTTGCGGAACATCTGCCAGCCCGAGGCGCCAAGCACGAGGGCGGCCTCCTCCTCGTCGCGGCCCTGCGCCTGCATGAGGGGGATCAGCTCGCGCGCCACAAATGGAAAGGTGACGAATACGGTCGCCAGCACGATGCCGGGTACGGCGAAGATCACCTTGATGTCGTGCGCTGAGAGCCAGGGCCCGAACCAGCCCTGGGCGCCGAACACCAGCACATAGATCAGGCCGGCGATGACCGGCGAGACCGAGAACGGCAGATCGATGAAGGTGATCAGCAACTGCTTGCCGGGAAAGTCGAATTTTGTGATGGCCCAGGCCGCCGCCACGCCGAATACCAGGTTGAGCGGCACGGCGATGGCCGCGGTCAGCAGCGTGAGCCTGATGGCGGACACGGCATCGGGTTCGACCAGGGCCGCAATGTAGACGGCCCAGCCCTTGCGCAGCGCCTCAACGAACACGGCAAACAGGGGCAGCAGCAGGAACACGGCGAAGAAACCCAGCGCCAGCGTCAACACGAGCGCCTTGACCCACGCCGGATCGCGCGTTGCCGTATTCGCCTCGAAGCGCGCCGCGCCCGTGCGCAGCCCGGCCGTTGCGGTGGTGGCTGCCGCCATCAGCCTGACCTCCCCGAGCGCTGTGCATTCCACTCCTGCAGACCGTTGATGACGAGCAGCAGCACGAACGAGGCCACCAGCATCACGGCAGCCACCGCGGTGGCGCCAGCGTAGTCGTATTGCTCCAGCTTGGTGATGATGATGAGCGGCGTGATCTCCGACACCATGGGCAGGTTGCCGGCGATGAAGATCACCGAGCCGTATTCGCCGACCGAGCGCGCGAACGCCAGGGCGAAGCCCGTCATGAGGGCCGGCAGCAGGGTCGGTAGCACCACGCGCCGCAGCGTCTGCAGGCGACGTGCGCCCAGGCTGGCGGCGGCCTCTTCGATCTCGGTATCGAGATCCTCCAGCACCGGCTGCACGGTGCGCACCACGAATGGCAGGCCGATGAACACCAGTGCCACCAGCACGCCGAGCGGCGTGAAGGCGACCTTGATGCCGATCACCTCCAGGTATTGGCCGAGCCAGCCATTCTTGGCGTACAGCGCGGTCAGTGCGATGCCCGCCACCGCCGTCGGCAACGCGAAGGGGAGATCGACCAGCGCATCGACGAGCTTCTTGCCGGGAAAGCGGTAGCGCACCAGCGACCAGGCCAGCAGCAAGCCGAACAGGGTGTTAATGGCCGCCGCCAGCAGGGATGCCCCGAAGCTCAACCTGTAGGAAGCGAGCACCCGCGGCGAGGCCACCGCCTGCCAGAAGCTGTCCCAGGACATGGTGGCGGTCTTCAGGAAGACGGCCGACAGCGGCACGAGCACGATCAGGGACAGGTACGCCAGGGTGAAGCCCAGCGACAGCCCGAATCCCGGCAGACCCCTGTATGTGCTCGCGCGAGCCACTAGTGTCCCGATTCCGAAGTTCGCCCAACCTCTCCGCTAGCGTCCCCAGCGAACTTCGGAATCATAAGGGACACTAGAATAATGGATTTACTAGGGTGATTCAGATCGAGAAATTTGCTCCGGACCAAGCTGCGAACTCCGGCGGATTTCTCGATCATCACGCTAACGCTTGACCACGATCTGATCGTAGATGGCGCCGTCGGCGAAATGGTCCTTCTGCACCTTGTCCCAGCCGCCGAGGGTCTGCTCTACACTGAATGTTTTTATGGCGGGAAAGCGGCTGGCATACTTATGCAAGACTTCCTCGCTGCGCGGGCGGAAGGCGTGCTTGGCGATGATCTCCTGGCCCGCCGGCGAGAACAGGAACTCGAGATAGGCCGTGGCAACCTTGCGCGTGCCCTTCTTGTCAGCCACCGCGTCGACCAAGGCGATGGGCGCGGATGCCTCGATGCTCAGCGAGGGATAGACGATATCGAACTTGTCGGTACCGAGCTCGGCGCCGATCGCGATCGCCTCGTTCTCGAAGGTGACCAGCGCATCGCCGACGTCGCGCTGCGTGAAGGTCGTGGTCGCGCCACGCCCGCCGCCGTCGAGCACCGGCACATTGGCAAACAGCTTGGTCACGAACTCGCGCGCGGCGGCTTCGCTTCCGGTTTTCTGCAGGGCGTAGCCCCAGGCCGCCAGGTAGGTGTAGCGCCCGTTGCCCGAGGTCCTGGGATTGGGAACGATCACCTGCGCACCGGGCTTGGCGAGATCGTCCCACTCCTTGATGGTCTTCGGGTTGCCCTTGCGCACCAGGAACACCGTGGTAGTCGTGTAGGGTGTCGCATCGTGCGGGAAGCGCTTGCGCCAGTCGGCCGCCACCAGCCCGCCCCGCTCGACCAGGATGTCGATGTCGGGCGCCTGGTTCATGGTGATGACGTCGGCGTCCAGACCGGCCGCCACCGACATCGCCTGCTTGCTCGAGCCGCCATGCGATTGATTGACGGCGACTGTCTCGCCGGTCTTGGCCTTCCAGTCGGCGATGAAGGCCGGGTTGATGTCCTTGTAGAGCTCGCGCGACACGTCATAGGAGACGTTGAGGATGGCGGTCTCGGCGAACACCGTCACCGACAGCAGAAACAGAAAGGACGCGGTGACCGCGGCCCACGCGAGCGGGCGTGCCAAATGGCGCGTGTAAGACATGATCATGCTCCGGAACGGCGTTTTTGCGCAGCAAGCTAGGGCCGTGCTGTAACGGCCCTAAGCAAGAACTTCTGCATTCGATATGCGCTGGGCTGCAAAGCTTGGAACCGGCCGTCTGGTTCCTGGCCGGCGTTCATTTTCCGTAGATTTGATCGAACGAGCCGCCATCGTCGAAATGGGTTTTCTGGGCTTTGTCCCAGCCGCCGAACACCTCGTCGATGGTGAACAGCTTCACGTCGGCGAACTGCTTGGCGTACTTCGCAGCCACTGCCGGGTCGCGAGGGCGATAGAAATGCTTGCCGGCGATGTCCTGACCTTCGGGCGAGTACAGGTATTCGAGGTAGGCCTCGGCTACTTTGCGGGTGCCGCGCTTGTCGACCACCTTGTCGACCACCGCGACGGGCGGCTCGGCAAGGATGGAGAGGCTGGGCGTGACGATCTCGAACTTCTCGGGCCCCAGCTCCTTGATGGCCAGATAGGCTTCGTTCTCCCAGGAGATGAAGACGTCACCGATGCCACGCTCGACAAAGGTCGTGGTCGATCCGCGAGCGCCGGAGTCGAGCACCTTCACGTTCTTGTAGATCTTGGACACTAGGTCGCGGGCGCTGGCTTCGCTACCGCCCGGCTGACGCAACGCGTAGCCCCACGCCGCCAGATAATTCCAGCGCGCGCCACCGGACGTCTTGGGGTTGGGCGTGATGACCTCCACGCCGGACTTGGCCAGATCGTCCCAGTCCTTGATGCCCTTCGGATTGCCCTTGCGCACCAGGAAGACGATGGTCGACGTGTAGGGCGACGCGTTGTTCGGCAGCCGCTTCTGCCAGTCGGCCGGGATGAGCCCGCCGTTCTTGCTGAGGGCATCGACGTCGTAGGCCAGCGCCAGCGTCACCACGTCGGCCTCCAGCCCGTCGATGACACCGCGCGCCTGCTTGCCGGAGCCGCCGTGCGACTGCTTGACGGTGACGTCCTGGCCAGCTTTCGCTTTCCAGTATTTTGCGAACGCGGCGTTGAAGTCCTGATACAGCTCGCGTGTCGGGTCGTAGGAGACATTGAGCAGCGATACCGACGTCTGAGCCAGCGCGGCTGCGGATGCCAGTGCGAGGCCAGCGGCGGCACCGAGCGCCAAAACGCGTCGTCGGGCAAGATTGCGAGCCATGATCATGATCTCCTTCGGCTGATCCGGAGGCCAACGTAAGCGCGCGGCCCGGTGTTCCGAACCAAGAAGAATTCATGAGCAATGCAGCAAACCCTTATAGAAGACTCCCGTCGCCACGCGTCGGAGCCTAGGAAAGCGAAAAGGCCGCGTCGCGAGGACCCGGCCGAGTTTGATACGTCGGCACTCATAACTGATGCGTGACTTCGGTTCGTGGCACAGAACCGACGAAGAACGCGCGTGTCGACAATGTCCAATTTTGAGGGCAAAAGCGGCGACCTCATTCCCACGGCCGCTAGACGCCGCGCGGCGAAGTCTCCCGTCAGGCGACAGCGCTGCTTGGGCGATTGGATTCAGCCTTGGTCCCGGCAATCTCGATGCGCTCGGGCTCCAGCAGGCAGAGCCGTCCCTGCGGGCCTGCCGCAAGCCGGTGGATGAGGAAATACGTCGTCTGGTCGTCGGTCGCCTCCATGACCGGCGAGGGCGCCGAGACGATCCGCAAGCACCCGCACCGGCCGATCCAGTCGAAATGGCGATGGCCGTGCATGGCGACGATCCGGTCGCCCAGTTGCTGCAGTTGCCGCACGAGCCAGGTGCCGTTGACCAGCGCGGTGCCTATGCGCAGCGACAGCTTGGCTCCCGGACGCGGGTACTCGACGAGATGGTGGTGCAGGGCGAGGATCCAGCGGGCGCGCGGAAACTGCTTGGCGACCGCGATCAGCGCCTGCACCTGCTCGCTCGACACGACACCCAGCGCGTTTGTGAAGGAAAAATGCGTTTCAGCGGTCGAGTTGAGCACAATGACCCCGAGACCATCCTCGGTGTCGGGCGGCAGCACCATCGGAAAAACCTCGGCCCAGACCTTCGCCAGCTCCATCGACAGGCGCAATGACCCGAGATCGGCGAAACGCGCGATGGCCTTGCGATGCGTCTGCAGCACAGAGGAAAGGTTGCCGCCGAGCTGCGATGTTGTTCGATCGACCACATGGACCCTGTCGCCCTGCACCTCATCGATAGCGGACAGGGTGCGGAGCTTGCGCAGCAGCGCCGTTGGGCTGGTCGGGAGCTCCAGGCGGGCTGGGTTGGCGCGATCGACGACGTTGATGTCGTGGTTGCCTGGCAGGATCAGGGCGCGCTCGGCCAGCCGCGGATGCCGCTCCAGCGCCGTTATGAACTCGGCCCATTCCGAAGAGCGGCCCGCGTCCGTCTCATCGCCGGTGATGAGAACCAGATCGAGCGGCTGCTCGGCGTGTATCGCCTCGAGCCGGGACAGCACGCGTGCCAGCCGTTCATTGCCGCGCGGCCCCGATCGGCCGCTCTCCAAACGGAAACCGAAGTATTCGCCAACGACATGCACATCCGAGAGGTGCGCCACTCGCCAAGTTCTGGCATCGGGCTGCAGCGCATCGAACGACTCCAGATCCCTCGGCTGAGCCATGGTCGCATCTCCGACGCCCCACACCAGTGCGGCCGCGGCGAGATAAGCGCTTACGATCACGCAGGCATTAGCCAGGGCTTGCACGATCAGGTGCAGGGGAGACGACAGTTCGGTGACCTGCCCTATCCAGCGCGAGGTCGGCCAGACGAGCAGGGCGATGCCCAAGCCAAGCGCACACAGAATGACGCCGGCTGCCGCCGCGCTGGCCGCACGTATGCGCGCAGCGGACGCTGCGTCGTGCCGCGGCAGCATACGCTCCGCCAGGGTGCGCAGCAGCTCCCGGCACAGAGCGTAGGCCGGCTGCACAGCCACGCCGTTGAGCGACCAGAACCCCTGCTCGGCAACGCGGAACAAAGGGCGCCCGCCAAGCCATCCGATCGCGAGCATCAATGCGAACAGGAGAAAGGGCCACAGCCCGTTGAGCGGATCGGCGATCTTCCTGGAGAGCGTCGCGAGCCAGGCGGTCACTACCAGCGGCGTCAATCCCAGTAGGACCCCAGGCAGCACAATGAGCATGCTCCAGGCCAGCAGCAGCTTGGGCAGGCTCACCTCGGCAAGCAGGCTGCCGAGCAGCGACAGCAGCGAGCGCCGCTTTGTGCTGGAGGCATCGTCCTCCACGTCGCCGAGGCGAGGGTCGATGAGCGGGGCTATGCGATCGTGCCGGTGCCGCACCGTTTTCCCTCGGGTGTCACGCAGCGCTGGATTTGACACAAACCATCACCTTCCGTAGCTGGCCCACGGAGACGAGCAACCCGACGCTGACGAATACCGCGTAGGGCAGCATCGTGACCAGCACCATCAGAGTTGCCACACCAACGAAGCCCATGATGGTGGCCGCGCCCGTGTCGACGCGCTTTTCGGCGTAGCGCGAATAGACGCTGCCGAAGGTGCGAGGCGGGGAGCCGACAATCGACCCCACCACCATTCCGGTGAGTGCGAACAAAGACAGTTTCTGCACGGATTCCGATGGCATGAGCACTCTTGCACCGACCGGCGATAGCCTCGGCTCGGTTGCACCCGCCAAGCGTAGCAGTCGCACTCGGATGGCAAATCAGCACAAACCCGCAGATCACGGCGTGCGAGACCCGACTGTGAGCTTGGCTGAAGACGCGCCCGCCCCATCCGGCCGCCTGCCTCACCCGTTCGCAGACTCCAGACCTGCACTTGCCGCCACGTCGGTCCTTGGCAAGGCGGGCTTGCACGATGTCTTGCAAGCGCGGTGTTGTCGTGATGTAGGTGCTGAACCGGAGGAACGAGAGCCGTCGCGCCTCGACTTCAAGACCATCGCCAACGCCAGCGCTGCCCGCCCCGCGAGTCAGGGTCGCAGCTGAGGCGGAGCCAAGAAGCCCAGCGTATCGTGATTTGTGGACGCCGACAGGCAAGGATAACGTGATGCTTGCAAAGTATATAGGGGGAAGCTGATGAGCGACATCGCAGAACGGGTGAAGAAGGTGGTGGTCGAGCGTCTCGGGGTAGAGGCGAGCAAAGTCACTGATACTGCGAATTTCAGCGATGACCTGGCAGCGGAGAGCCTGGACAAGATCGACTTGGTGATGGCATTCGAGGAAGAGTTCGGCTGCGAGATTCCCGATGCGGACGCGAATGCGATCCTCACGATTGGCGATGCCGTGAGATTTATCGAAAAGGTGGCCGCCTGAGGCGACTTGGTGGATTTGCCTGGGGGTAGGTGGAACTCGACGCGCCTGCGCGGTAACTTGGGTGGCCTGACCGCGCCGCGAAGACGTTTCCTGGAGCCCACCCGTTGAAGGATTTCATCTATGAGTGCCCTGCGACGATCGAGGAAGCCGTTGCGGCTATGCAAGTCGACGGCGCGCGGGCGCTGGCCGGCGGCACTGATCTCATACCGCAGTTGCGCGAGGGCCGTCGCCAGGCCGCCCGCATTGTCGACCTGAAACGCATTCCAGAGCTGATGCACGTCTCGGGCCTGGGTGACGGCGGCATCGTGCTAGGCGCCGCCGCGAATATGACAAGCGTGGCGCGACATGCCGCTGTGGCAGCTTCCTATCCAGCCATCGCCCAGTCGGCGCGCCTGGTCGGCAGTCTCCAAGTCCAAAACCGTGCTAGTCTCGGCGGCAACATTTGCAACGCCGCGCCATCGGCGGATGCCGTTCCGGCTCTGATCTGTCACCAGGCGAGAGCGCACGTCACGGGGACTGCCGGGCATCGCGAAGAAGCACTCGAATCGCTCATCCGTGGACCCGGAAAGACGAGCCTTCTGCCGGGCGAGCTTCTCCTCTCGATCGTGGTGCCGCCAACGCTACCGCGATCCGCGGCGAAATACCTGCGTTTCACCCCGCGACGCGAAATGGACATAGCCATTGCCGGCGCCGCGGCTTGGCTGCGCATTGACGCTATGGGTGTGATAGCGGAAGCGCGCATCGTGCTGGCTTCGGTTGGGCCGGGGCCGATCCGTGCCGCGTCTGCTGAGCATCGAATGCTCGGGGAGCGTCCGACACCTGGCCTGTTCGAGGCAGTTGGGCGCCTTGCCGCCAATGATGCACGCCCCATTTCGGACACGCGCGCCTCTGCCGACTATCGCCGTAGCCTGGTCGCCGTGCTAACCGCACGCGCGCTAGAAGATTGCTGCGCCGCTGTGCAGACGGAGTTGGAGCGGTCGTGAAAACACTCATCACATGCACGGTGAACGGCGAGGAGCACACGGTGCTCGCGGACTCGCGCGACACACTGTTGGACCTCCTGCGCGAGCGCATCGGGCTCACCGGCGCGAAGGAAGGTTGCGGCAATGGCAATTGCGGCACCTGCACGGTTATCGTCGACGGTGCCGCGGTCAACGCCTGCCTTGTGCTGGCTCAGGAAGCGCCGGGCCGCGACATCCTCACCATTGAGGGTCTGTCGAGGCACGGGACGCCGCATCCGATCCAGCAGGCTCTGGTCGAGCACGGCGGCACCCAATGCGGTTTCTGCACGCCCGGCATCGTGCTCGCCGCCAAGGTCCTGCTCGACGAAGAACCAAGTCCGACCAAGCAAGCCATTCGCCACGCGATCGCAGGCAACATCTGCCGCTGCACGGGCTACGACAAGATCGTCGAGGCCATTGCCGCGGCTGCCGCACAAGCACGAGGCCGATAGGGCAATGAACTCAAACCCAAGCGGCTCTCTCAAGGTGGTCGGCAAGCGATTGGCGCGCGTGGACGCGAGGGAACGCGTAAACGGTTCGGCGATCTACCCAGCCGACATCAGGCCGCCGGGCTTGGTGCATGGGAAGATCCTGCGTAGTCCATTCGCCCATGCTCACATCCGGGGGATCGATGCGTCGCGTGCCCTGGCGCTGAAAGGCGTGCTCGCCGTCGTGACGGCGGCCGACTTTCCCGAGCTACCGGTCGGGGCGACGATAGCCATGGGTGAGACCGGCTACGATATGTGGATGGTCGCGCAGATCAATATGGCGCGTCACAAGGTGCTCTGGATTGGTCAACCGGTTGCCGCCGTGGCTGCGGTCGATGTGCATGTGGCGGAGGCGGCGCTGGCGCTGATCAAGGTCGATTACGAGCCGCTGGCTGCGGTCGTCGATCTCGCCGCTGCCATGGCGCCGGATGCACCGGTTCTGCACGATCACGTCTTCACAAAGGGCGTGGAGCCGCGGCCGCGAGCCCCGAGCAACATCTGTTCGCGCACGGTGATCACACGCGGAAATGTCGCGCAGTCCCTCGCGGACGCGCCAGCAAATGCACGCATCAGCGTTACGGTCGACACCGCGCACCAGGGCTATCTGGAGCCGCAAGTCACCGTGGCCGAGGTAGACGCCAATGGCTTTGCCACCGTGTGGGCCTCCACGCAGGGCCAATTTACGACCGAGCTGATGATCGGGCGCATGCTCGGGCTGCCGCTTTCACAGATCAAAGTTGTGCCGCTGGAAGTGGGCGGCGCCTTTGGCGGCAAGATCGTGATCCACGGCGAGGCGACTGCGGTGCGCCTGGCGCAGAAGTGCGGCCGGCCTGTGAGGCTCACTCTCACGCGTGAAGAGGTGCTGCAGGGAGGCTCCGGTCCGGCTGCCGGCGCGCTGATCGACGTGCGGGTGGGGGCCGATCGAGCGGGCCATCTTATCGGCATCGAAGGGACCTACCGCATGGATGCAGGTGGCCTGCCGGGGATGAGCCCGTCGCTCATCATGCAGGCTTCGGCCGCGCCCTACCAGTGCGCCAATCTCAACCTGCAGGGCTTCGACATCGTCACCAACAAGCCGCGCACGGAGGCCTATCGGGGACCCGGCGGCATCCAGGCAGCGTTCGCCATGGAGCAGGCGATGGACGCGCTGTGCCAGCAACTCGCGATGGACCCGCTGGAGTTCCGCAAGCGCAACGCGTCCGTGACCGGCAGCATGATGCCGATCGGAACGGCCTTCCCCGCCATCGGCCTGACCACAATTCTTGATCGGGTCGGCACGCATCCGTGCTGGATCGATCCGCTCCCGCCGGGCCACTATCCCCGCGGCCGTGGCCTGGCACTTGGCTATTGGCGTGGCACGTCCATGACGTCGGCCGGGCATATCACGATCGCCGGCGACGGCCGCCCCATGGTGACGATGGGGGCAGTCGACATATCCGGCACGCGCAGTACCATGGCTCAGGTGGTTGCCGAGGAATTCGGCCTGCCCGTCGAAGAGGTCCACATTCACACCGGCGATAGCAAATCGGTCGGCTACAGCGACGCTGCCGCCGGCAGCCGCGTCGCGCGCACGAGTACGGCCGCTCTTGTGGAGGCCAGCCGCGATGCGCTGAATCAGCTGCGGGTGCGCGCCGCCGAGAAGCTGCAATGTGCACCGGAGCAACTCGACTACACCGAAGGGCGTTTCCGCCTGCCGGGTGGCGCGGCCATCACGCTCGCGGAGTTGATGCAGGCGACGCTGACCGATGGAGCGGTGGTAGGGCGCGGCGTCTCGACCAAGCTGCCGCTGGGCGTCGAGATCGGAGCGCACGTGTGCGACGTCGAGGTCGATACCGACACCGGGCTGGCGACGGTGCTGAGGTATACGGCGTTCCAGGACGTGGGGCTTGCCCTCAATCCGACCGCCGTCGAGGGCCAAATGGCCGGCAGCGTCGTGCAGGGTATAGGCTGGGCTTTGATGGAGGGTTTCGACTACGGCACGGACGGGCGGCTGCGCAACGCCAGCCTGCTCGATTACCGTATGCCGACCGCCCTCGACGTGCCGCCCATCGAATGCGTGATCATCGAGACACCGGTGCCTAACGTGCCGTACGGCGTACGCGGCGTGGGCGAAGTACCGATCGTACCGCCGGCCGCCGCGATCGCCAATGCGATTGCGCGCGCCATTGGTGTCCGCGTTCTGCATATGCCGATGACCCCCGAGCGCGTGCTGGCGGCCTTGCAGGGCCGCGAAAGGACATCGCACTCAACGGGAGCAGCGCCGCTGGGACATTGACCGCCTCGCGCTGCCAGCTCATACCGAGCCGGCCTCCAGCGTGCAGCGTTCGGAGGTTGCCAGGCGCAACAGAGTTGGCGATCGGATTCCTGCGACTGCCGCGCGCGGCGTAGTAGTCAGCGCGGGGTCGAGCTGCTCGACGACGACTGGGACGCAAAGGAGGACGGCATGGCTCGCTGTATCATCGACATCTCCGTGCCGCTGCAGAGCGACATCGCCTCTGACCCGCCGGGTCATGAGCCCAAGATCACCTATATCGGCCACAGGCAAAGCGCACCGGCGGTGTGCAAGTTCTTTCCTGGTCTGAGCACGGCCGACCTGCCGGACCAGGAGGGCTGGGCCATGGAACGCATCGACATCTCCACCCACAACGGCACGCATCTCGACGCGCCCTGGCATTTCGCCTCCACCATGGACGGCGGCAAGCGCGCGATCACCATCGATGAGGTGCCACTCGACTGGTGCTTCCAGCCGGGCGTCAAGCTCGACTTCCGCCGCTTCGCCGACGGCTATGTCGCCACCGCTGCCGATGTCGAGGCCGAGCTGGAACGCATCGGCCACCAGCTCAAGCCACTCGATATCGTCCTCGTCAACACGTCGGCAGGGGTGCGCTACGGCGAGCCCGACTACGTTCCAACCGGCTGCGGCATGGGTCGCGACGCCACGCTCCATCTGACCTCGCGCGGCGTACGCATCACCGGCACCGACGCCTGGTCCTGGGACGCTCCGTTCGTCCACACGGCAAAGAGATTTGCCGAGACCAGGAACGCCCAGCTGATCTGGGAAGGCCACAAGGCCGGGCGCGAGATCGGCTACTGCCACATCGAGAAACTGCACAACCTGGAGGCGCTGCCGGCGTCGGGATTCATGGTGGCTTGCTTCCCGGTGAAGATCAAAGCGGCTTCCGCCGGTTGGACGCGCGCGGTTGCCATCATCGAGGAGTGAGCGTGGCGCTGGCGGCGCGATCCAGACAGCTGCTGCCCATGAGCCCCGAAGCGTGAGCCACGGCAGAGACCGTCGCGGCGACCTTGCAATGGTGCGAGCAGGAGAAACGGTGCGCCGGCCGCGAGCCTGTTCTATGCTCGGTATTGGCAGCGCGACATCCGAGGAGAAGGGATTTGAGCTACGAGACCATCCGCTACGAAGAAGACGGTCCGATCGGCACGATCACGCTCAACCGGCCGGACGACGGCAACATGTTCACGCCGCGCATGTGCCACGAGATCCGCGACTGCATCAACGACATCCGCCGCGAAACGCGCACGCGCGTGCATGGTGCTGACCGGCGCGGGCGACAAGTTCTTCTGCATCGGCGGGCGCAAGGAGGGCATGGAGGACACCACGCTCTACGCCGGCACGCTGCCGACGCTGGAGATGTACGAGGCGATCGAGAAGCTGCAGAAGCCGGTGATCGCCTCGGTCAACGGCTTTGCGGTCGGCGGCGGCAACGTGCTGCAGATGCTGTGCGACTGCACGATCGCCAAGGAGAGCGCCGTGTTCCGCCAGGTGGGGCCGATGATGGGCTGCTTCGACGCCGGCTATGGCACCTGGTACCTGGAAGATCTGGTCGGCAAGAAGCGGGCGAAGGAGATCTGGTTCCGCAATCCCAAGATCACTGCGCAGCGAAGCGCTGGCGATGGGGCTGATCAACAAGGTGGTGCCGGACGCCGAGCTGAAGGCTGCAACGCGCGAGTTCGCGCTCGAGATCGCCGAGCGCGGTGTCGTTCGCGCTGGCCTCGGTCAAGGCGGCGTTCAATGCGCGCCATGGCGGCGTCTCCGGCCTGTCGCGCATGGCGCACGACCTGCTGCTGCGCGGTTATCTGGAAAGCGACGAGAGCAAGGAGCTTGTCGAAGGCCTTCGCGGGCAAGCGCAAGCCCGACCCGTCCAAGTTCGGAAAGTAGCCGGGAAGAGTTGGCGGTGCGTCCGTTTCTGACCTTGCATCATCCAGCCGCGGCCCGGCACTACTACCAGCAGGGCGTCTGGCAGTCGGATACGTTCTACGGGCTAATGGCGCAACAGGCGACCGAGCGCCCGGACGCTGCGGCGCTGCAGGACGGCACGGCGCACGCTGACCTGGCAGCAACTGCGCGCCTGGGTGGACGGGGTCGCCGCAGACCTGCGCGCGCAAAGGGCCTGCACCGGCGGCGACCGCGTGTCGATCTGGATGTCGAACCGCGTCGAGGCGATCGTCATGTTCCTGGCCTGCGCGCGCGAGGGCATTGCCTGCAACCCCTCGCTGCATCGCACCTTCACCTGCGGCGAGATCGGCACCCTGCTCGAGCGATTGAGCGCCCGCGCGCTGCTGTCCGAGCCCGGCTGGGGTGCGGATCGCGCCCACGTCGATTTCGATAAGGTCCTCGCCGGATGTCGCCTCGCTCGGGGTCGTCTACACGCCGGACACCATGCCGGCGCCGGCTGCGAACGACAGCCGCGCCGTGCGAGCGATCCCGACAAGGTCGCCTACCTCGCGTTCACCTCCGGCACCACCGGCGCGCCCAAGTGCGTCATGCACTCGCGACAACACGCTGCTGGCCAACGCCCGCGACATGGTGCGCGACTGGAGCCATGACCCGCACACGGTGTTGCTCAGCCTGTCGCCGCTGTCGCACCACATCGCCTGGGTGGGCATCGCGCAGTGGCTGCGTGGCCGGCTGCGTGTTCGTCACCAACGATCCCCCCGCCGGCGCCAGCGACGCTCGACTGGATCATCGAGACCGGCGCCACCTACGTGATGGGCGTGCCGACGCACGCCATGGACGTGCTCGCCCAGCAGAAGGCGCGCGGCATCGAGCGGCTCGGCGAGGTCGCGCGTGTTCTACATGGCCGGTGCGCCGATCCCGCCCTCGGTGGCGGCCGCGCTTTGTGGCCCAGGGCATCAAGCCGCAGAACATCTACGGCATGACCGAGAACTCCTCGCACCAGTACACGCACCCCGACGACGACAACGAGATCAGCGTCACCACGTGCGGACGCGGCGGACCGGGCTACGAGGTGCGCCTGTTCGATCCGGCTGATCGCGATCGCCCCGTTGCGATCGGCGAGGTGGGCGAGATCGGCGGACGCGGCGGCGCGCTGATGCTCGGCTACTTCGACAATCAGACGGCCACCGAGACGAGCTTCAACCGCGACGGCTGGTTCATGTCGGGCGACCTCGGCGTGCTGGACGAGCGCGGCAACCTCAAGATCGTCGGGCGCTCGAAGGACCTGATCATCCGCGGTGGCCACAACATCTATCCGGCGCACATCGAGGCGCTGGCCCTGCGCCACGCAAAAGTGGCGCGCGTTGCCTGCTTTCCCGTGGCCGACGAACGGCTGGGCGAGCGCGTGTGCATTGCCGTAACCGGCAGCGTTGTCGCCGACGAGCTGCTCGCCCACCTTGGCCGCGAAGGCCTCTCCAAGTACGACATGCCGGAGTTCTTTGTCCGGCTCGACGAGTTTCCGCTCACCGCCAGCGGCAAGATCCTGAAGCGCGACCTGGTCGAGATGGTAAAGCGCGGCGAGCTGGCGCCCGTGCCGGTCCGCTTTCAGACAACAGAAGGGGCCGCGTGATGTCCGTCGAGCTGTTCAATCGCGACGAGTGCGCCGTCCTGATGCTCAATCGGCCGGAAGCGCTCAATGCGCTATCGTTCGACATCATCCGGCGCATCGGTGCCGCTTTCGACGAGGTGGCGTCCTCCAAGGCCCGAGCGCTGATCGTGACCGGCGCCGGGCCCAAGGCCTTCTGCGCCGGCGCCGACATCAAGGAGCTGCGCAATCGCGACCTGATGGCGCAGAAGCGTGGCGCCGAGCTGGGCCAGGCCGTGTTCGCCAAGCTCGACACGCTGCCGATGCCGTCGATCGCCGTCATCAACGGCTTCGCCTTCGGCGGCGGCCTCGAGCTGGCGCTCGCCTGCACCTTCCGCATGGCCACTCGGAACGCAAAGATGGGTCTGCCCGAGATCAAGCTCGGGCTGATTCCGGGCTACGGCGGCACGCAGCGCCTGCCGCGCGTGATCGGCGAGGCGCGCGCGCTGGAGATGATCATGACCGGCCGCACAGTGTCGGCTGAGGAAGCCGAGCGCATCGGTCTCGTCAACCGGCTGGTGGAGGGCGATCCCGTCGAGGCGGGCCTCGCCTTCGCGCGCGAGTTCACCGGCTACAGCCTGCCGACGCTCGGCTTCGCGCGCGACGCCGTGCAGCGCGCCCTCGACATGCCGATCCACGAGGGCCTGAAGATCGAGGCGGACCTGTCCACGCTCGCGTTCCAGACCAAGGACGCCGAGGAAGGCACCGCCGCCTTCCAGGAAAAGCGCAAGCCGAGGTTCATCGATGGCTAGGTTGTCATCCCGGAATTTCGCGCCAGCGAAATATCCGGGACCCAGGGCGGAAGATGCGCTTTCGTGGCCTCTGGGTCCCGGATCGTCGCTGCGCGACGTCCGGCATGACAATCGCGGAGGTCGCGCATGAAGGACGGCTACATCATCGTTACCGGGGCGACGCGTGGCATCGGCGCGGCCATCGCGAAGGAGCTGGCAGCCGGCGGCGCGCGTGTTGCGGGGCTGACGCGCTCGGGCGAGACGGCGGCCGGCGAAGGCTTTGTGTGCGACGTCACGGACGAGGCCGGCATCGCCAGGGCCGTGGCAGCGGTGGCGGCGCGCGGGCCGATCGTGGGCCTCGTCAACAACGCCGGCGTGTACGAGGAGCACAAGAGCGACCACATGTCCGCGGCCGACTTCGAGCGGGTCATGCACACCAATGCGACGTCGGTCGTCGTGGCCTCGCGCGAGGTCTACCCGCACCTGAAGCGGGCGGGCGGCGGACTGATCGTCAACATCGGCTCGTTCTTCGACAAGATGGGCGTGTCGCGCAGCGTCGCCTACTGCGCCTCGAAGGCGGCGATCGGCGCCATCACCCGCTGCCTGGCGGTCGAGTGGGCAGCCGACAACATCCGCGTGGTCGATGTGGCCCCGGGCTACATCGTCACCGACCTCAATTCCGAATATCGCGAGAAGGACAGCGTCAAGGCCTGGATCAAGCGGCGCATCCCGGTCGCCCGGCCGGGCGCCCCGGAAGAGGTGGCGCGGCTGGTCGGCTCGCTGTTCCGATCCGACTCGGCTTCCTGACCGGCGAGACCATCTACATCGACGGCGGCCAGGGCATGTTTCATTGATGGACGATGCCGTGAAACCGGCTGCCACAGCGACTCCCCTCCCCCTCGCGGGGAGGGGTCGGGGGTGGGGGGTGGTCGCAAAACGAATGGAAGCGTGGGGCTTCACCCCACCCCTAACCCCTCCCCGTCAAGGCGAGGGGAACATGGGCGGCGCAAGATCATGAGAATCTTCGAACAGCTCGAGCGCCGGCGCCATGGAGCGAGGAGGAGCAGGCCATCCTCGACGCGCGTGCAGCGCGTGGCCGACGAGGTGATCGCGCCGAGCGCTGCGGCCCACGACAAATCAGGTGAGTTTCCCAACAACAACGTCGCGCATATCAAGGCGCTGGGCCTCAACGGGCTGTTCGTCCCCGAGGCCTACGGCGGCAGCCCGGCACGCTACAAGTTGTATCTGGCGGTGGTGAAGATCCTGTCGGAAGCCTGCGCCTCGACCGGCATCATCTACGCCACCAACTTCCATGCCATGAAGCCGCTGATCGATTTCGGCAGCGAGGAGCAGAAGCAGCGGCTGCTGCCGCGCATCGCCGACGGCGGCCTCGCCTCGCTTGCGATCACCGAGCCCGAGGCCGGGTCGGATGCCACCGGCATGCGCACGCGCTTTCCGCCGGACGGCGACTACATCGTGGTCGACGGCGGCAAGACCTTCATCACCAACGGCGACAAGTCGCGACCTGCTGCTGGTATTCGGCAAGTGGAGCGAGATCGACGACGCCAAGGCAGCCATCTCGGCGCTGGTGCTGGAGAAGGGCACGTCCGGGCTTCTCGGCCGGGCGCGCCGAGGACAAGATGGGCCTGCGCGCCTCCACGACGGCGGCGCTCGCCTTCGACAAGTGCCGCGTGCCGCGCGCCAACCTGCTGGGCAAGCCGGGCGACGGCCTGAAGATCCTGCTCGCCTCGCTCAACAAGTCGCGACCCAGCATCGCCGCGCATGCGCTCGGCATCGCCACGCGCCGCCTTCAAGGACATGACCGCCTACATGAACGAGCGCCGGCAGTCGGGGCGACGCATCGTCGAGTTCCAGGGCAATCCAGTTCCTGCTCGCCGACCTCGCCAGCGAGCTCGCGCATGTGCGAGGCGTGGCTCGAGCACGTGGCCGATCTGATCGATGGCGGCGCCGACGACGTCGGCATCGAGGCCTCGATGCCAAGCTGCGCGCCTCCGACCTCGCCATGCGCATGACCACCGAGGCCGTGCAGATGCACGGCGGCTACGGCTATATCCGCGACTACCGCGTCGAGCGCCTGATGCGCGACGCCAAGATCACCCAGATCTGGGAAGGCACCAACCAGGTGCACCGGCAGCTGATCGGACGGAGCTTCGTGGAGAAATGAGCGAGATCAAGACCGTCGCCGTATGCGGCGCCGGCGGCACCATGGGCGCCGGCATCGCCATCGTGGCGGCGCGCGCGGGCTTTTCCACCATCTGCTACGACGTCGCCATGCATGCGCTGGATCGCGCCGCGCGCCAGACCGACGGCTTCTTCGCCAAGTCGGTGGAGCGCGGCAAGATGAGCGCCGCCGACAAGGATGCGGTGATGAGCCGCTTGGCGCGCACCACCTCCCTCATCGACTTGGCAAAAGCCGATCTCGTCATCGAGGCGGTGTTCGAGGACTTGGCAATCAAGCGCGAGCTGCTCGGCAAGCTGGACAAGATCTGCCCGCCCGGCACCATCTTCGCGTCCAACACCTCGACCCTGTCGATCACCGAGATCGCCGGCGGATCCGGCCGGCCAGACCGCGTGGTCGGCCTGCACTTCTGCCTGCCGGCGCAGCTGATGAAGCTGATCGAGATGTCGCCGGGCCTCGCCACCTCGGAGGAGACGTTCGCCAAGGCGTGGACCTGGTGCGAGACGGCGGGCCAGCTGCCGGTCAAGACGCAGGACAAGCCGGGCTTCATCCTCAACGCGCTGTTGATCCCGTTCAACAACGACTGCATCCGCGCGGTGGAAGCGGGCGTCGCCAGCCCGGCCGACATCGACAAAGCCATCAAGACCGGCCTTCGGTTACAAGATGGGTCCGCTTGAGCTGGTCGACCTGATCGGCCTCGATACGCAAGTGCGCCTGTGCGAGGCGTTCTATCCCATCACGCTCGATCCGCGCGCCGCCGCACCGCCGCTGCTGCGGCGCATGGTGGCGGCAGGCTGGCTCGGACGCAAGAGCCGGCCGGGGTTTCTTCTCCTACGACGGTAACGCCATGTTCGGAGCCTGACCGATGCGCTACGTCATCCACCAGCATAGCGAAAGCGTCTCGTTTCCAGCGGGCGACGCCTTTCTTCTCGGCGGCTCGGCGGACGGCGAGGTCGTCATCCACCTCGGCAACCATCTCGGTGTGTTCCAGGCCGACGACCATAAGATCGCCATCCTGGTCGAGCTCGGCACCGAGTGCCTCGGCGTGCACACGGGAGAAGCGGCCGGCGAGGAAGGCTCCAACGTGCTGGGCTTCGCGCGCTATCGCAACGGCAGCGAGGCGCCCGGCCCCTTGATCGAACTGGTGCGGCAACCCTTATCCAAGCAGGAAGCAATCGCCGCAGCCCAGAGGATTTTCGAGGACGCAGGGTTCACCGTGGTGGTGTGCGCCGATCAGGCAGGACGCATCGTCGACCGCCTCGTTCGTCCAAAGTACAATGACGCGTTGCGCTTCCTCGACGAGGGCCTCGCCAGCGCCAAGGACATGGACGTGACCTGCAGGCTCGGCCTCGGCTATCGCGACGGGCCCATCGAGCGCGTCGAACGCGGTGGGCTTGCCAACCACTATGACGTGACGGCTGCCCTGTTCGAGGTATACGGCACTCCGGCCTACGCGCCGGCGCGGCGCGCCGTGGTCGCCAAGCAGCGCCGGGACCGCACCTGATGCGCCCTCTCGACGGCATCCGCGTCCTTGATTTCTCGACACTGCTGCCCGGACCGATGGCCTCGCTGCTGCTGGCCGAGGCCGGTGCCGAGGTGCTCAAGATCGAGCGCCCGGGACGCGGCGAAGAGATGCGCAGCTACGAACCGCGCTGGGGCCAGGAGAGCGTCAACTTCGCGCTGCTCAACCGCGGCAAGAAGAGCATCGCCGCCGATCTGAAGGATCCGGCCACGCGCGATCGCGTGCTGGCGCTCGCCACGACGGTCGATGTCGTCTTGGAGCAGTTCCGACCCGGCGTGATGGATCGCCTCGGCCTCGGCTACGAAGCGATGCGCGCCCGGAACCCGCGCATCATCTATTGCGCCATCACCGGCTACGGCCAGAACGGGCCGCGCCGCGACCGCGCCGGCCACGACCTCAATTACATTGGAGACACGGGCCTGCTCGCCCTCTCATCCGGGCCGCCGGGCGCGCGCGTAGTCCCGCCTGCGCTGGTCGCCGATATCGCGGGCGGGGCCTACCCCGCGGTGATGAACATCCTGCTGGCGCTGCGCCGCCGCGATACCACCGGCGAAGGCGCCTATCTTGATATCGCCATGACCGACAGCTTGCTCACGTTCGAGTACTGGGCGATCGGCAGCGGTCTCGCAACGGGACAATGGCCCGGCAACGCTACCGACCTCACCACCGGCGGTACCCCGCGCTATCACCTTTACGAGACCAGGGACGGCCGCATCGTCGCCGCCGCTCCGATCGAGCAACGCTTCTGGGAGCTGTTCGTGGCCGCCATCGGGCTCGAGCCCGGCTTCGCCGACGACGCGCGCGATCCCGCAGCCACTACGGTCCGCATCGCCGAGATCATCCGCTCGCGCGATGCTGCCGAGTGGGCCGCGATCTTCGATGCCGCCGACTGCTGCTGCTCGATCGTGCAGGGCGTGCAGGCGGCACTCGCGGATGAGCATTTCCGGGCGCGGGGGCTGTTTGCGCATGTGCTCGCCAACGAGGCCGGCGCGCGCATGCCGGCCCTGCCGGTCCCGATCAGCGCCGCGTTCCGGGCGGCTCCGGGCGAGGCCAAATCCGCGCCGGCGCTGGGTGCCAACAACGGGGAGATCGAGACGTGAGGGCGGCCGTCGTTCGCGAGTTTGCCCCGATCGACCAGTTCGAGATCGGCGAGCTTCCTGATCCCGTGCCGGGCAAAGGCCAAGTGGTCATCGAGGTGAAGGCCGCCGAGATCAACTACCCCGATATCCTGGTCATCTCCGGCCAGTACCAGATCAAGCCGCCGCTGCCGTTCGCGCCCGGCAAGGCAGCCGCCGGCATCGTGTCGGCGGTCGGTGCGGAGGTGGCGGGGCTGAAGGTCGGCGACCGTGTCGCCGCGCAGGTCGAGTACGGTGCGTTCGCCGAGAAGCTGCTCGCCCCCGCCGTCAACGTGTTCCCCATGCCCGCGGCGATAAGTTTCGCGAAGGGCGCGGCACTCGGCCTCGTCTATCAGACGGCGCATTTCGCGCTGGTCGAGCGCGCCCGCCTGCAGATGGGCGATGTGGTTCTGGTGCTCGGCGCCTCGGGCGGCATCGGTACCGCCAGCGTGCAGATCGCGAAGGCGCTCGGTGCGCGGATGGTAATTGCCGGCGTGCTCGGCGACGACAACGCCCAGATCGCCCGGCAGGCCGGTGCCGACGCGGTAATCGACCTTGGCGGCGCTGACCTGCGTGACGCACTGCGTCAGCGCGTGCACCAGCTGACCGACGGGCACGGCACCGACATTGTCATCGACCCTGTGGGCGGGACTGCCAACGCGGCCGCCCTGCGCGCCATGGCCTGGCGGGGCCGCATGGTCATTGTTGGCTTTGCGGCCGGCGAGATCCCGACCATCAAGGCCAACTACCTGCTGGTTAAGAATATCGAGGCGTCCGGCCTGCAATGGTCGGACTATCGCGACCGCACGCCGGAGTGGGTGGCACGCGTGCAGCAGGAGATTTTCGCGCTCTATGTCGGCGGCAAAGTCAATCCCTACATCAGCCGCACATTCCCACTGGCGTCCATCAGAGACGCACTCACCCTGCTCAAGCAGGGCAAGGCGCAGGGCAAGCTGATCCTCGAAATCGGATAGCGGCCCCGCCCCGCATCAATTGTCATTCAGGTGACAGGCCGAAAGGCGCCCCGGCGCGATCGCCTTCAAGGCGGGTGCTTCCTCGGCACAGCGCGGCATGGCCATCGGGCAGCGCGGATGGAAGTGACATCCGCGCGGCGGGTCGAGCGGCGAGGGGATCTCGCCCTTGATCGGCTGGAACTGGCGTTTCTCGTAGGAGATGCGCGGCACTTCCGCGAGCAGGGCGCGGGTATAGGGATGGTTGGGCGCCTCGAACAGCTCCACCGTCGGCGACGCCTCTACGATCCGGCCCAGGTACATGATGACGATGCGGTCGGAGATGTGCCGTACCACGCCCAGGTCGTGGCTGATGAAGAGATAGGTGAGATCGAAGGCCTGCCGCAGGTCCATGAATAGGTTGATGATCTGCGCCTGGATCGACACATCCAACGCTGCGATTGCCTCGTCGCACACCAGGAACTCCGGCGACACAGCGAGCGCGCGGGCGATGCCGATGCGGCTGCGCTGCCCGCCCGAGAACTGGTGCGGGTAGCGGCCCGTGAAGCCGGCGTCGAGACCCACCCGCGTCAGCATCTCGCCCACGAATTCGCCAAGCTTGGCGCGCCGCACAAGATTGTGCACCAGCGGCGCCTCGCCGATGATGCTCTCGACCCGCTTGCGCGGATTGAGCGAGGCGTACGGGTCCTGGAAGATCATTTGCACCGCGAGCCGCGCGGCTTTGGCATCGGCGCCGGTGAGGTCGGCCCGATCCCTCCCCTTGAACAGCACCTGGCCTTCGCTCGGCTGCAGCAGGCCGGCGATCATGCGGCCGAGCGTCGACTTCCCGCAGCCGAACTCGCCGACCAGGCCGAGCACTTCCCCTCCGGCAATCGCCAGGCTGACGTTGTCGACCGCATGCACCACGCTCGCGCATGGCTGGCGCCCAGCCGCTCCAGCAGGCGCTCGGCCAGATCGGGCTGCCTGACGAAGCGCTTGCTCAAGCCCCGCGCCTCGATGATTGGGATCGCCGATGCAGACATCACGCCACATGCTCGGCCGCGAGCGGCCGCCAGCAGCGCACCTCGCGGTGCAGGATGGGGCTCGAGATGGACGGCATATTGCTGCATTCCGGCGCCGCGCGCGGACACCGCGTGCGGAACTGGCAGCCGGGCACCGGATCGCAGCAGCGATGGCATCGTGCCCGGTATCTGGGTCAGCCGGGTGCCGGGGCGGTTGGCGGACGGCACCGAGCCCAGCAATCCCTTGGTGTAGGGATGCAGCGGCGCGCGGATCAGGTCGCGGGCATTGCCTTGCTCGACAATGCAGCCGGCATACATCACGGCCACGCGGTCAGCCAGCGACGACACCACGGCGAGGTCGTGCGTGATCCAGATCATGGCCGTGTGGTTGCGGCGGCACAGCTCCTGCGCCTCGTGCAGGATCTGCGCCTGGATGGTGACGTCGAGCGCCGTGGTGGGCTCGTCTGCGATCACGAGATCGGGCTCGTTGACGAAGGCAATCGCGATCGCGATCCGCTGGCGCATACCGCCCGACAGCTCGTGCGGGTAGCAGCGCAGGCGCCGCTCGGGGCTGGAGATGCCCATCTGCACCAGCGCATCGCGCGCGAGCCCGAGCGCGGCGGAGCGCGTGCAGTCACGATGCGCCTGAATGGTCTCGACCATCTGCGTGTCGATGCGCAGCACCGGGTTGAGCGCCATCATCGGGTCCTGGAAGATCATGGCGATGCGGTTGCCTCGCAGCGTGCGCAGCTCCTCCTCCGGCAGCCCGACCAGGTCCCGTCCCTTGAAGCGCACGGCACCCGCCACGACGCGGCCGGGAGGGTCGACCAAGCCAATGATAGAGAACCCCGTCATCGACTTGCCACAGCCCGAACTCTCCGACCAGCCCCAGCACCTCTCCCGGCGCGATCGTGAAGCTCACGCCATCGACGGCCTTCACCACGCCGGCCCTGGTGAGAAAGTGCGTCCTGAGGTCGATCACCTCCAAGGTCGGCCGAAACGCTGGTGCCGCCTCGGCCGTCATCGCTTGAGCCTCGGGTTCAGCACATCGCGCAACTGGTCGCCGACCAGATTGATGGCCATGATGGTGACCAGCAGCACGAGGCCAGGAGTGAAACTGATCCAGTACTTGCCGGACAGCATGTACTCGAAGCCGTTGGAGATCAGCAGGCCGAGCGAGGGCTCCGTGCGCGGCAGTCCGACGCCCAGGAAAGACAGCGTGGCTTCGAGCGCGATGGCGTGCGCGGCCTGGATGGTGGCCACCACGATCAGCGGCGGCAGGCAATTGGGCAGGATCTGCTTGAAGACGATGCGGGTGTGGCTGAAGCCGAGGCAGCGCGCGGCCTCCACGTACTCCTTGTTGAGCTCGGCGAGTGCCGTGCCGCGCACTGTGCGCGCGTAGTACGCCCATTGCACCGTCACCAGGGCGATGATCACCTTGTCGACGCCCTTGCCCAGCATGGCGATCAGGATCAGCGCAATCAGAATGGCGGGCAGCGACAGCTGCAGGTCGACGAGCCGCATGAGGAGGCTCTCGACACGCCCCCCGACGTAGGCGGCGGTCAGGCCGACCACGGCGCCGACGGCGGTGGCGATCAGGCACGACGTCACCCCGACCAGCAGCGAGATGCGCAGGCCATAGAGGATGGCGCTCAGCAGATCGCGGCCGGCGCCGTCGGTGCCCAGCCAATAGGTGTAGCCGGCCATGCCGACCGATCCCGGCGGCAGGCGGCTGTCGAGCACATCGACCTCCGCCAGGTTGTAGGGGTTCTGTGGCGCCAGCAACGGCGCCAGCAATGCCAGGCACGCGATCAGCACCAGTACGGCAAGGGCCGCTGTGGCGATGCGGCTCTCGAAGTAGTCCGACAGGAAGCGGCCGAGCGGCGTCTCCACCGCGGCGGCTGACGTCGCCGGCTCCTGCGGCTCGATCTTGGCATCGGCGTCCGTGAGGCTCATGCCGTCTGCCTCCCGACGCGCACGCGCGGGTCGAGCACCGTGTAGAGGATGTCGACCACGAGGTTGATGACCACGAACAGCAGCACGATGATGATGAGATGGGCGACGATCACCGGGCGATCCAGCGTCTGGATGGCGCCGATCAGCAGCTTGCCCATGCCCGGCCAAGCGAAGATGGTCTCGGTGACGACCGAGAAGGCAATCAGGTTGCCGAACTCGAGCCCGAGCACCGTCACCACCGGAATCAGGATATTCTTCAGGAGATGCACGCCGACGATGCGCCTATGCGTCAGGCCCTTGGCGCGGGCGAACTTGATATAGTCCTGCTGCAAGGCCTCGCGTGCGCCAGCCCGGGTCAGGCGGATCACCAGCGAGATCTTCAGCAGCGCCAGATTGAGCGCCGGCAGCAGCAAATGCCGCAACCCCTCCAGCGTGAAGGCGCTCGAGGTTATGCCCAGATAGGTGGCGGTCGGCCCACGCCCGGTCGACGGCAGCCAGCCCAGCATGACGGCAAACACCATGATCAGCATCAGCCCCACCCAGAAGGTGGGCAGGCTGAAGCCGACGATCGAGCCGACCATGATGGTCTTCGATAGCGCATGCTGCGGCTTGAGACCTGCGTAGAGGCCGAGCGGAATGCCGATGCCGATGGCCATCGCCAGGGCGGCGAACGCCAGCTCCAAGGTCGCCGGCATGCGTTGGATGATCACTGTCAAGGCCGGCTCACCGAAAATGAAAGAGCGGCCGAGATCGCCCTGCAAAGCCCCGCGCACAAAATACAGGTATTGCTCCCAGATCGGGCGATCGAGGCCCAGCGCGCGTATGGCTGCCTCGATGTCGCGCTGATCCATCTGCGGATTGACCAGCAGCCAGACCGGATCGCCGATCACATGCACGCCGAAGAACACGATCACCGACATGACGGCGATGACAAGGGCGGTCTGCATCAGGCGGCGTAGCAGATAGGCGGTCATCCAGCCTCCCTGGCCTGCGAAGTTCGCCTGTGCCTGGCGCTGGGCCCGGTAGCGAACTCAGCCGACCGCCAGGTCCCCTCTCACGGAGGCATGCACGGGTCACTTCTCGGTGACGTCGGTGGCAAGCGTGAACTCGTCCGAGCGCGCCTTGTAGCTCAGGCCTTTGCGCGCGGCCCAAGTGTTGACCTGGTAGTGCAGCGGGATGAGCGCCACGTCGTCGATGGCGATCTCCGTGGCTTTGGCCAGCAGCGCGGCGCGCTTGGCATCGTCGTTGGTGCGCAGGGCCTCGGCGGAGATCTGGTCCACCTCCGGATTGGAATAGCGGCCCCGGTTGGTCGTGCCCGTTCCCTTGGCGCGGTCGAAGGTGTTGACCAGCGGCACCAGGGAGCCCGAATTCTCACCCGTCCCGCTGCTCCAGCCGACCAGAATGAAGCTGAACTCGGGCGTGTTGTTGGGTCCGCCCTGCGAGGCGCGCGTGAAGAACACGCTCGGCTGCAGCGCTTCCAACGTTGTCTCGATGCCGACGCGGGTCAGCATCTGCGCCACCGCCTCTGCAATCTTCGCGTCGTTGATGTAGCGGCCGTTGGGCGTGTGCAGGGTGAGCTTGAAGCCGTTGGGATAGCCCGCATCCGCCAGCAGCTTCTTGGCGCCTTCGGCATCGTAGGCCACGGGCTTGAGCTTGTCGGAGATGCCGAAGTAGCCATCGGGCAGAAATTGTCCGGCCGGCACGGCGACGCCCTCCATGACGCGCGCCACGATCGCGTCCCGGTTGATGGCTTTGGTCATCGCTTGGCGGATGCGCTTGTCCTTGAAGGGATTCTTGATCTCGCTGCCGTCCTTGGCTTTGGCGAACGGCGTGACGTCGCGCGCGTGATCGACGAACAGATAGACGAGCCGGTTGGAGATGCCCTGGCTCAGCTGGACTTTGGGCTCCTTCTTCAGCCGCTCGATGTCGGCAGTCGGGGTGTCCTCGATCATGTCGACGTCGCCGGCGAGCAGCGCGGCGACGCGCGCCGGACCGGCCGAAATCGGCTTGAACAGCAGCTTGGTCCACTTCGGTTTTGCGCCCCAGTAGGCGTCGTTGCGCTCGAACTCGATGCGGTCGCCGGGCGTGAACTTCGCGAACTTGTAGGGCCCCGTGCCGATCGCAGCCTTGCCGGAGTTGTAGTCTTCGGTCTTGGCGCCTTCGCCGTTCTTCTTCGATACGATCATGATGGTGGCAACATCATTAGGCAGGGTCGGCGCCACGGCTTCCGTGCTGATGCGAACCGTGTAGTCGTCGACCTTGCTGACGGTCTTGCCCTTGACGCCGGCGGCGAAGCTCGATGGACTGTTCGGAACATTGGGCGCGCGCTGGAACGTGAAGACCACGTCGTCAGCCGTGAACGGTGAGCCGTCATGCCACTTCACGTCGCGACGCAGCTTGAATTCCCAGACGGTGTCGCCGACAACCTTCCAGCTCTCGGCGAGCCCTGGCAACAGCCTCTGCTTCTCGTCGGTGGCGATCAGGCGCTCGAAGACATGGCTCAGGATCGAGTTGTTCGGGGTAAGGTTGTGATAGTGGGGATCCATCGCCGAGGGCTCGGCGGAGAGGCCGATCTTCAGTTCCTGGCCCGAGGAGGCCGTGGCAAACAAGACCATGCCTGCGGCAACCGCGAAAGCTCTCAGGAGGACCATGCCCAACTCCTCGGAATGAAGGCCATGTCTTGATAATTACACGGAAGCCGGAGGCCATCAAACGATGGCGCCGAGTTCGCGCGTTCCGCCGCTGATCGGCGGGCAGGAGGGAGCAATGACGTCATTTGCCGATTGTCCAATCGACAGCAACGCCATTCTCGGTGACATCGAGCGCATCGTCCGGATCGAAAGCCCCACCAGCGATACCGGCGGGGTCAATCGCGTGCTTGACGTGATTGCTGCCTGGTTCGAAGGCACAGGCGCACACATTGAACGCAGCAAGATCGGCGATCGGCTCGGCGATCTGCTGTGCGTGCGCTGTCATCCCGATAGCCGAGAGCCTGGAATCCTCGTGCTCAGCCACGTGGATACCGTGCATCCGGTCGGAACGCTGGCGCAGACGCTGCCGTATCGACGCGACGGGGACAAGGTGTATGGGCCCGGCGTCTACGACATGAAGGGCGGTTTGGTTCTCGCTATCGCCGCCTATCAGCGCCTGGCCCGCGCGAAGGCCAATCTACCGCTGCCCATCACGTTCCTGTTCAATCCGGATGAGGAGGTGGGCAGCACGGGGTCGCGCCGGTCCATCGAGGCCGAGGCCGTTCGCAATCGCTATGTGCTGGTGACCGAGCCCAAGCGCAACGGCGGCAAGATTGTCACGCAACGCAAGGGGACGGGGCGTTTCCGCATCCAGACGCACGGGCGGCCCGCGCATTCGGGGGGCAGCCACGAGAAAGGCCGTAGCGCCATCCGCGCCATGGCCAAGATCATCCTGGAGATCGAAGCCTTCACCGACTACTCGCGCGGCATCACCACCAACGTCGGCCTCATCAACGGCGGAACCGCCGTCAACGTGATCCCGGAATTCTGCACCATCGAGGCAGACGTGCGCGTCAGCGATATGGCCGCAGCAGCCGAGATGGAGCAAAGGTTTGCAGCGCTCAAATCCGGCGATCCGGATGTCGAGGTCCGCGTGACAGGTGGCCTCAACCGGCCACCATTGGCGCGCAGCCCTGGCGGGGATGACTTGTTTGCCAAGACGGCTGAGATCGCCAGCCGGTTGGGGCTGAAGCTGGAATCCGACGGGCTGTCCGGCGGCGGCTCCGACGGCAATCTGACGGCGGCCAAAGGGATCGCAACCATCGACGGCTTGGGCGTCGACGGCGACGGTGCCCATACCAACCACGAGCACCTGCTCTACTCCTCGATCGAGCCTGGCACGCGGCTGATGCAGGGTTTGTTCGAAACACTCGGCCGTTAGTTCACTCGCCACCGCGACGCCCAGGGTTGCGGCCAATACCTGCGGCTTTCGCGGGATGTTAATTCTTGCATTGTTCTATTTTTGTTCTACACTGTTCCTCCCCATTATCCAATCGTCCTACGCTCGTGCCGCGCAAACGACACCAAGACCTTGCCGAGGCCGTAGCCGCTCTGCGGCGCCAGATCCCGCAGATGGAAGGCCTGCGCGCGGATGGGCGTGCCCTCCCCTTCGGGCTGCCCGTTCTCGATGCCCACCTGCCCCAGGGCGGCCTTGCCTTCGGTGCGCTGCATGAGGTGGCACCCGAGGCCGCCAGCGACCTGCCGGCCGCCTTCGGCTTCGCGGCAACCCTGCTTGGCCGCATGCCGCCGCGCGGGCCGGTGCTGCTCGTTGTCTCGCGACGAGGGCTCGCCGACTACGGTCGCCCGCACGGTCACGGTCTCAACGTCCTGGGCCTCGATCCGGCCCGCGTGATCCTGGTCGAAGCCGGGCATGAGCGGCAGGCCATGTGGGCCATGGAAGAAGCCTTGCGTTCAGGGGTGCCGGTTGCCGTAGCAGGCGCGGTCGGGACAGGACTTGACCTCAAGACCAGCCAAAGGTTGCAGCTGGCGGCCAGGAGTTCAGGCCTGCCCCTGCTGCTGCTGCGGCCAGCCGCAGCTACGGGAGCGAGCGCGGCGGCGACGCGCTGGCGCATCGGCGCCGCCGAAGCCGCACGCGACCGGTTCGGCCTGATCACAGGCTGGCAATGGCGCGTGCGTCTCGAACGTTGCCGCAACGGACGGCTGGGTGAGTGGTTGGTGGAGTGGGATCATGTCGCGCATCGTTTCAGTCTGGCTGCCGCGGTGGCCGATCCTGCGCTTCATCGCAGCGCAGGTCCGCAACTCCGCGTCGCAAGCGCAAGCGCCAGTCGATCCTGAGCAGCCGTTCGTGCTCGCCGTCGATGCCTCTGGGGGCCCGCGCATCGCCGCCCTGAATGCCGCCGCTGCACGGGAAGGCCTGATGACCGGCGATCTGCTGGCCGATGCGCGGGCCAAGATCGGTGGCCCTCTGCAGGTGCGCCCGGTCGATCCGGCCGCGGATCAGGCCGCCCTGCGGCACCTGGCGTTATGGGCGACATGCTACACTCCGGCCGTGTCGGCCTGGGGCGAGGCGAACGGCGCGGACGGCCTGTTCCTCGACATCACCGGCGCCGCGCACCTGTTCGGCGGCGAGGAGAAACTGCTGGCCGCGCTGCTGCACCGTCTGAAGCGCTTCGGCCTGCCGGCGCGGCTCGCCGTCGCCGACACGCCCGGGGCGGCCTGGGCTCTCTCCCACTTCCATCGTTCCCCGACGATTGTCCTGCCCTCGGGGCAGGAGACCGCGAGCCCTTGCGCACCTTGCCGATCGAGGCGCTGCGCCTTTCCGCCGACACCCGCGCAACGCTGCGGCGGCTCGGCTTCAAGCGCGTCGGAGCGCTGCTCGACAACCCCCGCGCACCCTTTGCCGCGCGCTTTCCGGCCGAACTCCTCAGACGCCTCGACCAGGCCTTCGGCCGCCTGCCCGAGCCGCTCGCCTTCCTCGCTCCTCCCCCCGCCTACCACAGCCTGCGCCAGCTGCTCGAGCCGATCAGCACGCAAGAGGCGATCGTTCTGGGCGCAACCCACCTCATGCAGGACATCGTCCCTGGCCTCGTTCGCGACGGAGTGGGAGCACGCAGCCTGCGGCTTGCCCTCTACCGCATCGATGGCGAGGTGGTGACGGTCGATATCGGCCTGACGGTGCCGACACGTAGCCCGGAACATGTCGCGCGCCTCATCGATCTGAGACTTGAGCGCATTGTCGAGACGATCGACGCCGGCTTCGGCTTCGAAACGCTGAGCCTCACCGTCACCGTCGCCGAACGCATGGAGCCCAAGCAGGCGGAACTTGCCTCGGCTGGCGACGATGCTGACCGAACGGAGCGTTGCGCAGCGCTCGTCGACGGCCTCAGGCAGCGGCTTGGGCCCGGCAACGTGCGGCAGCTCAAGCCGGTCGCAAGCCATCTGCCCGAACGGTCCGAAGTTGCATGCGCGCCTGGGGAGAGTGTCCCGGCCTGGCCGGCGCCTCTCGCGGACCGATTGCGTCCCGCCCTCCTGCTGCCTCGTGCCGAGCCGGCCGAGGTCACCGCTCTGGTGCCGGACGGCCCGCCTCGGAGATTTCTCTGGCGCGGCATGCTGCATGCCGTCACCCGGGCGCAGGGACCGGAACGCATCGCCAGCGAATGGTGGCGCACCGTCACGGACCAGCCGACCCGCGACTACTACGTGGTGGAGAACGACGCCGGGCGCCGCTTCTGGCTCTACCGTGAAGGACTGTACGAGCGCGAGACGGCGGTGCCGCGCTGGTTCGTGCATGGGCTGTTTACGTGACCAGAGACATCCCATGACCCGCTACGCCGAGCTTACAGTCACCACCAACTTCTCCTTCCTGCGCGGGGCCTCACACCCGCAGGAGATGGTGGCGACTGCCGGGGCGCTCGGTCTTGCCGCTATCGGCATAGCCGACCGCAACAGCTTTGCCGGCGTGGTGCGCGCCTACGATGAGTGGAGAAAAGAAAAGACCATCCAGCTGCTGGTCGGCGCGCGCCTGGTCACGATCGATGGCTTCGAGGTTCTCGCCTACCCCACCGACCGCCAAGCCTACGCCCGCCTCTGCCGTCTCCTGACGCAAGGCAACACCAAGACCAAGAGCGGTCAGAAGGGCGAATGCCGCCTCACCTTCGAGGACATCCTGTCGGCCAGCGACGGCCAGATGCTGATCGCCCTGCCGCCGGACACGCTCATGCCCGCCTTCAGCCAACGTCTGGTAGCGCTCGCCCGCGCAGCTCCCGGGCGCAGTTTTCTAGCCGGCGTGCACCGCCATCGCGGGGATGAGCCACGCCGGCTCGGATTGCTCGATGAACTCGGCAAGCGCACCGGCACGCCGCTGGTCGCCGTCAATGATGTGCTCTACCACACGCCGGAGCGACGTCCGCTCGCCGACGTGGTCACCTGCATCCGCGAGAAGTGCACCATCGCCGAGGCAGGTTTCCGCCTGGCGGAGAACGCCGAGCGCCATCTCAAGGCGCCCGAGGAGATGGCGCGGTTGTTTGCCGCCTTCCCGGATGCGATCGCCCGCACCGTGAAGATCGCCGCCGCCTGCCATTTCTCACTCGGCGACCTGAAGAACGAATATCCCGACGAGCCGGTGCCGGCAGGAAAGACCGCCCAGCAGCACCTGCAAGACCTGGCATGGCAGGGCGCGCGCAGGCGTTATCCGGACGGCATCCCGCAAGACATCAGCGACACCTTGGCCGAGGAGCTGGCATTGATCGCCAAGCTCGATTACGCGCGCTACTTCCTGACCGTGCATGACGTGGTCGCCTTTGCGCGCAATCTGCCAAAGCCGATCCTCTGCCAGGGACGCGGCTCGGCGGCCAACAGCGTCGTGTGCTATTGCCTCGGCATCACCGAGGTCAATCCCGCCAAAATCAAGCTGCTGTTCGCCCGCTTCATTTCGGAGAAGCGCGGCGAGCCGCCCGACATCGACGTCGATTTCGAGCATGACCGCCGCGAGGAGGTGATCCAGCACATCTATCAACGCTACGGGCGGGATCGCGCAGCTATCTGTTCAACCGTCATCCATTACCGCTCCCGCCGGGCCATCCGCGAGGTCGGCAAGGCGATGGGACTGACGCCGGACGTGACCGCCGCGCTCGCCAAGACCGTATGGGGCTACGGCGACGAACTCCCCGACAGCCACGTCCGCCAGGCCGGCCTCGACCCCAGCAACCCCGTCATCGGGCAAGCCGTCGCACTGGCCAACGCGCTCACCGGCTTTCCGCGGCATCTGTCCCAGCACGTCGGCGGCTTCATATTGACGCGCGCGCGGCTCGACGAGACGGTGCCCGTCTGCCACGCCGCCATGGACGAGCGCACCTTCATCGAATGGGACAAGGACGACATCGATACGCTGCATCTCATGAAGGTCGATGTGCTGGCGCTTGGCATGCTGAGCTGCCTGCGGCGCGGGCTCGACCTGCTCAAGACGCACTATCGCATCGACCATTCGCTCGCCTCGATTCTGCTGGCAGAGACGGACAAAGGGGAGGATGCCAGGCAGGTCTACGAGATGCTGTCGCGCGCCGACTCGGTCGGCGTGTTCCAGGTGGAGAGCCGCGCGCAGATGTCGATGCTGCCGCGCCTGAAACCTGAGAAGTTCTACGATCTCGTCATCGAGGTGGCGATCGTACGACCGGGCCCGATCCAGGGCGACATGGTGCATCCCTACTTGCGCCGGCGCGACAAAATCGATCCCGTCTACTACCCTTCCCCCGATCCGGCACACGGGCCTGCCGATGAGCTGGAGAAAGTGCTCAGCCGAACGCTCGGCGTCCCGCTGTTCCAGGAGCAGGCGATGCAGATCGCCATCGATGCCGCCAAATTCACGCCCGATGAGGCCGACGGGCTGCGACGGGCCATGGCAACCTTCCGCCACAACGGCAACGTGCACCTCTTCCGCGACAAGTTCATGGACGGCATGACCAGCCGCGGCTATGCGCGCGATTTCGCCGAGCGCTGCTTCAAGCAGATCGAAGGTTTCGGCGAGTACGGCTTCCCCGAGAGCCACGCGGCGAGCTTCGCGCTGCTCGTCTACGTCTCGGCCTGGATCAAGTGCCACTATCCCGACGTTTTCTGCGCCGCCATTCTCAACAGCCAGCCGATGGGCTTCTACCAGGCTGCCCAGCTGGTGCGCGACGCGCGCCAGCACGGCGTCGAGGTGCTGGAAGCGGACGTCAATCGCAGCGCCTGGGACTGCACGCTGGAGCCGGCCTCGGCTGGCAGCCGGCATCGCTTCGCCGTCCGACTCGGCTTCCGGCAGATCCAGGGCCTGAGCGAGACGGAGCTCGACGAGCTGATCGCGGTGCGCGGCAACGGCTATGCCGGCATCGAGCGGCTGGCCGCGATCGCCGGCGTCTCGCGCTTCACCATCGAGCGCCTCGCCGAGGCCGATGCCTTCCGCTCGCTGGGCCTCGACCGGCGGGCGGCGCTGTGGGCGGCGCGGCGGCTCGATGCGATCGGAGTGAAAAAAGCCAACTCCAGGCAGGATGCGTCAGCCGCCACAGATCGGCCGCTGCCATTGCTCGCCCCACATATGGGTGACGAGCTTTTCCCGGAGCCGGAGGTCACGTTGCCGTCCATGCCGCTCAGCGAGCACGTGGCGGAGGATTACCTGGCGACCGGTCTGTCGCTGAAGGAGCATCCCGTCACCTTCTTCCGCGAACAGCTCACGCGACTCGGCGTCATGCGCAACGTGGATCACCGCAGCGAGGCTCTGCCGCAGAACCGAAGCATCACTGTCGCAGGCCTCGTCCTGACGCGCCAGATGCCGGGCGCCAAAGGCGTCGTCTTCATGACGCTCGAGGACGAGACCGACATCGCCAACATCATCATCTGGCCGAAGGTGTTCGCCAGAAACCGCCGTGTGGTGATGACCTCGCGGCTGGTTGCCGTACGCGGGCGCCTGCAGCGCGCGGGCCTCGTGGTGCATGTCCTCGCGGAAAGCTTCATTGATCTCAGCGCCGAGCTCAATCGCCTGCGCGACGGCGATCTCTTTGCTGGCCCCGGCCCGCAGCACGGCCAGATCAACCTCCCTCTCCTCAAGAGCCGCGATTTCCACTGAAGATAGGGGCGAACCAGCCGCCGGCCTCGATTTAGTGTGGGCAGCCCTCGACAACCAGATTGAGTTGCTGACTTGGTCGCACGGGATGCACACGCGCCGCTTGCGCTGGCTTGCAAACGCTTTGCAGGGGCAGAATGCAGCGCAGCACGGTGCCATGCCCTGCCGAGCTAATCGTCATGTCTCCGCCGAATTGAGCCAGGCGCATGCGCATGCTCGCCAAGCCGACCCCCGCACGCACCTGGGCACGCTTGCCTCTGCTCCGCGCCACACCGTTGTCCGAGACCACGATGTGCAGCTCCTTGTTGTGTGCTCGGCAGCGCACCACGACCCGCGTAGCTTCGGCGTGACGATGCACATTCGTCAGCGCCTCCTGCACGATGCGCAGGATGGACTTCTGGGCCGGCGCGATCAGCCGATCCATGGTGCCGTCGCAGTCGAGCCGAACGGACAAGTCCGTGCGCCGCGCGAAGCCATCACAATAGTGGCGCAAGGCCAGCGCCAAGCCGTCGCTCTCGAGAACTGGCGGGTGCAGAAGGTATGTGGATACGCGCAGCTCCTGCATCGCCTGCGCAACCGACAGCTCGATGTCGTTCAGGATCTCCTGAACGGCTGCGTCGGCTTTCATCCGCGACTTGAGCCGCATCAAGTTGAGGTCGACAGCGACCAGATGCTGGACCGTCGAGTCGTGCAGCTCCTCGGAGATCAGCTGGCGCTCGTTCTCCCGAGACGTCAGGAGTTCTGCTGCGCAGATCCCTTGCCACCAGCTCAGCCTCGTGGGCGTGCGTGATATTCTCACTGACAAACAGCAGACGCATCTCATCGCCGCACATGAACCGCGTGCCGCTGACGCTGAACCACTGCAGAACTCCATTGCACGGCGTCTCGACAGTCGCGGTCACGCTGTCGATCTCACCGGACAGAAACGCCGACCATCGAACAGCCGTCTCTAGGGACGTTGACTGACTGAGAATGCCTGCAATCGACTGCAGGAGATTGCGGCTGGCGTCGTTCTGTCCGCCCGCGGCCAACAGCCAGGCCTTGAAAAACTCACTCAAGAAGATCACGCCGCCCGCGGCATCCAGGACGGCCAATTGGACAGGCGACCCTTCGAATTGCCGAAGCGCCGCGTTATCGCATGCGGTCTCGTCGCCGCGCACCTTTGGCACGAACATTGGGATTGGCTCCACCTCTACCACCTCGGAGTCGAGATGGTCGGCCCTTCCGACGTCGTGATCCACGACGCCCTGGGTTGAAGGTGAAATATGGATTGACCAGCGGCGCTGAAAATCGCCTCAAAATGCGCCAACCATGAGCGTTGCTGCGCTGTTGTACTGGCTACGCCTGGATTATGTTGTTGCGAATGGCGTAGCGCACCAATGCCGCGGTGGAATTCAGGTTCAATTTTCGATGGGCGGCCGCGCGGTGTGTTTCGACCGTCTTGACGCTGAGATTGAGGATCGACGCGATTTTCTTGTTGCTGTGACCCTCGGCAATCAGCTGCACCACCGAGCGCTCGCGCGCGGTCAACGGACAATCGTTGCCTTTGGTCAGAAAGGACTGCAGCAGCGTCTCGGATACCATGCCGGTGAAAAACGGCTTGTGCTCCGCCACCGTCTCGACGGCGGTGAGGAGCAGCCGCTTGGCATCCGATTTCAGCAGATAACCCAGCGCGCCAGCCTGCAGCAGGTCGTGGATCAGGCTGTTGTTGTCGTGCATGGTGAAAATGATCACTTCGGTGCCCGGACTGCGCTGCCGGATCTGCCTCGTCACCTCTACTCCGTTGAGAACGGGCAGCGAGTAGTCGACGATGGCGACATCGGGCGTGGTCTTGAGCACTTGCGCCACAGCCTCCTTGCCGTCCGCCGCTTCGGCAACGACTTGCCAATTGGGTTGCTCGCTCAGCAGCGCACGTAAGCCGGACCGCACAACGTCATGGTCATCGGCTATGAGTATTTTTGTCATTCCGATCACCCGGCCCTCCAAGGTTGCGACGCGCAGCAAAGCGTCGCTGCCTTTGTCTGTGAGACAACCATTAAGATATGATCACTGACGCCGGCTTTTCGGATTTCGCTGCGATATCGCACAGCTTATGTCCTGCAGAACTCGGTTGGGTGGCTCGGTGGCGGCAGAGCAGCTAGCGGCGATCGCCTCTCCCGTTGCTCGCGTTCGCCGCACCTCAGCTTGTTCCTTGCCATTGTTGTTCCCTAGGCTTTGGTCGGTAGACGAGCAATCCGGACATACCCTCGTGTTGTCGGGCGAAACACCGGATATCGCGTCCACCAAGGTGGACCACGACACGGATCGGGTGGAACTGCGACGTCACTAGGCATCCTATTGTGGAGAGATCGGCAATCCATCCGATGGCGTCGTTAATGCGACGACTGCACAATAGTTGTCGGGGCCACACGCGGAATCTGCTTTCGCTTCCGCCTCTCCCCCTCGGAACGCTGCTAGCGCGGTGTGGCCCCAACCGCTGCGCCCGGCATCAGCCGGGTTCGCAGGCCGCGCAAAGCAGGACTAGTCCTGATGCCCCTCTCGGGGGAAGCATGACAGCATCGCCTTGCGGTGAGCCGTGAGCCCGACAACGGTAGGGAACCGCTTTCAGGACGCGCGACCAGCAAAGAACGCGCAACGCGACGGTGACGCGATGAGCATGCTCGATCTGTTCGCGTGGCTGGTCCTACTCATACTGGCGGCCAGCACAATCGCGGTTGTCATCATCATGGCGATGCTGCCGGGCATGATCGCGAAGGAGCGCAAGCACCCCTGGGCGCAGGCGGTCACCGTCGCCGGGTGGGTGACGCTGTTGTTTGGTTTCGTGCTGTGGCCTGTGGCGCTGGTGTGGGCGTACGTCGATGTCCCGCAACCGAAGGCTGGCGAAATCACCCGATGATCATCGCCCTATTCAACGTGTATCTCGCCATCCTGTTCGTGCTGGTGAAGCTGAAAGTCGTACCGTTCAACCTGTTCTGGAAGGTCTCACCCGCGCTCGTCCTCGCCCTGCTGCTGTTCGGTCTGTTCATTCCGATGGGTTGGGGGGCACCGCAGGGTCCGGCGCTCGTGGTACGCAATTCGGTGGCGATCGTGCCGGATGTTGCCGGCGAAGTGCTGGACGTGCCAGTGCAGGCCAATACGCCGCTGAAGGCCGGCGACGTGCTGTTTCGCATCGATCCCGTGCCGTTCGCCTCGCAGCTGAATACGCTCACAGCCCAGCTCAAATTCCAGGAACTGCGCCTGTCGCAGATGAGCCAATTGCAGTCGACCGGCACCGGGCGCGGCTTCGACGTCGAGCAGCGTCAGGCGGAGGTCGATCAGCTCAGAGCACAGGTGCAGGGCGCGCGGTGGAACCTGGACAAAACCGTTGTGCGCGCTCCGGCCGACGGCTACGTCACCAACCTGGCATTGCGCAAGGGTGCGCGCGTCGCCTCGCTGCCGCTGTCGCCTGCCATGGCCTTCATCGATACATCCGAGACCATCATCGGCGTGGAGATCGCGCAGATCGATGCCCGCCACGTCCGGCCCGGCCAGCCCGTCGAGCTGACCTTCAAGTTCGCGCCGGGAAAGATCTTCACGGGCAGGGTCGAAAGCGTCCTGCAGGCGATCGCAACCGGCCAGGCGCAAACATCGGGTCTCGCCGTAGCGCCGAAAAACATAGAGTCCGCCCCCTTTGTCGCACGGATCAGGCTCGATGACGCGGAGTTCGCCAGTCGCCTGCCGGCCGGTAGCACCGGGACGGCGGCCATCTTCACGGAGCACATCAAGCCGGCCCACGTCGTCCGCAAGGTGCTGCTGCGGCAGATCGCTATCCTGAACTACATCAATCCATTCTGAGGACGGATAGCCAGAGCTGTCACCACTGCAGCGCGCGTCTGCCGGCAATCGCGCCAAGCAAGGAAACGATCGCAACCGCTGCACTGTACCAAACCGCAACGAACAGCGGGGAGTCATCTGGGCAATGCACGGCATAGAGCGTCGCCGCAAGCGTGCCGGCCATCAGTCCGGCAACGGCTCCGGCCGTACCAGGTGACCGCGGCGCGCCGACGCGCAAGGCCGCGAGCGCGCCGGCCAGCGGTGCCAGCGACAGCAAGGGTATAGCCACCAGGCAAACGCGGGAGTTGCTGCCGAGCGCACGTGCATACCAATCAGCAGGCGAAACGGTCAGCAATTCGTACCCGACCGCCGCAGCCAGCAGCACCGGCGCAGCGACCAGGCCGGCCAAGGTGTCGCGTGCAGCGACCTGCGGCTGCGTCAGGCGCGCGCACGCCCACAAGGCAAGTGCGTAGGCCAGCAGCGCAATCAGGACCTTGAACACGAAGCGCCACGTATGCAGGGCAGAGCCGATGTCCGGACGGACACCGAGAAATAGCGTGAACAGTACGACAGCAACCAAACCGCCCGCGAACAGTGCAACCGCCAGCCGCCTAACCAGGGAGGGGCGGTGAGCGGCGCCATCCTCGGCGATGGCCCTGATCAGGTCGTCGGTCCTCATGTCAGGCACTTCGTAATGCTCCCGCGATCGACTTCAGCGCGCGATGCAAGGCAACGCGCACCGCGCCCTCCGTCATGCCGAGCCGGTCGGCTACCTGGCGGGCAGTCGCGCCTTCGATGGAGATAGCCTGCACGATGTCGCGCTGCCGCCCTTGCAAGCTTGCAAGGATGCGTTGGGCATCGACGCCATTGCTGACGGCCGGCTCCTCGTCTACTGCAAGCACATCACTGACGTCATCGATCGGCACATGCACGCGTCGGCCACGCCGCCGCAGATTGTCGATCAGCTTGTTCTGCGCAATGGCCCGCACCCAGGGCAGCAGCGGCTGGCGCTCGTCCCAGGTGTGCCGCTTCAGATGTATGGCCAGCAGCGTTTCCTGCACCACGTCCTCGACCTCTTCCGGACCCAGCCCATATCGGGAAAAGCCACGCCTCACCAGCCCGCGCAGAACCGGCGCAAGGCCCGTGAGCACGCGGCCATAAGCACTTGCGTCACCACCGTTGGCGGCCCGCATCAGCTCCGTCCAGTGAGAGGCCTGGTCCGCCACGCAGCAACTGTCCCCGATACGCACGCCAAGGCTGCAACGTTACAGCCCGTTCACCCCAATGATCGGCGGGAGGGCCGGCACCGGTCCATTAAGCACAAAGGCGTGATCGCTGTAACGGGGCACAGCTGCACGGCGAATTTCCTTGCAAGAGCGCCACTTATGACAGGGGAGCAGTTTGACCTCACAAAGCCTCAACCAGCCGCGCCGGGGCAACGGCAAGCTCGCCAACGGCAACGGTTTTTCGCCCCCAAGTGATGCTCCGCGGGACCTCAGTCTCCGGCCGGCAACACACCATGGACTGCAGGGCGGATCGGAGGAGCGGCCGAGGCATTTGGCAGGTGTGCGGCCCGAGACGATTGCCGCACAGGCCGGAGGGGCCATCGATGCCGCGACTGGCGCCGTGGTGCCCCCCATCCACGTCGCCACCACGTTCGTGCGCGACGCAGACAATCAATACCGGCGAGGCTACTGCTACGGCCGGTCGGACAACGCGACGGTACGGCAGGTCGAGGATGTCCTGACGGACCTGGAGCAGGGCCGCGCCACACTCATGTTCGCTTCCGGCATGGCTGCGGCGGCCACTGCGTTCCTGGCGCTGCAGCGTCCCGCCCACATCGTCGCGCCGACGGCCATGTACTGGGGTCTGCGGCAATGGCTGACGGAGGACGCGCCGGGGCACGGCATCGAGGCGACCTTCGTCGATGCCGGCGATCCGGATGCGTTGCGGGCGGCCATCCGTCCCGGCCGGACGCGTCTGGTCTGGATCGAAACTCCGTCCAACCCGCTGTGGACGGTGACGGACATCGCCGAAGCGGCGCACATTGCCCACGCGGCCGGCGCCCTGCTGGCGGTCGACTCGACAGTCCCCACGCCGGTGTTGAGCCAGCCGATCGGGCTGGGTGCCGATCTGGTTCTGCACTCGGCCACCAAATACCTGAATGGACACTCCGACGTTATTGCCGGCGCAATCGTGTTTGCCGAAAGCGGCACAGCATTGGAACGCGCGGCCCGGCTGCGCACCATGCTGGGCGGCATCCTCGGCTCGTTCGAAGCCGCGCTGCTGTTGCGGGGCATGCGCACGCTGCACGTGCGCGTACGTCACCAGTGTGAGTCGGCCATGGCCATCGCCACGCATTTCTGTAACCATCCGGCGATCGCGACGGTGATGTATCCGGGCCTCAAGACGCATCGAGGGCACGCGATAGCAGCGCGGCAGATGCATGGCGGGTTTGGCGGCATGCTGTCGATGCGCTTCAAGGACGGCGAGGCTGCGGCCATCGCCAGCGCTGCCGGCATGAAGATCTGGAAACGGGCGACCTCGCTGGGCGGCGTCGAGAGCTTGGTCGAGCACCGCTCCAGCATCGAGGGTGCGGGCAGCCCCTGTCCTGCGGATCTATTGCGCTTCTCGGTTGGCCTCGAGGATGTCGGCGACTTGATTGCCGACATCGAGCAATCGCTGCCGGCGGCGCCATTTCGATCTCTGCCGCACGGAAACACGTTGTCGTGAGCCATGTAACGCCCTCATGGCCCGGTACGGACTAGCGGTGAACGGGTCGGCAGGGCCGCGCCAGCGCAGCACAGGAATGCAACCATGCAATCGGTGGCCATCGGAATTTTCTGCAAGACGCCGGCCGCGGGCTTTTCCAAGACCCGGCTGTCGCCGCCGCTGCGCCCCGAGGAGTGCGGCATGCTCTCCGCCTGCTTTATCCGCGATCTGGCAGCGACCATCCACGGCCTCTCCATGGAAGGCGATGCGGCAGCCTACGCGGTATACACGCCGGCCGGAACGGAAGACCGGCTGCGCGCGCTGCTGCCAGCCAGCTTCCGCCTGCTGCTGCAGTGTGACGGCGATTTCGGCGTGCGTCTGCGGCAGGCCACGACCGATCTGCTCGATGCCGGCCATGCCGGCGCAATCCTGGTCAATGCCGACAGTCCGACGCTGCCGGCCCCGATCCTGCGCGCTGCGGTTCGCGCCCTGCAGGGCGGGGACGCGGTAGTGCTCGGGCCGGCGATCGACGGCGGCTACACGCTGATCGGGCTGTCGCGGCCGCACGCCCGGGTGTTCGAGGACATTCCCTGGAGCACGGCCGACGTCTATCGCCTCACCGTCGAGCGCGCCGACGAAATCGGCGTGCCGGTCGTCACCGTGCCGCGCTGGTATGACGTCGACGACAGGGCGACCTTGCGCCTGCTCGAGGCAGAGCTGGCCGGCGAGCGACCCTCGTTCGCCGAGTCCGGCCTGCAGGGTGCTCTGGCGCCGGCCACGCGGCAGTTCCTCGAGCAGCGCAGCGCGCCGCTTGCTGCGGAGACGTCGCGATAATGAACCGACAGAGCGCTGCATTGGAACCTTGGCCGTGAGGGCCTCGCGCCGCTGCTTGCGCTTGGCGCACTGGGCCTCGCCATGGTGGCGTTTGTCGCCGCCGGCCCGTGGATCATCGCCAGGTTCGACTACGCCGTCTTCATTCCGGGCGTGGTGGCCTCCGGCGCCTTGACGATCGCCGCGGCCATGCTGGCCCCGAGCGTGCCGACGCGCTCGGGGCTGCTCGTGATCCTGGGGCTCGCCGTCCTCATGCGGCTGCTCATCATCACGGATGATCCGTTCCTCTCGACCGACATCTATCGCTACGTGTGGGACGGGCGCGTGCAGGCAGCCGGCATCAACCCCTACGCGCTCGTGCCGGCCGATCCGACGCTCGCCGCCCTGCGCGATGCTGCCATCTACCCGAACATCAACCGGGCCGACTATGCCGTCACGGCCTATCCACCGGTGGCGCAGATGTTCTTTCTGGCGGTTACGCGCATCTCCGAAACGCTGACGATGATGCGGCTGGCAATGGTGGCCTGCGAGATCGTGGTCATTGCCGTTCTCATCGATCTGCTGCGGCAACTACGGATGCCGGCAACGGCGGTCGTTGCCTGGGCCTGGCACCCCCTGGCGATCTGGGAGATCGCCCAAGGCGGCCACGTCGATGCGCTGATGGTGGCGCTGCTTATGCTCGGCGTGTGGCTGCTGGTGCGGCATCGCGCGATCGCCGGGGCCGTGCTGGTGACGCTGGCGGCGCTGGTCAAGCCTTACGCGGTAGTGGCTTTGCCGAGCTTCTGGCGGCCGTGGGACTGGCGCGTACCGGCGGCCGTCCTGGCAACCATTGTGCTGGGCTACTTGCCCTATCTAGGCGTGGGTCGCGGCGTGCTCGGCTTTGTCACGACCGGGGGCTATCTCGGCGAGGAAGGCTTCGCTGACGGCGAGGGCTTCTGGCTGGTCGCGCTGGCACGGGCGGCGTTCGGCAACGTGCCGCGGCCTGACCACCGCCTACCTGCTAGTCGCCGCCGGCACGATGGCCTGGCTCGGCATTGCGAGCCGCTTGGCGCGCCGACCACGCACCCGACAGAACACTGCGGGACATCGCCGTGCTGCTGATGGCTGGCCTGTTCGTCCTGTCGCCGAACTACCCCTGGTATTTCCTGGCCGTCGTGCCATTCATCGCGCTCGGGGGCGGCGCGCCTGCCTGGGCCATGACGCTGGCCGCGCCCCTGCTCTACCGGCCGATCTTTCTGCCTGACAACGACTTGCTCTGGAAGACGCTGGCGGCCTTGCCGTTCGTCATCGCCGTGGCGAGCGCGTTGCTGCGCGGACGCCAGCTCGCACAAAACCAAGGAGCCTCCTGATGGACGAGTTGACGATCGCGCCCGCCGACGGCCAGGGGTCGACGCGAGGCGCTATTTCGAGGCCGGTTCGCAGACGAAGCAGCGGCGTCGCCAACAAGCCGCCGGTGTGCCTCTACCTGGAGGTGACCAACCGCTGCAACCTGCTATGCACCACCTGCCCGCGCACCTATGCCGAGCTAGAGCCGCCGGCCGATATGTCCTGGCAGCTGTTCACGCGCATCGTCGACCAGGTGCCCGAACCTGGCGCGCGCCGTGCTGCACGGTGTCGGCGAGCCGATGCTGGTGAAGAATCTGCCGCGCATGGTGCGCTACCTGAAGGAGCGCGGCGTCTACGTGCTGTTCAACACCAACGGCACGGTGCTGAACGAGAAGAACGGGCGCGCGCTGATCGCCGCCGGCCTCGACGAGCTGCGCGTGTCGCTCGATGCGTCGACGCCGGAGTCCTACATCAAGGTGCGCGGCAAGGACTACTTCCGCCGCATCCTGAGAAACGTGAAGGCTTTCCGCGCCATGCAGGAGCGCGAGGGTCACGCCAAGCCGCGCGTGTCGGCCTGGCTCACGGGCCTCAAGGAGACGATCGACGAGCTGCCTGCCTTCGTGCGGGTGGCCGCCGAAATCGGCGTCAAAGAGGTCTACCTGCAGCGCCTGGTGTTCTTCGACCGCGATACGGTCGGTCTGGCGCGGCCCGACCAGGCGCTGTTCGAGCGTATGAGCGGCGAAGAGGCGCAGGCACTGCGAAGCCGCGGAGAGGCTCGCCAAATCGCTGGGCCTGACCTTCAGCGCGTCGGGCGCGGCGTCAGAGCCCGGGCTCAGCCTCGGCAAGAAGCGCGACGACAGCCCGTGGTCGCTATGCCGGCGGCCGTGGACGGTCATGTATTTCACCGCCAACGGCCGCGCGCTGCCCTGCTGCATCGCGCCCTTCTCGCAGCACGGCTACGAGAACTACACGCTCGGCGATGCCACGCAGGAGACCCTGCGCGAGATCTGGAACGGGCCGCGCTACCAGTCTTTCCGCGAAGGCTTGCTGTCGGACACCCCGCCGCAAGCGTGCGCCAACTGCGGCATGCGCTGGAGCCTGTGACCATGCAGATTGCGGATGCCAACCCTATCGTAACCGTCGTGATCCCCTGCCTGGACGAGGAAGGGCCGATCGCGCGGCGTCGTGCGCGAGGTGCTGGCGCAGGGCGTCGACGAGGTGATCGTGGTCGACAACGGCTCGCGCGATGCCACGGCCGCAGCGGGCGCGGGACGCTGGCGCGCGCGTCGTCGTCGAGCCGCAGCGCGGCTACGGCCGGGCCTGCGCGGCCGGCGTCGCCCAGGTTCGCGCCGATGCCGAGATCGTCTGCTTCCTCGACGGCGACGGCAGCGACGTGCCGCAATTCATCGCCGATGTCGTCGGGCCGGTTGCGCGCGGCGGAAGCCGATTTCGTCATGGGATCGCGTCTGCGCGGCCAACGCGAAGCCAGGCAGCATGACGCCGCAGCAGCTGGTGGCGGGGTGGCTTGCGGGTGCACTGCTGCGCGCCGTCTACGGTGTGCGTTTCACCGACATGTCGCCGTTCCGCGCCATCCGCGTGGACCGTCTGCGCCGGCTCGGCATGAGCGAAACCACCTACGGCTGGAACCTCGAGATGCAGATGCGGGTCGCCGCGGCCGGGCTGCATATCCGCGAGATCCCCGTCGATCATCGCTGCCGCCGGGGTGGCGTGTCGAAAGTCTCCGGCAACCTGACGGCCGGCCTCGGCGCCGCCTGGAAGATCACCACGACGTTCGTGCGCCTCGCCTTCGCGCTGCGCGGCCAGCGGCGTCAGCACCTGATTGCCGAACGTTCGTCGTCCTGAGGAGACGCCTGATGCAGAACGACAAGCAAGACCCGTTGCTCCATCCAGCCATCGTGCGCATCACGCATTGGACGTGGGCACTCGGCGTGCTGCTCCTGATCGGCAGCGGTTTGCGCATCTATGAATCGGATCCCGTGTTCGAGTCGGTGTCGTTCCCGGTCTGGATCACGCTCGGCGGCAGCTACGAGGTCACCAACAAGCTGCACAACGACTTCGGCCTCGCCGCCGCCCTGCTATGGCACTTCGCTGCCATGTGGCTGCTGTTCGCGGGTCTGCTGACGTTCCTCACCTACGGCTTTGTCTCGGGGCACTTCCGCCGAAAATACCTGCCGATCACTCCGCAGGACCTGCTGGGTAACGTGGCCGACTTTCTCAAGGGCCATCTGGCGCATGACATCGGCGCACGCAACGCGGTGCAGAAGCTGCTCTACGCGTTCGCCCTGGTCGCCATGCTAGCCATGCTGCTGTCCGGCCTGGTGCTGTGGAAGCCGGTGCAGTTCCACGAGCTCAGCCTGCTGATGGGCCAGTACGAGGGCGCCCGCTACGTGCACTTCTTCGGCATGGTCGGCATCGTGCTGTTCCTCATCGTGCACATCGCCCTGACGCTGCTCGTTCCCAAGGTGCTGCTGCCCATGATCACCGGCCGCGCACCACAATCCGCCGCCGCCCCCAAAATGCCCGGAGCCTCGCCATGACCAACAACCTCGAACGCCGCCTGCGCGAGGGCGGCCTTGCCAAGGGTGACGTCGTCAACCTGCAGCGCCGGCTGTTCCTGCGTCACGGCCTGAGCTTCGGCGCGCTGACCATGCTGAGCGGCTGCGACGTGATCACCAATACCAGTCCCGTCGACGCCTTCCTGCGCGCCATCGGAAGGTTCAACGATGGCGTGCAAGCGGTGCTCTTCAATCCACGCAAGCTGGCGCCGACCTACCCGGACAGCCTGGTGCCGGCCGAGTTCCGCTTCAACGCGCAATACGGCATCGACCAGATTCCGAAGATCAACCCGGCCACCTGGCGGCTGCAGCCGTCCGGCCTCGTCAGCGACAAGCGGGCCTGGACGCTCGAGCAATTGCAGGCTCTGCCGCAGAGAGAAGACGTGACGCGGCATGTCTGTGTCGAAGGTTGGAGCATGATCGGCAAGTGGGGCGGCGTTCCGCTGCGCACGTTCCTGGAAAAGGTCGGCGCGGATCTCACGGCGCGCTACGTCAGCTTCCACTGCGACGACCCGATCAACTACTCGACCAGCATCGACATGGCCTCGGCGCTGCATCCGCAGACCATCCTGTGCCTCACCTACGCCGGGAGGCCCATCACGCCACCGTACGGCGCGCCGATGCGGGTGAAAATCCCGACCAAGCTCGGCTTCAAACAGCCGAAGTTCGTCAGCGAAATCAGAGTAACGAACGAATATCCGGCCGGGTATTGGGAGAACTACGGCTACAATTGGTTCGCCGGCCTCTAGAATCTTCTGGTTTGCTAGCCTATGGACTCTTTGCCGTGGGCTAATCGACTTATTTTGATTTGCTTCGACGAATTGCGCTTGCACAGTGCGTGCGACGCAACGTCAGGCAAACATGCAGGCGCAAGCAAAATCGTTGGCCGATCTGGTCGTGCAGGACCTGCGCGCCCGTATCCTGGACGGCAGGTTGCGCCTCGGCGAGAGCCTTTCGGAAAATGCCTTGGCGGCTGACCTTGGCATCTCCAAGACACCGGTGCGCGAGGCTCTGTTGCGGCTGAAGATAGAGGGCTTGGTGGACGTGCTGCCCCAGCGGGGTACATACGTGTTTCGGCTTGGCGCTGATCAGGTCGCGATGATCACCGAGTTGCGCGAGGTTCTTGAGGTCGCCGCGGCAGCCGCAGCCATGAAGCACAAGCGACGGCAGTTGGCCGCCCGCATGAGCAAAATCGTCCGCGAAATGCGCAAGGCTTACGAGATCAGCGACAAAGTCGCCTATGGCACGCTGGATGGCCAGCTGCATCAGAGCATCCTGGATCTGTGTGGCAACACCTACATGCGCGATGCCTACGACCCGATAGGCTTTCGCATGCAAGCGCTAAGGGCGCGCCTCACGGACCAGGACGTGCTCAATCGACAATCATTAAAGGACCACTGCGAAATGCTGCGGCTCGTGCAAGCCGGGCGGACGGAGGCATTGCTGCAGCTGATCCGCGTGCATATTCACCTGACCGCGCAGTCTTCTCTCGAGCTGTTGGACAACGACCTCCGGGGCGGCCGATCACGCGATCGCTCCGGCAAGATGCAGGGCGACGCCGGCCGCACAACAAAGCGCAAGCGTTTGCATGATGCCCACCTTGAATCGGAATATGGCGATGGCCGCGGCAACGGACAGCGCAAGCGCCCAAACGTCCGCGCTCATAAGGCTTGGCGCGTCGAATGAGAATGGAAATGCTCGCACCGGTATCGTCTGGCGAAAGACTGTATGAATAGCAAACCAGATCGCCAGATTGAGGATGACACCGACCACCGCCGCGGTGATCGCCGATAGCGCTGCATCGAGCGCCGTATTGCCGCGCAGCTTCTCCACGAACGGGGCACCAAGGAAGATCCAGAGGAAGCACGGCGTAAAGGTCACCCAGGTTGCGAGCAATCCACCAAGGGTGCCGGCGACCATGGGTGAAAGGCCGCCTGGATCGCGAAATGCGGCCATGAAGCCGACGAACTGCAACACCATGATCAGCGGGCCCGGCGTTGTCTCGGCCATGCCGAGACCATCGAGCATCTCGCCGGCCTTGAGCCAGTGGTAGTGCTCGACCGCCTGCTGCGCCACGTAGGCCAGAACGGCGTAGGCGCCGCCGAAGGTGACCATCGCCATCTTGCTGAAGAACACAGCGATCTGGCTGAACACATTGGCTCCGCCGAGCGTGGCGAGCAGCGCTGCCACTGGGATGAGCCACAGCGCCAGCCACACCACCGAAACTTGCAGGGAGCGCAGCACCGTGGGACGTGCGTGGTCGGGCGACTGCTCGCCAAGCAGGCTCTCCACGACGGGCCCGCTCTTGCTTGGTCCGTGACCGCCGCCGCCTTGCAACGCTGCAACGCCGATCCTGCCGCCGACAAACCCGATCAATGCGGCACTGAAGACGATGATGGGAAACGGCACACCGAAAAAGAAAATGCCGATGAAGGCGGCGGCGGCCAGCCCAATCAACAGCTGGTTCTTGAGGGCTCGCTTGCCAATGCGCACCACGGCCTCGATGACAATGGCCAACACGGCCGCCTTCAGACCGAAGAATAGCGCAACGACGATTGGAACATTGCCCCAGCCCGCGTAGATGTAGCTGAGCACCATGATCGCGACGGCACCAGGTAGCACGAACAGGCTGCCGGCCATGATGCCGCCGAGAGTGCGGTGCATCAGCCAGCCGATATAGGTGGCAAGCTGCTGGGCCTCGGGCCCGGGCAGCAGCATGCAATAGTTGAGAGCATGCAGGAACCGTTCCTCGGAGACCCAACGCTTCTCCTCGACCAGAATGCGATGCATGACGGCGATCTGGCCGGCTGGACCACCGAAGCTGAGGGCCGCGACGCGTATCCAAGTCCAGAACGCCTCGCGCAGGCTGACCCCATGCTTGGGAGCAGCCGGCGCGTCGCGGGCCGCGGTCTTATCGTTCATGTCATGCCTTCGGCTTGGCGCTTGGCCAGTTGTGGGTCTCCTCGCCCGCGTCCCGGCACCAGCGATAGAAGGCGTCGTAAAGGGCCATCGCCGCCTCGAGCTGCAGGAGGTCGTCGCGATACATGCGCGAATAACCAAGGGAGGCGGCCAGCAGACCTGACGACTGCGGCGTCAGATCGGGGCGTGCGGTGTCTGCACCACGCACGATCCTGGCCAGTTGCAGCAGCGGATCGGATTTGAGGCCGAATTCCTCGATCATCGTGTCGAAGGTGCAAGTCTCGCCACGATGGCTCCAGAACACGCCCTCGATGTCGAACGGTGTCGCACCGAAGCGCTCCGCGACGGCCGAGACCTCCGATGGCGCCACGAACAGGAACATGGCATTCCGATCGATGAAGCGACGCACCAGCCAGGGGCAGGCGATCCGGTCGACCTTCGGCCGGCTGCGCGTCACCCAGACGGTGCGGCCCTGCGCATCGCGCGCCGGCAGCTTGTCGGTACGGACCAGCAACTCGCCGGCCGCCTTCCAGGCCTCAAACCCGCCCTCCAGGTTCTGTGCCTCGATCCCCTCGTGCCGCAGCCAGGCGGCCGTGCCCTCGCTGAGCTTTTGCCCTTTCTGGCAGACGACAACAACGGACTTGCCGCGATAGCTTGGCGCCCATTGCGCAATGGTGCGGTAATCCCACCGCGACGAGCCCGGCAGCAGACGGGGATCGGCGCGATAGTCATCGTCGATGCGCACGTCGACCACCGCCGGCGCGTGCGGGAGACCGGTCAAGCGAGAGAATTGCGGAACTGTGATTGCGGTGACTGACGGCATGGCGTCCCTTTCCCTGGTCGGGAGTGTGGACGCGATCTTTGGGCCGCAGCCTCACGGGGACGTCGCGGATGAACCCCTTGGCGCCTTACATGCCATGCCCGGGATTGGAGAGCAAGCGCCACACCGAATGTGGCGCCAGAGCGGTTGATAGATCAGGGCGAGGCACGGACGATGCCGACAGCCTGTCGGCCGCGAGCGGCAACGGTCGGGCGGCTCCTGAGGTGGGCGGCGAGCACGTCCCAGACCGGCGGGCCCTCTGCGTCCTCGTTGACCGAGCCCCAGCCCGACACGACATAGTCCTTGTCGGCCAGGACGGGTGCACCAGTCGCAGCCACACGCATGTCGGCAATGCGCTGACCCATGGGCGCGTCGACGTTGATGGTGTAGCTCATGCCGCCGACCCGCACCATGTCACCGCCCTGCTGATAGTAGGGATCGGGGTGGCACAGATTGTCCGCCACATCCTCGAGGATCGTCTTGATCATCTCACCCGTCATATGGGTACGATAAGCCGTGGGATAGGTGATGGCGGTGGCGTTGTAGACGTCCTCCCAGGAGATGGCCTGGCCGGGCAGCAGCGTGCCGCCCCAGCGGAAACCAGGCGAAAAAGCGATCTCGGCATCGCGCACGGCCAGGAGCGCATCGCAGATCAGATCATCGAGCGTGCCGCCGAACGTGCCGCGTCGGAACAGCAAAGTCTCGCTGTGCGCAAGCTCGGTAGCCAGCATCGCCTCGTGCGGGGCGCGGATCTCGGTGATCAGCCGTGCCATGTCCGCATCCGGCGCGATGGCATCGGCCAGGATCGGGATCAACTTATAGCTGAAGCCCGTCACGCGGCCGCCGGCCACCTCCAAGTCTAGGCGTGACAGGAATTTGCCGTGCGAGCCCGAAGCAATCAGCAGCGTGCGGCCGACCTTCACCGGTGCCGGCAGTGCATCGTGCGTGTGCCCGGTCAGAATGACATCGATACCCTCCACCCGCCGCGCCATCTTGCGGTCGACGTCGAAGCCATTGTGCGACAGCAGCACGACCACCTCGGCACCAAGCGCACGCGCATTCGCCACCTGCCGGCGCACGTCGTCCTCGCGGATGCCGAATGTCCAGTTCGGCATCATCCAACGCGGGTTGGCGATTGGCGTATAAGGGAACGCCTGCCCAATCACGGCGACGCTGACGCCGCCCCTCTCGAATATGCGCATCCCCTCGAAGATCGGGTCGCCGAAATCGGTGTCGCGCACGTTGGCGGCCAGGAATGGCACGCCCGCCAATCCCGGCTGAGCGGTGTCGCCAAACAATTCGTGCACTCGGTCCGCGCCCAACGTGAACTCCCAGTGGCCGGTCGTCGCCTCGACACCGAGCTGACGCATCACGGAGGCCATATCGCCGCCTCTCGTTTGCAGCGCCGTGTAGGAGCCCTGCAGCGTGTCGCCACCGTCCAGCAGCAGCACGCGCTGGGAGCCGCGTTCGGCCCGCACCGCCTTGACGACGGTCGCCATGCGATCCATGCCGCCGACGCGGCCATACGTGCGGGCCAGCGCCTCGTAATCGACGGAGCTCAGCATGTAGGCCTCATGCGACCCGGCAGGGATATCGAGCTTCGCCAACAGCTCGCGATCGGTGAGGTGGGGTAGCTGGCCACGCGCCTCCCCCACGCCGATGTTGATCGACGGCTCGCGGAAATGCAGCGGCTTCAGCTGCGCATGACAGTCGGCCATATGCAGGAGGGTGAGCTGGCCCTTGGGCTCGAACGCCAGCAGGTCCTCCTGCCGGATGGCTTGCTGGGCCGCAGCCTGCGACAGCCGCCCGCCCAGGCCGGTCGCTGCAGCCACGGCGGCTGCAGTCTGCAGAAAATCACGGCGGCTGAGCATCAGGCATCCTTCAGCAAGCGCACGCGCCGTCACCCCCAAGGGGGGCACCGGCCGCAACGCCATCATACTATGTTATTTGTTCACCGGGCTGTCGGGGGCCATGACATAGGCCACCAAGTCCCGAATCTGATCAATCGTCAGGAACTTGCTGGCACCCAATCGTGGCATGTTTGCGCACGGGATCGCCGCATGCGGATTGTAGATGCGCTCGTAAACCGCTTTGATATCCGCCTCCGAATACTTGCGGATCTTGCCGTATTCCAGAAGGCTGGGGCCGAGCGTGCCGTAGCTGACCTGCGCCTTGGCCAGCTGGTGGCAGGCATAGCAGTTGCCGCCGTTCGGCTGGCGCGCCGGATAGTCGGTGAACCGGCCACCGTAGCCGCTTTCGGCGAGCTTCTCGCCGTTCTTCCAGTCGCCCATCAGCTTGCCGTCGGCCGGGTAGACGATCGCCGACTGCTCGCGCGCGACGATGGCAGCGGCGGCGTCTTTCGGCGGGCTGTTGCGGTATTGGCTGCAGACCTTCTGCGTCTCGTCCTGGGCGAGCCGCGGCTGCCAATCGGGCGCGGCTGTCGCCCAGCTCGTCTCAATCGCCTTGTCCACCAGCGTCGGATCGACGCCGGCCTTCTTCTGCTGGGCCACCGCCGAGCCCGCGCACAGCAGTGCCAGACCGGCCAGGATGATCATTTGCCTCTGCATGGCTTGCATCCCGTTAGCGCTTGATGGTGGGCGTGGTGATCTCCCCGCCCTTGGCTTGGTTGGTGAGATAGCTCGTCAGGGCGATGGTCACGTCCGAGCCGTAGTCGATCAGCGGCAGGCGCATCTGCCAGTAGCAGTCGGCGATGCGGTGCTGCATAGTCATGACCGTGCCCTGCGACAGGCGATAGGCCGGCCACTCGCCCACCACCTTGCGTGCTTCCTCGGGCTTGCTCAGATACGGTAGCGGCTGCAGGCGGATGCGCCGCCCGCTATCGCCGTGGCAGGTTGCGCAGGCAAAGTCCATCGGCCCCTGACGGCGGAAGAAGATCGCCTCGCCGAGTGCCAACGTTTCCTTTTCCTTGGCGTGGTCGAGATGGGGCGCATACTTCAGCCCCCGCGACTTGGACGCCACGTAGGTTGCCAGCGCCTCCATCTCGGTGCCCTGCTGATTGGCCTTGGAGTAAGGACGCTTGAGGATCTCGGCGCGATCCAGGCCCTGCAGCTTCTCCATGCACCACACGATGCGGGTCTCCACATCCATGACGCGGTCGGCATCGGCGAAATAGCGCGGCAGCTCGGCGAAGGCGCCATCCACCTTGCCTTTGCCCTTGCCGAGATCGCAGCCCTCCAGCGACACGCCCTTGGGTCCCCGCTTCTCCTTCCAGAGTGCCTCGCCACGATCGACATCGAGCATGGCCGGATTGGACCATGGGTCGTCTTTGAGCATCTGGCGATAGCGCTCGAGCTCGCGCTCGGTCGCATCGTCCTGCGCGAGCGCGGGTGCGCCGGCCGAGGCCAGCACAATGCCCATCGCGACGATGATGCGCGCCCAGCCCATGGCGATCTCCTCGGTCGTTCGTTGCCGGCAAGCTCTGCCGGGAGATAGATACCGAAGTCGGTACAATGTCTTAGGGCAACTGTGAAGCCGTTTCGCCCAGGATTGCACCCAGGGAACAAACTGCGCGTTGTCAGAGGGTAGGCACCCGTGCACCGTAGCCTCGATGACCTGCTGGGCGGCAGATTGGCCTCTGATTGCACGACCAAGCGGCAGCTTCCGCGATCCAGACTGCCACTAGGCGGTAAAGAACAGGGGGCGGATCGATCGCGCCATTGATCACCCTATGTGCATGGTTGTCGTTGGCTTTTGTCTGAATTTTGCGTGGCCGAGTCAGCGCGCCAACGCGCGCTGGAACCATTGGACATTCCCCAGCCGAGTTAGTCACGCGCTATCTGCCAAGGATCTCACCAAGAAATTTCTTCGTTCGCTCGTGGCTGGGGTTGGTGAAAAATTGCGCGGGAGCGCCTTCCTCAACGATCGAGCCGCTCGCCATGAACACCACCCGATCAGCCACTTGGCGAGCGAAGCCCATCTCGTGGGTCACAACAATCATGGTCATTCCGTCCTCCGCCAGACCGACCATGGTATCGAGCACTTCCTTGACCATCTCCGGATCGAGCGCCGAGGTCGGCTCATCGAAGAGCATGACTTTCGGCTCCATGCAGAGTGCGCGCGCGATGGCGACACGTTGCTGCTGCCCACCCGAGAGTTGGGCCGGATACTTGTCTGCTTGATCAAGGATCTTCACGCGATCAAGTAACCGTCGAGCGGTATCCTTGGCCGCGGAGCGCTTCATGCGTCGAGTTCGCATTGGAGCCAGCGTGCAGTTCTCGATCACGGTCATGTGCGGGAAAAGATTGAACTGCTGAAAGACCATGCCGACTTCACGTCTTACGAGATCGACGGTCTTGGCATCGTCCCGGAGCAAGACGCCCTCGACAAGAATTCGGCCCTTCTCGTAGGCCTCCAGGTGATTGATGCAGCGTATCAACGTCGACTTGCCTGAGCCTGACGGTCCGCACAGGACGATTCTCTCCCCCGCGCGGACCGTCAGATTGATGTTGCTCAGCGCCTGAAAGTCGCCATACCACTTATCGACGCCCTCCATCGCGATCATCGGAGCTATCGCGATGGGGGCAACGTCGGTGGCGTCTTTCATAACGGTCTCAATTCACCTTCAGGAGGCGACGAAAGGAACGCCTTCCATGGTTTCGGGGAACTGCGGCACCGGCTGCTTCATCCATTTGGCATACGGCTTCTCCAGTTCACCGTTACCCTTGATCTTATCAATGAATGCATTGATCGAGGCGTTTATTTCCTTCTCGCCGAGGCGCGTGCACGCACCATTGTAGACACGCTGGAATTCAAGCTTGTCCTCGTACGTATCGGGCTTGGAGGCGTTCAGCTTGTCCTTGTAGAACATGTTGCCACCGACCGCCTGCACCTGGCCTGAAAGCATCGCCTGGATGGCGGCGGCGTCACCGTCTAGCTCAAGAATGTTGGTGCCGGCCGGCGCATTCTTTCTGACTTGCGTAGCCTGAGCACTGCCGCGCGGAACAGCGATGCCGCTTAGCTTGCCCATGTCTTCGTTGGTCTTGATCACGGTAGTCTTGGGCGCGACAAGGGTGATGATATTCGCGACATACGGCTTGCTGAACTGCACGGCCTTGGCGCGATCCGGGAACATGGCCATGGTAGCAAACAGAACGTCGACCCGTCCTGCTGTGAGGGCTGGAATGCGATTGGCTACCTCGAGCGGCACAAACTCGTAGGTGACGCCGAGTTCCTTGGCGTAAAGCTCCGTAATATCGGCGTCGAAGCCTTCCTGCTTGCCACTCGAATTGACGAAGCCCCATGGCGGGTTGTCGCCCTGGATGCCGACGATGATCTTACCGCGCTTCTTGATCTCGTCGGGCGTGATTGCGAAGGCCGGACGCGTCAAGATCGCCGGAGCGGCCATCGTGGCCGCAGCTGCGAGCAGAACATGTCTGCGGCTTAGTTTGTCTCTGGTCTTCATAGGTCTCTCTCCTTGGGTGCACTTTCACTTACGAGCATTTGCCGCCCCACATTCATCGTGTGGCCACGGCAAACCGGCGTTCCAACTGCGAGCCGTAGAGCGACAAGGGCCAGCAGATGGCAAAATACATGGCGCCAACGACGCCATAGACGAGTAACGGCTTGTAGGTCTGGTTGGAGATAATGCCGCCTGCACGGGCGAGTTCAGTGAACCCGACGATCGCGGCGAGGGACGTGCCTTTTATCAGCTGAACCAGAAAGCCGATCGTGGCTGGTAACGAGATACGGAAAGCCTGCGGCAGGATCACATCTCTCATCCGCGAGCTGTAATTAAGGCTCAGCGCCTTGGCTGCCTCCACTTGTCCGCGCGGCACTGCTTCAATCGAACCACGCCAAATCTCGCCAAGATAGGCGCTGGCGTGCAGTGTGAATCCGATCGCTACAGCCTGCCACGCTTCAAGTCGCAGACCCGCCAGGGCCAGCGCGTAGTAGACCACAAATAACTGCATCAGCAGCGGCGTGCCCTGGAAGATGGAAATGTACCCCGCGGTTGCGCTCGAGAGCGCTCGTGATTCCGATGTGCGCGCCAGTGCGACGAGCAGTCCGGTGACGATGCCTCCCGTGAAAGCGATGGCGGCCAAGGCCAGCGTCCACTTCAAGCCGTGCAGCAGAAACAGAAACTCTCCTTCACTCATGATCGCTTCTCACTTGACCGGGTAGCTCAGATAGCGAGACGAGATGAAGTTGAGAAAATGCATCATCATCCACGACATGATAAAATAGAGCACCGTGACGACACCGTAGACCTCGAAGCTTCGAAAGGAATCATTCTCGATCCGCTTTGCCACCGTGGTCAGCTCATAAGCAGCAACCGCGGACGCAATGCTCGTGGTCAGCGTGAGCAGAATGAATTGGCTTGCCAATGATGGATAGATCGCCCGCAGAGCTGGCTTCAGGATGATCAGCCGGAATACTTGCGCCTTGCGCAAACCAAGCGCGTAGCCCGCTTCGACCTGTCCCTTGCTGATTGATTGAACCCCACCGCGAATGATCTCTATGGCGTAGGCACCACCGTTGACGCCAAGCGCGATGATTGCGGTTGGCGTCGGGTTGATGCGAATGCCAACAAACGGCAGCGCAAAGAAAATGAAATAGATCTGCACCAGAAACGGCGTGTTTCTGATGAGCTCAACGAAGGCCATGACGAGCCAGCGCGCCGGCGCGGTGCGCGAGTCGCGCAGTACGACGCCGCCGATCCCAATCACGATCGCAAGTGCCATCCCGCCAAGCGCAAGACCCAGCGTACCGACGCAACCCCAAAGGAGATTTGGAAGCCCTTCGATGACAGGACCGAAGTCCATCTTGTAGTTCACGGCGTTCGTCCCGGGGTCGGCCGATCTTCTTAGATGGATCGGACTGGCTGGCGGCCTGCTTTTCGGTTGGCAAGTCCCAACAAGAGGAAACTGGAGCCTGGCACGTCAAATCCAGCTTCGTGGGCCGATTTTTGCCGTGTCCGGTCTGTGTGGCGCAGCCACACCCTTTCGTAACAAGCGAAACACTGCAGTAGGATCATTGAGTGTGGTTCGTAGCGCAAGGCTCAGACCGCTGCGGCCGGGCAAATTGTACGAACCATTCCGTATTGTCAACGGCACCGTGCGCCAGACGACCATAACCGAAAAATTCAGCGTTTCACGTAGCGTACAATGGTGTTGAGGATTTGGGTTCGACGATTGGCACGGGCTTTGGGTGACCCCATATCCTGCTTGAAGATGGTCGAGAAGGTGGGGCGGTTCGCGACGTTGAAGAAGCACAAGGCGCTGATCGTCATATGCAGGTCGACTGGGTCGATCTCGTTGCGAAACACGCCGGAACGCTGACCTCGTGCCAATAAGTCGTCCAGCGCGTCTATGGCTGGCAGGTTGAGCTGCTGGATGGCTTTTGAGCGAGAGACGTAAGCGCCGTTCAGGATGTTCTCGTTCATCACCAGGCGCACGAATTCCGGGTGACCATCCTGGTAGTCAAATGTGAATGCGATCAGCGCTCGAAGCGCCTGCTCGGGCTGCTGATGCTCAAGATCGAGCGAGGCCTCAATATTGCGAATGCTGCGGTACGCGCCCTCCAACACCGCAATGTAGAGGCCTTCTTTGCCACCAAAGTAGTAGTAAATCATGCGCTTACTCGCTTTGGTCCGCGCGGCAATATCATCCACGCGCGCACCGCTATAGCCCTTGGCAGCGAACTCCTGTGTCGCGATTTCGATGATGTTGCGCTTGGTTCCCTCGGGATCATTGATGCGCTGTCGGCGCGATTTCGAGCTGCGAAAAATCTCGTGTTTCATGTCCGGCGAGACCCTGCCTTGCGAATGCAATGGGGCGCTCGCAGGTGATAGAGCATGCGAAGCCCACAGCAAAGGCTAAAGCCCCGCAACACGAGGCGCCACTGTCGGTCGGCTTTGCGAACTCGACGCACGCCCTGTCGCGCACCAACGCGCGCGGTCTCATTATTCATCCTCCGCATTCGCCCGCTCGAATTCCCAGACGCGCTCGAAGCCGATTATGCGGACGAATTCAGAGAACAGGCACAAATGGCCGTCCCAATTCTGGGTCGACCCGGTCGTCTTCAGATGCGCGTACACAGACTGAAGAGCGCTCGTGGCTGCAAGCAGTCCCGCGACTGGGTAGATGGCGATCTTGTAACGGAGTTTCTCCAGCTCCGAGCGGCTGAGGATGGGCGTACGCCCGCCCTCGACCATGTTGGCAAGCAAGGGGGCATCGAAGGTCTGGCCGATGCGCTCCATCTCCTCAACGCTCTCCGGCGATTCAATGAACACGATGTCGGCCCCGGCCTTCAGGAAAGCCTCGCCGCGTCGCAGCGCTTCGTCCAGCCCGTGGGCAGTGCGCGCGTCGGTGCGGGCAATAATCTTAAAGTCTTTGGACGAGCGCGCTTGGGCGGCGACCTTGATCTTGCGGGCGGCATCCGCCAGCGGGATCACGCGGCGGCTCGGCGTATGGCCGCACTTCTTAGGAAATTCCTGGTCCTCAAGCTGGATTGCCTGCGCACCGCTGGCCTCGTACCCACGCACGGTGTGCTCGACATTGAGCAGACCGCCATAGCCAGTATCGCCATCGGCAATTAGTGGCGTCGCGGTCCCTTCCACGATCTGGCGAACGCGGCCGACCATGTCGGAGTAGGTGGCGAGACCAGCATCGGGGAAGCCAAGATGCGAGGCGACGACGCTGAAACCTGACATATAGAGCGCATCGAAGCCGGCCTGGTCGGCAAGTTTCGCAGAAACGAGATCGTAGACGCCTGGCGCGACAACCAGACCTGGCTGACGCAGCCGCTCGGACAGTGTTTGGGGCATTGCGAAATCCTGTTTCGAAAGCCGCGCCCCACGGGCGGGCCGGTACCGTGCGGGATAGCCATTTCGCCGCCCCCCTTTTTACCGGCCAGATGACCTACCGTGTCAATCCAGCGTGCGGCGGAAGCGGCGCACGGCGAAGGTCATCGCCACCAGCATCAGGCCTGCGAGGGCCAGCGCTTCGAATTGCAGGTCGTAGAGATCGGCACCTTTCAGCATGATGCCGCGCGCGATGCGGATGTAGTGGGTGAGCGGCAGCAGCTCGCCGATTACCTGCGCCCAGCCCGGCATGCCGGCGAACGGAAACATGAACCCGGACAGCAGGATATTGGGCAGGAAGAACATGAACGACATCTGGATCGCCTGCAGCTGATTCTGGGCAATGGTGGAAAACGTGTAGCCAATCGACAGATTGGTGGCGATGAACAGGGTGCTCAGCGCCGCCAGCAGAAACACGCTGCCGGTGATCGGCACCTCGAATATCAGCACGCCGAAGACGATGATCAGCGCCGCCTGAATGAATCCGATCACGATGTAGGGGGCAATCTTACCGAGCATGATCTCGACCGGCCTGATCGGCATGGCGAGCAGGCTTTCCATGGTGCCGCGCTCAACCTCGCGCGTCACCGACAGCGCCGTGAAGATCAACATGGTCATGGTCAGGATGGTGCCGAGCAACCCCGGCACGATGTTGAGGCTGGTGACGCCGGCCGGGTTGTAGCGCCGGTGCTGCCGGATCTCGAAAGCCGGCACGCTCTGGATGGTGTCAGGCAGGCCGCGGTCGCGCGCCAGCGCGGTGCGGACGACGCCTTCCAGCGCGCCGAGCGCCGTGCCCGCTGCCACCGGATCGCTGGCATCGGCCGCCACCAGCAAGGCCGGAATGTCACCGCGCCGCGCGCTGCGCTCGAAGCCCGCCGGGATCTCGACCCCGAACAGGATCGACCCCGATCGCATCAGGTGATCCATCTCGGCTTCGCTGCGCGCGACCTTGATCATGCGGAAGTAGCTGGTGTTGCTGAGCGCCGCCAAAATGGAGCGGGTCAAATCGTTTTCCTCGTGCACTAGCACGGCAGTCGGCAGCTGGCGGGGCGTCGTGTTGATGGCAAATCCGAACAGCAGCAGCTGCATGACGGGAATGAAGATCATGGTCGCGAACGTCACGCGATCGCGTCTGAGTTGCACGAACTCCTTGATCAGCATGGCCCAGGTCCGCGTCGCGGCTCCGGTACGCACGGGTGCGGAATTGGCGGTCATTGAAAGTTGTCCTGCGAGCGCGACATGAGGTCGATGAAGACGTCCTCGAGCGTCGGCTCGGAAACGCTCCATATCAGCTGCGAATCGTCGCGAAACCTCGCAACGGCTGCATCGAGTGCCTGCGCGTCGCGCCCCGACACGTGCAGGCTGGTGCCGAACGGCGCCACCATGTCGATGCCGGGCATGCCCAGCAGCTTCTCTGACAGCGACTGCAGGTCCGGCCCGCTGACGTTCCAGGTGCGCAGGTGAGATTTCTCGACCACCTCCTCGACGGTGCCCTGGGCAAGCAACTCGCCGTAGGCGATATACGCAATCTCATGGCATCGCTCGGCCTCGTCCATGTAGTGGGTGGAGACAAGGACCGTCATGCCTTCGGCGGCGAGCTTGTGGATCTCGCCCCAGAACTCGCGCCGCGCCTTGGGATCAACGCCGGCGGTCGGCTCGTCGAGCAACAACAGTTCGGGCTTCGGCAGGATGCACGCGCCCAGCGCCAGCCGCTGCTTCCAACCACCCGAGAGGGTGCCGGCCAGCTGCGTCTCGCGGCCCTGCAGGCCGAGCCGCTCAATAGCGCCGCGCGCCTCGCTCGTAGGATTGGGCAGGCCGTAGACGCGCGCCACGAACTCCAGGTTCTCCAGAATGGACAAGTCCTGATAGAGGCTGAAGCGCTGGGTCATATAGCCGACGTGCCGCTTGATCTGCTCGCTGTCGGTGCGGATGTCGAGCCCGAGCGCCGTGCCGCGGCCGCTATCGGGGGTGAGTAGTCCGCACAGCATGCGCAGCGTGGTGGTCTTGCCCGAGCCGTTGGGGCCGAGGAAGCCGTAGATCTGCCCGCGCTTGACCTGCATCGACAGGTTGCGCACCACCACCTTGCCGTCGAAGGACTTGGTCAGACCCTCGACGTCGATGACCACCTCGCCGTTGCGTGTGTCATTTGCTTGCATGGCTGACACCGACGGCGGTCTGCAATGCGACAGTGACCGGCTGCCCGACCCTGAGGTCGCGCGGGCGCTCGGGAATTGCCTCGACACGGAATACCAGCCGGGCGCGCTCCTCCTGACTGTAGATGACGGGCGGCGTGAACTCGGCCTGCGCCGAGATGAAGCGCACACGCGCCACGAGATCGCTTGCGCAGCCGTCGCAGCGCACCGTAACCGCATCGCCGATATGCACAGTCGGCAGCACCGCCTGCGGCACGAAGAAGCGCACCTTGATGTTGCCGGGCGGAAGTAGAGATACGATCGGCCGGCCGGCCTGCACCATCTCGCCTTCGCGATAGTAGACCTCCTGGATCGTGCCAGCCGCGGGCGCCAGCATGCGGCGCCGATCGAGACGGGTCTTGGCCGAGTTCAGACGCGCCTCGGCCGTGCGCAGAGCGGATTCGGCATCGTCGAGCGTCTTTTGCGAGCCGACCGCCCTCTTGAGCAGCTCCTGCGCCCGCTGGTAGGTGATCCGCGCATTGGTGACCGCGGCCTCGTTCTCGGCCACTGCCGCCTGCTGCAGATCGGCATCCAGGCTGAAGAGCGGCGCTCCGGCGGCCACGTCTTGGCCCTCGCGCACATTGAGCTTCTCAACGCGGCCTACCTCGTCTGGGGCGATGAACAGCAGCTCGGCCTCCACCCAGCCCTGGAACTCGATGGCGGCCGCGCCGCGATGCAGATACGCGTAAGCGCCCACTCCAGCCAGGATGAATCCGGAGACCGCCAGCAGGGCCCGCCCCCGTTTCGATACACTCATGACGTGCTTCCCTCTGGTTTGGCGCACAGCATCTGGCGATGCGCCCGCAGCAATCCGCCGACATCGAGCGGGTCGATCTTGGAAAACATGCCGTCCCACAGCACCGACACCAGCAGCGGCGCTACGATCAGCTGCGGGAAGCGCGCCGGTGCGTCGTTGCTAAACTCGCCGCTGGCAACCGCCCGTTCGGCAAGGCCGCGCATCAGCTTCAGTCCGCGCGCAACGACCTCGCGATAGTAGAATTCCGCAATGGCCGGAAAGCGCGGACCCTCGGCGATGATGAGCCGCAGCAGCAGCTTGCGGCGCGTGCCCAGCACTTCCTTCTCGAACATGGCGAAGAAGGTATCGAGCACCATGCCGGGCGGCACGGCTGGGTTGGCCGCGACCTTGCTGAGCGTGTCGATGACCGGCGCCACCGCGCCGCGTATCAGCTCCTCGAACAGCGCCTGCTTGTGCTGGAAGTAGAGGTAGAGCGTGCCCTTGGCGACGCCGGCCCGAGCCGCCACCTCGTCGAGGCGTGCCGCCTCGAAACCGTGCTCGGCGAACACCGACAGCGCCGCATCGAGGATCGCCTGCCGCCGCGTGTCGGCATCGACCTTGCGCGCGCGTGTGCGTTTGGCGGGCTTGACCGATTTGCGCGCACGCATGCGTGCCCTGTCGACGGCCCCAGCCTTGCCTGTCCGGGCTTGGCCGGAGCGCGCGCGGCTTGCCGCGTCGCTGCGCGGCCTGGCGCCTGGCTTGCTCCCGGTCTTGGTCGGTTTTGCCATCTCGGTCGCCTTCAAATATGCATGACTGACCCGTCAGTCATTAAATAGACGAGACCCGCTCAGCATGCAAGATGGTTTGTTACGGGAGAGTTGCGAAGGAGGGCGGGCTGCAGCACCTGAGCAAGCAGCAGGGCAGAGATTTAACCGCGCGGCGGGGCTGTCATCCCGGAATTCGCGCAAGCGAATATCAGTGAGCAGGGGCAGTAGTGCGCTTGAGTCTGGGTACCGGCTCTGAGCTGTGCTCAGGCCGGGATGACAGGTAGCGGGTTGCTACGCCGCCTCGATCTTCTTCAGGCCGCCCATGTAGGGCTGCAGCGCGTCTGGGATCGCAACCGAGCCGTCGGCCTGCTGGTAGTTCTCCAGGATGGCGATCAGCGTGCGCCCGACCGCGAGGCCGGAGCCGTTCAGCGTGTGCACGAACTCGGTGCCCTTGCCGCCCTTGGGGCGATAGCGCGCGTTCATGCGCCGTGCCTGGAAGTCGCCGCACACCGAGCACGAGGAAATCTCGCGATAGGTGTCCTGCCCCGGCAGCCACACCTCGATGTCGTAGGTCTTCTGCGAGGCAAAGCCCATGTCGCCGGTGCACAGCAGCATGGTGCGGTAGGCGAGCCCGAGACGTTTCAAAACTTCCTCGGCGCAGGCCGTCATGCGCTCGTGCTCGGCGCTGGACTGCTCCGGTGTGGTGATGGAGACCAGTTCGACCTTGGAGAACTGGTGCTGGCGGATCATGCCGCGCGTATCCTTGCCCGCGGCGCCGGCCTCCGCGCGGAAGCACGGCGTGAAGGCGGTGACGCGGATCGGCAGCTCCGCCTCGTCGGTGATCTTCTCGCGCACGAGGTTGGTGAGGGGCACTTCAGCGGTGGGGATGAGCCAACGCCGGTTGATAGCGCGGAGCCCTTCGACTTGACCGTGGATGTCCGCCAACCCTTCTCTAGCCTCGACCTGCATCGAAGCTTGGACCAACTCCGCGAAATCAGCTTCGCCGATCCGAAGCTTATCGACATCAGTTTCTTCGCCCCGAGCAATAGCTGTAAAACGCATCGACAATTCGATCGAAGTCAGCCGACAACTCAACTGAGGAATTGATCCTCTGCGAACTTCGGTAACTGCGCCGTGCCGAACATTGCATGTCGCGCACCAAAATCGGCGGCGCGATCTCGGTGTAGCCGCCGAGTCATTCCCTCGGCGCCGTGTGAATGTCGAGCATGAATGCACCGAGCGCGCGCTCCATGCGCGCCAGCGCGCCCTTCAGCACCACGAAGCGCGCGCCGGAAAGCTTGGCCGCCGTCTCGAAGTCCATCAGGCCGAGACGCTCGCCGATCTCGAAGTGCTGCAGCGGCTTGTTGATGCCGGCGAGATTCGGCGGCGTGCCGACCTTGCGCTGCTCGACATTGCCGTGCTCGTCCTTGCCCTCTGGCACGTCCTCGCGCGGCGTGTTGGGAATGACCGAGAGCGCATCGTGCAGCGCCTTGTCGGCTGCCTTCTGCTCGTCCTCGCCCTTGGTGAGCGCATCCTTCAGCGCCGCCACCTCGGCCATCAGGGCGGCGGCCTTGGCCTCGTCCTTGGCAGCCTTGGCCTTGCCGATCTCCTTCGACGCCGCGTTGCGCCGCGCCTGCGCCTCCTGCAGGCGCGTCACGACCTTGCGCCGCGTTTCATCGAGCGCGATCAGCTCGGCCGCAAACTTCACGTCGCCGCCCGGCGCGACGCCACGCTTCTTCAAGCCGGCGTCGAACGCGTCCGGATTGTCGCGTATCCACTTGATGTCGAACACGGCCCTCGCCTCTCGCTCCTTGCGCTTCACCTCCCCCTTGAGGGGGGAGGGCGATGCGTCCGCGGCTTAGATCGGCCAATGCTGACCGACCCGCGCAGACAACGGCCGATCCAAGGCGCTGGACGCATCGGGTGGGGGTGTCAGGCCGCGAGTTGCGCGACATCACCCCCACCAGGAACGCCGTCGGACTTAGCTCGCCGGTCGGCGTTTTGCCGACAGCTTCAGGACGGCGAGCTAAATCCGTGGCGTCCCATCCTCCCCCCTCAAGGGGGAGGTGAAGATGGCGCTGCTATACGGGGTTGGCCAGATTTGGTCCAGCCGCGGACTTGGCCTTTAAGTCGACGCGGCCTGTGCGGCCGCTTCGCGGGCCGCGCGCGATCGCTCGACGCGAGCCACCGCCAGGATGGAGGCCTCGTAGAGCAGGATGGTCGGCAGCGCCATGGCGATCATGCTGAACGGATCGGGCGGCGACAGGATGCCGGCCGCCGCGGTGATGGCAACGATGGCGTAGCGGCGGAAATCCCTGAGGTTCTGCGCGCCGAGGATGCCGGCCTGCGCCAGCAGGGTGAGCACCACCGGCAGCTGGAACATGACGCCGAAGCCGATGATCAGCGTCATGATCAGCGACAGATACTCGCTGACGCGGGCCTGCAGATGAATCTCGACCTGGCCGCCGGTCTGTTCCATGGACAGGAAGAACTTCATGGCCAGCGGCATGACGATGAAATAGACGACCATCGCGCCCAGAATGAACAGCAGGAAGGTGGCGAACAGATAGGGCCGGAAGGCCTGGCGTTCGTTCTTGTACAGCCCCGGGGCCACGAACTTGTAGATCTGCGAGGCGATGATCGGGAAGGCCAGGAACACGGCGCCGAACAGGGCAAGCTTGAGCTTGGTGAAGAAGAACTCGTGCGGGGCCGTGTAGATCATCTCGATCTTCTGGCTCTCCCCGCGCGCCCACACGTAGGGTAGTACCAGCAGGTTGTAGAGATCGGCGGCGAAGGCAAAGCAGATCACGAAGCCGATGGAGACGCCGATCAGGGCGTAGATCAGCCGCTGGCGCAGCTCGATCAGATGATCCATCAAAGGCGCCTTCGACGCCTCGACCTCATCGTGTCCCTCGCGGTTGACGCTCTCCTGCACGAGCTAGTGTCCCGATTCCGAAGTTCGCCTGACCTTGCCCCCAGCGTCCCGAGCGAACCTCGGAAGCATGAGGGACACTAGAATTGTAAATTTCCCAGCCTGATCCAGATCGAGAGCTTCGCTCCGAACCAGGCCGCGGACGCCGGCGAATTTCCCGATCATCACACTAGGCCCCGCTCTTGTCGCGCACGGGCTCGCCCGCCGTTTCAACAGCTGCGGCCGGCTCCGGCTGGTGCGGATGCGCGGCCCCGTTGAGCGGTGCCGTGGCACCCGCCGCACCCCCTCCGCTCGCCACCGGCAAAGCCTCGGCGGGCGTTTCGGCATCGGCGGTGAACTTCTGGGCGGGGTCGTCCATCACCGTATCGACGCCGGCGCGGGCTGCATCGACCTCGCTCTGCACGGTCTGCTCGGCCGAGCGGATGGTGGCCTCGGCGTCCTTGCCGATCGTCTCGACCTCTTTCTTGAGCGCCTCCAACTCGCTGTCGCGCATGGCCTCGTCGAACTGGGCGCGGAACTCGTTGGCGTGGCGGCGGATGATGCCCATGTACTTGCCGAGCGTGCGCAGCAACGCCGGCAGGTCCTTGGGACCGATGACGAGCAGCGCCACGATGCCGAGAAGCAGTAGTTTGCTGGACGTGAAATCGAACATCCGCTCAACCTAAAGGTCGCCTGTGTCATACCGGGCTTGCCCACCCTTGGACTTGTTCCGAGGGTCCCGGTATCCAGCTATGCGCACGCCGGAGCAAGCGGCACGATGGCCCCCATCAAGAAGTGCCGGGGGCAACAGCCGCAACCAGAGCTAGCCGGCCTTCTTGGTCTCCGCCGCGGCGGTTTCGACGGGCTTGGCCGCCGTGGCCTCGATGGACTTGGGCGCATCATCCTTCTTGAAGGGATCGTCCTTCTTGGCGGTGTCGTCGTCCTCGGACATGCCCTTCTTGAAGCTCTTGATGCCCTTGGCCACGTCGCCCATGATCGACGAAATCTTGCCGCTGCCGCCGAACAACAGGAGGGCAACGGCCAGGAAGATCAGCCAGTGCCATACGCTCAAACCACCCATGTCTCTCTCACTCCCTTGCGGCGCCCCGCCGCGTTATCACGGTTTGGCGGCACTATCGCAGAAAGGCTCCCCAGGGGCAAGTTTGCCACACCACTCGAGATGCGATCTAAGCGCCTGAATTCAAGTCATTTCCGGCCGATCGCCGATTAACTCGGCTTCATAATTCTGCGATGGCTCGGCGGGGAACACCAGCACGCTGGCCGGATCGACCGCAATTGCGACCTCCGCCCCTCGCTCCGGCTCCTCCCCCTCCCTTACCAGCGTGACGAGGGGCCGCTCGAAGCCCTCCGCGGCGATCTCAAGCACGGCGAGATCGCCCAGGAACTTGGCATGCAGGACACGTCCTGCAAGCCCCTGCCCTGCAGGCAATACGCGAATCGCCCGGCGGCGGATGCACAGCGTGGCGGCCTGGCCTTCGCTCAGCTCCGGCACCACGAAAACCCCGATGGGCGTGCGCAGCGCGCCGCCCTCGACCCGCACCGGTATCTCGTTGATCTCGGAGAACAGCCGCGCCACGAACAGATCGGCCGGGTTGCGGTAAAGCTCCTCGGCCTTGCCCGCCTGCACCAGCCTGCCCGCCCGCATCACGGCGATGCGGTCGCCGAGGCGAATAGCCTCGGCCGGCGCGTGCGTAACAATCAGGCAGGTGGCGCGCGTCTGGCGCAGCAAGCCCAGCGTCTCCTCCTGCATCTTCTCGCGCAGCTGCACGTCGAGGCCGGAGAACGGCTCGTCCATCAGCATCACGGCCGGGCGCGGCAGGATGGCACGCGCGAGCGCGACGCGCTGCTGCTCGCCGCCCGACAGGATGTGCGGGTAATCGTTCGCCGTGCGCTCCAGTCCGACGCGCGCCAGCGCCGCCAGCGCCTCCCGCCGCGCCTCTTCCCTCGGCAGCGACTTCAGGCCGAAAGCGACGTTGTCGACGATGGACAGGTGCGGGAACAGCGCGAAGTCCTGGAACATCAGGCCGACATTGCGCTTCTCGGGCGGCACGAAGCGAGACGGACCGGCCACCTCGTAGTCGTTGATCAGCACGCGGCCGGCGGTCGGCCTGTCGATCCCGGAGGCGATGCGCAGCAGGGTGGTCTTGCCGCTACCCGACGGCCCGAGCAGGCACACCACCTCGGCCGGCGCGATGTCGAGGGAAAACCCGCGCAGAGCATCGCCCGAGTCGTAGGCGCGCGCCACGCTCTCGAAGGTGAGGCGGGCGGCGATGGTGGTCGCAGCGCGACCAGCAGCGGACTGCGCCGTGCTGTCTGCCTCGCGCCGTCCGCGAAAATTGTTTGTGAAGCTCACCGCCTGACCTCGCCAAGGCCGTTCTATCCCAAGGAGATGGGCCGGGCCAATGGCTCCGGTGCGTGCTGATCGGCCAAGGTTGGTCAGATATGACCGGACAAGGCGCACGCCCGCGACGACGTGCAGAGCCCCATGCGACAGCGCGCGGCAGCACTCCGGTGTGGGAGACGTCGGATGAGGCGCGCGCCTTCGCCGCGAGATTCAGCACGGCGGCAGGGCAGCTGTTGGAAGGAGCTGGGGCTGGCGGAGGAGCAGGAAGACGGCCTGGGTCCCGGATATTTCGCTGACGCGAAATTCCGGGATGACAGAGGCTGCTAAGCCGCGCCCCGTGGACCGCGGTCGTCGTCGCCCTCGCCCAGGGGCAACTCGCCGGTCTCTTCCTCGCCCGCATCGAGCGGCAGCTCGTCGGGCATCAGGGCCATCGCATCGTTGGGTTCGGGCACTGTGAAGTCGGGCGGCAGGTTGCTGCTGAGCAGCCCCGAGCCCTTCAGCTCGGTGAGGCCTGGCAAGTCCTTGATGCCGTCGAAGCCGAAGTGCTCAAGGAACTGATCTGTGGTGCCATAGGTGATCGGCCGGCCCGGAGCGCGGCGGCGACCGCGCGGGCGCACCCAGTTCACCTCCATCAGCACATCTATGGTGCCGGCCGAGACCGCTACGCCGCGGATTTCCTCGATCTCGGCGCGCGTCACCGGTTGGTGATAGGCGATGATGGCCAGCGTCTCCATGGCCGCCTTGGACAGACGGCGCTGCTCGGTGGCGTGGCGCTCCAGCAGATAGGCCAGATCCTCGGCCGTGCGAAACGCCCACTTGCCGGCCACGCGCATCAGGTTGATGCCGCGGCTGGCGTAGAAACCTTGCAGCTCCTCCAGCAGCGCGGTCACGTCATCGTCCGACTTGAGGTGGCCTGCAAGATAGGCCTCGGCCAGCGGCTCGGCGGCGGCAAACAGCAGGGCTTCGAGAATTCTGAGCTGCTCGCGGCGATCCGCCGACGGCAGCTGCGCAATATTGGGCGGCAGACCGCGTACGTTCTCCTGCGCCGGCGTGTGCGTGAGCTCACGCATCACATCGTCGTCCTGGTGGCCGTCCTCCCGTTCCTGCCGATGCGGCACGACGGTAAGCTTCGGCGGAACCATGTCTGTCCCCTTTTTATTCGGCAGGTTCTAAAGCTCCGACGCTTGCAACTGGGACCTGGGGACTCAACTGACGCGCTGCCAATCTGCTCCTTCCTCGCGCCTGCGCATGTAGATGGGCGCAAAGGGCTCGGCTTGCGACAGCTCCACCAGGCCATCGCGGGCCATCTCCAGCGTGGCGCCGAACGAGCTGGCCAGCGCCGTGCGGGCCAGCTCCGGGCCCGGCAAATACTGCTCGAGGTACATCTCGAGTTGCACCCACTGCGGCCGTCCCGCGACCGATCAGCACCTGCAGCCGCTCGCGCGCGTCCTTGATCGACCAAACCGTGCGGCGCGGAACAACATGCACCCGCTTGACCGTACGCGAGCGCTGCTCTGCGTAGGCCTTGAGCAGGTCGTATACGACGGCAGTGTACTGGCGCACGCGGATGGTGCGCACCCCTTCCGGCATGCCGCGTGCGAAAACGTCGCGGCCGAGCCGATGCCGCGTCATCAGGGTGGCGGCCGCGTTGCGCATGGCCTCCAGCCGCTTCAGGCGGAAGGCCAGCCGTGCCGCCAGCTCCTCGCCGGAGGGCTGATCCGCCGTGGAGGGCTCGCGCGGCAGCAGCAGCTTGGACTTGAGGTAGGCAAGCCAGGCGGCCATCACCAGGTAATCGGCGGCCAGCTCCAGCCTAAGCTTGCGGGCGTGGGCGATGAAGCCCAGGTACTGCTCAGCCAGCGCCAGCACGGAAATCTTGGCCAGGTCGACCTTCTGCGTACGCGCCAGGGCCAGCAGCACATCGAGCGGCCCGGCGAAGCCGTCCAGGCTGACGACCAACGCCTCCTCCGGCCGCGGCGCCTCATCGCCGGCCTGCCAAACCTCGTTGCCGAGCTCGGGCTCCGCCGCGCTCATGCTGGCCTCAGCCATTCCGGTTTCCCTGTTCGGTGGATAACCTGTGCATCGTCACAAGGGTGCAGATTACACTGATTCAGGCACGGGCGCGCAAAAGCTCGCCAAGACAGGCCTCTGCCTCGGCCATGTCAAAGGTGTTCTGTTGCCTGAAAACGGCACAGGCGCGCACGAATCGGTCCTGCGCGTCGCCCTGCAACGGCGGCACGACGCCAGCTACGCTCTCGGTCTCGGCGGCGTCTCCACTGCACAGCAGCGCCAGGTCGGAGCCGGCCGCCAGCACCGCTGCCGCGCGCTGGGCGATGCTGCCCGTCAACGCCCGCATGCCGAGGTCGTCGCTCATCAGCAGGCCGTCGAAGCCGATGGCGCCGCGGATGATCTCGTTTGTTACTCGCACCGATGTGCTGGCTGGTGCATCGGCATCGAAGGCCGTGAACACCACGTGCGCGGTCATGGCAGCCGGGGCATTGCGCAGCCCGCGGAACGCGCGGAAATCACTGGCCTCGAGCTCCGACTGCGAGGCGGTAACAACGGGCAGGTCGTGGTGGCTGTCCTTGGTGGCGCGGCCGTGCCCCGGAATGTGCTTGATGACCGGCAGCACGCCGCCGGCCATGAAGCCATCCACGACGGCGCGGCCGAGGGCTACCACCTGGTCGGGCGTGGTGCCGTAGGCGCGGTCGCCGATGACGTCGTGGCTGCCAGGCACGGGCACGTCGAGCACCGGCGCACAGTCCGTATTGATGCCGACGGCGAGGAGGTCGGCAGCGGTGAGCCGCGCGGCCAGAGACGCCGAGCGCAGACCGGCCAGCGGGTCGCGCGCGTAGAGCTCGCCGTAGGCAGCTGCCGGCGGCAGGGCGCGCCAGTGCGGCGGCTTGAGACGGCGGACGCGTCCACCTTCCTGGTCGATGAGCACCAGCAGATCGTCGGCCCCGATGGCCGTTCGCACATCGCCCGTCAGCCTGCGCACCTGCTCGGGGCTTTCGACATTGCGAGCAAACAGGATGACGCCACATGGGCGCGCATCACGCAGCAGCGCAGCTTCGCGCGAGCCGAGCTGCGGACCGGCTAGCCCCGCAATGAAGGCAGACAGCATATCCGAGAGCCTTCGTGCCTGTACCGAACAAGCCTGCGGCGGCGCACCTTAACAGCGCGTCAAGCCAGGCAGTCCGCTCAAGATGCTTGAGATATCAGTATCTAGCCGGCCAGCAGTCCTGGTGCCCGGCGGCCTTCAAGTCGTCGCAGAGCTTTTTGGCGCCTTCGTAGGAGCGCGGCGGGCCGATCACGGCACGATACCAGACACCCTTGTCGCCCAGATCGGCCTCCTGCACGTCGAAGGTGCTGGAGGCCAGCATGTCGCGATATTTCTGGTCGAGGCTGGCATACGCCTTCATGGCATCCATGCGCGACTTCTTCGACGACAGCACTGCCACATAGCCGCTCGAGACTGGCGTATTGGTGGTCATCGCCGCGGAGGCGGTCACCTCCCGTTTCGGCGCCGGAGCCCTCGGCGCCGTCTGGGTGGCGCTGGCGGTCGAAGGCGTGGTTGGCGTTGTCGGCGTCGTCGGTATCGCGACAGGCCGCCTGGTCGGCAGAACAGGCTCTGCTCCGGCCTGCTGCGTGTTCTGCTGCTGCGGCAAGGCGGCGATGCGCACCGGCGCGCCGAGCTGCGCACCCTGCTGCTGCTCAGCGCCTTGCTGCTGCGCTGCCTGCTGCTGCGCCCCTTGCTGCGGATAGCGCTGCCGCGCGGCCCCGCCGCCTGACGTGTCGATCATCAGGCCCGGCAAAGCCACCATTGGCTTGGCGGCCGTATCGACGCTGCCGGTGGCGCCCACTTGGCCCGAGCCTTGGCCCTGTCCGCCCGGCTGGATCGGGATGATCCGCACCGGACGCGGCCCACCGACCTGGGCGTCGCTCGAACCATCGGCCGCCTGCGCTTCGGGCTCGCTGCCGGTCGGAGTTCCCCGAACTTCGGCATTGCTGTCCTCGCCCAGCCGCGTGAACAGCTTCTTGTCGACCTGGGCGTTCTCTCTGCCGCTGCTGACCGGCTTGACCTTGTTCGGCGGCTCGACGTTCCTGACGAACGGAGCGCGGCCGGAGCCGTTGGTGAACAGCATTTTGTACGTGTAGGCCAAGCCGCCGCCGAGGCCGATGGCGCCGACCAGGGCAATCGCGATCACCATCCAGCGACGGCCACCGCGCGACTCGTCCTCGACGTCCCCCAAGCCATCGTCGTAGTCGGCGTCGGTTTCCGCGTAACCCTGCTGCTGCGGAGCGTATTGGGCGGGCTCGGCAGGCGGATATCCCTCCTGCGCGCCATTCGGCATATAGCTGCCGAGGTCGTAGCCGCGCGGATCCTGCTGATAGGGCGCCGCCCCATTCTGCGGCGCGAAACGCTCAAGGCCGCCGCCGTTCTGCGGAGAGCCGTACAGGTCCGGCTCGGGCGGATAGTGATAGCCCTGCTGGCCGCCGTTGGCGTAGTTCGGGTCGGGATAGCCGCCGGGTTGCTGCGGCCACTGAGGCGCATAGGGATCGTGTTCTGCCGGACCGCGCCGTTGTGGCGGCCGCCCCTGGCCGTATTGACCGTTCCGAGACATGCCCCGTTCCTCTACTCGTTGCTCCCGCAACCCCCACCGAATCGCGACTCTATCGCATCTCTTGAGGGGCTTGTACGCCCAGGAGCGCCAATCCTGTGGCCAAAACCCTTTGGGTGGCCAAGATCAACGCGAGGCGTGCTGCCGTTAGAGTCCCGTCTTTGATTTGGATAAAGCGCAAATGTGGCAATTCATTGCCCTTCGTCCATTGCGTGTGAAAAGCTGAAGCTAAATCATATAGATAGAAGGCCAGCCTGTGCGGCTCGTGGGCTCGTGCCGCACCTTCGACGATGACCGGAAAAGCCGACAGCTTACGGATCAGATCGATCTCGCCGGCATCCTTGAGAGGCGACAAATCGGCCGAGCGCACGGCCGCCGAATCCGCCGTCATCTGTGGAAAAACTTCCGCCACGTTGCGAAACACCGAATGTGCACGCGCGTGCGCGTACTGAACGTAGAACACCGGATTGTCTTTCGACTGCTCCACTACCTTGGCGAGATCGAAGTCGAGCGGCGCGTCATTCTTTCGGTACAGCATCATGAAGCGCACGGGATCGGGTCCAACCTCATCCACCACTTCCCGCAGTGTGACGAACGTGCCGGCCCGTTTCGACATTTTCACCGGCTCGCCCGCGCGGAACAGCTTCACCAGCTGGCACACCTTGATGTCGAGATCGACCTTGCCGTCCGATAGCGCGGCCACCGCCGCTCTCATGCGCGCGATGTAGCCGACGTGGTCGGCACCGAACACATTGATCAGGTGCTGGAATCCGCGTTCGATCTTGTTGTGGTGATAGGCCATGTCGGAGGCGAAATACGTATAGCCGTCATCCGACTTCTGCAGGGCGCGATCGACGTCGTCACCGAACTGAGTCGACTTGAACAGCGTTTGCTCGCGGTCCTCCCATTCGCCGTCGTCGTGGCCCTTGGGCCGTGGCAGCCGGCCCTGGTAGACGAGGCCCTTGGCGGTCAACTCCTTGATGGTGGCCCGCACCTCGTTCTTGCCGCCTGCCGTCAGCGAGCGCTCCGAGAAGAACACCTCGTGGTGGATGTTGAGGGCGCCGAGGTCCTCCTTGATCATCTCCAACATGCGGGCGATGGCGACATCGCGCACCAGGGGAAGCCAGCGCTCCTCGGGGAAGTTGAGCAGCGAGTGACCGTGCTCCTCGGCAAGAGCAGCCCCGACGGGCTTCAGATAATCGCCCGGATAGAGCCCGGCCGGGATCTCGCCGATCTCCTCGCCGAGTGCCTCGCGGTAGCGCAGGTAGGCGGAACGGGCCAGCGCATCGACCTGTGCGCCGGCATCGTTGATGTAGTACTCGCGCGTGACCTCGAAGCCGGCGAACTGCAGCAGGTTGGCCAGCGCGTCACCGAACACCGCGCCGCGCCCGTGCCCGACGTGCATCGGCCCGGTCGGGTTGGCCGACACGTACTCGACATCGACCCTGTCGCCCTTGCCGATGGCCGCGCGGCCATAGGAGGCGCCCTGATCGAGGATCGCTCGTCACCACCTGGTGCCAGAAGGCCGGCACGAAACTCATGTTCAGGAAGCCGGGTCCCGCCACCTCCACCTTTTCGATGTCGGGGTCGGCTTTCAGCTTGGCCGCCAATTTGTCGGCAATGTCGCGCGGCTTCATGCTGGCCGCCTTGGCCAGCGCCATTGCAGCGTTGCAGGCGAGGTCGCCATGCGCTGCATCGCGCGGCGGCGACACCTCGACATTGGAGAGGTCGAGCCCGGCCGGCAGGGCACCCTCGCGCGCCATCCCATCCAGCGCGTCGACGATGCGGCCGCGCACCAGCGCGTAGACGTTCAACGGCAGTTCCGGCATCGGCAGTCCCGGCCCCGAGGGCTGTTGGAAGATGCGCCGGGCTAACGCAATTCCGGGGTAGCGTCAAACAAGCGCCGGTGCTCGTTGATGGCGTAGCGGTCCGTCATGCCGGCCACGAAGTCGGCGACCACGGCCGCGCGCGCCGCTTCTCCAGCGCCGGCCATGCGCCATGGCGGCGGCATCTCGTCGGGCTCGGCCAGGTAGCGCGCGAACAGGTCGGCAACGATCTGCTCGGCGCCTCGCATCACGTGCATGACGCGCGGGTGGCGGTAGACCTTGGCGAGCAGAAAAGCCTTCAAACCCATCATCTCGCCGCGGCGCTCTTCGGAGGGCACGATCACCGGCCGTCCGGCTTCCCGCACACCCTGAATGCCTGGCTCATCGAGCGCCTCCAGGCGCACCTTCGAGCAGCGCACCACGTCATCGATCATGGCCGTGATCATGCGCCGGTTGACCTCGTAGATGACCCGACCGGTCTCGATGCCGGTGCCAGCCACCTCCGCAACCAGCCGGCCGGCCAGCGGCACTTCGATCAGATCGTCGAGCCCGATCAGTCCCGCACGCAGGCCATCGTCGAGATCGTGGCAGTTGTAGGCGATGTCGTCGGCGATGGCCGCCGCCTGCGCCTCGGCGGGAGCGAACAGGGACAGGTGCAAGCGCCCTTCCAGGCCGGCAGCGGCGACGGCCTCGATCAGCACCCGCTCGTCCCCAAACGCCCCGGTCAGCGGGCCGTTGTGCTTGACGAGGCCTTCCAGCGTCTCGAGCGACAGGTTGAGACCGTCGAAAGCCGCGTACTTGCGCTCGAGCCGCGTTACCACCTTGAGGCTCTGCGCGTTGTGGTCGAACCCCCCGTAGGGCTCGGTGGCGGCAGCCAGGGCGCGCTCCCCGGCATGGCCGAACGGCGGGTGACCCAGATCGTGCGCCAGCGCCAGCGCCTCGGCGAGATCCTCATCCAGCCACAGCAGGCGGGCAATGGCGCGAGCGATCTGCGCCACCTCCAGGCTGTGCGTCAGGCGCGTGCGGTAGTGGTCGCCCTCGTGGAACACGAACACCTGGGTCTTGTAGGTGAGGCGGCGAAAAGCCGTGGCGTGCACGATGCGATCCCGATCGCGCTGGAAAGGCGTGCGCATTGGGCATGGCGGCTCAGGGTGCACCCGCCCCGCGCTGTCCTCGGCATTGGTCGCCCAGGCCGCCACAGAGCGCCCGGCGACGCTGTAGAGTGGGCTGCTTACTCCGGTCTGGTGCTGTTTCTTGGCGCCGCGGGTCATTTCCAGGCCCCTAGTGTGATTCAGATCGAGAAATACGCTCCGAAACCACGCCGCGAACTCCGGCGAATTGCTCGATCATCACACTAGCAAGACTATGATTTTAGTGTCTCTTATGATTTCGAGGTTCGCTCGGGACGCTGGCGGCAAAGGCAGGCAAACCTCGAAATCGGGACACTAGGGGGGGTTTGACAAGGCTGCCGCCGAACCTATGTACTGGTGCAGAGTTGAGCGCTTCTAACGCGAGTCGCTTGGCAAATTGCCGACAGGCCCGAGCGGGTCCCAAGAGCCGGATCATGAGCGACACAGCCACCCCGACCGCCGTCACCGTTACCGAGCGCGCCGCGCGCCGGATCTGCGAGATCGTTGCCGGCGAACCTAAACATACCATGCTGCGCATCAGCGTGGAGGGCGGGGGCTGCTCCGGCTTCCAGTACAAGTTCGACCTAGTCGGCGAACGCGCCGCCGACGACGTGGTTATCGAGCAGGCCGGAGCCCGCGTCCTGATCGACCCGGTCTCGCTCGACTATCTGGCGGGCTCCGAGATCGACTTCGTCGACGACCTGATCGGCGCCGCCTTCAAGATCAAGAACCCGCAGGCCACCGCCTCCTGCGGCTGCGGCACCAGCTTCTCGGTCTAATCGATCCGGTTGTCATCCCGGAGCGCGCACAGCGCGCATCCGGGACCCAGCTACCCGAACATCCGTCGATACTGGATGCCGGATATTCGCCAGTGCGGATTCCGGGATGACACTTGCCTCGTACCGAGTCGCAGCCCACAAAGACGCCCATGAAAATCGCCACCTGGAACATCAACGGCGTCAAGGCGCGCCTCGAGGGCGCGCTGACCTGGCTCAAGGAGACGAGCCCGGACGTCGCCTGCTTCCAGGAGATCAAGTCGCTCACCGAGGCCTTTCCCTCCGGTGCCTTCGAGGAGGTCGGCTACAACGTCGCCGTGCACGGGCAGAAGGGCTTCAACGGCGTCGCCATCCTCTCCAAGCGGCCGTTCGACGAGGTGGTCGTCAAGGGCCTGCCCGGCGGCGACGAGGAGGACGCGCACGCCCGCTACATCGAGGTGCTGGTTCCGCGCAGCGGCGGCGTGGTCCGCGTCGGCAACCTCTATCTGCCGAATGGCAACCCGATCGGCACCGACAAGTTCGCCTATAAGCTGGCCTGGATGAAACGCCTGCAGGCACGCACGCGCAGCCTGCTCGAATTGGAGGAACCGCTACTGCTGGTCGGCGACTACAATGTCATCCCCGAGCCGGTCGATGCCAAGAACCCCGATGCCTGGCGCGAAGACGCCCTGTTTCAGCCGGAGACGCGCGCGGCCATGCGCGCACTCCTCAACCTCGGCCTGACCGATGCCGTGCGCGCCTGCCACCCAGGCCCCGGCATCTACACGTTCTGGGACTATCAGGCCGGCGCGTGGCAGAAGGACCATGGCATCCGCATCGACCACGTCCTGCTGTCGCCGCAGGCCGCCGATCTGTTGCAGTCTGCCGGCATCGACAAGTTCACGCGCGGCTGGGAAAAACCGTCCGACCACGTGCCGGTCTGGGTTGAGCTGAGGGAATAGGTTTCACGGCTCCGGGCACGCCCTGATCCCGGAACCCGAACCTCATCCCTTATTTCGTGGTGCCGACGTCGCGCAGACCGAAGCCCGCCGCGTTGCCCTGCACGATCTCGCCGCGTGCAGTCGTTGGCCTCGCGGCCACCGCACCGGTTGTATCCACCGGCGGCTTCGGCCGCTGCAGATCAACGACCTCGCCATTGCTGCAGGTCAGCGGCTGCGCACGCTTCGTGTCCGCAGCATTGCGGGCGGCATTGGCGGCCTGGCGACCCAGCACCTGCCGCCAGATGGCAGCCAGACTGTCGGCCTGCGCGCGCAGAGCCGGCGAGGTGCCGCAGTAGATGGTCTGGTGGACGGCATCGATGCCTGCGCGATCATGCTGCGGCGCATTCTCCGACGCCATCGTGATGAGGGCGAGCGCGCGCTGATCGTCCTTTTTCACGTAGCTCCCGCGCCAGTACATGTCGGCGAGGAATGCCTGCGCATTGGCGAAGCCATCACGGGCCAGCACCGACAGGAAATGCTTGCCGAGCTTGACGTCGTCGTCGCCGCCGCGGCTGAGGTAGGTCTTGGCCAGCTCGAATTGCGCGTCCTGGTCGCCGAACGAGGTCGCCGCGTTCTGCAGGTATTCAACCGCACGGTCGACGTCGGGCGCGACGCCCAGCTCGGGCACTCCGCTGCGCAGGTAGCCAGCCAGCGCCGTCAGTGCCTTGGCCACGAACGGTGCGCGATGGCCTTCATCCGGATCGGCGTCGGCGTTTTCATCGGCGAGCTTGCGGAACAGCTCATAGGCCTTGGCTCGGTCGGCCTTGCCGCCGGATGCATCGGAATAGATGCGTGCCAGATAGAAATCGGCGAAGAACTGGTTGGACTCGCTGCCCTTCTTGGCGGCTTCCTCGAGCGCCGGCACCGCGAGTTCGTACTGGCCCGCCTTGTAGGCATTGAGACCTTGCTCGAAAGCCATCTGCGGCGAGTTGTACTTGCCCGGCCCTGCAGCCACGGCACCCGTGCTCAGCCAGGCGATGCAGCTCGCCGCGATCAGCGCGCTAAATATCCGCATAGCAAGCAACCTCAGCTCCTCCACCCGCATGTGTGACCGCGCTGGCACCAGCCGGTCCCACCTGATCCGCATATGTTCTCAAGGCACCGCTCCGACAGGGATCGGCCGGCGGTGCCGACGTGCTCACCAGCCCTACCGCTCCACCCATAGCTGATATGGGCTTTGAAACTGGGCAAGCAACATTCTGATTTTTATCGAACTTCACGTTTTCGAGATTCGGTGCGCACACGACGTGGTGCGCTGCGCGCGAGGGGCCCTCGCTGACATGACGGCTGGGCAGCTTCGACCTGTTGAACGTCCTGGCGTCCATCTGTGCTCTACTTCGACGCGGGAACGCCGATCGGACGGAAAATTTTGCGAGGCGAGCCAGCGCCTGCAAAGCCTGCCGAGGTAACGTCGAAACCCGCTAGTAAATCGACTTGGCGCAACCGTCCGCGCCCGTCCCGGTGAATGCGATCCGATGATCTATGTGGAGACCGTTTGTGGCCCAACAGTGGCACATATGAGGTGTTTTGTTGCCCATAGGCAACAGACCGTTTACCAATTCACGGATGTCCCAAGCTTTTTCCCGATGATGCATGGGTGCCCGGCGGCCACGGCATGGCCGACTTGCACCCCAAGTGACCGCTAGCTCCCAGTCCATCCGGCCGTCGCGCCTTCGCCCAATTGTCACGCTATCGTTACTTCACCGTAGCGGGACATTGCGAAATGCGTCGGTTTGGTCTGTTTCGGTTTTCCGTCTTCTTGCTCCTTTTGACGGCCGCATACATTGCTTGGCCGATCTACACTGTACTTACGATCCGTGAGGCCATGCGCAGCGGCGACACCGCGACCCTGGCCAGCAAGGTCGAATGGCACAGCGTGCGGGCCAGCCTCAAAGCCTCCATGAGCGCCGAGGCCCTGGCGGCGCTGGAGACCGAGCCGGGCGCGCCCCGGCCCACCCTCTGGCAGCGTGTGAAGTCGACCGTCGCCCCGAGCATGGCAGGCTCGGTTATCGACCGCTACGCGACGCCGGAGTACTTCCCCGTTTTCCTGGGCTACCGCCGCGTCTGGCGCGGCACCATTCAGCCCCTCGCAGCCAAACCCGACGCACCGACCGCGCTCGCCGGCACCTGGCTCGACGGCACCATCGTCGACCGCTTCGTCGCCTTCTACGGCCGCATACGCCGCGCCGTATTCCATTCCCTGACCCGCTTCGAGATCGAGGTCGCCGACCGGCATCGCCTGGACCGCACTTACACCGGCCTCCTGGAGCTGAAGGGTCTTGAGTGGAAACTCACCAGCCTCACCATCTCCGGCGCCATTGCCGCGCCCAAGGCGACAAGCCAGCCCTGATCCAACGCCGCCGAGCTCGCCATGCGCAGGTTGTTGATCGCTCCTCTCGTGCTGCCGCTCGCCTATCTGGGCTGGCCGCTGACTGCGGCCTGGCAGCTACGCGCCGCCGTGAAGGGAAATGACATTCCCGCCATCGAAAGCAAGGTCGACTGGACGGAGTTGCGCGCCAACCTCAAGCAGACGGTCGGCAGAAACCTCAAGGAAAAGAGCACCGACCCGAAGCGTGGCCTCGTCACCCGCGTGCTGATCGGCGCGCTCGGGCCTGCGACCGCGGATGCCGTGATCGACTACACCGTCACGCCACTGACGCTGGGCAAGGTGCTGGCCGGCCGCAGCCTGCTTGATGATCTGGGCATGACGCGCGAGCGCACACCCACATCGTCAGCCGATACGAGCGCCGAAGAGGATGCAATCGCCGATCCGCTGGCGCCGCGCCGCCTGCGCTGGGCGTTCTTCGAAAGCCCGACCCGCTTCCGCATCGAGGCCGTCGACCTGGAGATGCCGGGCAGGCGCGTGGTCAGCATCCTGGCCCTGGAGGGCGGCAGCTGGAAGCTGGTCGACGTGTACTATCGCGCCACGGCATGACGAGCCACACGGTTGCCTGATCGCTGGTGAATTGTCTGCCCTGCGGGATACCGGAGGTGCGGAATGATCAAAATCCACCTTGTGGTTGCCGCCATGCTGGCTCTCCTCGTGAGCCTTGCAACGCCTGCGGCAGCGCAGACGGCGCGGCCCTGCCCGAGCTGATCGCGGAATTTGTCGTCGCAAACCGGATCTTGGCCGACCAGGGCGTGATCGCCGATGGTTTCGGCCATTTGAGCTTTCGCTCACCGACCGATCCGAACCGATTTTACATGTCCCGCGCACGGGCGGCGGGCATGGTGGTCGCCGAAGACGTGATGGAGTTCGACCTGGACGGCCGGCCGATCGACGAGCGCGGCGGGCGCTTGTTCAGCGAGCGCTTCATTCATGCCGAAATCTATCGCGCTCGGCCGGACGTGAATGCTGTAGTGCACAGTCACGCTCCCTAGGTGCTACCCTTCGGCGTGACCGGGGACGCCGCTCAAACCCGTCTCGCACATGGCCGGCTTCCTCGTGCGCGCTGTACCGGCCTTCGAGATCCGTGAGGCTGGCGGCAATGAGACCGACATGCTGGTGAGAACCAGCCCGCTGGGTGCGGCGCTGGCCAGACGCTGGGGTCGGTGCCTGCAATACTCATGCGCGGGCACGGCTTCAATACTGTCGGCACCTCGATCAAGCAGGCCGTATCGCGCGCCATCTACACCGATCTCAATGCGCGCGTGCTGACGGAGGCGCTCAAGATAGGCAAGGTAACGTATCTCAACGAGAGAGAAGCCTCGAAGATCGCCGAGACCAACGACGCGTCGATCAATCGATCCTGGGAGATGTGGACCTTCCGCACGCTGGCCAGCACGCCGAAACCTTGACGAGATGCGACCGACTTCCGATCAACGCGTGAATTTCTGCACCAGCGCCGCCGTCGCAGCGTCATCGCCTTGCGCGCGCTCGGCCAGGCCGCGCACGACGCCCTCTCGGTCGGGCACATCCCGGTTCTGGCTCATCTTGATCTTGCCCTCCAGCCGCGTGATGGAGAGCGTCAGCCCCACGATCCCGCGCGTTTGCCGCTCGAGGAAGTCGGCAGGCGCATCGGTTGTCGACCAGCGTTCGGCGTATGGTGCCTCCTGCTGATTGCTCAGCTCGCCGACGTGCGCCAGCAGCCAGTCTTGGTCCTCGATGCTCTGCAGCCGGCCGTAGGCATGCACGACGGCGTAATTCCAGGTCGGCACCACCTTGCCGTGCGCGGCTTTGGAGGGGTACCAGCCCGGGCGGATGTAGGCCTCGGCGCCCTGGAAGATCATCAGCACGTCGGTGTCGGGTGCGAACGCTTTCCACTGCGGATTGGGCCGCGCCAGGTGGCATTCGATGCGGCCGAGTGGGTTCGCCGCATGCACCTTCAACACGGTCGGCAAGTGCGTCGCCAACAGGCCGTCCACGCCATGCGTGACGAGGATGGCAAAGGGATGCGCGCGCATCAACGCGTGGGCGTCGGCGGCTTCATCGACCTTGAATTGCACCGGCGTGTACATGGCTGATCTCCCTCTCCCCGTGCTTACGGGGAGAGGGTCGGGGTGAGGGGCAGCCACAAATGGCGGCGCAAGCTTCTGCCCCTCACCCTAACCCTCTCCCCACGAAGAGTGGGGAGAGGGAATGAGACAAGTCAAGCCGCGGCCTCGACGCGCTTCAGCGCCGCCTGCAGCTTGGCGATGGTGGCCTCGAAGTCGGTTTTGCGCTCGCGGTTCTCCTCGACCACCTCGGGTGGGGCCTTGGCGACGAAGCTCTGGTTCGCCAGCTTGGCGTCGACCTTGGCAACCTCGCTCCGGCACTTGTGGATCTCGCGCTCCAGGCGTCCGCGCTCGGCCCCCATGTCGATCACGCCGGCCAGGGGCAATGCCGCCACCGTCTCGCCCAGCACGATCTGCGCCGAGCCCTTGGGCGCCGCCTTGGCAAACGAGATATCGTCCGACCGGGCCAGCCGCTCGATCGTCTCCTCGTGCCGCGCGGTGCGCGCGCGCAGGGCCTTGCCGGCGCCGACCAGCACCAGCGGCACCTTGGCTCCGGCCGGTACGTTCATCTCGCTGCGCACCGAGCGCACTTCGCTGATCAGGCCGACCAGCCAGCCGATTTCCTCGTCGGCATCCGCATCGGCGAGGCCTTCGAACACCGGCCAGGTGGAGAGGCACAGCAGGTTCTCCCGCTGCACGCCGACCTCGACCAGCCGCGACCACAGCTCCTCGGTGATGAACGGCATGAACGGGTGCAGGAGCTTCAAAACCTGGTCCAGCACCCAGGCGGTGGTGGCGCGCGTCTCGGCCTTGGCCCCCTCGTCTTCGCCGTTCAGAACCGGCTTGATCAATTCCAGGTACCAGTCGCAGAACGTACCCCAGGTGAAGTCGTACACGGCGGCCGCCGCCTCGTTGAACTTGTAGCCCTCGATGCCGGCTGTGACGGCCCTCGCCGTGCGCTCCACCTCGCCAGCGATCCAGCGATTGACGGTTTCCTCGACAGATTTCGGATCGAAATCCTTCTGGCGCACGCACTCGTTCATCTCGGCAAAGCGCGCCGCGTTCCACAGCTTGGTCGCGAAATTGCGATAGCCCTCGACGCGGGCGGTCGACAGTTTCAGGTCGCGGCCCTGCGCGGCCATCGCCGCCATCGTGAAGCGCAGGGCATCGGCGCCGTACTCGTCGATCAGCGCCAAGGGGTCCATGACGTTGCCCTTGGTCTTCGACATCTTCTGCCCCTTCTCGTCGCGCACCAGGGCATGGATGTAGACGTCGCGGAACGGCACCTCCTTCATGAAGTAGAGGCTCATCATCATCATGCGCGCGACCCAGAAGAAGATGATGTCGAAGCCGGTCACCAGCGTGCTGGTCGGATAGAAGCGCGCGAGCTCTGGCGTCTGCTCAGGCCAGCCGAGCGTCGAGAACGCCCACAGGCCCGACGAGAACCACGTGTCGAGCACGTCCTCGTCGCGCTTCAGCTCGACATCTTTCTTGTAGTGCGCCTCGGCGAGCTTGGCGGCGCCCGCCTCATCGAGCGCAACGAAGGCCTTGCCATCCGGCCCGTACCACGCCGGTATCTGATGGCCCCACCAGAGCTGGCGCGAGATGGTCCACGGCTGGATGTTGCGCATCCACTCGAAGTAAGTCTTCTCCCAGTTCTGCGGCACGAACTTGGTGCTGCCGTCCTCGACCTTGGCAATGGCCTGCTTGGCGAGCTCCGCCGCGTTCACGTACCACTGATCGGTCAGCCAGTACTCGATCAGCGCATTGCCACGCTGGGCATGCGGCACGGCATGCGTGGTCGGCTCGATTTGCTCCAGCAAGCCGGCTGCCTCCATGTCGGCGATCACCAGCTTGCGCGCCGCGAAGCGATCCTTGCCCCGATACTTCTCGGGCACCGCATCATTGAGTTCGGCGATGGCGGTGAAGATATTGATCAACTCCAGCTTATGCCGCTTGCCGACCTCGAAGTCGTTCAGGTCGTGCGCCGGCGTGATCTTCACCGCGCCCGATCCCTTCTCGGGATCGGAGTAGGCATCGGCGACGATCGGTATCTCGCGCCCGACCAGCGGCAGGCGCACCTTGGCGCCCGCTTTCACCAGCGCCGCGTAGCGCTCGTCTTCGGGATGCACCGCAACCGCCGTATCGCCCAGCATCGTCTCCGGCCGCGTGGTGGCAACGACAATGTAGTCCTTGGGGTAGCCGGCAACCTTCGCCGTCAGCGGATAGCGGAAATGGTAGAGGTGCCCAGCCGGATTGCGATCGAGCACCTTGCCCAGCGCCTTCGCATCGAACGGCTTTTCGGGATCACCGGCCGTCCAGCTGAACGAGCCCCGTGCCTCGACCATGTCGACTTCGAGGTCGGAGATGGCGCTCTGGAACTCCGGGTCCCAGTTGACGAGGCGCTTGTCCTTGTAGATCAGCCCGTCGTTATAGAGATCGACGAAGGCCTTCAGCACCGCCTTCGACAATCCCTCGTCCATGGTGAAGCGCTCACGGCTCCAGTCGCACGAAGCACCCAGCCGCTTCAGCTGGTTGACGATGGTGCCGCCGCTTTCGGCCTTCCACTTCCAGACTTCTTCGATGAACTTTTCACGCCCGAGCGCACGACGATGAAGCTGTCGCTCCATCAGTTGCCGCTCGACAACCAGCTGCGTGGCGATGCCGGCGTGGTCGGTCCCCGGCTGCCACAGCACATCCTTGCCGCGCATGCGCTCGAAGCGGCACAGCACGTCCTGCAGCGTGTTGTTGAGGGCATGGCCCATGTGCAGTGAGCCAGTCACGTTGGGCGGCGGGATGACGATTGCGTAGGCCTCGGCCTTGGCGCGCTCCGGCCGGCCGGCCTTGAAGGCTTCGGCCCTCATCCACTCGTCGTGGATGCGCGCTTCGATGTCGGCTGGCTGGTAGGTCTTCTCGAGCATGGAATTTGGATCAGGTCACGGGCAAAGAGCGGCCCCGCCCTGCCGGTTGCAGTGATGGAGGAGAGGCACGGCCGCGCGGCGGGGTTACGATCGAACGGCTCAAATCTTCAGCTCGCCACGCGGTCTCTTGAACTGGCGGTCCATCTCCTCGCGGATGGCGGCTTCCACCATGCTCGGCAGGTTCTGGTCGAGCCACTGCTGGATCACCGGCTCGAGCAGCCGCGCGATCATCTCCTGCAACGGCTGGCCCTGCAGACCCGCGGCCCGCTCCGCCACCGGCTCCGGCCTTGGAGTTTCCGGCCTCGGAGGTTCCGGCCTTGGAGGCTCCGGTCTCGGAGGCTCTGGCATGGCAGTTCCGAATTCGGGCCGGGGCGGCACGCTCGCTTCGGGGCCACGGACATTGCGAGGCGGTTCGGGAAGGGTCGAAATCTCGTTCGGCAGCTCCGGCAGCACCGCGGGCTTCTCTACGAACGGAGCAACTCGCTCCTCGACCGGACGCGCTTTTGCCTCGATGGGTGCGACAAACTTGGCCGGCTCGGCAGCCGGCCCCTGCTTCGCCGGCAAGGCGGCCGGCACGATCCTGTCGGCCACGGCAGGTGTCGGCAGCACCGGCGCCTCCGCGGTACGCGACGCCGGCAAGCCGGCGAGCCCATTGGGCTTGGGGCGCTCGAATGGCATGTCGGCGGGGCGCGTCGGGGTCGCTTCGCCGGCCCCGAAAAGGGGCGGGAAGGAGCGGCGCAGCGTCTCCGGCCGTGTCAGCATGATTTCTTCGTGCGCTGTGTTCGGCAGACCGGGATCGACCTGCGTGTTGCTCGCCGCCGGCTTGGCCTCCGGGGCATCTGGCAGCGAGCCGCGCGACAGAAACCAAGGTGCATCGCGCGTGTCGGCGCCACTCTGGGGCTTGGGCGCCTGCGTCGGACTAGGCAGCTCCGTGGCAAGCAGGTCCGTCAAATCCTCCTCGCTATGCCCACCACCCAGGGCGTCGGCCAGCCGGTCCGGAAGCGCGCCCGCGCCATTGCCCTTGGCCGGCGCCGCCGGCTCGTCCCGCACGCCCGGTGGCAGGCTGTCCAGCTTGGAGAGCCCGTCTTCGGGTCTGTCGTCGCCCAGCGTCTTGCGGATCGTTGCCAGGATCTCGTCCAGGCTCGGATCAACCGGCAACTCGGGTTTACTCATACCGCACCTCACTCAAACGCCGCCGCAGCCATATGGGAATTCGGCCGCCCCGCCCCCCAACAAGCGCGCAGACTATAGCATCGGTAGGGCGTCTCTATAGCCGACGCAAGGCATGCTACAACAGCGGGATTTCACGGTCCGCCGGCAGGCGCATCGTCGTGAGCCGACGCACCACCGCGGCGCTCGCACCTATTTGGCCGGCTCATGCGGCGGCTCGCGCCGCACCTCGGCCTGGAAATCCTCGCGTCGCCCGTCGCCGTGGGTAATGCTGATGTCGGTCCACTTGCGGCGCACCTCGTTGTAGTGCGCTTCGGGATCGTACACGAGGCCGGCCACGCCCAGCTCTTGGGCATTGAGGCGACCGATCGTTGCCAGCAGGGCGTAGGAGGCCACCACCAGATTGCGCTTGGTGGTGACGAGGTTGACCTCCGAGTTCAACAATTCCTGTTCGGCGTTCAGCACGTCGAGCAGCGTACGCTGGCCCACCCGCTCTTCTTCGCGGACACCGGCAAGCGCTATGCGGTTGGCGTCCACGCTCGCCTGGTCCGATTCGAGCTGCGCTTTCGCGGCGACCAGCTGCGACCATGCCGCCACCACCTGCGCCTGCACCTCGGTACGGGCCTGCTCGATCTCCTGCAGGCGGCTGACGTGGGTATGCTTGGCCTGGCGCACGCGCGCCTCCACCTCACCACCCGTGTAGAACGGGACAGTCAGCCGGCCGGTCACAGTCGTGGCCTCGGTTGACTCAGTGGAGGTGGACGGGTCGAAACGGCGGCCGTAGCTGGCCTCGAGGTTCACCTCCGGCAGCAACTCGCCGCGGATACGGTCGACAGCATGCCGCGCTGCCTGCTCCAGGTACAGCGCCGCAACCACGTTCGGGCTCTCGCGAGCCGATATCTCGATGCTGGTACCCAAAGCCCCGGGCACCAGGCGGGTAGCCTGCGGCTCGATCAGATTGCTGGGCGGATGACCGACAACACGCTCAAAGGTGGCGCGGCTGGTCTTCAGGTTGGCACGCGCCAGATCGAGCGCCGAGACGGCTCCTGCACGGCGGGCCTGCGCCTGCGCCACGTCGGTGCGCGTTACCTCGCCGACATTGAAGCGATCCTGGGTGGCCTTGAGATCGCGCGTCAGCACGGTGACGTTGTTCTCGCGCAGCCGCACGATGGCCTGATCGCGCACCACGTCGACGTAGGCGGTAACGCCCTCCAGCAGGACGCTGCTTTCGGTGGTGCGCAGCGTTTCGCGCCCGGCCCTGACGGTTGCCTCGGCCTCGCGCACCGTGTTGACGACGCGGAACCCTTTGAAGATCGGCTGCTGTAGATCGACGGAATAGCCGCGCGGGTTACTCTCGGCCTTGCCAGGCTGTGAGGGTCGCGTGGTCTGCATCTGGTAGCCGGTGTCGGCATTGCCGACCACCGTCGGCCGGAACCCCGACAGGGCGCGTGGCACTTCCTCGTCGGTGGCCCGCAGCGTAGCGCGTGCAGCATCCAGTCGCGGATTGAACTTGTAGGCGGCCGACAACGCTTCCTGCAGGGATTCAGCCCGGGCCTCGATATGGACAGGACAAGCGGTGAATGCTGCAAGCGCGGCCAAGCCAAGGCCCCACACTTGCAGGCGCATCCACGCACCTTGCCATCTTCCCACGAGCCGCCCCCGTTTACCGGTTCTAGCTGCCAGACCTGACACTTGGCGACGCCAGCTAGCTACTCTCAAAGTCCCCCGCAGCGCAGACCGCCGTCAGATATCTAGTACCTAACAGATTCGACTCCACCCCCGCACAGATAATCCCTTCCCGGCGTTGCGGAAGCGCCATAACCTCCAGATCACGAAGATTGTTTTGGATGCGTGGCCCACAGCCCACACCCACCTGCGACACAAGGTACCCACAGGCTGTTCACAGGCGGGATCGGGGGGTAGCGCGCGATCAGAATACGAAGCCGGCTTGCCGTGCGAAACCCGGCAGCACATCGGCCGCCGCATCGAATGCGGTACGACTCGCGAAGGAGTGCCCCGTGCGGCGCCAAACCTGCGCCCGGCCGTAGCCGTCCGGCACAACGATCGCCACCAGGCGGCCGCCGTCCTTCAGCTGGTCGAGCAGAGCCCGGGGCACCTCCGGCACAGCCCCGCCGAGCAGGATGGCATCGAAGGGCGCCTCAGTCGGCGCGCCGGCCTCGAGCGGACCCTGCAGAACCGTAATCCCGGTCGCGCCGAGATCGCGCAACACTTCACGGGCCCATTCGGCCAAGGCGGGATCGGCTTCCAGACCTATTACCTTGCCGGCCATCTTGCTGAGTAAGGCAGTCGAGTAGCCCGTGCCGCAGCCGACATCCAGCACCGTGCCGTCCGGTTCGATCTCGGCCAGTTGCAGCATCTTCGCGAGCGTGCGCGGCGCCAGCAGCGTGCGCGACGGCCGCGCGTTACCCGGCATCGTCACCGGCAGCGGTTCGTCCATGTAGGCCAGAGCATGCAATGCCTGGGGCGCGAACGCCTCGCGCGGCACCTCGAGCATAGCCCTGATGATGCGCCGGTCGGTGACATCGCTCGGACGCACCTGGCTGTCGACCATATTGATGCGCTGTTGTGTGGTGTCGGTCATCGGCACTTTCTTCGGGGCCCTGGCATCGGTAGCCCTGGCGCCCGCCCCCTTTGCCTGCGCGCCAAGCGATAGCTTGCGGCGCGGAACCTTAGCCAATCGACGTTGGCGCTACCAGCATTGCGGGGCGTGTCCTCTGCAGCCAAACGCCGCAAATCTGCTGCGAATCGGCCTGCCGCGGCATTGCCACGCCGGAAGGCTGCATGATACACGGCTAGCCGCACATTGAGGCCACGTGGCGGAGTGGTGACGCAGCAGACTGCAAATCTGTGCACCCCGGTTCGATTCCGGGCGTGGCCTCCAATCACCTGCGATCGCCCAAACGCCTGGGCACCAGCGCACATCGCCGGTGCTGCGGCATCGGATCTGCCTGAACGAGGGCCTTGGCGCCGCCCTCCTCAGTTGCTAAGAGGCGCTGCGTGCTGAGACGCATCGGCTGTTCCGCGGTAGCTCAGCGGTAGAGCAACCGGCTGTTAACCGGTTGGTCGTAGGTTCGAATCCTACCCGCGGAGCCAATTAAAGCCCTTGAATATCCTAGTATTTCTCGAGCCGGCGCTTGGGCGGGCGATTATTATTTTTGCGCCTGGGGTTCCATTAGGGTTCCAATGGGCAATGCTGTATGGGGTCTGCAGGTCTCGTCCACTCGTTCGCGGTCGTCCATTCCGGCGATTTTTGACTGGCCTTAGGCGAGGCCAATGCCAGCCGCTGCATGCGCTATCGCAATATTGCGAAGTCAGGCGCGAGCGCTGGCGAGCGTTGCTCTGAGCACGCCGAGCGCAACATTGGCACCTGTGTTGCGCGGGTGCACTAGTGGCGTCCGAGAATTGCCCGATAAATTAGCACCTCTGTAGGTGCCGTGTGAGCGTGGGGCTTCCGCATGAAACGTATTGCGTTTGCAGCTCTTGCTGTGGTGCTGGCGGTTTCAACGCCAGCTATGGCTGGCGGAAGCATCAAGGATCGGGACGCAGCACCCTTCTCATGGACCGGCTTCTACGTTGGCGCCCAAGTCGGCATGGCTTGGCAAGACAATCGTGACAGCCTGTATCGTAACGACGGGCTGTTTTACGTCGCGACGGATAGCAACCCAAACGGCTTATTCGGTGGCGTCCACGCCGGCTATAACCACCAGTTTGGCAAGATCGTCCTGGGCGTAGAAGCTGACATCGAAGCTCGTGATGTTGACGAGACCTTTGTGATTGGGGCTCCCTTTGCGAATACTACCGCAGTCGCTCGCTCGACCGAGGCGGCTTCAGTCCGCGGTCGGCTGGGTTATGTGTTCGATCGCTCCATGGTCTACGTGACCAGCGGTGTCGCCTTCGCAAAGTTCGAGAACACCTACAGGACGGGAACCACCTTCTTTGACAGCGTTTCCACCAGGGATACAGGTTGGACGATCGGCGGCGGCCTAGAGCACGCCTACGCTGCTAATTGGACGGCTCGGATTGAGTATCGCTATACGGACTACGGTGATCGTCGCATCAACCTGCCGAATTTCTTGTCCCCGCCTGGATACGCAATCGACAAGACCACCGAACAGTCGGTTCGCGTTGGCATCAGCTACAAATTTCACTGAACGCCAAGCGAGTGCGCCCGCGGACTTTTAACAACGGACGAGTTGCGGACGCACAGAGAACACTCGGGTCGCAGCGGGCACCGGATGACCGCAACCTAGGATAAACCGGCGCCAAACGAGCGACCTGTGGCCGGACGATCCACACCTGTAAAATCCAAGCGACATTCGCGGAAGTGTTGCCGAGGTTGCGGGAGATTTCCCGGCGATTCAGCTGCATCTCGCTCAGCAAGTCATCTTGACCGGAGCAAGCCAAGCGTAAAGCTCAGCGCCGACCCGGGAAGCTTGCCACGTGTAAAGACGCCGCGAGATCCGCGGATACTTTCCAAATGCTTGCCGGGAAATCTCCGGCAATTCCCGGAAGTTTCCGCTGCTGCTTTACGGCAAGGTCGCGGACAGCAAGATGTAAAGCAGACGGTTTGTAAAGACGATCTCGGAGTGTAAATCCTGTGGATAGTCTTTACGTGGATCGAGTGTAAATCCGCACCCACCGCTATACAGCCAGCATCGCTTCGCTTCCAAGCCCGGATGCGCCAGATGCTGACTATCGCGGTCGCTTCAACAAAAGGTGGCGTCGGTAAAACGACAACCGCTGCGAGCCTCGGCGTGCGCGCGGCACAAGATTGCGCGCGCGTCGCTCTGGTCGACCTGGATCCTCAGCGCGCCCTGATTGAATGGTGGCGCAGACGAGGCGAAACAGACAACCCGTGCATCTTTGAAGGCTGCGACAAGGCCGCCGACGCCATCGAGCGGTTAGAGCTCGACGGATGGGATTACGTCATTCTCGACGGACCGCCAGCGTTCCTGCAGATCGTCTCCGAAATGGTGAACGTGGCTGACTTCACGCTGATCCCCTGCAAGCCTTCGATGATCGACATCCTGGCCATGCAGGACGTGATTTCCTTCGCGCGTGAGGCCGGCAGCGCCCACATGGTCGTGCTCAACGACGTTCCGACGGCCAAGCTTGCCGAAACCGCCCGCTCGCTTCTGACGGCCCAGCGCGTGCCGGTGGCCAAGACGCAAATCTCTCACCGACCCTCGCACATTGCAGCCCTGGCCGCCGGCAAGAGCGCCGCGGAGATCAACAAGGGCCGCGACAAGGTTGCCGCCAACGAAATCGATGCACTCTGGCTGGAGGTGAAAGCCGCCGCAGCCAAGGCGGCCAAGGCGCGCCGGAAAGAGGCCGTCCATGGATGACGAGATCGAAGGCACCGACTTCGAAGCAATCTTCGGCCGCCTCAGCAAGACGACCGGCAAGACTTACGCGAACCGCGAGGATCGCGACAAGCGCCTGCGCTCGGAACGCAAGGCCGGTCGCACTGCGAAGCAACGCGAGCGAATGGTTGTGCCGAAGAAGCTCGTCAACTTCCGCGCCTCCGAGGAGACGCGCACCCTCCTCAAGCAATTGGCCCAGCATTTCGACGAGGACCAAACCGCCGTCATCCTGCGGGCGATCGATCAACTAGCTGCCAGCGTTCCCGGCCTCAAGGAACGCAAGCAATGGCCCGAGCAATAGCGATCGCTGTCGGCATACTGATCCTCGCCGCCGTCGCCCATGTCACCATTCAATCAACGGGCGGATACGGCTCGGCGCACTCATGGGTAACGATCGGCGTTGCCGCGGGAGTGGCCGCCGGTTCCGTCTTCAGCGGCATGGCCTGGTCTGACGGACGGCACGCGCTGGCCATCCTGCTGGTTCTGGCGATCGTTTCCGGCGAGGCATACGGATTCATTGCGACGGCAGAGCGCCTGATCGTTGCTCGAGAGGCTGCGCAGGCTCCGTTGCGCCAGCTCGCCGAGGACCGCGCCCGCGTGCAGGGTGCTCTAGTTGCAGCAACAGCCGCCTTGGAAGGCTTCCCGACATCCACACCGCGACTGGACCGCGCCCTGATCGACAAGGCAGCGACGGACGCCGCGGTTGTTGCCAAGTCTGCCGAGCGTGGATGCGTCGAGAATTGCCGTCGTCTGCTGCAGGCGCAGGCAGATGCCGCCGAGCAAGAGGTCACCCGAGCGAGGGAAGACATGGACCGCCAGAAGCGCGACGCGCAATCGCGAGTTGCCACCGCGAAGGCCGATCTGGAGGCACTGAAGCCCCCGACGTCGGCAACGCCCCTTGCCGATCGCTTGGGCTGGCCGGCCTGGCTGCTGGACCTGCTGCAATCGGCGCTCGGCAGCATCGCAGCCAACGGGCTGGCCTGCTTCCTGATGGTGTTCGGCGCCCACCGACCGAAGCGCGCCGAGCGCGCTGAGGTTCAAGAACCTACACGCAGCGAGATTGAGGTTCAGGCGCCACGCGAACCTAAGCCTTCCATCGCCGCGCCCGGCCGTACCCGCACCAGCAAGCGCAAGGATGGTGCGCGGGCAGCGGATGACCCGCTCTTGCAGGCGAAAGCCTTTGCCGTGGCGCGGCTGGCGCCGGACGACGACGCCTCAGCCAACATCAAGGACGTTCTGCGCGCGTATGCGACCTGGTGCAGGTCGGGCAACGTGAAGCAACTCCCCGCCGAGGCCATGGCTTCCGCCCTGGACACGCTGTTCGGCGTCGAAAAGGACGGCAAGGACTACATGGTTCTAGGCGTTTCCCTGAGGGCGATCGAGGACCAGTCCGGCAAGCCGATCGGCGCTCTGCACTGAGGTAGGCGCCAGCGAACCCCTCTATTCTTCTGCGCTTAGCGGGGGCTCTTTCTTCTTGGGCATGGCCCTACATAGCTGATTTGCGGCAGTGTCTGCACCCACACGGCGTTTGGGCATCTGCCTCCACTACAAAATTGCGGAACACCCCTATCTACAGCGTTCCTATGGCAAGGCCAAAAGTCGAACGCAATCCAGCTCTAGCGTGGCTGAACTGTCGCACTAGCGGAGAAAAGTGTTAACCTTTTGAGAACAATATAAAAACCGACGAGGCCCCGATGTTGGCGATATGGTTACGCCGTCCGGACCCCACTCGAAATATTCGCCCGCGTTGGCAAAGGCCACCTTGGCGACCTCAGCGAGGACGCGTTCCTTGGTGATGGCCAGGCGGTCGAGTGCCTTGGCGGTTGCCTGCGCGTCGACCGTTGCCCGGCCGGTAAGGATCTCCTCGAGCCGCGCCTTGATGTTGGCGCGCTTGAGCAAGCGGCAGGCGCTGACGCCAGCGGCCTTGCGGCTGACCTTGTGGCCGGCCTCCAGATAGGCGTCGGTGCCCGACTTGCCGTCGGCGACCAGATGCACAAAACGCTCGTCCTTGGCCTTGCGCAGGGCGGCCATTGGGTACCTCATCGATGATGGACGTGTGTCTAGTTCGGGTAATTTTACCCGGATTAGCGGAAGCTAGCCGGGGGCTTCACCGTCGGCGGGCGGCGCCCAGACCTCGGGCTTGAGATTGTCGCCGGAGGCGGCGCCGGGCTGGGCGTGCAAGTAGGCCGAGGTGGTGGCGACGTTGGCGTGGCCCAGCGTGCTGGCGACCACGGCCAGGTCGGCGCCGTTGCGCAGCGCGTGGCTGGCGTGGCCGTGCCGATACCAGTGGGGGCTGAGCTTGGGCGTGACGCCGGCTTTCTTGGCGGCCCGCTTCACCAGGTGATTGATGCCGCGCGGCCCGAGCCGGCGGCCGTTCTTGGCCACGAACAGGGGACTGTCGGGCGGCCGGCCTGCGCAGAACACGGCAACCGTCGGCCCGAGCGACTTGGGCAACAGCACCGCGCGGACGCGGTTGCCCTTGCCGGTGACGCTGAGTTGCACGCGGCCGTCCTCGCGTTCGATCACGTCCCCGATGTTCAAGCCGCTCAGCTCGGATACCCGCAAGGCGCCGGCATAGGCGATCGACTGCAAGACGTGGTCGCGCGGGCTGCGGCTCTCGGCGATCAGGCTTTGCACGGCGAGTTCGCCGACGATGCGCTTGGCCAAGGTGGGATCCGCGCGGGGCGGCTTGACGGCAACACCGGGATTGACGACCGCATATCCCATACGATGCGCGAACGTGAGCAGGCTTTTAATCCGCAGCGTGTACTGGCGCATGCTCGCCGGGCTGCTGCCGCAGGTGATCGCGGCGAGGATATCGCGCAGGTCCTCGATGGGGATGACGGACCGCAGCGAGTAGTCGCGCCGGCCGATCTCATCGAGGAAGCGCTGCGCGGTGGTCTCGAAGTTCCGGCACGTGTGAGGTGAGGCCATCCCGGCTAGCCAGGCGGCTAGCAGCTGGCAATCATTCGTTGCCTTCGTGAGCGGGATGATCTACGGGAAACCCGCGACGGGCGCGGCGTTTCGCAGGCTTGGAAGCGTGTTAGTCATGGCGCAAGCGGCCCCTCCGATTACGCTTATAATCAGACTGGATTTCGCATGATCAAGGGCGCCGACGCGTTACCTCCGCGGCGCGAGTCTTGGCGGCCACACTCAGCGCAGTCCAACCATCAGCTCCGCATCGTCGTGACGGCGGCGGACCTCACTCAAGCTCTGCGCCGTAGCAGCGTTGGCGCGTGGCTGGCCTCGGTCCCGTTCTGCGGCCAAGGCGGTGGTCGGAACGCAAACGGCTGTCCAGCGGCTCGCTAGGTGCCCTGGCGTCGTCGGCTTGTGTTGTAGCGGTGGGCATGGCTCGATGGCGCATCAGCGCGTCTCCAAGCGGGTCTTCTCCTGAAGCCACGCCTCGAAGCGTCGACGCGGCACCATGCGGCGATCGCCGAGCCAGAACACAGGCACGAACTCCTCGGGCGGCAGCTTGGCCGCCGTGGCCGGCGCGATGCCGACGATGCGGGCGGCCTCGGCCAGCGGCATGAACGCACCGAGATTGAGAGCTTGGGACATGGCTTTCTCCTGCGCGACCCAGAGGGGCGTCAGCGGTGTTACCGGAGATGTTGGGATGGCGGCGCGTGCCGCAAATGAAAAACCCGGCGGTCATGGGCGACCCCGGGCGGACTTCTCAAGTTCGCAAAACCCCTACCACTTTGGCCGGCTTCGCGCAAGATGAAAAATGCACGCAGAATGAAAATAGTACGTTGTCTGTACATTTCCTGCGATGCGCACGGCGATCCGTTTCAAGGGATGCGCACGCAACACACGTCGATCTCGGTCGCCGGGGGCTCAGTGATCCTAGCCAGCTTCGCTGGCTTCGTGATGATGGACAGCTTCGGCACGCTTCAGGCGACGGGCAGGAATTGCTAACCTTCGGGCGCGGTGGCGATTGTCTTGTTGCTATGTAGATGTTCAATTCCAAAGGGTGCTGGGGAGAAGCAGCTTTTTGGAGGCTTGCCATGAACCTCACTGCACTGATCATCCAGCTCATCGCCGGTGCGCTTGGCGGAAACGCCGCGGGGAACCTCTCCAAAGACACCAATCTAGGTCCGTTGGGCAATAGTATCGCCGGCGCAGTCGGCGGCGGCGTTGGTGGACAGATCCTGAACGCGGTCTTGGGGTTGGGCGGGGCCGCCGCCACATCCGGCATGGACATCGGATCCGTCGTCTCGGCTTTCTTGACTGGAGGGGTCAGCGGTGGACTCACGGCGCTGGTTATCGGCTTTCTGAAAACGAAGATGTCGAGCTAGAGGGCCAAATCCTCGCAGCTCCGGTCTCGTCGGTCGCTGTCCGACTGGTGTTAGGGCCGCGGCTGCCGACGGTGGATAAGCTGATCGGGGCATCCTAGCGGCTCCACGCCACTAGTCATTGGGCCGGCTCGTGCACCTTCACGGGCTCCAGCATCTTCAGGAAGGCGTCGATGTTCGTGGTGCGGAGCGGGCGGAACCGGGAGACGCGAAAGGCAAGTTCATGCACCATCGGGCCGGTCGGTGACGCATATTGCTTTGGCGTGTTGACAATCTCCACGAGCCGCAGGCCGTCCTCGCTGTAGCCATAGCACTTGCAAGGGATGAGGGCGCGAACGGTGTAGACGCAGCCTCTTATCGGCAGCGTGTCGCTCTCATAGCCAGAACTGCAGCCGCGGTCGTTTACGTAAACCACCCGCTGCCCAACATGTAAGTTCATGACACCTCACTTCGTCCAGCACCGTCAGATGCTTCTAATTTCGCGGTGCCCATCCAAAAGCATCCACGCGGGCGCTCGGTGCAGAATTGCCAGCGCCAGTTTCTCGGCCGCCAGCGCGCGATGGCTCTGGTTGGCTCCCGGCTCGCGCAGAGCGTCCAGGTCGTGGTCGGCATAGTGCGCAAAGACGCAGGCATGGGCCACATATCCCGTCGCTTGCTGACCACGCCTTCGAGACCGTACCTCTCGGTGGCCCGCATCAGCGCTTCGCCGTCATCAAAGGATTCCGATGCCAACACAGCGGGGCAGTCGAGATCATGCACCAGCGCGCGCAATCGGGCCTGGCGCTTGTGTAGAGGCTGCTCGCGGAGATCCCGGCCGTTGAGCGCCAGCAGATCGAACAGCCAGAGTGTCATGTCGCTGCCGGCGCTCCGGCGGCGGTGTAGCGCCCCGAAGTCAGGCCGCCCCGCTGCATCGCTGGCGACGATCTCACCATCCAGCACCGCAGACCTGGCCGGGAGCTTGGTCAACATGATCGCGATGGGCAGGAAGCGCGCTGTGAAGTCGTGGCCGTTGCGGCTGAAGATCACGACGTCCTTGCCGCGCTTGTGCGCCTGGATGCGGTAGCCGTCGAACTTGACCTCGTGCAGCCAGTCGTAGCCGAGGGGTACGGCCTTGGCTAAGACAGGGCTGCAGGGCTGGATGAAGCGCGATGGGGTCACGGGACAGATGGTAAGAGCCTGCAAGGGGCCCACAACATCGCTAAAGGCACTCGGCCGGGAACAGCGCGAACCCGATGTCGAGACTGTCCCAGCCTGGTGCGGTCAGCGACGCACCCTTTCGACCGCACTTGGAGCACCTGGCGCAGCGCCGCAGCACGTCGCTCGAGGCATCCCCGCCCCACCGTATGATGAGGGGTGTCAGCGCCTTTGGCGCCCGGTGAAGGCATCGCGTATTCTGGCAGTTAACCCATAGCCAGCAATGATGCCTGCGCATCTCCTGCAAGGTGGGGCGGGATGGTGCTGTTCGGGCTCGCTTACGGCTACCATGGCAGGCTTGCGAGCCATGGTGAACGCCACGAGATGTTGGGTATGCCTACGCGGAAAGCACCCAAGGCTTGGGTAGCCTACAAGCTGGCTAAGGTCGGCAAGCGACTTGGCGTCGTGCACGGCGAGACCGAGACTGAGGCGCTACGGGAAGCCTACAAGCAGTTCAACGCCAAGACCGAGGCCGAGCGCAGGCGGATCTACTTGCGAGCGCAGTGACGCGGTACGGCTCCCCGCTAAGTCTTTCTTTTTGATTTTCGCCGCAACCTCGGCACAGGCCGACCGCTGCGGAATGTCTAGGGCCACTCTCCTCAGGGGCCTTGGACGGGCGCTCTCCATTCATCCGTAGTGCGTGGGGAGCGCCTCCTTCCCGCCATGTCCACCTTGGCCGACATGCTCGACATGCCCCTTCTGCCTGTGGCACGCGCTGGCACGCGGTCCGCAGCACTGCAGCAACGACATGCCCAGCACAAATCGCACGAATGCGATGCGTCGCATGCGGGAGCGCTCGGATGGCGCCGACTTTGGCTGGCGGAGTGTGCACAGCGCTTTTCGGCAGCTATCGTACAAAGGACTATGTGCTTGTAGTGATTGGCGATCCCGGCCGTGCCCAACCCACGCTTGCCCAGGAAGCGTCCAGTTCACGCATGAACTAGGCTGAATTCCAGGTTGAACGACACGAGGAGCTATGGGTGCTCGGGTGGCTTTGTCGACAGCTCGCGCCACCGCTTCAGGTCGCTGCGCGCACGTCTGATTGGGACGCGCGCTGCCGTCGCGTTCGGAGGCGCTGACACCCTTGCAAGTGCGTTCCTTACTATACGGACGGGCACGTGCGATTGGTGTTGATCTCATAAGCAAACCCGAAATGCCAGAGCCCCGCCAGGGCGGGGCTCTGCTCTAGCGGGCGTCTCTGTCTACACGCACTGAGGCGCCCGGCGGGTTTCCTTGCCGTTCGGCTCCATGCAGCAAACCACACAGGGGAACACAACCGAGCACCTCGCTCGCTGCTTTATCTCGTTGCGCTGGGCGCGATGGTGAGCCTAATTTTTTGTGGGCGACCAGCCATAGGCCTTCGCGCAGGCACCACCCATCAGCGTCGCCCGCTCGCTGCCGGTCAGTCTTGAGGAAGGGCTCGACGGACTCCTCGTAGTTGACGACTGCGAACGCGCGCGTCCAATCCGTCCCCCACAGGCAACGGTCAAAGCCCCAGGCATCGAACACGCGGGCAAGTGGATCCCAGATGTCGGGGAATGGATAAGGTTGCCCGGATAGCGTGCAGGCACCGCTGACCTTGATCACCGCGTTTAGCCGCCTGGCGAGTTCCAGCACCTTCGGCAGGTCGGCCCACGGCTGCGACGGGGCAGGCGCTACGCGTGGCTGCATGATGCCCAGATGATCGATGATGAACCGAGTATCTGGGTGGCGGTCGATCACCGCCATGCCCGCATCTACGTTGCCCCAGCACAGGATGTTGACCGGAAAGTCATGCTTTGCGGCCGCGCGCAGGATCCGGTCTAGGCCCGGGTCGTTCGGCTCCCGCTTCGCCTCCTTCGTCATCATGATGCGGATGCCGACGGTGCCCGGCGTCTCCTTCCAGTCGGCGATGACATCAGCCACTGCTGGATCGTCTGGGTCAACCGGCTTGACGATGGCGAACCGACCGGGATGGGCGCGTTGCACTTCCACCGCATAGCTGGCGTCGTAGCGGTACAGGGAAAAGGCGGAGATGAAGATCGCGCCGCCGACCCCGACATTGTCCATCGCCGCCACCATCTCGTCGCCCGTAACGTGATCGGGCCAATTGGGCACGCTGTGCCAAGGTCGGTTCGGCGTGTTCGCCTCGTAGGCGTGGACTTGGGAATTGATGATCATCATCAAGGAAGCTCCTCGGAGCTAGGAACTTGGTATCAACAGACGCGCCCACCGATAGTGTCAACGCCCCTTCTCTGGGCTCAGCTTCCAAAATCCGCCCGCCCAGACAAAGGCTCGTCCTGAGCGGACCTGAGATGAGCGGAAGCGGCTCGCGAGCATCGGGTCAGCACCGGGCCACCCGTATCGTGCGTCGTTACGCGAGCGCGGAGGGCGACGGGGCGCGCCGGGTTCGTGGCTCTTGCAACCCATTCTGTCAAACTTAGAACCGAATGAAGCGTTCAGTTCACACGTCCGGAGAGTTGGCATGAATGAGCTTCCATCCTGAGCGGTCTATTTATCGTTCTGGTGGCTGTGCTGGTGAACTGCGCCAAGGAAGTCGTGCAGTCGCGAGAAGCCCTCGCAGAGCAGCGCGCATTGCTGCAGCAAATGATGACCAGCTTGACCAAAACCCAGGGACGTGGTGCACTCGTTGATCGCCATGCGTTCTCAGTCGTACCGAAAGATATTGAGGGACGTCCCTAGCGTCGAGCGGGAAGCGGCCTTAGAGGCGGAGCACCTGCACTCTCTGGGTTGGCGTAAGATCTAGCGTCGACTGTGGCTCAGAGCTCATGCGTTTCAGACTTTCGCCTGCACTATCTGATGAACCAACTTCAGGGTGGAAAGCAGGCTCGCTGCCGCGTCGAGCGGCAGGCAGCTTGGCCCATCGCACAGCGCCTTGTCCGGCTCGGGGTGGAATTCCAGGAACACACCGTCGGCGCCCGCTGCCACCGCGGCCTTGGCGATGATCGGCACGCCCTCGCGCCGCCCGCCGGTCGAGCCGCCGTTGGTGCGCGGGTCGGCGCCGGGCAGCTGCACGGCATGGGTGGCGTCGATCGTGACCGGCACGCCCAGACGCTGCATCTCGCCGATGGCCAGCATGTCGACCACCAGGTTGTTGTAGCCGAACGAGCTGCCGCGCTCGCACAGGATGATGTCGAGGTCGGGCGCGACCTCGCGGGCCTTGGTGATGATGTTCTTACAGTCCCATGGGCGCCAGGAACTGGGCCTTCTTGACGTGCAGGCAACCCCCGGCGGCCTGGTGGCTCGGGCGGCGGCCACAACCAGGTCAGTCTGGCGGCAGAGGAAGGCCGGGATCTGCACGACGTCCGCGACGGCGGCAACGGGCTCGGCCTGGTCGATCTCGTGGATATCGGTGGCGATCGGCACGTTCAGCCCGCGCTTGACTTCGGTCAGCATGGCCAGGCCGTCTTTCAGACCCGGACCCCGATAGCTCTTGATCGACGAGCGATTGGCTTTGTCGAAACTGGCCTTGAACACGAACGGTAAGCCGAGGTCGGCGGTGATCGCCTGTAGGTGACGCCCAACGCTGAGCGCCAGATCGAGGTTTTCCAGGACATTCAGGCCGGCGATCACGACCAGAGGCTGGCCCGTCCCGATCGAAAAATTCCAACGCTTTAGATGAACGACGGCCATCACATATGTTCCCTTGGGTCAAGATTGAGTCGGTAAATCTGCCGCGCGGCGCATCCGTTCCCTAGGCGCTGCGTAAATGCCCGAAGCAGATCGTGCGCGTCGCCACCGGAGCCACCGCCCATCGCCATGAACGCTACGCCGATTTTGCCCGGCCTGTCAGCCGTCGAGGGTAAGCTGCTCACAGCCACGTTCGATCAGGTTGGTCTGCCGGCCAGACGCTTTCTGGATGGCCCCGCCATTACCTCCGTCGGCGCCACTTCAAAATGCAATGCGCCAATTCCACGTAGCTAGGCTCTTCAACCTGTTCGACGCACTTTTCACGGATGGCACGGCTCGTGGTCGGCCAAAACGTTTCAAGTTCACCGAGAGCGTAGTCCTGGACCCTGCGGCAGCGAGCGACCGCCG
>CAWIZC010000007.1:0-100437 GCA_963840445.1 uncultured Alphaproteobacteria bacterium | reverse complement strand
GGCTCGAAGCGTCCCAGCGAGCGCACCCGGTCGTACATGACGATGGCGCCGGCCATGGCCACGTTGATGCAGAAGCTGGTCGGGATCTTCACGACGTGGTCGCAGCGCGCGAGCAGCGCCGGCGACAGCGATCCCTTCTCCGGTCCCAGCACGTAGGCCGCCCGCCGCGGATGATGGAAGCTCGGCAGGTCGATCGCCTCGTCCAGCAGCTCGACACCGACCAGCCGGCAGCCCTGCGGCAGCTGCATCTCGTCCAGGCTCGCCCAGTTATAGTGCGGAAGGTGATTGGCGCCCTTGGACGTGTCGGCGCGTGCCTCGAGCGCCTGGTAAGTGGCGCCGATGGTAAACGTGAAGCTGGCGCCGAAGCCGTGTGCCGATCGCATCAGGTTGCCGAGGTTGAGGCTCTTGGAGATGCGCTCCGCGCCGATCGCGAAATAGCCCCGCCCACGTGAGGTCGGTTCACGCATTGGCTTGCCTTTCATTGCAGTGCACTTGGAGCACTTGGAGCCTCGCCGGCGATGGTTGCTATGCGTGACCGCACACTTCCCCTGCCCTGCCGTTTCCGCTAATAGGCGAAAGAAGGCCGCAATCCAACGCCGGCCAAAATTTACGACCTAGGGAGGCTTTCGACCATGAAGTTCAGAATCTGTCTGGCTGCCATGGCTGTCACTGCGATGGGTACGCTGGCAGCCGAGGCCCAGCAGGCCAAGCAACTGTCCATCGCCACCGGCGGCACCGGCGGCGTTTACTATCCGCTCGCCGGCGGCTTCGGCAGCATCCTCTCCAAGGAGATTCCGGGCGTGACCGCGACCGCCGAGGTGACCGGCGGCTCGCTCGACAACATGAAGCTGGTCGGCTCCGGCAACGCCGACATCGCCTTCACCCAGGTCGACACCGCCGTCGATGCCGTGGCCGGCCGCGACAAGTTTCCCAAGAAGCTGCCGATCCGGGCGCTCGTCGTCATGTACCCCAACCTGATGCAGGTGGTGACCCTGGAGGGCAACGGCATCACCAACCTCGACGGACCTCAAGGGCAAGCGCCTGTCGACCGGCGCGCCGGGCAGCGGCACGGAGATTTTTGCCCTGCGCATCATCGAGGCGGTCGGGCTCGACAAGGACAAGGACATGTCGCGCGAACGGCTGAGCGCAGCCGAGTCCGGCAATGCGCTGAAGGATAGGAAGATCGACGCATTCATGTTCGTGGCCGGCGTGCCGACCTCTGCCATCACCGATGTGGCGGCTACCCCCGGCACCAAAATGCTGCTGATCGATCACGACCAGGCCGTACCCAAAATGGTCGAGAAGTACGGTCCGTCCTATGCGCCGACGCTGATCCCCAAGGGCTCCTATCCAAACCAGGACAAGGACAACAAGGTCGCCGCCACCTGGAACATCATGGCCGTGCGCGACGACTTGCCCTGAGGATCTGGCCTACAACCTCACCAAGATCATGCTGGAGAAGCGCGAGGACCTCGGCAAGGTCCACAAGGAAGCGCTCAACATCAAGGTCGAGAACCAGAAGTCGCAGAATGCCGGCATCCCCTGGCACCCGGCGGCGCTCAAGTATTTCGCCGAAAAGGGCATCAAGGTAGACTAATTGCCAAGGTGCGCCGCAAACCAACCCAAGACTGCCGGGATCGCTCCCGGCAGTTTTCCTTTGTAGTCTGCCGCACAAGCCACGCGCAGCCACAACAAGCGGCGGGCAAGGGGAGAAATCGATGGCGAGCGAACCCGTGAAGCAGGACGCTTCCTTCGAAGAGGTGCTGGCCGGTGGCGAGCTGTCGGAAGACAAGCGCAAGCGGGTCGAGGAGCTGATCGAGGAGGAGGAAGGTGCCACCAATCGCTTCGGTGGCGTGCTTGCCGCGGGCATCACCGCCTTTGCCGTATTCGTTTCCGTCTTTCACCTCTACGCCGCGGTCGCCGGCTCACCGCCCTTCACCAACACCCCCATCATCGCAACCTATCTGCTGCGCCCGCTGCATGTCGGCATGGTGCTGGCGCTGATCTATATGCTTTTCCCGATGGCGCCGGGTCTGCGCAGCCGCATCAATCCGCTCGATTGGATCTGTGCCGCGCTGAGCCTGCTGGTGATCGGCTACATCGTCTACCAGGGCCCCGAGTTCGGCGACCGCGCCATCGATCCTGACCCGCTCGATTTCGCCGTCGGCCTCGTGCTGATCGTGCTGCTGCTGGAAGCGACGCGGCGATCGACCGGCTGGATCATGCCGGTGGTCTCGCTGATGTTCATTGCCTACGCGCTGTTCGGCAAATATCTGCCGCCGCCCTGGACGCACCGCGGCTACTCGGTCGAGCGCCTGGTCGGCCATCTCTACATGACGTTGGAGGGCATCTTCGGCACGACCGTCGATGTGTCGTCGAGCCTGATCATCCTGTTCACGATCTTCGGCGCCATTCTGCAGTATTCCGGGGCCGGCAAGTTCTTCATCGACTTCTCGTTCGCGGCCATGGGCGGCAAGCGCAACGCCGCCGGGCGCGCGGTCGTGCTGTCCTCGTTCCTGCTGGGCGGTCCGTCGGGCTCCGGCGTGGCCACCACCGTCACCATCGGCACCGTCGCCTATCCGCTGCTGGAGAAGGCCGGCTACGAAAAGAACGCGGCGGGCGGGCTGCTCGCCGCCGGCGGGCTCGGCGCCATCATCTCGCCGCCGGTGCTCGGCGCGGCCGCATTCCTGATCGCCGAGTTCCTCAAGATCTCCTACCTCGAGGTCATCGTGATGGCCTCGATTCCGACCATCCTCTACTACTTCTCGATCCTGGTGATGGTGGAGCTGGACGCCGCCAAGTACGGCGGCGGCGGCGAGTTGCTGGTCGAGAAGGGCACGCTCTGGAAGCATCACCAAGGGCTACTGGTTCCACTTCGGCTCGCTCATCTCGATCATCGTGCTGATGCTGATGGGCTTCTCGCCGGTGCTGTCCGTGTTCTGGGCGACCATGCTGGCGATCGCCGTCAGCTATTTCCGCTCCGATACGGCGCTGGTGCCGACCAAGCTGGTGCGCGCGCTGGCCGAAGGGCACCACCGGCGTGCTCAGCATCGCGGCCACCTGCGCCACCGCCGGCATCATCGTCGGCGTCACGACGCTGACCGGTCTGGCGCAGCGCTTCGCCGACATCATCATCGGCTACGCCCAGGGCAACCTGGTGCTGACCGCGCTGTTTTCGGCGGCCATCGTCTGGGTGGTCGGCCTCGCCGTGCCGGTCACCGCCTCCTACATCATGTGTGCGGTGATCGCGGCGCCCGCCCTCATCAAGCTCGGCGTGCCGGACTACGCCGCGCATATGTTCATCTTCTACTATGCGGTGTTGTCGGAGGTGTCGCCGCCGACCGCTCTGTCGCCGTTCGCGGCGGCCGCCATCACCGGCGGCAGCCCCTACCTCACCACCATGCAGGCCTGGAAGTACACCATGCCGGCCTTCCTGGTGCCGTTCGTGTTCGTCTGCGATCCGTTCGGCGTCGGCCTGCTGCTCAAGGTGCCGCCGGGCGGCAGCTGGTTCGATGTCGGCGTTGTCACCGTGGAGACGCTGATTGGCATTGCCGTTCTCGGGTTCGCCTTCCAGGGGCGCTTTCTCAGGAAAAGCACCATCCTGGAGACCCTCCTGTTCTCCCTCAGCGGAATGCTGCTGGTATTCCCCGAGCTGATCGAGACCATTCTGGGCCTGATCCGCATCCCGCTGGCAAAGCCGCATCTGATCGCCTTGGCGCTTGCGGCGACAGCCACGCTGATGCAAAGGATGCGGCCAGCGCCCGCGCCAGGAATCGCCAGCTCATAGACAATCGGAGTGCACGTCATGCAGCTCGACAAGACCATCGCCGCCGTCGTCACGGGTGGTGCTTCTGGGCTCGGCGCAGCCACTGCGCGGGCACTGGCAGGCAAGGGCGTCCGTGTCGCCGTGTTCGACGTCAACGCTGAGGTCGGTGAGAAGACCGCCAAGGAGATCGGCGGGCTGTACGTCAAGTGCGATGTCACCAGCGAAGGCAGCGTCGACGCTGCGCTTGCCACCGCACGCAAGGCGCACGGTCAGGAGCGCATCCTCGTCAACTGCGCCGGCATCGCCGCGGCCAAGCGCATCACGCGCCGCGTCAAGGAGACCAACGCCATCGAGCCGCACGACCTCGCCACCTTCACCAAGGTGATCCAGGTCAACCTGATCGGCACCTTCCTGATGATCTCCAAGAGCGTGGCCGGCATGCAGGCGACCGAGCCCGTTGGCGACGACCACGAGCGCGGCGTCGTCATCTGCACCTCCTCGGTGGCCGCGCAGGACGGCCAGATCGGCCAGGTCGCCTATGCCGCATCCAAGGGCGGCGTCTACTCGATGACGCTGCCCATCGCCCGCGACCTGTCGCGCGACGGCATCCGCGTGATGACCATCCTGCCGGGTCTGTTCCTGACGCCGATGTTCGACAGCCTGTCGGATGAGGCCAAGAAGTCGCTGGCTGCGTCCGTACCCTTCCCCTCGCGGCTCGGCAATCCGAAGGAGTACGCCGCGCTGGCGGTGCACATCTGTGAGAACGCCATGCTGAACGGCGAGTGCATCCGCCTCGACGGGGCGCTGCGCATGGCGCCGAAGTAGGCAACCCGCCGCCATTATCCCGGCTGAACTGAATGTTTGAGGTGGCCGGGAACAACGGCTAAAGCGTTGCGTTGTGCCCTCGGAGCTTGCTCCAGCGGGGGCAATCATGGCGGGGTCTGCGTAACAGATGTCGATGTGGGTGGCGTCCGGTGTTCGGCGGCGCAAATCTTCTTTTGTTGTTGTCGTGCTGGCCTACGTCCTCGGCGTAACCTTTGCGGCCGGCGTCAGCGGATATGGCGTCTATCGCGTCGCCCAGGCGCTGGCCGGCGACCTGAAGCAACCGCCCAAGACCTCAGTCGCCACCAAAACAGACGCACCCAAGCCCGCGGCGCCCAGCAGGGCGGCCCGGAGCGAGCCGACGGTGGTGCGCGAGGCAATCATGACGCCGACCCAGGATCGCTGGTCTCGGTCGTACCGGCGTCGCGACCGCGATGATGGCTTTGACGAAGGGCAGCAGTTCGGCTCGTCCTCGCGCGGCTCCTACCGCCGGGGCGGCTTTTTCGACGGTCTGTTCGACTCGGAGTCCGATGGGGACCGCCCGCGCAGCACCTATCGGACGGTGTGCGTGCGGATGTGCGATGGCTACTATTTCCCGATCAGCTTCTCCGTAACGCCTGATCGCTTCGAGCGCGATCGCCAGAGTTGCGAGAACAGCTGCGGCGCCGAGGGCCGCCTGTTCGTCTACCGTAATCCAGGTGGCGAACCGGACGACATGCAGGATCTGCAGGGCCGGCCTTACCGCCAGCTGCGCACGGCTTTCCTCTACCGCACCGAGTACGTGGCCGACTGCAAATGCAAGGCGCATCCATGGGAGCAGCAGGCCGCGGACCAGCACCGCCTCTATGCGCTCGCCGCCGCCAAGCGCAAGGGCGACAAGGAGGCCGCGAGCTCAATTGACCGCGCTCGAATCCCGGCATGCGCGATACCACTCCGCAAGCGCGGCCGTCCAAGTCGGCCCGCTGGTCACTCGGCAGTGACGCGAGCGATGCGGCGAGGTCCAAGCAGGCTGGCTTGGCTGATGCGTCGAACGATCCGGAGTTGATGCGGCTTGGCCAGGCGCGCAAGGAAGCCCGAGGCCAGGACGCCAAGCAGCCGCCCAATCGCGAGGCCGATTGGGCGCGTGATCTGTGGCGGCAGCGCACGCAGTTGGGGCGGTGAGCCCACCCAAATTTTAGCGCCGTCCTTCAGCCAAAATTGGCAGTTGCTGACGCATAACCGCGCCCTTGGATTTGATCTCATCCGATCCTGCTGGCGGGATTTGCAGACTATGGCGTGGCGCGTCGCGTGGGCTTTGCTTCTGGTGGCGGGCGCGGCCTTGCCGGTGCAAGCGGTTCATGCGCAGGGGTACTTGCAGGGCTACTTCCAGTATTTCTTCGGCCCGGGGCCGCCGCGCCCCTATCCGGGTTCGGGCCCCTATCCGGGTGCAGGTCCTTTCAGCCCCTATCAGCCCTTCGGCAGCGACCCGTACCTCGATCGTCCTCCCACCTATCGCACGCTCTGCGTGCGCATGTGCGACGGCTACTACTTCCCGATCAGCTTCTCGACCATGCGCAGTGAGTTCGCCCGCGATGCCGACAAGTGCGCGGCAAGTTGCGGCAGCGAGGCTCGCCTGTTTTATCATCCCAATCCCGGTGGCGACGTCGAAGGCATGACCGACCTGACGGGCATGGCCTACACGGCGCTGCCGAACGCTTTCAAGTATCGGAAAACTCTGGTCGATGACTGCTCATGCAAGCCGCAGCCGTGGAGCGAGGCCGAGCAGGAGCGCCACCGCTCCTACGCCGCATCGCCGCGCCCACGCACGGACGACAGCGGATCCCGCACCGCAGCAAGCGAGACCCGCGCGCACCCCGCCTCGCGCTACGGCTTGCCATATGCGCCGCGCGGCAACGGAAATGTTCGGGAGTCCCGTTCCCACCTAGACGCGGCCCTCCGGGCGGCGTCTTCCGCTAGCTGACGAGCGGTGTTGCGGGCGACACACTGAACGCAAGATTCAGTTCCATGTTGCACCCACGCGCCGACGATAGTAGGGGAATTGGAACGCTTCGGCGTGCGCTGGGGAAATCCGCTGCAAATTCCACTATGGAGCAAAACCGATGAAGATCAGATCCGCGTTGGCCGTCGCGCTTGCGCTGGCCACCGCCTCGCCGATGACGAGTGCTTTGGCCCAGGGTCCCCAGGGCCCGATGTCCACCATCCGGCAGTCAGCACCTGCGAGTGACGTCGTGCAGACGCGCGACCGTGGGCTTGGTGTTGCTCTCGGCATTGGCGCTGTTGTCGGCACTGCCATCCTCCTGAGTGAGGCTGCGCGCGCGGAAGGTCACCGCCGTTATCGCCGCAGCTCGTATTGCGGCAACCTCCTGTACGATTGCGAGGATGGCATTCGCTGGGCCTGCCGCAAGTACCAGGATCGCTGCTAATCACCCAATGATCAAAGGCCCTGCTCGCCCGTGTTGGCTGGCAGGGCCTTTGTATTTTGTCCGTTAGCCAGCCAGTCGGTCCATCGCTTCCGCCAGCTTGACGTCGAGCGCGGTCAGGCCGCCGGCGTCGTGTGTCGACAGCGTCACGTCGACCCGGTTCCACACGTTGAACCACTCGGGATGATGGTTCATCTTCTCGGCCACCAGCGCGGCCCGTGTCATGAACCCGAAAGCCTCGCTGAAATCCTTGAACTTGAAGGTCTTCTGAATGGCGTCCCGGCCGTCCACCGGACGCCAGCCCGGCAGCGTCTCGGCCATCGCCTTGCGCCCCGCCTCGTCGAGCTTCTGTGCCATGTGCCTTGCTCCGCTGCTGGCTAGCCTCGATCAGAAATGATCTTGCTCTCGGACCGCGTCATCCGCCCAATCCCCGGCGCCGTCAAACGGATACTCTGCCTCGATCGCATAGGGCGGGCCGCCGGAGCCCGGACGCGCCGACAGCAACACGAAGCGGGTGGCGACGAACGGCTGCGTCCGCAGCCCGCCGTTCTCCTCCAGAAAGCGGGCGACGGCGTGGTGCCGGGCGCCGCGCATGCGCGCCAGCGTCACGTGCGGCTTGAAGTTGCGCGGGTCGGCTTCGAGTCCGGCAGCGCGTGCGGCCCGCTCGTTGGCGCGGTAGAGCGCGGCCAGCGGCTCGCCCGCTTCCACGCCCGCCCACAACACGCGCGGGTCGCGCCCTCCGAATGATCCGACGTCCTGGATCGAGACCGGGAACGGCTCGGCGTGGATTTCCGCCAGCAGCTCCGCAAACTCGTCGGCCGTGCGATCGTCGATGTCGCCCGCGAAACGCAGCGTAATGTGCATGTTCTCGGGCTCGACCCATTTCGCGCCGCCGAACTGGCCGCGGATCAGCGACAGATGCATGCGCGTCGCCGCAGGAATCTCTAGCGCGGTGAATAGGCGTGGCATGTGCTTCAGCCTTCCGTGCGCACTAGCCTTTGGTGGTCGCTGCCTGGCGCGTCCGCACGCGCTCCAGCAGCCGCTCGACCGTCGGCAGGATATTGCGAGTGATTTCGGCTACGCCCTTGCTGTTCGGATGCAGCCCGTCGCTCAGGTTGAAGCGCTGGTCCAGCGCGATGCCGTCGAGGAAGAACGGATAGAGGATCAGCTCGTGTTTGGTGGCGAGATCCTGATAGATGGCGTTGAAGGTCTGCGCGTAGGCGGGACCCATGTTGGGCGGGGCCAGCATGCCGGCCAGCAGCACCTCGGCACCCGTCCCCTTGAGCGCGGTTATCATCTTGTCCAGGTTGGACTTTGCCCGGCCCGGGTCGAGACCGCGCAGGGCGTCGTTGGCGCCAAGCTCCAGGATCACCGCGTCGGCCTTCTCCGGGATCGACCAGCGCAGGCGTTCCAGTCCCGCTGCCGTCGTATCGCCCGAAACGCCGGCATTGATCACCTCCACGGCATGCCCGCGCGCTTTGAGGGCGCGTTCGAGCTGCGCCGGGAAGGCATCGGACGCCTTGAGCTGGAACCCGGCCACCAGGCTGTCGCCGAATACGACGATGCGCAGCGGTTCGCCGGGCGCGGCCGCCTGGGCGGAAGTTGCGGCCACAAGCAGCAACCAATTGCACAGGAGAAAGCGAAGCACCATGTTTGCCTGGCGCTTGCTGGATGGCATTGTCCGCATCGGGTGCCTCGTTTGGGACCGTCGCCCTTAGCATTGAGGTAGAAACTTGCAGAGCTTGAGGCAAGACCTCGGCTCGATACATCTGGCAGGAGCCTTGCCGAAGTGCCCGAACCTGTAATTTCCCTCGATGCCGTCTCATTGACCTTGGCCAGCCGCGCCGGCCCCGTCGAGATCCTCCGCAGCGTCGACCTGGAGATCGCGCCGGGCGAGGCCGTCGCCATCGTCGGCCCGAGTGGTTGCGGCAAGACTTCCCTGCTGATGATCATGGCCGGCCTGGAGCGCGCCACCTCCGGCACCGTGCGGGTGGCCGGGCATGACTTCGCCGGCCGCAGTGAGGACGCGCTCGCCCTCGTGCGCGGCCGCAACATCGGCATCGTCTTTCAGTCGTTCCACCTGGTGCCGACCATGACGGCGCTCGAGAACGTGGCGCTGCCGCTGGAGTTCGCCGGCCAGGCCGATGCCTTCGAGGTCGCCAGCGGCCTGCTGGCAGAGGTCGGCATCGCGCATCGCGCCGATCATTTTCCGGCCCAACTGTCGGGCGGCGAGCAGCAGCGCGTTGCGCTGGCTCGCGCACTGAGCCCGCGTCCGCAGATCATCCTCGCCGACGAGCCGACCGGCAACCTAGACGGCAAGACCGGCGAGCAGGTGGTAGAGCTGCTGTTTGGCCTGCAGCGGCGGCGGCAGGCAACCCTCGTCCTTGTCACCCACGACCTGGAGCTGGCCCGGCGCTGCCGCCGCACCGTGCGCATGGCCGACGGGCGCGTCGCTGGCGCGGAGTTGGCCTCGGCATGACGGTGGCCCTTTCCCGCGTCGACCCGAGGCCGTTCTTCGCTGGCCTTCCGCTGATCATCAGGCTCGTGCTGCGTGAGCAGCGCAACGGCCTCAATGGCTTTTACATATTCATCGCCTGCGTTGCCCTGGGTGTGGCCGTCATCACCGGTGTTGGCGCGCTGGCTGATGCGCTGCGCACCAGCTTCGAGCGCCAGGGCGAGGCGTTGCTGGGCGGCGAGGTGACGCTGACCCGTCCGCACAAGGCGGCCGAAGGCTTCGAGCGCGATTGGCTGTGGAAGCAGGGGCGCGTCAGCGAGGCGGCGACCATGCGCGCCATGGCGCGGCGGCCGGACGGCAGCGAGCAGGCGCTGGTCGAGGTGAAGGGCGTCGATGCCGCCTATCCGCTGGTCGGAACCGTGGCGCTGGCAGGCGGCATGGAGCTGACCGAAGCCATCCGGCGCGGGCCCGGCGCTGCCGTCGATAGCATCCTGCTCGACCGGCTCGGCCTAAAGGTGGGCGACCAGCTTTCGCTCGGCAAGACACTCGTGCCGATCCGCGCCACCATCGAGGCCGAACCCGACAAGATCACGGATCGCCTGACCGTCGGCCCGCGCGTATTCGTCTCGCTCGACACGCTGCGCAGCACCGGCCTGATCGAACCGGGCAGCCTGGTCGGCTGGCGCTACGCGCTCAAACTCGACCGGGGCGTCGGTGAAACGGACCGCGGCCTCGTCAACTTCACCCAGAGTGCCAAGCAGGCCCTGCCCGAGGGCGGCTTCACCATCCGCGACCGGCGCGACCCGTCTCCGCAGGTTTCGCGCACGCTGGAGCGGCTGCGCCAATTCCTGACGCTCGTCGGCCTGACCGCGCTGCTGGTCGGCGGCGTCGGCGTCGCCAATGCGGTCGCCACCTATATCGACCGCCGCCGCAAGGTGATCGCCACCTTCAAGAGCCTCGGTGCCAGCAGCGGCGTGATCTTCGGCGTGCATCTGGTGCAGGTGCTGCTGATCGCCACCATCGGCATCGTCGTCGGCATGGGGCTGGGCTTCCTCATTCCCAGTGGCGCTCACCTCGATGCTGGGCGATGCCCTGCCGATCAAGGCGGACCTGACGGTGAGCGTGCACAGCCTGCTGACGGCCGCGGCATATGGCTTGCTGGTGTCGCTGGTCTTCACGCTTTGGCCGCTCGGGCGCGCCGAGCAGGTTCGCGCCGGTGTGCTGTTCCGCGACGAGGTGGCGCCGGAGCGGGTGTTGCCGCGTGCGCGCGTCATCGCTCTTACGGCGGCCGCGGCGCTGTTGCTGGTGGGGTTTGCGGTCTTCACTTCCGAGGTCCGCCTTCTCGCCCTCTACTACTGCCTGGGCGTGGTCGCGGTGTTTGCGGTGTTTCACGGCCTGGGCACAGCGATTGCTTGGGGCGCTCGGCGTGTGCGCCGTCCGCGCCAGCCGGAGCTGGCGCTGGCCCTCGGCAATCTTGGCGCGCCGGGCGGCATTGCCCGCTCGGTGGTGTTGTCGCTCGGTGCCGGCTTGTCGCTGCTGGTCACCGTCGCCCTGGTCGATCGCTCGATCGTCTATGAGCTGACCAGCAGCTTGCCGGAGACCAGCCCCAACTATTTCGTACTCGATATCAAGCGGCCCGAGATCGATGACTTCCGCGCGCTCGTGCTGCGCGAGGCGCCGGCGGCCAAGATCAGCGAAGCGCCGATGCTGCGCGGCCGGCTGGTCAAGCTCGGCAATCGCTTGCCTGAGCAGATCAAGGCGGCGCCGGACGTGCAATGGGTGCTGACCGGCGATCGTGGCCTGTCCTATTCCGAGACCGTGCCGGAGGGCTCTTCGGTGGTGGCCGGGCAGTGGTGGCCGGCCAACTACGATGGCGAGCCGCTTGTGTCCTTCGAGGCGGCGATCGCCAAGGGGCTCGACCTGAAGATCGGCGATACGGTGACCGTCAACGTGCTCGGCCGCAACGTCACCGCGCGCATCAGCAACCTGCGCGAGGTGAAATGGGAAACGCTGTCCCTAAACTTCGTCATGGTGTTCTCCCCCAACACCCTGATCGGCGCGCCGCACCATTTGCTGGCCACCGTTACACTGCCGAGAGATGCGCCGCTCGCCGCCGAGGCCAGACTGGCCCAGCAGATCGGTCGCGAATTCCCGGCCACCACGGCGATCCGCGTCAAGGACGCCATCAATGCTTTCAGCGCCATCTTCAACCGGGTGATGGTGGCGGTCAGGGCCGCCGGCAGCGTCACATTGGTGGCAGGTGCCCTGGTGCTGGCAGGCGCCCTGGCGACCGCTCAGAGGCGTCGCATCCAGCAGGCGGTGATCCTCAAGACGCTGGGGGCCACGCGCCGCCGCATCTTGTTGTCACACTTCGCCGAATACGTGGTGCTGGCATTGTTAACGTCGTTCATTGCCCTCCTGATTGGGAGCCTGGCAGCCTGGGTGACGGTATCCCGTGTAATGGAGGTTGATTTTGTGTTTTCAGCGCGGGCAGCAGCGGAAACCATGCTGCTGGCAACGGTGCTGGTCGCACTGTTCGGCGGCTTCGGCACCTGGCGGGTACTGACGGCTCCGGCAGTGCCTTATCTGCGGTCGGAATAGTTACCGCCACTTGCCAAGCCGGGGCCGTATCCCCATTTCCATGCGCAAGTCTAAGGATGGTAGCGCGCTTGCAACTAAGGTAGAGCGTAGCCATAATCCGGCTCCTGAGCCGGAAGGTTCACAATCCGAAGGGAAGGATCACATGGCACAGATCGACAACAGGTATGCGCAGGCAGGCAGTGCGCGTACCGACGTCGTAATGGATGAGGGCCTGCGCGCGTACATGCTGCGCGTCTACAACTACATGGCCGGCGGAATTCTGCTGACTGGCATCGTGGCTTACGTCGTGTTCACGCAGGCCGTCACCACAGACCCGGCTCTGGCCGCTCATGCTGCCGGCGGGGCTGCATATGCCCTGAAGCGGGGCATGTTCCTGACGCCGTTCGGCTTGGCGATCTTCGCCAGCCCGCTGAAGTGGGTGGTGATGCTGGCGCCGCTGGCATTCGTGTTCTTCCTGTCGTTCCGGGTCTACAAGATGAGCCTCGGTGCGGCACAGGCGACGTTCTGGCTGTTTGCTGCCGTGATGGGCCTCTCACTGTCGTCGATCTTCCTGGTGTTCACCGGGCAATCGATCACGCAGGTGTTCTTCGTGACCGCCATCGCCTTCGGTGGTCTCAGCCTCTGGGGCTACACGACCAAGACGGACTTGTCCGGCTGGGGTTCGTTCCTCATCATGGGTGTGATCGGCATCGTCGCGGCCGGCCTCGTCAACCTGTTCCTGCAGTCGTCGGCGCTGCAGTTCGCCATCTCGGTGATCGGCGTCCTGGTGTTCGCGGGCCTCACCGCCTACGACACGCAGCGCATCAAGGACGGCTACTACGAGGTGATGAACGACGCCACGGCCGCCGGCAAGGCCGCCATCATGGGCGCACTGAGCCTCTACCTCGACTTCATCAACATGTTCACCATGCTGCTCCAGTTGTTCGGCAACCGCGAGTAAGCCGGTCGGCTTGTTGGATACGAAGAGTGAAGGGCTCCGCTTCGGCGGGGCCCTTTGCTTTTGGGCGTCGGCTCGGGCTAGCTTTGTCGGACACGGTTGACTGTCCCGAGGGGGAATTTCTCAATGACGCAAGCTTTGGTGCGCGGCGCTCGCGCATCCGACATCCCGGTCATCACGGCCATCTACAGTGCATCCGTGCTCAGTGGCACGGCGAGTTTCGAGCTCGACCCGCCCGACGAAGCCGAGATGAGACGGCGCTTCGACGCCATCACCGGCGCGGGCTATCCCTACCTCGTCGCAGAGCTTGCCGGCCGCGTCGTCGGCTATGCCTACGCCAATGCCTACCGCACGCGGCCTGCGTACCGCTTCACGGTCGAGGATTCGATCTACCTGGCGTCTGACATGCAGGGCAAAGGCGTCGGCCGCGCCCTGCTCGATGCCCTGGTCGGCGCCTGCACCGAGAAGGGCTACCGCCTGATGCTGGCGGTGATCGGTGATTCGGCGCAGTACGCGTCGATCCGCCTGCACCGCAGCGTCGGCTTCACCTTCAGCGGCACGCTGCACTCGGTCGGCTACAAGTTCGACCGCTGGCTCGACAGCATCATCATGGAGCTGCCGCTCGGCGACGGCGACCGCACCGCACCCGCCGAACTGTCCGGCCGCTCAGACGGCAGCTAGCCGCACCTTCTGGTCGAGCACGCCCAGCACGCGGGCAAGGTCATGGCCGCGCTTCATGATGTGCCCGGTGGCCGCAACCACACTGTAGGCGCCCTGGCGCATGGCCAGCTTGGGGTTCTTCTCGATGCGATAGAGCGGCACCTCGCTGGTGCGGCGGAAGATCGAGAACACAGCCTTCTCGCGACCGAAATCGATGGCGTAGTCGCGCCATTCCCCGGCGGCCACCTTGCGGCCGTACAGGTTCAGAATCTGGTTGAGTTCCAATCGCGTGAAGAAAGTGGTGGAGGTGTAAGCGGAAGGTGCGTGCGCAGCGTTGGCATGCGCGCCCGCGCGATTGCGCGGGCTGAACTGTATTGTCTCGGCTTCGCTCAATGGCGCCTCCTGTTGTCACGAGCCTGCAATAATTCCCCCATCCTCGCGCAATTTCAAGCGCCGACATGCGCCGCGGAGTTTCGAGAAAGATGGCTGGCGAATCCATGAGTTCGCCATAGAGGCACCGTTGCCCCGCCGCAATGGCGCGTACACTGCGCACTTATCGGCACTCGGCCCGGTCCATCTAGTCTCGGAATCTAGCCCCCTAGTCCCCCCGAGTCTTCTCTCCCTGGACCGGGCCACCTTTCGTGCGCGCATCCATTGTGGCGCGCGACGCGGAGCCAGGCGCCGGTTTCAACGGCGCATTCTTCAGTGTCGCATCGGCGTCGGCGTCCAGAGACCAGCGCACACCCTCGCGCGCATACTCCAGCGTCACCTGGCCATGCAGCGCTTCGGCGGCCATGCGCTCGATCACCAGGCTGCCGAAGCCCGGTCTTCGTCGGCGGCGCAACGGCTGGTCCGCCGTCCTCCCGCCATGACATCTGGAAGCGCCTGTTACCCGCCTGACCGGCAACGCGCCAGGCGATGGCCACCGTGCCGACCGCGCCCGAGAGCGCGCCATACTTCGCCGCGTTGGTCGACAGCTCGTGTAGAGCCATGCCGAGATACTGTGCAGCCAGCGGACTCAACATGACGCTAGGGCCCTCGAAACTGACGCGCGTGTTGCCGGGCTCGGCATAGTGCCCGAGCTGCGATTGCACGAGCCCTTCGACCGAGACGCCAAGCCATTCCTGCTGCACCAGCAGGTCGAGAGAAGCCGCGAGGCTCTTCAGGCGGTCGCCGAAGTCGTCGGCAAAACTGAGCGGCGAGCTGGTGGCCCTGGCCGTCTGCGCGGCGATCGCCTGCACAACGGCCAGCAGGTTCTTCGAGCGATGCGCGACCTCCGACAGCAGGAAACGGATATGCGCTTCCCGTTCCTTGCGTTCGGTGATGTCCATGCTGATGCCGTAAATCTTGGCGGGCCTGTCGCCGCTCGCCGAGGCTTGGGCGCGCACGTACAGCCAGCGCACCTGGCCATCCGCACGAATGACGCGGAACTCGTTCTCGTAGATGCCGCCGGCCGCGAACGCGGCGGCGCTGTTGGTGCGCGCCAATGCCAGGTCGTCGGGATGGACGAAGCGCTCGATGGCGGCCATCGGCAGCGTTTCCGAGGTGCGCTCGATGCCGACCTGCGCGTAGATCTCGTCGGACCAGATGATCCTGTCCCGTCCGACGTCCACCTCGAAGATGCCCATGCCGCCAGCCGCCAGAGCCATCTTGCGCTGGTTGCTGGTCTGCATCAGCAGAGCCAGCGCATCGACCAGCTGCTGCTCGGTGCGTTTGCGCTCGGTCTCGTCGCGCACGATCGCCGAGGCGCCGACCGGCGCTCCGTTCTTGCCGAGCACCGGCGTCACCACCACAGACACATGCACCGGTGTGCCGTCGCGGCGCCTGCGCACGCCCTCGTAGCGCAGATGCTCGCCGGCGCGCACGCGGGCATAGAGCGTTTCGAACTCGGCCTCGGCGCCCTCGGGATAGAGAATGCGCAACGACCGGCCGATCATCTCCTCGTCGCGATAGCCGAACAGCCGCTCCGCCGCCGGGTTCCACGACACGATCGTGCTGTCGAGCCTCATGCCGATGATGGCATCATCGGCGCCCGAGACGAGCGAAGCCAATCGCGCGTTGGCCTCCTCGGCATGCTTGCGCTCGGTGATGTCGAGGGCGACGCCGAGCACCGACTGCGCCCGCCCGTCCGGCCCGCGCCGCAGGCGTCCGCGCCGCTGCACCCAGCGCACCTCGCCGTTCGGCCGGATGATGCGGAACTCCTGCTCGAAAAAATCGCGCTCGTCCTGCAGCGCCTTCAGATAGCCCTGCCGGAAGTCCGTCCGGTCGTCGGAATGCACGAAGCTCAGCACCTCGTCGGGGTCGCCGGAGAACTCCTCGGGCTTGCGCCCGAACAGCTGGTACATCGAGTCCGACCATGTCACCCGGTTGGTGGTGAGGTCGCGCTCCCACACGCCGAGACCGGTGGCGGAAAGCGCCAGCGCCAGGCGCTCGAGCGCCAAGCCCAGCTCTTCGTTGGTCAGATTGCCATCCTGCACGTTGCGTGCGTCCGTTATCGTGTGCGGGGTTGCAGCCAGGATGCAGCTGCAGTTGTTGGCCAGCCTCAACGCGACGACAATTGGGTCCGGCGTCGCAGGCTACGAGGCCCGGAACGCGCCTACGCTCAAGGTTTGTCGTAGATACACAACAAAGCGTAAACGCCGAGCGCGCTGGGGCCGCTGATGCCTAACTCCGGCGGTGGCCCGTCCGCGGCGAGCGAGCCCGCCACACGGTCCGCGTCGCTGCGGCGTACGCATTCGACCATCAGGGCGCCGGCGATCAGCTTGTCCTGGCCGCGGCTTTTCATCTCAGCGGTGTCGGCTTTGGTCTGCTGGGCTGCCGCGGTCCAGAGCTGCACGCGGGCGATGCCATCCTGCGCGGCGAGCTTGGCGACCAGCTTGTCCGCCGCCGGGGTCGGCGCCATGGCTTTATCGGCGCGCAGCACCACCGCGTGCGAGCCGATCAGGTTGCCGGCGACCGCCTTCAGGTCGCACACGGTCCGCACCATGCCGCGGAACGATTGCATCGCCTCGCTGGTCCAGGGCGTCGGGTTCTCCAGCCTCTCCACGTACGCCGGCGAGGTCAGCACAGCGGGGCTGTCGACCTCGTAGAAGGCCATGAAGCGCGCGATCACCGCCCGACACCAATTCGTAGCGCCGGCCAAACTTGAAGCCCGGCACGCCGACCCGCTCCAGCAGGTGCTCGCCATTGTACCATCGCTCGAAGTGCTCGAAGCCTTCCGGCGCGCAGTCGTTCCAGACGGACAGAATGCCGGCCATGTCTACGCCGCCCCTCAGGCCGCGTTGCGGCCGGCCGTCGCGCCCAGCAGTCCGGCGGCGATCAGGCCTTCGCGGATGCGGCCGATCTCGGCCTGCGTGAGTTTGATCAGCGGCGGCCGCACGAATGCGCGCGGGATGCGCCCCAGCAATACCAGCGCTTCCTTCATGCGGTTGTGCATGTCGACGAACGGGTCGGCATAGAACACCTGCATCAGCGGCTCGATGCGGTCGTTCAGTGCGCGCGCGGCGGCGAGATCGTTGCGCTGGACGGCGGCAAACAGCTGCGACTGCAGATCGGGGATGACGCTGCCGCTGCCCGAGAGCAGGCCGTTGCAGCCGAGCACCAGCGAGGAGAGCAGCCAGGCGCTGTGCGTGGAGAGCACGTTGACGGGCCGTGACAGGCTCTGCAGCGTGCGCACGTGCCACTCGTGATGGGGGACGTTGCCGATCCAGTCCTTGATGGCGCGGATGGTCGGCACCTGCTCGCACATCTTGAGCAGGGTATCCTTGGGATAGCCCTGGCCGGTCGCCAGCGGATACTGGAAGACGATCAGCGGCAGATCGGTCGCATCGGCGATGCGCTTGAAATGCGCGATCGCCATCTGCGGCGACTGGCCAAGCGTGAATGGGGCCGGCGGGAACACCAGCAGGGCCGACGCCCCGCCCTCGGTCGCCATGCGTGCGAGGCGGGCCGCCTCCAGGCTGCCGTCGGCCCAGATGCCGTTGACGATCGGCATGCGGTTGCCGATCTCGGTCTGCGCCACGTCGAGCACGCGGCGCTGCTCGTCGAAGGTGCAGGAGGCGACCTCGGTCGAGTGTGCGTTAAGGGTGATGCCAGAAATGCCGGGCGTCGCCGCCACGTCGCGCAGATGCTTGCGGAAGTTCGGCTCGTCGATGGCGAGATCGGCGTCGAACGGCAGCAGCACGGCCGGGATGACGCCGTGTGGAACGTAGCTCTTGTGCCGGGGCATTCGTTCACCTCGCTGGCATAGCTCTTGGCTCGACGCACTTTGGCGTTGCGGGCACGCTCGGGTCAAGCACCCCGTAAAGTTGTACGCCGGGCGCAGCAGCCAACGGCTGTGGTGCGACGAAACCTCTCGGCAATGGTGCGATACGCTTCGCTACTGGCCCTGCGAAGGCCGCCATACCCGTCACTCGCATGCGGTTTTGCCGCCCTCGCAGCCGGGCTAGGGGCGCTTGTTGCAGTCAGGCCCTTACGCTACGATTGTCCGATAGCAGTTGGCTTAATAAGAGATGCGCCAACTGGCTTGGTTGGAGCCGCGCCGGTTTCCTCTCGAAACCGGTGCGAAAACAAGCCGGGGTAGGTCGCACAAAATCTCAGCTCACCGGCTGCGCCTGTATCTAGTTGATCCGTGGGAGGGGTTCGTCATGTCTGAGGAAAGCAAGTCCAAGAGCTGGTCCGAGGAGTTCTGGTACAGCGGCAAGGTCACCCGCCGCCGCCTGCTCGGCTGGAGCGCGACGGGCGCAGGTGCGATCGGTGCCACCATGCTGGTGCCGGCTCCGTGGCGCGCGGCGTTCGGTCAGGCCAAGCCCTACAAGATCGGCTCGCTGCAGCCCCTGTCCGGCGCAGCCGCTTCTGGCGGCAAGACTGCCCTGGTCGGCACGCAGATGGCCGTCGACCGCATCAACAAGTCGGGTGGCGTCAACGGGCGACCGATCGAGCTGATCGTCGCCGACTACGAGTCCAAGCCCGACGTCGGCCGCCGCAAGGCCGAGAAGCTGATCGTCGAGGACAACATCGACGCGCACGAGGGCGGGTTCCTGTCGAACGTGTGCCTCGCCTGCATGCCGGTATTTGGCGAGGCCAAGGTCGTCAACATGATCGGGGTGTGCCTCGACACCACCATCACCACCACCAAGTGCGATCGCCATACCTTCCGCACGTTCGACTATGCGCCTTCGCAGGCCGTGGGCATGGCACCCTTCCTGACCAAGCTCGGCAAGCGTTGGCACATCATCTACGCCGACTACTCGTGGGGTCAGTCCACCAAGGACGCCTACGGCGACGAGATCAAGAAGCTGGGCGGCACGATCGTCGGCACCACGGGCATTCCGCTCGGTACCGCCGACATGACGCCGTTCCTTTCCAAGATCACCGGCGACTTCGACGGTCTGTTTGCCATCTTCTTCGGCAAGGACGGGGTCACCATCGCCAACCAGGCGTTCGATCTGGGTCTGACCAAGAAGTACAAATGGGTCGGTGACGGCTCGATCGCCGAGTCGACCAATCTCCCCGCGCAGGGCAACAAGATCGAGGGCTTCATCGGCATCAATCGCTACATTCCCGTGTTGGACGGTCCGCTCAACACGCCCGCCAACAGGAGGTTCATCGAAGAGGCGCAGGTGCGCCTCAAGGAGATCGATCCCTCGGGTCCGCTGCCCGACCGCTTCGTGCAGTCCAACTTCGAGGCGATGAATGCGCTCAAGCTCGGAATGGAAAAATCCAAGTTCCAGAGCCGGGCCGACACTCCCAAGCTGATCGAGGCGCTGGAAGGCCTGGAGATGAAAGAGGGCGACGACTTCCCGCAGGGCGACAAGACGCTGCGCAAGGAAGACCACCAGGCGATGCTTCAGCAGTTCATCTTCGAGATCAAGGACGGCAAGCACAAGATCATCGAGGTGATCCCCAAGGAAAAGGTCACGGCGCCCGCGGCCTGCACGCTCACCTAAGTGGCCTCAGACGCTCTTGTGCGATCCCCGGCCCAGCAGGGCCGGGGAGATACTTCCGCCCCCATGCTGCGTACGGAAGGTCTGACCATCCGCTTCGGTGGTCTAACCGCACTCAACAACGTCAATTTCGAGGTCGGGCGCGGCGAGATTCGCGCCGTCATCGGCCCAAACGGTGCGGGCAAGAGCACGTTCTTCAACTGCCTAACGGGCGTTCTGCGGCCCACGGCCGGTCGCGTCATCTTCAACGGTGAGGACATCGGCGGCCTGCCCCCCAACCGCATCTCGCAGAAGGGCATCGCCCGGTCGTATCAGATCACCAACATCCTGCCCAACGCCACCGCGCTCGAGAATGTGCGGGTCGCGGCCCAGTCGCGGCGCCACGGCTGGAGCATGCTCAAGCATCATCGCGACTACCACGATCTCATCGACAGGGCCGAGGCGGTGCTGCAGGCGGTGGGCCTGCTCGACAACGCCCATGAGCTGGCCGCCAACCTGTCGCACGGCCAGCAGCGCAACCTCGAGATCGGCATCGCGCTGGCCACCGAGCCGCAACTGCTCTGCCTGGACGAGCCGACCGCCGGCATGAGCGCCGCCGAAACCCACGACACCATGCAGCTGGTGCGCAGCATCGCCAAGGATCTCACCATCCTGATCGTCGAGCACGACATGCAGGTGGTCATGGAGCTGGCGCAGCGCATCACGGTTCTGCACTACGGCGAGGTGCTGGCCGAAGGTCCGCCCGCCGAGATCCAGCAGAACCCGCGGGTGCAGGAGGTCTATCTCAAGACATGAATGCGGCGCAGACATCCGTGCAGCCCCTGGTGACCGTCGAGGACATTCACACCTTCTACGGCAAGAGCCACATCCTGCACGGCGTCTCGCTGCAGGTTGGCGCTGGAGAGGTGGTCGGGCTGCTCGGGCGCAACGGCGTCGGCAAGAGCACCACGCTCAAGAGCATCATGGGGCTGGTGAGCCCCAGCCAGGGCAAGATCCTGTTCGAGGGCAAGCCCATCACCGGCGCGCCGTCCCACAAGCTCGCCCGCCTCGGCATCGGCTACGTGCCGGAGGATCGTCGCATCTTCAGGCTGCTCACCGTGATGGAGAACCTGCGCACCGGCCTCGATCGCCAAGGTGTCGACGAGGAGAAGACGCAAGCAGCTGCTGGACAAGGCCTTCACCTATTTTCCGCGCCTCGGCGAGCGACGCAGCCAGGCCGGCGGCACGCTGTCGGGCGGCGAGCAGCAGATGCTGGCCATCGCGCGGGCCATGATGCTCGAGCCCAAGATCATCCTGCTGGATGAGCCGACCGAGGGACTGATGCCGCGCATGGTCTCGCAGATCCGCGAGATCATTCACGCCCTGCACAAGGAAGGCGTCGCCATCCTGCTGGTCGAGCAGAACGTGCCGCTGACGCTGGAGGCGAGCCAGCGCGTGTATTTCATGGAGAAGGGCGCGGTCCGGCATCAGGCTGCCGCCGCCACGCTCACCGTCAACGATCCGGTCATCCACCAGTATCTCGGAGTTTAGGCATGTTCGCCGCCATCCCCTGGGACATCATCGTCATCCAGACCGTGAACGGTCTGGTCTCCGGCATGATCCTGGCCCTGGTAGCCTCCGGCCTGACGCTGATCTTCGGCATCATGGACGTGGTGAACTTCGCGCACGGCGAGCTGTTCATGCTCGGCGCCTACATGGGCGTGATCGTGCTGACCGCGACCGGCAGCTTCTGGCTGGCGCTGGTGCTGGCCATTCTCATCGTCGCGCTGCTCGGCGCCTTGATGCAGATCGTCACCCTGCGGCCCCTGCTCGGCCGCGATCCGCTCAACACCATCCTCGCCACGTTCGGCGTATCGCTGGTGCTGCAGAACTACGCGCTGTGGCAGTTCGGGCCGGTGGCCCGCAAGATCCAGGAACCGCTGACCGGCCAGTTCACGCTCTTCTACCTGCAGTATCCCTGGTACCGGATCGTCATCGCCGCCTGTCGGCGGCGATCATCGGCGGCCTCTACCTGTTCCTGAAGTATGGCCGCTACGGCATCTGGATCCGCGCCACCACGCAGGACCGTGTGATGGCGCAGGCCATGGGTATTCCCGTGCCTTGGGTGCACACGGGAGTGTTCGCCATCGGCGCCGGCATGGCGGCAGCGAGCGGCGTGCTGTTCGGTCCGCTGGTCGGCGTCAACCACGCCATGGGGCTCGACTGGGTGCTGAAGGCCTTCATCGTCGTGGTGGTGGGCGGCATGGGCAATCTCGGCGGCTCGATCCTGGCGGCCATCTTCATCAGCCTGCTCGAAGCCTACGCGTCGATCTGGGTCAGCCCCTCGCAGGCCATCATCGTGTCCTCGGTCGTGCTGATCCTCACCCTTCTGTTCCGGCCCACCGGCCTCTTCGTCCCGACACCCAAATGAGCAAACGCAGCGCCACCGTTTACTGGACGGGCTTCGCCATTGTCGTCGCGCTCTTGGTCGTGGCTCCGCTGGTGCTGCCGGAGTTCTGGCGCCGCTTCCTGACCGAGATCCTGATCTGGGGGCTGCTTGCCATGTCGTCCGATCTGCTGATCGGCTACACGGGCATGGTGTCGTTCGGGCACTCGGCGTTTTTCGGGCTCGGCATGTACGGCGCCGCGGCCGCGCTGCTGATGGTCAAACCCCCCAACCTGTGGCTGGCGATACTCTACGGGCTGGCCGGCTCGGCGGCGGTGGCGCTGTTTGTCGCGTATTTCTCCACCCGCCTGCGCGACATCTACTTCGCCATCACCACGCTGATCTTCTCGCAGATCTTCTACGTCATCATCTTCACCTGGACCGAGGTGACAGGCGGTGAGAACGGCCTGTCCTTCTCGCGCCCGCAGCTCGGCATTCCCGGCATCTACACGACGCCCTTCACGTCCACCACGTTGCACTGGTTCGTGCTGGCGGCTGTCGCCATCTCCTACCTGGTTTTGCGGCGCATCACGCAGTCGCCGTTCGGCATGGTGTTGCAGTCGATCCGCGAGAACGAGGCACGCACGCGGGCGATCGGCTATCCCGTCGAGCGCTACAAGATGGTGGCGGTGATGCTGTCGGGCCTGTTCGCAGGCCTGGCGGGCGTGCTGTACGCCTTGCAGAACCGCTTTGCGGCGCCCGACTTCGTCTACTTCCTGATCTCGGGCGAGGTCGTCATCTTCAATGTGATGGGCGGTATCGGCACGCTGCTGGGACCGATCCTGGGCGCGGGTTTCTTCCTCGGCCTGCGCGAAGGCTTCTCCCGTCTGTTCCCTTGGATCGCATCCACCTTCAACATGCCGCAGATCGAGCAGTTTCCCTACCTGATCCCGCTCGGCGTCATCTTCATCCTGATGGTGATCTTCCTGCCGCAAGGCCTGCTCGGCTTTGCCAAGCGCTGGCTGAACAGCACCTGACCGCACCGCTTCAAGCCGGCTTGCGATGCCAACGGCGATCCCAGGCGCGTTGCCAGGGGTTCCAGCGCGGCGTCCAGAACAAGCTGATGACGACGTGCCATAGGCTGTAGAGGATCAGCCAGCCGAGCACGCGGATCGGCATCACGCCGAGCGCGAACAGGGCGCGGTGCGTGCGCCGCCATGCGCCGGCACCGAACTTGAGCGAGATGCGCTTCACCCAGGCCCGCACCACCTCGCGGCCCAGCACGTACTCGGCGACACGCACTGCCAAGACGGCCATCAGGATGACCGGCGCCAGCACCCAGAAGGCCAGCCAGAACACATATCCGACCAGCCAGGACGCCACGGTCCAGATGAGCCACAGAATCTGGCCCAGCAACCACCACACCGTTTCCATGCCGCACTCCCTGGCGTGCCTTTAGCGGGCCGGAGTTGGATCGCTTCGGATTGAATCACACCACCCTAGTCAAGATGTGGCGCGGGCAAGGCGTTGCGTCCGCCTCCGATCATGGCAACCGGCAGCTCGGCGCCTGCCATCTCGCGTGACAGGAGTGCGCTGCACAACGCAGTCGCTGCTTTTTGTTCTGGACACGGATGCGGTAAGTGAGAAAAATCATGGCTTGACGTAATGGCCTGGGCCCGCGGGGGAGTGGAGCGGATGCAATGGTCAGATCGGCAATCTTCAGCTGGGCGCTGGTCCTGCTGCTAGCAGGGCTTGGTGGGTACGCCCTGCGCTTTCCAATCTTCGCAGAAGTAACAATCGATCTGGCGATCGGCGCCTTCATGGCGGGGGTGCTGGTGCACGTCATCCGGTCCGCGGTCGACCTGTTGAAGCAGGGCCGCCGATCCGCGCAGTAGTGCGGCATGCCGTGCCCCGATCCCGTCCGCCGGTTCTCAGACGCGACGACACGCGTCCGGTCTCCGGCCTCTTTCCGGCTGTCTGGCAGTTGACTGGCCTAGGGCTCAGAGGTGCCCGGTGAGGCCCGACCCTGTTAGGCCTCAGGCGCTAGGTTTCCGCCTTCACGCGCGCGGGTTTCCTCTGAAACGCCAGCACCGCCTCCACGCGATTGCGCACGTGCAGCTTCTGCATGATGTTCGTCATGTAGTGCTTCACGGTCTTCTCGCTGATGTTGAGCGTGCGGGCGATCTCCTTGTTGGTCATGCCGCGCGCGACGTGATCGAGGATGCCTTCCTCGCGCCTCGTCAGCTCCGGCAGATCCCCGGCATCGTTCGAGGACGGCGGGGGCCGCCTGGCGATGGTGAGCAGGCGTGCAGCCAGGCCGGGGGAGACATAGGATTTGCCGCGCGCAACCGCACGCATCGTGTTGATCAGCTCGGGTCCGCTCGTTCCCTTCAACACATAGCCCTGCGCTCCTGCTGCCAGGGCTTGCGAGACGTGCTCCTCGCTCTCGGACACCGTCAGCATGATGGTCTTGACGAACGGACAGGACTGCGTGATGGCGCGAGCGGCCTCGATGCCGCCGCCAGGCATGCTGACATCCAGCAGCACAATGTCGGGCAACTCGTCCTTGACGATGCGGATGGCGTCCTCGGCACACGCTCCCTCCGCGACGACCTCCAGGACCTTGGAGCTGCGGATGGTATGTGCGACTCCCTCGCGAAAAAGCGGATGGTCGTCGATGACGGCCACGCGAATACGATCAGTCATTTGTCCCCCGCAAGCTATTGAATCGTCCCATCGTCTGACACATTGAAGCGTGCCGTCAATCGCGTTCCGTGTCCGGGCTGCGACTCAATCTCCAAAGACCCGCCCAGCGATGCCACCCGATCGCGCATGCCAGTCAGTCCGAGACGCCTCTCGCCTCTGCGCTTGTCGTTATCGGGCTCGAAGCCTGGTCCGGCATCGGATACCTCGACCTGAAGCACGTTCTCAAGGTAGGTGCCTCGCACGCTTTGCCCCTGGCCACCACCATGGCGAAACGCGTTGTTCAGGGCTTCTTGAGCGAAGCGGTACAGGCAGGCCTTCAACGCGTTGGAAAGACGCGGTGGCAGACCGTCGAACTCACAACTCACGGTCGTCCCCGTGCGGCGTTCGTGCGTCCGCGCCGCCAGCGCCAGAGCTTCAGCAGGCGTCACCTTCTCGAGCTCAGGCAGGGCCACTCCGGCGGACATGTTGCGGATCTCGGCCAGCGAGTTGACCAGAGCGCCACGGATCCTTTCGAAGTCGTCCATCGGCACATCGCGGGCGTCGGTCTTGGACTTGGGGCGCAGGGCGTCGAGCCGCAGGAGCGCCAGGCTGATCAGTTGCGCGGGCCCGTCATGCAGCTCCGAGCCAATGCGGCGCAACACCAGGTCGTTGGTTTCGACGGACCGGCGGTGGATCTCATCGATGCGCTGATGCAGGTTCTTGTTTTGCGCAAGCAGAGCGGAGAGCTCGTCGATGCGGTCACGCAGGGCGCGCTCCTGCGCGGCAATCGTCTGGCTGCCGTTGCGGACGATGCCGAACAGGATACTGAGCATCGCCAGGGTGACCAGTGCCACGATGTACCAGCTCTGCAGGCGTGCCTTGCCCAGTTCTGCCTGCAACTGGCCAGCTTCCTCGTAGAACTCGGCGACGGCGATAATGCGATCGGAGGCGGTCGCCGTAATCGGCGAGTAGATCTCGAACACCGGCACGCCCGTGGCCTGTCCGAGCTTGTTATCATCGTCGAGAGTGTTGAACTCCGCCGAGATTTCGCCTCTGACGGCCGACCGCAGCCGGTCGGACATCGGCAGCTTGCGGCCGATCATCTCTTTCCGGTTGCTGTAGACGATGGTGCCATCCGTTGCCCAGATCTTGAAGCCGACCACCTTGCGGGCGAGGGCCGTGTCCTTGAGCAGGGCGTCGAGTGCGCGCACCGACTCGGGCTTGAGCACCGATGCCTTGGTCAGCTCCTGCACGTGGCGTTCAACGAAGCTGTTGATGTAGGTGGAGACGCCGGCGGCCGTGTTGTGCAGAACACCTCTCTCGATGCGGCTGCTGACCCATAGTCCGAACACGGCCATTCCGCAGCCGAGCACCACCAATGCCGCCACGGCGAACTGGCCAGCAAGGCTGAGCGCTGTCCACCGTGCGCGCGGGTGAAGAACTAGGTTAGTCAAATACGAGTGCCACGGAGACATGTCTTCATCTGCCCGACCAGAGGTCCCTCTCATAGCAGATCAAAGTCGAATGGTTTACGGCGCAGTCCCCGGTCTTTGGCCCCGGTTGCGTTTGCTGGATTCACACGCGAGATCCCACCCACCGGCGCGCGCGTGCTTCGCCGATGGGCCTGCAGGTTCCATACTATTGATTGCAGAAATAATTGGTTTGGGTTGGCGAGTGCAGCGCGTAGCGTTGCGATGTCGTCGTCCGGCCAACCAGAGCCGGGCGGCACCGCGGTGATTTCGGCAAGCAACTTGCGCCGCGACATCAAACGCTAAGGTGCCACGAGGTGTCTTCGTGGACTCCGGCTTGAATGGAGGTGCCCCATGACACGAGTTGATATGCAAGGCGATCCCTCACTCTGCTGCCACCACGCCATGGCGGCCGGTTGCTGTTGTTGTTGCTGAACGCTCTCGATCCGATTCACCCAACACATCGCACAGCAGGAGGACGTCGGCAGCGCCGACGCTAGGGATAGCCATGTCCGAAGGATATACGATCGATGCAGACGATGAGACCGCCGGGATCGTCGTTCGCTATGAAGGCGAGCGCGGTTTCCGGTTCCATTCCGCAAGCCGCACGTTCGATGCGCTCGACGGTCACGTGTTCGTCACTCCAGCGGCTGCTCAACGCGCTGCTCGCGAATTCGTGCAGGCGCGCGCATCACGCGCCGCACATCGCTCAAGTGGAGGCCTGCGATGAACGGGCGCGGCGGCTTGCTGGAGAGGCTGCTCGACTGGGCGGTCGGCGCATCGCGCGGCGATCGTCTCCAGCCTCAACGATCAGGCGGCACGGTGCTGCTCGTTCCGGCATGCGAGCGGGCAACAGCCGAGCGATCGGGCCAGGCTCGCCTCGACTATGAGCGGGAGATCGAGCTGCGCGTCCTGATGTCGACTTGGATGTAGACGACGCATTGCGCGATTGAGCGACTAGGCGATGCCGGCGCGTGGCGGCGCGCGGCCCCGGCCGCCGCCCCACTACCACATGCGCGCGGCGCGACGTCGGCGCTGTGCGGCGTTGGTGACCTCGGAGAACGAGGCGATCGCGGGCGACACCGACGCGTTCGCTATTGACGGCAACGGTCACGCTGAGCGGCAGTATCTCGAGGTAGAGCGACGCGCGAGCGGCGGGCCGACCTGAGCCTGGTGGCCGGGAATAGTCGGGACGGCTGACCTATTCGCGGCTCCAGCTGTTCCCGGCCAAGCCGCAGGGCTGATCGGTGCGCCAGCCGGGTGTTTCACGTGAAACGCCTATCCCCGTTGTGCGCAATTGTGTGGCTCGTCCGGGCAAAGCGTAACTTCGGCGCACCGCCGGGCCCTCGCCATCGCCGACTGCCTTGATTTCGCCGCGACACGGCGTGCGTTTTCCCTATATTCGGGCACCATTAACCAAGCGTGTGGAGCCGGGCCATGGCCGAGACGAGAGCATCATCACCCTACAGCGTCGGCAGGGTGATCGACTACATCCTGGGCCGCAACACGCTGATCGGCATCGCCTCGTTCATGCTGCTGATCATCTCCGGCTATGCCACCTGGCATGGCATGCGCGACTTCATCATCGGCGTGTCGGCGACCGCCAACCAGAACCAGCAGCTGCCGGGGGGCATGTCGTTCTCCAACGACTTCCTGGTGGTCGCCGTGGTCGTGGCGCTGACCTTCCTGATGTGGCTCACCCTGCGCGAGACGTTCGGCGCCCAGCGCGATTTTCGCACCCGCATCATCACGTTTCCTCTCTACGTGTTCCTGGCCATCTGGTCGATCGGCTTCGGCTACGGTTTCTGGTGGAGCCTGATATCGGGCGAGGAGGCGACGCGCACGGGCCTCGCCGGCCTGCAGGAAGATGCCCGCGACGCGGCGCAGGTGGTGGCGGCCCGGCTCGATGCGGTGCGCGGCCAGCTAGACAGCGTCGTGACCTGGTCCGACAGCCAGATGGCGCGCGAGGAGGCGAGCGGCGGCAGCTGCGGCACGGCCTCGGGCGCCGGCCGCGGTCCGCTTTACAACGCACGCCGCAGCGTGCGCGATTCCATCACTACCCTGCGCGACGGTATGACCAAGACCTGGCTCGAGCCGGTGCAGGCCGACATCGAGCAGCTGCGCCAGGCGGCCACCGCTCTCGGCGGCGCCACCGTGGAAGAGCGCCAGCGCGCCTTCGAGGCCAAGGCCTCCGAGATTCGCGGCCTGGCGCGCAATATCGCCGCGCGCAGCAACCAGCTCGGCAAATCGACGGCCGGCGAGATGCGCGCTCTCGCGACGACGGTTGCGGTTGCGCCGGGCTCGGCCGGCTTCTCCTGCTACGACCCGACGCTGGCCGAGCGGTTGCGCGCGGCGGCCGGACAGGCCGAGCAGCCGGCCGAGCTGAAATTGCGCGAGGCGGTCTTCAACGAAGGTCCGGCCGGCGTCGCCAACGCCGTCAAGAACCTGTGGCGCAACATCGGCGCCTACGGCTCGGGCCTCGTAAGGTACATATTCTCGCGCGGCGGCACGCCGATCCTGGGGCACACCGATAGCGGAGAGCCGATCACCGGCCGCGACCTGATTGCCCTGCTCGCCACCATCGGCATCGACATGGGCTTGCTGGCGCTGGCGATCGTCAATCCGCCGCGCGAGCCGCCTTCGATCCGTCCGTCCGGCGCGCTTGACCCGGCAGATCAATGCGGCAATCGACACGGTCATCGCCCGCGCCAACGTCACGCGTGACTGGATCCAGGGCCATTTCATCCACCACAAGCGCGCGTCCTATTTCGTCATCCCCAATCTCTACAGTTGTGATCCCAACGACGAGCAGGAGAAGTCACGGGCGCTGGCCATGAACCAGCTGGCCGGAGTCCTGAGCGACCTGGGGTTGGTGCGCTGGCCCAACAAGGGCAGCTGGTTCAAGAAAAGCGAGCTGGAGCAGCTGAAGGACGACGAAGGCCAGGCCAGCACCACCGACATCTCAGAGATCCGCAAGAAGTGGGTCGACGAGCACAAGCGCGATCCCAAGGTGCTGGAGGGCTACAGCCAGTCTGCCATTCGCAACCATGGCCTGTTCTCCAAGGCCCTGCGCGCGCTGGAGATCGCCGGCTGGAGCCCGAAGGCGCGTGAGGACATCGAGATCTTCACCCTCGTCGAGGCGGAGGGCCTGACGCCGCTGCTGATGGTCCTCAACGAGCGCCCCGACCTGCACTACGGCGAGGGCAGCAAGGCGCCGAGCCGAGAAAGCCACCGCGTAATTTGTCATCCCGGCTCTGAGCGGAGCTCAGGGCCGGGACCCAGACTCCTCCCACCGGATCGATCGCGATCTGAAGCCACGACCCAGTGCTGGGCTCGTCGAAGCCTGACGTTGCGGGACTCGTTCGCCCTTCGACACGCTCAGGGCTGCGGGTAGTTGCTTCCATATGCACCGGAAGGCTTCCGGAGGGTCGCGCGAAGACACCTAGCGCAACACGATCAGCGCGTCGGCGGCGACGAGCCCGCGGCCAGGCGGGCCGACGAATAGCGGATTGATGTCCATCTCGCGCAGGCGGGGCGCGAGCGCCATCGCCATCTGCGACACGGCAACGAGAGTCCGCGCCAGGGCTTCCTTGTCGGCGGCGGGTTTGCCGCGATAGCCCTCGAACAGGGGCGCGGCGCGCAGCTCGGCGATCATGTCGCGCGCGGTCTCGATATCGAACGGGGCGATGCGGTGCGTGACGTCCTTGCAGCACCTCGGCCAGCACGCCGCCGAGGCCGAGCGCCACCGCGGGGCCGAAGCTCGCATCGTTGACGACGCCGATCAGCACCTCGAGCCCCTGCGCCATCTCCGAGACGAGCACGCCGTCGATCTTGGCATCCGGAACCGCCCTGGCGGCATTGGCGATCACCGTTCGGGCCGCCTCCGCCAGATCGGCGCGCGTTACGGACAATTTCACGCCACCGGCTTCGGTCTTGTGGGCGATGTCGCGCGAAACGATTTTCACCGCGAACGGCCCATCAACACCCGGCAGGGCCGAAGCCGCGGCCTGTGCATCCGCAACCAGCGCCTCGCTGGCTACCGGCACACCGAAAGCGCGCAGCACCGCCTTGCTCTCCGCCTCGTTCAGCGTGACGGCGCCATCCGGCAGCACGAGCCCCGCTGGCATCGCCACGCTCGGTGCCTTGCGCGGCAGCAGGCGGCGGCGATCGTCGGCGAAGCGGGCCAGCACCGCGGCGGCCTGCGCCAGACGCACCGGCGTCGTCAGCACGGGAATGTTCGCGGTCTCCAGGATCTCGGTGGCGGCCACGGACCTGGCGCGGCGGCCGGACCAGGCGACATGCACCGGCTTGTCGGTCTTGGCGGCAGCTGCGGCGATCGCCTCGGCTGCGCGCTGAGCCGGCGCACCGCCGATCGAGGCAAGCAGGATCGACAGCTGATCGATGCCGGGATCGGCCAGCACGATGTCGAGCGTGGTGGTGAACAGGGACATGTCGTTGAACACCCCGGCGGTGACGTCGGCCGGGTTGTCGACGGAGCCGAAGGCGGGGATCACCTTGCGCAGGGCGGCAAGCGTGGCATCCGAGAACTTCGGCAGGCTGAGCCCGGCCTGCACGGCGCGGTCGGCGAACACGATGCCGGAGCCGCCCGAGATCGACAGCACGCCGACGGCCTTGCCGTTCGGCAGGCGGCCCGGCGCGAACAGCTTGGCGATATCGACGATCGGCTCGACGTCGTCGACCTCGATCAGGCCGCACTGGCGCATGGCGGCGCGATAGAGGTCGTAGCTGCCGGTCATGTTGGCGGTGTGCGAGGCGGCGGCCTGCACGCCGACCTCGCTGGTGGCGGCCTTCCAGATCAGCACCGGCTTGGCCAGCTGCATCGATTTGCGTCCGAGCGCCAGCAATGCGCGGGCGTCGGGCGTGCCTTCCAGGTAGGCGAAGGCGAGCGAGGTGCCGGGATCATCGAGGAACGCCGACAGCAGCTCGGGCGTGGTGACGTCGGTCTCGTTGCCGGTCGAGACGCAGTAGCGGAAGCCCAGCCCCTGCACCTCGGCGAGGTTGACGATGGCGAAGCCGAAGCCGCCCGACTGGAAGGTGCACGACACCGACCCCGCGCGCAGCGCGGTCTCGTCGGTCGGGCTGCCGAAGACAGCCCATACGCGGTCGTGCACGGACAGCATCCCCTGGCAGTTTGGCCCGATCACGCGCACGCCGCTGTCGCTGGCCGCGCGTTTCAATTCGGCTTCCAGCCCGCGGCCGGCAGGGCCGATCTCGCGGAAGCCGGCGGTCAGCACCACGGCGGCGCGGATGCCGGCCTTGCCGCAGTCGCGGATGGCCTCCGGCACGCCGGCCGCCGGCACGGCCACCACGGCCAGGTCGCAGGCCTTATCGATGGCCGACACGTGCGGGTAGCAGGTCAGGCCGTGCATCTCCTGGTACTTGGGATTGATGGGAAAGATGCCACCCTTGTAGCCGGCAGCCTTCAGCGCCTTGATCGGGTGGCCGCCAATGCGGGAGATATCGGCCGACGCGCCTATGATGGCGATGCCGCGCGGATGGAACAGGGGATCGAAGCTCAAGGTGCCCTCCCCGGCACAGCTGTTTGGATCGGCAATAACAGGTCGCTGCCGCCTCCGTCCATCGGCTCGCAGTAGCGTTCCGCTGGCGCGATCCGCGTGGTGAGCATGGTCGAACCATGCGGCCGCGACGATACCTCACGGCCGCCCTTCGACGGGCCCAGGGCGAGGTCGGAGGACGAGGCTCGGTTCGATGGATCGGACACGCGGCAGCTCGGAGAATGACCAGCCCCAGCCTTGCATGCCGACGGGCCTTGGCCTACGACAGGACCGACCATCTGCAACCACGGTGTGCGCGCATGACCTACGTGTTCGAGCCTGCCAAGCAGGCCACCCTGCCCATCAAGGGCAGCGACAAGCTGTTTCCCATCCATCGTATTTATTGCGTCGGCCGCAACTACGACGAGCATACCAAGGAGATGGGCGGCGACACCAAGGACCCGCCGTTCTTCTTCCAGAAGAATGCCGACAACGTGGCCACCAACGGCAAGTTTCCCTACCCCTCGCAGACCAAGAACGTGCATTTCGAGATCGAGATGGTGGTGGGCCTGAAGTCGGGCGGCATCAACATCAAGGCGGAAGACGCCCTCAAGCACGTGTTCGGCTATGCGGTCGGCATCGACATGACCCGGCGCGACCTGCAGGACGTGGCCAAGAAGATGGCGCGGCCGTGGGAAGTGGCCAAGGCGTTCGAGGCCTCCGCTCCGTGCACGGCCCTGGTGCCGGCCGACAGCATCGGCCATCCGAACAAGGGGGCCATCTGGCTGGACGTCAACGGCGAGCGGCGACAGACCGGCGATCTCAACCAGATGATCTGGGATGTGCCGAGCCAGATCGCGTTCCTGTCCACCCTGTTCGAGCTGAAGGCCGGCGACCTGATCTTCAGCGGCACCCCCTCCGGCGTCGGTGCGATCAAGCCGGGCGATCGCATGAAGGCGCACATTGACGGCGTCGGCGACCTCGAGGTGACGGTCGTCTAGGCCGGGATTGTTCCTGGTGGAAGCTCTCCGGCTTCCATCAGGACCTGCATCTCCCTCTCTTCGCGGTCAACAGCCACCACCCCAGTGCTGAGCTCGTCGAAGCACGGCGTTGGTGAGACTCAATCGCCCTTCGACAAGCTCAGGGCGGGGTTGGAGCCGGGAGGCTTGCGCCCGGGTTCAGTTGCTGGCTGCAACAACCAAGGCGAGCGCCGGGCCGACCCCTGCAACCGCGACAGGCTGCCGTAAACCACGCCGCGTTTGCGGCTTGGACGCCGGCTACGTTTGCGCTTAGCTGCGCTCGGGAGATGAGGGGGAGCAGTCATGTCGCATGGAGCCGGACACGGCGTCGTCGAGGGCGATAACAAGAAGATCGCCATACTCATCTCGGTGCTGGCGCTGTTTCTCGCCATCTCCGAGCTGATGGGCAAGGGCGCACAGACCGAAGCGCTCAGCGCCAATGTCGAAGCTTCCAATCTATGGGCGTTCTTCCAGGCCAAGACCATCCGCAAGACCGCGGTGGATACGGCGGCCGAGCAGATGGAGGTCGACCTGCAGCTGGCGCGCGATCCGGGCGTGAAGGACATCCTGGGCAAGCGCGTCGAGGCTTGGCGAGCCAAGGCGGCAACCTACGAGTCGGAGCCCAAGCCCGACGGCAAAGGCGAAGGCCGCAAGGAGCTGATGGCGCGTGCGCTGGCCGCCGAGCAGAAGCGCGACCTGGCGATGGCCAAGTTTCACCAGTTCGAATACGGCTCGGGGGCATTCCAGATCGGCATCGTGCTGGCCTCGGCATACCTGATCACCGGCGTGTTCCATCTGCTGTGGGGCGCGTGCGGTCTGGGCGTGCTGGGTGCGCTGTTCACGCTGGTCGGATTGTTCGCGCCCACCATGCACGTGTTCTAAAGCCGCGACGGCTGGGTGGCGGGACGTCCGCCGCTGTGCTTGGATGCGCGGGACCTGCGCGCTGCCGCTACTCGCTCGGGACGCTAGCGGCGGCGTTTGGCGAACTTCGGAATGGGGACACTAGCCGATGCCGCGTCGTGCCGCTGATCTTCTCGTCGATTGCCTGGCCGCGCACGGCGTCGACCGGGTGTTCTGCGTGCCTGGTGAAAGCTACCTGGCCGCGCTCGACGCCCTGCACGACAGCAACGCCATCGAGACGGTCATCTGCCGGCATGAGGGCGGAGCGGGATTCGCGGCGGTCGGCGATGCCAAGCTGACCGGTCGGCCGGGCGTCGCCTTCGTCAGCCGCGGACCGGGCGCCACCAACGCCTCGATTGCCGTGCACGTCGCCGAGCAGGATGCGGTGCCGCTGGTGTTGTTCGTCGGGCAGGTGCCGCGCGCCGAGATCGGCCGGCGGTCGTTCCAGGAGGTGGACTACGCCAAGATGTTCGGCGACATGGCGAAGGGCGTCTATGTCATCCACGACGCGGCGCGCACCGGCGAGATCATCGCCCGCGCCTTCGTCGAGGCGCAGACGCCCACGCCAGGGCCGGTCGTGGTGGTGCTGCCCGAGGACATGCTCGAGGACCGCATCGACGCCGGCGTGGTCGAGCCGCTTGCGGTGCCACACGCCGGACTCCCATCTGCTCAGGATCTCGATGCAATCCTGGCCCGTCTCGCCAAGTCGGATCGGCCGCTGCTGATAGCCGGCGGCGGCGGGATCGGCACGGCGCGCGGACGGCAGGCGCTGAAGGCCGCGTCGGAAGCACATCAGCTGCCGGTAGCGCTGACCTTCAAGCGGCAGGACTACTTTCCCAACACGCATGCGCACTACGTCGGCCATCTGGGCTTCAAGATGCCCAAGGCCACCATCGACCGCTACCTGGGCGCCGATCTGATCCTTGCGGTCGGCACGCGCCTCGGCGAGGCGACCACGCAGGGCTACACGCTGCCGCAGGCGCCGCATCCGCGCCAACCGCTGATCCATGTGCACGACGATGCGCGCCAGATCGGCCGCAACTACGCGGCGGCGCACGCGCTGATCGCCGATCCGGTTGCATTCCTGGAGGCGCTGGCAGCACGCGCCGGGGCGCCGTCGGCCAAGCGCGGCGCAGTGGGTCAAATCGCTGCGCGAGCCGGTCGCCAAGAGCATGGCCTGGTCGCCGCCGGCCGACCGGTTGCTCGATATGGGCCCTGTCGTTGCCGCGCTCGCCGAGACGGTCGACAAGGACGCGATCTTCGTCACCGACGCCGGCAATTTCTCCGGCTGGCTGCACCGGCACTTCCCGTTCTCGGGCGAGCACACGTTGATCGGCTGCGTCGGCGGCGCGATGGGCATCGGCATGCCGGCCGCGGTGGCTGCCGCGCTGCGCCATCCCAAGCGCCAGGTGATCCTGTTCCTTGGCGACGGCGGCGCGCTGATGTCGGGCTCCGAGCTTGCCACCGCCATGCAGTATGGCGCCAAGGTCAAGACCTTCATCTCCAACAACGGCAGCTACGGCACCATCCGTGCGCACCAGGAAGCGGCCTACAAAGGCCGCGTGCACGGCACGCAACTCACCAATCCGGACTTCGCGAAGTGGGCCGAAAGCTTTGGTGCGCGCGGGCTGAGGCTCGACAAGATCGAGGAGGCCCCGCGCATCGTCGCACAGGCGCTGGCGCACGATGGCCCCGTCGTCGTCGACGTCAAGACAGCGGTCGAGCACATCAGCCCGTTCGCCACCATTACGTCGTTGCGCAGCTAGGGCACTGTCGTCGTCCGGCAGGTTGCCGCGACGACCCACTATAGGAAGCACCGAGATGGACCAGCGTGTGACGCTCGTTACCGGCGTGAGCAGGGGCATCGGCAAGGCCGTTGCCGAGGACATGACGGCGCGAGGCCATCATGTGATCGGCATTTCCCGGTCGCGGCCCGGCGATTGGTTCAAGGGCACCTTCGTGGCGCTCGATTTCGCCGATGCCGGTGCGACCAACGAGGTGCTCGCTCGCACGGTCAAAGAGCATCGCATAACCGGTCTCGTCAACAACGCCGGCATACCCAACGCAAAGCTCGCCGAGAAGGTGACGCTCGAAGACATCGAGACAGTCATGGGCATGAATTTCCGGGCGCTCGTGCAATGCATTCAGGCCGTGTTGCCGGGCATGCGGCAGGCCAAGTACGGACGCATCGTCAACATCGGCTCGCGTGCGGCGCTGGGCCGGGAGGCCCGCATCGTCTATGGCAGCAGCAAGGCCGCGGTCGCGTCGATGACCCGCTCGCTGGCGCTCGAGGTGGCGCGGGAGGGAATCACCGTCAACTGCGTGGCACCAGGTCCGGTGGAGACGGAATTGTTCCTGAAGAACCACCCGCACGGTTCGCCGGAGCGCCGCAAGATCGCCGGCGCCATACCGATGGATCGCGTCGGCACACCCAAGGAGGTGGCGGCCGCCTGCGCCTACTTCCTTTCGGAGGACGCGGCCTACACCACCGGGCAGGTACTCTACGTTTGCGGCGGCCTGTCGGTTGGTCAGGCGATGCAATAGGGGCCGGTCACACGCCGATGACGATCCGGCGTCTCACCGATTGGCCGGCCACGGATTGCGTTGCAGCAGGATGTTGGCATCGACCTGCTTGATGTCGCGCAGGCCGCACAAGGCCATGGTCATGTCGAGCTCCTTGCGGATGATGTCGAGCGACATCGTCACGCCGGCCTCTCCCATGGCGCCGAGGCCATAGATATAAGGGCGGCCGATCATCACGCCCTTGGCGCCGAGCGCCAGCGCCTTGATCACGTCCTGTCCGGAGCGGATGCCGCCGTCCATCAGCACCTCGATGCGGTTGCCGACCGTCCTGACCACCTCGGGCAGAGCCGAGATCGATGACGACGCCCCGTCGAGCTGCCTGCCGCCGTGATTGGATACGATGAGCGCGTCGGCGCCGCTGCGGGCGGCCAACTCGGCATCCTCGGGATCGAGGATGCCCTTCAGGATCAGCTTGCCGCCCCAGCGATCCTTGATGCGCTTCACGTCATCCCAGTTCAGCGTCGGGTCGAACTGCTCGGCGGTCCAGGAAGCGAGTGCGCTCAGATCCTTCACGCCCTTGGCATGCCCGACGATGTTGCCGAACGTGCGGCGCTTGGCACCCAGCATACCCATCCACCAATGCGGCTTGCCGGCGATATCGGCGATATTGGTGAGCGTCAGTTTCGGCGGTGCGGACAGGCCGTTCTTCAAATCCTTGTGGCGCTGCGCGAGGATCTGCAGGTCGAGCGTCAGCACCAGCGCCGAGCACTCTGCTGCCTTGGCGCGATCGATCAGGCGGTCGATGAAATCCCTGTCGCGCATCACGTAGAGCTGAAACCAGAACGGCTTGTCGGTATTCTCCGCCACGTCCTCAATCGAGCAGATGCTCATGGTGGAAAGCGTGAACGGGATGCCGGCCGCCGCCGCCGCGCGTGCCGCCAGGATCTCGCCGTTCGGGTGCTGCATCCCGGTCATGCCCACCGGCGCGAGGGCAACCGGCATGCTGACGGGCTCTCCCACCATGGTGGTCGCCAGGGTCCGGTTCGACATGTCGACGAGCACGCGCTGGCGCAGCAGGATCTTCTGGAAGTCGGCTTCGTTGGCGCGATAGGTGCTTTCCGTCCAGGAGCCAGCGTCCGCGTAGTCGTAGAACATCTTGGGCACGCGGCGCTTGGCAAGCACGCGCAGATCCTCGATGCAGGTGATCACATCTGGCATGGAGACTTTCCTCCCGCGGCGCGATCTCGGAGGCTGGCGCGCCCATCGCTTTCCACCAGACCCGCGAGCGATGATCAAGCTCTTGTTGGGCGCGTGTTTGAACACGCGGAAGCGGCGCTTGGACTTGCACAGGCCGTGGCAAATGCGTCACGGCCTAGGCCTTTGATTTCAAAGGGCTCGACTTTTCATTTCCAAAGCCCGCGAACTCAAATATCCGCTTAAGAATCAATACGTTTTCACAAAAACATTCAGCGGCAATCTCAGCAGAGGGGCAGAACATGCGGAATATCCAGCCAGCTAAGCCGATGGCAACATCGGCCAAGAAACCGGCCGCCAAGGCCGAAACCGTCACGCTTCGTCATCTGGCGATGGCTCTGGCGGAGAGCCACGACGTTCCCAAGAAGCAGGCCGTGGCCCTGCTCGAGGGTATGGTCGGCACCATCACCAAGCATCTCAAGAAGGGCGCCCGCATCCGCATGAGCGGCCTGGGCATCCTGCAAGTTCGCAAGCGTCCGGCGCGCATGGGTCGCAACCCGGCCACCGGTGAGGCCATCAAGATCAAGGCCAGCAAGAAGGTCGCCTTCCGCGCCGCCAAGGACCTCAAAGAGGCCATCTGAGCCGGAAGCAAAGTTGCAAATTCGAGCCCCGCTTCGGCGGGGCTTTTTTGTTGCCCGGCATCCAGATTGACGGGTCGAACTGCTCGCTCATCCGGCTGAACGCGGTTCCTCGCCGTGGGTCGCAGTCAGGGCGGCCACGGCGCGCTGCAGCAGCGGCGCGAACAGGACCACCACGGGCAGCATGGTCACCCAGGCAACCAGCCAGGCAAATGCCCATCGCTCCAGGAACAGCAGGCCAAACTCGGTCAGCTGGTGGGTGGCGATGCCGGTCGCGATGGCCGTCGTGATGGCGGCCTGGATGACGCCGAATACGTATGGCGCGTACTTCTGCGGAAGGCGTGCCATGCCAGGTCGTGCCCCCTTATGCTGTCCGGCAATCTGAATAGCCACTACTTGTCCCTGATGGGAACTACCCTTGATTGGGCAACCTGCTGAAGATTTACGCATGTTCGCGGCCGCCCTGGCCGCGAAGCCCGACAACTCCGTGACAAGCACCCTGGCCAAGGGATTGCATGGATTCCGCTCTCGCGTCAGATTGTGCAGTGCAACATAGCGGCCTCCGAGCGCAAGCTTTTGTCAAATCCGACATCCGACGCCCCCCTCAAAATCCTCGTCATCGACGAGAACCCGATCCGGCGCGCCATCCTGGAGGCGGGCCTGCGCGACGGCGGCTTCGACAACATCACCCTGCTCGGCGACACCACCGGCCTGGTCGACCGTATCTACAGCGTCGACCCCGACGTCATCATCATCGACCTCGAGAACCCCAGCCGCGACGTCCTTGAGCAGATGTTCCAGGTTTCGCGCATCGTGCGGCGGCCGATCGCCATGTTCGTCGACCAGAGCGACCGTGCCACCATCGCGGCGGCCATGGAAGCCGGCGTCAGCGCCTACATCGTCGACGGCCTGAAGCAGGAAAGGGTGCGCGCCATCCTCGACATGACCATCTCCCGCTTCAGCGTGTTCGACCGGCTGCGCTCAGAGCTCGAGGAAACCAAGAGCGCACTCAAGGAGCGCAAGGTCATCGAGAAGGCCAAGGGCATCCTGATGAAGACGCGCGGGCTCGACGAGGAGGCGGCCTACGCGCTGCTGCGCCAGACCGCCATGAGCAAGGGCAAACGCATCGCCGACGTGGCCGAAAGCCTGATTAGCACCTACGAACTACTCAGAGACTGACACGCAATGACCATCCCCAGGACCGGCCTCAGTTCGCGAACCCCGCTGCGGGTAGGGTTCATCCCTCTCGCCGATGCCACCGCCCTGATCGTCGCCGTCGACAAGGGCTTCACCGCCGACGAGGGTCTCGACGTCGAACTGGTGCGCGAGGTGTCCTGGTCGAACGTGCGCGACCGGCTCAACATCGGCCAGTTCGATGCGGCGCACCTGCTGGCGCCCGTGGCGATTGCGTCGAACCTCGGCCTCGGCCACGTGCGCGTGCCGATCACGGCACCGTTCAATCTTGGCCTCAACGGCAACGCCATCACCGTGACGAACGCGCTGTTCGCCGCACTGAAGGGCGAGGCGGACGGCGATCTCGTCGATCCGCGCGTGTCGGCGGCGGCGCTGGCGCGCGTGGTGGCGGCGCGCAAGCGCAAGGGCCAAGGCCCGCTCACCTTCGGCATGACGTTTCCCTATTCGACGCACAACTATCAGCTGCGTTTCTGGATGGCATCGGGCGGGGTCGATCCCGACCAGGACATCCGCCTGGTGGTGCTGCCTCCGCCGTTCATGGTGGAGAGCATCGCCAACGGCCACGTCGATGCGTTCTGCGTGGGCGCGCCCTGGAATTCGGTGGCGGTCGACCTCGGCATTGCCCACATCCTGCACTTCGTGTCGGAGATCCTGCAGCGCGCGGCGGAGAAGGTGCTGGCGGTACGCAGTGACTGGGCCTCGGAAAACCCCGATGTGCTCATGCGCCTGATCCGCGCCCACGGCCGAGCAGCGGATTTCGTAGAAGACGTGAACAATCGCGAGGAGGTGGGCCGCATCCTGTCGGCGCCGAACCGCATCGGCGTGGCGCCAGAGGTAACCCGCCGCACGCTCGACGGCCGCCTCAAGGTATCGCCCGACGGCACCTTCCGCTCCAGCGAGCGCTACCTGATGGTCGGCCGCAAGGGCGCGGCCCGCCCCGATCCGGTGCAGGCGGCCTGGCTCTACGCGCAGATGGTGCGTTGGGGGCAGGCGCCGATGTCGCGCGACCTGCTCGAAACGGCGATCGGCACATTCCGCCCCGATCTCTACGACGCGGTGCTGGGACATGCCGACGGGCGGGTGCCCGGCGAGCCGGCCGATGGCGTTGGCGCCTTCGCCGGCCCCGTGTTCGACGCCAACAACATCACCGCGCATCTGGCGCCGTGGTCGATCAAGCGTACGCCGGCCTGACCGGCCCCATCCTCCAGAGGGGCTCTGCTCAAGAAGCGCCCACTACGCCCCGGTCGGCGGGGCGCTGATCCGGGCCCTCGACAAGGGGCTCGGCCCTGCCTTCACGCCTGAGGTGAAAGACGCGTGGCTCGCGCCTGCACGACGCTTGCCGGCGTGACGGAGGCGCAGCGCGAGCAGCCGAGCGCCAAGAGAGGTTTGCGCAGCGCGTGTTCGGATGAGGTTGCCTCCAATCGCGCCAGTGGTCGCCGGTGGCGCCGCAAACAGCAGGCCGCGCAGCAGGTCGCTCAAGATTTCGGCAGAGCCCGGACTTGTTCGAGGCGGATGCAAGTGGCCAAGGCCGTGATTTGTCTGGGCGAACTCGCTCCGTGGTCAGTTGGCACGAAGCTTGAGTGCCCATTACCGATCGGCATTCCGTGTGCCGGCCGGCTCAAAGACGGGCCACCCATAAGCAACGCCGCTGTCTCGAGGGCACAAGCACGCCCCTCGGAGCGCGGCGTTTTTGTTTTCTGGCGGCGAGGAACGCAACCGGAGGGGATCGATCAAGATCCACCCGAACTGCAAAGGACGATGACGGTAATGACCAGCACGAGCATGAAGGCAACTCGGGCACAGCGCTCCCTGAGCCGGCGCACATTCCTCAAGACGACCGGCAGCACGGCGGCCCTGGTTGCTGCTGCCAAGGCGACGCGTGCTCGGCGGCGCCAACGTGGCGTGGGCCGCCGGACCCGAGGTCACGGGCACCAAGCTCGGCTACATCGCGCTCACCGACGCTTCGCCCCTCATCATCGCCAAGGAAAAGGGCCTCTTCGCCAAGCATGGCCTGCCGGACGTGGAGATCCTCAAGCAGGCCTCGTGGGGCGCAACGCGTGACAACATGGCGCTCGGAACCAAGGCCAACGGCATCGACGGCGCGCATCTGCTGCGCCCCAAGGTGCATCTCTACACGACCGGCAAGGTCATTCAGAACAATCAGTCGCTGCCGATGTACACCCTGCTCAACCTCAATGAGGACTGTCAGGGCCTCTCGGTCTCCAACGAATACAAGGACCTGAAGATCGGCACCGACTGCTCCGCGCTCAAGGAGGCGTTCGCGGCGAAGAAGGCTGCGGGCAAGGAGGTGAAGGTTGCCATGACCTTCCCCGGCGGCACGCACGATTGCTGGATCCGCTACTGGCTGGCTGCCGGCGGGCATCGATCCCGACAAGGATATCTCGACCATCGTCGTCCCGCCCGCGCAGATGGTTGCCAACATGAAGGTCGGCAACATGGACGCCTTCTGCGTCGGCGAGCCGTGGAACGAGCAGCTTGTCAACCAGGACATCGGCTTCACGGCAGCTACCACCGGAGAGATTTGGTTCAAGCATCCCGAGAAGGTGCTCGGCATGCGCGCCGACTGGGTCGACGCCAATCCCAAGGCGACGCTCGCCATCATGATGGCGACCATGGAGGCGCAGCAGTGGTGCGACAAGATGGAGAACAAGCAGGAGATGGCCGAGATCATCGGCCGTCGCCAGTGGTTCAACGTGCCGGTGCCCGACATCATCGGCCGCATCAAGGGTGACATCAATTACGGGCGCGGCCGCACGGTGCAGGGCTCCAACCTGCTGATGAAATTTTGGGGCAAGGCCGGCGAGACCTCCTATCCCTGGAAGAGCCTCGACACCTGGTTCATCACCGAGAACATCCGCTGGGGCAAGTTCGAGCCCTCCATCGACGCCAAGGCGCTGGTCGACAAGACGAACCGCAGCGACCTGTGGCTGCGAAGCAGCCAAAGCGCTGGGCGTTGCTGACGCTCCGAGCGGCGACAGCCGCGGCAAGGAGACCTTCTTCGACGGCAAGGTGTTCGATCCCGCCGATCCGATGGGCTACCTGAAGAGCCTCTCCATCAAGCGCGCGGAAGTCTGATCGGCGGCCGGCTGTTCTGCGCGACCGCCGGCTCTTCCAGCTCTCATGGAGACGATTGATGAATATGACTGTTCGCAAGGCCGAGGCCGTCCAGGCGGTGCCTGTCAAGCAGGCCGCCGAGGTCGTGCGCCTTAAGGCGCCGAAGACCGGCACCGTCTGGGCGCGGCTGTCGGCCAAGCTGTCCGCGGCTGCGGCGCGGGTGATCCCGCCGCTTGTCATGGTGGCCCTGCTGCTGGCGGTCTGGGAGCTGCTGTGCAGCAAGCCCACGGCCACGCTGCCGGCACCGACCAAGATCTGGCGGGAAGCCTACGACCTGATCGTCGATCCGTTCTTCATTGCGGGTCCGCAGGACGTGGGGCTCGGTTGGCGGGTCTTGACCTCGCTGCAGCGCGTGATGGTCGGCTACGGGCTCGCCGGCGTGATCGGCATCGCGCTCGGCACCCTGATCGGCCAGTCAGTGTGGGCCATGCGCGGCCTCGACCCGATCTTCCAGGTGCTGCGCACCATCTCGCCGCTCGCCTGGCTGCCGATCTCGCTTGCTGCCTTCCGCGACAGCCAGCCCTCGGCGATCTTCGTGATCTTCATCACCTCCGTGTGGCCGATCATCATCAATACGGCGGTTGGCATTCGCAACATTCCCGAGGATTACCGCAACGTCGCCCGCGTGCTGCGACTCAATCAGTTCGAGTTCTTCACGCGCATCATGATCCCCGCGGCGGCGCCCTACATCTTCACCGGCTTGAGGATCGGCATCGGCCTGTCGTGGCTCGCCATCGTGGCCGCGGAGATGCTGACCGGCGGCCGCGGCATCGGTTTCTTCATCTGGGACGCGTGGAACTCCTCGCGCCTGTCCGACATCGTCGTGTCGCTCGTCTACATCGGCCTGATCGGCTTCCTGCTCGACCGCATGGTGGCGTTTCTCGCCAGCATCGTCACGCGCGGCACGGCCACCAACTGAGGGCACGCACATGACCTATCTGAAGATCGATCACGTCGACAAGACGTTCACTCGCGGCTCGCAGGAGACGGAGGTTCTGTCCGACGTCACGGTCGAGGTGGCCAAGGGAGAGTACGTCTCCATCATCGGCCATTCCGGCTGCGGGAAGTCGACGCTGCTCAACATCGTTGCCGGTCTGACCACCGTGACGCGCGGCGTCGTGCTGCTGGAGAACAAGGAGGTGAACGATCCTGGCCCCGATCGGGCCGTCGTGTTCCAGAACCACAGCCTGCTGCCGTGGCTGACGGTCTACGAGAACGTGCGGCTGGCCGTCGACAAGGTGTTCTCCGGCTCCAAGACGCGGCGCGAGCGGCACGAGTGGACCATGCACAACCTGAACCTCGTGCACATGACGCATGCCAAGGACAAGCGCCCGGCGGAAATTTCGGGCGGCATGAAGCAGCGTGTGGGCCTTGCCCGCGCGCTGTCCATGGAGCCCAAGGTGCTGCTGCTCGACGAGCCGTTCGGTGCGCTCGATGCGCTGACGCGCGCGCATCTGCAGGACCAGGTGATGGCCATCCACCAGAAGCTCGGCAACACCGTGCTGATGATCACCCACGACGTCGACGAGGCGGTGCTGCTGTCGGATCGCATCGTCATGATGACCAACGGTCCGGCCGCGCACATCGGCGAGGTGCTGGACGTGCCGCTGGCGCGTCCGCGCAAGCGTCTCGATCTGGTGGCCGACCCGGCCTACATCCGCTGCCGCCAGCGGGTGTTGGAGTTCCTGTACGCGCGCCACAAAGCTCCGACCCTGCAAGCCGCCGAATAGGAGGTCGCCATGCGCCGCGAGCGGCTCGTCGTGGTCGGCAACGGCATGGCCGGGCTGCGTTTCCTCGAGGAGCTGGTGCGCCGCGCAGCCGGTCGGTTCGACGTGACGGTGGTCGGCGCCGAGCCGGAGCCGGCCTACAACCGTGTCCTGCTGTCGTCGCTGCTGGCTGGCGATATCGGCGCCGGCGACGTGCAGCTGCGGCCGCGCGACTGGTACGCTGAGCACGGTGTCGCGCTCCTCACCGGGCAGCCGGCGTCTGCCATCGATATGGCTAGGCGCACGGTGACGCTCGGCAACGGCGACGAGCTGGCCTTCGACAAGCTGCTGCTCGCCACCGGCTCCGACCCGATCCGTCTGCCTCTCCCCGGCAATGATCTTGCCGGCGTCATGACCTTTCGCTCTCTCGCCGATATCGCCAGCCTGGAGCCGGCGGCATCCGCAGCATTGCCGGCCGTGGTGATCGGCGGCGGCCTGCTCGGCATCGAGGCGGCGTACGGGCTCGCCCGACGCGGCATTGCCGTGACGCTCGTGCACCTGATGGACCGGCTGATGGAGCGCCAGCTCGATGCGGAGGGCGCCCGCTTGCTCGCCGATGCCATCGAGGCCAAGGGCGTGCGGGTGCTGCTGGGGGCGGAGACGGGTGCGATCCGCGGCGGCTCTGCGCGTCGAGGCGGTCGAGTTGAAAGATGGACGCGTGCTGCCGTGCGGCCTCGTGGTGATGGCGGTTGGGATCAGGCCCAACACCGCTCTTGCCGCGAGCGGCGGTCTGCAGATCAAACGCGGCATCGTCGTCGATGACGGCATGCAGACCTCGGCCACAGGTATCTACGCCATCGGCGAATGTGCCGAGCACCGGGGCGCCTGCTACGGCCTGGTCGAGCCGTGCTACGAGCAGGCCCGCGTCGCCGCCGCAGTCGTCAGCCGGCGAGCCGGCGCAGCTATGCGGGCTCGGTGCTGGCGACCAACCTCAAGGTATCGGGCGTGTCGGTGTTCTCTGCCGGCGACTTCGAAGGCGCGGGCGCCGAGACCATCGTCGTGCGCGATGCCGGCCAGCGTTCCTACCGCAAGCTGGTGGTGCGCGATGGCCGCCTGGCAGGCGTCGTGCTGGTCGGCGACACCAGCGAGGCGCTCTGGTATGCCGACCTGATCCGCTCCGCGGCGCCGGTGTCGGCATTCCGCGAGGCGCTCGCCTTTGGCCAGGCGTTCGCGGAGGCGGCGTGATGAGTGGCCAGGATTTTTCGGAGGAGCAGAAGCGCTACCTCGAAGGCTTCGTGTCGGGCGTGCAGGCCTCGCGCGCTGCTGCCGGCTTGAAGCCGCTCGCCGGTGTCGGCGGCGGTGCGGCCGAGCCCGCGGGTCCGGACGCCGACCACCTGGCGGCCATGGCGCGCTTCGAGGCGGACGGCAGGAAGCTCTCGCCGGAAGAGAAGGCCAAGCGCGACGAGCATCCCTTCGATGCCTACGCGCGGCTCAAGTCGGAGAGCGCGAAGGGCCAGTACCCCAAGGGCGTCGACAACTTCCGCTGGCGCTTTCACGGGCTGTTCTACGTGGCGCCGGCGCAGAACTCCTACATGTGCCGCCTGCGTATGCCCGAACGGCATCCTCACCCACTGGCAGCTGGCGGGCGTCGCCGAGATCGCCGAGCGCTACTGCCACGGCTATGCGCATGTGACGACGCGTGCCAACCTGCAGGTGCGCGAGATCGCGGCCGACAACGCCATCGCGGTCCTGGAGGAATTGTCCGAAATTGGACTGGTGGCCAAGGGTTCGGGTGCCGACAACATCCGCAATGTCACCGGCTCGCCCACAGCCGGTATTGACACTCAGGAGTTGCTCGACACCCGACCTTACGCAAGGGCGTGGCATCACCACATCCTCAACGACCGCTCGCTGTATGGCCTGCCGCGCAAGTTCAACGTCGGCTTCGACGGCGGCGGAATTATTCCTGTGCTGGAGGATACCAATGACATCGCCTTCACGGCGGTGCGGATAAGCGATGGCGCAGGCATCGAGCCCGGCGTGTGGTTCCGGCTCGGACTCGGCGGCATCACCGGCCATCAGGATTTCGCGCGGCCGACCGGCGTGCTGGTCAAGCCCGAGGATGCCGTTGCCGTGGCCGATGCCATCGTGCGCGTGTTCATCGATCACGGCGACCGCACCGACCGCAAGAAGGCGCGCCTCAAATACGTGCTCGACGACTGGGGCTTCGACAAGTTCCTGGCCGGCGTCGAGGCCAAGCTCGGCAGACCGCTGAGCCGCGTTCCCAGCGATCAGGTGGCCGAGCCGAACCGGCAGCATCGGCAGGCGCACATCGGCGTGCATGCGCAGAAGCAGGCAGGCCGCGTCTGGGTCGGCGTTGCGCTGCCCGTGGGGCGCATGACCGCGGCGCAGATGCGCGGCTTGGCCGGCATTGCGCACGAGCTTGGGCGACGGCGATATCCGCCTGACCGTCTGGCAGAACCTGCTGATCTCGGGTGTCGCCGCCGAGCGCGCGGAAGAGGTCGAGGCGCGCCTGCAGGCGATCGGGCTGACCTCGAAGGCCTCCAGCATTCGCGCCGGCCTGGTCGCCTGCACCGGCAATACCGGCTGCAAGTTGGCGCTCCTCCAACACCAAGGACACGGCGATGGCGATCGCCGAGTGGGTGGAAGCGAGGGTCGGCCTCGACACCCCGATCAACGTGCACCTCACCGGCTGCCCGAACTCGTGTGCGCAGCACTACATCGGCGACATCGGCCTGATCGCATGCCGCGTGCCGATCCCCGACAGCGACGACACGGTGGAGGGCTTTCACGTGCACGTCGGCGGCGGCTTCGGCGCGGATGCCGCCATCGGCCGCGAGATCTATCGCGACGTGAAGGTCGAGGACTGCCCGCGGCTCGTCGAACGCATGCTGACAGCCTACCTCGCCAATCGCGCAGATGCGGCCGAGACGTTCATGCAGTTCAGCCGCCGCACCGACCTCGCCGCTCTGAGGGCCATGGTCGACGCATCAACGGAGAGACCAGCATGACTCCAGCCACGCTACCGGACGTGTCTTCCTCGCCCCTTTTGCGGGCAGAGGGTCGATCTGCCCCTCACCCTAGCCCTCTCCCCGGCGGAAGATCGGGCGGCGCGCACGGGCAGCGTGCCCGTGATCCCCGATGGTGCGCCGTTCTCGATGGAGCAGCGCGCTTGGCTGAACGGCTTTTTCGCCGGCCTGCTGTCGCTCGACGCCAAGGCCGGCATCTCGCCGATGACCGGCGAGCTGCCGGGCGCTGCCGCCAGGGCCTTGGCTGGTGATGGCGACGACGGGGACGCCCCCTGGCACGATGCGGCCATGCCGATCGACGAGCGCATGCAGCTCGCCGAAGGACGGCCGCTCAAGCGCAAGCTGTTTGCTGCCATGGCGCAGCAGGACTGCGGGCAGTGCGGCTACCTGTGCGAGACCTACTCGGCGGCTATCGCGGCAGGCAGCGAGGCCAAGCTCAACCTGTGCGTTCCCGGCGGCAAGGAAACGAGCCGCATGCTGAAGCGGCTGCTGGAGGAGGCGCCGGCGGTTCCGGTTGCGCCTGCGGACGCCAAGCCAGCGCAAGAGGTCGAGCCGGCCAGGGAGGCAAGCCAGCGCGGCTACAGCCGCGATCGGCCGGTCGAGGCCATCTTCCGCTCGGCCACGCGCCTCAACGCGGCGGGCTCGGAGAAGGACACGCGTCATGTCGTGCTCGACATCTCCGCCTCCGGCCTCAGCTATGCGCCGGGCGACAGCTTCGGGCTGTACCCGAGCAACGATCCCAACCTCGCTGATGCCGTGCTGGCGGCCATGCGTGCGCCGGCGGATTTCCCGGTTGGCGGCAAGACCTTCCGCCAGGCGCTGATCGAGGACTATGCCTTGGGCCCAGCGCCCGATGCGCTGCTCGAGCTGATCGGCTATCTGGCCGGCGGCGCCAAACGCAAGAAGGCAAAGCTGCTGGCCGTGGGCAATGACCCGGACGGCGACGCCGCCACCTTCGATGTATTGCATGCGCTGCAGGCGTTCGGTCCGATCCATCCCGATCCGGAGGCTTTCCTGGAATGCCTCGAGCCCCTGCAGCCGCGGCTTTACTCGATATCCTCGTCGCCGCTCACGACACCGGGCGAGGTGCACCTGACGGTCGATGCCGTGCGCTACGACATCAATGAGCGCACGCGGCTCGGCGTGGCCTCCACGTTCCTTGCAGACCGGATGTCGGCGGGAACCGGCGTCAAGGTCTACCTGCAGAAGGCGCACGGCTTCGGGCTACCCGACAATCCCGAGACGCCGATCATCATGGTCGGGCCCGGGACGGGTATCGCACCGTTCCGCTCCTTCCTGTGGCAGCGGCGCGCCATGAAAGCGCCGGGCAAGGCCTGGCTGTTCTTCGGCCACCAGCGCGAGGCAACCGACTTCTTCTATCGCGACGAGCTCGGAGAATCTCGGCGCGTCCGGCACGCTGACGCGGCTGTCGACGGCATGGTCGCGCGACGGCGTCGGGCAAGATCTACGTGCAGGACCGCATGCGCGAAGCCGGCGCCGAGCTGTGGGCATGGCTGCAGGAGGGCGCGCACTTCTACATCTGCGGTGATGCCAAGCGCATGGCCAAGGACGTGGAGACGGCGCTGGTCGGCATCGCCATGACGCACGGTGCCAAGAGCGAGGGCGGTGCCAAGGAGTTCATCGCCGGCCTGAAGGCGGCGGGCCGCTACCAGGCGGACGTGTATTGATGGCGGGCGACCCGCGCGTGCCTCCGTCTCCCCGTACTTCACGGGGAGAGGGCCAGGGTGAGGGGCAGAAGCTTGCGCTGCGGCCTGAGGCTGCCCCTCACCCTGGTCCTCTCCCCACGGAAGAGTGGGGAGAGGGAAAAGCGCCGACCCGCACAACCTGCCCCTATTGCGGCGTCGGCTGCGGCGTGCTGGCGACCCCGGATGGGGTAGGCGGCGCGGCGATCGCCGGCGACACCGAGCATCCGGCCAATTTCGGCAGGCTGTGCTCGAAGGGCGCGGCGCTCGGCGAGACGCTGGGCCTGGAAGGGCGGCTGCTGCATCCTGCGATCGGCAGTCGCCGCGTCGGCTGGGACGCGGCCCTTGATCATGTCACGGCCGGCCTGCGCCGCATCATTCATGCGCACGGACCTCAGTCGGTCGCCTTCTATCTGTCCGGGCAGCTGCTGACCGAGGACTATTACGTCGCCAACAAGCTGGCCAAGGGCTTCATCGGCACGCCGCACGTCGACACCAATTCGCGGCTGTGCATGGCCTCGTCGGTGGCGGGGCACCGCCGCGCGTTCGGCGCCGACATCGTGCCGCAGTGCTACGACGACCTGGAGCTGGCCGACCTCGTCGTGCTGGTAGGCTCCAATGCGGCCTGGTGCCATCCGGTTCTGTACCAGCGCATCCAGGTGGCGCGCAGCGAGCGCGGCGTCCGCGTCGTCAACATCGATCCGCGCCGTACGGCGACCAGCGAGGGCGCCGATCTGCACCTGTCGATCAGGCCGGGCACCGATGCTCAGCTCTGGAACGGCCTGCTGTGCTGGCTGTTCGAGCGCGGTGCACTCGACTGGGATTTCATCGGCGAGCACACCGAAGGCTTCCCGGCAGCGCTCGATGCGGCGCGCGCGCGGTGCAGCCGCGTACGGAGCGTGGCGCGTGACACCGGCCTCGAGGCCGGCGACGTCGAGACGTTCTATCGCTGGTGGACCGAGACGCAGCGCGTCGTCAGCTGCTACTCGCAGGGTGTGAACCAGTCGGCACAGGGCACCGACAAGGTCAACGCCATCATCAACTGCCACCTCGCCACCGGGCGCATCGGCAAGCCGGGCTCAGGTCCGCTGTCGCTCACCGGCCAGCCCAACGCCATGGGCGGCCGCGAGGTCGGCGGGCTTGCCAACATGCTGGCCGCGCACATGGGTTACTCGGACGTGGAGCGCGACCGGGTGCGCCGCTTCTGGGGTGCGCCCAATCTGGCGCGCGGTGAGGGCCTCAAGGCCGTGCAGATGTTCGACGCCATCGCCGACGGCCGCATCAAGGCACTGTGGGTGATGGGCACCAATCCGGCGGTTAGCCTGCCGCGCGCGGATCACGTGCGCGAGGCGATGCAGCAGTTGGAGCTGCTGGTGGTGTCCGACAACGTCGCCAGCAACGATAGCGTCAACCTTGCCCATGTGCGGCTGCCAGCTGCTGCGTGGGGCGAGAAGGACGGCACGGTCACCAACTCCGAGCGGCGCATCTCGCGGCAGCGGCCATTCCTCCAGCTGGCAGGGGAAGCGCGCCCCGACTGGTGGATGCTGGCGCAAGTCGCCGAGCGCATGGGTTGGGCCGGGGCCTTCGCCTATCGGTGCTCGGCGGATATTTTTCGCGAGCATGCCAGCCTGTCGGGTTTCGAGAATGGAGGCACGCGCACGTTCGACATTTCCGGTCTGGCTCGCCTTGGCGACGAGGACTACGACGCCCTGGCGCCGGTGCAATGGCCGGTGCGCAGCCCGGCATCAGGCACCGAGCGGCTGTTCGGCGACGGCGCCTTCGCGTTTCCCTCCCGCCGTGCCCGCCTTGTTCCGATCGGCCACGGACGGCTCGCCAATGCGGCCTCGACAGATTGGCCCTTCGTGCTCAACACGGGTCGCGTGCGCGACCAGTGGCACACCATGACGCGCACCGGCCTGAGCCCTCGCCTTGCCGTGCATGTGTCCGAGCCGTTCGTGGAGATGCATCCCCGGGACGCGATGGCGCTGGGCCTCGAGCAGGCCATGCTGGCCCGCGTCGAAACGGTGCACGGAATCGCGGTGCTGCGTGTCATGCTCAGCGAGGGACAGCAGCCGGGCTCGCTGTTTGCGCCCATCCACTGGTCGGCCGAGAACAGCTCGGCGGGCCGCGCCTGCGCGCTGGTGCAGCCCGACACCGATCCCTGGTCCGGCCAGCCAGAGGCCAAGGCCACGCCGGCGCGCGTGCTGTCATTTCCGGTCAGCACACTATGGGTTCGTGCTGTCGCGCGACCCCATCGATACCACCGGACTTGCCTACTGGGCTCGCGCCCGCATGCCGGCCGGCCACGTGACGTTCTTCTCGCTCGACATGTCTCCGCGGAGCTGGAGCACATGGGCCGAGCAGATGCTGCCCGATGGCCACCGTCTCACGTATGAAGATGCCAGCTCCCAGCAGTTCCGCACTGCGGTGCTGCGCGAGGGCAGGCTTGAGGCCGTGCTGTACGCAGCGTCAACCCCGGCGTTGCCGTCCATCGAATGGCTGAAGACCTGCTTCGATCTGGCGGTCGTCGAGGACGGGTTGCGCCGCTCGCTGCTGGCCGGCCGTCCGGTCGGCGGCGCGGACGACGGCCCGGTCGTGTGCGCCTGCTTCCAGGTTGGGCGCAAACGCGTCGAGGCGGCCATCGCCAACGGCGCCTGCTCCGCGGCTGAGGTCGGCCTCGCCACGCGCGCTGGCACCAACTGCGGCTCCTGCCTGCCCGAGATCAAGACGCTGCTCGGCAGCACCCCGCGTGCGCTGCCGGCGGCGGCGGAGTAGCCACCATGCGCGACCTGCCCCCTCAGGAGACACGCCCGGCCCGGATGGCCGCGCTCGCCGTGCTGCCGGTATTCTTCGATCTTCGGGGTCGCCGCGTGGTCGTCGCCGGCGCCGGCGACGCTCTGGTCTGGAAGGCGGAGCTCGTTGCTGCAGCCGGTGCCGACGTGGAGGTCTTCACGACGATGCCTTCGCCGGATCTCGACGCGCTCTGCAACGCACCGCCTGCCGGCCGCATCCGCATCAGCGCGCGGGACTGGTGCGGCGATGACCTGGGCGGGGCATCACTGGCGATCGGCGCCCTGACCGGCAAAGAGGCGGAGGCCTTTGTGGCGTCAGCGCGCGAGCATGGCGTGCCCGTCAACATCGTCGATGCGCCTGACATCTCCACGTTCTCATTCGGCAGCATCGTCAACCGCTCGCCGGTGGTGATCGGCATCAGCACCGCCGGGGTCGCGCCGGTGCTCGGGCAGGCGATCCGCGCCAAGATCGAGGCCTTGCTGAACCCGGCGCTGGCTGCCTGGGCTGCCGCAGCCGCACGCCTGCGCGCAACAATCAATGCCCGCTTCGCCATGGGCCCGGCCCGCCGCGACGCCTGGCGCCGGTTCGCGGATCGGGCGCTGGCCGCGCGCTCCGCGCCGACGTCGGCCGATCTCTCAGCAGCCGAGCGCATCGCCTCGGTCGCAGGCGGCAGCGTCGCCTTGGTGGGTGCCGGACCCGGCGATCCGGAATTGCTCACCCTGAAGGCGCTGCGTGCGCTGCAGTCGGCCGACATTATTCTCTACGACCGCCTCGTCAGCCCGGAGATCCTCGAGCTGGCCCGTCGCGAGGCCAGGCGCATGCTGGTCGGCAAGGCCCCCAACGGCCCGCGCTGCCGGCAGGACGACATCAACGCGCTCATGGTGAAACTGGCCCGCAGCGGCCAGCGTGTCGTCCGCTTGAAGGGCGGCGATCCCATGGTGTTCGGCCGCGCCGCCGAGGAGATCGAGATCTGCCGCTCGGCCGGCATTCCTGTGGAGGTGGTGCCGGGCATCACTGCAGCGCTTGGTGCAGCCGCCGAGCTGCAAGTCCCGCTGACCGACCGGCGCCGCGCGCGGCGTCTGCAGTTCATCACCGGCCACACCGAGTCGGGAGGACCGCCCGCCTGCAACTGGGCGAGCGTAGCCGACCCGCAGACGGTCACGGTGTTCTACATGGGCGCCGGCACCTTCGCGCGGATGCTGCCCGAGCTGATCGCCGCCGGCCTGCCTCCCTCCACCCCGGCGCTGGCGGTCTCGTCAGCAACCACGCCGCGCAGCACCCACATCCGCTGCCCGGTCCGCGATCTGCCTGCCGCGTTGCAGGGTCTGGAGCGGTCGGCGCCCTGCCTGATCATGCTCGGCAACGCACTCGCCGGCGCCGATGCCGACGCAGCCGAGGTCCCGGCCCCACTTGGCGATGCCGGCAGCTTCCTGAGCCAGCGGCCGTCGCGGCCGACGATAGCTGGCCACTTTGTGCGGGGCTCGCTAGAAGGTAGACGCCATATGCCGCGTCCTCAGGAGCCGCCATGAAGCTCGACATCGCCCAGAAGATTGTTGCTGCCGCGCTCGCTCATGCCAGGGCACGCAATATGCTGCCGCTGTGCGTGGCCGTGCTCGACGCGCGCAGCGCCACCCGCGCCCTGGCCGCCGAGGACGGCACCTCGATCAAGCGCAGCAACATCGCCATCGGCAAGGCGCACGGCGCTCTTGCCATGGGGCTCGGCTCTCGCGCGCTGGCCAAGCGCGCCGAGACGCATCCGCACTTCATTGCCGCCGTGACGCACGCGGTCGGCGGCTCGCTGATCCCGGTGCCCGGCGGCGTGCTGATCCGCGACGGCGAGGGATCGCTGGTAGGTGCGGTCGGCATTTCCGGCGATACGTCAGACAACGACGAGGCTGCCGCCATGGCCGGCATCGAGGCCGTTGGGCTGAAATCTGATCCAGGCTCCTAAGATTCCGCCATGCCCGAGTTACCGGAAGTCGAGACTGTGCGGGCCGGGCTGGAGCCGCTACTGCGCGGCCGCCGCTTCCAGCGCGTCGAGCAGCGGCGCAAGGATCTGCGCTTTCCGTTGCCCGATCGTTTCGTCGAGCGCCTGACAGGGCACAAGGTGCTGAGCGTAGACCGTCGCGCCAAGTATCTGGTGCTGCCGCTCGACAGCGGCGAGGTGCTGGCGATGCATCTCGGCATGACCGGGCGCTTCACCGTGTCGGCTCCGGGTGGCGCCAATGGCCGGGTGCTGGGCGACTACACCTACGAGCAGGGCGGAGACGCCAAGCACGACCACGTCATCTTCACCATGTCGGGCGGGGCGGTCGTCACCTACAACGATGCGCGCCGCTTCGGCTACATGACGTTGATCGCTGCGGATGAACTCGACCGGAACGCGTTTTTCGCCGGGCTCGGCGTCGAGCCGCTCAGCGATGAACTCAACGGCGCGTATCTGGCCGCCAAGGCGCATGGTCGCAAGCTCGACCTCAAAGCCTTCCTGATGGATCAGCGCATCGTTGCGGGGCTCGGCAACATCTATGTCTGCGAGGCCCTGTTCCGCGCCCGCCTCGATCCGTTCAAGGGGGCGGCGCGGCTGGCCACCAAGACTGGCAAGCCGACCCCGCACGCCGTCCGCCTGGCCGCAGAGATCAAGGCCGTGCTGCGCGATGCGATCCGCGCCGGCGGCTCGACCCTGCGTGACTACAAGCAGGCGGACGGCAGCTCGGGAAGCTTCCAGCACAGCTTCGGGGTCTACGGCCGCGAAGGCGAGCCTTGCAGTCGCAAGGGCTGCCGGGGCATCGTGCGGCGCAAGACGCAAGGCGGGCGCTCGACCTTCTACTGCCCCGCCTGCCAGCGCTGACGTGCTGGATGCGCGCAAGTCGCGCGAACCGATCCGAGAACCAAGGAGCAGGCCATGTCCTACGAGACCATCATCGCCGAAACCAAAGGCCGCGTCGGCCTGATCCGCCTCAACCGCCCGAATGCGCTCAATGCCCTCAATGCGCAGATCATCAAGGACATCGCCGCTGCGCTCGACGTCTTCGAGGCCGACGACGGCATCGGCGCCATTGTCATCACCGGCAGCGAAAAGGCCTTCGCGGCCGGCGCCGATATCAAGGAGATGCAGTCCAAGTCCTACATGCAGGCCTACAAGGAGGACTTCATCTCCGCCTGGGACCGCGTGGCGCGCTGCCGCAAGCCGACCATCGCCGCGGTCGCCGGCTTTGCGCTTGGCGGAGGATGTGAGCTGGCCATGATGTGCGACATCATCATTGCTGCCGACACTGCCAAGTTTGGCCAGCCCGAGATCAAGCTCGGCGTCATGCCGGGCGCAGGCGGCACGCAGCGGCTGATCCGCCAGGTCGGAAAGTCCAAGGCCATGGAGATGTGCCTGACCGGGCGCATGATGGATGCGGCGGAAGCCGAGCGGGTCGGTCTCGTCGGCCGCATCGTGCCGGCGGCCGGCCTGATGGAGGACGCCCTCAAGACGGCCGAGACCATCGCCTCCATGTCCCAGCCGATTGCCATGATGACCAAGGAAAGTATCAATCGCGCCTACGAGACCACGCTCGCCGAAGGCATCCGCTTCGAGCGGCGCGTGTTCCACGCCATGTTCGCGACCGCGGACCAGAAGGAGGGCATGGCCGCTTTCGTCGAGAAGCGTAAACCCGACTTTCAGCACAAATGACGGCCAGAACAGGCAAAATCCGCCCCGATTCGGGCCTGCCGCATACGGCTGGTTGTTGACCCCCGTGGTCCGCGCAGTCTATTAGGAGCACCGAATTCACCGGCGGCGAACCCGCCGGGCGGACCAGATCGTCACCCTATAGCCACCCCATAAGGAGCCATCGATGGCCAACACCTCATCGGCCAAGAAAGCCGCGCGCCAGATGGTGCGCAGGACCGAGATCAACAAGTCGCGCCGGTCGCGTCTGAAAGCCCAGGTGCGCAAGGTCGAGGAGGCCATTGCCTCGGGCGACAAGGCCGCCGCCAAGACCGCGCTGGCTGCCGCCGAGCCTCTCCTGATGAGCACGGCGCAGAAGAATGTCATCCACAAGAAAGCCGCATCGAGGAAAGTCTCCCGGCTCTCTGCGCGCCTCAAAGCGATGGCCTGAGAGTGCCCTGAACGAGATTCTTTGAATTGCCTGCCCCCCTCTCGCCGTGTTGCGCAAATGTCGCAAACGAATTTCTTCTCGGAGAGGGTGGGCCACGTTAGTAAATTGATAAGATTCCAACTGGTTGCCGTGTCATGCGTAGGTCATGTGCGAGCCGCAATTCGGCGAGTGGACTCGGGCGCCAAAAAGAATCTGACGGTTGCACGACACTTCCGAGACGGGCGCTGCAGGCGCCCTCGCTTCCGCTGAATCCTCTCGTGGAGTCAAAGGGCTTCTCCCCAGCTTTTGCGTCGGCGAGCGCTGTTTTCCACGCCGCGCTGGATAAGCTGTGCGCGGGCGGTGGGCTCAAGTCGACGCGTCAGCGGGTTGCCAGCCTCTCCACCGTGCTCTACAAAAGGGAAATGGCGGCGGCTCATCCAGCCAAGAAGCTGCCAAGTGTGGCTGCGTTAAATCCCGAGCAGTGGCCAAGTATGCGTCGCGCGGGATAGTTTGCCCATTGGGCCGCAAGCGGGTGTATTTGCGTAAATCAACTTGAGTCTTCGGGGCAAGATCTTTGTCTTGTCTTGATTGTTTCATGCGGGATCGCTTGCGACCGCAGATCAATAGGCGTTTGAGGTGGTGAGCAGCGTGGGTGAAGTCCACATTCCGGCGGTATCCGTGGACGACACGTGGGCCAAGCTCAACAGCGACACGGGAGCGGTGCTCGTCGATGTGCGCACGATCGCGGAGTGGGCTTATGTCGGCCTTCCCGATCTGTCGGCGGTCGGCAAGCGGCCGGTGCTCGTGGAGTGGCAGGGCTTCCCTGACAACCGCCCGAACACGGCGTTCGTCGAACGCCTGACCGAGGCCTTGGCACAAGTTGGTGCCGACAAGGGAACTGAGATCTTTTTTATCTGTCGCTCCGGCGCGCGCAGTCTCAATGCGGCACGGGCGATGGCGGCGGCAGGCTACACGCGTTGCCGCAACGTGGCGGACGGATTTGAGGGGCCACTCGATCCGAACCGGCACAGGGGGCAGCTTGGCGGCTGGAAGGCCAAAGGGTTGCCTTGGACGCAGGGATGACCGGCGTCCGCTTTGACTGAGTGTGTGTTGCGTAGAGTCGAGTGAGTAAAGCGGTACTCGCGCTCTGGGGTGTTCTGCGTACGGACGTGAGATGGAGGCTAGCCCGAAAAGCGGCAACGAATAGTTATGTGCGGGGGTTAAAAATGCAAAGCATCGATCATGCGCAGATCGTGGCGTCCGAGCCTGTCGACAACGGCGGCAAGCCAGACGCACCGACCGCCAAGCCTTGCGGAAAAGGAGAGAAGGTTCGCGCCATGCTGCGTGCGCGGCTGGGTGAGGACATCTACACCAGCTGGTTTGCAGCGATGGAGTTCGACAACTTCGATGGCCGCGTGGTGCGCGCCACGGTGCCCGTCAAATTCCTGAAGAGCTGGATTCAGTCGCATTACTCCGACGATCTGTTGGAGTGCTGCGCGGCCGAGTTCTCCGGCGCCGAGCGAGTCGACCTCGCCCTGCGGCAGCCGGGCCTCGCCAACGGCCGTACCCTGGCGCCGTCCGCCGCGGCGACTCCGCGCCATGCGATTCCGCAAGGCGCCGAGGCGGGCTCATCCGAGGTGCGGCGTGTTGCCGTCAGCCCCGGTCCGGGCGTGATGATGGGGCGCACCCACGTCAACGGCTTCGAGGGCTCGCCGCTCGATCCACGCTATACCTTTGAAACCTTCGTAGTGGGACCTGCCAATCGCATGGCCCATGCCGCAGCGACCCAGGTGGCCGACACGGTGCTGGCAGAGGATCGCGGCTTCAATCCTCTCTATCTCCACTCCTCGGTCGGTCTCGGCAAGACGCACCTGCAGCATGCCATCGCCTGGGAAGTGAAGCGGCGCACCCCGAAGGCGCAGGTGCTGTACCTGACGGCCGAGCGGTTCCGCTACCAGTTCGTAGAGGCGATCAAGGCCCACGACGGCATGGCCTTCAAGGAGAAATTCCGCTCGATCGACATTCTGCTGATCGATGATCTGGAATTCATGCGCGGTGAGAAGACCGAGCAGGAGTTCGAGCACATCATCAACTCCCTGCTCGACGGGGGACGGCAGGTGGTGGTGGCGTCGGCCCGCCCGCCGGGCCAGCTCGATGGCCTCAACGACCGCATGCGTTCGCGCCTGCAGCGCGGCCTCATCACCGAGATCAGCGCGCTCGACCCGACGCTCAGGCTCAAGATCCTGGAAAAGCGGACCCAGGAGAAGCGCGCCGCCGACCCTTCCTTCAGCATCCCGGGCGACGTGGTGGAGCTGCTGGCAGATCGCCTGACGGAAAGCGGGCGTGAGCTGGAAGGCGCTATCAACCGCCTCTACCTGACGTGGCAGCTGATGCGGGCTCCGGTCACGCTCGACATCGCGGAGACCATCATTCGCGATCTCGTGCAGGGCATCGAGCCGCGCCGCATCAAGATCGAGGACATCCTGCGCATCGTCTCGCGGCACTATGCCGTGTCCAAGCAGGACATCCTGTCGGACCGCCGTCATCGTTCCGTCGTGCGTCCGCGCCAGGTCGGCATGTATCTCGCCAAGCACCTGACCTCGCGGTCCCTGCCGGAAATCGGCCGTCGGTTCGGCAACCGCGACCACACCACGGTCCTGCATGCGATCCGCAAGATCGACCGTGAGGTCGGCGAGAATCCGCGCCTGAAGGACGAGATCGAGGAGCTGAAGCGGCAGCTCAGCCGCTAGCGTGCTTGAAAAGTCATCCCGGGGGCTGTCCCCGGGATCGATCTTTGACTTGCTTTGACAGGTGGGGAACACAGGATAACGGCAACAAGTGCCGGATGTCCGTGGTGTTCAGAGCCGCAGTAGGCATCAGAGGGCAAAGCAAAATCCGTCTGCCTGAGGGGGCATGGGCAGGCGGGTTCAGCGGGAGCGGCGTCGACTGGCGCCGCTCCTAAATGCGTTTGGCCGGTTGCCCGAAAATGACAGGGGGCGCTCCTGTCCGGCTCTTGCAAAGCAGGGCGTCGCGGTCCACCTTGACCGAGCCTGCGAATCTCCTTGTCAGTTCCAAGGGTTTTTCGGTTTGGCGAACAATCTGCGAGGCAGGGCGCGGGCGGGCGCGCTGCCGGTTGCACAGACAGTTATCCGTCGAGGCTAGTGTAATGATCGAGAAACTCGCCGCAATTCGCGGCTTGGTTTGGAACGAATTTCTCGATCTGAATCACACTAGCAAAACTTTGATTTTAGTGTCCCTTATGATTCCGAAGTTCGCTCGGGACACTGGCGGCGAGGATTGGCGAACTTCGGAATCGGGACACTAGAGCATGAAGCTGGTGATTGAGCGCGGTGAGTTGATGCGGGCACTCGGTCACGTGACAAGCGTGGTCGAGCGGCGCACCACCATTCCCATCCTGTCCAACGTGCTGCTCAAGGCGTCGAGCAATGGCCTCCAGTTCAAGGCCACCGACCTGGAGCGCGAGGTGCAGGAACAGGCGCCGGCGGACGTGTCGCAGCCTGGCGCCGTGACGGTGCCCGCTCACATCCTGCACGACATCGTGCGCAAGCTCCCGGATGGCGCGGAAGTCGAGATCAAGCGTGACGCGGAGAAGGAGCGTCTTACGCTGACCTCGGGTCATTCGCGCTTCGCGCTGCAGACCCTGGCTCCGGAGGATTTTCCCGATCTCGCGGCGGGCGAGCTCAATCATAAGTTCGACATCGCCGCGAAGGACCTGAAACGCCTGATCGACAAGACGCGCTTTGCCATCTCCACCGAGGAGACGCGCTACTATCTCAACGGCATTTATCTGCACTCGGCGAGCCGCGGCAAGGATGCCACCTTGCGCGCCGTTGCCACCGACGGTCATAGGCTGGCCCAGGCGGAGTTGGCTCTGCCGGCCGGCGCCGCTGGCATGCCCGGAATCATCCTGCCCCGTAAGACGGTGCACGAGCTGCACCGCCTCATCGAGGACAGTCAGGCGACCGTTTCGGTCGGCGTATCGGCCGCAAAAGTGCGCTTCGAGATCGGCACCATCACGCTGATCTCCAAGCTGATCGACGGTACCTTTCCGGATTACGCCCGAGTGATCCCCAAGGGTAACGACAAGGTGCTGAAAGTATCCAACGACGAGTTCAAGAGCGCTGTCGACCGCGTATCGACGATCGCCAGCGAGCGAGGGCGCGCCGTAAAGCTCAACCTCAATCGCAACAAGCTGGTGCTTTCGGTCAACAATCCGGAGGGCGGCAGCGCCACCGAGGAGATTGGCGTCGAGTACGAGGCTGCTCCGCTCGAGATCGGTTTCAACGCGCGCTATCTGCTCGACATCGCCACCCAGCTCGAAAGTGATTCGGCTCAGTTCCAGCTCGCCGATCCAGGCTCGCCGACCATGGTCAAGGATGCCAGCGACGAGGGCGCGCTGTACGTTCTGATGCCGATGCGCGTTTGAGCTTCGGGCACGTAGCGAGCGAGATGGCCAATGCCCGACATGCGGAAGTCGCGGAGCAAGCCGTAGCCGGCGCCGCCGCGACCAGCTCGTGGGTCGAGCGGCTGCAGCTTACCGCCTTTCGCAACTACGCCGGCCTTTCCCTCAGCGTGGGTCCGCAGCCCGTAGTGCTGTGCGGGCCCAACGGTTCCGGCAAGACCAATCTGCTCGAGGCGCTGTCTCTGCTCGCTTCCGGCCAGGGCCTGCGCGGCGCACCTTACCAGGAGCTGGCCAAGGTCGGCGAAGCCGGCTGGGCAGTTGCAGCGCACCTGCGCACGGCGCATGGCGGCGTCGATATCGGCACCGGCGGATCGGCCAGCTCGGAAACCAGTCGGCGCAGCGGCCGTATCGTGCGCATCGACGGCGAGGATCAGTCGGGATCCGGTGCGCTCGCCGACTACATCGAGATGGTCTGGCTCACGCCGGCCATGGACGGCTTGTTCACCGGTTCCGCATCCGAGCGGCGCCGGTTCCTGGATCGGTTGATCGCCTGCTTCGATCCCGGCTACCGGCCTCGCGTCGGCCAGTTCGAGCGCGCCATGCAGCAGCGCAACCGGTTGCTGGCCGAGGATGTGCGCGAGGCCTCCCGCTTCCACGGCTTCGAGCGCATCATGGCCGAGACAGGTGTCGCCATCGCGGCTTCGCGGGCGGCGGCTGTCGCCGAGGTGCAGGCCGCCATCGACGTGCGCCGCTCCGTGCCTGCCGGCACCATCTTTCCCTGGGCCGAGTTGGCATTGTCTGGCACGCTGGAAACAGATCTGGCGGGCCGCCCGGCGCTCGACGTGGAGGACGATTACCTGCGGTCACTCGCTGCCGGGCGCGAGCGTGACCGTGCCGCCGGTCGTGCTTTGGAGGGGCCGCATCGCTCCGATCTGGTGGTTGGGCATGGGCCGAAGGAAATGCCGGCCAAGGTATGCTCCACCGGCGAGCAAAAAGCCCTGTTGATCGGCCTTGTGCTCGCCCACGCCGATCTCGTTCGGCGGCGGCGCGACGGCGCGGCACCGCTCCTGCTGCTCGATGAGATTGCCGCCCATCTCGACCCCGCGCGCCGCGCCGCTCTGTTCGACGAAATCGTCGCGTTAGGCAGCCAGGTGTGGATGTCCGGCACCGATCTGGAGGCCTTCTCCGCGCTTGGCAAACGGGCCCAAAATCACCGCGTCGAGGATGGCCGCGTCACCCGCCTGGACTGAACCCGCTCGGGCTGCCGGATAGACGCCGTAAGCTATTGAATATAAACATTGTTTTAGGCCTTATTGGGGTGCCTTTTGACGTGCTTTCCGCGCGCCTTTGGTGTATCTTGCAAGGCAGCAAAAAGCACCCCCCAGGGACATACCCGACATGAGCGCGAAACCCGCGAGGAAAGCTGCTGGCGCAGAGAATTACGGCGCCGAGCAGATCAAGGTCTTGAAAGGGCTGGATGCCGTCCGCAAGCGGCCCGGCATGTACATCGGCGACACCGACGACGGCTCCGGCCTGCACCACATGGTCTACGAGGTCGTCGACAATGCCATCGACGAAGCGCTGGCGGGATTTGCCGACGAGGTAACCGTCACCCTCAACGCCGACGGCTCGTGCACGGTGCACGACAACGGTCGCGGCATCCCCACCGGCCTGCATCCCGAGGAAGGCATTTCCGCCGCCGAGGTGGTCATGACCCAGCTGCACGCCGGCGGCAAGTTCGGCGAGGGCGAGGATGACAATCCCTACAAGGTGTCGGGCGGCCTGCATGGCGTCGGCGTGTCCGTGGTCAATGCGCTGTCGACCGTGCTCGAGCTCAAGATCTGGCGCGACGGCAAGGAGCATTTCGTCCGCTTCCGCCACGGCGTCACCGAGGCCCCACTCAAGGTGATTGGCGATGCCGGCGACAAGCGCGGCACCGAGGTGACCTTTTGGCCCAGCACCGAGACGTTCCACAACGTTACCGAGTTCGACTACGCCACGCTCGAGCATCGCCTGCGCGAGCTGGCATTCCTCAACTCGGGCGTGCGCGTCGTGCTGACGGACCAGCGCCACGCCGACCAGAAGACCGAGGTGCTGCAGTACAATGGCGGTCTCGGCGAGTTCGTGCGCTACATCGACCGTTCGAAAGCGGCGTTGCTTGACGCGCCGATCATGCTGGGCGGTGACAAGGACGGCACGGGCGTCGAGGTGGCCCTGTGGTGGAACGACGCCTACCACGAGCACGTGCTGTGCTTCACCAACAACATCCCGCAGCGCGACGGCGGCACGCATCTGGCCGGCTTCCGCGCAGCCCTGACGCGCGTCATCAACAAGTATGCCGACGAGACCGGCATCGCCAAGAAGGAGAAGGTGGCGCTCACCGGCGATGATGCCCGCGAAGGCATGACCGCGGTGCTGTCCGTCAAGGTGCCGGACCCCAAGTTCTCCAGCCAGACCAAGGACAAGCTGGTCTCCTCCGAGGTCAAGCCCGTGGTCGAGAACGTGGTCGGCGAGCAGCTGGCCGCCTGGTTCGAGGAGCACCCGAAGGAAGGCAAGATCATCATCACCAAGGTGGTGGAAGCTGCCGCCGCGCGTGAGGCCGCGCGCAAGGCGCGCGAGCTCACTCGCCGTAAGGGTGCGCTCGACATCAACTCGCTCCCGGGCAAGCTCGCGGAATGCCAGGACCGAGATCCGGTCAACACCGAGATGTTCATCGTCGAGGGTGACTCGGCCGGCGGCTCGGCCAAGCAGGGCCGCAACCGCGAGTTCCAGGCCGTGCTGCCGCTGCGCGGCAAGATCCTCAACGTGGAGCGCGCCCGCTTCGACAAGATGCTGTCCAGCCAGGAGATCGGCACGCTGATCACCGCGCTCGGCACCGGCATCGGCCGCGACGACTTCGACCTCTCCAAGCTGCGCTACCACAAGATCATCATCATGACGGACGCCGACGTCGACGGCGCCCACATCCGCACGCTCCTGCTGACGTTCTTTTATCGGCAGATGCCGGAGCTGATCGAGAAGGGCCATCTCTATATTGCCCAGCCGCCGCTCTACAAGGTCAGCAAGGGCAAGTCGGAGACGTATCTGAAGGATCAGCCCGCGTTCGAGGATTACCTCATAGCCTCCGGCCTGGAGGAAGCGAGCCTGACGCTAGGCAGCGGCGAGATGCGCGCCGGGCGCGACCTCCGCGATATCGTCGAGCAGGGCCGCGGCACCTCCAAGGTGATCGACAACGTGCACTCGCGCTATGCCCGCTACGTTGTGGAGCAGGCAGCCATCGGAGGCATCTTCAATCCGAGCCTGCTGCAGTCGGCCGAGCAGGCCGGCAAGGCGGCCGAACGCATCGCCGCACGCCTCGACGCCATCGCGGACGAGACCGAGCGCGGCTGGAGCGGCCGCTTCGGTAACGAAGGCTACGTGTTCCGCCGCGAGGTGCGTGGGGTGACCGAGACGCACACGCTCGACCGCGCCCTGATCGGCTCGCTGGAGGCGCGCCGCCTCAACGAGCGGCATGCGCATCTGGAGGAGATCTACGGCACGCCGGCCAGGCTTAAGCGCAAGGATGTTGAGACGCCGGTGTTCGGGCCGCGCACGCTTCTGGAAGCCGTCTACGACGTGGGCCGCAAGGGCATCTCCATGCAGCGCTACAAGGGGCTGGGCGAGATGAACCCCGAGCAGCTCTGGGAGACGACGCTCGACCGCAACCAGCGCACGCTGCTGCAGGTCAAGATCGATGCCGGCGGCGACGCAGACGAGATCTTCTCGCGCCTGATGGGCGACATCGTCGAGCCGCGCCGCGAGTTCATCCAGGCCAACGCATTGGCTGCCAGCGTCGACGTGTGAGGCCAGAGTAACTCTCCTTGTCTAGTACAAGGAGAGCCACCGGCTCATGGCTCGATCAGAACCGTTCCGTCAGCTTGCGGAAGGCAGCCTTCGGCACGTCGCTGCGCTGCAGGCCTCTTGCCGCGAGATCGACGTCGGACCGCCACTGTGGCTGCTCGTAGTGATGTGCAGCGACTAGTCCAAGAGACCAGACCGACAGTACTTGCCGTGCGTTGCGTGTGGCGGCTCGCCATTGCTGACGCGCCTCTGCAAACGCCTGCCCTGAAATTCCCAAGTCAGCAAATCTGAGTCGGCTGCTGGTCGGTAGCCATGTTGTCATGACACGCTCTCCGCTCGCCCAATGCGGTCATAACGGTGAGCGCGCATGTATCCGTCGGCGCGGTTGTGAGCCCCTCAATGGGGGCGCCGGCAAGTCATCGGACGGTTCCGTTCGCCCCTGAACCGATCTAGATTTTTGCGGATGGAGCAAGTGGAGAAGGTCATGAGCAAATCGAAGCCGGTCGAGTATGCCAAGGCGTCGCGTGAGGTGCGCGCCGTGTTCGAAGACATCAAGACGACGCGTAACGTGCCGGACGTGAACAACTTCTGGAAATATCTGGCGCGCGACCCGGCGCTGCTCAAGCGCACCTGGGAGAGCATCAAGGAGGTGATGGCACCGGGTGCACTCGATCCGGTCGTCAAAGAGATGGTCTACCTCGCCGTCAGCGTCACCAACGGCTGCGGCTACTGCATCGCCAGCCACGGTGCGGCTGCACGCAAGGCCGGCATGACGGAGGCGATGTTTGGCGAGCTGATGGCTGTGGTCGGCATGGCCAACGAGACCAACCGCCTGGCCAACGGCTATCGCGTGCCGATCGACGCGGCCTTCGACAAGTGAGGGTTACTAGCTCAGAGCCTTCTCGACAGACACTGCCTCGCGAGAGGGATATGGGCAGCCGCTGCCCCAGTGCTGAGCTTGTCGAAGCACGGCATTGTCGGCCTTATTGACTCTTCGACAGGCCCTGGGCTGCGGTTGGATGATCGCCAAGTGCGCCGCGGGCGATGCGCCGTCCGTGGTCGGCCAGAAATTGCCGACCCGCGGGCGTTGCCACGACATTGAGGCTGGCGCCGTCTGCCCGCTCGCGCGCGACCAAGCCTCGATCCACCGCATCCTCCCACACGGTGAGCCGCGGGCAGGAGGTACGCCACGCGTCCATGACGTCCGTATAGGTCCGGGGCTCCCTGGCCACCCATTCGACGAGATCCAGGATCAGGGGATCGAGTTTGTCTGACATGGCGTTCTCCTCGTAACCTTCGCGCCTCTGATCCCAGCCACAGGAATACCGTCGTATGCAGCAATTCTATCGTCACATGCGCAAGCAGAGAAGCGGCCTGAGAGGGAACGAGCCATGCATTTCGGCGTAGCGACGCTCACACGCGGGGCGCTGGGCAACCGCAATGGCTATCTGGCGGCGGCGGACGCCGCTGAGCGGCTGGGATATGGCTTCATCAGCGTCAACGATCACATCGTCGTCCCGCGCGACATCGCCTCGCGCTACCCCTACAGCGAGAGCGGCGAGTGGGCGGCCCGCACCGCCGGCGAATGTCTCGATCAGCTGGCCACGCTGGCTTTCCTTGCCGCACGCACCGAGCGGCTGCGTCTGCTGACCTCGGTGATGGTGGTGCCGCAGCGCCATCCCGTTCTGACGGCCAAGATGCTGGCCACCATCGACGTGCTGTCCGCCGGGCGGCTGATCGTCGGTTGCGGCGTCGGCTGGCTGAAGGAGGAATTCGAGGCGGTCGGTGCACCGGACTTCGCCGAGCGCGGCCGGGTCACCGATGAGTATCTCGATGCCTTCAAGGTGCTCTGGACCGAGGACGCGCCGGCTTACTGCGGCCGGCATGTGCAGTTCGAGAACATCATGTTCTCGCCCAAGCCCGTGCAGAAGCCGCATCCGCCGATCTGGATCGGCGGGGAAGGCAAGCTCGCCATGCAGCGGGCGGTGCGGGTTGGCGACGGCTGGTATCCGGCCTCCAACAATCCGCAGAACCGTCTCGATACCGCCGCGCGGCTCGGCGCGGCCATCCAGCAGCTGCGGCAGATCTGCGAGGCCGCCGGGCGCGACCCGGCCAGTCTCGACATCGCCTACATTGTCCTGACCCCGGTCGACTGGACAGCCCAGAAGGCCGGCGACGGCGAGCGGCGCATTTTCACCGGCGACGCTGCAGCGATGGCCGCCGATGTGGCGGCGCTGCAGCAGGCCGGCGTGCGCCACGTCTGTCTGACGCTCCAGACCGGCGAGCTTGCTGAGACCCTGGAGCGCATGCAGCGCTTCGCCCAAGAGGTGATGCCGGCCCGCTGATCAGATGGGCCAGTGGGGTCAGCAGTTGCTTGCTGACCCGGTTGCCTTGGTGCAAAAGGATGCGCAACCAGGGAGGTAATGCAGCCATGTCCAAGCTGAAGCCGGAAACGCGCGACAAGCTCAAGACCGTGAGCACGGCGACGCTGTGCACGGCGCTCTACAAGCGCGGCCTGCGCAATCAGTTCATCCAGGACGTGCATCCGCTCAATCCGAATGCCGAGCCGATGGTCGGCGAAGCCTTCACGCTGCGCTATATCCCGGCGCGCGAGGACCTGAACCCCATCAGCGTGTTCCAGGACCGCGCGCATCCCCAGCGCAAGGCCGTCGAGGACTGTCCGCCGGGCGCCGTGTTCGTCATCGACAGCCGCAAGGATGCGCGCGCCGCATCGGCGGGCTCAATCCTGGTGACGCGGCTGATGGTGCGTGGAGCAGCGGGCGTGGTCACCGACGGCGGCTTCCGCGATGCGCCCGAGATCGCCAAGCTCGCCATCCCCACTTATCACAACCGCCCGGCGGCACCGACCAACATCACGCTGCACCAGGCGCTCGACATCAACGTGCCGATCGGCTGCGGCGATGCACCGGTGTTTCCGGGCGACGTCGTGGTCGGCGACGGAGAGGGCGTTGTGGTGATCCCGGCACATATCGCCGATGAGATCGCCGCGGAGGCCGTCGAGATGACGGCATTCGAGGATTTCGTGACCGAGGAGGTCCAGAAGGGCCGCTCCATCCTTGGCCTCTATCCGGCCACCGATCCAAAAACGCCGGCCGATTTCGCGGCGTGGCGCGCCAAGAACAAGCGGTAGCTCGCGCGCGTCAGAATTGGCCGCGCCAGGTGTGTTTCGGCTGATAGCCGAGCATGCGCTTGGCCTTGTCGATCGACAGCAGCGTTTCGAACTCGCCGGTACCGGGCGTGACGGGCACACCTGGAAACGCCTTCGCCATCAGAGTGGCGCTCGGCTCGCGCATCAGCGTGTCGGCTGCCGCTATGGTGAAATGCTCGGCGCCCTGGATATTCGCTTCGAGCGCGAGGCGGCAGGCCTGCGCCACATCGCGCGCGTCGACCCAGCTCCACAGGTTCCATTGGCGCAAAGCCGGATCGTCCCAGAACGAGGGGATGCCGGCATAGTCCGGTTGCTCGAAGATATTCGAGATGCGCAGCCCAACAAAACTGGTGTCCGGATTCCATCGAGCCATTTCGCGCGCCATCTGCTCGCAGAGCACCTTGGCGAGTGCGTATCCGGTTTCGGGAACGAGCGGATGGTCTTCGGTAATCGGCGCAAACTTTGGTGCTTCACGCGTCAGCGGCAGGCCGTAGGCGGTTTCGCTGGATGCCCACACGACCCGCTTGAGGCCGAACAGCGTGGCCGCGCTGAACACGTTGTAAGTCGACATCAGATTGTTCTGGAAGGTCACCGCGTCGGCCGCGAGGCTCGGCGCCGGGATGCCAGCCAAATGAATGATGGCCTGCGACTGGCCGAGCGGCGAGCGTCGGCGATCGATCGTGCCGGCGGCGCGACGAACAGCCTCCACGGCCTGACCCAAATCGGTGAGGTCGGCCTTGAAGAAATGGCACAGCGATTGGGTTGGCGGCGCGACGTCCACGTTCATGACCGCGTAGCCATGCTCGATCAGCTCCTTGATCACCGCACGGCCGGCCTTGCCGCTGCCGCCTGTCACCACGACGCTTCTCATAGGCTCCTCGAGTGTTAGACGTGTCCGCCTGGTGCGGAAGTTGTGGTGAAGAGTGCAGGCTCGAGCGCGGTGCGGCCGCGGAGCAGGTCCGAGGCCTTGTCGGCGATCATCAACGTCGAGGCGTTGAGATTGGCCGAGATCATGCGCGGCATGATCGAGGCGTCGATGACGCGCAAACACTGCAGTCCGTGGACTCTGAGCTGGTCGTCGACCACGGCGAGCGGATTGCTGGAGGGTCCCATGCGGCACGTGCAGCCGGGGTGGAAGGTTGTCTGGGCGCGCTGCGTGGCCGCGGCGAGGAACTCGTCGTCACTCTGCACGGCGGGCCCGGGAAAGTCCTCCCGCTCGTAGTAGGGAGCGAGCGGGGCCGACGCCAGTAGGCGGCGGGCGAGCCGCATGCCGGCTACCACCACGCGGCGGTCGATGTCCTCGGCCAGATAGTTGGTCTGGATGATCGGCGCCTCAAAGGGATCAGCGGATCGGCAGCGCACGTAGCCGCGGCTTTCCGGCCGCTGCTGCCAGGACGCCACCGTCATGCCGGGCTCGTCCTCCAGCTTGCCCTGCTCGCCCTCCTTGTAGCTCGCTGGCGTGAAGGTCAGCTGCAGATCGGAGCTTTCCGCCGTCTCGCCTGAGTGCCAGAAGCAATAGACGAGCGTGGGCGACAGGGACAGAATCCCGCGTCGCGTCATGCCCCATTTCAGCACTTCAAATGCCAAGTTGAGGCCCCGCGCACGCTCGTTGATGGTCTTGACGTTCTTGACGCGAGCGACCGAGCGCGGGGCGTAGTGATCCTGCAAACCCTCACCTACGCCGGGCAGCGCATGCCGCACGGTAATTCCCAGCGCAGTGAGGAGCGGCGCAGGACCGATGCCCGACAACTGCAGCAGCTGAGGGGAGTTATAGGCGCCGCCGGCCAGGATAACCTCCTTGCGCGCGCTGACCTGGCCCGCAACGCCTCCGCGTCCGCCCTTGGAGTAGCGCACGCCCACCGCCCGCTTGCCGTCGAGCATGACGGCGGTCGCATGCGCCTGCGTGCGCACCTGCAGGTTCGCCCGCTGCATGGCCGGCCGCAGGAACGCAGTGGCGGCGCTGACACGCCGCCCGTTGTGGATCGTTCTCTGCGCGTAGGACACGCCTTCCTGGGTGGCGCCATTGTAGTCGGCGTTGCGGGGGATGCCGAGGCTGACAGCTCCCGCGATGAAGGCTTCACACAACGGGTCATGCCAATCGATGTCGGTGACCGTCAGCTGGCCGTCGCGGCCACGATAAGCGGCCTCGCCCTCGCCGATGCGACGCTCCAGCCGCTTGAAGTATGGCAACACGTCCGCGTAACCCCAGCCGCGATTGCCGAGCTGCGCCCAGGTGTCGAAGTCCTGCCGCTGGCCGCGATTGTAGATGTGGCCGTTGATCGAGCTGGAGCCGCCCAGCGTCTTGCCGCGCGGGGAGAAGATGCGCCGGCCGGCCGTCCACGCTCCGGGCTCCTGCGAGTAACACCAGTTGATGCTGGTATTGTAGAACGTCTTGATGAAGCCGGCCGGCAGGTGGATGTAGGGATGCCAGTCGGCCGGCCCGGCCTCCAGCACACAAACGCTCGTTCCTGGATCCTCGCTGAGGCGGTTGGCGAGCACGCTCCCGGCCGAGCCCGCGCCCACAATCACATAGTCGAAGGTGTCCATGCTGGCTTTGATCGTCTCTCATTGCTCTCGATGGCGTGGATCGTACCGCAATACACGATCCCGCGCTGCCGATCACCGATCGCCTGACCAGAAGCGATCGTGTTCCATCTCACTGATAGTTCAGTCGCAGCCCCGGCCGCTCCCACTCGAAGGCCACCAGCTTGCCCGCGCCCGACAGCGTCACGTAGGCCGTGCGCAGGCCGGGACCGCCAAAGCAGATGTTGGTGGTGTAGACGTCGGGCATGGGGATGTGCTTCCAGCCTTTGCCGTCGGGGCTGAACACGGTGATGCCGCCGTTGAGCAGGGTGGCGACGCAGATGTTGCCGGCGCCGTCGACGGCCATGCTGTCGAAGCGTTGGAATCCGCCAGGACAGCCGACCAGGCGTCCGCCGTGCACCGACGGCCACGGCTCGCGGCGCACCTCGCCGGGCGCCAGGATGTCCATCTCCCACAGCCGTGCGGCTTCCGTTTCGGCGAAGTATAGCTTCTTGCCGTCCGGCGACAGGCTGCAGCCGTTGGCGGTGATGGTGGGGTAGGCCACCACCTTGATCAGGCTGCCGTCGGCCTTGGCGTAGTAGACCCCGCCGCGATCCATCTCGCGGGCCCGCGTCTTGCCGAGGTCGGTGAAGTAGAAGCCGCCGTGCGCGTCGAACACGATGTCGTTGGGCCCGCGCAGCATGTGACCGTCGCAATGCGTGTAGAGGGTCTCGATGGCGCCGGTCGAGAGGTCGACGCGCTCGATGCGCCCGCCCGAATAGTCGTCGGCCTGCCCGGTCGGCCGCAGGCCGTACTTGGCATCCTCATGCCAGCTGAAGCCGCCGTTGTTGCAGATGTAGACCTTGCCGTCAGGACCCATGGCGGCCCCGTTGGGCCCGCCCGTGTGCTGCGATACGACCGTCTTGCGTCCGTCGGGTGCAACGCGCGTGAGCCGTTGGCCTTCGATCTCCACGACCAGCACGGAGCCGTCGGGCAGCGCCACCGGACCCTCCGGAAAGCGCAATCCGCTCGTCACCTCGCGCAGGTCAGGCACGACTGTCATGGCGCTCCCCTGGTTGTTTCCCGGATCAATCGTTGCATCCTAGCCGCGCGAAGCGGCCGATGTTGCGATGATTGTGCGCCACACCATTCGCGTCCGCATGCGGATTGTGCTTCGACGTTGCTTGGGCAACACACCATCGTGAGGTACGTTGCAGAGCGGCCGGTCGCGGCCGAAGCTCGGGGAGCCTCACGTGGACAGCTTTTTCGGCCGGTTTCTGCTCTCGCTTGGCAACGTTTTTTCGTCGCTCATCATCGGCGCCTTGGCGCTCGCCTTCGTGTGGATCTACATCCCGAGCGTGGCCTTGCAACTGTTCCGCTGGGCGGCCTCGATTCGTGACTGGGTGGTGCTGGCCAACTGGCCGCCACAGTACGAGGTGGCGCTGCGGTTCTTTGTCGATGAGCGCCAGATCGTGTATGTCGGCTTCGTGCTGGCGAGCCGCATTATCGTCGGCCTCCTGATCATTCTGGTCGCCAAGATGCTGGGCCGCAAACCCGAGCCTGAGTATCCGATCTGATGCTGCGGCGGTCGGGGCTTTTGCCTGATTAACCAGGATTCTAGCCAATCGATTTGAGTGTCCGTCGGATAGGAACCGTTAACCTGACCACAAGCCGCATCGGTTAGCGTATTGCAAAACAGACGCGCCGGCGTGCCGCCCGAGCGCGTTGCGTAATGCGTACAGGGGCCGGCGCAAGGTTATGGGACTGTTCCGTCCGCGTTCGCGGCAGGAAGCGCATGCGGCGCCAGCCGGCCCGCCTGCGCGTCGCCACGGCATCTTGCAGCGGCTGTTCCGCCGGCTGCCCTGGGAAATCCGGCTGGCCTTGCTGGCGCCGATCCGTCTGGCGCTCCCGGCCTGCATCGGCATCGCCTGCGCGCTCGTCTACTACACGGTCATCATCCCCGATCCCCGGACGCTGCGCCAGAAGGAGCGTCCCCCTGCCGTGCGCATTCTCGATCGCGACGGGGCTCTGCTGGCCGAGCGCGGCGGCGGCGAGGCCTATGCGCCGATCGATACGTTGCCGCGGCACCTTGTCGACGCGCTGGTTGCCGCCGAGGACAGGCGCTTCTACGAACACTGGGGAGTGGATCCGATCGGGCTGGCACGCGCCGCGTATGCCAACCTGCGGGTCGGCCGTGTCGTCCAGGGCGGCTCGACGCTGACCCAGCAGCTCGCCAAGAACCTGTTTCTGAGCTCGACGCGTACGGTCGGCCGGAAGCTGGAGGAACTGCTGCTCGCCTTGTGGCTGGAGGTGCGGCTGAGCAAGCGCGACATCCTCGAGATCTATCTAAATCGGGTCTACTTCGGCAGCGGCGCCTATGGCGTCGAGACCGCCGCCCAGCGCTTCTTCGGCAAGCCGGCGAGCGCGCTGACGCTGGCGGAATCCGCCATGCTGGCTGGCCTGGTGAAGGCGCCGTCCAAGTTCTCGCCGGCCTCCAATCCGGATCTGGCGCGTCAGCGCGCGCGCCACGTGCTCGGCAAAATGGTCGAGGCCGGCTTGCTCACCGCCGAGCAGGGCGAGCAGGCGATGGGCAGCCCGATCGGCTTTGCCGACAATCTGCAGCAGCGCGAGGCGTCGGGCGTCGAGTACGCGGTCGATGCCGTGCTGGAGCGCCTGCCGTTTCTGGTGGACTCCGAGGGTCGCGAGCTGATCGTCGAGACGACCATCGACGGCCGCCTGCAGCGTCGCGCCCAGGCGATCGTGCACGACCTGATCACCGGCGAGGGCCGCGCCGCCGACGCCAGTCAGGCCGGGCTGGCATTGCTGGACCTGCAGGGCGGCATGCGCGTGCTGGTGGGCGGCCGCTCCTATGTCGACAGCCAGTTCAACCGTGCGCTCAAGGCCAAGCGCCAGCCCGGCTCAGCCTTCAAGCCCTTCGTGTACCTGGCCGCGCTGGAACGCGGCATGCTGCCCGACAGCGTGGTGCAGGATCTGCCGATCCTGGGTTCCGGATGGAGCCCACGCAACGAGGGCGGCGTGTACCGCGGCGCCGTCAGCCTGCGCAGCGCGCTGGCCTTGTCGATGAACGCCGCCGCGGCGCGCCTCAACATGATGGTCGGGCCGCGCCGTACGGCGGCCGTTGCGCACCGTCTGGGCATCCAGTCGGAGCTGCGCGCGGAGGGCTCGCTCGCGCTTGGCACGTCGGAGGTGACGCTGCTGGAGCTGACCGGTGCCTACGGCGTGCTGGCCAACGGCGGCCGCTCGGTGGCGCCGCACATCATCAATCGCGTGCGCACCGGTTCCGGCCGGGTGATCTACGAGCGCGCGGAGGACGACACGAAAGTGCTGGTCGCGCCCGCGCAGGTCGGTGCGCTGAACGACATGCTCAATGCCGCGCTGGTGACGGGCACGGGCCGGCGCGCGGCACTGCCGCGCCACCCGGCGGCCGGCAAGACCGGCACCTCACAGGACTTCCGCGACGCCTGGTTCCTCGGCTACACGGCACACTTCGTGGCCGGCGTATGGGTCGGCAATGACGATGGCCGGTCGATGGACCGGGTGATGGGTGGCACTCTGCCCGCCCGTCTGTGGCGAGAGGTGATGCTGCTGGCGCACGATGGGCTATCCCCGCGCGCGTTGCCCGGCACGGCTCCCGCGATATCGACCGTGGCGGGGGCGAACGGCAGCGTCATCGAGCCGTCGAGCTTCGGTCGGCCGCAACTCGGCGGCGAGCCGGCTGAGCCCGATCTCATCGCCCGCGTGATCGCCGAGGATGCAATCGGCAGGACGCAGCAGGCAGGGGCGGAAGGCGCGGCGCGCACCTGGACCGGCGCCGCCATGGACAGCCTGCGCCGCGGCCTCGGCTTCGGAGGCTGATGGTCGCCCGCCTCGAGCGGGTGCGGCTAGAACCAGGCGTAGGCGATGGCTGGCAGCCAAAACACGATGCCGGTCACGAGAAACACGGCCGCAATCACACCCCACGCAAACCAATCTTCGTCGTAAGGCATGCTGGTCTCCATCCGAATCCGAGTGGATGCGTCAGCCTGTTGTGCGTCGGTTAACGAAATACTAATGCACCGCCGCACTAGGCCGCAGGCCGCGCACGGCCTTGGATGCTGGTAATCAGGCTGTCGACCTCCGACGCCGGCACGGGGCAGCCCAGGAAGAACCCCTGCACCTCGACGATCCCGAACGCACGCACCCACTCCAGCTGGTCGGCTGTCTCGACACCTTCTGCCGTGGTCGTCACGTCCAGTCCCGCGCCGAGGCCTGCGACGGCCTGAACGATGGCTGAGCACTGCTCGCTCTTGCCGAGGCCCTGAATGAACGAACGATCGATCTTGATGTTGTCGAACGCGAAGCTGCGCAGGTTGCTCAAGCTCGAGAAGCCCGTTCCGAAGTCATCCATGGAGATGCGCACGCCCAGCGCCCGCAACTCGTGCAGCGTTGCAAGCGTCTTGTCGGTGTTCTCGAGCAGCACGGACTCGGTGATCTCGAGGTCCAGGCGCCTGGCAGCCAGTCCAGAATTGCCGAGAGCGCTCGCAGTCAGCTGCACCAGGTCACTCTGTTTGAACTGCAGCGGCGACAGGTTGACCGCAACCCTGATGCTGTCCGGCCAACTCAGGGCCTGCCTGCAGGCCGTGCGCAGCACCCAGGCGCCGATCGAGCCGATCAGGCCGGTCTCTTCCGCCAGCGGAATGAATTCCGCAGGCGATATGCTGCCGCGTTCTGGATGCTTCCAGCGCAGCAGCGCCTCGAACGCCGTGATGTTGTTGGTGTCCAGATTGACGATCGGCTGATAGTGCACCTCAAAGCCGTCGTCCGCGAGTGCGCTGCGCAGGTCCAGCTCCAGCTGGCGCCGGGCGTGCATGCGCGCATCCATGCCGAGCTCGAAGAACCGGTAGGTGCCGCGCCCCTCGTTCTTGGCCCGGTAGAGCGCAAGATCGGCGTTTCTCAGCAGTTGGTTCGCATCGGTGGCGTCGTGCGGTGAAACGGAAATGCCGATGCTCACGCCGACGATGATCTGGTGATCAAAGATCTGGTAGGGCTCGCTGATGGCTTCGATGATGCGCAGGGCCAGCGTAGTGGCGCCCAAGGGTTGATCGGCTCCGGTCTGAATGACGGCGAACTCATCGCCACCGAGGCGCGCAACGGTGTCCCTGTCCCTGACGCAGCTTTGCAGGCGTTCGGCGGCCGCCTTCAGCAGCGCGTCTCCGACTGCGTGACCAAGCGTGTCGTTGACCTCTTTGAAGCGATCGAGATCCAGCCAAAGCACGCCCACCGGCGCATCTCCCTTGAGCGCATCTTCCAGCCTTTCGCGCAGAAGCACGCGATTGGGAAGATCGGTCAGCGCGTCGTGATGGGCCATATGCTTGATGCGCGCCTCGATGCGCCGCTGCTCGGTGACGTCCTCGTGCGTCGCCACTCCGCCGCCGTCAGGCAGCGGGCGAATGGCATAGGCGATGGTGCGGCCATCGGCGAATTCGTGGAAAGCGTTGGCGGGCGCAACCGCGCCCTCGACGCGCGCGCGCACATACTCGCCATGTTCGGAATGAACCTTCAAGCCAAGCGCAAGCCGATGCTCGATAAGGCGGCTGGTGGGAGTGCCGGGCTGCACCTGATCGTCGGTGAGGCCGTAGATCTCCAGGTAGCGCCTGTTGCACATCACCACGCGGCGCTGCTTGTCGAACAGAATCAGCCCCTGCGACATGTTATTCAGAGCGGCATCGAGGTGGATGTTCTGCAGCCTGAGCTGGTGCTCCTGCTCCTGCATGAGCGCGTTCTGCTGCTTGAGGCGGGCATTGAGGATTTGCTGTTCGGTCACGTCCTCGTGCGTGGCAACCCACCCGCCGCCAGGAATTGGATGATGGCCAAGTCGGATCACGCGGCCATCGGAGAACGTGTGCGAGTGGATGGCCGGACTGCCGGAGGCCACGGTGTCGAAGCGCTCGCGGATGTAATCCTGGGGCGAGGCGCCCGAGAAGAGCCCCTGGCCGATGCGTTGCTGGAGGATCTCAAGCAAGGTCGTGCCGGGCGTGGCTTGCTCGCGAGTTAAGCCGTACATGCGCAGGTAGGCGTCGTTGCAGATGACCAGCCGCTGGTCGGCATCGAACACACACACGCCCTGCCACAGGCTTCTCACCGCCATCTCGAAGCGCTGGCTCTGGGCGAGGATCTCTTGATCGCGCTGTTGCAGAGCCGCGCGCTGACGTTTTCGCTTGAGCGCCTCCCCCCGTTTCGGGCGGAGGTCGCGAATCGCATAGATCTCAATGACCTCATTTGTGACGTGGAGCCGCTCACGCGTGATCTCAACCGGGAGCCTGGTGCCGGCGGCTGCGACCATGACGGTCATCCAACGTGTCTTGGCCTTGCGCAGGTCTTTCCCGCGAGGCCGCGCCAGGACGTCGCCGAAGACACTCTTGCCTTCCAGGCTGGCAGCCGAACACTCGAGCAGCCGGCAAAGCAACGCATTGGCCTTAAGGACCACGCCGCCCCGCGCCATCAGGATACCCTTGGCATCCCTGCCGACATTGAGGGTGCGCCATGCGGCTTCCAGGAGGGCGGCTTCGTCCTCCGTCCGCTCGAGCCGCGTCGGGCGCGCCTTTGCAGATCGCGGCCACCGCACGCGACGACGCGCGGAGGCGAGGCGTTTAGATGAATCGGGCATCAGGGGATTTCTGTCTATCGAATCAGTGAATCAATCTCTTACCCGAGCGGGCCTAACGGCCTCTGTGGGGGCTGTCGTTTGTGCTGCACATGGATAACGGAAGGTAAATCCGAGGCTGGCCTGGGTTCGCGCCAGCGGCAGTCTAGGTTTTCGGGGCAATCCGGCGAAAGACCCACAGACCCATGCAGCACAGCATCAGCATGGCGGCGCCGAGATCAAAGGTCACACGAGCGCTTCCCTCCGCCTTGGCGAGCGCTCCCCCGAGCCACGGGGCGATCACCACGCCCACATAAAAGAGCGCGAAGAACAGGCCCATGCCAACCGCGCGCGTGGCCGGCGCCAGCACGCTGACGGGAAGACTCAGAATTGGACCTGCGGCAAGGCCGCAGGCAAGTCCGATGGCGACGAATGCAGGCAGCACCGCCTCGGTGCGGGTTGCAAACACAAGCGCGGCGGCGAAGGCCAGGGAGCCGCCGATCAGAACCGCATCACCGTGACCGCTGCGGTCGGCCAGAAAACCTCCGATCGGCACCGATACGGCAACCAGCCACAGGACGATGCTGGTCGTGGAACTGGCCGACGCCAGGGTCCAGCCTTGCTCGGCCAGCATGGTGGGAGCAAAGCCGAACACCATGCCGAGGCTGGCATTGTAGAGGCCCCACATTGCTCCGGCGACGACCACCGCGCTCGTCACTCGGCCGCCGAGATAGGCGCTGCCGCTGGTCGCAGGATTTGCTCGCGGGCCGGCGGGATAAAGTGCGGCGAGCGCGATCAGTCCTATTGCAATCAAGCCCGTGGTCAGAAGAGACGCGGCGAGGAGGCCGTGCCGCGTTCCAACGACTGGCAGCACGATCAGCGCCAGCGCAATTCCGAACGGCCAGGAGTTCACGAAAACCGCCATCGACGTGGCGATCTCCTTGCCGGCAAACCAGTCGGTGACCATCTTCGACATCAGCACGTTGAGCAGCACGCCGCCGGTGCCTGCCAGCAAGCGGCCCGCCAATTGCAGCTCCCAGCTCGCCGCGATCGCCATCGTCAGCCCGCCGCACACCATCAAGGCAAGCCCGGCGATCACGACATTCTTGTCGCCGTACCGCTTGCCGATCGCGCCACCAGGCACCGCCAGCGCAATGCCAGGGGCGAGGTAGAGGCCGATGGCGAGCCCTATGTCGCCGAGGTTGACGCCGAAGTCGCGCTGAATGAGCGGCGCGAGCGCGGCTACGCTCTGGAACTGGAAGGCCATCGTCGATCGCACCGCGAACAGCAGTGCGAGAATCCTCCAGCGATTGGTCATGCGCGATCTCCGCAGGCAGTATGCAGGCGCAGGCTATCCGAGTTTTGTTGTGCGGATTGCTCTGGAACTGAGCACATCTGCACTTTTGAGGGCAGGCGTTGTGAACTCGCATGGGCAGCGCGGCGTCGGCGAGCCCGATGGCGCACGAGATTGGTGCGACAGCATCTCTGGTATACAAATTGCGATGGCGCTTCGCCCGAGATGACGAACGGCGGTGGTCCTCGCGATTCGATCTACAGGTAGTGGCTGGGGAGCCCCACCCGCATGTGTATGCGAACCAGGTAGGTGAACCAATGACGCAAGCGATGGGAACTACGATGTCTCCGGGCTACGCTGGCACGGCGACAAACGCACGCTGGATGCAGCTGCTGCTCGGCTTCGTCGTCATGATGACGATCTCCAGCCCGCAATATGTGTGGACCTTGTTCGTTCCCTCGTTTCAGAAAACGACGGGCTCCATCCTCTCCCAAGTGCAGTGGACCATCACGATTTTGATCGTGCTGCAGACGTGGCTGTCTCCCATGCAAGGGTATCTGGTCGATAGGCTCGGTCCGAAAGGACTTATCGGCCTGGGAGCTTTGATGAGCGGGGCGGGCTGGATCGCCTCTGCCTACATCACAGATCTCTGGGGCCTGTATGCGACCTACGGGCTGCTATGCGGAGTGGGGACCGGCATCGTCTACATCGGCATTATCGGCCTGATGGTACGGTGGTTTCCCGACCGCCGTGGCTTTGCTACCGGTGTCGTCGCGGCGGGCTATGGCTTTGGAGCCATTCTCACAACCTTCCCGATCGATGACATGCTGAAGTCCTCCGGCTATCAGCACACGCTGATCGTGTTCGGCTCAATCTTCGCAGCCGTCGGTCTGCTTGGCGCGCTCATGCTCAGAGCACCGCGCGACGGCGAGGTGGCGGCTCAACCAATCCTGCACGGATCGGTCAGCGCACGCAGCTACACGCCGGCCCAGATGCTCAAGACGCCGGTTTTCTGGCTCATGTTCATCATGATGTCGATGATGTCCACCGGCGGGCTCATGGTGATCACGCAGTTCACAAGCTTCGCCAAGTCGTTCGGCATCGATGCCAAGACGACGGTGGTGATCCTCGGCATGACCCTCGCCGCCATTCCGACGGCGCTGACTTTCGACCGCATCACCAACGGATTGACGCGTCCATTCTTCGGCTGGGTGTCCGATCATATTGGCCGTGAGAACACCATGGGGATCGCCTTCATCCTCGAAGGCATCGCCATCTATCTCATGCTGCAGTATCGCACCGACCCTTTCATGCTGATCGTGCTGTCCGGGCTGGTGTTCTTTGGCTGGGGTGAGATTTTCTCGCTGTTTCCGTCGACGCTGACGGACACCTTCGGCACCCAGTACGCCACCACCAACTACGGCTTTCTCTACATGGCCCAGGGCGTGGGCTCGATCCTCGGTGCGCCGGTTGCGGCCATGATCTTTGAAGCAACCGGCAGCTGGATGCCGGTGTTCGGCCTGGTGATCGGCATGGACATCCTCACCGGCCTGCTGGCGCTGTTCGTCCTCAAATACATGCGGCGCAGATGGCTGGCGAGCGCGGCCTGATACGCCGGCTCGCCGGGCCGGGGACCTACCTGACGGTGGCGCGGCGTTGCGCTACCGTCGCCGCTCCGCCGCAGCCCACTCGACGCCGTAGCGGTGCAGGTCGCTGCCTTCGTGGCGCAGCCAGTGCTTGGCTTCGTCGAGGCGTGGCACGCACTCGGCGACCAGCTTCCAGAAGCGCGCGCCGTGGTTCATCTCGGCGAGATGGGCGACCTCGTGCGCGGCGACATAGTCGAGAACCAGCGGCGGCGCCAGAATGAGGCGCCAGGAGAACGACAGCAGTCCGTTGGACGAGCAGGAGCCCCAGCGGCTGGTCTGATCGCGCAAACCGATGCGGCGCGGCCGCACGCCGAGCTTGCGCGCGTGCTGATTGACGCGATCGTCCAGGTCGGCGCGCGCTTGTTGGGCGAGCCAGTCCTTGAAGCGGCGCGCGGCATGCTCGACTCGTCCCGATACATTGAGGCAGGGGAGGCCGGACCCGGACGGGCCGACGCCCACGACGGCGCCGCGGCCGCTGCCGGTGAAGCGGATGCGATGCAGCTTGCCGCGCACTGGTATCTGCGCGCCGTCCACGAACGGCACGGGCTCGGGCACGCGGCCCAGTCTGTCGCGCACCCACTCGATGTGGCTGTTGAGAAATCTGCCGGCCTCGTCCATCCGGCATTGCACCGGAACCGTGACGACCACCGCCCGCCGCGTCTTGCTCACGCGCAACGTCAACCGCCGCGCACCCGCGTGTCGCCGCACTTCAACCGGCGCGGTAATGCCGTGAACTTCGAGACCAATCGTCTTGGTCTTCCGCCTTTTGGCCGCTGGCAACTTTGTGTGCCCCCTCTGCGCGGTGCCGCCCATGCACGGCAGACACGCGACGCAACCTCGATGATGCACGGGATCGATGATTCTGCGTAGCAAAGAATTGTGTCCGTGGCAGCCACGAATGCCAAGGCGGGCATACTGCGCCGCGCGCTGTTGCGTCACAGCGACAGGACACGCCAGGCAACGCACGCGAGAAACGCACGCTGTGCGAATGCTTTCAGCGGATCAATTCGCCGGAAAGCTGAAGGCGAGAGCTTCCATGTCCCCGCTCTTGTTGCCACGGCGCGGCATCTTTGCCATGTGCTCGAGTTCGGCGATAGTGAGACCGGCGATGGCGCAAGGATCGTGTGCGCGCATGAACTTGCTCATGCGCGGCGCGATCTCGGAACGGAAGCGCGAGCCATTGAAAACGCCATAGTGACCGACTTTCGGGCACTCGAAGTGCATCTTGTTTTCATCGGGGATGCCGCTGCACAGATCGAGCGCGGCACGGCACTGGCCGGTGCCGGTGATGTCGTCCTTTTCGCCCTCAACGGTCATCAGCGCGGGGCGTCGGATGGCGGCCAGATCGATCGGCCGCCCGCGCGAGGTCATCAGGCCGCGCGGCATCAGGTGCTGCACGAACACCGTGTCGACCGTCTGCATGTAGAATTCCGCTGTCAGATCCATGACAGCGAGGTACTCGTCGTAGAACTCGCGATGCTTGTCGGCCGAGTCGCCGTCGCCGCGCACCAAATGCAGGAACATGTCCTTCTGCGCCTGCATGTGCCGGTCGAGGTTCATGGTCATGAAACCCGATAGCTGCAGGAAGCCCGGATACACCTGCCGGCCGCTGCCGAGGTTCGGCCACGGCACGTTGGTGATGACGTTGCGGCGGAACCACTCGGTGCCGCGCTCCTCGGCCAGCGTGTTGACCACCGTCTGATTGATGCGCGTGTCGACCGGACCACCGGCCAGGATCAGCGACAGCGGCACGTCGGGGTCGCCATCGGCCTCCATCAGCGCGGTTGCCGCCAGCACCGGCACGGACGGCTGGCACACCGCAAACACATGCACATCGCCGTTGAAGAAGCGGAACATGTCCGCCATCGTGTCGATGTAGTCGTCGAGATCGAACGAGCCGGCCAGCAGCGGGATGTCGCGCGCGTCCTGCCAGTCGGTGATGTAGACCTCGTGGTCGGGCAGGAAGGTCTCGACGGTGCCGCGCAGCAGCGTGGCGAAATGGCCGGACATCGGCGCCACCAGCAGCAGGCGTGGCTGCTGTGCGGCGCGCTTGGGATCGATGGCGCGCTTGAAGTGCACGAGCCTGACGAACGGCGTCTCCCAGACCACCTCCTCGCGCACGCGAACCGAGGTCGAGCCGATCTTCGTGTGGGTGATGCCGAAGTCCGGCTTGCCGTAGCGCCGGGTGGCCCGTTCGAATACTTCGCAGGCGGCCATGGCGCTGCGCCCAACGGGCGTATGCGTCAGCGGGTTGAACGGGTTGAAGAACAGACGACAGGATTCTGCTGCGGCTCGGGCCGGCCTGAAGGCGGCGCGTCCGAGCTCATACCAATGGTAGAGCACGCGTGTGTCCCCCGGTTCTGCGCTCCATGGCCTCGTTGCGGACGGGAACGCCCATACGGCCGGCGTTTTCTCCAAATCCGCGAGGCGTCATAATTTTTACACGCTTGTGCATGGAACACTGCATCGATTCGCCGCTTGGTTAAAGGGCTGTGCCTTCAGGGCAACAGCCGATCGAGCCGATCCGCCATGGCATCGGCGTTGACGGTGTAGGCAAAGTGGGTGCGGAACACGCCGTCCGGTCCCATAACGTAGATGATGGCCGAATGATCCATGGTGTAGCCGGCGCTCGATTTGGGGTCGGCGACGCGCTTGTAGTAGACGCGATAGGCCTTGGTGACCGCCTCGATCTCGGCCGGTGAGCCGGTCAGGCCCACCAGTTTGGGGTGGAAGCTTTTCACGTACATGGCCATCTGCTCGGGTGTGTCCCGCTCCGGGTCGACTGTGATCAGCACAGGCGTGATCTGCTCCGCCTTTGCACCCAGCTTATCCAACGCGGCGGCCATCACCTGCAGTGCCGTAGGGCACACGTCCGGGCAGTATGTGAAGCCGAAGAACACCAGCATGAAACGGCCGCGGAAATCTTCGTCCGTGACCCGCTTGCCGGTGTGATCCGTCAGCGTGAATGGCCCGCCGACCAGGGCCTGACCGACGCTCTTGATGGTCGCGCCGGGAAATAGCCGCTCACGCGCACCGGGCAGCACCGCCAGTGCTACCAGCCCTCCGATCAGGAAGCCGGTCAGGATGTAGAGCGCAAGCCTGAGATTGCGGACCCTTACCGTAGTCATGCTCCCACCTTGTCGGCCTTGGTGCTTGGTTTGGCGAAGGCGACATTGCCCCCGAAATAGATCACCTTGCCTTGCTGGGCCTTTACGTAGCCCGGCGTGAGCCTGACCGAGCCGTTATCCAGCCAGCGCGGATCAGGACGCGATTTTACCCATTCGTCCGCCGGCAGCAGGGTCGAGCCGCGCGCCATGACATCCCAGGTGTAATAGTGATGCGGCACGACCACGTGCGGTCGGAGTCTGCCGATTAGCTCGTCCACCTGGGCGTAGCTCAACACATGTTGCGAGCCATCGATCGGCAGCAACGCGATGTCGACTTGGCCGATCAAGTCCCACACCGCTTGGGGCGGATTGGGCCGGTTGTCGCCCCAGTGCAGGATCTTGAGGCCGCCCACCTCGACCAGTAGCACCGAATTGTCGAACGAACGGCAGTTGTTGGGAGGGTCGGTGATCATATTGGTCAGCCGCCGCGTCATCTCTGCCCAGTCGTACACATTGTGGCTGCTGTCGGTGACGTGCTTGTCGGCGATGCCGGTGATCTTCACATCGGCGAACGCGTAAGTGCCGACCAACCGGTCCAGCAGCGTGTTGGCGCTCACCGTGTGCAGGGCGTCATGATCGAAGTGCGCGTGCGTCGACAGCGCCACGTCGACCTGCAGCGCCGGGAAGTCGTACAGAAACCAGTCCCAATTGCCCCAGGGTGGATTGCGCCAGGGATCGATCAGAACGGTGAGCCCCGCCGGTGTGGTGATGCGGAACGACGAGCACCCGAAGTAGGCGAGTTCGATGGCATCGGTTGTGCGCTCCGGCTTGCCGCCCTGGAACGCAATCATCCGGTTGTTGTTCTCCGTCTGCTTCCACGCCCACAGGCCATCGTTGATGCGGCTGCTCACACTCGTCCTCCAGTAGGTGCTACTCGCCCATCTGCACCAGCGTGCCGTTCACCCGCGCGCTGTGCAGCAGGTAGGCGAAAGCCGCATAGCCGAGAGCGAAGTAGGCGACATTGAGCGCCAGGGCCGCGAGCATGTAGGAAGGCAGGAACGTGCCGTTCAGGACGATGGCGCGCAGCCCTTCGAATACGTAGGTGGGCGGCAGGGCGAGTGCAACGGGCTGCAACCAGCCGGGCAGCGTCGCGACGGGATAGTAGACGCAGCACAGCGGCAGGAACACGAATACGATCAGCCAGGCGAAGTTCTCCGCGCCGAGCCCCCAGCGCAGAATGACCCCGGTCGAGATCAGCCCCAGCGACCAGCTCATGATGACCAGGTTGGCGAAGAAGGCGGCGAAGGCGAAGCCGAGGCTCAGCACGTTGAAGCCGAAGAACAGGTAGGCCATCAGCGCCACCGGCACCATCGCCACCATCAGCTTGATCAGGCTGACCGCAATCAGCGCCGCGATCAGCTCGCTGGGCCGCAGCGGGCTCATCATCAGGTGGCCGAGATTGCGCGACCAGATCTCCTCGAGGAATGCCACCGCAAAGCCGAGCTGGCTGCGCACCAGCACATCCCAAAGCAGAACCGCGCCGATGAAAAGGCCGGCAGCCTTGGCCGCGAAGCTCGCCGTCTGCGCCAGATAGCTTTGCAGGAAGCCCCACATCAGCATCTGCACCAGCGGCCAGTAGACCAGCTCGGCGGTGCGCGGCCAGGAGGAGCGGATCACATACCAGTAGCGCAGCACCATCGCCCACACGCGCGCGGCGGAAGCTGCCGGCGATGTCTGCTCGCGCAGCCTGGATGCAGGGGTGCTCAAGAGGCCGTCTCCGCATCTTCCGAGCCGCGCCGCGCGATCACCAGAAACACCTCTTCCAGCGTGTCGCGGCCGAAGCGCCGGATCAGCTCGGCCGGCGTCTCGTCGGCGATGATGCGGCCCTTCTCCAGCATGATGACCCGGTCGGCCAGCCGCTCGACCTCGGCCATGTTGTGCGAGGCCAGCACCAGCGTGGCGCGCCGTTCCTTGCAATAACTCGCAAGCTTGGTGCGTACCCAGTCCGCCGTATCCGGATCGAGCGATGCGGTCGGCTCGTCGAGCAGGAGAAGCTCGGGCTCGTTGAGCAGCGCCTTGGCCAGGCTGACGCGCGTCTTCTGTCCGGCCGACAGCTTGCCGTACAGGCGGTCGAGCAGGTCGGTGAGCCGCAGGTCGGCGGTGATCTCGGCGATGCGGCCGTTGCGATCGCGCACGCCATAGAGCCGGGCGAAGATCTCGAGGTTCTGCCGCACGGTCAGGCGCATCGGCACGTCGACGTAGGGGCTCTCGAAATTCATCCGGTGCAGCACCTTGTGGCGCTCGCGGGCCATGTCGGCACCGAACACCAGCGCCTGCCCCGAGGTCGGAATCACCAGCCCCATCAGCATGGAGATGGTGGTCGTCTTGCCCGCACCATTGCCCCCGAGCAGGGCCGTGACCGAGCCGTCCCTGAGCGCGAAGCTGATGCCATCGACGGCTGTCACCTCGCCGTAGACCTTGCGCAGGTCGCGCACCTCTGCCGGAGGTTTGCTGCTGCCGTTGCTGGCGGGGGTCAGTTTCTGCATCGAATGTGCTACGAAGGGTGGCTCGATGGATGCGCAGGGCGCGCTTTAAGGCTTAGAATTCCATGCCTTGGCCGCTGCCCCCTATCTGGGGTAGCAGAACGCCGGAGGCAAGCGGCGCCGCAGCGGCGGCAAGGCCGCCGACGCGGAGATGAGTGATACGCCATGGCGCAGCACGAACGGCAGCGAAAAGAGCCGGCCGAGAGCCGGCTGCGGCTGCAAACCGCGGTCCGGCTGCGCTGGTTCGGTGTGATCGGGCAGTTGCTGACGGTCGGCTTCGTCTACCTCGTCCTGGGCTTTCCCTTGCCCTTTGGCATCTGCCTGGCCCTGATCGCGCTCTCGGCCTGGCTCAATGTCTTCCTGCGCATTCGCTATCCCGGCCGCACCCGCCTCAGCGCCCAGCTGGCCGTGAGCCTGCTGGCCTACGACATTCTCCAGCTTGCCGGCCTGCTGTATCTGACGGGCGGCGTCGAGAACCCCTTCACGTTTCTGCTGGTCGCCCCGGTCACCGTCTCGGCGGCGACGGTGCCGCCGCGCAGCACCATCGCGCTCGGCATCCTGGCCGCAGCAGCCAGCGCCTGGCTGGTGATCCATCATCGTCCGCTGCCCTGGTATGGTGGGACCGGCCTCGAACTCCCGACGCTCTATAAGCTTGGCGTGCTCGCCTCCGTTCTGTCGGGCATGATCTTTCTCGCCCTGTACGTGTGGCGGCTGGCCAAGGAATCCAGGCAAATGACGGATGCGCTGGCTGCCACCGAGATGGTGCTCGCCCGCGAGCAGCAGCTGCATGCGCTCGATGGCCTCGCGGCCGCCGCGGCCCACGAGCTCGGCACGCCGCTGGCTACCATCACGCTGGTCACCAAGGAGCTGGCGAGGGAGCTGCCGCCCGACTCCCCCATCGCCGAGGACATCGCGCTGCTGCAGGCGCAGGCGGTGCGCTGCAGGGAAATCCTGCGCAAGCTGACGCGGACGCCATCCGAGCCCGACCCCCTGCACGCGCGCATGAGCATCACGCAGCTCATCGACGAGGCGGCCGGTCCCTATCACGGTTTCGATGTCGACATCGTCGTTACTGCCCGGCCCGAAGCCGGCGAAAGCGCGCAAGAACCGGTGGGCGAGCGTCGGCCCGGCGTCATCTACGGACTGGGCAATCTGGTCGAGAACGCCATTGATTTCGCCCGCGACAAGGTGGAGATCTCCGCCACCTGGTCGGCGCGGGAGGTGACCATCACCATCGCCGACGACGGCCAGGGCGTCCCGCCCGACGTCATGGACGCGCTGGGCGAGCCCTACATCACCACTCGCCCATCCCGTAGCGGCGACACCGGGCAGGATGGCGAGGCGTCGGGCCTGGGCCTCGGCTTCTTCATCGCCAAGACCCTGCTCGAACGCTCCGGGGCCACCATATCGCTCGAGAACCGCGAGCTTCCAGCCACCGGCGCCCTGGCCAGGGTGAGTTGGCCGCGCGAGGCATTCGTTAACCAGCAGGCGGCGGCACAGGCTTTCGTTGAGCGTCGGGCCGAGGCGCTCGGCGCTAGCCTGGAACGAGGCATCGGTTAATTGAGACTGCGTTCAGGCTTGGGCGGCTGCCCGCGGCCCGCTATATTGTTGAGCACAAGGAGTGATCGACGTGTCTGAATCTGAAGAAGACCTTTCATTCAAGCCGGACGAGCTGCCGGCGGACCGCTCCCTGGTCCTGGTGGACGACGACCGGGCATTTCTCCAGCGACTCGAACGTGCCATGCAGTTGCGCGGCTTCGAGGTGCGCAGCGCCCATTCGGTGGCGGAGGGGCTGGACCTGATCCGTCAGAAGGCGCCGGCCTTCGCCGTGGTCGACATGCGCCTGGAGGACGGCAACGGCCTCGACGTGATCGCCGAGCTCGCCAAGGTGCGACCGCAGTCGCGCGCCATCGTGCTGACGGGCTACGGCAACATCGCCACTGCGGTCTCCGCGGTCAAACTCGGGGCGGTCGACTATCTGGCCAAGCCCGCCGATGCCGACGACATCACCGACTCCCTGCTCTCCCCGCATGACGAGAAGGCGCCGCCGCCCGAGAACCCGATGTCGGCCGATCGGGTCAGGTGGGAGCACATTCAACGTGTTTACGAGCTGTGCAACCGCAACGTGTCGGAAACGGCGCGGCGCCTCAATATGCATCGCCGTACCCTGCAGCGCATCCTCGCCAAGCGCGCCCCGAAGTAACGATCATCCCCCTCTCCGCGTTCTGACCGGGAGAGGGAATACTAAAGTCTCGACAACGCCTCGAAGCCGCCTTCCGGGTCGATCGCCGCCTGCAACCGCAGCGCGGCGGCGCGTGCGACGCGCAGCGTCATGGCCCGGCGGCGGGCGCCGGCAAGCTTGTGCTCCGGAGCCGGCCGCAGCACCTCGCCGCCATAGCGGTCGGCAATGATCAGGCCGGTGTCGGCCGGCAGGATATCGCTGGGGAATTCGGGCGCTACGGCAAACAGCAGGCGGTCGCAGAACTCGCGGTATTCCGGCCATTTGTGATCGCTGCGAAAGTCCTCGATGCTGGATTTGATCTCGACGATCCAGATATCGCCATGCGCGGACAGCCCCACCACATCGGCGCGCCGTCCGTTGGCCAGCGTCACCTCACCAACGGCGGCGAACCCAAGCGATTTCAGCAGGCGGGCCACTCCGCGGCAGATCGCGAAGGCGGCTTGTGATTGCCGCCCGTCCTGGGTCGCATCAGGGTATCCTTGAAGGACGACCATGCGCTGCAAGCCTCCAGACCCTCGTGGTGACGACACATAAAGGTAAAGACCGAAACGACAAATTTGATGCCGCCCGGTTCGCGGCCTTTTCATGAGCACGTTCGAGGCATAATGTCCGGCGCGCGGGTATAGCTATGGGGTGGCTTATTGCATGTTTTTCAAGCGCTCGCAGCCGAGTGATGCATCCCCGCGCGTGAACGGGGAAGTGACGTCCGTAGCTGCCAAGGCCCAGCCCTTGGAAGCATCCGAGCTGCGGCGCGTGGTCAACCCGGCAACGCTGGGTTTCAAGACCACCGAGGAGTTGCATCCGATCACCGGGCTGATCGGGCAGGACCGCGCGCTCAAGGCCATCCAGTTCGGCACCAACATCAAGAGCCACGACTTCAACCTGTTTGTGCTCGGCCCCCCGGCCTCCGGCAAGAGCACGGCCGTCAAAGCGCATCTGGGACCGAAGGCTGCCGAGTCCCCGACGCCGTCCGATTGGGCCTATGTCTACAATTTCGACGACCCCAATCATCCCAAGGCCCTGCAGCTGCCGCCCGGCCGGGCGCGGATCCTCGCCAAGGGCATGGTCGCGGCCATCGACGAATTGAGAAGCGTGCTGCCCGCGCTGTTCGAAGGCGAAGACTATCAGGTGCGGCGGCGCGCCATCGATGAGCAGTTCCGCTCCGGCCACGAAGAGGCGCTGGAAGCGCTGAACAAGAAGGCGCAAGGCCAGAACATCGCCATCCTGCGCACGCCGACCGGCTTCACCATGGCGCCGATGCACGAGGGCAAGGTGGTCAAGCCGGAGGTCTTCAACGCTTTGCCGGAAGGCATGCGGCGCGAGATCGAAGCCAAGGTTGAGGCGCTGCAGCGCGAACTCGGCATCATCCTCGAGCGTCTGCCCAAGACCGACAAGCAGCGGCGCGTCCGCCTTAAGGATCTCAACGAAGAGGTGGCCAAGGCCGCCATCATCGATGCGATGGATGACCTGGTGGCCGCCTTCACGGACGTGCCGGCGGCCGTTGACTATCTGGAATCTGCCGGCCTAGACCTCGTTCGCAACGTCGGCGTGTTTCTGATGACCGGCGATGAGGACAACGCCATCGTCAAGCAGTCGGTCGACACGGCCCATGACGTGCGTTTCCGCCGCTACATGGTCAACGTGATGGTCTCGCACGGCGACGGCACGTCGAGCACGGGCGCACCAGTCGTAGAGGAGCAGAATCCCACCTACGGCAACCTGGTCGGCCGCGTCGAGCACATCGCCCAGATGGGCACCCTCGTCACCGACTTCCTGCTCATCAAGCCTGGCGCGCTGCACCGGGCCAACGGTGGCTATCTGCTGCTTGATGCGCGCAGTCTGCTGCTTTCGCCATTCGCCTGGGAAGCGCTCAAGCGCGCCATCAGGGCGCGAGAGATTCGCGTCGAGCAGCCGGCCGAGACAGTTGGTTTCGTATCCACGCAGAGCCTCAACCCGGAGGCCATTCCGCTGGACATCAAGGTGATCCTGTTCGGCGATCGCGAGCTCTACTATCTGCTGGCCGCGAACGATCCCGACTTCACGGGCTTCTTCAAGGTGCAGGCCGATTTCGACGACACCATCGCGCGCTCGACCGAGAACGACAATGCCTATGCGCGCCTGATCGCGTCGATCGTCAAGGAACATGGCCTCAAGCCCGTCGATGCGGCGGGTGTGGCGCGCATCATCGATGAAGGCGCGCGCCTGGCCGACGATCGCGAGAAGCTTTCCATCGAGATCGGCCGCATCGCTGATCTTGTGCGCGAGGCCGACTATTGGTCCGGCCAGGCCAAGCGCAAGGTGACGACGCGCCAGGATGTGGCGCGCGCCGTCGAGGAGCACATTCAGCGCGCCGACCGGCTGCGCGACAGGTCACAGGAGACCATCAATCGCGGTGTGGTCTTGGTCGATACGGAAGGGTCGACGGTCGGCCAGATCAACGGGCTTTCCGTGCTCCAGCTCGGCTCCTTCGCCTTCGGTCGGCCGACCCGCATCACGGCGCGCGTGCGTCTGGGGTCGGGCCGGGTGACCGACATCGAGCGCGAGGCCAAGCTCGGCGGTCCGCTGCATTCCAAGGGCGTGATGATTCTGTGGGGGTTCCTGGCCGGTCGCTACGCGCTGGACGTACCGCTGGCCCTGGCGGCGACCCTGGTGTTCGAGCAATCCTACGGCGGGGTCGACGGCGACAGCGCCTCCTCGGCCGAGCTCTATGCATTGTTGTCGGCGCTGGCGGATATTCCCATCAAGCAGTCGCTGGCCGTGACCGGCTCGGTCAACCAATGGGGCGAGGTGCAGGCGATCGGCGGTGTCAACGAGAAGATCGAAGGCTTCTTCGACATCTGTCGTGCCAGAGGGCTGAACGAGCAGCAGGGCGTGCTGATTCCCAGATCGAACGTGCAGCACCTGATGCTGCGCGAGGATGTGGTGGACGCCGTCCGGCACGGGCAGTTTGCCATCTATCCGGTCGGCACCGTCGATGAGGGCATCGAGATTCTGACCGGCGTGAAAGCCGGCGAGCGTGGCCCCGACGGGCGCTTCCCGATGGGCACGGTCAATCGCCTGGTCGAGGACAAGCTCAGATCGTTTGCGGAACGCGGACGCAGTTTTGCCAGGTCGGCCAACGCAGTTGCGGACGGGAAGGACGTGTCATGATCGCGCACGTCGCGCAGGCGGGAGAAGATCGTGGGCGGGTGGTGCTGCACCTGCGATCCGGTTGCCCGAGCGCGATTGCACTCGAGGCCGCCGTACGCATCGCCCGCGCCTTCCAGTCCGAGATCGAGAGCGTGTTCGTCCAGGACGAGCAGCTCATGGATTGTGCCGACTACGATTTCGTACGCGAGATGTCGCTGACCGGTCGGCAGCAGCGCGCCGATGTCCCGCGACGCGGTCGCACGCGACATGCATTTGGCGGCAGTCGGCGCGCGGCGGCAGATCGAGGAGCTGGCGCGGCGAGCCGAGGTGCCGTTGCGCTCGCGCGTCGTGCGCGATGAGCCGTTGCGCGCCTTGTCGATCGCCTGCGCCGAGACCGGACCATGGAACGTGGTGGCGCTTGCCGAGCCGTTCACCGGCAGCACCGGCGGCATGCTCAAGCAGCTGCTGGTCGAGATCGCCGGCGCGACCGGCCTGGTCCTGGTCGGACCGCAGGCGCGGCGCATCACCGGGCCGACCATCGTTGCCATCGAGGATATCGACCAGCTGCCCACCATGCTGAAGGCGGCCGAGCGCCTGGCTGCCCTCGACGAGACCGAGGTCGTCCTGCTGCTGGTCGCGTCCGATGACGAGCGGCTGCAGTGGATGGACGGGCAGGCGCGCCTCGTGGCCGAGGCTCGCGACAACGTGCGCATCGCATCGGCTGAGGTTCACCGTGGCGAAGCCGCCGTGATCGCGGAGACGTTGCGGCGCTTGCGCGGCGGCTTCGTCATCGGCCAGTTCGGCGGACTGGTTGTTCCCGACGAAGGCAATCTGCGCCCGCTCGCTCTGGCGCTCGAGTGTCCGTTGTTTCTGGTGCGGTGAATAGCTGTCCTGGCTTCAAGACGGGGGTAACGCGGTGACTACGCTGGCCAACTCGCTGGTCGCTCTTGTGGCCGTGCTTCACCTGGGCTTCCTGGTCCTCGAGATGTTCCTGTGGACCACGCCGTTCGGCTTGAAGACGTTCGGCCTTGATCGGGCGTTTGCCGAGCAGTCGCGCGCACTTGCCGCCAATCAGGGCCTCTACAATGGCTTCCTCGCCGCCGGCTTGATCTGGGGTTTGCTGTCGCAGCAGAACGGCTTTGCGATCCAGGTCTTCTTTCTCTCCTGCGTGGTGATTGCGGGTCTGTTCGGCGCGGCGACCGCCAAGAGGTCGATATTGTTCATCCAGGCATTGCCGGCCGCCGTGGCATTGGCGCTGGTATTGGCATCGCACTGGGCCTAGTTGGCAGCCAATTCGACACCAAGCGGGCGGCGCTGGTTGGCGGTCCGCGCGCTGGCTCCCTATGCTAGACTAGGCGTTGGTGCCGACAGGCCGCGTAGGCCGGTAAAGCATTGCAAATCAATATCTTGCAGACTTGACTGAAACGGATTGCAACCATGGCGATGCGCGCGTCGCGGAGTTGTGGCTTGCATTGTGCTTGACCATCTTCTTCGTGATTGCTGGCGGCCTTGCCGTCTAGGCGGCGCTGGTCGGCCTTGCCATCGTCACCGCTTGGGCGGCACTGATTGCCGAAGACAGACGACGAACCACGCACATGACCGATCTCGAGCAACACTTGGCAGCCAGCGACCGCTTGTGGCGGATGATGGTGGATGCCGTACCCGAGCCCGCCGTGGCTCTCGATGGGTCCGGGCACATCCTGCATGCCAATCGCCTGGCCGAGGAGCTGTTCGGCACACGGCGGCGTGGCGGCCACATCGCCTCGATGACGCGTGATCCCGGACTTCTGATGGCCGTCGACGAGGCGTTGGCCACGCGCCAGTTGCGCGAGGTGGAGCTGCACAAACGCGTGCCGGTAGAGCGGCGGCTGCTGGCCACGCTCGCCCCCCTCGATCACCCGCGATCGGCCATCGATCCATCGCTGCTGATCTCCTTCCGTGATCTGACGGAGCAGGATCGCCTGGCCCGCATGCGCGCCGATTTCGTGGCCAATGCCAGCCACGAGCTGCGCACGCCGCTGGCCTCCCTGCGCGGCTTCGTCGAGACGCTGCAGGGCGCGGCCAAGAACGACACGGAGGCGCGCGAGCGCTTTCTGAAGGTGATGAGCGAACAGGCCGAGCGCATGAGCCGCCTGGTCGACGACCTGCTTTCGCTGAGCCGGGTGGAAATGCGCGAGCATCTGCCGCCGGCTCAGAACGTCGACCTCAACGAAGCCGTGTCGCATGTCATCCAGGCTCTGCAGCCGCTGGCGGCGGGGACCGCAACCATCATCGAATTCAAGCGGCTGGACGCGCCGGCCATCGTCCGAGGCGATCGCGATGAGCTGGTGCAGGTGTTCCAGAACCTCGTGCAGAACGCCATCAAGTACGGCAAGAGCGGAGGCCGCATCGAGGTCGCCATCGCCCATACGGAGGCAGCAGGCGCGCGCCCGGCCCGTTTCGTGGTCTCCGTGACCGACGATGGCCCCGGTATTGCGGCGCAGCATTTGCCGCGACTTACCGAGCGCTTCTACCGGGTCAACGTGCTGGCAAGCCGCGAGCGGGGCGGGACCGGCCTGGGGCTGGCCATCGTCAAACACATCCTCAACCGGCATCGCGGCGAGCTCAATATCACCTCCACAGTTGGCCAGGGCTCCACCTTCTCCGTCGTTCTGCCGGCTGCGCCGGTTTAATTTATCCAATTTATATCAATATGTTAACCTGTCACATTGGCATTGCACGTTGCCGCTAGAACACACCTGCGCCAGGGGGCGCTGGCTGCTACCTAGAATTGCAATAGCAGATGATGCGGTGCGGGCGGCCACTCACCAACTAGGGAGATTAGCGTGAGAAACAGTTCCAAAGCCTTCGCGGCGGCGGTTGCTGCGGCGGGCTGCATGATGTCGGCTGGCGTTGCTTTGGCGGCGCGCGACCAGGTCAAGATCGCAGGTTCTTCTACAGTGTTGCCCTACGCCAACATCGTGGCCGAGCAGTTTGGCAAGACCTTCAGCAAGCTCAAAACCCCGATCGTGGAGTCGGGCGGCTCCGGCGCCGGCATCAAGCGCTTCTGCGAGGGCCTCGGCGAGGCTGGCATCGACATCGCCAACTCGTCGCGCCCGATCCGTCCCGCCGAGCGTGAAGAATGCGCCAAGAACGGCGTGACGGACGTCGTCGAGATCAAGTTCGGCTACGACGGCATTGTGTTTGCCTCCGATGCTAAGGGGCCGTCGTTCGCCTTCGAGCCGAAGGATTGGTATCTGGCTCTGGCAGCCGAAATTCCCGGTGCGGACGGCAAGCTTGTCGCCAACACCAACAAGACCTGGAAGCAGGTCAATGACGCGTTCCCGGACTGGACGATCGCCGCCTACATCCCCGGCGAGAAGCACGGCACCCGCGAGGTGTTCGAGGAGAAGACCCTGCATGCCGGTTGCGTGAAGGCCGGCGCGCATGAGGCCATGGTGAAGGGCGGCATGGCCAAGGATGCCGCGGACAAGGCCTGCATCAAAGTGCGCAAGGATGGCGTCGCGGTCGACATCGACGGAGACTACACGGAGACTCTCGCCCGCCTGCAATCTAACAAGCAGGGCCTCGGCGTGTTCGGTCTGTCGTTCTATGAGAACAACGCCGACAAGCTGAAGGTCGCGACCATGAGCGGCATTTCTCCGTCGGTGGAAACGGTCGCAAGCGGCCAGTACCCGGTATCCCGTCCGCTGTTCTTCTACATCAAGAAGGCGCACCTGGGCGTCATTCCGGGTCTGAAGGAGTACGTCGAGTTCTTCACGTCCGACCGCATCATTGGTGCCAAGGGTCCGCTGGCGGCCTATGGTCTTGTTCCGCTGCCCGACTCTGAGCGCAAGTCCGTGCAGGAACTCGTAAAGGACGGCAAGACGATGTAACTCGGCTCGACCGCACGATCCCCAAGGATCGAGCGGATTGGGGCGAGACAGCAGGAAGCAAGGGCGCCGAAGCTGATGTTTTCAGCCTTCGGCGCCTCATCGCGAGCGGGAGCCTCGAGTGCCCAACGGCCTCTTGATACTGTCCATTGCATTGCTGGGTGTGGTCGGCTGGATTCTGGGCTCGCGGCGGGCCCGCCACGTTGTCAACGGTAAGATGGCGGAGCTGCATTCGCGCCCCCACTACTATGGCGCATCTGTGCTGCTGTGGACGGTGCTGCCTGCCCTGGCGCTTGTACTGACTTGGCTGGTGGCCGAGCCGGTTGTCATCAGCGACGCCGTATACAAATCCCTTCCCGAGCAGGTGCAGGCCGCAGTCGCCCGCGGTGCGCTCGCTGACGATGGGCACCATCGACGCCGTCGCGCACGGACTGCGCAGCCTGACGCCGGCCGAGATCGCCGATGCTCGGTCGGGCAAGGCGGACCTCGTCCAATTGCTGCAGAGCAAGGGAATCGCCGTCGCTGCTGCGCCGCGGCCCTTCATGGTCAGCGCCGCGCTGCTTGAGAATGCGATGGCCGATGCGAGCCGGCAGATGATCACCATCGGCGGGCTGGGGCTCGCGCTGCTCGGTCTAGCCTTCGGCTATCTGCGGGTCAGTCCCAAGCGGCGCGCACGCAATGGCGTGGAGCGGGTCATGCTGGTCGGGCTCGCTGCGGCATCGACGGTGGCCATTCTGACCACGGCTGGCATCGTGCTTTCGATGCTGTTTGAGACGCTGCATTTCTTCAAGCACGTCTCGCCGCTCGACTTCTTCCTTGGCACCGTCTGGGACCCGCGCTTCTCAGCTGCGGGTCGCGCAGGCGGCGCAGAGGGCCAGTTCGGTCTGCTGCCGTTGCTGTGGGGCACCGCCTACATTTCCATTGTCGCCCTGGCGGTGGCCGTTCCGGTCGGACTGTTCTCGGCGATCTACATGTCGGAGTACGCCAGCAGGACCGTGCGCACGGTCGTCAAGCCCCTGCTCGAAATCCTGGCCGGCATCCCGACCATCGTGTACGGCTTCTTCGCCCTCGTCACGTTCGGGCCGTTCATACGTGACCTCGGCGCTACGGTCGGTCTCGGCATCTCGGCGACCAGTGTGCTGACAGCCGGCTTCATCATGGGCGTCATGCTCATTCCGTTCGTCTCGTCGCTTTCCGACGACATCATCAACGCCGTGCCGCAGTCCCTGCGCGACGGGTCCTATGGCCTCGGCGCCACCAAGTCGGAAACCATCAAACGGGTTGTGCTGCCGGCGGCGCTGCCAGGCATTGTCGGTGCCGTTCTGCTGGCGGCATCGCGCGCCATCGGCGAGACCATGATCGTGGTGCTGGCGGCCGGCATCGCCGCCAACCTGACGCTCAACGTGTTCGACCCCGTGACCACCATTACGGTGAAGATCGTCAGCCAGCTCACAGGCGATCTGGAGTTCAACTCGCCGCAGACGCTGGTTGCTTTCGCGCTCGGTCTCACGCTGTTCGTGGTCACGCTGGGGCTGAACATCTACGCGCTCTACATCGTGCGCAAATATCGGGAGCAGTACGAATAATGGCTGTCACGGCATTCCCAGCCCCCGGTTCAAGCGCGAAGCCGTCGGCGACCGACATCGTCGCCAAGGGGATTCGCCGCCGTTATGCAGCCGAGCGACGCTTCCGGCTGTATGGCATTCTGGCTGTCTTGTTCGGTCTCACCTTCCTGGTGATCCTGTTCACCAACATCATCGCCAGGGGCTACACGTCCTTCCTGCAGTCCTCATTTCGGCTCGACGTGGCGCTCGACCCGGCCACCATCGATCCGTCGGGCACCCGCGAGGAGAACGCGCTCCTGATGGCCGACTACGGCGCGTTGGCCACCGAGGCTCTGGTCAAGGCCCTCAAGATCGATCCCAACTCTCGCGCCGACGAGCGCGCCGCTGCGGGGCTGCTGTCGCAGAACGCCGATACCGAGATCCGCAACTACGTCTTGAGAAACCCGGGCGAGATCGGCAAGACGGTCAGCATGTGGGTGCTGGCGAACGCCAACACCGACTCGGTGATGAAGGACGCCTTCGACCGCACGATCCCGGAGGCGCGACGCAAACTGTCCGACAAGCAGCTTGCCTTGATCGACCGGGCCGCGTCCGAAGGCATCCTGCAGAAGCGCTTCAATACGGGCCTCTTCATCTATGGCGCGTCCAGCCAGCCCGAGACGGCCGGCGTCGGCGTGGCGCTGGTCGGGTCCTTCTTCATGATGATGACGGTGCTGCTGCTGGCGGTTCCGCTCGGCGTGATGGCGGCCGTCTTCCTCGAAGAGTTCGCGACCCGCAACCGTCTGACCGACCTGATCGAGGTCAACATCAACAATCTCGCGGCAGTGCCGTCGATCGTGTTCGGCATCCTCGGACTGGCGATCTTCATAAACCTGTTCGGGCTACCGCGCTCGGCATCGCTGGTCGGTGGTCTGGTGCTGGCACTGATGACGCTGCCGACCGTGATCATCGCCACCCGTGCCGCCATCGGTGCGGTTCCGCCCTCCATCCGGGAGGCGGCACTCGGCGTCGGCGCCTCCAAGATGCAGGCCGTGACGCATCACGTGCTGCCGCTGGCATTCCCGGGTATTCTGACCGGCACCATCATCGGAGTGGCCAAGGCCCTCGGTGAAACGGCGCCGCTGCTCATGATCGGCATGGTCGCGTTCATCGTGGAATTTCCCAAGACGCCGCTGGAGCCGGCGACGGCCCTGCCCGTGCAGATCTATATGTGGGCGACAGCGGCAGAGCGCGGGTTCGTCGAGCGCACCTCGGGCGCAACGATCATCCTGCTTGCTTTCCTCGCGGTGATGAATCTCATCGCGGTCATCCTGCGTCGGCGCTTCGAGCGTCGCTGGTAAGCGTCATCGGAAAGGATCCACATGGACATGGCCGTGCAGAAGTCCTTCACGCAAGACGTGACCGAGGCCAGTGCAGCCAAGGCTGTCAAGGTCGCCGCCCGCGACGTCAACGTCTACTACGGCGACAAGCACGCGCTGAAGCACGTCAACGTCGACGTGCCCGACAAGGGCGTGATGGCCTTCATCGGGCCGTCGGGATGCGGCAAGTCGACCTTCCTGCGCTGCATCAACCGGATGAATGACACCATTCCGGGCTGCCGCGTGACCGGCAAGATCGAGATCGACAAGTCCGACATCTACGATCCCAGCCTCGATGTGGTGCAGCTGCGCGCACGCGTGGGCATGGTGTTCCAGAAGCCCAACCCCTTCCCGAAGTCGGTGTTCGAGAACGTGGCCTACGGCCCGCGCATTCACGGCCTCGCATCCTCCAAGGCCGAGATCGAGCAGGTGGTGGTCACCAGCCTCAAGCGCGCTGGTCTGTTCGAGGAGGTGAAGGATCGCCTGCAAGATCCCGGCACCGGGCTTTCCGGCGGCCAGCAACAGCGCCTGTGCATCGCGCGCGCCATCGCCGTCGATCCCGAGGTCATTCTGATGGACGAGCCCTGCTCTGCCCTCGACCCGATCGCCACCGCAAAAATCGAGGAGCTGATGAGCGAGCTGACCGAGCGCTACACCATCGTCATCGTCACGCACTCGATGCAGCAGGCGGCGCGCGTGTCTCAGCGCACGGCCTTCTTCCATCTTGGCAATCTCGTCGAGGAGGGACCGACCGAGGTCATCTTCAATAATCCGAAGGAGCAGCGCACGCAGGACTACATCACTGGCCGCTTCGGCTGACGCTGCAACAAGAGGCAAGAGCCATGAACGAGCACATCGTCAAGTCGTTCGACCAGGAGCTTCTCCTGCTCGACAAGAAGATCGCGCAGATGGGCGGCCTCGCGGAACGGCTGCTGGCGCAGGCCTTCGATTCGCTCGAGAAGCGCGATCCCAAGCTCGGCGAGAGCGTGGTCGCCAGCGACCGGGCCATCGACCAGCTGGAGCGCGAGCTGCAGGAGCAGACCATCCAGATGATCGCCCGCCGTCAGCCGGTGGCCAACGACCTGCGCCACATCATGACGGTCCTCAAGATCGCCGGCGATCTGGAGCGCACCGGCGATCTCGCCAAGAACATCGCCAAGCGGGCGCTGGCCGTGTCCGGCGAGAACCATCCGAAGTCGCTGATGACCGGTCTCAAGCATATGACCGAGCTGGCGTTGCGCCAGCTCAAGGACGTGCTCGACGCCTTTGCGGAGCGCGATGCGGACAAGGCGCTGGGGGTGTGGCGGCACGATGAGCAGATCGACGCCATGTACAATTCGCTGTTCCGGGAACTCCTCACCTACATGATGGAAGATCCCCGCAACATCGGCCTGTGTACGCATCTGCTGTTTGGCGCCAAGAACATCGAGCGCATCGGCGATCACACCACCAACATCGCCGAGAACGTCTACTACCTCGTGCACGGCACCACGCTGGCGGACGACCGCCCCAAGAGTGACGACACGAGTTCGACGCTGATCCGCAGGGAATGAGCCTGGAGCCGCTGCCGTGAAGGAGATGTCCCCCAACATCCTGATCATCGAGGATGACCTCGCGATCGCCGAGCTGGTCCGCTACAACCTGGCCGCCGAGGGCTATCGGGTCGCGGTGGCCTCGACCGGCGAGGAGGCCGAGGTGATGGTCGACGAGGATCGCTTCGATCTCGTCGTCCTGGACTGGATGCTTCCCGGCCTGTCGGGCATCGAGCTTTGCCGCCGCCTGCGCCGCCGGGACACCACGGCGGCGGTGCCGATCCTGATGCTGACCGCGCGGGGCGAGGAGGCTGATCGGGTGCGCGGGCTGGCCACCGGTGCCGACGACTACGTCGTCAAGCCCTTCTCCGTCCCGGAAATGACGGCTCGCGTGAAGGCGCTGCTGCGCAGGGCCGCTCCGCAGCGGGTGGCCGACACCCTGCAGCTGGGAGACATTGTCCTGGACCGGGCAGCGCATCGGGTGATGCGCCGCTCGCGCGAGGTCCACCTCGGTCCGACCGAGTTCCGCCTGCTGGCGTTCTTCATGGAGAACTCCGGACGGGTCCTGTCGCGCCAGCAGTTGCTCGATGGTGTCTGGGGCCGCGATGTATTCATCGACGGCCGCACCGTCGACGTGCATGTCGGCCGCCTCAGGAAGGCATTGATGCGCGGCACAGAGGCTGATCCGATCCGCACCGTACGCGGTGCCGGCTATGCCTTCGAGGATGGCTCGCGCGGGGCGGCGTGATCGCCTGCCAAGCGCGCGGACCACGGCTCGGCAAAAAATCCGGCCTCCCCGCAATTCACACGTTGTACAGTTGAAGTGTGGCGAACACGCCACGCTTTGCGCCGTTGTGGCTCGCTTTCGCGCAGCGCGCTTGTGGCCGGCGGACCTGGAGGAGTAGTCTTCCCCTGTCCCGCGACGGACCCCATGTTTTGAGCGGTCTTTGGTAAGTAGTCGCCGGGTCGTTACGCGTAGAGGCGCACCGTAGTGCGCCAGTATCCCAGAAGTACGCGTCAGTCTTCTAGTCCAGCGTCCATCACAGTCTCGCGTTGATCGTCGGCCGATCTGGCCTTGGACGTTCGCGTGCCTCTGCGCGCGCTCGAACGTCTTTTCCAGGTCTGTCCGGAGTGGGTCGGACTCCGCGCGTCTTGCGCGCTGGTTCCGCCGTCGAACATATCGGGGAGAACCAGGGGCATGGCCTGGAACGACGAGCGTGTAGAGCTCTTGAAGAAATTGTGGGCGGATGGTCTGAGCGCCAGCCAGATCGCCGGTCGCCTGGGCGGGGTGACCCGCAATGCGGTGATCGGCAAGGTTCACCGCCTCGGCCTGTCGGGTCGGGCAACCACCTCACGCATGAAATCGCACCGTCCGCGTGTGCGGGCGCAAACAGCCAAACGGCTGATGAAGCCGCGCTTTGCCACCATCGGCAATCCGGCGCTGCGTCAGCTTTATCTGGGCGATACGGAACCCTATACGCCACCGGCGGAAGAGCTCGTCATCCCCATGAACGAGCGCAAATACATCCAGACCCTTACCGAGAGCTGCTGCCGCTGGCCGATCGGCGATCCGCAGCAGCCCGATTTCCACTTCTGCGGCAAGAAGAAGGTGGCGGGCCTACCTTACTGCGAAGTGCACGCACGCCGCGCCTTCCAGCCGCCACAGCCGCGCCGGCGCGACCGTGAAGTGTTCGAGCCGGCCATTCCTGTCGTCGCTGCGGTGGCAGCGCCCATGGGGACCGCGCTGGCCTCCGAGCCGCAGCAGGACAAGGAAAAGCTCATCGCTTGAGAGGGAGCGCTTTGCCAAGAGGGTATTGGCAAGGCAGCGGGGGGAGAAGGCCGGGCGCGCGCGGGGATGCGCCCGGCCTTCTTGCGACCAGCCGCCCGGCATGGGTGGCATTGACAGGTCGGGGTGCCGCGCCGCATATAGCGTGGCTATGATGATGTCTGTTCGGAAAACGCGACGTCTCCGC
>CAWIZC010000006.1:0-358009 GCA_963840445.1 uncultured Alphaproteobacteria bacterium | reverse complement strand
TTACAAAAGTCCTCAGGAACACTTCGCTGAGCCTCAGAAACTCCGGTTTCTGTAGTCTTTACAATGCCCTTCCATCCTAAAAAACGGTCACGACACGCGAGCTGATCTCTTGCTGCTGCGCGCAAAGTGCGGACGATGGGGTGGAGCGATGACGAATTCGAAACCGCTGAACGCGAAGTTCGGACGGGTAGCCTAGTCGTTCAAGCCGTAGACATCCCGTGCTGCGCCGGCGCTGACGTAACCCTGCGCGACGTCCTCGGCGACTGCATCCGGTGCACGCGCCGACGGATCGCCGTAGCCGCCGCCTCCCGCCTCGACGATGCGCATGCGCTGCCCGGGCGCCAGCTCGTTGCGGCCTTTCGCGTGCACCGGTTTGCCATCAATCGCGTGTACGCGCAGCGCCCCATCTCCGCCGGCGAACATGCCGAGCGCGGGAAACATCGTGCGATTGCCCATGCCGAGGGTGACCACCGGATGGCCGGTGTCGTTGCGCAGCACCACGTCCTGCCCAAGGCCGCCGCGCCAGCGGCCTGGGCCCTCCCGAATCTCGGCACCAGCTTCTTGCTCTCGATGGTGGTGTGCGTCAGCGTCTCCCACACCTCCACCGGCACCACCGCCATATTGGAGGGATGCGGCAGCGTGCACCGCCCGTCGAGATCGCGCAGCGCGCCGTAGCCGCCGGCGGCGAAATAGATGGTCGAGAACGGACGCTCGTCGCGCCGCGTGCCCTGGAAGGTGACGAGGTTCATCATGCCGGAGCCGGCCTGCACGCGGTCGGGCGCTGCCTCGGCCAGCGCGCCATACACCAGCGGCGTCACGAAATGCCCCATCGCATGCCGCCCGCCGGTCGCGAACGGCGGCTGGGCATTGAGGATGCAGCCCGGCGGCGCGAACACCGAGATCGGCGCGATCGAGCCGGCATTGTTGGGAATGGTCGGCAGCAGCAGCGACTTGATCGCGTGCAACGCCATCGCGTTGGTATAGCAGAACGGCACGTTGACACCCGCCCGCACGCAACCCGAGGTGCCCGTGAAATCGAAGGCGACACTATCGCCCTTGATATCGATGCGCACGACGTAGTCGCACGGCCCGTCGAAGCCCTCGACTTGCATGCGGTTGTGATAGGTACCCGCGCCAAGCTCGCGGATCTTGGCGCGCATCGCCGCCTCCGACTGCCCGCGGATGGCCAGCTGACAGAGCGGTCAGGTCATCCAGCCCGTACTCGTCCATGAACGCCAGGATCTCGCGCCCGCCGACCTCGTTGCAGGCGACATTGGCCATCACATCGCCGATCACCTGCTCGGGCACCCGCACGTTGGTGCGGATGATTTCCATCAGCAGCTCGTTCAGCCGGCCTTCCTCGTAAAGCTTGCAGATCGGCAGGCGGAGGCCCTCGTGATACACCTCCGTCGCCGACGAGCCGAAGCCCGAGCCGCCGATGTCGGGAAGATGGCTGATGCTGAGCGTGTAGGCGACGACCCGCCCCTGGCGGAACACCGGTCGCACCATGGTGATGTCGTAGAGGTGGCCGGTGCCGAGCCAGGGATCGTTGGTGATGATCACGTCGCCGGGCTTGAGCGTTTCGGCCGGATAGCGCTTTAGCATGTGGCGCAACGTGATCGGCGCGCTGCCGATGAACACCGGCACGCTGAAGGTGCCCTGCGCGATCGAGTTGGCCTCCGCATCGAGCACCACGCAGGTGAGATCGTAGCTCTCGTTGACAATCGTCGAAAATGAGGTGCGCACCAGGGTCGAGACGATCTCGTCGACGATCGAGATCAGGCGGTCCCACATGATGCCGAGGCTGACGGGGTCGAAGGTCTTGTCGCTCATGGTGCTCTCCCCGGTCAGCCCAGTTCGGCGACGAGATTGTAGCGGGCATCGACGGTCGCCACGTTGCCGGCGCCGATCACGCAGGTGCTCTCCCGCTCCTCGATCAGCGCCGGTCCGGTGACGGTGGCGCCTGGTGCCAGCGCGTAGCGGTCGTACACCGGCCACTCGATGAGCTTGGCGCTGTCGGGATCGTAGGCAAGCCGCGTACCCTTGCGGGCTGCTGCCCGTGCCTGCCGGACCCGATAGAGTGTAACCGCTACCCAGGTTGGGCGCCGGCCCTGTCGCCTCCACCTTCCAGGTGACGATCTCGGCCGGCTCGTCGAGGCGCAGCGTATAGGCCGCCTGGTAGGCGCGGCCGAACAGTTCTTCGAGCTGGCCGAACAGCGCATCGCTATCGGCCACATCCGGCAGGGTCACCTCGATCTCGTGGCCCTGGCCCTGGTAGCGCATGTCGAGCCGCCGCTTCAGCTGGATGTCGGCCTCAGGCACCCCGGCGCTCAGCAGGTAGGATTTGGCCTCGCGCTCCAGCGCCTGGAAGCTCGCGGCGAAATCGGCCGCATCGATGTCGGCGACGTGGATGCGGCGCGAGCGCGCCAGCTCGAACGCCAGCGGGCTGATCAGCAGCCCGAGCGCCGACATCACGCCGGCGCCGACCGGGAACACTACGCGCGGGATCTTGAGCTTGCGGGCGATCGCCATCGCATGCAGCGGACCCGAGCCGCCGAACGCCACCATGCTGCCGGAGCGATAGTCGAACCCGCGCTCGCTGGCGTGGATGCGGAACGCGCGCGCCACGTCCTCGCTGACGATATCGTGGATGCCCCAGGCTGTGCGCAGCGTCTCCAGCCCGAGCGGCTTGGCCACGCCGTCGCGGATCGCCGCCTCGGCCGCTGGCCGGTCCAGCGCCATCGCCCCGCCGAGGAAGAAGCCGGCATCGAGGTAACCGAGCACGAGGTTGGCGTCTGTGAGCGTCGGCCTGGCGCCACCGCGGCCGTAGCAGGCCGGGCCCGGGTCGGCACCCGCACTGCGCGGCCCTACCCGCAGTAGGCCGCGATCGTCGATGTCGGCGATGCTGCCGCCGCCGGCGCCGATCTCGATCATGTCGATCACAGGGATACGGATCGGCAGGCCGCTGCCCTGGCGGAACTCGTGCACACGCGCGACTTCCATGCTGTAGCGCTTGATCGGCGTGCCGCCGCGCACGATCGCGCCCTTGGCGGTGGTACCGCCCATGTCGAACGAGAGCAGGTTCGGCAGGTCGAGGCTGCGGCCGTGATAGGCGCTCATCAGGGCGCCGGCCGCCGGTCCGGATTCCAGCGCGCGCACCGGATAACGCCGCGCCGTGTCGGCCGTCAGCGTGCCGCCGCTGGACGACATGATATAGAGTCGCCCGCGGAAACCCTGGCCGGCCAGCCCAGTCTCCAGCCGCTCGAGGTAGCGGTCGAACATCGGTTGGGTGAAAGCGTTGACCGCCGTCGTAGTCCAGCGCTCGAACTCGCGCATGTTGGGAAACACGTCGGCCGAGGCGGACACGAACAGTCCCGGGCACGGCCTCGCGCAGGATCTCCGCGGCGCGCAACTCGTGCGCCGGGTTGGCATAGGAATGCAGGAAGCAGACGGCGACGGCGGCGACGTCCAGCTCCTGGAAGCGTTTGGCGGCGCCGCGCACTGCGGCTTCGTCCAGCGCCAGCTCGACGCTGCCGTCGAAGCGCACGCGCTCGGGGACCTCCAACCGCAACCGGCGCGGGACCAGCGGCGTCGCATACGTCACGCGCAGGTCGAAAAGATCGTAGCGGCGCTCGAAGCCCATATCGAGAATGTCGCTGAAGCCCGCGCGTCGCCAGCATACCGGTCACCGCCCCGCGCCGCTCGATCACCGCGTTGGTGACGAGCGTGGTGCCGTGCACGATCTCGGTGACGTCGCCGATGGCGACGCCGTCGGTCTTCAGCAGCGCCGCGATGCCCTCGGTCACCGCCTGCGAGGGGTCGTGCGGCGTGGTCAGCCGCTTGTGCACTGACATCTTGCCGCCGCGCGCATCGAACAGCGCGAAATCGGTGAAGGTTCCGCCGATGTCGACGCCGACGCGATACATGCCCTGCCCCGCTTGCCGCGACCGCGCCCGGATCGTGCGCCGTCCATGATTGCCACCCGCAATCTTTCACACGGCCGCGCCGGAGAGAAGGTGCATCGCCGCGGCATCGTGCCCATTGAGTGGGCACGGCTGAGGATCGTTCCGAGGCCTTGTGCCCGGGATCGGCCGTGCCGCACGCTCCGGGGCTCGTCGATGGCTGGATACCGGGAACGAGCCCCGGTATGACATCCATCCTGCGGCTGTTCGAGATGAGGAGCGCTGAATGGACGACAGGGGCAAGACGGGTGCGGGCAACGCCGACCCGGTATTCTGGGCGAAGGCGCGCGCGCACCTCGTGCGCTACGGGGGCGACTTCGCGCCGATCATCGCCGAGCGCGCGCAGGGTAGCTTCATGTGGGATGCCGACGGCCGCCGCATCCTTGACTTCTGCTCCGGCCAAATGAGCGCCATCATCGGTCACAGCCACCCCGAGATCGTGGAGGTCGTGCGCCACACCATGGCCGAGCTCGACCACCTCTATTCCACCATCCTGTCACGCCCGGTTGTCGACCTGGCAGCGCTGCTAGCCCAATTGTCGCCCGGCAAGCTCGATCGTGTGCTGCTGATTTCTACCGGCGGGGAATCCAACGAGGCGGCCATCCGCATGGTCAAGCTGGCGTCCGGACGGCACGAAATCGTCGGCCTGTCGCGCTCCTGGCACGGGGTCACGGGCGGCGCTGCCTCTGCCACCTACTCGTCCAGCCGGCGCGGGTACGGGCCTGCCCAATCCGGCTCGTTCGTGCTGCCGGCACCCGATCCCTATCGCTCGCGCTTCATTGGCGCCGACGGAGTGTACGACTGGGAGGCGGAGCTCGACTTCGGCTTCGAGCTGGTTGATCGGCAGTCAACGGGTGCCTTGGCTGCGTGCATCGCCGAGCCGATCCTGAGCTCCGGCGGTGTGCTGGAACCGCCCGTCGGCTATATGCAGGCCCTTGCGGCGAAGTGCCGCGAACGCGGCATGCTGCTGATCTTCGACGAGGCGCAGACCGGGCTTGGCCGCACCGGCGACCTGTTCGCCTGCCAACGCGACGGCGTGGTGCCGGATTTCCTCACTCTGTCCAAGACGCTCGGTGCCGGTTTGCCGCTCGCTGCCGTTCTCACCACGCCTGAGATCGAGGACGTGTCCCACGAGCGCGGTTTCATGTTCTACACCACGCACGCGTCAGATCCGCTACCGGCCGCCGTCGGTCTCAAGGTTCTGGAGATCGTCATGCGCGACAAGCTGACCGAGCGCGCACGCGACCTCGGCGTCTATCTGCGCGAGGGATTGCTCGCGCTCCAGCAACGCCACGAATGCATCGGCGACGTGCGCGGCCGCGGCCTGCTGGTTGGCCTCGACCTGGTGCAGGATCGCGCCAGCAAGACGCCGGCGCCGGAGTTGGCGCAGCGTGTCGCCCGCAAGTGCCTCGATCTCGGGATGATGACCAGCGTCGTGCGCGGCGGTCTTGGTGTTTTCCGCATCGCCCCGCCGATCACGATCTCCAAACAGGAAATCGACCTCGCGCTCGAAATCTTCGATAGTGCGATCACAAAGTGCCTCAACGAACGATCTTGAAAAGTCGTGCAGCGAAGCAAGACTGTGGGAATTGGGTGTCGACTGAAGAGGCGCCGAGCAGGCTACCCGCGAGCCAGTAGATGGCCGAGTATCACCTGAACTTCGAAACCCGCTCGGCCTGCTCGAGTATCACGCGGGCGTTGTCGTCGGCGTCAGTGCCCGTTGGCTCGCCCTTGTACATGACGCGCGGGCTCGACCAGTAGGGGATGCGCAAGCAGCCGTCGCAGCTCTGCTGGTAGCTCATGATGTCGCGCCACTTGCCGTTGACGTGGCCGTGACCATAGGCGAACGGCATGTTGTTGCCGTCAATGGCGCGATCGTGGCGCGCGCCGAGGAGGTGGCCGATTTCGTGCGCGATCGAGATCGTGATCGTTGCGCACGAGTGATGCACGACGAAATAGGCTTCCTCTGAATTCGCTGCCACGCGCGTTGACAGGCCGCAACCGGAAGCATCGTCGACGATCAGGCCGACGATATCGGCCTTCTTGTCGTTTCGCAGCTTGCGGATGTCTTTGAACGAGCCGACGCCGTCGACCATGCGGTAGAGATGCTCAAAATGGCCGCCCGCAGACTCGTCGTAGTCAATGGCCTGGGTGTGCACGAGCCGGAGGCTGATGTTGCCGAGGCCGCTGTTGCGAAACGTCTCGTTGGCCTGCTCGACCGCCATCGCCAGCAGATCCGCCGGCTCGCGGAGATAATGGCTGGCCGCTGCCCTGGTGTAGACGATCATGAGATCGATCACGATCCTCTTTGCCTGGAGCGCCTCGCGGTCAGCGTCGGGCAGCGGTTTCACCACGGGCAGGCTTGCGGGCGACGCCATTTTGGCGGGCGCGTCGGGGCGCAGATCGGCGCGCGGATCGGCGGTCGGCGTTAAGGGGGCATGGTCCGGCGGCATCCGGCGCGGATCAACCTCGATCATGGCATGCAGCTGGCCTCCGAGGCTCGCAACCGTGTAGATGCGCCCCTTGTACCCAACCAGACCGGTAATGTGGCCGTCATTCCAGCGCATGAGAAGAGCGCTTTCGCCGGTCTCCGCCACGATGCCGTGCCATGTGCAGCCGCGCGCGTCGCTGGAGTATCTGACCCGCTCGAGTGTGATGGTCTTGGTGGGACTGATGGGCAGCACGACCGTTGAGGGTGCCTGCTCCTTTGACGGTGTCCGCAACTCAGGGGGGACGGTGGGCTTGTAGGTAATTTCGTTGGCCATCACAAATGCGGTGAGTGCTGCGTCCGTAGTTTGAAGCACCTGGACGCCCATCGTGCCCGGCGTGGCCTTCACCTGGTCGATCATTGCCTGCTGCGCGCCGGTCATTGAGCCCCGATGCGGTTTCAGGATGTGGTTCCAATCTTCAGCCAGCTTCATGACCTTCATGCCGAGCGCTTGGAGCCGCTTGGAAAGACGGCTCGTCTGTCCCTGTGGCACCGACCAAACCTCGGAATTGGATGTGCCCGTGACCACACCGCTGCTCCTGCAGAACAGCTTCTTGAGGAGTGTGTGGATGGCCCCTTTGCGCTCCGGCATCTCGGAGATGATCACCGTGTCGGTCGTTTTCGGAGCTTGCGTGCTTTTCTCCGCGCCGCTTTGCACCACAGTGCTTTGCGCGAGAGCATCAGGCGGCGAGCAAGCAACCAGCAAAAGCGCGAGGATCACCATGGCCGGCAATTGATGCGGCACGGGGAGAGGACGTGACAACGGCGCGGATCACGAGTGCACCCAGCCTTGCAACACGACCAAGCCGCCCGCCGAAGAGCCGGACGAGGGCGACGGCGCTGTCGCCATCATGCTAGGCCAGCGCCAGGGCGTGTATCCCTAGAAACCCTGACTGGTACGGGGGAGACTAGAGATGAGCGTCATCTGCAGGGCTCGGCTAACGCCTCGGCCGATTGAGCCTCCCGTCGCGCTCCATCGCCCGATACCATTCCGCGGTGCCGACCGGATATTCGTCGGGTGAGCCAGCGCCGTATCGATAGATGCGGTTTCCGCCAACCCAGCGGCAATGGCGCTGTCCGTACGCGCTCCAGCAGTGGTAGGCGATCGGCCGAGCTTGCGCCTCGTCGGCCGGCAGGATCCGCGATGCTGTCGAAGCCCGTGCTGCGTCAGGAATCGAGCCGATCGTAGCCGCCGCGCTCAAGACAAGGCTTATCGAGATTAGGCGCACGGTTGCCTCCATCGTTCACTGCTCAGTCAACGCCACGAAGAGACAAGGGGTTGCATCGCGTTCGAACCGGCGGCCTTGCTTCGGATTTTAGCTAACTGATGTCCGCAGTCGCACAGAGGACTGTGCCGATGTGAACACAGCGACCCATCTCATCGCTCGGCTCGCACCCCTCGCCGCTAACAGCCGACCTTATCGCGTTGCCGGTCGCAGCAAATCAGAATACGGCGCACCCAAGCCGTAACGCCCGTGCGGCGTCTGTGTCGTCGTCACGAATCATTCAGAGCAATAGCGGCCAGCGCGCATTGAGAGATTCGAAACTGCAGCCGGTCCGATGTTGACGACCATTGCCCGCCTCGTCGCTTCAATATTGATCCTGGTGCACTTCGCGCACTCCACTGCCCAGGCCGGTGGTGCGAACTACGAGCCAACGCGTCCGCCTCGCATCTTGACCGTAACGACAGACGCGACATCATTTTATATCGAGTTTCGGGCGCGCAACCAGGTTGGTGGGTTCGGTCATTCCTACGTCACTCTCGGCACCATCGATGCATTGGGTCACTTGCGGCAAACCGTCGTTGCCGGCTTCACGCCCAAGAGCGCCGATGACGACCACTGGGGCCGGCTTGCCATACCGGTGACGGGATCGGTTGGGGTAACACGATCTGACTTTTTTCGACGTCCCGATATTCTTTTTCGGGTTGCCATAAGCAAGGCCCGATACCACTTCGTTGTGGGGAGAATCTACAGTCTCCGGAAGACCTGGACTACGTACGCTCTGCTTGGGCGCAACTGCAACGATTTTACTAGCGAGATCGCACAATCAATTGGCCTCCGCACGCCGGTGATAACGACGCAGTATTCCGTCGGCTACCTGTCAGAGTTGCGGACGCTCAATCCGCAATGAGAAAGCTGTTGGGCGCGCTTGGAAGAGCCGGCGCTCGCGCCGGGCATTGCTTGTCAGCAAGCGCGCGCCGTGCTGGCGGCCAACGTCAGCTTTTAGCTCTATAGCGGACCTGGCGCCGATCTCGGACACCGCCCGCTCAGTGTCAGAGGCCAAATCCTCGAGCGTCACGTACCCAACGGCCTCGATGGAGCGCAGCAATTCTTGTTTACCTGCGCCACTCCTCAAGTTGACTGTAGCGATGCCTGGTAGATCGCCTGCACATGCACATCGGCGCAATTGAGCACAGGGAAGCCGGCATCGAACCCCTGGAACGCGAGGAAGAGGTCGGTCCCGCCCAGCAGAACGACCTCGGCGCCCTGCTCCCGGCACAGGCGCTCGCCGGCGGCGAAGAACACGCGCCGCTGCGTATCGTTAACCCGGCCTGCGGTCGCCATCGCCGCATAGTTCGCGTGCACCTCATCGAGCTCGGCGCCTAGAGGAACGACCACCGTCGCCGACGAGATTGCTCCGTACAGACGCGTCTCCATCACCATGCGCGTGCCGATGACGCCTATGGTCTGGAATTTTCCCCGCGTTACGGCTGCGTCCACTTCCGGAATAGCATTCAGAATGGGCAATGGCGACATTGGGAGAAGCTCGCCGATGCAGAAATGACCAGCCATCGAGGTGACCGCAGCAACCTGCGCGCCAGCTGCCTTGAGCCGCGATATCAAAGCTGCAAAAATTCCGGCCTGCTTTCGGGTAGCCTTGTTTGCGAGGCTCTGAGAAAGATCGCGCACCTCCGCGTTAGCGATCGTCAGCTCCAAACGGGTCCCCGACTTCGCGTGGCGGTCAGTCAAGCCGCGGTAGTAGAACTCGGTCGCGGCAGGTCCAATGCCACCGATCAGTCCGATATGCATTTGTGCACTCCATATCCGCTGCCACGACGTACCCAGCGGATGTGCCGGGCTCCCACATTCAATCTACCAATCAGACCGCGCGCTACGTATTGTCCCTGGACCGCAAGCCGCTGATCGGTGGTAGGTGGCGTAGCGGCGATAACGAAGGCGATGAGCAGTAGTGCGAACCCGCGATACGACCATGCTACCAGCGCCGACGGCAGGCAGGAGCCGATGGGCCGAGTCGAGGCTGAGCGATTGTAATGAAGGGCAGACCTATGGCTAGGACCCATCGTCTCGATGCAGGCGCTAATACGGTGCACTGGGGTTATTTCGACGCGAAACTTCCGCCGGTGCTCACAATCGACAGCGGCGACACGGTGACAATCTCTACCGTCTCGGGTGGGCGCGAGATGATGCCGTCGCCACCGTTGGTAGTGCCAGACGCGCTGGCCGAGGTGCAGGCGCGAATGGCGCCCAAGCTGCCGGGCCACATCTGCACGGGGCCAATTGCAGTCAGGGGCGCGAAGCCGGGCCAGGTACTGGCGGTGCACATCAAGTCCATCGAGCTCGGCTACGACTGGGGGTACAATCACTCCGGCCCCCTCACCGGGGCGTTGCCCGACGATTTTCCCGAGCGCCGCATAATGCACATAGCGCTCGACCGTGAGCGCATGACGGGGCGCCTGCCCTGGGGCCTGGAGATCCCCCTGCGGCCGTTCTTCGGGGTCATGGCGGTGGCGCCGCCTGTGGCCTGGGGCAGCGTCTCGACGTTGCCGCCGCGCCGCAATGGCGGCAATCTCGACAACAAGGAGCTGGTGGCTGGAACCACGCTCTATTTGCCGATTCATGTCGAGGAGGCGCTGTTCTCGGTCGGCGACGGGCATGGTGCCCAGGGCGACGGGGAAGTGTGCGTGACGGCCGTAGAAACAGGGCTCGTCGGCTCCTTCCATCTCGTCGTGCGCGATGACCTCAGCCTCGAATGGCCGCGCGCCGAAACGCCGACGCATGTGATGACCATGGCGTTCGACCCCGATCTCGATGACTGCGTTGTGACGGCTTTGCGCCAGATGGTGGACCTAGTGGCGCGCGAGGCCGGGATCGAGCGGCAGGAGGCCTACACCCTGTGTAGCCTCGCAGCAGATCTGCGCATCACCCAGGTGGTCAACGGCTCCAAGGGCGTGCACGTGATGCTGGAGAAGCGCTACCTCGCGCGGTAGCGGCTTTTGCTACGGACCCTTCGGCGCGCTGTGCTTGCCATCTCAGATGTGGATGTGTCCGCTTCATCTGCAAAGCGGGCGGCGCCATTTGGTGGGCTCATCGACCTGCCAAGCCCATTTCGAGTCAGTAGCGGAGCAAGCGGTAGATATCGAAACATAAGCGGCGAGGGGCACGGTTCCGAAACTTGCGACCAGGAACGACGGCACCCGCCATGTCCCCACGCCCTGCGCCTCGAGGACACGGGTGACATACTGGATCGATTGCGCCTTGCGCGTCAGCGCGCAAGTCGTGTGGGCTTGCCGAGGCGGTGGGCATCAAGCCGGACGAGCGCCGCCGCGGGCCCTGGCCGTGGCCGTTGGTCGCTGGTGGGCCGACCCTAGTGGTCGTCCAATCTAAGGGATACGGCCTTTCGCCCTTTTGGTTCGCTGACGACTTGCATCACGACGCGCTGCGCTTCCGACAATGCGGCTAGCCCGGCCTTCTCGACAACCGATGCATGGATAAACACATCCCTCTGGCCGTCCTCAGCCTCGGCGAACCCGAAACCCTTGCCTGGGTCGTACCATTTGACGGTGCCAGCGACTTCAGCGGCATTGGCTGACGGACGCGCGGGAGACGAGCGCGGTCGCTGCTGCCCGGAAGACTCGGTCGCGGGCAGCCCTGGGGCGCCGCCCTCCAGAACCTCAGCGACCACGGTTACTTGCAAGCCTTTCTGGCCCTGGCCGACCTGAACGCGCAGCTTGGTGCCAGGCTCCACGCTGGCATGTCCGGCCTGCTCCAGAACCTTGATATGGAGGAAGGCGTCGCCGGAACCGTCGCCCAGTTCGATGAAGCCAAATCCCTTGTCGCCGCGGAACCACTTGACCGTCGCATCAACCACCGGCCCGTCGGCAGGTGCTGCTGGCCGAGGCGCGACCGTGCGCGGCCGATAGGGGGCGCTATCCTGTCCACCAAAATCATCGTTGTCGAAGTCCCGACGCTTGGAACCTCGCTGCCAATTCTTTCCCATCGTCCCAACCTTGCCTCGTGGAGTTACCTTGACCGGACCGGCCCCCTCGCCGCTTACACGATGAGAGAGCCGGACACGGCCGGTTCCCGCCGACTGCTGAGGAAGACGGGAACGCTGCGATTTATCATGGTGCGGGGCGCCTGCACAGGCTTGTCGGCTGAGATGCGAGGCTTTTTTGCGCTCACATCACGTGGCTGCGCCGATGACAAGGTTCAATTCTGCCGTTTCCAAAGCTCGGCTCGCCAGTCGCCGCGGGCAGCTTCGTATTTGCGCGGCCTAGGGGGGCTGCCGGGCAAAGTGGGTTTCGCAGCCGGTAGGCTCGGATCGATTTCGCCCCTAGGGCCCGCCAAGGCCATTTGTCCCTCGCTCAGAGAGGATGGCAGATCGGGGGCCACGGTTGTCGTGGTGGACCAGGTCGAGCCCGAACCCGAGGTCAGCTGCCGCGGGTCTGGTCGAGTTCCGGGGGGCAGGATTGCGGCCGGCAGGCATCGTCCATCGCGGCTTAGTCCCTGGCCGGGCGGGCAACCAGTGCCGCACACCTTGTCAGCGTGGCTTTGCACGAGTGCGAGATGAACCGGCTCGGGCTGGTTGAGGGGCAGTGTGGCATTGACGCGCTCCAAGAACGTCTTCAACGCTTGTCGCGTCGAAGTGGTCCACGCACCGTTGATTTCGCCGTCGTAGCAGCCCAAGCGCGCCAGCCCACGCTGTAAGTCGATCGTTATTGAGCCGCCGTTTCCAGGCACAGAATTGCCCTTCTGGACAAGGGCCTGAAATTTTGCGGCCGGTATCGTGACGATCTCCGTCGCCACAACGCCTCCGCCAGGTTCTGAAGCAGTCAATGCATTGGGCGGTGCCCGCCACGTCCCTGCGCCAGCCACTCGTATGGCTTCGCGCTCATCAAAGCTCAATCGAGGCGCGGTTGGGCCTTGATCTGGCTCGCCGCTGACCATCAGCCCGTAAGTCACGAGCAAACCTGTCAGCGCACCTAACAAAGCGAAGGTGGATGCGTTGTTCATGACAGGCGTCGCAGCTCCTTGCCACCACTAAACGATCGCTGCGCTGTGGTCGTTCCAGCCCCGAGGCCGGCCTCAATACGAAATACGGACCGACAAGGATCCTGCAAACAGTACCAGTGCCCTAGATTTCCAGGAACGGTTGTGGCCAGTGTTGGTTGATCGCTGGTGAAGGTGGATGGCCATCGAGTTGGCAATGAAAGACAACTGGCGTGAAACACTGGCGATTCTTGCGACGGTCGCGCTCCTCGCCTCGCTGGCAACGGCCCAGGGTCAGAGCAGGGCGATAGCTAGGTCACAGCTCATCAGATAGAGGTGACCAACGAGCGGCTGCAAGACTATTCCGCGGAGAAGGAGATGGTCTCCCGTTCGCGCGGTCCGCAGGCGACGGGCCTGATCCGGACGCTTCAACCCCAACTTGATCAGATCCCCAGAGCGAACAGTTCACTGAGACCCCCGACCAAGATCAAAAAGAATATGGAGGGGGTCTGCCGGGATACGCAGATGCCACAAAAGGATAAGGACCTGGCCCTCCACGAAAAGCTGGAGGCAGGCCCTCATCTGATTGCGGTAGCGTAGACTCCGACTTGCGACCGGCGTGTCTCAGACACGACTACCGCTTCTCGGTCCATGACCCCGCGAGGTAGGGGCCAGTTTGGCGAGCTTCTCTCAACTCCACGCCGTCGCCGGGCTGCGGAAGCTCGATTTTGATCGTGTCGCCTGGCTCTATAAGAGTCGCCTCGTTGGCTTCCAACTCGACGGCGCGTCCGGAAATCACCCTGACAACAGCGTAGATGGGCTGGATCTCTTTCAACCGGCTGCTGCGCACGGAGAGGAAGCGTGGCGCGGTAACCTCGGTGTCGTACAGTAGTCTCTGAGCCGTCTCCATCTTCTCGCCGATCTCGTTCAACCTGGATTGGCTCTGCCGCAGTTCCGCATTGATGTCAGTCGACCGCTTGTTTTGCAGTTCGATGATCGCGATCTCCGTCTTGCTGGCCTCCTGACGAGCCCTAGCAAGTGCTGTTTCGAGCCTCAGCCTGTCCCCTTGGAGTTGCGCGGCATTGCGCTCAAGGGCGAGTTTGCGCGGCGCAGTCACGAGTTGCTTCTTGTAAAGCTCTTGAACGGCTTCGAGTTCCGGCTTCAGCAGATCGATGAGCGTGTCATGCATCTCCAGCTGCTTCACCAATGAAGTCGCTTCGAGTTCGTGTTGCGCTTTCAGCTGCTCGAGGGCCCGCACCTGTGTGGCAAAAGCCTCTTTGCGACTTTGAAAGAGCAGAGTCTCTTGATTGATGATCGCTCGGTAGGACGTGTCGGTGGCCGAGGCGGTCAACTCGTCGGGAATTGCAATCTCGTCGCTTGCCTGAAGCTCTGAGGTGAGGCGCGCCTTGCGAGCTAGCGTCGTCACAAGATCGTTCTCAAGCAAACGCAGATCACCTCTGGTCGAGATCGACTCGCGCTCCAGCCTGGCCGGGGCCAGACCCTTGGCCTTTGGCACGCCGCCGGCAATTGTGATGGCTTGCAGAAGGGTCAACCCAGGTCTGTAGGCGTACTCTCCGGGACGCTCTACGTCTCCGACGATGTAAAAGGGCCTGAATTGCACAACTTCTACCGAGATGCTCGGAGGTTCAGCAAGACCAATCCGCGTCTGAAGGGCTTGCCCAATCGCCTGCGACAGCTCCGTTGGAGACTTGCCGGCGGCCACCATATCGCCGATCAGAGGCAGGGAGATCTTGCCTCCCTGTCCTACGGTGTAATCGGCGTTGAATGCCGTCCATTCGAAGATCTCATCGCGGGAGGCACGCCATTCGAACACCTTTAGGCGGAGCTTGTCCTGTGAGCCGAGCGTGTAGTCGTTGTTGCCGCCCAGGGGGCCCGCCAAACCGCCGGAACGGGGCACAACGAGCAGGCAGATGACGGCGATTGGGATGATGACCCAGCTCCAGGAAGCGTAAACACGTTGAGCGCTCCCCAGGACGCAGCCAACGTGGTGTTTCCGATCGCTCCAATAGCCCAGAAGCTGCGCCAGGATGTCGACCGAAACGCGGTGCGCTATCTCGATAGACCGGCGTACTTCGACGCTTAACACGGGCCAAACTCTCATCTGAAGTTCCTCGCTGGCGTGGCTTTGCGGTCTGCTGGTCGTGTGTAGCCGCGGTGAAGAAGGTAAGGATTGCAATCAAGCATCATCGGCCTCCCGGTCGCGCCTCAGCATCGCGGGAACAGCCTCGCGCAGCAGCGCTATTCCAAAACCGAACATGCTGCCCAGCACGATGGCTCCGAGGAGCGATCGCGCGACCCGGGGACTGCTCTTGGTTTGGGGCGGCGTTGCCCTAGAAATCACCCGCGCATTGGCGATGGGGTAGGACTGACGCAGGACAGATTCCGTATGGGCCTGGACATAGTTCTCATAGATCTTGCGATAGGTGAGCGCGGTCGACTCCAGTTCCTCGAGCGTATTCGTGCGGTGCCTTCGCAAGTCCCGTCTCCACCTTTTCGGATACCGGGGAACCAGGCTCGACCTTGGGGGCAAGGCGGTAGTCGCGCTTTGCCTTGACTTCCTGCGCCTTGAGTGACGCCACATTCATTTGAGTTCGCAGTTGATCGATGCGCTCCTCGAGCCACTGGCTGCCTTGGCGGGCAGCCTCAGACCTCGTAGTGAGCTGATCCTCGATGTAGGCGTCCGCCGTGGCGTTCGCGTATCGAGCAGCCGTTTGTGGATTTCGGCTGCTGTAAGAGATCTCAATGACGTACGAACTCTTTCGCACGGCGCACGTCCAGCCCGCCTTGGAATGCAGCAATTACCTGTCGGACCTGCTGGTCATGAGCTTCGCTGCTCGCGGCATCCGTTTCGGTCGATGCCGGCAAAAGATCGAGGTTCTTGGCGACAATCAGTGCGATCTGGTCAGACTCGAGTAGGGCGACCTGGTTCTGGATCTCAAAGCGGTCCTGCAACAGGCGTGTATCGTTCAACTGCTCGCGGAAAAGACTTGGCTGTTGGACATTGATGAGGAGCTGTGCCCGCGCCGTGAAGGTCGGTGCCGCTATCAGCACGTAGAGGATGGCGACTGTGAGAGCCAGCCCAATTGAGACCGCAACCAAGCGAAGGTTGCGGACAACGAAGTCAACCAAATCAGGAATGCTGTCGAATATCGTCAGCCTGCCGGGCGTCGCGCCGGTCTTGCCGCTAGGCGTTGCTGATCTCGCAATGTGATCGAGCACCTGCTGGCCTTTCCTAAGCCGTTCCGCCGACTATCAGGTTCGCGCGAATGGTTTCATCAGGACGGCTAGCGGCCAACCGCGGACGTGATGGCGATCCTCGGGAACACAAGCGGCCCAGCCTAGTCGCTTGTGGGCCTGCTGCCTCCGGCCGTGGAGAAGGCTGGCGGAGTGCTTCCCCTCGATGCTGCCAGGCGATGCAAGGTTCGTCGTCAAGCTCCCCTCAAACTGGCGCGGTCCCAGCGCCGGCGATCCCGCAAATCGGAGTCGTGGACTTGGCACGATGGTAGGAGAGCATGCGGCTCCCGCAACGGACCTTCGGTCCCCGACGGAGGTCCCTGACCGTCGATTTACCCGTATAACAGCAGAACGGTTGCGCCGGCCACCCGAAGTGCAAGCTATGGTTACTTACTCGGCGGCCCTGCCGTACGAATGAAGCTGCCGGAGGATTTGCCAGGGCGCAGGGACCTCGGAGCCCCCAAAAATGGCGGCAGCGACGTGCCCGGCCCGGTCACCAGTTGACCTGCCGCAGCGTGGCGATGACCTCTTCAGGCTTGTGAGGCTTCCCCATGCCGTCCGGCAGTGGCCAAAAACGGTCAATACCTCAACTCGGATCACATTGCCCGTCGCCACCTCTCAACGCCATGCTTCACCTATGATCCAAAGCGTGCGGGGATGCGTCATCCCTTGAGGAGCTTATTTTCCCACTAGGCATCTTGGAAGACCACCATCACGTGCTCTGGAGGGAGCCCTTCGCCATCACTGATCCACGGCTGGCGTCGCAATCACGCACCCACAATCACGTGAACCACTTGCTGGCCAATCCGAACGTCAAGCGGAGTGGAGCCGAGAAAATCTCCATCGATTTGAGTAGGGGCGGCGCTGCGGGATGCACTGATGGTCACGCGCTCGCAAGGGATCATACGAACGCCCCTGTGATTGTCCAACCTGCCACGGGCCAAGGCCAAGAGCTGAAATGCATGATCAAGGCGGCTTTGAGCATGGAAGAGGACAGCGCAAAGGCCGCCATCAGAGACGGTTGTTTGCGGAGTTAAGACGAAAGTACCTCCATAGTATCGGGAGTTTGTCACAATCACCCAATTCGCCTGATGGCACACGTTGTCAATTGTTACGTCAAGCTCATCCAGAGGATGGAAAAGGGCCTTGAGTACGGGTCGCGTGTAGGCGGCCTTACCGAACCGTCGCTGCATGCGACGATCCACAACTGCAGTTACGCGTCCGTCGAAGCCTGCGCTCGCCATCAGCAAGAAAGGTTCACCGTTGGCGAGTCCTCCTTGAACTGGAACAATGCGCCCCTCGACAAGCATCCGCGCGATTTCTTGAGGATTGGCCTTGATGCCGGTTTCATGCGCGAGGATGTTGCCAGTTCCAGTCGGGAACGATTCCGACCGGAACATCGGTCCCCTGCGCCCCTGCTGCAACCTGTCGGATCGTGCCATCGCCTCCGACTGCAATGACAGCATCGAATAGGCGGCTTTGACAGGCTTCCCGTGCGCAGCGTCGCGCATCCGGGCCACTTGTGGGGCGAGCTGTATCCACAGTCGCACCGCCAGCTTCGAGTGCTGAAACGACTGCTCTGACGAGAGTGCTTCCCTCAATGCCAGCGATGGGATTCACCACCATCAAGAAGCGTTTGCGCATTGCTTCACTCAGAGCGGCTGGTTCGGCGGGCGGAGCGTCGCGACGAGGCTGGAGGTGGCCCTCGAGACGCCGTTTCACATCTATCGGGATAGGGTTGGTCGTTCTGTGGCATACTCAGCCCCAGAGCACCTTGCCGTCAGCGGGTAAGCTTATCGACCAATTCCTCTGGCAACTGGACCCAAGTTTCGCACCTAGATAGGGCGGCCGTCTTTGCCAGGCCACTTTGTCCGATCCGAACGCTCAGCCGCCACCACCATCAGCCGCTCGGGCAAGTCTCTCTTGCAGGCAGCTAAGCGATAGCGCGTGTTTGGTCGGGCAACGTAACCGTGAATTTAGCGCCGCCACGCGATGATTGTCCGATCTCGAGCTTGCCGCGATGCAACTCGACGGCTTGCCGCACTATTGCCAGGCCCAGCCCAGCACCGTCACTCAACTCGCGACCTTTCTTGAACGGTTGGACCAACTCCGAACTAGCTTCGCCAACTAGTCCTGGCCCATTGTCCTCCACCAGAATTGATCCTGCGGGACCTACCGTAATTTGTACCTCTGTTCCTGGTGGCGTGTGCCGCACAGCGTTTTCGACAAGATTGCGAAGCGCCTCTCGGATTGCGCTGGCATCGCCGGCGAACTGGGCAGGCTCGCACACCCTGAGCACCAGTCGATGCTGGGTTTGCGCCGCCCAATCTTGAAATCGATCGACCACGTCGCTGGCGACCAGACCCATGTCGAGGTCAGTAACCTCAATCGTCTCCGCGCTTTCCAGCCGCGCGAGCGCCAGCAAGTGGTCGACCGACTCGCTCATGGAACGCACGTCTTGCTCGAGGCGGCGTACGCGCGGGTCATCGATGCGACCCAGCTCCAGCATGATGACGGCGAGGGGTGTACGCAGCTCATGCGCGGCCCTGGCGATGAACAATCTCTGAGACTTGACGAGTTCACCAACCCGGTCGAGCAACCCGTTGATGGCCGTCACAAGGCTCGCGGCCTCGCGTGGCATTTCCGAAACGTCGAGGCGACTGGACTTATCCAGCGGGGAAATCGTCTCGGCCTGCGCGGCGGCGCGCACAAGCGCACTGAGAGACCGTCGCACCGAGAGCGTAGCCACGCCGAGCGTCAAAATAACCAGCGGAACCATCGGCAGCCAGACATCCTCGACTACTTCCGCCGCCACGATCCCCAGGTAGGTGCTGGCAGGATCCCCGAAGGTGGCCACCTCGATCCAAACGTAGCGGTCACCCAGTTTGTACCTCACGCCACCGGCAACATATAATTTCTTGGCCGCTTCGAGATCCAGGAGCCAGAGATCCTGTGTCCTGGAGGCCTTGTCCTGCCACGGTGACAGCTCTGCAATCCTTTCACCGTTGTGTTGAGCGAAGACGTGTCCGTTCTCCCCCAAAATACGGAAGGCATAGAAATTTGCGTGCTTCCCTACATACTGCCGCGGAACTCGGGAACTCCTTGAGCACTACGTCATTCGAGTGAGTGCGTAGTCCCGCCAGCAGTGCATGGGCCTGTCGCGTAACGTAGCTTCGGTTGAGGTCATCCTCGATCAAGTACGTACTGACGACCACGATGGTTAGCTGCAAAATGATCGCCAGGAGAGAGGTCAGCGCCAAGCGGACCGTAATGATCCGCACGAGGCTCGGGCGAGCAACGGCCTCCACCGTCATTGACGCAGCTCCTCTCTCAGCTGATAGCCAATGCCACGCATGGTTTCGATGACAATCCTCGAGCGGGCATCTGCAAGTGCCTTGCGGGTGCGCGACACGATCGCCTCGACGGCATTGGCGGACATCTCTCGTCCAAACTCCGACAGGGCGCTCTCGATAGCGGACTTGGGCACCACGCCGTTGCTCCTGCGCAAGAGTATGGCAAGCAGGCGGCGCTCGCTGAGCCGCAAGTTAATGGGGGTTCCTGCACAGCGGACCTGACCATTCGCCTCGTCGAGTTCGAGGTCACCCTTGCACAAGACAGGACCGTGGAGTTCGGACGGTCTGCGCAACAGCGCGCGTACACGAGCGAGGAACTCTGTGTGATTGAACGGCTTGATAAGGTAGTCGTCCGCCCCGCCATCGAGGCCGCTGACGCGATCTTCGATGCTACCCCGAGCCGTTATGACAAGTACGGGCATCGACCGCCCCTGCTCGCGCAACGTCCGGATTCCCGACAGCCCATCGCCGTCGGGTAAGCCCAGATCGACGATGACCAGGTCGTATTGTACGGCTGCGACGCTGCCGAGGAAATCGGCCACCGTGCCTGCCACGTCTACACCATAACCAGCGCCTTTGAGGGAGTCCGCCAGGAGCTCCTGCAGGCGCTGGTTATCCTCCACAACTAACAAGCGCATGCTCACCCCACATTGAAGCCGATCGACGACGCCCCCAAACCACGCGAGCAACGAGTATCAAGCGCGGTTCTGCCAAGCCCTGTCTTTCGAGTTCTTCTGTCAGGGCATTGTCAGATTGAGAGACCAAAGATCCAATCACGATTGATCCTTCCAACCCGACCTTGAATCGGCTCCCAAGGACTGCACTACAGGATCCGCAGCGCTGAAGCCGATGCACGCGAGTTTCACGTTCCGACCGTTTGTGTGCTGGCCGGCCGTTCTTGCCGCAGTGGCCACTATCTTGGTGTCTGCGGTGGCAATCACATGGCCTATTATTGACCAGTTCATCTCGGCGAAGTTTTACGCTGGTGCTGGTAAGTTTCCGGCGACTGACGTTCCAGCTCTGCGCGCTCTGCATTTCGCGGGAAACGCGGCTACGGACGTGGTGATCGTGGGATGGTCGGTTGTTCTCCTCGGCAGACTGCTGGGCTATCGCTTGGTCGAGGCTGTTTCCTGGCGCACTTGGTGGTTTCTCAGCCTCTGCCTTGCCCTTGGTCCTGGTCTGCTCATCAACGGCTTACTCAAGCCCCTCACGAATTGTCCGCGCCCCTTACAGACTGACTTGTTTGGCGGCCATCAAGCGTTCGTCGCCGCTTGGTCGTTTGGTGAAACCGGCACGGGCAACCGCTCGTTTCCCTCCGGCGAAGCAGCAGCGGCCATGTATCTCGTGGCGTTTGCCTTGGTTGCCCCCCGAGCCTGGCGGAGGCCTCTTACTGCCTTCGCTTTGCTCTGGGCTTTTGCGGTCTCATTGAATTGCATCGCGTTTGGCGCCCACTACCTGTCTGACGTTCTCGTGGCGTGGGGATTGACGTTAGTCGTTATCTTTCTGCTCCGCACATTAATCCTATTGGATACTTAAGCGCTACCCTTGCGGTTGCGGACAGCAGCACCAACGACGCTTCCGCCGCGGCTTGTTACTTGCCGTGCCGTTCAATTATGAGTTGCTGGGGTGACCCGTCATTGCGCATTGCATGTGCAGGCTCGGCACTCGGACCTCGTAAGACGGTAAGAGCCTAACCGGAGGCGGGCGGTAGTGCGGCCCTGGAAGGCCGCAAAGCCCATCAGCGCGCCGGACCCGCGATCCGGCCGACGCGGCAGCCGGCGAAGATGTCCAGATCGGGTGTGTATTCTTTGGTTTCGACATCGAGCAAACCGAGCACCGAGTGAAAGAAGTTATCATGGCTCACGGGCTGGTGCCTTCGACGCTCGAGACAGGCCGTGTCGATTTGGAAATCCGCTCGCATTTTCTGCGACACCCAAAGCAGCATCGGCACATGCTTCTGCAGGTCCGGCGCGAAGGCATACGGAAGACCGTGCAAATAGATATTGTTCTCACCAAGCGATTCGCCGTGATCAGACAAGTAGATCATGGCTGACGGTATGCCGCGGCTGTCATTCGACGCCAGCAGTTCGATGACCTGATCAAGGACGTAGTCGGTGTAGACGATGGTATTGTCGTAGCTGTTGACAATTTCGGAGCGCTCGCAGCGGCTGAACTGGCTTTCCTTGCACGCTGGCTGGAAGCGTTCGAACTCGCTTGGATATCTCTTGTAATAGGCCGGGCCGTGGCTGCCCATCATGTGCAAGACCACGACGGCATGACCTTGCATGCCGTCGATTTTCTCCTGCAAACCCTTCACCAGATTTTCGTCGCGCGACTCTCCCAGCTCGAACAGCGCGCGCGTCCCTGCACCTTCAAGAATCTCCGTCGGCACACCCTTGCAGACCCCCGCGCAGCCGCCCTGGTTCTCCCGCCACAGCACTGAAAAACCGGCGCGCTGCAGAATTTGCAGCAACCCGTCCCGCTGTACGTTGCGCTTACCGGTCTGGCCGGCGCGGCCCAGGCCGGAAAACATGCATGGCAGCGATTGAGCGGTCGCGGTGCCGCACGAGATAGCCCTTGTATAGTTTATTAGGTCCGGCACCTTGCTCAGCAGGGGATTGGTGTCGCGGCCATACCCGTCGAGGGAGAAATTGGCGGCGCGCGCAGTTTCACCGATGACGAGGATGGTGAGCGACTGACTGGGACGCCCGGACCATGCACCGCCCCTGCGTGCGTCTTCTCCGAATGGCACAGACGCCATCGCGCTCGAGCGCAGATACGGGCGGGCGTAGTCCATCAGCGCACTCAGGTAGTTCAAGGGCGTGAACACATGCTGCAGGATGCGCTGCTCGCGAAACACCGATGTCATATTCTGCGCGAAGGGAAGGGCCGCCACGACGATGACGGTAACCAGGGCCGCCGTTGCCTTGGTCCTGAACCAAAGCTCCTGCCAAAAGGGCCGGTACGCGATGGTGCACGCCCACAGCAGCAGTGACGGCAGCCCGCCAAGCAGGAGAACGTAGGAGAACAGCTTGATTGTAATGAGGTCGGCGGCTTCTGCTTTGTTGGTCAGAAAGACGTTCCTGACCATATCGACGTCGATGACCACACCGTATTCGTTGATGAAATACGCAGCGGCCGCGCTCACGAGCAGTAGCACGGTCATCACAGACTTGAAGACGCGGGGTAGCGCGAACAGGCCAAGAAAGAGCACGAGGAGACAGAACGCCACCACCGTCGTCGCCGCCACGAACAGCAACTCGTAGGCGGTTCTGGGCGCGACAGCTGCGAGAAATTGCCGCCAGAACGCGATGTTGAGCACGGCAACAAAATAGGCGGCTACGCAGAAGTTAACGGCCTCGGGGCGCAAGGGTCGTTTCATGATTGTGCGAAAGGCCCCTCATCTGGTAGCGCGCACGCGCGGGCATACCGTTGGCACGCAGTCCGTTGGGAGCGTCTGTGAGTTCCGGGCCAGAACCCCAATGTCCCGTCGGCGCACTCCGACGCGGCTCGCACGAACGAACCTCTCACAGCAAGACAGACCACCCCATTCCCCATATTCGCGCTCTCGCCACCTGAGGCGCCACGCTATAGCCAGAACCCTAGATCCATGCACGTCTATATGGCTTCAGGTCTGACCGAAAGAACGTGCTGTTGGCCGGTTCAATCAGACGCCGCGTCGCGGGCATCGGACAGGTGGTCCCGAGCGCGAGGCCATACCGCCCACCAACCCCTGCCTTAGCCACCTTGCGCCGCTCCCGCGCCAACGTCAGGCAGCTCTTGTATAATTCAAAAGTTCCTCTGCCCCTAGCCAAGGACAAATATCGTGGCGACGATTCCTGACAACGACCTGACATCAGCCAATGAAATAAGCAGCACAGCCTGGTGATGCGACGCCAAGCACAAGACTGAAACGTCCGGGCCTAGCCGGTGTCGATGCCTTCAGGCCCTGATGCGGGTATCGAGCCTGAAAGGCGGCCACCTCTTTAGGCTGCGGCTGGGACTTGCACGGACCCGAAGTGGTTGACCACCGCCGCAGGCACCTCAGGAGCCACCGCGGGGACAGGTCGATCAGTCGCGCGGAAGCCCGGCACAGGGGCAATGCTGGCGATTGACTCAGTCGACGTGACCCAAGACCAGCCCGTCTGTTGGGCGCCGTTCGTCCTCGTCGGGGAAGGCACCGCCTGCAAGAAGCCGCGTGTCGCTTCACTTCCGGCTCTGGCGCCTCCCTGCGATCAGCCGTTGGGCCGCACCCACACATGAGAGACCAAGCTCTGACCGCTATTGGCCAGTCAGCATGTTAGCCCGCTTTTGGAGCAACCCTCGGTCGTAGTTCGGTGTTGCTGCAAGGCAGAGTTTCTGACCCAAGCGAGCATGTTGCGCTTGGGTCACGGGGACTTCGGCTGTTGGGATGATGGCGATACCGCCCAATTTCTGCTGCTGGCGTTCTGATACGTTCAAGTGCGGGATTGGCATCTTGGCGGTCAACGCTGCGCAGGCGACGGGCGCATGAACGAAAAGCAGTTGCGCAGAGCCATCGAGCAATTGCTAGAGGCCCAGCCGGACAACCAGCGTCTGCGCGACAACCTGGAAGGGCTTTGTCGCGACCCGCTGTTTCCGGGCCTGACTTGGTTCTGGGGCCCGCGGCTTTACGCCCGCAGCAAGGCCGTGTTCCGCTCGTTCATCCTCAATCACTTCTCCGACTGGATTGCCTCCGATAGACGCTGGACCCGGGTCCAGTGGGCCGACCACGCCGCCGATCTCGAGGCTTGGCTGCAATCGGCTCGCGCTGGGCGCGACGGTGCTCTGATCCGGCGCCTGCAGCGATGGAAGTACGGCGCCGCCAAGGGCTGGGGCCTCGATCTTGGCCGCTGGAACGCGGCGCTGGTGGAGGCCTACCGGGCCGCCCCCACGCCGGCTGCGCGGACCATTGTGCTCGACGAATTCGACGACTGGTTCCAGCTCGACGAGCCGACCGCCATCCGGCTCTATGACACAGATCGCAGCTCCGCTGCCTTCATTCTCAAGCATCTGCCCGTCTCGTTCTGGAGCGAGGACAAGCGGGTGATGTGGGAGAAGCTCGGCGCGGCCGCGCGCGCCCACGGCGACGAGAAGCTGTTCTTCGCCCTCTACCGCAAGCTGATGCCGGTGGAGCGCTGGGAAACGGAGGTGCTGACCCTCGCCGACGCAGTGGTCGAGCAGGCCGAGCTCAACCGTGTGCTCGAGAACCGCCACCTCGAGGGCTACGGCATCGAGCGGGGCGGCACGGTCCTGAAGCTGTTGGAGCGGCGTGGCCGGGACGTGATGCCCTACGTGCGCGCCAAGCTCGAGGAGACGATCGGCGGCTGGGGCAGGGACAAGGACGCAATTCGGTTCATCGAACTGGCTGAGCGCCAAGGCTGGTGGGACCTCTGGAGCGCGACGGCCCGAGCTGCCACCTATCCCAAGCCGTTCAACGAATGCATCCGCAAGCTGATGCAGAACCAATCGCTCGGAGATGACATGCGCCGGGAGCGCCTGACCGCTCTAGCCGGCGTCTCCCGCGAGTGGAACTGGCCGGGACTTGGGCTGGCCCGCATCCATGCCATGGACGATGATCTCGCGGGCATGGTCTATGCGCGCTATCCGGACCTGATCCGCGGTCCGTTCCGGGCCAACGTGACGCCGACGTGGTGGACCGGTTATCCCAACCTCGTGCAGGCGGCGCAGGTCGCCCACGACGAGGATCTCGTGGATACGCTGGCCAGCCGCTACGCGACGCGCATTTCCTGGAAGCGCATGCGGAATGCCAACGAGAAGCCGGATGCCGAGGACAAGACAGCATCCGAACTTGCTGCCTACTACCAGGCGATCCGGGATCGCGATGCAGCGGAGTTTTCCCGACGCGCGTCCAATGTCCTGACGCGCATCCCAGCCTATGCCACCTTCAATCAGCATACACTCTTGCGCGTCAACGACCTGGCGCGTTTGTTGTTCGTGCGCTCGCTCGAGCAGTATCTGGCAGTGCCGCAAGCTGTGCAGGACCTGGTGGAAGGCTCCAACATCCATGTCATGATGCTGGCCTACCGTGTTCTGGCACTTCCCGACCCGCGGGCACGCGCCCTGGCGGCCGACAACGTCGACATCCTGCTCGGCACGCTGCTGCGGCCCATACACCGCAAGACGCGCATGGCCGCCTTCGAGGCGCTCGCCAACGCCGCGCGGCACGATGAGACGGTCGCCCGGCGCATCCTGGCCCGCGCGCGCGAGGCCTTGAAGCTGCCCGACAAGAAGTATCCGAAGGCCGAGCTAATCGGCCTCATCGGCTGCATCCTGGCCGCACACCCAGGGCTAGCTGCCGCGGCGGAGCGGCCAGTGGTCTATCGCCACGCGAGGGCCGCAGCATGATCGTGCTCGTCGACTATGCCTCGCCCTCGGTGCTGGAATCGACGCGCGATGCGATCTCGGTCGGCTTGTCGACCAACCTGCGCCGGCGCGTGCGCTTCCACGGCCTCGTGCGGCAACATGGTTTCATCCTGCGTATTGCGCTGCGGGCGCTGGGTGAGGCGATCTGGTCGAACGACACGTGGATCGCCCAGTCCGACCTGCTCGATCCGGTCATCACCGTGCATCGCGACCGCATATTCTTCGAGGCGTTCAGCCAGGACCAGTCCACCTACGTGTCGCTGATCGTGGACCCGGCCGTTTTCGAGCCGATGGGCGAAGTGGTATGCGGCACCACCAACATCGATTTCACGGCGTGGCTGTGGGGTGCGTTGGGGGAATTGCGCACCAGCCGCTCGACCACCTTCCGCATCGGCCCTGAGGGCATGGAGGTGCGCACCTCCAGCGCCGGGGGGCGGTTCGAGAAGAAGGTCGAGCTGCCTGAGACCTGGGTGCGTGGCTTCCTGCAGGTACAGGCCGCCATGGGCATGCCGGGCACCCGCATAACCGCGAAACCTATCGACCTGCTCTCGGCTGTCCGCTTCCTGCGCCATTCCAAGGCAAAGGTCTCCCCGCGCGGCATCCGCTATGAGTTCGAGCCAGGGCAGGACGCGCGCCTCGTGTTGGAGCCGTGGGAGCGTGTCACACAGCTCGAAGGCGCCGAACACAACTACACCGAGCTCAAGACCACCCGCGTGTGGGGGCGCCGACGCCTCAAGCTGATCGAGGGCCTGCTGCCGTTTGCCGAGTCGGTCGACATCTACCTTAAGGGACGGGCGCTGCCGAGCTTCTATGCGGTGAAGCTGCCCGGCATGACCTTCCTGCTTGGTCTGACAGGCTGGTCGGGCAGCGGCTTCACGAGCACCGGCGGTTTCGATCTGCTTGCCGACGCCGCGGCCGGCAACGACAATTTGCTCGAGCCAGCCATCGCGCTGCTGCGCGATCGCCAGCACGCCTCCATCGACGAGGTCGCCGCAGCTCTGCATATCGACAAGATTACGGCCTCGCGCGTGCTCGTCCGGCTGTGCCGGCAAGGTCGCACCATGTTCGATGTCGAAGCGCGGCGCTACCGCCACCGCGAGCTGTTCGAAACGCCGGCCGACGAAGCGGTCTATTTTCCGCCCGACCGGCGCCAGGAGCTGGCCGCTGCCCTGATCGCCGACAACAGGGTGCGCGTCGCCAGCTGTGCTGCGGAGGAGACCAAGAAGGTGCGCTCGTTCCGCGACCCGACGTCCGGCGAGGCCAAGCAGAAGATCGTGCGCGAGATCACCTATCGCGACTGGCGCATCATCGGCGCGGTGGGAGACCAGGATCCGGTCGAGATCGTCGTCAACGATACCGGCCGCATCATATTCGGCCGCTGCACGTGTCCGCATTTCGCCGAGCACCTGATGAACCAGGGGCCGTGCGAGCACATGCTGGCCTTGTTCAAGGCCAGCGAGGAGCAGCGTGGCGATCGCCCGTCGAGCGCTCCCTTCGAGGGTCCGACGCAAGCCACTACGCGCAAACAGCCGTCACGCTGGGAGGTTGACGGCGCCAACGCTGGGGCGTCAGAATGAATTGTCTTTGCGCAGTTCCGGGGTCTGGCAGGACCTTCCAGCTTTCCATGCCACGGTGCTTCGCCGTGGCGGCTTCCTGTCCCCATCACATCGCCACGGTTCCCCACGTACGCAACGCGGGGAGGCCACGGGTCCAAAGCCTTGTTGGTGGTTGGCCTGTCGGCCCGGGACTGCGCAATTTCCCTGAAGCCGCTCGCTGGGTGGGGTAGGACCTCATGGACCCGGTGGTCGCGTTCCTTAAGTCCCTCGTTCTGATATGGGTCGTGTACGTGCTGGTGCAGGCCTATCGGCGGCGGCGGGCCGCCAAGCGATGGGCCAAGGCGCCGCAGCGCGACGTGTCCGGGCTGGTCGATACCGGTGAAGCGGCCTTCAAGCACGAGGTGATCAGGACAGGCGGGCCGCTGAAGCCAAAACATCGCCGGCTGGTCCTACGCGACAACCGCCTGCTTCCGAAGCCTCCGCCAGATCCCAACCGACGTCGCTGGCCACCGCCGCCAAAGGTCAAATACCTGACCGAGCGCGAAGCCGATCGTCTGTTCGGTCCATCCTTGCGCACGCGCAACCGCGATGTGATGGACCTGGCGACCGACGAGGCTCAACTCCAGCGTTACAAGCTGCCGGTGTGGAAGACGGAGGAGGACGTGGCCGCGGCGTTGTCGCTGTCGATCGGACAACTGCGGCACATGAGCCAGCATCGACATCGCGAGACGGTGCCGCATTACGTCACGTTTGCGATCCCCAAACGATCCGGCGGCGAGCGCCTGATCCACGCGCCCAAACGCCGGCTGAAGGCTGTATTGCGCGCCCTCAATCGGCAGCTTGTGTCCAAGCTGCCGAAAAGCGAACAGGCGCACGGTTTCGTCAAGGGCCGCTCGATTGCCACCAATGCCGCCCCGCACGTGGGCAAGGCCGTGGTGCTGCACTTCGACATCAAGGACTGCTTTCCGACCATCCACTTTGGCCGCGTTCGCGGGCTCCTGATTGCGCTCGGATACAGCTATCCCGTGGCGGCAGCACTCGCAGTGCTGATGACCGAGGCGCCGCGCCAGCCGGTGGCGGCTGAAGGCAAGCTCTATCATCGTGCCGACCGGCCCGCGTGTTTGTGTGCAAGGCGCACCGACCAGTCCCGGTCTCTGCAACGCCATCCTCCTGCGTCTCGACCATCGCCTGGCGGGGCTGGCCCGCAAGCATGGTTTTGCATACACGCGCTATGCCGATGACCTGACCTTCTCGGGCAATGACACGGCCAAGATCGCCAAGTTCATGAAGCTGGTGCCGGTCATCGTTGCCGCCGAGGGCTTCACTGTGAACGCGGAGAAAACGCGCATACTTCGGGCCGGCCGGCGCCAGGCCATCACCGGCGTGGTGGTCAACAAGGCCATGGGCTTGTCACGCCAGGAGCGCCGCAAGCTGCGCGCCGCCCTGCACCGTCAGCGGGTGGCGCATGATACCGCCGACGTAGGCGAGCGGCTCCGTCTGCACGGCAAGCTCGCCTACCTGTTAATGCTCAACCGCGCGCAGGCGGTGGCGCTTGGCTGGCAGCGGTCGTCGAAGGGGGGCTGACACCCGGTCCAGTGAACCTAGCGTCAATAGCGGCCGTCATGCGGCAATCAATCGCTGACCCTCTGCCAACACCTGTCTCTCGCAGCAGTCAATGAGAAAGCGTTCTTGATCGTCTCGGACGCGCACGCCGCGGGCTCGCGCGGTAGTGTGCGGAGCATTTTTTCAGGTGGCTCGGGCCATCACCTTCGCATTGCAATGGCGCCGAGATAGGTCGTGCGCCTAAGATGCGGCGACCTCTCGAGGATGGCGCAAGCGACAAGGAGGCCGGGTCAGCCGATGCCGAAGACGCTTTTCATCGACTTAACGCCCGATATCGATCGTCTTTGGAGGGTCGTGCACAAGCCCGGAGACATCCCCGTTACCGTCAATATGGGACCAGTCGTTGAGGCAGACATCCCGAGACTGCTCGCCGGCTATGATACCTGCATCATCGATGCGACCTATTTCAGTCGGGCTGCTCTCACATCCTGCACCGGCCTCAAGCATATCGTCTTCCTCGGCACCGGCGCCGGTAGCTTCATTGATCTGCAAGCCGCCGAGCAGGCAGGCATCAAAGTGTCGACCATTAAGGGGTATGGCGACACGGCGGTGGCCGAGCACGCCATGGGCTTGGTGTTCGCGGCAGCCCGGCAGATCGCCGTCATGCACAAGGTCCTGTGCGACGGTGGCTGGCAGGTCATGCAGGGCATGGAGCTCAAAGGCAAAACCTTGGGACTTGTGGGACTCGGCGGTATTGGCCGCGAAATGGCGCGCCTCGGCGAGGGCATCGGGCTCACCGTGATCGCATTCAACCGCTCGGCCATCAAAGATGCGCCCGTGCCCGTGGTCCCGATCGACGACCTGCTTGCCCGGTCTGACATCGTCAGCCTGCACCTAGCGCTCAATGACGGCACACATCACTTTCTTGATCGAGCACGACTGCAAAGGCTGAAACCTGGGGCAATCCTGATCAACACGGCGCGCGCTGGCGTCGTGGACGAGGCGGCGCTGGTCGATCTGCTGCGTTCCGGCCATATCGCTCATTACGCCACTGACGTCTTTGCGCAGGAGCCGCCCAGACCTGACGACGCCTTGCGCACGCTCGATCGGGTAACGCTGACAGCACACTCCGGGTACAACACGCCCGAGGCTGCCCGGACCATGTACCGCCGAGCCATCGATCTGGCGGCGATGGGCTGGTGACAAGGGCGGGCGCGAGCATTGTGATACTCGCGGAAATGGGAACAGCTGTTTCCTATTGATGATGGCCCCCCCTTGCAGGTGCTTTCTATAGCAACTGCATCGGATATTCAGTCCGCGCTTCGTCTCGTTTGGACTACAGCCCCCTTGCCCTGAACCGGCTCCGGACGACGTTGGGGGCCGCAGTTGCTGGGCGGTCCGGCTGTGATAATTGCGTCACGATTTGCGACGACTTTGACTTGGCGCAGTCGGCTCCAGCGGCGTATGCCTACACCGAAGCGATTGCTGCGCGGGATGGTCCCGTCGCATCCGGCAATCTCCGCGAGCCACTTCGCAGACGGGGCCCAAAGACGTGGCTAAATCTTCGATGTCGAGTATTGCAGCTGTAATGAGATATCGCGATGTTGCCGCGGCGAGCGACTGGCTGTGCGCCGCGTTTGGGTTCCAAAAGCATTTTGTCGCCACCGGCGAAACTGGGGTCGTGCACTATGCTCAGCTGACCTTCGGTGACGCGATGCTCATGCTCGCGCAGGTTCGCGACACCGCGCTTGAAAAATACATGAAGCAGCCGGATGAAATCGGGGGTGCCGAAACACAGAGCTGCTACGTTCTGGTCGATGATGCGGATGCACATTACGCGAGAGCCAAGGCCTCCGGCGCCGAGATCATTATCGACATACAAGATGATGACTTCGGTGGGCGCAGCTACGCATGCCGCGATCCTGAAAGTCACATCTGGAACTTCGGCACCTACGATCCCTGGCAGGGCAAACGCGGTGGTGAGCGGCATTCGGCCGGCCGTAACTCGCGCGGCATACGCAGGTTGGCTGTTACCATCGGATTGCTGGCCGTCATGGCCGCATCCGTGGTGGTCGCCGGAAGCTTGTACCGCGCGCGTGGGCCTGGGCAGCCGACCCCGGAGGCTGTTGCAAGTGAGACGGAGGCGCGCGCCGCTAGAACAGCGCAAGAGCGCCTCAACGCCGAGTTCGAGCGCCAGGCGGGCTGCGGAGCAAGCCACCTCGGAGGCGAAAGAACAGTTGGGTCGCGAGCGCATGGCAAGAGAAACGGCCGAACGCGCGGCCGCGCAACTGGATCGCGAGCGCGCAGCAAGGGAGGTTGCCGAGCATGTCGCCACCGAGGCGCGCGAGCAGCTCAGTCGCGAACGGAGCGCAAAGAACATAGCCTTGAAGGCCGCGGCGCAGCTGCGCAGGCAGCTGATCCAGGTGCGAGCCGCCAAGCAGCAGGTGGGAGAAACATACGTGGATCCCGAGAGCGCAACTGCTGAAGCAAAGTCGGCTTCCGCAAAGCCGAAGCAGAAGCAAAAAGGGAAAGCGCAGTCAGCGGAGGAATAGGCAGTCGGTGCTCGGGCCCGTTTCCCGCGGCCGCGGGCTGAACTCGCTTAGCTCGAAGAAGACGACGTCCGACGAGAGGGCCAAGTCCGTGAGCGGGATCAGTGGCCGTTGCCACGCGATGATCCACGCCGACGAAGCTCGACGCGATTACCAGCCTCGACGCCGGCGGAATAGGCAATCGCACTGATCGATGGCCTAGCTCCGTTCCAAGGTCCCCCCGGAAACAGCTTTCCGAATGCGGCAACCAGATCCTTTCCTCTCGCCATGACGTTGGTTGGCCGCCCGGCCTTGAGTTGCTGAAGGCGCTGGCAGATCCGACGCCCCATGCCCTCGGAAAAGCTCGCCGCGGACGTTTTCGGGTTTTCGCCTCCTGCGCCAGTTTCGAAGAATTCCGCGAATTCTTGCTCCATCGCCGATCGGATTTTCGCCAGCATGGCGTGAGCATGCTCGACCTCGGCCCACGGACCGAAGAAAAAACTCTCCGCCTGCTCGCGCCAACACTTGCAGTCGAAGAACTCGCCAATCGCGGGGGCAACATATAGTTCCGCCGCGTGCACCTGTAGCACGTCGATCCGTGCGATCGCGACGGTCCCCGTGGTGACGATGCCAATACCCTGAAAGATCATGCGGTCAAATCTGGATGCGCCAAGTTGCTACCCACTTTTTGGGTTTCGCAGTGTGCGCCCGATAGTGGCAGCATGGTGGTTGATTGCAGCGCGCGAGCATAGTCCACAGATACTCTTTCAAATCAGCCTCCTGCGCCTGCAATCGTTTTCCGCCACACGGGCACGAGCACTCGTCCAGCGTGACTAGCAGATACGGGCTGAGGCCGCGATTGTAGCGCCGGCGAGCGGTGTTTGCCTACGCGCAGCTGAGCCATAACCTCCGCTTGTGGGGGAAAAAGCTACCGCCCAAGGGTCGCCCTCCCCACCGGAACAATAGCTATCGCCCTGTTCCCGGCGGAACTTCGCGCAAATCCGCACCGGCCTACGGTCCAGCATCAACCTTGACAACGGGGCTCGCGCACCATGACCGGAACAAGCACCACGTTCAAACTCACTGGTGGCAAGACCGGTGTTCTCCTGATCCACGGTCTGTGTGGGACGCCCGCCGAGGTGCGCTACGTGGCGATGGGCCTGGCCCGCGCCGGCTACACCGTGCATTGCCCGCAACTCGCCGGCCACGGCGGCAGCCGCGCCGACGTCGTAAAAACGGGCTGGAAGGATTGGTATCGCAGTGCCGAGGCCGCGCTGCTTGAGTTGCGCAAGGAGTGCGACACGGTGATCGTGGGTGGCCTTTGCCTCGGCAGCATCATCGGCTTGCACCTGGCCATCAGACATCCGGAGAAGGTACAGGGCATCTCGTTGTTCGCTCCGACCCTTTGGATCAACGGCTGGGCGATGCCGTGGTACATGAAGCTGTTCAGCCTCGTCCGGTACAAGTGGATCGCCAACCTGATGCAGTTCCCCGACGCCGAGTCGCTTGGGATCAAGTGCCCGCGCGTTCGGGAGTTCGTACGGCTGGCCCTGGCAACGGCCGAGGGGCCGCAAGTAGGCACGACGGGCACGCCGGCCGCCATGGTGCTGGAGCACCGCTGGATGGTCGAGGCGGCGATGAAGGATCTAGGCAAAGTCGAGCAGCCGACCCTGATCGTGCATTCGCGGGAGGACGATCATGCCGACCTCAACAACGCGACCTACCTGCAAAGGGCGCTTGGTGGCTCCGTCGACGTGGTGATCCTGGACGACAGCTATCACATGGTGACGCTCGACAAGCAGCGCCAGGTGGTCGTCGATAAGACGCGCGCGTTCATCGACCGGGTCGTGAGCGACATGCAGGCGCTGGCCTTCAAGGCCACGCCGATCAGCGCCTACCGCAGCCGCCCGGCGATGACGGCCGTCGCCTGAGGCCACACAAAATACCTTCCCCCGTATTTCTCAACGCAGGAGAGATGCCATGTGTAACGCTTCTCACGCGTCCGGCCCGCATGCGGTCGAGCGCTCCGACTACTCCGCCCTTGTCGGACGGGCGGAACAGCCACCGCATCCGCTGCGCGGCCTCCTCACCGCGACTGCGAGCATGCTGTCGATGATTTTCGTCGGGGTGTGCTGGTTCTTCTACTGGTTCAGCGCGATACCAGCCGCCATCACCGCCCTGGTTATTCCGAGATCGGTACTGGAGCGGCACCCCCTGTTTTGGCTCAGCAGCGCCTCCATCGGGCTGGCCTGCCTCACGCAAACCATCGACACCTTCTTTCCCAACTACCTCAACCCGCGCGACGTGCTATGCGAGGTCGCGGTTTGGTTCGGCATCGGCTTTCTCGCGCGTGCCTACCTGGCCTACACTCAGATTCCCGACACCTTCGACGGTGTTCGCGCCGCGATCGCCAGCCGAAAAATCGACAAGTGGTTCGAAAGCGTGCTGCCCAACTCCATCGATGCGATCTTCACGCGCATCTGGGTGGGCAACTCGATCGTCATACTGCCGTTGATTGTCCTGTTGATCGTCCCGTCAACGAGCAACTACTTCGTGGTGCTGGCCTACAGTGCGCTTTTGCTGCTCAGCCAGTTCCCCTACGAGATCACCGATCACGTCAACATCCACAACCGCATCTTCAATCCAAAGCCAGGCGCCTCGGATGCAACGCGGCGGACGCTGAAGGCATGCCACGTCTATTTCGACAAGGTGCTGCCGCTGCTGTCAGCGCGCGTGCCCGACTACTATCGCATCCAGCACGTCTATGTGCACCACGTCGAGGAGAACGGCCCCGACGACACCCAGTCGACGATGGCTTACGACCGCAAGAGCTTCCTGGACTTTGCTCGGCACGCCTTCTGGCAAGGCCTGGAGCTGGTATCGGGCTTCGCCGTCATTCCCTACTTGCGTCGGCGCAAAAAGGAGCGCCAGTTGCGCGAGTTCAAACGCGGCCTCGCAATCTGGTATGCCTTCGTGATTGCGGTCACAGTCATCAATCCGATCGCCGGCGTGCTGATCTACGTTTCGCGGTTCTTCGGCGGCAACATCCTCACCCTGGTTGCCTTCTTTCAGCATGGCGTGATCGATGCGAACGATGTGCACGACGTGCACGGCAACACACTGGATTACTCGGGACCGGAGCACGGTAGCCTCGGCGACGACTATCACGTCGAGCACCACCTGAAGCCCGCCCGGCATTGGAGCCGGTATCATGAGGATTTCAAGAAGGAATCGGCGAGTGAAGGCGGTCCGCGTGCGCTTACCCTGGACAAAGAACCGTTCACGCCGATCGCTTTCGTTGGCGCTCTGTGGCGGCGCGATTTCTCGACCGTAGCCCGCTATGCCAAGATCAAAGTCGCTGATGGAGACACAACGAACGTGGAAGAGCTCGTGAAGGAGCGGACGCGCCCGATCGGGGACGTCGAGCGGAGTGGTTGGGCCGCACGCGTCGACGCAGCCACCAGCAACATCATGGCCTGGATGATGCTGACATCGTTCCACAGCTGCGGCCTCAGCCGTGTTCCGGCAGCGACCGCGCTCGACAAGGCGGCCACGTTCGCCGTGTCGCTATGGCAATCGCCGCGCCCGTCACGCATGCGCGGGGCGCCCCAATGACCAGCTCATATAGCTGCTACTGGTCGGCAAGCCGCCCGTCCCGCGCCGCAAACCCCGCGCTTGAAGGAAACGTCACGGTCGACGTGGCGGTGATCGGCGGCGGCTATACGGGACTGGCGACGGCCTACCACTTGAAGGCCGCGGATCCGAGCCTCGATGTGGCAATCCTCGAGGCGGAGACGACAGGCTACGGCGCCAGCGGCCGCAACGCCGGCTTCGTCATGACCCTGTTCGGCTCGTCGGTGGGCCTGATGAAGCTTCTGCACGGCAAAGAGCGGATTCGCGAGGCGCATGATTTCATGGTCGGCGCCATCAACTCGCTCGAAAGGATGATCGCCGACAACGGCATCGATTGCGACTATGAGCGCAGCGGGTTCTTGCGCGTTGCCACCACGCAGGCCTACGCGGGGCGGATCCGCAAGGAGGTGGAGTTTTTCCAGAGCCTCGGCATCGGCGGTTTCGAGTGGGTCCCGCCTGAGTGGATTGCAGCGCGCATCCGCTCGACCCCATTTCATGGCGGGTGCTGGGAGCCAGGCTGCGGCAGCCTCAATCCGATGAAGTGGGTCGAAGGCCTGCGCGGGCTCGCACTCGGAAAGGGTGCGCGTCTGCATGAGAACACGCGTGTGATGTCAGTGAAGCGGCAATCAGGTCGCTACGTCTTGAAGACGGCAGGCGGCACGGTCTCGGCGGACAAGCTCGTCTACGCCACCAACGGCTACACGCACCTCCTGCCGGGCATGCGCTCCAAGCAGACCCCCGCATTCACGTATATCGTCGTCACCGATCCGCTAACCCCGGATCAGCTCGAAGCGTTGGGCTGGAAAGGCCGTGAGACGATCGAAGACGGCCGCAGCTTCATGCATTTCTATCGGCTCACCCGCGATGGGCGCATTCTGGCCGGCGGCGGTCCGGGGCATGTGCCGTTCAATGGCGGCATGAACCACGACTCGTCGCCCAAGGCGTGGGCGCACCTGGAGCAGTTCATCGGCGAGACGTTTCCAGCCTTGCGCGGTATTCGGATCGCGCATCGCTGGGGCGGAGCATTCTCCGTGACGGCGAATCTTACCCCCCAGATCGGCACCATGGATGGCGGCGGAGCGGTCTATTCGATCGGCTGCACGGGCCACGGCGTGGCCATGACGCAGATGAACGGACGCATCATCCGCGACCTCGTTCTGGAGCGGAAGACGGAGCTGACGGACTTGTGGTTCGTCAACCAGCGCGTCCTGCCAATGCCGCCCGAGCCCATTCTGTCCATGGCGACAAGATCCGTTGCGACAGCCATGGCGGTCGACGACTGGTGGTGCGACCGCGACCGAGCCCGGGGGTAACACATGGCACTGAAGAAGATTGCGGTGATCGGCGCCACCGGCATGCTCGGCATCCCCGTGGTCGCCGAGCTGGTAGAGGCCGGCTTCGAAGTGACGGCGCTGGTTCGCAACCCTGAGCGCGCCAGGCGGGTTCTGCCCGCGCAGGTGAATCTGCTGCAAGCGGATGCCGCAGACGCCGACAGCCTGAAGCGCGGTCTCGCGGGGCAGGATGCCGTCTATTTGAGCCTCTCCATCGCGCCAAGCGAAAGGAAGGACGACTTTCACGCCGAAGCTGAAGGTCTCGACAACATCCTGGCCGCGGCTCGCGCTTGCGGCGTCCGCAGGATCGCCTACCTCTCTGCGCTCATCCAGGACGGCGATGCCAAGGGCTGGTGGGTGATCGACGTGTGGCGGAAGGCCATCGCCAAGATCAAGGGCTCGGCCATTCCCTACACGATCTTCTATCCGTCGAACTTCATGGAGACGCTGCCGCAGCGGCACGGCACGGGTAGGTTTCTCGCGCTGGTCGGCACCGCGCGCCATCCCAATTACTGGATCGCAGCGGCGGATTTCGGCAAGCAAGTGGCGAGGTCGTTTCAGCTCGACGAGGCCGCGGACCGCGAGTTCGTCATTCAGGGCCCGGCGCCGCTGACCTATGACGAGGCTGGACGGCGGTTTGCGCAGCAAACGCGACCGCGCCGGTTGGTGTTCAAGATACCTCTGTCCCTGGTGAAGGCTCTTGGGGCCATGTCGCCAGCGATGAACTTCAACGCCCGGATCATGGACGCGGTCCTGAGCTATCCGGAGGTGTTCAAGGCAGAGGAAACTTGGAAGATGCTCGGCAAACCAACGACCACCATCGACGAGTTCGCGAGACGAGAATCGCGTTAGACCAGCTGCGCTGGGGCGGTGGTGACGTGGCCTCCTTGCCGCAACATCGGCGACGCCTTCATCAGGAAGTGGTCGCCGCCCATCTGAGCCTTGCCTGCTCTGACGGCCCCGTTCCCCGTCCCGCGACACTCGGCGGCTACCGATCTCCCTCCGGTGTCGGGACGACCCAGGGCGCACCCGTTAGCCGCCTTGCGCGAAAGGCGGCGATGTCGGCCTTGTGACGATCCGTCAAATCGAGGTCGTCCCAGCCGTTCAGCAACCGAAGGCGCCGTACCGGCTCGATCGCAAAGGCAATACGATGCGGCCCTGCAACGATCTCCGCTTGCTCGAGGTCGACGGCGATCTCCGGGCGTTGAGCAGTTGAGAGCCAAGTGTCGATGACCGAGAGTTCGCGCTCGCTCACCACCGCCGGCAGCAACCCGTTCTTGACCGCGTTGCCTTCGAAGATGCCCCCGAAGGATGGCGCGATCACGCACCGAATGCCGTAGTCCCATAGCGCGTAGACCGCCGCCTCCCGAGAGGACCCGATCCCGAAGTTGCGTCGAGCAACGAGAATTTTTGCGTCCGCATAGCGCGCCTCGTTGAGCGGAAAGCCCGGCCGCAATGCACCGTCAGGACTGAACCGCAGATCGTGCAGCAGAAAGCCGCCGTAGCCAGCCGTGCGGGGGCGACTCATAAACCGCGCTGGGATCAATTGATCCGTGTCGACATTCTCCAGGCCCAGCGGGCACGCCACACCAAAGAGAGTCGTGAACTTTTGCATGGCTCAACCCCCCGCGACGGGCAGAGATCGGACATCGGTCAACCGGCCAGTGACGGCAGCGGCCGCCACCATGGCGGGTGACATGAGATGCGTGCGTGCGCCCGGCCCTTGTCGGCCCCTGAAATTGCGATTGGTCGTCGAGGCGCAGCGCTCGCCCGGCGCCACGATATCTCCGTTCATGCCGACGCACATCGAGCATCCGGCCTCCGCCCAGATGAGACCCGCGTCGGTGAAGATGCGGTCCAGGCCCTCCGCTTCTGCGGCCCGCTTCACTCCGCTTGATCCCGGAGAAACGAGGCCGGGAACGCGCGCCTTCCGCCCACGCAGCACCGCTGCGGCGGCGCGCAAATCTTCGAGCCGCGCATTCGTGCACGAGCCGATGAAGACTTGATCGACGGCGACCTCCGTCAGTGGTTGGCCGGGCGCGAGCCCCATATAAGCAAGCGCGTCGCGAACGTACCTCACACGAGTTCCGCTCTCGCGCTCCGGGTCGGGGACCAGCGCCGTGATCGGTAAAGCATCCTCGGGGCTCGTTCCCCACGTAACCGTTGGCGCAACGTCGGCCGCGTCCACTTCGGTCTCTCTGTCGTTCTGCGCTCCTGGATCGGTTGTCAGAGAGCGCCACTCAGCGATGGCTGCATCCAACGCCGCCCCCTTCGGGGCCCAAGGCCGCCCGCAGATCCATTGGAACGTCGTATCGTCAGGTGCGATCAGGGCGCTTCGCGCACCGGCCTCGATCGACATGTTGCACAGCGTGAGCCGTCCCTCCATGGACAGAGCCGTGATAGCCGAGCCGGTATATTCGACCGCGTGATCGCGTGCCCCATCCGCACCGATGCGTGCGATGACGCAAAGCGCCAAATCCTTGGCGGAAACATGCGATCCGAGAGTCCCTCGTACCCAGATGCGCATGCGTTTTGGCTTCTGCTGCCAGAGCGTCTGCGTCATGAGCACATGTGCCACCTCGGACGCGCCGATGCCGAACGCGTATGCGCCGAATGCCCCGTGCGTCGACGTGTGGCTGTCACCGCAGACGATCAGTAGGCCCGGCAGAGTCAGCCCCATTTCTGGCCCGACGACATGAACAATGCCCTGCGCCGGGTCCGTAATATCGAAGCTTCGAATGCCATGCCGATGTGTGTTGACGCGAAGCTGCTCGACCATGCCGGCGACAGTCGGGTCGGAGATGACCGGCCGCCCGCGCGTGGGAACGTAGTGGTCCGCAATCCCGAAGGTGAGCCCGGGCTCCGCGACACCGCGTCCACGGGCATCGACCTGGCGGAAAGCGTGGTGTGATCCCTCGTGCACGAAATGTCGGTCGACCCACAACAGCGCCTCGCCATCCTCTCGTGTGGCGATGACATGGCTGTCCCACAGCTTGTCGAACAATGTGCGCGCGGCCGTCATGTAGGACCATCCAGCACGGCGAGAGCCTCCGAGATCGTCGTGATAGCCGCGACCGGCTTAAGAGCCGCAATCGCTGTGGCATGAACTTCAGAGGTGAATGCCGCGCAGCCGTCTTCAAGCACGACCGCCTCGATGTCCCGGACGTGAGCGTCTCGGACCGTGGACGCCACCCCTCCGTTCGTGACGATTCCACCGACGATCAGGCGGTCGATATCGAGCTTCCTCAGAACCCACTCGAGGCGCGTCATGTAGAACGCCGAGTAGGCAACCTTCTCGATGACGATGTCGACAGGTTGCAGCCGGTCCACGGTCGCATGTCCCCACGACCCGGGCGCGAAATCTCCTTTCCTGAGGAAAGGCCGCAACTGTCTGAGGTGCGGTGAGATCAATGGTTCGCCGCCGCGAGCCGGAACCAGGGTGAACTGTGTTGCGATGACGAGGCCACCGAGTGAGCGGATGCGCGCCGCCAATGGTGCGAGCCGTGCAGGCAACGCTGCGATGGATGCGTCTGTCTGCCCGCCCCTTGCGTATGCGCCGTCGGGATGAACGAAATCGTTCTGCAGATCGACGACGAGGAGAGCCGTCCTGTCGACGGAATGCGGAGCCATAGCCGTCATGCGCGCGTCACCAGAAGGTTTCCAAAGCTATCGACATCCGCGACCAGGCCTGGATCGAGCACGGTCGTGGCGTCGCTCTGCTCAATGACGGCTGGGCCTGCGAGGCTGGCAGCCGCAGGAAGCGATAGCCTGTCCCAGATCCTGGTCGCATGCCATCCGCCATCGAACCAAACGCGCCGGCTACCGCGTCCGGCCGCTTCCAGAGAACCCTCGCGCGGACCGAGCGCGGCAAGGTCGAACCGCGGCCGCAGGCCGATGGCCGTCGTTCGCAAGTTGACGATGCGAGCCGGGATGCCGGGCAGGAGCCGGGAGAACGAGGCCTGGTAGCTCGCCTCGAAAGCCACCCTGATGCCATCGATCGTGACACGCGTGGACGCATCCCCGAGTGTCACGGCGAGAGGCACGCCGACTGTGTGGGTCTGGCCCACGTAGTGCATGTCGAGCTCATAGTGCACGTCGACACGGTCGATCGCCAGACCCGCGGCGGCGACGATGTCCCGGGCTTTTCCACCCGAAGCGACCATCCGGGCGTCGAGCGCAGCGACGTCGAGGCTGTCCAGCGCCGAATTGATGGTCTCTACCTGATCGTTCCGAATGTCGGCGATGATGCAGCCCAGCGCCGACGTGATACCAGGATAGAGCGGCACGAGAGCCGCCTTCAAACCGACATCGCGGATCAACGCGCCCACATGGAGTGCGCCGCCGCCGCCGAAAGGTACTACCGTGAACCGCGCGGGATCATGCCCGCGCTCGACCGATACCAATCGGATCGCACCGGCCATCTTGGCATTCGCCACGCGCACGATGGCTTCCGCTGCGGCTTCGGTTGCAAGGCCCAATGGTTTGCCGACATGGGTCTGGATGGCGTTGCGAGCGGCGTCGATGTCGAGGCGCGCCAGAGCCCCGCCGATGGGGCGTTCCGCATTGATCCGCCCGAGGACAACGTTGGCATCGGTCAAAGTCGGCCGCGTATTACCCGCACCATAGCAGGCCGGACCCGGACGTGATCCGGCGCTCTCCGGCCCAACCAAGAGAAGCCCTCCGGCGTCGACATGGGCTATGGAACCGCCTCCCGCTCCAATGGTGGTGATTTCCACCATCGGTGTCCGAATTACGAGACCGAAATCGATGGTGCTCTGAGCAGCGAGCGCCGGCTTCCCATCGGCGATGAGCGACACGTCGAACGAGGTGCCGCCGAGATCAGCGGTGATTACATCGCGCACACCGGCCGCATGAGCAATCGCGCCCGCCGCGATCACCCCGGCTGCAGGACCGCTCAGCGCGGTGCGGATTGGTTGCTTCCTCGCCATGGCAGCGCTCATTACGCCGCCGTTCGACTGAACGATGTGGAACGACCCTTGGAACTTGCTCGAAGCAAGCGCGTCCTCGAGCTTTCCGAGATAGTTGGCCAGCACGGGCTGCAAGTAAGCATTCAGCGCGGTCGTCGATGTCCGCTCGAATTCACGGATTTCAGGAAGGAGCTCGGCGGAGTGGCCAACGTGCGGATTTGGCCACACCGCTTTGGCAGCTTCGCAGGCAACGCGCTCGTTTGCCGGATTGGCGTAGGAATTGATGAACACGACCGCCAGCGCCTCCGCCCCGAGATCGAGAAGCGTGCGTGCTGCAGCAGCGACTTCCGAAGGATCCACCGGAGTGCGAACCGTCCCGTCAGCCAGCGTCCGCTCCGAGACTTCGAGCCGGAACTGCCGCGTCGCCACCGGGACGAAATCGCCCCAGAGCCCCCACGTATTTGGCCGATCGCGGCGCCGCATCTCCAGAACATCACGAAACCCCCTCGTCGTGATGATGCCGATCCTCGCGCCCTTGCGTTCCAGGAGCGCATTGGTTCCCACCGTCGTGCCATGCACCAGTGCGCCGAGGTCAGCTGGAGCACCGAACTGCCCGAGACCTTCCAGGAAGCCTATGCTCTCGTCGCCGCGATTGGACGACACCTTGGCGGTACGGAAACGGCGCGTCGTCTCGTCGAACCACGCGAGATCGGTGAACGTTCCCCCGACGTCGACGCCGACGATGGTCCTGGAGGTGCTGCTCATTCGGGCACCACGACCCCGTAGATGTCTCTGGCGGCACGGACACTGACGAGCCCGTTGGCGATGTCCGTGCGCACTGCTTCCGCTGACCGCGCGCGCGGGTCTCCGTATCCACCTCCGCCGGGAGTTTCCAGCCGAACCCGTTGCCCCTTTTTGATCCTGACGCCTGTGATCTTCGATGCCATCGGCGGCTCGCCTCGTCCGTGATCAGTATCGAAATAGAAGCGATTGAGCGCCGCCGGTAATCCCCCGGCGACACCGAACGGCGCATGCCGACCGCGCTCCCCCAGAAGGGCGACGTCGGCGCCGCGGTCATCGAGCAATTCGATCTCGTAGATCGCTCCGAATCCGCCACGGTGCATTCCGGCCCCCGCGCTGTCCGGCCTCAACGCCCACTGCGTGAACATGACAGGGTATGACGCCTCCAGGATCTCGGCCGGAGGTATGGTCGCGGTCGATATCGGATTATTCGCGTGGTTCAGCCCATCGCTTCGAGGGTTGCCTCCCAGACCACCGCCGAAGAACGAGAACATCACCCATCGCTCTCCCGACGCCCGATGCCCGGCGATGGAGAGCGCGTTGATCGTGCCGAACGGCGCTGCCGTGGCGCGTTGCGGCTCTGCCTTTGCAAGCGCGCCGAAGATCACGCCGATCATTCGCAGGATGGTTTCAGTGTAGCCCGCGACCGGACGCGGCGGTCCCACGCCGAGAAACGTCGTGTCAGGTATGACGAACGTGATCGGCCTGAGACAGCCGGCGTTGGCCGGCACCGACGTGAAGACGTGCTTTAACGCCACGTAGCAGCAGGCAACCGCCGTCGCGTAGGCGATGTTGACCGGGCCTTTGCAGGGCTTTGAGGACCGCGAAAAATCGAGCGTCATGCGTTCGCCGCTCACCGTCAGGTCGAGCGCGATCGTCAGCGGCTCATCGACGATGCCATCGTTGTCCAGATAATCCTCAAACCGATAGGTCCCCGGCGGCAACGCAGAGATTTCCTTGCGCATCAGGGCCGCTGCCCGCTCCGTCGCCGCATCGAGGGCTTCGCGCACGACCGTATCGCCGTACTCGTCGAGGAGCGTATGGAAACGGCGCTCGCCCAGATCCAGGGCGTTCAACTGGCCGTTCAGATCACCCCAATTCGACCGGGGCACGCGCGTATTGGCGCTGAGGATGTCGACGATGTCCTGCTGGAGCACTCCCTTGCGAAACAGCTTCACGGGAGGAATGAGGACGCCCTCTTGGTGGCATTCGGTCGCAGCCGGATTGTACCCGCCCGCAACATTGCCGCCGATATCGAGCCAATGTCCGACGGAAGCCAGCCAGGCAAAGGGCTTCCCGTCTCGCATCAGCGGACGCACCAACCGAAAATCATTCAGATGGGTGCCGCCCTTGTATGGGTCGTTGAAGATGAAGGTGTCGCCTGCCTCGACACCGGCACCGGCCGTCACATGATCGATCACGGCCTTCACGGCAAAGGCCATGGCGCCGACGAAAATTGGCAATCCCTTCTGACCCTGGACGAGCGTCGCCCCTGTCTCGGCATGGTAGAGGCCGTGGCAGGCATCCCGCGCCTCGGCAATGATTGGATTGAAGGCCGATCGATAGAGTGTCGCATCCATCTCGTCGGCGATCTGTTCGAGCCGACCTAGAAGGATCGAGAAAGTTACGGGATCGAGGGAGCGCATCATCCTCCCCCCTCGTAACGCTTGCCGAGTGCCAGCATCTCAGGCGTGCCAATCGCCGCATTGAGACTTTGGAAGTCGAACATCTGGTTGCGGAACGCGTCACTGGTCCCGTCAGCCATCAGGGTCGCGTAGAAGGCGGCCGCAGTATGTGCCATCGCGCGCACGACGCCGCCGGGGAAGATCACGAGTGCGTACCCCATCTCCTGCAGGGTCTTCGCATTGGTCACGGGTGTCATGCCGCCCTCGACCATGTTCGCCATCAGCGGAATGCGGTCACCGAGCTGCCGTGGAATGTCCTTGAGCTGGGTCGTCGATCCGGGCGCCTCGACGAAGAGCACGTCGGCGCCGGCGTCGCGGTACAGAACGGTACGCTTGATGGCCGCCTCGAACCCTTCCACGGCAACGGCATCGGTGCGAGCAATGATCAAGGTCTCCGTGTCCGCACGCGCATCGCACGCCGCTTTGATCTTGCCCACCATGTCCTGCGCAGCGACGAGGCGCTTCTCCTGCAGATGTCCGCAGCGCTTGGGATAGCTTTGGTCCTCGAGCTGGATGGCTGAGGCGCCGGCGCGCTCAAACAGGCGCACGGTCCGCTGCACGTTGAGCGCGTTTCCGAACCCGTTATCAGCGTCGACGATCAGCGGTGTGGAGACGCGGTCGCGCACCAGCTGAATGGTCTCGACGACCTCACTCATGGAGACGAGGCCGATGTCGGGGCGGCCAAGCCTCGTGTAGGCAATGGATGCGCCCGACAGATAGAGCGCTTCTGCACCCGCCCGCTCCGCGAGAAGTGCCGTCAAAGGATCTGCGACCCCCGGAGCGAGCAGGATCGGCTTCCTCTGCAACCGGTCTTTCAATGTCATGTCGGTGCCCGAACGAGTGAATTCAGCCGAGAGAGATCCGGCTCCGCGTCGAGAGCGAGAACGGCCTTTGAGATGTCGCGCAGCCGAGCCGCCTCGACGAATGGCCCGGCAACCTCGTGAAACTTGGCGATGACCTCATCTGCTGAATATGGATCCTCGGTGTCGCCTTTGTTCGTCAGCGCCATCGCCTGGAGCGTTCGCCCGCCCTTCAACCGCACTCGAACACGCGCCGGCCTCTGACCCGGCAGCTTCGCGGTCAACGAGGGATCTTCGGTGATGGTGATTCGCTTGGCCAGCGCCTGGGTAACGGCGTTCGATCGAGCCTGGTCACGAAATGCGTCCAGGGTCGCCGCTCCGTTGACGATGTAGGTCGCCAGCGAAAATGGCATCGAGAACTTGGCTGCCAGCATGTTGGCCGGCTCCGGGTGATCGAGCTGCGCCGCCCAAACGTAGGTCTCGACTTCGATTGCCTCGATCGTCTCCGGATCCAGTCGACCGCCGGCCTCGGCGATGATCGATCCAAGGGCATCGAGCGCCCCGTGATTATATCGGCACGCCGCATGCCGCTTGAAATAGTTGCGCGCGATCTCCCAGCGGGTGCCGAGGGCGTCCGTCATGATCCGCGGATCGAAGCCATCGGCTGCAATGCCGCCGTAAACGGATCCGATCCCGTCTGACTCGCCGGTAAAGCCGGACTTGACCAAGTCCCATGCCATTAAGCCGAGCATGTTGGAGAAGCCGGCATAGGTATTGCGTACGGTGCCGCCCTCGAGCATCGTCCGGCGGCTCGTGGTCAATCCGAGCGACGAAGCAACATTGATGACTGATGCCATATCGCTGGCATTGGCGCGATGCACCTTTGCCACCGCAACCGCAGCCCCGACTGTGCCCCACGTCCCATGCGGGTGCATAGTCACGCGCAGCTTCGACGCCATGCCTATTCGGGCACCGACCTCATAGCCGACCGCGACGGCGATGATCGCCTGCTGGCCAGAAACTTTCTTCGTCTGCGCCGCGGCGAGAACCGCCGGCACGACATGGATTCCGGGATGGCCGCGCGCATACTGGTTGCCTTCGTCGATCTCCAGCATCGTCCCGGCAGTACCATCCAGAAATGCCATCAGGAGTGGCGACCCCCGCTTGCCGATGCGGCCCGACCGCTTCAGGCGCTTCTCTGCAAGGCCAACCTCCGGCTCGCCGCGTCCGGCGATGATGGCGCCCAGGCAATCGAGGACAACGAGCCGCGTGCGCGATACGACCTCGGCCGGAAGCGCGTCAAACGAGGCGCTCTTGGCAAACTGCCCCCAAGCCTTGAGCCATTGCGGCAAGCGGCCCGTCACAAGCTTGGAGGCGGGCTCGACGCCCGGTGTCACAATCGTCATGATCACATCCCCAGATAGGCTTTCTGGAGCTCAGGATTCCTGGCGAGATCGGCGGCCTTGCCGGACATGGCGACCAGACCGTTCTCGAGCACGTAGGCGCGTTGCGCGAGGTCGAGCGACTGAACCACGTTCTGCTCGACCAGCATGACCGCAAGGCCATCCGTGGCGATGCGGCCGATCAGCATGAACAGATCTTCTACCAAGCGCGGAGACAAGCCGAGCGAAGGTTCGTCGAGAATGATCAGGCGCGGCTCGGCCATCAGGCCGCGACCGATGGCGAGCATCTGCTGCTCGCCACCGGAGAGCGTGCCCGCCACCTGACGGCTTCGTTCCTGAAGGCGAGGGAACAAGGCGAAGACGCGGCTGAGATTTTCGCTGCGCCGCGCCTTGGCCCGACGGTAGGAGCCAAGCTCGAGGTTTTCTCGGACTGACATGTTGGAGAAAATCTTGCGCCCCTCAGGCACGTGGATCAACCCGCGCTCTACAACGCTGGCCGGCGACATTCCCTCAATTGAGGTCCCCTCGAAGGCAATGCGTCCACCTGTGATCGGAATAAGTCGTGAAATCGCGCGGTTAAGGGTCGTCTTGCCGACGCCGTTGGCACCGAGAACGGCCACGATCTCGCCTGCTCCCAGGTCCAGCGAGACACCACGCAGCACTTGCGTTGTTCCGTACCCCGCAACGAGATCGCGAATCTCAAGCATGGGCGCCCTCCGCGGCTTGAAGCCGCTTCGCTGCCCCATGCCCGAGGTACGCCTCGATCACCCGCACGTCGCGTGACACCGCCGAAGGCGTACCACCCGCGATGATCTGCCCCTCGGCCAGCACGTGAATGTGCTGACACAGGCTCATGACGGCCTGCATGACATGCTCGACCATGAGGATCGTGACACCGGACTCCTGGATCGCCCGGATCACCGGGATCATGTCCCGGATCTCACTCGGATTGAGCCCCGCAAGCACTTCGTCGAGCAGCAGCAGCTTCGGCTCGGTAGCGAGAGCCCGGGCGAGCTCCAGACGCTTGCGGCCGGCCACCGTCAGCTCCGAGGCCGACTGATCGAGCACCGGCGAAAGGCCCACGAGCCCTGCGACTTTGGCCGCCATCTCATGCGCACGCGCCCTTTCGCGATGACGAAGGTAGGCGCCCACAGCAACGTTCTCGCGCACGGTCAACCCCGCAAAGGGCTGCACGATCTGAAATGTTCGCGCGATGCCGAGCGCCGCGCGACGGTGAACATCAAACCCGCTTAGGTCCGTCCCCCGGTAGCGCACACAGCCCTCGGTCGGCGTCTCGAAACCGGCGATGATCGCGAACATGGTCGTCTTGCCGGCACCGTTAGGTCCGATCAGACCGGTGATGGAGCCCTCGGCCACGTCGAACGACGCGGCCTTGACTGCAGTCAGACCACCAAAGGTCTTCGTAACGGACAGGACATCGAGCAAGGGCGCGGCCATTACCAGCCCCCTTTGCCAGAGAGGCGCAGCGCCCGGACAAGCCCCATGAGACCTTGCGGGGCGAACGCGACTGACAGAATGAGCAGCACGCCAAAGACAACCAGATCGATACCCGGTGCCGCCCCACCCGTCAGATTGGCTAACCATGCCTTGCTCACCTCGCCGAGCCCGAGCAACGCAGCCGCTCCGACCAGCGGTCCGAACACGGTCCCAATTCCTCCAACAATCGGAGCCAGCAACGCATCGATGGAGATCCACGGCCCAAAACCGATCCCGGCATCGAGATAGAGGGACTTCTGGGTGTAGAAACAGCCGGCCGCAGCCGTCAGCATGGCGGACACGGTGATGGCCTTGAGCTTGACGACGAGCGTGTCGACACCGAGCGCCCGCGCTGCATCCTCGTTCTCACGCACCGCCACGACATAGGCGCCGAACCGCGATTGGGCGATCGCGTGGGTGAGGCAAAGTGCGCCGACGACGAATGCGAGCACCAGCCAATACAGCACACGCTTGTCCTGGAACTGCATATTGTCGAAGCCGACCCTGAGCGGAACGAGCACGCCCGCGGCGCCACCAGTGAAGCTCAGAGCATTGGTGAGGATCCGCAAGACCTCCGCGAACGCCAGCGTGACAAGCGCGAAATACGATCCCCTGAGGCGCGCCCGGAAACTCAAGGCTCCGATCGCGAATCCCACAGCGCCCCCGATGCCGATCGCGATCGGGAGCGCGAGCCAAGGATTCAAGCCAAGGTGCACTTGAAGAAGCGCCATGGCATAAGCGCCAGCCCCGAAGAAGGCGGCGTGGCCGAACGAGAACTGTCCGCCGTAGCCTGCAAGGATGTTCCAGCCTTGCGCAGCCAGCGTGATGATGCCGGCGAAGGTGATGAAGTTCAGCGCGACGTTAGACGTCAAGAGCAACGGGAAGACCGCGAGCACGACGGCCACGACGCCGATCGAGAGCCACGATGCCGACTTCATACCCGCGCTCCCGAAAGCCCGGTCGGCTTGACCAAAAGCACGAGGATGAAGATGAGGAAGATGCCGATCTGACCCAAGCTATCCCCTAGATACAGTCCCGACAGGCTTTCCACGACACCAATGATCAACCCGCCGGCGAGCGCCCCGCCAATCGAACCCATGCCGCCCAACACGACGATCGTGAACGCCACGAGCACGAACGCATTGCCGGAGCGTGGGTTGACCAGATAGGTCGGCATCAGGAGGCAAGCAGCGATAGCGAGACAGGCCGCGCCAATCCCGAATGTGACGGCATAGATATGCTCCACATTGATTCCGACGAGCGCCGCTCCCGCCTTCTCCTTAGCAACGGCACGAATGGCCTTTCCCGTATCGGTCTTGACCAACAACAAGCCGAGCAGCGCCGCCACCGCAAATGAGGCCACGAAAGCGACCACCTTGGGCACCGACAGGAGTAGTGGCCCGACCTCCAGCACGGAAAACCCGTAGGGAACATCGACCGAGCGGGTGTCGGACCGGAACGTCGCCAGCAGCGCATTTTCGATGACGATGGAAAGTCCGAGGGTAACCAGCAGGATGTTGCTGTCGTCGCCATGGCTCGCCGGGCCAATCACGTAGCGTTGCAACACGTAGCCCAGCCCGAAGAACAGTGGCGTCAGGACGAAGACGGCGAGGTATGGGTCGAGACGAAAGACCTGATGGCACACGAACACGGCAAACATGGCCGCGGTAAGCGTCGCGCCGTGGGCGAAATTGATGATGTGCAGCACGCCGTAGACCAGCGTAAGTCCGAGCGCGATGAGGGTGTAGACGGCCCCCGTCAGAAGGCCGTTCGCTACCGCGGCGATGATGATATCGGGCTTCAGCATGGTCGCAGCGCCCCGCTCGGGCCTCATGAGGAACCGAAGCGGGGCTTGGGTCTTCAGGTGGCCGGGAACACCGGTTTCGCGTCGGCGAACTCTGTCGGGAAGATGACCTTGATGTCACCGTTCTGCACTTGCGTATTGACCGGCGCAGCACTTGTGTTCTGGCCGTTCACGAACTTTGTCGGTCCGTAGGGCATGATGTGATCCGCGAACGTGGAGTTCGCTAACGCCTCTGTCACCTTTGCCCGATCGGCAGAACCCGCCCGCTCGATCGCATCGGCAAGGAGCCGAACGCAGGAATAGTTGAGCGGCGTATTGTAGAGCCAGAAGCGCCCATCTTTCTCCGCGGCAGCGCGAACCGACGCCGTCTTGGGCTTCCTCGGATCAGCCCAATGGTTGCAATCCATGACGAGGTTTGCCGCATCCGGGAATTCTTTGACAAAGCGGAAGTTTGAGGCCGCACCATTGAGCACGGCGTAAATGCCCTTCGGTTGGACCTTCTGCTGTTGCAGAGTGCGCGCCAGCAGCACGAACTCACCGTAGTAGCTCGACGGGATGACGAGGTCCGGGTTCAGCGACTTGATGCGAAGGGCGACGTTCGACATGTCGCGCGACGGCGTCGGATGCGCAATCGTCTCCATGATCTCGAAGCCCCGCTTCGGCAACTCGGCGTTCATGAGCTTGGCCATGCCGGAGCCAAACAGGCCGTCCTCATGCACGATGACAACCGTCTTCACCGGCTTTCCCGCCGCGTCGTTGAGTTTCACCAGGTTGTCGAGTGCGGCCGTCGTCACCGTGCCGAACCCGGGCCCCAGGCGGAACGTGTTCTTCAGTCCTCGATTGACGATCTGATCGGAAACCCCGACATCGACGATGAAGGGAATGTCGTAGCGCGATGCGGCCTGAGAGGCCGCGAGGCAGATGGGCGATGCGAACCCACCGACGATCGCCGCCACGCCTTCCGATTGCATCCGCTCGACCTCAGCGGTACCGCCCTCGGGGTTGGACCGCGCATCGCCGAACACCATCTCCAGCTTGGCGCCACCCATCGACTTGATGCCGCCAGCGGCGTTGATCTCGTTCAAGGCAATCTCCGCACCGAGTCTGCCGTACTCGCCATCCTGCGCCAGCGTGCCGGTGACCGGCTGCAGGATGCCGATCTTGATTTGCGGTGCCTGCGCTCTGACGAGGCCGGGCATTGCAAGAACAGCCGACGTGGCGGCTGCACCGGTGAGAACGGTTCGACGTGTCGCTGTCATGGGGTGGGCTCCTTTTCTAGGCTGCGTTGCGGCGGCCGGGTAGTGATGATCTCTTCTGCCTGCCGGTCGTCTTATCTGTCGTCTTTGCCTCTGCCTGTGGTCGCAGCGCCATCCAGTAGCGGTCCGCGCCGCGGCCTGCTCGCGTCAATTCCATGCGAATGCAGTGCATGTCCGGTCTGTAACGTGCGCTCAGGTATTCGACGCCCCGACCACTCGCGTCGAACACGATCCTCGTCAGCGCAAGGAGCGGCGCGCCGATCTCGATGCCGAGCGCCGCGGCCGCGTCGGGCCCAGCCAGCGAAGCCGTGATGGTCTGCTCGGCACGATCGGCCGTGACGCCGGATCGCTCCAAAAGCTCGAGCAGTGCAGTCCGCGAGAGATCCCGACGCGTGTAGCGGCGCCCGATATCCTCCGGCACATAAGTCGTCAAATAGGAGAACGGAGTGTCACCCGCCAGCCGAACGCGCAGCGCGTGCTGAACACGGGCATCGCGAGGCAGGCGTAACGCCTCGGCAACGGCTGGCGGCGCATCCACATAACTGAACGACAACAACCGGACGCGCGAGGATCGCCCCATTGCCGCGAGGTGCGCCAGCATGTCCATCAGATCGCCGGTCACGCTCGGCGGACTGGCCGCTTTGTTGACGAAGGAGCCCGAGCCGGGCAGCTTGCGAATCGCGCCATCCCGGGCGAGGCCATCGAGCGCGCGGCGTACCGTGACGCGTGAGAGATTGTGCTGCGCAGCCAGCTGTGGCTCGCTCGGAAGTCGCTCTCCCGATGCCCACGCCCCAGCCGCAATCTGCTCCTTCAAAAGCAGATAGAGGCGGTGCGTCTTCGAGGTCTCGATGGCGCTCAAGGCCGATCTCCCTTAACTTGTATTAATTATAGGACAGATTGGCGCCGTCAAGACACGACGCAATGCATCGCGTCCAACACGGCGGCAACGGAGCACAACCAGAGATGGCTCAGATCCTCAACGATGACGGCACGCCGTATCCGGTCACCGTTGATGTCGTGATCGTTGGCGGTGGAGCAGGCGGCCTCGTGACCGCACTCGCAGCGGTGGAACGCGGCCTCGGTGTCCTGGCGGTCGAGCGCGACGCCGTCCCCCAGGGCTCGACGTCCTTGTCAGCCGGGCTCATTCCTGCACCGGGGACGCGCTACCAGCGAGCCGCAGGCATCCGCGACAGCGTGGATGCGTTCTCCGCTGACATTCTGCGGAAGGCCCATGGTCAACCTCTCCCCGACCAGGTCAACCTGCTAACCTCGACGATCGGGCCGGCCATCGAATGGCTGGGCGAAAAGCACGGTCTCCCCTTCTCGGTGATCGATAACTTCTCTTATCCCGGCCATTCTGCGATGCGCATGCATGGGCTGCCGACCCGCTCGGGCGCGGAACTCATGGATCGGTTGCGCACAGCTGCCGAGACTGCCGGGATCGATATCCTTACGGGTTCCGTCGTCGACACGCTCGTCAACCGGGGGCGACGGATCAGCGGGGTGGTTGTCCATCGTGGCGACGGAACGCGAGAGCGGATCGGTTGCGGATCACTCGTGCTGGCCTGCAACGGCTTCGGGGGAAATCCTGATCTCGTCCGCCGGTACATTCCCGAGATCGCCGGGGCCCTCTACTTCGGCCATCCCGGAAATCAAGGTGACGCCGTTCTATGGGGCGACCAGCTCGGCGCGGCCACGCGTCATCTCTCCGGTTACCAAGGCCACGGCTCGGTGGCGCAGCCACATGGCATTCTCATCACGTGGGCGACGATTACCGAGGGCGGGTTCCAGGTCAACGCCGCCGGCCGGCGCTTTGCGAATGAAGCGCGCGGCTACTCGGAGGCGGCGGCAGCAGTCATCGCAGAGCCCGGAGCCCTCGCTTGGACGATCTTCGACCAGCGCATCGCCGAAATCGCCGCGCAGTTCGAGGACTTCAGATCCGCGCGATCCCACAATGCGATTGCTACCGCCGCCACGATCGACGAACTCGCGGAAAAGACCCGGCTGCCGCTGGATGCGGTCCGCGAATCGTTCGCGAGCGTTTCAGAAGCAAAGACGCTGGGAGCAATCGACGTCTTCGGCCGAAACTGGGCCGGCGTTCCGCAGTTAGCTCCGCCGTTGTCAGCGGTTCGTGTGACGGGCGCTCTCTTCCACACACAAGGTGGCTTGTCGGTTGACGCGAATGCGCGAGTGCTTGGAAAAGATGGCAGCCCATTTCCAAACCTCTACGCCGTTGGCGGTGCAGCTTGCGGCGTTTCGGGATCAGATGCGTCGGGTTACCTGTCCGGCAATGGGCTCCTTACCGCGGTTGCCTACGGCTACATCGCGGGTCGATCAGTTGTGGCGGGAGTGGAGCACAGGGCGCCCTCTGCCTGACCGCCGGCCCTGCCTCTTACACGGCGCCTACATCGATGATCAACGACGCGTTCTGCCGCGCTGTGGCTGTGATCTCTCTGGAATAGGATGCGCGTCCACGCGTAAACGCTCAGTCTGGTGCGCAACGTCAAGGGCCTGCCCCGGTTTCCCTCGCCCGCGACTATAGGCCGGCTTCCGCACAGCGCTGTCGCAAGAAGGCGAGGCTGCGACGCATCTCGTCCTCTGGAATTTCCACCATGCATTCAACGGAAAGCCGGCCGGTGTAACCACATGAGCCGAGGGCTTTGAGAAAAGACCCATAGTCGTATTGCCCGGTGCCCGGGCTCAGCCTGTAGGTATCGGCAGTGTGCATGTGGACGAGAAGCCCGTTCAGCTCCGAGAGGGAGTGCAACGGATCGTGCTCTTCAACCATATGGTAGAAGTCAGCCATCAAACCAATTTCGGGGCGGTTGATGGTGCGCGCCAGTCGCAGCGCATCCGCAAGGTGATTGATTGTGCCCGCCTCCTTGCGGTTCTGGGGCTCGATCGCTACGACCGCGCCGCTTCCAGCGAATGCGTCGGCGGCGAGGGACAGAAACTCGATCAGCTGCTGCTCGGTGCGGGCCCGAGGCCAATCGGGCGGCGCAGTGCGCGCCCAGCCGCTACCAAAAGCGATCACCCTGCCGCCACTAAGCTGCATCAGTTGCGCTGCGTGTGCCAGATAGTTGCGCACCCGTGCTGTCCCGACGTCCGGTCCGACAATCTGCATGTCGCGCGGCAGGAAATAGCCGAAGGCGGGCGTCGGCAGCGGGCAGTTGGCGAGGGCCGTCGCCGCCGAGACCACGGAGGCGGCGTCCTCGAGGCCAAAGGCTGCCAACGGCACCTCGATGTAGTCGTAACCGATCGCCTTAAGCAGGGTGGCCTTGGCGAGCGGCGCGCACCATCCAATTTGCATGTCCTACCCCTCGTGCTTTGTCGTAGTCAGCGCTTGGCGTTTCCTGCATCGAGACGCCGGCGAACAGCCTCGAGCGCGTACTCATAGCCGTCGAAGCCCAGACCGGCGATGACCGCGGTCACCACTTTGGAGACTTGCGAGTTGTGATAGATGCTGTCGCGTGCGTGCACGTTGGTGATGTGCACTTCGATCTTCGGTCCGGCAAACGCGCGCAGCGCCTCCACCAGCGAGGGAGACGTGAAGGTCAGGGCCGCCGGATTGATGACGATGCCTGCAGCCTTGGAGCAGGCTTCGTGGCAAGCCTCGACGACGTCCCCCTCACAGTTCGACTGGCGAAAGTCGATGCTGAAGTCCATCGACTTGGCCTTGGCCTCGCAAAAACGCCTGAGATCGTCCAGGGTTTCGGAGCCATAATACTGGGGCTCGCGCACGCCCAGCATGTTCAGGTTCGGACCGTTGAGAACGAAGATAACGCGCTGCATGGCACAGCTCTCCAGATATCAGCAACCCCTCGAACCTGTAGCCCTGTGCCTCCGGAAAACCCACCGCTTCGACGCGTTGGCGAGCGATGCGACCCATGTCTCACTCTCCGAGGGGTCGCGGCCAAGCCTCACGTGACCTCGTCGGCACGCAAGGACGCGATCTCATCATCCGTTAAGCCCAGTTCCTGCAGGATCGAGCGCGTATGCGCTCCAAGCTGCGGCGGCGGGATCGACACATGCGGGTCGCCGCTCGCCAGGCGAAAGCCAGCGCGCACGACGGCCACGTCCTGCTCGACGCCGGGCGCATCGACAAAGCGCTTGACGAAATCACGTTGACTCACCTGCGGGTGGGCGAGAATTTCAGGCACACTGAAAATCTGACCGGCCGGCACCCCAGCGGCGTTAAGCTCGGCGGCCCAATCAGCGGCCGGGCGGCGCGCCAGGGCGGCTTCAATCTCGGCTGTCAGCAAGGCCCGATTGGCGAGCCTGTCATCGCGGTGCCGGAAACGCGGATCTCCAGCCAGGTCGGGACGGCCGATCATCCTGCAGAGCGTTTCGAATTGCTCCTGCCGGTTGGCGGCGATGTTCAAGAGGCCGTCCCCGGTCGAGAAAGTGCCCGAGGGGCTGGCGGTCATATTGTCGTTGCCCGCCCGCTGTGGCTCAATTCCGCCGATCAGATAGTTGGATACCTGCCAGCCCATGGTGACCAGTGTGGCTTCCAGCATCGACACGTCGATGAATTCTCCCTCGCCGCCGCGGCCGCGGCGAACGAGGGCGGCGGCAATGGCAAACGCGGCCGTCAGCCCGCCTATGGTGTCGGCAATCGGGTAGCCGACCCGTAACGGGCTGCCATCCTTTGTGCCTGTTACGCTCATGACCCCCGACAGGCCCTGTACGATCTGATCGTAGGCGGGATTGTCCTTGAGCGGGCCATCCTGACCGAAGCCAGAGATGGCGCAGTACACCAATCCCGGGTTGGCGTCTTTAAGCGCAGCATAGCCCAGGCCCAGCCTGCGCATGACGCCGGGGCGAAAATTCTCGACCACCACCTGCGCCGTGCCGACAAGGCGCTGAAAGATCTGCTTGCCGGCCTGTGATTTCAAATTGAGGGTGATGGAGCGCTTGCCCGCGTTCTGCGCCAGGAAAGACGTGCCCATCAGCTTCCTGTTGAGCGCCGGGTCGGCACCCAACTCGCGCGCAAGATCGCCTGTGCCCGGCACTTCCACCTTGATGACGTCTGCACCAAGGGCGGCAAGCTGATAGCAGCAGAACGGCCCCGCCAGCACGTTGGTCAGGTCAAGGACGCGGATACCTTCCAGCAGCCTCATCGGCTCTTCCACCAACTCCGATGCAAGTCACGAAGCCGCCATCAGAAGCTCTTCCTCCAGGTGGCTGCGCGTTACGCGCAGCGCAAGGCGCGCGACCTCCTCCGGACCCACCGCTTTGCTCATGGTCAAGCGCGGGATCTCCAGGGAGTATGGGATATTTTGGGGCAGGCGGTCGAGAATGCCGCGCACATCGATGCCGCCTTCGCCGGGGAAAAGACGCTCGGCGCGCGCGGTTCGAATGATGCCCTCGGCGGTGGGTGGGACCTCCTTGGGTGCATCGCAAACATGGACAAAACGGAACCACTCGGCCGGCAGCTTGGCGAGATCCTCCGGGTTCGAGTTGGAGCGGGCGAAGTGCAAGGTGTCGACCAGGATGCCGGCATTGTCCTTGCCGACAGCCCGCACGACTTTGGCAGCTGCCGCCAAGTTGCCCGTATCGGTCCAATGCGGGAACTCGAGGCTGACGAAGATGCCAAGCGGCTTGGCGAGGTCGCAGAGGCGGGCAAATCGTGCCGTGGCCCGCTCGCGATCAGGATCGGGCAGCTGGGCGATAATCAGACGGGCGCCCAGCTCGGCCGTGGCCTCCAGCACCGGAATGAAGCTCTCCGGTTCGAGTGTCGGGTCCATGCGGAACAGCTCGACGTCGAGAACCTTGAGCCCCGTGGCATGCAGCCTGGCCTTGGTTTCCTTCATGAGGAGGCGGTCGTGCGCCAGATCATACAGCGGCTCATCGGGTGTCACCCTTGTCAGGCGCAGGCTGACGTATCGATAGCCGGTGCGTGCCGCCACATCGACCACCTCTGGTGGCGTCAACGACAGCACCGTCAAGTGCGCTAGCGAGTAGACATGTATCACGGCCTGTTCCTCATGTTCGCCTTGGATCGCCCTGCTGTGCTCACGCTGCTCACGTACCCGTGCTGACGTGGTGGACCTTCTTGCCTGGCGAATAGATGTCCATGATGTTCCAGTGACCGAAGGTCGGCGTGGGCTCGTTCTGCATGCTCACGTCGATGACGTATGGGCTGTTGGACTTGATGGCGCGCTCCAGCGCCGGTTTGAATTCGGCGGCCGAAGTGATCTTGATGCCGTCGATGCCGTACGCCCTTGCCATACCTGCGTAGTCGGGCGTGTAGGGCTTGCCGTTCTTCTCGAACACGGTGCCGAAGGTGGTGCCGAAGTGCGCGCGCTCGAGACCGGCGATGGTGCCGAAGGCGTTGTTGTTCATGATCACCCACACCACGGCGATGTTCTGCTCGTAGGCGGTGGCGAGCATGGCCGGGTTCTGCCCGAAGCCGCCATCACCGACCAGCGAGATGACCACCCGATCCGGCTGGGCGAGCTTCGCTCCCAGGGCGCCTGGCGCGCCGAACCCCATCGTGGCGTAGCCGCCGGGGGTCAGGATCGTGCCGGGCTCGAGAATCGGGAATTGCTGGCCGACGCCGTTCTTGTTCCAGCCGACGTCGGTGGTGATGAAGGCGTTGCGTGGCAGAACCTCGCGCACGTCGGCGAGGATGCGCTCAGGCCGCATCGGGTAGGCATCGCTCTGCGCGTGCACACGATTGCTGGCCACAAACTGCTCGCGCTTGGCCGCAATCTCCTTGGCCAGTTGCGGACGCTTGATGCCGTCGGGCAGCAGTTTGCGGGCCACGCGGTTGAGCACCGTCAGCGCCGGCTTCAGGTCGGCGACCGCTCCGATCTCGACCGGGAAGTTGCGGCCGATCTCGCAGGGATCTATGTCGATGTGGATCAGTTTGGTGGGCGGGATGCTGAAGGTGTATTCCGGATACCAGGAGCTGCAATCGGCCTCCGAGAAGCGGGTGCCGAGACCCATGATCCAGTCGGCAGTGCGGCACTGGTCATTGATGAATGTAGTGCCCCAGAAGCCGGTCATGCCGAGCACGAAGGGGTGGTCGTCCGGCACCGCGCCCTTGCCCATCAGCGTATAGGCCACGGGAACCTGCAAATGGTCGACGAAGGCGCGCAGCTCGGCGGCCGCATTGGCGCGCACGATGCCGCCGCCCACATAAAGCACCGGCCGCTTGGCCTGGCTGAAGGCCTTGACGATGGCTGTGGCCGTGTCCTCATCGAGCGAGGGCCGCGACAGCTTCTTGGTGTTGTGCCGCTGGCGTTCAAACAGCGCGACGTCTATATCGGCCGAGAAAATGTCCATCGGCACGTCCACGAGCACAGGTCCCGGGCGACCGCTTTCGGCAAGCGAGAACGCCTTTTCCAGGATCTCCGGGAACAGATCGGGGCGTTCCACGCGCCAGGCGCGCTTGACGAACGGTCTGTAGATCTCGAACTGGGCCGCATCCGCGTGCATGTTCACTTCCTGGTGCGGATGCTTGCCGTAGTAGTGGCTTGGGATGTCACCCGCGATCACCACCATCGGCACGGAATCCAGCGAGGCGTTGGCAACCCCGGTTGCAGCGTTGGTCAGGCCCGGACCCAGATGCGAGAGCACCACGGCCGTCTGGTTCTTGGCGCGCGCGTAGCCATCGGCGGCGTGTGCGGCGACCTGCTCGTGCCGGGTGTTGACGAACGTGATCTTGCTCTTCTCGAGCGCCGACAGCACGGCGATGTTAGTATGGCCGCACAGGCCGAACACATATTCGACACCGCGCCCTTCGAGGTACTTCACAAGCTGGTTGGCTACCTTGTCTTTCATCACTCTTCTCCAAGTGTCACGGTTCGCAAGGCAGGCGCACTAGCCCTTGTTGCCTTCGTTGCTGTTGAGATGCCGGGTCGCTGGTCCGGTGTAGCGGAACGGTATTTCCTTCGGCATGGGCCCCATGATGCGGCGGCCCTGCTGCTTCTGTTCCCAGGCGTGCGCCAGGATGCCGACCGAGCGCGACAGCACGAACAGTCCGCGGCCGAGCTCCGGCTCGAAGCCGAGCTCGCAGAAAATCACGGCAGTGATCCCGTCGATGTTCATCGGGATGTGCCGTCCCTTGATGGAGGAGATCGCGCTCTCGACCGCGCGTCCGATCGCAGCAAAGCGCCCGGATACGACGCCAGCTGCTTCCGCTTTGGCGACAAGCGCAAGCAGTGGCGCGGTGCGCGGATCGACCGGATGGAAACGATGGCCGAAGCCGGGAACGATTTTCTCGCCGGCGCTGCGGTTCTGCTCGATGATCGACGTGGCAACCTTGACGAGGTCGCCGTCCTTGCCCGCCTTCTGGTCGATGTCGCGGTAGAGCTGCATGCATTGCTGGCCGGCGCCGCCATGGATGTCGTCGAGCACGTTGATGGCCGACGCCATGGCGCCATTCACCGGCAAGCCGCAGCTGACTGCCATCCGGGAGATGGCAATCGACGGCGCATGCGGGCCGTGGTCGACGCCCGGCACCAGCGCCGCCTCCAGCAGATCGGACTGTCCGCGCGACGGCAGATCACCGCGCAGCATCAGCCAGATCATGTCGGGGAAGCGCACGTGGCCGATCAGCTCCTGGATCGGATAGCCCCGGATGGCGATCTTGCCGGGCTCGATGTCGATCAGCGCCGTCTGCCACCAGGTCGACGCGTCAGCTACGATGTCTTCTGCGGTCTTCTTCGCCATGACTCAGGCTGCCGCCGTCTTTGTGTCGGCCTCGAGCGCCGGATCGTAGAAATCGCCGAACAGCTGTTCGTCCGACGGCCGGTCTTCCTTGATCGGAAGGGACACCCAGGTCGTGTTCATGTAGTGCTTGAGATGGACGTTCTCGGATACGACGTTGCCGCCCCAGGTGCCGCAGCCCAGGCTCGACGTCATGGGCATGCCGTTATTGAAAGCGCCGGCATTGGCCTTGGACTGGGGTTGGCGGACCATGATGCGCGACACAGGTGCCGCCCGTGCGAGCCTGTCGATATGGTCTTGGTCAAACGAATAGATGCCGCACGAGTGCCCCTTGCCGCCGACTTCGTAGATGGCGCTCATCATTGAGAGCGCCTGCTCGAAGCCCTTGTAGCGATACACCGCCAGCAACGTGGTAAGCTTCTCACCCGAGAACGGGTGCTCCTTGCCGATGCCATCACCATCCACGATGATGAACTTGCGATCGGCGGGAATGCCGAAACCGGCGATCTCGGCAAGACGCTGCGGCGCGATCGCCACCGTATTGGGCGTGCGGTGCTGCTCCTCATCCCACATGACTCTGCGCAAGGCGGCTTTCTCCGCTGCGCTCGCCAAGTAGCCGCCTTCCGCCTGCAGCTGCTTCACGAGGCGATCGAAAATGCCGGCCTCGATGATCAGATTGCCATCGGCCGAGCAGCCGGATCCGAAATCCGAGGTCTTGGACAGGCGGGTATTGCGCGCCGCCTCCTCGATGTTGGCGGTCTCGTCGATGATCATGGTCGAATTGCCGGCGCCTACACCGTAAGCCGGCGTGCCGGAGCTGTAAGCCGACCGCACCATGGCCTGCCCACCGGTGGCGATCACCAGGTCGGCGCGTGCCATCAGCGCCTGCGACATGGGGATGTTGACCTTGGTGAGGCATTGCAGGATGTCGGGCGGCGCCCCTTCCCGCTCCAGCGCTTCGCGCATCAGGCGCACCGTCTCAAACGATGTGCGCTTCGAGCGCGGGTGGGGAGAGAAGATGACGACGTCGCGCGCCTTGATGGCGTAGATGGCATTGCCGGCCGGTGTCAGGTCCGGGTTGGTCGTCGGCACGATGCACGCCACAATCCCGGCCGGCTTGCCGTACTTGACGATGCCTTTTTCCGGGATCTCCTCGATGACGCCGACACTCTTCTGGCGCAGGGCATCGCGCAGCACACCGCGGATCTTGAGGCGCTTGCCCATGCGGCTCTCGGCATCGCCCAGACCGCTTTCCTCGATGCCCATGTCGACCAGGCGCGTGAACGCCCGCTTGTTGGCGACCGCCCAGGCAACGGCTTGGCACAGGCGATCGACGCGGGCCTGGTCATAGGTCTCGATGATGGCGAGCGCGCTTCTTGCCCGCTCGAACGCCTCGTCGAGTTCCTGCCGCTGCTCGTCGGTAGTCAGCTTCTTGCTTTCATGCGGGGCCATGGCCGCCTCCTTAAGTGATCCTGCGATCGAGTGCGTTCTGGTTTCCGGCTGGGCTGAACGGCTTGCCCGTGCGACCGCACGTTCCGGTCTCTCTGGTGGGAGACACAGAGCGCGCGGTCGTTCCCCCGGGGTAGCGTCGGCGCGAGCCAAATTTGATCGTTCGTGCGCTATACGATATATTGTGCGCACAGCGCACAGCGCGTACACGAACAAGGCAAAGCTTTGCATCAATGGGCATGTCGAGAGGCGCTCGTGATCGACGTGAGAGACCCGAGTGGGCACGCCCTACGAACGAGCTCCTGAAGGCAAAGGAGGGACGAGGAATGTCGAGAGCATTGCCCCAGGCCAAACGGTCTGTGCGGCGCATTCCGGCGGTCGAAACCGCAGATGCCTTGCCGGCGCCCTATCTGGTGGCGGACGCGATCGCCGACTACCGCGATGATCCCGATTTCGTTACGTCGCTCGCACGTGGCCTGGCGGTGGTGCTGTCGTTTTCCACCAAAAGAGGACGCATGACGATTGCCCAGGTGAGCCAGCGCACCGGAATACCGCGCGCTGCCGTGCGGCGCAGCTTGCACACGCTTGCAGCGCTCGGCTTTGCTGCCGCCGACGACACGGGGCGCTTCTATTTGCGCCCGCGCGTGCTCTCCATCACTCACGCCTATTTGTCGACCTCGCCCCTGCCGCTTTTGGCGCAGCCGGTCCTCAATCGCCTGGGCGACGCCCTCAACGAGGCCTGCTCGCTCGCCATCCTGGACGAGGACGAGATCGCCTATCTCGCTCGATCCACATCCTCGCGTATCATGTCGCCCGCGCTCAACGTCGGGCGCCGCCTGCCAGCCTATTGCACATCGATCGGCCAGGTCATGCTGGCGCACCTGCCGCCCGCTGAGCTCGACGACTACCTGAGACGCGTCAAGTTGCACCGCTTTACCGAGCAAACGGTGACCTCTCCCAGGCAGCTCCAGGCGCTGCTGAAAAAGGTGCGCGATGCCGGCCATGCCGTTGCCAGCCAGCAGATGGAATCGCGCCTGTGCACCCTGGCCGTCCCCGTGCGCGATACCAGCGGGCAGTTTGTCGCCGGCATGAATGTGATCCTCGGCCGGCCGATGGCGGAGACAGATATGGTGGCGCGTTTCCTGCAGCCGCTGCAAAGCGCCGCCGCCGAACTCGGCTCGCTGCTGCTCCCCTGACGGGCAACGCTTTGGCAGACGTAACATCGTTGGCTTCGTCTACTTCTTAGCTTCACCGAGCAAGCGTGCCATGCGCTGCAAGGCGAGTTGATATCCTTGCGTTCCGCAACCGACGATCACGCCGCTTGCCACGCGCGAGATGTAGGAGTGGTGGCGAAACTCCTCCCGCTGATGGATGTTGGAAATGTGCACCTCGATGATGGGCACATCCAGGATCTTGAGCGCGTCGTGGATGCCGATCGAGGTGTGGGTGTAGGCGCCGGCATTGATGATCACACCAGCCGCCTTGAGTCGCGCGTCATGGATGAAATCGATGACGCCGCCTTCGAAATTGCTCTGATGGAAGGCCACCTCCAGGTCCAAGGTCTTGGCCAGCGCCCGGCAGTCACGCTCGACGTCGGCCAAAGTTTCGCGCCCGTAAACCTCAGGCTGGCGCGTCCCGAGCAGGTTGAGATTGGGCCCGTTGATGACGTAGATCAGGCGGCTCATGGGCGGTTCCCTTGCATTTTCGCGGCTGCTTGCTTGCCGGGCACGGTCGTGGCCTTCAGAGGATGCTGTGCTCGTCCTGGATCAGGCGCGACTGGGCGGCGAGGCGTATCGGAGCATTGACCGCCCCAAAGCCGCGATAACCGCGCCGCTCGACGATCTCGAAGAAGAAGCCCTGCTCGAACGTCTGCGTGTACATCTGCAAATACTCGCCCGCCTCGTCGCAGTCGTAGAGAACATTGTGGGCTTTCAGCTCGGCGATCTGCGCTGATGACAGGTCCGTCGTGCTCTCGAGATCGTCGTAGTAGTTGTCAGGAACGGCAAGGATGCCGAGGCGATTCGCCTTCAGGCGCTGCGCCGTGGCGAGGATGTCGTCAGTCGCAAAGGCGATATGCTGCACGCCCGAGCCAAATGCCTCCGACAAGAACCGCGATGACATGGCGCGCTTGGACAGGGAGGCATTGAGCACCAGGCGCAGCTTGCCGTCCGGCGTCTGCAGAACCTGGCTTTTCACCAGTCCCCCCGGATCCAGCACGTCGCGCACGGGAAGCTTGGCGACGTCAAGCAGCGACGTATAGAACAGCAGCCAGCTCAGCATCTCCTCGTAGTGCATCGACTGGGAAATATGGTCGACCGAGACCAGCCCGGCCTGCGATCGCTCCGCCGTCTCGACCGGCTCGAACTCGATGTCCCACACCCGGCCGAGGTCCGTGCGGCGATCGACGAAGTAAAGGAGGCTGCCGCCCACCCCACGCACCGCCGGAATCTGCAGCTCGCCGGGACCGACTGCCTGGTGGAAGGGCTGATCGAGCAGGGCCTGCGCCCGGTTGAGCGCGGCGGCAGCGTCTTCGACCATCAAGCCGATGGCGCACACTCCGGTCCCGTGCGTGATGTTGTAAGAGTGCGCGAAGCCTTCCTTCTCGGTGTTGATGACGATGTTGATCGCACCCTGCGACCAGCGCGTCACCGACTTCGACTTGTGCACGCCGGTGCGGGCAAAGCCGAGGCCGCGAAGCACCTTCTCGAAGCCAAGCGCGCGGCCCTCATCGATGGCGAACTCGATGAACTCCGTGCCCATGCATTTGCTGCGCCGCGGCAACAACGGCAGAGATGCCCGCGCGTTCGGGGTGCGCTTGCGCAACTGGTCGAGCAGGAACAGCAGCGAGCGGCGGCCGTCGACCGCCGTGCTTCGCGCCGAGCCGGCGCGTACCTGATCATTGAAAATCTCGATCGACAAAGGTCCTTCGAAGCCGGTCGCCTGCAGGTCCTCCATGAACGCCAAGAGCGGCAGCTCGCCTTGGCCCGGGAAATTCGTGAAATGCCGGCCTTGAGCGAGTGCGTCCGGATGTATCGCGTCGGCGTCGGCGAGGTGCGCGAGGAAGATACGCGCGCCGGGAATTCCGCGCAGATGGTCGAGGTCGGTGTGCGCGGCGAAGCTGTGAAAGCTGTCGACGATGAGACCGACTGCAGGATGATCTGCGCCCTGCACGGCCTCCCAGGCCTGCCGATAGTCTTTGATATGGCGTGCCCAGGCCAGCGCCTTAAGGCCGACCCGCAATCCGCGCGCGCTCGCCCGCTCTCCCAGTTCGCGCAGGTCGCTTGCCGCCCGCGCAATATCGCCGGCGCCATCCGGTGCCGTGTTCGAGCACACAACCAGGAGGCCGCAGCCGAGCTGCTGCATCACATCGAACTTGCGCTCCGCGCGTCCAAAGACCCGCTCGCGCTTGTTGGCAGGCATGCCCTCGAAATCCCGGAACGGCTGAAACGCGACGATTTCCAGGCCCAGGTCCGCGGCAATGCGTCGGACATCCGCTGCAGAGCCGCTGAAAGACAGAAGATCGTTGTCGAAGATTTCCACGCCCGAGAAGCCTGCCGACGCGATCCCTTCCAGCTTCTCTACGAGATCGCCGCTCAAAGACACGGTTGCGATGGACATCTTCACAGGCGCACTCCTCTGCAACGCCCATGCTCCCGCGGATGACGCATTGCATCCTTCGAGTGCGCGGCCGGCGTGGCGCCGTTGGCATTTCCTCGTGGCACAGCTTGATCCCGTGCTTCTCGCCTTTTTGGCTTTCACTAAGGTGATCCTTACATCACGAGGCTCGAGGGGTGTCAACGCAGCTTTCGCGTTTTGTAGGATGATTATAGGATACTCATATGAAATGCTGTTGCGCGATCAGGGCTCCTGTGTCAATCGGGTGCAGGTTGCAGTCAGGGAGGCAGAACGGTGCTCGACAGGCTCGAAGAGTTGGAAACCGTCAGCGACGACGGCTATCGGCGCATCCGCGCTGACATCATTTTCGGGAAGCTGCCGCCCGAGCACAAGTTGCGCCTTGAGGCGATGCGCGAGGACTACGGCGTCAGCGTAAGTACGCTGCGCGAAATCTTGAGCCGTCTCTCCTCGGACGGCTTGGTTCTGGCGGAAGGCCGGCGCGGTTTCGAGGTCGCGCCCGTATCGGCGCAGGACCTGAAAGGTCTTGCCGAATTGCGGTTCCTCCTGGAATCGCACGCCATGGAGCAGTCATTCGCGCTGGGCGACATGGAGTGGGAGGGCCGCGTCGTATCCGCTCACCACAAGCTGGCCGCGACCGAGCGCACCATGTCGACCAAGAAGGCCAATCATCAGCTGTGGAAGCGCTACGATGGCGAGTTCCATCGAGCATTGATCTTCAATTGCGGTTCGCGTCCGCTGATGGAGGCGCATGCCGCGGTATTCGACAAGTACTTCCGTTACCTGATCCTCGCGCTCAGCTATCGCGGTGATCTTGTGCCGCGCCAGCACCAGCAGCTGCTGGAGTGCGCCCTCAAGCGCGATGCCGCCCGCGCCAAGACGGTTCTCGCCGCTCATATCAACGAGTGCGTCGAGCATACGTTGACGACAGACCGCCTGCGCTGACGCGGGAGAATGAGCCAGGCGCGACGGCCGGTCCGCATCGCCGGTCGGAATGCAACGGCCATGGCAATTGGGGTGTCGCGCGGCCGCATGCAGCGGCCTTTGCGGACTGTGTGATCGCGTCGCCCGTCTTCCACACATGGCCGCACGTTGCGGCAACTGCGCCTGGGAAGATCGCATTGGATCAGGAACTTGGTCACCTAGTCGGCGTTACGACTATGACCAGCAACTGCTTCACAACGGCCGATCGACCGGCGAGTTCCCTCCTAGGAGACGACCATGGGCCTGTTTTCGAAAGACATCCAAACCTTCGATGATCTGTTCCTGCATACCCTGCAGGACATCTACTACGCCGAGAACAAGATCGTGAAATCGCTCCCGGATATGATCGGCAACGCTTCGGATCCTCAGTTGAAGCAAGGGCTGCAAAGTCACCTCGGGGAAACCAAGATCCACGTGAGCAGGCTCGAGCAGGTCTTCAAGATGCTCGGTAAGTCTGCGAAGTCGGTGAATTGCCCTGCCATCGACGGCATCATAACCGAGGCCGGCGATGTAAGTGGTGAGGTGGCAGACAAGACCGTGCTGGATGCCGCGATCATCGCCTCCGCACAGGCGGTCGAACACTACGAGATGACACGCTATGGGTCGCTGATTGCCTGGGCCAATCGCCTCGGCCGCCCCGATGTTGTCCGTCTACTTCAGCAGACGCTCGACGAAGAGAAGGCGGCCGACAAGAAGCTGACGCAGGTTGCGGAATTTGCGGTCAACCTGAAGGCGGCCAGCTAGCCGTCGGGAAGGCACCTCGGGAGAGGTGCCTTCCGGCTGCTGTGCATCTTCGCCGAACGACGCGCTCCATTCTGAAACGATCTAAACGTGAAGCGCGGCGCCATATCGACCAAGCAGAAAGTGGTCGTCGGGCCACCGACGATGAGTGAGAGTTCGCGGCCAAACGCATCAGCGCGGTCAGCTCGCCTTTTTCTTGGGAACCTTCTTGCCCTTCTTGCGGGCTTCTGACAGGCCGATGGCGATGGCCTGCTTGCGGCTCGTAACCTTCTTGCCGCTGCCGCTCTTAAGCGTTCCGCGCTTTTCCTTGTGCATCGCCCGCTCGACGTCTTTGGATGCGCCCTTGGAGTACCGTCTCATTGCATGCTCCTTGGCCAGCTTGAGGAGATCAGGTCCGGAGGGCCCCATGCCAGAGTGGCCGCCGAAATGATCCGCGACGCAACGAGGTGGCGCCGGCAATCCTCGCACGTGGCCTCCGTTGGACTTCCAAGCTGAGCACCTGCAGCACCGCACAGCGCCCATTCGCAGCAAGTCCCATCAGCGAGGATGGTGCCCTCGGCGACGTGGACGACGCTTGCTTCGGGACGAGGACCTGAGGCACGCATGGTTTGAAACACAGCTACGGAAGCCATCCGGGAAACGGCTAGCAAAGCTTGCAGTTCCCAACGCCCACGGAGTTAACCGCGTCTCGCATCACGCCAGCTGAGATATCGCGAGCCGGCGGCCGAGTGATCAACTGTCCAGCACCTGCCGAATCTTGCGTGCGAGGCCCTCAATGGTGATCGGCTTGGCAATGAAGTTGACACCCGGATCGAGCGTGCCGTGGTGGATGACGGCGTTGCGGGTGAATCCCGTTGTGAAAAGCACCTTGAGGTTTGGGTTCAGAGACAGCGCCTGGTCAGCCAGCTTGCGGCCGTTGACGTCCGGCATGACAATATCCGTGAACAGCAGTTTGATGGCGCGGTCCGACTCGATGTGCTTGAGCGCAGCCGCTGCTCCGTCCGCTTCGAGCACGCGGTAGCCCAGCTCCCGCAAGGTCTCCGCCGACAGTTGCCTGACGCGAGTTTCATCCTCGACCACAAGCACGCATTCCTCGGCCGAGCCGCGCTCGACCGTTGCAGCATTGGTGGCTCTTGCTATCGCCGGCTCCGCTCCCCCCACATATCGTGGCAGGTACAGCTTCACCGTCGTGCCATGCCCAACTTCTGAGTAGATCTTCGAATGCCCACGTGACTGCTTCACGAAGCCGTAAACCTGCGCCAAGCCGAGCCCCGTGCCGCGCCCCGGCGCCTTGGTCGTATAAAACGGCTCGAAGGCCCGCGCCACGGCTTCCGTCGCCATTCCGCTTCCAGTGTCCGTGACCGCGATAAGCACGAACTGTCCGCTTGTGACGTCTTCGTGCTGCTGGGCGTAGTCTTCGTCGAGATAGCTGTTGCTCGTCTCGATGGTCAGCTTGCCACCATCCGCCATTGCATCGCGCGCGTTCACAGCCAGGTTCAGGATTGCGTTCTCGAGTTGGCTGGCATCCGCATGCACAGTCCATAAACCTGCCGCCAGCACGGTCTCGACGCGGATGTCCTCGCCGATCGTCCGGTAAATAAGGTCCCCGAGGCCATTGATAAGCCGGTTCACGTCCAGCGCTTCGGGCGAGAGCGGTTGCTGGCGTGCGAACGCGAGCAACCGCTGTGTGAGTGACGCGGCTCGTTGCGCGCCGTCTATGCCGCCAGCGATCAACTCGTCCACATCGCTTCTGCCGGCAGCCAGGCGCCGCTTGAGCAAGTTCAAGCTGCTGATGACGATCGCCAGCATGTTGTTGAAGTCGTGGGCGATGCCGCCGGTCAGCTGACCGATCGCCTGCATCCTCAAGAGTTGACGCGCCTGCGCTTCGCTCTGTTCACGGCGCCGCATCTCGGCCGACAGTTCCTGGGTGCGCTCCATGACTTTGACCTCGAGGTCGGCCTGGGCGTGAGCCACTTCTTCAGACGCTGTCCGCAGGGCCGCAGTGATCGCCGCCGCTTCCCGGAACGGTGCGACAATCTCGGGGATCGGCCTGCCCTCGCCAACGTTCGTCGCCGCCGCCGCCAACTGTTCCATTCCGCGACTTGCGTGGCGGGCCATCAGAATGGCGAGGGTCAGGCTGATTGCGGTCAATAGGCCGACGACCCAGGCAGTCGATTCCAACACGCTACGCTGAGGTCCGAGAAGCTGAGCCTCCGGCTGGCCCACGCCTACAACCCAGCCCCGCGCCGAGGTGGTGTAGGCGTTGATGACGAGATTGCCCTCCAGCGAGCGGTTATATGTGAAGCCTTCGGCAGCCTTCGCTATGCCGGCGCGCCAGCCTTCGCTCGCAAACGCACCGACCCGCGCTTCGTTGTCAGGGATGCGCGCAATGAAACGGCTCTTGCGATCCAAGATGCCGACCAGCTCGCCGCGCGAAAAACGGTCTTTGACAAGCTCGTAGAATTGCTCCGGTGGAAGGCTGATCGAGAGAATGTATTTGGGTGAGCTGCCTTCGAAAATGGGGAGGTCAATATACGCCGAAAGCTTGTCCGCGAGCGCGCTCTGGCGCAGGTCGGAAACGACCCCATCCTTTGCGGTCGGTGCGCGCAGGAGATCCGCGGCGGCTCGCTGGGGCAAGGATGAGCCAAAGGGGACCAGCGTGCTCATGAGCAACTGGCCCTGAGCGTCGTTGACGCTCAGCCACGAGCCCGGCACCACATCCATGGCGCGGTGCGCTTCTTGCCAAAAGGCTGCCAGGTCGCCGCGCGACAATGCCCTGGACTGGGCCAGCGTTTTCAGGACCGCGCCATGCTCGTCGATCTCATTGTCGACGAGGCCAGCCAGGATCTTTGTGCTGAGCAACAGGCTCTGCTCGATCGACCGGCCCTCATTGGCGGCCAGGCGCTGATAGCTCACGTAGGTGGCGAGCAGCAGCGGCAGGGCCGTGACAAGTACGATCAATCCAAGAAGCCTTCCGAGAGGCATCCTGCTGAGCAGGCGCGCGAAGCCGGTTGCAGACTGCCGCGCGAAACGCGTAGCCGCAGCCCCGACGTTCGAAGCCGTTTCGGAAGCCGATCCTTCTCGCTGCACGCCTAAACTCACCACGCCAAAAACGCCAATCGGGCGTGCAAGCTGGCCAACCCGCCAAGCACCTTTACCGCAAGGGCGATGCGCAGTCAGCGCTAAAGCGTCCAACTGACCACGGCGAGACCGCTGCAGATCGGCAGTTCCACCCCGGGCGCGCGGACTGATTGTGGTTGACGCTTTACCCCGGCCGGGACGTAATCGAGCTAGCAGGGGAACAATTGCCGGGAGGGAGTGTCGACAATGACTGGAGGCGTGGGCTGGCACGGCCATCGACGGCTTTCGCAGACAGGTACCCGTTGCGTGATGACGTTCCTGACGGCGACGCAACTTCTTCTTTTGGCCTGTTTGGCAGTCGCGGCTCCGGCAGTCTTTATGTCGGCTTCCGCGCAGCAGGCAGGCCGCACCATCACCATTGTCGTGCCCTATACGCCCGGCACCGGCATCGACATCCTTGCGCGTCTGCTCGGCGAGGAGCTGCAAAAGCGCTGGGGCCAACCCGTCGTGGTCGAGAACAAGCCGGGCGCCAGCGGCAACATCGGCACCCAGCAGGTAGCGCGCGCCGCGCCCGACGGCCACACCTTGCTCATGGCGGCCAACACGTTCGTCATGAATGCCAGCCTGTTCAAGAGCCTGCCCTACGACCCGCAGACGAGCTTCGCGCCGATTGCCGAGGTGGCGACCGGCTCGATCGCGCTGGTGGTTCATCCCTCGCTGCCAGCAACCAATGTTCGCGAGCTGATCGCCGATGCCAAGGCTCGTCCCGATCAGATCAACTACGCCTCGCCGGGGCGCGGCACACCGCAGCACATGACGATGGAGCTGTTCAAGCTGACCGCCGGCGTCTCACTCACGCATGTACCCTACTCGGGCTCGGCCGGCGCCGTGCGCGACCTAGTCGGCGGTCACGTAGGCGTGATGTTCCTGCCCCTGCACACGGCGTTGCCGCTGGTGGCGGACAAGCAGATACGCCTGCTGGCTATCGGCGGAAGCGCGCGGTCGGCGCTCGCGCCGGATACGCCGACACTTGAAGAGCAGGGCGTCGCCGGCTTCGATGTCGATCTGTGGTACGCCCTGCTGGCGCCCGCCGGCATGAGCGCCGAAACGGTTGCCCGCTACAACACCGAGATCAACGACATCCTGAAGCAGCCGGCCGTTAGCGAAGCGCTGGCCAAGCAGGGCCTAACGGCGCGTGGTGGAACTCCGAAGCGGCTCGCCGACATGATGGCGAATGATCAGCCGCGTTGGGCCAAGGTGGTCAAGGATTCCGGCATTGCGCCCGAGTGAAACTCGACCGACCGCCGATCGTCGGCAGCTGCCGTCCCGTAACAGCCATCCAGCTATGACCTGCCAATGACCGCGTTGGACAGCAACAAATCTGGGGTACGCGACGCGCAGGTCGTCATCGTCGGCGGTGGTCCGGTCGGCCTCGGGCTGGCGATCGAGCTTGGGCAACGCGGCGTGCGCACGCTGCTGGTGGAGCGCCTGCTCGAACCCTCGCCGATCCCGCGCGGGCAGAATCTCACGCAGCGCACGATGGAGCATTTTCATTTCTGGGGCGTCGAGAAGCAGGTGCGCGCGGCGCGAACCATTCCGCGTGAGTATGGCATCGGCGGGCTTACGGCGTATGGCACGCTACTGGGTCCCTACAGTTACGATTGGATGCAGCGCGAGCTGGTTCGCCCCTTCTATTTCACGGACAACGAGCGGCTGCCGCAGTACGCGACGGAAGCCGTGCTGCGCCGGCGGGTCGGCGAGCTGGCGTGCGTCGAAACGCTGTACGGCTGGAGTGCGCTGGAGGTGAGCCAGGACGATGGCGGCGTCAGCGTCGTGATCGCGGAGCGTGCGGGCGACGGCCGAAGGCGTGTGCGGGCCGACTATGTCGTGGGCTGCGACGGCAGCCGGTCGGTCGTGCGCGAGCAGGCGGGGATCACGCAAACCCTGTCGGACCATGACAGGCTGATGGTGCTGCTGGTGTTTCGCTCACACGAATTGCACGGCCTGTTGGAAAAGCGGCACCCCGGCAAATCGTTCCTCAGCGTTCTGCACCCGGACCTGCAGGGCTACTGGAAATTCTTTGGCCGGGTCGACCTCGGTTCGACGTGGTTCTTTCACGCGCCCGTGCCCGCGGGCACGACCAGGGATAACTTCGACTTCCGCAAGCTTGTTCATGAAGCGGCCGGCGCCGAGTTCGACGTCGAGTTCAAGCACATCGGCTTCTGGGACCTGCGCTTCGCCGTCGCCGACAGCTATGGCGAGGGCCGCATGTTCATCGCCGGCGACGCCGCCCACAGTCATCCCCCCTATGGCGGCTACGGCGTCAACCTGGGGCTCGAGGACGCGAGAAACCTCGGCTGGAAGCTGGCAGCGACGCTGCAGGGTTGGGCGGGTCCCAATCTCCTCGCCTCCTACGACGCGGAACGGCGCCCGGTGTTCCAATCCACAGCGCGCGACTTCATCGAAAACGCCATCCTGGAGGATCGCAGGTTTCTGGCGGCCTTCGATCCCGCGCGCGATCGGGAGGCGTTCGAGCGGGCCTGGGCGCTGCGCAGCTCGGGAGCTTCATCCGAGGTGCATGCCTTCGAGCCCAACTATGAAGGCTCGCCGGTGGTGTGCGGACCCGATGGCGGTAGTTGCAGCGCGCGTGGCAAGCATAGTTTTGTCGCCAGGCCCGGCCATCATCTGGCGCCGCAGTCACTGTCGGCGGGTGGTAACGTGTTCGAACGGTTGGGAGACGGCTTTACCCTCGTCGTTCTGGATGGCACGGACGCAATCACCGGAAATTTCGTGCGCGCCGCCGAACGCTTGAGCGTACCTCTCACGGTCGTGCGCGATTCGCGTACGGATGGTCGCGAACGCTACGAGGCGACTTACCTCCTCGTGCGTCCCGACCAGTTTGTCGCTTGGGCCGGCACCGAGGGGCAGATGGATGCCCTCGGCGTTCTGAGCAAGGCGAGCGGCGCCGTGTGATTGGCCCAAACCAGGCCAGGCAGCCAGCGCCCACCGGACGTTTCATCACGAACACGACAGACGCGGTGGCGAGCCGCAGTGGCGCGATGCAGCCCAGGGCCGGGTGCAGGCGTGCCCTGGTCTGGTCCATCCGGCGACCCCGGCCGGTTCACCTGTTCACGCAGCACTCAGTCTGCATCGTCCAACAAATTCGGCTCCCTCCTCGATGGCTAGCGACGTGTGCTGGATGTCGCCTTCCACGTGCGCTGAAGCCAGCAGGGCGACCGTCTTGCCGCGAATGCCTCCGATGATGCGCCCGAGCACGATGACGCGCTCGCCAGCGACATTGCCTGTCACCTTGCCCCGCTCACTGACGACAACCTCGATGCCGGTTATGTCTCCCTCGAAGTCGCAGTCGATCTCGACCTTGCCCTGGCTGACGATCTTCAAGCGCTCGCCCGCAAACTTGAGATCGTCGTTGATCACCACTCCGTACCGATTGAGCATGGTGTGCGCCCTCTCTTGAGCAGCCGACATGTGCGCCGGCGCATCAAGACATAGCGCGACTGGCGAGCCGCGATGCTTCACGTCTTTGACTGTGGGGCAGCTGTTGACAAGACCGCCATTGAATTTCATCGAGGCGCAAATGCAGCGGACCTATGCGAGCCATCCGCTATCCGATAGCGCGATCGATATCCGACAACAGATCGACGGATGCGGCAGCAAAACGGCGAGCCGACATTTCATCCACTGACAAGAAATTGAGGTTCGGACGGAGGCGATCGCCACTAAATCGGCGAGCCCGCCACGTTGATGCGCGTGGACGGTGCCGGCTTGGTCAGTATGCGGGGATGCGCCGATGAGTACGCTTTACCACGTCCTGGGGGTAGACCAGGGCGCGAGCCACGATCAGGTGAAAACTGCGTTCCGCAAGCAGGCGCGTCGCTTCCATCCCGACGTCAACGCCGGCAAAGATAGCGCCGCGCAGCGCTTCAAGGAGGTGAGCCAGGCCTATGAGACGCTGGCCGATCCCAACGCGCGGGCAGAGTATGATCGCGCTCTCGTGTGCCGGACCGCGGAGGTGCGCCAGCGGCGATGGAATTTTCTGGGGACTGCCGCCGTCAGCTTCGTGCTGACCACCAGTATCGTCGGGCTCGCGCTATGGTGGATGCAACCCACGCGAGGACCGGAACAAGCCGGTGCGCCGGATGCGGTGCGGGCCGAGGTGGTTGGTGGGCCAGAGCTGGTGCAGACCAGCGGCGATGCAAGGGTGACAACGGCAGGGCTGGTCACGGCGGCCTTGCCGCAAAGCCGCGGTCGAGGCGCGGGCTGGGTTGCCTACCACAACGCCCTGTTCAAGTTCTCGCTCAGGTATCCTGCCGACGTGTTCGCCTACGACGTCGGGCCGTCGAACGACAATGCTCGCACCTTGGTCTCACGCGACGGCGCAGCCATGCTGCACATCTTCGCTGCCGACAACTTTAGTGGAACAAACCTTGCCCGCTATCGGCGCTCGCGCATGGAGGAGCACTACGCCGGTGCGGTATTCGACCAGGTACCTCCGCGCAAGTTCGGGTTCGTGCTGTCCGGCACGCAGGGCGACAGGGCCTTCTACGAGCGCGTAGCGTTCTCCTGCGACGGCCGCGCGATCCAGGGCTGGCAGATGGTCTTCCCGGTCAGTCACCGGATGCTTTACGATCTTGTTGCGGACGAGATGAGCCGCACGTACATGCAAAGACCCAGGCCTGGCGCTCGCTGCAGGTAACGGCACATTTGCCCGTCCGAAGCGCTCATTCGCACTCAGTATCGAGTGCGACGGAGCGTTGCTGGTGAAGAAGGGCGATGGCTGCTCCAAGTCGCCCATCGACGCTGTCGAGCGCGGATACGGCCTTTTGCAGATCGCACCCTTCAAGCAGCAGGATCGCAAGCTTGACGCTGCCGTTCGCCCGCGCCAGCGCCTCACGCACGTCGTCCCTGCTCCTGCCGGTGAGGCCGAGCAGCATCGCCTCACGCCGCAACGCCAGTTTGGAGTTCGTGGCGCTGACATCGACCATCAGGCCTTTGTACACCCGGCCCAGCCGGATCATGAGCAAGGACGACAGGACATTGAGGGTGATGCGCTGGGCTGTCCCGGCGTTCATGCGCGTCGAGCCGGCGATCGGCTCCGCGCCGGTCTCGAGGAGAATTGGGTGCTCGGCCTCAGCGAGGAGCGGTGTGCCGCGGTTGTTGGCAATGCCGATGGTTAACGCGCCGCGTGCCTTTGCTCCGCGCAGGCACTCCAGCGTGAATGGTGTCGTTCCGCTCGCAGCCACCGCAAGCAGCACGTCTTGGGCACCTATGCGGTGGCGTTGCACCAACTCCTTGGCCTGGCCGATCTCGTCTTCGGCACCCTCGATCGCGCGCACCATGGCCTTGTCGCCGCCGGCGATGAGCAGCAGCAGGCGCTCCGGCGGCCAGCTGAATGTCGGCATCAACTCGGCACCGTCCTGCACCGCAAGGCGGCCCGAGGTTCCGGCACCCGCGTAGATTAGGCGGCCCTGGCAGCGCAGACGGGACTCTATTGCCTGGGCCGCCCGCTCGATGGCCGGCTTGGCAGCGCGCACCGCAGCGACGGCAGAGAACTGCCCTTCGATCATGGCGTCCAGGACATCGGCGGGCTCCCAAACGTCGATGCCGGAATATCGAGGGCTTACGCGCTCAGTTTCCATCACGCCAGCAACCAACTAGCTACCATCTGTTTGGATTTCGCCGCGATCATACATAGATGAGCCCTATAAGAGAGGACCACAAGTGGACGGAGCGTTACTATTTCTCGGGGTCGACGGAGGTGGCACGAAATGCCGTGCCCGCCTGTGCGATGCCTCGGGCTCTGTCCTCGGCGAGGGCACGGCGGGCCCTGCCAACATTCGCATGGGCGTGGACAGGAGCATGCGGTCCGTGCTCGACGCCACCGGCCAGTGTCTGGCCGAGGCCAAGCTCGGTGTCGGCAGCCGCCCCATCATCGCCTGCCTCGCCCTGGCGGGGGCGACGGAGCCGATCGAACGCAAGGCCGTCGAGACCTATCGACATCCATTCCGGCACATGATGGTGACGACAGACGCGCACGCTGCGTGCGTTGGAGCGCATCGTGGCGAGGACGGCGGCATCATCATCGTAGGCACAGGCACCGTAGCCTGGGCGATGCTTGCGGGCCGGAGCCATCGGGTGGGCGGTTGGGGCTTTCCCGTTTCCGACGAAGGCAGCGGCGGGTGGCTCGGCTGCGAGGTGGTGCGCCGCGTGTTGTGGGCCTATGACGGGCGTGCGCCCTGGACCGGCCTGCTGCGCGCCGTCTTCGAGCAGTTCAACTCCGATCCCCATGCCATCGTGCGCTGGATGAGTGTGGCGCAGCCGCGCGAGTTTGCAACGCTCGCACCGCTTGTTGTCCAGCATGCGCGCAAGGAGGATCCGGCGGCTTGCGAGCTCATGCAGCTTGCCGCACGACAGATCGATATGCTGGCCCAGCGACTGGACGCGATCGGCGTGCGACGGTTGGCGCTGGCCGGCGGGCTGTCGTCGAGCATTGCGCCGTGGCTCAGCCACGAGACGAGGCACCACCTGGTTGCGGCCGCCGCTGACGCGCTAGCCGGTGCCCTGTGGCTGGCCCGGGCCGAGGTGGGTTTTGCGGCGCTGGCGAGTTGATCGGCTGAGTACATGCATCGATGGAGAAGGAGCCGCCGACATTCTGATGGCGCGCGAGATACGCGAAGCCCCCGCGGCAGTCAGCAGGCAATTGCAGGGCCTGGCGGAGCCACTGGCGGAGCTTGTCGGGCAGCTCAAGCGCCGGCCTCCGCAGGTGGTCGTCACCTGTGCGCGCGGCAGCTCGGCGCATGCAGCAACCTTCGGCAAACACCTGATCGAGCGTTATGTCGGCATTCCCGTCGCTGAAGCCGCGCCCAACATCGCCAGCGTGTACGGGAGGCGGTTGCGCCTCGACAAACAAGTGTTTCTCGCTGTGTCGCAATCGGGCAGGAGCGACGATCTCGTCGCCATGGCGTCCAGCGCCAAGGCGGCTGGTGCGCTGACGGTGGCGATTGTCAATGCTACCGACGGTCCGCTGGTTGCGGCCTGCGATATTGTCTTGCCGATTGGCGCCGGTCCCGAGCTCAGCGTCGCAGCCAGCAAGACATTCGTGGCTACGCTGACCGCGCTGCTGCGCCTGAGCGCGCTCTGGACAGACGATGCAAGGCTGGCCGGCGCCATCGAGCGGCTGCCGGATCGCCTGGCTCGCGCAACCGAGTTCGACTGGAGCGAGCTGGTCGACACGCTGGTCGGCTCCAAGAGCCTGGTCGCGATCGGTCGCGGGCCGACGCTGGCCATCGCCCGCGAAGCCTCGCTCAAGCTCAAGGAAACCTGCAGCCTGCATGCCGAGGCATTCAGCGGCGCGGAGTTTCTGCATGGTCCGGTGGCTCTGGTCGCTGCGCGCTATCCGGTCCTGATGTTCATGCCGACCGATGAGGCCGCACATGGCATGCGCGAGCTGGCCATCAGCCTTCGCGAAAAAGGCACCGCGCTGCTTACCACCGAGCCGGGTGCCGCAGGCGCGGGCCGCCTGCCTGCTGTCGACTCCGACCATCCGGAGACCGACGCCGTGTGCCTGATTCAGAGCTTCTATGCCATGCTCATCCGTCTCGCGGAGCGGCTGGGCACCGATGTCGATCGGCCGCGCTACCTGCGCAAGGTGACACGCACCCGATGAGTGTTTCGCAGCAGCACGCGGTGGTGGCCGGCACCGTCTTCGACGGTACCGATCTGCATCATGATTGCGCCGTCGTGATCGAGGGGCACGGCATCGTGGCGTTCCTGCACCGGTCCGAATTGCCTGCAGCGGTGCCGAAGCAAGTCTTGCCCGAAGGCGCCTGGCTGGCACCCGGCTTCATCGACCTGCAGGTGAACGGAGGCGGCGACGTCCTGTTCAACGATGAGCCGACACCGGAGGGGATTGCGGCCATCGTTCGGGCACATCGCAGCTTTGGAACCACTGCGCTGCTGCCCACCTTGATCAGCGATACACCGGCCAAGATGCGCGCTGCACTCAACGCCGTGCGCGAGGTAATGTCCGCCGAGCCGAGCGTGCTTGGCATTCACCTCGAAGGCCCGTTCCTGTCTCCGGAGAAGCCGGGCGTGCACGATCCGGCCATGTTCCGGCCGCCGACGCCCGAGGACAGCGAGCAGATAACAGCGAGACGGGTAGGCGGCGTCACGCTCGTCACGCTGGCGCCCGAGCAGGTGCCGGCGGGCTTCATTGCGCAGCTGGCCAGGGCCGGCGTCCGCGTCTCGCTCGGTCACTCGATGGCAACCTATGCGCAGACCAGGATGGCGCTGGAGCAAGGCCTCACCGGCTTCACACACCTCTTCAACGCCATGCGTCAGCCGCAAAGCCGCGAGCCTGGCCCGGTGGTCGCCGCGCTCGAGACCCCGGGCGCCTGGTTCGGCATGATCGTCGATGGTCACCACGTGGAGCCGGCCATGCTGCGTCTGGCGCTACGCGGCGTAGCGCGTCCGATGCTCGTCACCGATGCGATACCGACGGTCGGCGGCAGCCGCTCGACGTTCCGGCTGCACGGCCAGGAGATCACCGCGCGCGACGGTTGCTGCACCAGGATGGACGGCACCCTCGCCGGCGCCCATCTCGATATGGCGTCAGCCGTGCGCAACTGCGTCGATCTCCTCGGCGTGCCCCTGACGCAAGCCTTGCGCTTCGCATCCACGGAGCCGGCAAGGTTTTTGGGTCTCGGCGGTTGCCTCGGCAGGATCGCTCCCGGCTACCGCGCCGATCTCGTGGCCTTCAACCCTGATGGCATGCAGGTTCACCAGACATGGGTGGCCGGCAGAGCTGGCGCAGCGCGCAGATGAACACAGCCGCTTGCCCCGCCTCATGTTGCTGGAAGGGCGCGTGCAAGTTTTTTTCACAAAATCTGCTTGAGTAACGCCTATCTCCTGTGAATAACTGGCAGTTGAGGGAGCCGGCAGGCCGCTACCCCAGGCTGGCCTGTGGGTTTGAGGACTGGACGGGGGAAATTCAAGACCAGTTCTCCTCCCTCACCAAAGCCGCTTGCGATTGAAGGACTGCCACACCTCAAGGGGGCCCCCAATGCTTACGCGTAGTCCGTCGGCCGATCCAAAAGCGCCCAGCGCCGCCAATGGAACCCAGCGCCGCATGACCGGACCGGAAAGCTCCGAGAAGTCGGTGATCGGCAACGACCTCAAGATCATTGGCCAGGGGCTGAAGATCATCGGCCGCGGCGTGTTGCAGGTCGACGGCGAGATCGAGGGCGACGTGCAGGCGGCAGAGGTCATCGTCGGCGAAAAGGGCCAGGTGACGGGCATGGTGGCCGGCCGGCAGGTCGTGGTGCGCGGCAAAGTCTCCGGCGTCATTTGCGGCCGGACCATCGCGCTGCAAGCCTCCTCGAACGTCGATGGCGACCTGCATCACATGTCGCTGCTGATCGAGCAGGGTGCGATGTTCGACGGACGCAGCCGGCGCGCCGCCAGCGAGGCGGACCTCAACGCCATCGTGGAAGGCAAGGGCGGGCCGCAGAAGATCGTCTGATCCGGCGCGCGGCTTTTCGATACCAGGCCATTGTGTGCTCACCGACCATGCGGCCGGTGGGGTGGCGGAGCAACTTTGCGCTGGGCGCCCGCGGCGCCCAGGCTAGAGTTCTTTCGATCCGGGCCGAATCGCGATCAGCAAATACTGCCCAGTGCTGAGCTTGTCGAAGCACGGCATTGCCGTACTCATTCGCCCTTCGACGTGCTCAGGGCTGCGAGCCTTGGCTTCCGCGGCCGGGCTCGGCTATTTCACAAGCGGTCGGTGGGCGTGACGGTGCGCATGGCGTGGGTAGCGATAGGCGTACCGGGGCTCATATATCCGCACGGTCAGGCCGGAGAAGTATCCGGGGTTCGTATAAGGCCGGTGGGTGTACCAAGGACCGTCCGTTTCAGGCCGATAGCAATTGTGCCAACACGCCTGCCCGGGCGCAGCCGCACCGAGCGACGCGACAGCGGCCACCGATGCCGCCAGCAGGATCTTGCGCATAAAACTCTCCATTGGTCGGGCCCACAAACGCTATTCTGCATCAGTCACCCTTAAGAAGGGGTTTGGTTGGCCGCCCGTCTTGGCCGTCCTGCGCACGGGCAGCTGCGGGTAGCGCCCAATCGCTGAACGCCCGCCTCGGTCAGACGGTTGCAGCCTTCAATCCAGCGCGGGCGACGGCGCATCGGTTCTTGGTGCCCAGCTTGCCGAGGCCTGTTTCGATGTTTCCGGCCTGTCGAGGCCCGTTCCGCCGCGCCAGAAGGCCGCCGGATCAGCCGGTCATATATCGGGTCAGCCGCTGGGCAATCGCGCGCACAAAGAACGAGCGCGGCGTAATAGGTCTTTGCAGTGAATTGACACCTGCGCGCGACAAGGAATAGCGTCGGTCCCCTGCGGTGGCTATCACACCTGCCAGAGGACCCCCATGAAGCGCTCAGCACTCATCGGTACAATTTGCGCTGCCACGTTCTTCGCGAGCGGCATGGCACAAGCTAAGACGCTCGTGTTCTGTTCCGAGGGCAGCCCCGAGAACTTCTATCCGGCCATCAACACGACGGGAACGTCGTTCGACGCCAACAGCCAGATCTACAGCCGCATCGTCGATTTCGAACGCGGCACCACCAAGGTTGTGCCGGGCCTCGCCGAGCGCTGGGACATTTCGCCGGACGGCACCGTCTACACGTTCCACCTGCGCAAGGGCGTCAAATGGCATTCGAACGCCAACTTCAAGCCGACCCGTGACCTGAACGCCGACGACATCCTGTTCGCCATCGAGCGGCAGTGGAAGGAGGATCATCCCTACTTCGCGGTCACCAGCAAAAACCACTCCTATTTCAACGACATGGGCATGCCCAAACTGTTGAAGTCGGTGGAGAAGGTGGATGACAACACGGTCAAGTTCACCCTCAACTCGCCGGAAGCGCCGTTCCTGTCCAACCTCGCCATGGAATATGCCGGCGTCCAGTCGAAGGAATATGCCGACGCCATGCTGAAGGCCGGCACGCCCGAGAAGGTCGACCAGGAGCCGATCGGCACCGGACCCTTCATGCTCGTCCAGTATCAGAAGGACGCCATCATCCGCTACAAGGCGTTCCCCGATTACTACGCCGGCAAGGCCAAGATCGACGATCTGGTGTTTGCGATCACGCCGGACAACGCCGTGCGCTGGGCCAAGCTGCAGCGCGGCGAATGCCACATCATGCCTTATCCCAATCCGGCCGACATCGAGGCCATGAAGAAGAACCCCGACATCAACGTGCTCGAGCAGCCGGGTCTCAACGTCGGCTACCTCGCCTACAACACCACCAAGAAGCCGTTCGACGACAAGCGGGTTCGCAAAGCGCTCAATATGGCCATGAACAAGAAGGCCATTCTCGATGCGGTCTATCTCAGCACCGGCGTGGCGGCCAAGAACCCCATTCCGCCCTCCATGTGGTCCTACAACGACGACGTGAAGGACGACCCGTACGATCCGGAGGCCGCCAAGAAGCTGCTGGCCGAGGCCGGCTATCCCAACGGCTTCGAGACGGATCTGTGGGCCATGCCGGTGCAGCGCCCCTACAATCCTAACGCGCGCCGTATCGCTGAGCTGATGCAGGCCGATCTCGCCCAGGTCGGCGTCAAGGCCGAGATCAAGAGCTTCGAGTGGGGCGAGTACCGCAAGCGCGCGCAGGCGGGCGAGCACATGACGGCTCAGCTCGGCTGGACCGGCGACAACGGCGATCCCGACAACTTCCTGCACACCCTGCTTGGCTGTCCGGCGGCGGCTGCCGGAGGCAGCAACATCGCCAAGTGGTGCTTCAAGCCCTTCGACGATCTCGTCACGCAGGCCAAGCGCGTCACCAGTCAGGATGAGCGCACCAAGCTCTACAAGGAGGCGCAGGTGGTCTTCAAGGACGAGGCGCCCTGGTACACGATCGCCCATGCGGTGCAGATCAAGCCCATGCGCAAGGAGGTCGTGGATTTCAAGCTGAGCCCGTTCGGCAGGCACACCTTCTATGGGGTCGATCTGAAATAGCGAGGCGCATGGCTCAGGTCTGGTGGCGAGTTGCCGATGCTTAGGTTCGTCGTCACCAGACTGAGTCTCATCATCCCGACCTTCATCGGCATCACCTTTCTGGCATTCGTGCTGATCCGGTTGGTTCCGGGTGACCCGATCGAGACGCTGGCCGGCGAGCGCGGTGTCGACCCCGTACGCCACGAAGCCTTACGCAAGGAGTATGGCTTCGACCGCCCGCTGCTGGTGCAGTACGGCATCTATATCGGTCGCCTGCTGCACGGCGACTTCGGCCGATCCGTCATCACGCATGAGCCCGTCCTGCGGGAATTCAAGGCCTTGTTCCCGGCGACCATCGAGCTGGGCGTGGCCGCCATTCTGATGGCACTGGTGATCGGCATCCCGGCCGGCATGCTGGCCGCGGTCAAGCGCAACACCATCCTCGACCATGGGGTTATGGGAGCCTCGCTGACCGGCTATTCCATGCCGATTTTCTGGTGGGGCCTGCTGCTCATCCTGCTGTGCTCCGTGCAGCTCGGACTGACGCCGGTGTCGGGCCGCATCGCGGTGCTCTATTTCATCGAGCCGGTCACGGGGTTTCTGTTGATCGATACCTTGCTGTCCGACCAGAAGGGAGCGTTCATCTCTGCCGTGCACCACCTGATCCTGCCGACCATCGTGCTCGGCACTGTGCCGCTCGCCGTCATTGCCCGCATGACGCGCTCGGCCATGCTGGAGGTGCTGGGGGAGGACTACATCCGCACGGCGCGTGCCAAAGGCCTGCCACCCTCCCGTGTCATCGGCCTGCATGCGCTGCGCAACGCGCTCATTCCGGTCGTTACGGTGATCGGCCTGCAGGTCAGCGTGCTGTTCACCGGCGCCATCCTGACGGAAACCATTTTCTCCTGGCCCGGCGTCGGCAAATGGCTGATCGAGGCAATCAACCGACGGGACTATCCCGTGCTGCAGGGCGGCGCCCTTCTGATTGGCCTGGTCGTCATGGGCATCAATCTCCTCGTGGATGTGCTCTATGGCACGATCAATCCGCGCATCAGGCACGCCCAATGACGGCTCCGTCGCTCGCGACCGACCAGACGCGGCCAAAGACGGCGACCCCGCCTCATCCGCTCCGGGAGTTCTGGGCCTATTTCAGCGCTAATACTGGGGCGGTGCTGGGCCTTTTCATCCTGGTGGTGGTGCTGTTGCTGGCCCTGCTGGCGGATTTCATCGCGCCGCATTCGCCCTATCAAACCAATCCCGCGGCGTTCCTCAAGCCTCCATTTTGGCAAACCGGCGGGTCGCTCAGCTACCCGCTGGGCACCGACGCCATTGGCCGCGACATCCTCTCGCGGCTCATCTACGGAGCGCGCCTGTCGCTGACCATCGGCATTTCGGTGGTTGCCATTTCGGTTGCCGTCGGCACCGTGCTCGGCCTGGTCGCCGGGTTCATGCGCGGCGTGGTGGAAATCCTCATCATGCGCGCCATGGATATCGTGCTCACCATGCCCAGCCTGCTGCTCGCCATCGTCATCGTGGCGGTGCTCGGCCCGGGTCTGATGAATGCCATGCTAGCCGTCGCCGTCGTGGTGCTGCCGCACTACGTGCGCATCACGCGCGCTGCCGTGTTGAGCGAGCTTGCCAAGGACTACGTGACGGCGGCCAAGGTGAGCAACGCCGGCACCCTGCGTCTGATGTTCAAGGAGGTGCTGCCCAACTGCTTGGCGCCCCTCATCGTGCAAGCTTCGCTGGGCGTCTCGACCGCTATCCTGGACGCCGCCGCCCTGGGCTTCCTCGGTCTCGGTGCGCGGCCGCCGGAGCCAGAATGGGGCACCATGCTGTCGGACGCGCGCGAGTTCGTTTTGCGCGCCTGGTGGGTCGTGACCTTTCCGGGTCTCATGATCCTGATCACGGTGTTGGCCTTCAACCTGCTGGGTGATGGTCTGCGTGATGCCCTCGACCCCAAGCTGAAGCGGTAGGGCCATGCCGCTGCTCGAGATCCGCAACCTCGATGTCGAGTTTCCTGCCGCCAGCGGGGTGCTGCATGCCGTGCAAGGCGTGACGCTCGAGATCGAGGAAGGCGAAGTGCTTGGCATCGTCGGCGAGTCGGGTTCGGGCAAGAGCGTGACGATGCTGGCCGTGATGGGGCTGGTGCCCTTTCCTGGCCGCGTGCGCGCCGAGCGCCTCGCCTTCGACGGCCGCGACCTGCGCACCCTGAGCGACGCCGAGCGGCGCCAGCTCACGGGCAAGGACGTGGCCATGATCTTCCAGGACCCGCAGACCAGCCTCAATCCCTGCTTCACCGTGGGATTTCAACTCACCGAGACGCTGAAGCTGCACGAGGGCCTGGATAAGAGAAAGGCGCGCTTGCGCGCCATCGAGTTGCTGGAGCGGGTGGGAATTCCGGCTCCCGAGAGCCGCCTCAGCGCCTTCCCACACCAGCTGTCCGGCGGCATGAGCCAGCGCGTGATGATCGCCATGGCGATCGCCTGCACGCCACGCCTGCTCATCGCCGACGAGCCGACCACGGCCCTCGACGTAACGATCCAGGCCCAGATCCTGGATCTGCTGCGCACCCTGCAGCGCGAGCGTGGCATGGCTTTGGTGCTGATCAGCCACAACATGGGCGTGATCGCCGAAATGGCGCACCGAGTGGTCGTGATGTATGCCGGCCAGATCATGGAGGAGCGCGACGCCGCCTCGCTGTTTGCGGCTCCGCAACACCCCTATACTGCGGCGCTACTTGCCTCGCTGCCCGAGCGCAGCGCCGAGCACGAGCGGCTGGTCACCATTCCAGGCGTCGTGCCAGGTGCTTTCGATCGCCCGTCCGGCTGCCTGTTCAGCCCGCGCTGCCAGTACGCCACGGAGCACTCTCGCCGGACGCAGCCTGAATTGCGCGCCTGGCAGGGAGGCCGCATCCGCTGCCACTATCCGCTCGGCGATGCGCAGCGCGAGGAACACATGGCCGCGGACAGCCCGGTCGGCGTTACGGTCGTGCCATGACCGAGCCACTCGTTTCGGCCCGCGACCTAGTGCAGATCTATTCCCTGCGCCGCGGGCCGTTTCGGGCACCCGATTTGCTGACCGCCGTGCGCGGCGTGTCCTTCGACATCGCCTCGGGCCAGACGCTGGCGGTGGTGGGCGAATCGGGCTCGGGCAAGTCGACGCTCGGCCGCATGGTGGGTCTGATCGAGCGTCCGGCGCAAGGCAAGCTCACGCTGGAAGGCATCGATGCGGTGACGCCGCCCGCGGGTACCGCCACCAAGTTGCGGCGGCTGGTGCAGTTCGTATTCCAGAACCCCTTCGGCTCGCTCAACCCACGCAAGAAGGTCGGGGCGATCCTCGAGGAGCCGCTGGCCATCAACACCGACCTCAGCCGCGAGGAGCGGCGCGCCAAGGCGATGGCGATGATGACCCGGGTGGGGTTGCGGCCTGAGCACTACGCACGGTTTCCGCACATGTTCTCGGGCGGGCAGCGGCAGCGCATCGCCATTGCGCGTGCGCTCATGCTGCAGCCCAAGCTTGTGGTGGCCGACGAGCCGGTGTCCGCGCTCGATGTCTCGATCCAGGCGCAAGTGCTGAACCTGCTGGCCGATCTGCAGCGCGACACGCAGGTGGCCTATCTCTTCATCTCGCACGACCTGGGCGTCGTCCGCCATATCGCCCACGATGTGCTCGTGCTCTACCTCGGCGTCGCTGTGGAGCAGGGCCGCAAGCAATCGCTGTTCGAGCTGCCACTGCATCCCTACACACAGGCGCTACTGGCCAGCACGCCGGACACGACCGGCAGGAAAAGGCCGCGCATTGTGCTCAAAGGCGAACTGCCGTCGCCCTTCAACGTACCCGTCGGCTGCGTATTCTCGACCCGCTGTCCGCACGTCACCGATCGCTGCCGCGCAGAACGGCCGCAACTGCGGCTCGTCAAAGACCGGCAGGTCGCGTGCCACTATGCCGAGCAGATGGCGCAAGCGCCGGGGTAGCGGAGCGCTGTCCTTCCCTCTCTCTCTTGTGGCTCAGCCAAGCTTCCGATTCATGAGACGGACCTCATCATGCATTCCGTATCCGACATCGGGCATTTCCACCGATGCCGCAGAAGAGTGGGGACACAGAGCGTCCAAGCGTCGCCCTGCGCGACGATGCTGCTAAAGTCCTAGTCCGCGCAAAGAGGACAACTCATGGACCGCTGGCACGCATTGACTGCGCCGCTCAATCTCAGGGGCACTGGGCTCGAGATCGCGCCATACTTCAACGCGCTGTTGGACAAGGCCAAGCACGATGTGCGCTACGTCGACTGCATCGACAATGATACCATCATCAAGAAGGCCGCCGAAAACCCCGGGTCCGTCGGGCGTGAGATCCCCCGCATCGATTGGGTCTGGACACCCGGCAAGCGCCTGCGCTCCTGCATTCCCGCGCATGTTGCGTTCGACTACTGCGTTGCCACGCACGTCATGGAGCACGTGCCGGACACGATCGGCTGGCTGAACCAGATCCTCGAGGTCATGCACGATGGGGCGGTGCTGGCCTTGGCGCTTCCCGACCGACGCTACGGGCATGGACTACTATCGCCGGGAGACGACACTCGGGGACCTAGTCGGCAACTGGCTGCACGCGCCCAGCCGCCCCACCACCGCGCAGGTCGTCGACTTCCTGTCGCAGGCCTTCTACGACACGCGTCCCCCGCCCGACCATCGCATGTTCGACGTCTCCCAGCCCTTCGCGGCCGCACCACGCCACTACTCGGACGGCCAGGCCTTGGATTTTGCGGCCCTGTCTCACCGCGACGGCATCTACCTCGATGTGCACTGCACGGTGTGGACGCCGGCCAGTTTCGTCGAGGTGATGTCCCGCGTGATCGGCATGGGCCTTATCAACGCGCAACTCTCCGAACCTATCGGGCGCAACCCCAGCTCCGGGTGGGACGAGTTCATCATCCACATGACCAAGCTGGGCGAACCCCGCATCTCGCGCCACGATCTGTTGAAGCGGGCGAGCTTCACAAACGCGATTCCGATCACCGCAAAACACTGGCTCCGTCACGCTACTTCGAAGCTGCGGCGCGCTGGTTGAATGGGTTGGCCGGAAGATGGCGCGACACGCCCGGCAGCGGCATTGCGGCCACTAACTGTGCAGGATGTCGCGCCACGACTGGCGCTGCGCGTCGAGTGCGCGTGAATGATAGGCTTTGAGACGCTTGCTGAGCTTGGCGCGCCGGCCATGATCTTCAAGAAGGGCTGCCGCCACTGCTGCCGCGGCGGGAGCGTCGTCAAGCGCGATTAGCGGCGCATCCAGGTCGCGCAGGCCGGTGAGCGCGTTGCTGGTTGCTAGAAATGGCGTGCCCAAGGATAGGCACTGCAGCAGCTTGATCTTGCTGCCGTAGTTGTTGGCGATCGGGGCCATAAATAGCCCACACCCTCGATACAACTGCTCGACAGTCGCCGTCGTCGAGAGTCCAAGAAGGTCGACATTGCTCGGCACGCCCGAGGGAACATCTTCAGGGCCGGCTCCTACGACAACGATGCGCGCGGCGCTTCGCTTGGCAAACTCTGGGGCGAGCTTGACGCAAAGCCACTCGACGGCTTGGCGGTTCGGGAAATGATTCGCGTTGCCGACGAACAGCAGGTTCCCATCACCGCCCTGCCAGGACTGTGCGCTCTCCCCGAGGATCGGCGCGATCACAACCCGCTTGAGCCAAGGGAACGCTGCGACGTCCGAGGCATTCAGGGCTACGACGGCGTGGCTGCGTGCATAGACCGACTGCTCATAGAGCCAGAGCCGCCTAATCGTGGCCCGCGATATGGGAAGACCAGGACGCACGGGCAGGTCTTTCAAGAAGCGGCTTTCATTGTTCAACGTGATGGTTATGCGCCGCAGGTCGCGACGACGGTATATGCAGGGTGCGTACAGGGCACTGAACAGGTAGTCGACAACAACCATATCGGGGCGGATATCGTCGATGACCTTTGCGGCTTGTCCATGCACGCGGGTCTGCGCTGCGGCTTCGCGCTCGAATATGAAGGCCGAGCCAATTTCAGGCAGCGGGGCAGACGGGTCGAGTTCGAGAAACCGGAAGTCAGCGCCTATCTGTCGCGCAAAGGCTTCACTCGCTGCCCGTTGTGTGGGGGGGCCGACATTGCAAATGGTGAGGGCAACGCGTGAGGTTTCGGCAATGCCCGCAGCATGGTTTCTGCACACCAGCCCGCCGCCGTTGTCGACTCGGCCAATGTCGACGATGGTAAAGTAGAGGATCCGAATTCGCGGAGTTCCTTGTCGCCATAGCCAATCAATGCACGGCTCGCACAAGCTCCCCTTCGACTTAATGCAAACGCCCTAGCGCGCGGTCGAACAGCGCTCGCGCCCCGGCGAAATAGCGATTGGCGCGAGGCGCACTGCGATGACGATACAGCACGTCTTGGACATGGAACTGCCCGCCGTCGCTGGTCGGTCCGGTCTGCCAGGGCGTACTCGTTTCGATTTCAAAGTCCAGGTCTCGAAACTGATCGGCGAGTTGGTCCACCGAGGTGTTGTTCTCGTTGAGCCACCCCGAATTGAACTCGCAGAGCACTCGCCGAATACGGTCGGCGGCGATCAGGTCTCTCATACCCTCGACGACGTCCGGCTCCGAGCCTTCGACATCAATCTTCACCATGTCGATGACCGGCACCTCTTTGAGCGCATCGCATCGATCCAGTGAGGTAAGGGGCACGCGCTGGCCACGGAAGTCGCCGGCAGTTGCGAAAACGCTGGGTGAGTGCACCGGCCCGCTGTTGGGCAGATAGATGGTAATTTCTCCAGGCTCGCGCCCCACCGCCGCATTGATCAGGGTGACATTGCTGTGGCTTCCAAGGGCCCGCGTCAGCGTAGCGAAGGCGACCGGGCTAGGCTCGAACGCGAACACGTGTCCACGCCTGCCGAACTCGGGACAGGGCAAGCGTCGTGAACCACCCGAAATTGGCACCGACGTCGACAAACACCGATCCCGGACCGAGATGCCGCCGCACCCAAGCGCTTTCGGTTGGCTCATAGGCGCCGAGGGCCATCTGTTGCTGAATGGCTTCGCCCGTGTCCAGATCCATCCGCACGCCGTTTACGGAATAGGACTGCATCATGGCCCGCTCCTGATCTGTCATTCGCCGGGCCATTGTACAGCAGCGACGGCGAGCGAGAATCCGACGGCTGCAGAATGCAGGGGATATTGCGATGGGCGGCAACGCCGCCGGTCGCTATGGCGGGATCGATTGCGCGAATAACCTCGCTCACGACACTGGCGTCAGCAAATCCGCATCGTCGTGGTCGGGCTTGTTCACGCGCGTCGAGATGGGCCACATCTTCATGTCCGCTGACGGATAGGGTACCAGCAGGTCGCGCGGGTCGGGCTCGATGTTGGCGAGCCAGCGTTCGTAGCTCTCGGGGGCAATGATCACCGGCATGCGGTCATGGATTTGCCCGACCAGCTCATTGGCGGTCGTGGTGATGATGCAGAAGGTGCGCACCCACTCCTTCGTCTCGGGGTGCTGCCAGTTCTCCCAGATGCCGGCCAGCGCGAACGGACTGTCGTCCTGCATGGCGATGGCGTACGGCTGCCTGGTCTTGGCGCCCTTGACGGCCTTCCACTCGAAGAAGCCGTTGACCGGCACGATGCAGCGCCGCTTTGCGTAGGCGGCCTTGAACATCGGCGCGCTCGCCACCCGCTCGGCGGTTGCATTGATGGGCTTCGTCTTCGGATTGGCCTCCTTCACCCAATAGGGGATCAGCCCCCAGCGCAGCATGTCGGGCTGGGTCTCGCCTGTCTTGGGATGGCGCCGGATCACGACCAGGTCCTGCGAAGGTGCGCCGTTGTAGCGGGGCTTCCAGATGCGGGGATCATCGGGCGTCCCCATCTGGATCTTCATGGCGCCGAAGCCGCTCTGGATGATGCGTCCGCACATGGGCAGCCATGTAGAGGCGCGCGCGCCGCTCTGCAAGTTGGCAGCGCGGGCATTCATACAGAAGCAGACCCCAGCCCTGAGCCTGTCGAAGGGCGGACGAGTCAGGCAATGCCGTGCTTCGACAAGCTCAGCACTGGGTCGTGGCTGCCGGCTCCGGTTCGACGCGGGTCGCAAGGGCCCTATGCGGTTGGAACCGCGATCGCCTTGCCCTCTCCGGCCGAGCGCAGCATTGCTTCGATCAGCAGGTGCACCTTGAGGGCCTCGCGGCCGCTGGTGGTCGGCTCGCGGTTGGCATCGATGGCGTCGAGGAAGTCGACGATCAGCGCCTTGTGCGCATCGTTGGCGAAGGCCATCGGATCGGCGCCGCCGCTTTTCGACACTGCCCCCTCGTGGTGCACGTGCCGGCCGTCCTTGAAATAGAAATCGAGCGTCTCGGCGGCGAGCACCGCCGTGCCCGTCTCGCCGCAGAGCTCGATGCGCTCGGGAAAGCCCGGATAGGCAACCGTGGTGGCATCGATGGTGCCGACCGCGCCGTTGGCGAACTCGATGCCCGCGCCGACGATGTCCTCGGTGTCGATCTTGCGCAGCGGCGAGGTCTTGGCGAACGCCGCCACCTTGGCGATCGGCCCGCCCAGGCTCTGGAACAGGTCGAGGGTGTGGATCGCCTGTGTGATCAGCACGCCGCCGCCGTCGCGAGCCTTCATGCCGCGTCCGGGCTGGGCGAAGTACTCCGGCGTGCGCCACCAGCGGATCGAGGCACAGCCCGAAACGAGCGGGCCAAGCTCGCCGGCCCGCACGGCCTTGGCGAGCTGCTGGGAGGCGGCGCGGAAGCGATGCTGCAGCATGATCGCGAACTTGCGGCCGGCCTTGTCCATCGCGCCGACCGCACGGCGGGCCCGCTCGCTCGAGACGTCGATCGGTTTCTCGAGCAGCACATGCTTGCCGGCCGCCGCACAGCGTTCCACCAGCTCCAGATGCGCCATCGGCGGGGTCAGTACGAACACCACGTCGATGCTGCGGTCGGACAGGATGGGCGCGAGATCATCCACCACGCGATGCTTGCTGCTCGCGGCGAAGCGCCTTACGGCGCTCTGCGCTCGGCGTGAAGCAGGCCGCGATCTCGACGCGGTCGCCGAGCTCCTCCAGGCTCTGCAGATGCGGCTTGAGCGCCATCCCTAAGCCGACGACGCCCACTCGATGCTTGCTCATCGACGGAACTCCGCGGTGCGGCGCTCGCGGAAGGCGTTGATGCCCTCCATGTGATCGCCGGCCGAGAAGCACAGCGTGTTCATCTCGTTCTCGTAGCGCAGCCCGGCTTCCAGCGACGACGACAGCGCCATGCGTGCCGCCGCCTTCACCGATTGCGTGGCGACCGGGCTGTAGCCGGCGATCTGCTTGCACAACGCGCGTGCGGTCGGCTCGACCTCGGCGTCATCGACCAGGAACTCGACGAGGCCGAGGCGATAGGCTTCCGCCGCGTCGACCGGCTCGCCGGTTACCAGCAGGCGCATGGCCTGGCCGTAACCAACGATGCGCGGCAGCATCTGCGAGGCCCCGCCGCCGCCGACCCAGCCGCGTTTCACCTCGGGAAAGCCCATCTTGATGCTGCGGCCGGCGACGCGCAGGTCGGCGGCCAGCGCCATCTCGGCGCCACCGCCCAGCACCCAGCCCTTCAAGGCCGCGATCACGGGCTTCTTGATGTTGCGGATGGTCGACCTCGTAGATCACGCGGTTGCGGAAGCTCCACGCGCTCGGATACTCGGCGAGCGAGTTGAGGTCGCTGCCGGAGGAAAAGGCGCGCTCGCCCGCTCCCTTGATCAGCACCACCCGCACCGCCTCGTCACGGTCGGCGGCCGCGCACGCCTCCTGCAGGGCAGCCGCCATCGCCGGCGTGACGGCGTTGTGCTTTTCCGGCCGGTTGAGCACGATTTCGGCGACGAAATCGGCCACCGTGAAAGCGATCTCCTTGGTCATGACTGCTCCCTGCTGCTCCGCGAAAGACGCTGCTTCCTGCGGACGTCTTGGCTTGTCGTCGCGGACATCGTAGTTGGAATATAAAGCGCAGTCACCACGAACGCGGTGGCGCAAGACACAGACTGGGAGGATGCAGTGCAACGTGTAACGGCGGACGAGGCGGTCCGCGTCATTCGCTCCGGCGACACCCTGCTGGTGGGTGGCTCGGGCGGCGGCCATGCCGTTCCGGAGGAGCTGATGGCGGCACTGGAGCGGCGGTTCCTCGCCGAGCGCGAGCCGCGCAACATCACCGCCGTGCATCCGGTGGGTCTCGGCGACGGCACCAATCTCGGCGCTGGCCATTTCGCGCATCAGGATCTGCTCAAGCGCATCGTGTGCGGCACCTTCGTCAACTCGCCGAAGATTTCCGACATGGCGATCGCCGACCAGATCGAAGGCTACACGTTGCCGCAGGGTGCGCTGTCGCAGCTGATGCGCGAGATTGCCGCCGGTAGGCCAGGTCTGCTGACGCAAACCGGGCTGCATACCTTCGTCGATCCGCGCCATGGCGGCGGACGGCAGAGCAAGTGCGCGACCGAGGACCTGGTCGAACTCGTCGACTTTCGCGGCCAGGACTACCTGTTCTTCAAGCCCATGCACTTCGACGTGTGCTTCCTGCGTGGCACCACCGCCGACGAGGACGGCAACGTGACGATGGAGCAGGAGGCGATCTTCGGCGAGATGCTGTCGCAGGCGCAGGCAACGCGGCGCTGCGGCGGCGTCGTCATCGTGCAGGTCAAGCGCATGGCCAAGCGCGGCACGCTGCCGGCCAAGCAGGTGAAGGTGCCGGGCATCCTGGTCGACCTCGTAGTGGTGGAGCCGGAGCAGCGCCAGACCTACGAGACCTATTACAGCCCGGCCTATGCCGGCGAGCTGATGGTGCCGCTGTCCGACATACCCGTGCTGCCGCTCAACCCCCGCAAGATCATCGCGCGGCGTGCGGCCATGGAGCTGTTTCCGGGTGCCGTCTGCAATCTCGGCTCCGGCATCTCCACCGGCATCGCCAACGTCGCGGCGGAAGAGAACGTGCTCGACGAGATCTGTCTCACCAACGAGCAGGGCCTGATCGGCGGCGCACCGGCGTCCGGCAACGAGGCTGGCGCCTCGCGCAACTTTTCGGCCATGGTCGACCAGCCCTATCAGTTCGACTTCTACGACGGCGGCGGGCTCGACCTGGCATTCCTGTCTTTTGCCGAGGCCGACGAGGCCGGCAACGTCAACGTCAGCCGCTTCGGCGGGCGCATCATCGGCCCGGGCGGCTTCATCAACATCAGCCAGAACGCCAAGAGCGTGATCTTCAGCGGCACGTTCAGCGCCGGCAAGAGCGAGATGGCCTGCGTCGATGGCCGGCTGAAGATCGTCCGCGATGGCGGCGCCGGCAAATTCGTCAAGGCGGTCGAGCAGATCACCTACAGCGGCGCCTACGGCCGCGAGCGCGGCCAGAGCGTGCTCTATGTCACCGAGCGCGCGGTGTTCCGGCTCGGCAGCGCGGGCGTCGAGCTGATCGAGATCGCGCCGGGCGTCGACCTGGAGCGGGATGTGCTGGCTCGCATGGGCTTCAAGCCCAAGATCGCGCCGAAGCTCGCCAGCATGGACGCGCGCCTGTTCCGGCCCGAGCCGATGCAACTCGCCGGCGATCTCGCCAAGCGCCCCCGCCTGCAACGTTCGCCCCGCCTCGATCTCCCGCAGGTTGGAAGCCGATGAGCAACAATAGCTATTCTCGATCAGGAGGCTGCCAATGCGGCGCCGTGCGCTACGAGCTGAGGTCGCCTCCGATCGAAGTCTACGTCTGTCATTGTTCCGAGTGCCGCAAGCAATCTGCTTCCGCGTTCGGCATATCCGTGATCGTGAGCAGCGTGGCTTTTGCGCTGACGCGCGGAGCGCCGAAACATTGGTCGCGTCCGACGGATAGCGGCGGCACGCTGGATTGCTATTTCTGTCCCGACTGCGGCTCGCGGGTCTGGCACGGCGACGTGGCGCGAGATGAGACGATCAGCGTCAAGGGTGGCTCATTGGATGATCCCATCGATCTCAGTGCGGCCAGTCACATTTGGGTCGCCCGCACATTGCAAGGGGTCATCATTCCAGAAAACGCCGAGCGACATCCGTACGAACCAGGGTAAGAGTCTTTTCGATTTTGGTGCAATCGCCGTGGGCCGCGCATGTCGTGGTCGGGCTTGTCCCGACCATCCATCCATCGACTTGCTCAGGAGCGTGGGATGGCTGGATCCTCGGGACAAGCCCGAGGATGACAGGTTTGGCGGTTGCATTCTGGTTCGACCAAAAATCGGAACGACGCTAGCAGCAGTTGTCTGAGCGGCTCACCCGCCCGCGATCTGCGGCAGGATGTGCACCTCGCTGTCGGGGCCGATCTCCTGGAACAGGGCGTCCTGGTAGATCTGGCCATCGATGGCCACCGCCGAGCCCTGCTCCAGGTGCGGTGCGAGCTCGGGGTATTTCTCGCCGAGCCGTGCGAACAGCTGGCGCACCGTGGCGGCATCCACGTCAAGCGCACTGACGCCGCCGGTGAACTGCCTGAGGTTGCCGATCAGCGTGACGTGGGCCATGTGTGCCATCCATCCCCTCTCCCCATACTTCATGGGGAGAGGGTTAGGGTGAGGGGCAGAAGCTTGCTCGACGTCTGTGGCTGCCCCTCACCCCGACCCTCTCCCCGCTTGCGGGGAGAGGGAGTGCTTCAGATCTTCGCGGTTCCCTTTGCGCGGGCCTCGTCCAGGGCCGCCAGCACCTTGGGCGGCGACATCGGCAGGTCGGTGAAGCGCACGCCGGTGGCATTGCACACCGCGTTGGCGATGGCCGCCATCGGCGGGCAGATCGGCGTCTCGCCGACGCCGCGCACGCCGTAGGGATGGCGCGGGTTCGGCACCTCGACGATCACCGTGTCGATCATCGGCAGGTCGGAGGCGACCGGCACGCGGTAGTCGAGGAAGCCGGGGTTCTGCAGCTTGCCGTCGGCCCCGTAGATGTACTCCTCGTTGAGCGCCCAGCCGATGCCCTGCGCCACGCCGCCCTGGTACTGGCCCTCCACGTAGCTCGGGTGGATGGCGCGGCCCGCATCCTGAATGGCCGTATAGCGCACCACCCACGCGCGGCCCGTCTCGGGGTCGACCTCGACGTCGGCGATGTGCGTGGCAAAGCTGGGTGCGGCGCCGTGCGCGTTGATGCGCGCGTAGCCTGCGATCGGCCCGCCGGTCTTGCCGGCGATGCCGGCAATGTCCTTCAGGGTCATCGGTGCATGCTTGCCGGCGTTGGGACCGGCCGGTCGCACCGCGCCCCCGACGTACTCGACCGCGTCCTCGGGCAGCTCCCACAGCTTGGCGGCGCGCTTGCAGGCTTCCTTCATGACCTCGCGCGCGGCTTCCACCGTGGCCATGCCGCTCGAGAAGGTGGCGCGGCTGCCGCCGGTCAGGAAGTTGTAGCCGAGCTGGCCGGTGTCGCCGATCTGCACGCGGATCTTGCCGATGTCGATGCCGAGCTCCTCGGCTGCCATCATGCACAGCGAGGCGCGCAGGCCGCCGATGTCGGGCGTGCCGGCCGTCAGCGACAGCGTGCCGTCCTCGTTGAGCGACATCGACACAGCCGTCTCACCGCCGATGTTGAACCAGAAGCCGGAAGCGACGCCGCGTCCCTGGTTCTTGCCCAACGGCGTGCGCCAGTGCGCGTGCGCCTTGGCTGCCTCCAGCGTCTCGACCAGGCCGATCGGTCCGAACTTCGGCCCGTAGGCGGCCTTGGTGCCCTGCTTGGCGGCGTTCTTGAGGCGCAACTCCACAGGGTCCATGCCGATCGACTTGGCGATCTCGTCGATCACCTGCTCGACCGCAAACTCCGCGATCGGGCCGCCGGGCGCGCGATAGGCCGCCACTTTCGGGCGGTTGCTCACCACGTCGTAGCCGACCACCTTGACGTTCTCGAGATCGTACGGCGCGAAGGCGCACATGGCGCCGGGCTGGACCGGCGAGCCAGCGAACGCGCCGGCCTGGTATTTCAACTCGCCTTCGGCGGCGACGATGCGGCCGTCCTTCTTGGCGCCGATCTTGATGCGCAGGTGCGCGCCCGAGGTCGGACCGGAGGCGCGGAATACCTCCTCGCGCGTCATCACCATCTTGACTGGCCGGCCGGACTTCTTGGCCAGCGCCAGCGCGACGGGCTCAAGGTAGACCACGGTCTTGCCGCCGAAGCCGCCGCCGATCTCCGATGCCGTGACGCGGATCCTGCTCACGTCCCAGCCGAGCAGCCGGGCGCAATGGGCGCGCACGATCCAGTGGCCCTGCGTGGTCACCCACAGCTCGGCCTGGCCGTCCTCGGATACGCTGGCGATGCACGCGTGCGGCTCGATATAGCCCTGGTGCACCGGCTTGGTGGTGAAGGAGCGCTCGATGACCACCTCGGCCTGCTTGAAGCCTGCCTCGATGTCGCCGAGTGCAAACTCCACCCGCTTGGCAACGTTGGACGGCTTCTTCGGCGCCGGCTCCACGCCGGCCGTGATCAGACCCTCATCCAGCAGCGGCGCATCGGGCTTCATCGCCTCGACGACGTCGATCACATGGGGGAGCACCTCGTAGTCGACCTTGATCAGCTTGAGGGCCTGCTTGGCGATGGCCGCGCTGGTGGCTGCCACGGCCGCCACTGCATGGCCCTCGAACAGGACTTTCTCGCGCGCCATCACGTTGCGCACGACGTCGCGGTAGTTGATCATCATCTCGCCGGCCGGGATGAACTCGGACGGCTGGTCCTTGAAGTCGTCCCGCGTCACCACGGCCTTGACGCCCGGCAGCTTCAGCGCCGCCGACGCATCGATCGAGCGGATGCGGGCGTGCGGGTGCGGGCTCCTCAGCACCAGACCGACCAGCTGGCCGGCCATCGCCATATCGGCGCCGAACCTGGCGCGGCCCGTCACCTTGTCGACGCCGTCGGGGCGATCGGGGCGCGAGCCGACCCATTGGAACTCTGAACCCGGCGCGCCCTTTACCTTCTCTTGCATGGTCAGGCTCCTCTCATCTCGGCAGCGGCATCGAGCACGGCGCGCACGATCTTGTCGTAGCCTGTACATCGGCACAGGTTGCCGGCCAGCCAGTAGCGAACTTCGGTTTCGGTCGGATCGGGCGTCTTCTCCAGCAGCGACTTGGCCGCCACCAGGAAGCCGGGCGTACAGATGCCGCACTGCAGGGCGGCATGCTCGATGAACTTCCTCTGCAAGGGATGCAGCTTCTCGCCGTCGGCGATGCCCTCGATGGTGGCGATCGACTTGCCGCCCGCCTCCACGCCCAGCATCAGGCAGGAGCACACCAGCCGTCCGTCCACCGTGACGCTGCAGGCGCCGCAATCGCCGGTCGAGCAGCCTTCCTTGGTGCCGGTCAGCCCCAGCTGGTCGCGCAAGACGTCGAGCAGGGTCTCGTTCGTCTCGCACAGGAATTCGACGGCGTCCCCGTTGACGGTCGCCGCTACGTGATGCTTTGCCATCAGGCCTCCTTCGCCCGTTCGAATGCGATTTGCGCGGCTCGCCTGGCGAGCACGCCCGCAACCTTGATGCGGTAATCCTTGGTACCGCGCTTGTCGTCGATGGGTCGGCAGGCAGCCCGCGCCGCGGCATCGAGTTTCTGCAGCGCGGCTGCGTCGACCTTGCTGCCGATCAGCGCCGCCGCGGCAGCCGCCACCAGCAGGGGCCGCTCGGCCACCGCACCCAGCGAGACGCGGGCTGCCGTGCAGGTATCCTTCGCGTCCAGCGTCAGGCACACGCCGCAGCCGACCACGGCGATGTCCATCTCGGTGCGGGGAATGAAGCGCAGGTAGGCGTCACTGCTGCGCGGCGCACGGGCCGGCAGCACGAACGAGGCGATCAGCTCGCCCTTGGCCAGCGACAACTTGCGCGGCGCCAGCATGATCTCCTCGACCGGCACCTCGCGCCGGCCCTTTGGCCCGACGATGGACGCCTTCGCACCTGCAGCAATCAGCGCCGGCACGCTGTCGGCGGCCGGCGAGCCATTGCAGAGGTTGCCGCCCATGGTGGCGCGGCCCTGCACCTGGGTGGAGCCGATCAGGTTGGCTGCCTCCACCACGCCCGGCCACACCGTCTTGAGCTTCGGGTGCTCCTTCAGCTCGGCTCCCGTCACGGCCGCGCCGATGCGGAAGCCGCCGGCCTCCTCCTTGATCTGGCGCAGCTCGGCAATGCCCTTGATGTCGACCAGCAGCGTCGGCTCGATGACGTCGGTTCGCATCTGCACCAGCAGGTCGGTCCCGCCGGCCAGCACGCGCGCCTCACCCTTCTCCGCCGCCAGCAGCGCGACCGCCTGGTCGAGCGACTTGGGCGCTTCGTAACGCATGTCCACGGCTGGATGGCCTCGTTGGTTGGTTGTTGCAGAACACTAGCATGGCATACCCTCGGGGCTCCCGCCAAATCACTGAGCGGGCAGCTGGGCGGCCGGATGCGCATGACATCTGGCTACGATATAGTCGCGGCAACAAACCATATCGGGAGGAAAACCGTAGCATGATCCTATCTCGCCGCAGATTCCTGGGTGCAACCGGCGCCGTGCTGGCTGCGCCTGCCATTGCCCGCCCCGCCTTCGCACAGGCGCAGGTGACCCTGAAGCTGCATCACTTCCTGCCGCCGGTCTCCAACGGCCACTCCAAGATGCTGGCGCCGTGGGCAAAAATGGTCGAGGAAGACTCGGGCGGGAAGATCAAGATCGACATCTTCCCCTCCATGCAGCTCGGCGGTACGCCGCCGCAGCTTTACGATCAGGCCCGCGACGGCGTCGCCGACATCGTCTGGACGCTGCCCGGCTCGACCGCCGGCCGCTTCCCGTCCACGGAGGTGTTCGAGCTGCCGTTCGTGGGCGCGCGTCGCGGCATCGTCAATGCGCGTGCCTCGCAGGAATATGCGGACTCCAATCTCGCCAAGGAAACGAGCGACATCAAGCTGCTGAGCTTCTGGTCGCACGATCACGGCCTGATCCATTCCACCAAGGAAGTGAAGACGATGGCCGACCTGCAGGGCCTCAAGCTGCGGTCGCCGAACAGACTGGCTGGTGAGGCCCTGAAAGCGCTCGGCGCCACAGCCGTGCCGATGCCGATCCCGCAGGTACCCGAAAGCCTGGCGCAGCGCGCCATCGACGGCGCTGTCGTGCCCTGGGAAGTCGTGCCGGCCATCAAGCTGCATGAACTGGTGAAGAACCACACTGAGATTCCAGGCTCGCCGACGCTCTACACGGCGAGCTTCTTCCTGGCCATGAACAAGGCCAAGTACGACGGACTGCCGGCCGACCTGAAGGCAGCCATCGACAAGAACTCCGGCATGAAGTTCGCCGAGCTGGCCGGCAACATGTGGGACACCGCCGGCGCCGGCGTGCTCGAGATGGTCAAGAAGCGCGGCAATACGGTCACCACCATCTCGGAGGACGAGAAGGCCAAGTGGATCAAGACCACCGAGCCGGTCATCGATGCCTGGATCAAGCAGGTCAAGGACAAGGGGCTCGACGGCGGCAAGCTGCTCGAGCAGGCCCGCGCCCTGGTTGCCAAGTACGACAAGGCGTGACGAGCGATCATGCCGTGCTCCCGGGCCTCGGGAGCACGGCTGCGATCCCGGATGCTTCGCGAAGCTGACCGCGCTGCAAGGGATTGAGCTCGTGTTTGGGGAGGGGGGCGATGAGTGACATGGCCACGGCGGCGCCGTCCGGGCTGCGCCTGTCCTACGTCGAGCGCCTGTCCGGTGCGATTGCAGTCCTGGGCGGCCTGCTCTCCATTGCGGTGGCCATCCTGGTCGTCGCCAGCGTGATCGGACGCCGCTTTTTCAACGCTCCCATCAACGGCGACTTCGAGCTGGTGCAGATGGGCACCGCCATCTCGGTGTTCGCCTTCCTGCCCTATTGCCAGGCCCGCCGCGGCAACATCGTGGTCGACACCTTCCTCAACTGGCTGCCGGCCCGCGCCATTCGCGGCGTCGATGCGCTGTGGGATCTCGTCTATGCCGGCATGATGGGCCTGCTGTCGGCCAGCCTCATCACGGGCGCGCTTGAGCATTTTCGCACCGCCCAGACCACCATGCTTCTGCAGATCCCCGTCTGGCCGGCTCTCGCCATCTGCGCCGCGCTCTGTTGCGTCCTGGTGTTCGTCACGCTCGCGACGGCGATCAGTCTCGTTCGGGGGCGCACATGAGTGGCATAGCGGTGGCCGGCATCGGCTTCGGCGTGATGTTGCTGCTCATCGGCCTGCGCATGCCGGTCGGCTTGTCGATGCTGGTGGTGGGCTCGGTCGGCTACATCCATCTGTCGAGCTGGTCGGCGTTCTTCGCCTACATGAAGACCAACCCCTACTACCAGTTCGCCAATTACACCCTGTCCGTCATTCCCCTGTTCATCCTGATGGGCGCCTTCGCCGAGAAATCCGGCATGGCGCGTGACCTTTTCACGGCCGCGCGCAGTCTCGTCGGCCATATCCGCGGCGGCCTGGCGCTGGCCGTGCTCGGCGCCTGCACCGTGTTTGGCGCCATCAGCGGATCGTCGGTCGCCACCACGGCGACCTTCGGCCGGGCGGCGCTGCCTGAGCTTCGCCGCCACGGCTACGATCCGGGCTTCGCGACTGCAATGATAGCAATCGGCGGCGTGGTCGATCTGCTCATTCCGCCATCCATCATCCTGGTGGTCTATGCCATCGCCACCGAGCAGAACATCGCCAAGCTGTTCATGGCGGCGATGATCCCGGGCCTGCTGGCGGTCGCCTTCTACTCCGTCGTCATCCTGATTGTGACGCGCATGACCCCCGGCATCGCGCCCACCCAGGACCGTATCGAAGGCAGTGCCCGGCTGCGCACCATCCTGCTCACCTGGCCGGCCATCGTGGTGCTGGGACTGGTGATCGGCGGCATCTACGGCGGCATCTTCACGCCCACCGAGGCCGCCGCCGTCGGCACCATCGCCATGTTGTTGATCGGCATCCTGCAAGGCCGGCTGGGCTTTGCCGAGATCAAGGGCGCGATCGTGGACTCCGCGCAAACCTCGGCGATGATCTTCATCATCCTGCTCGGTGCCGAGGTGTTCGATGCGTTCCTCGCCCTGAGCCAGCTGCCGGTCAAGGCGGCGCAGCTGGTCGGCGATTCCGGCCTGCCGCCCTACGCCATCATGGCGCTGCTGATGCTGTTCTACATCCTGCTGGGCGCGGTCATGGACGAGCTCGCCATGATCCTGCTGACGCTGCCGGTATTCTTTCCTGTAGTTCAGGCGCTCGACTTCGGCATGCCCGCCGACGACGTGGGCATCTGGTTCGGCATCCTCGTTCTGATGGTGGTGGGCGTTGGGCTGGTGGCGCCGCCCATCGGGCTCAACGTGTTCGTCGTGTCGGCCATCGCCAAGGATGTGCCGATCCAGTCCACCTATCGCGGCGTGCTGCCGTTCGTGGCGGCCGATATCGTGCGCATCGGTCTGCTGATCGCGTTCCCGGGCCTGGCGCTGTGGCTGGTACATCTGCTGGCATGAACCCCAGCATCGCCCGTACCTCGTGCGGCGTTCGATCAAGCTGGATGCAAGACGCCGCGATCCTGCTTAAAGTTGCCGGCTTCATCTCGTCAGGAGGACCGTCATGGCCAAAGGCTACTGGATCGCCCACGTCAACATTACCAACCCCGAGCGCTACAAGGATTATGTTGCCGCCAACGCGGTCGCATTCGCCAAATACAAGGCCCGCTTCCTGGTGCGTAACGGCAAGCACGAGGTCGCAAGCGGCAACCTGGTCGATCGCCGCAACGTGGTGATTGAGTTCGACAGCTACGAAACCGCCAAGGCCTGCCACGACTCGCCGGAATACCAGGCCGCCGCAAAGATCCGCGACGAGGCAAGCAAGGCCGACCTTATCATCATCGAAGGCTACGAGGGCTGAGCCTTGCGCCGAAGCTGCCTCCCCCTTTGCCCTTCAGGGCGAGGGAAGGCGCCTCATCCGACTGGTTCCGGATGCGTCTGTGCGCCTCCTCGGGCGCGCAGCGCGCTCGGCCTGCGGTCATGCCGAAGGCATGCTTCCAGCATGACAAGCCCAGCGCGTCATGCCGGAGGCATGCACACAAAAAGCCGCGCCGGCCATCCACGTGCGCACGCGCCGTTTCTTCCTGACGCTCGCATTCCGCGACGGTCAGCTTCGTAAAACCGAGGGAGCGGGGCGTCCGACGCCTGGCTCTGTTGAGTCGGGCAGTCCACGCTGGCGTGGACGCCCCGCGCCGCATCCGGTTTTCCGCTGCGCGGCTCCAGCGAGTGACCCAACTGGCCACATGCAGCGGAGCGCCCTTGGCAGGGCTACCCGGATACGACCCCCGGCCCGCACCAATCGAGACGCCTCGCGATGGCGCCCCTCATTGAGCCGAGGTGCCAGCATGATCCCATGGGCCATGCATGCGGGGACAAGCAGGCCCCCGACGTTTGCCAGCTATGGCTAATGCGCCGCCTCGCGCTTTGCCGCTCCGGTGGCGTCGTCCGCGTTCGCGCGCTATGAGAGCAAGACAGTTTCGAGGGAGGAAGGCCATGACCAAGGTCATGCTGATCACCGGCGGCAGTCGCGGCATCGGTGCGGCGACGGCGCGGCTGGCGGCTGCGCGCGGCTACGACGTCGGCATCAGCTACGTGTCGAACAAGGCCGCCGCCGACGCGGTGTGCGCTGACATCCGCAAGGCCGACCGCAAGGCGGTTGCCGTGCAGGCCGATACCGCCAAGGCCGACGACATCAGCCGCTTCTTCAAGGCGGCCGATGAACAGTTCGGCCGGCCCGACGCCTTCTTCAACAACGCCGGCGTGCTGCTCGGCCCGGCCGCGAAGCTCGCCGACATGCCGCGCGAGCGCATCGAGCGGGTGATCGCAGTCAACACGGTCGGCGCCTTCCTGTGCGCGCAGGAGGCGGTGCGGCGCATGTCGACGCTACTCGGCGGCAAAGGCGGCGTGATCGTCAACATGTCGTCGATCGCAGCAAGGCTCGGCGTCCCCAACGAGGCCATCGACTATGCCGTCTCCAAGGGCGCCGTCGACACGCTCACGATAGGCTTGGCCAAGGAGGTGGCCGGCGAAGGCATCCGCGTCAACGCCGTGTGCCCCGGCCTGATCTACACCGACATCCACGCTGCCACCGGCGATCCTGGCCGCGTCGACCGCCTGAAGTCGATGGTGCCGATGCAGCGGGGCGGCTCGGCGGAGGAGGTGGCCGAAGCGGTGCTGTGGCTTTGCTCCGAGCAGGCGTCCTATTGCACCGGCGTACGGCTCGATATCGCGGGCGGGCGGGGCCTCTAACCTAACAAGCAAGAACACGCGGCCCTGAGCCTGTCGAAGGGCGAATGAGTCCGCCAACGCGCGTGCTTCGACAAGCTCAGCACTGGTAGTGGCTGCTGATCGCGGGGGAATAGGACCGCCCACTATTCCGTCGTGTCGAAGGACTCCGCGCCCGCGTGCAGCAGCCTGGCCAGCGTCAGCAGCGTCTCGCGCAGCCGCTCTACGGATGGCGAGGCCAGAGCCACGCGGATGGCGTTTGGGGCATGACCCTGGCCGACCGTGAAGGCGCTGGACGGTGTCACGCCGATGCCGTGCTGTGCGGCCGCCGCGACGAATGTCTCGGAACGCCATGGCTCCGGCAGCTTGAGCCACAGATGGTAGGCGCGGCGATCACTCGCCATGTCGAAGCCCGCCAGGCACTCGCTGGCCACCTGCTGGCGAAGCGCGGCGTCCTGCCGCTTGAGCATGGCAATCTTGCTGGCCGTGCCGTCGGACATCAGGCGCTGACCAGCCTCGAAGGCAAAACCCGCGGCACCCCAGCCGCCCGAGCGTATGGCGGTCATCAGCCGCTCGCGCAGCCTGACCGGTGCGCACACGAAGCCGACCGCTATCCCCGGTGCGACGCGTTTCGACAGGCTGTCGACCAGGATGCAGTGGTCCGGCGCCAGCGCCGTCAAAGGCGCCGCGTCGCACAGGAAGCTGTAGACGGCGTCCTCGATCAGCAGCAGATCGAGCTTTTTAGCGACGGTGACGATGTCCTGCCGGCGCCCGGGCGTGAGGCTGATGCAGAGCGGATTATGCAGCTGCGGCTGCAGATAAACCGCCGACAACGCGCCCTCGTGATGCGCCTTCTCGATGGCGTCGGGGCGCAGGCCCTGCTCGTCCATGGCCAGCGGCACCAGCGTCACGCCCTGTCGCTTGGCGTTGGCCTTCACCACCGGATAGGACATCGCCTCGATGCCGAGCCGGCCGCCGACCGGCACCAGGGCCGCCACCGCAGAGGCGATCGCCTGCCGGCCGTTGCCGGTGAAGAACAGCCCGTCCGCGTTCGGTCTCCATCCACCCGCTGCCAGGAATGCGGCCGAGATCTCGCGCGCCGCGGCCGTGCCGTTGCTGGCCACCGGCCGCAACGCCCGCGCCAGCACGTCGGGTCTTGCCACGTCCGCAAGCGCGTCCGCCATCAGCCCCAGCTGAGCCGGCAAGATTGGAAAGTTGAACTCGAGATCGACGCGCGTGTCGGTCGGCTCGGGAGGCAGGGAGATCGGCCCGCTGCTGCCCAGAATGTAAGTGCCCCGACCGACTTCGCCGGCGGCCAAGCCGCGCCGGATCAGCTCGCTGTAGACGCGGCTCGCCGTCGAGACGGCGATATCGTTGCGGTATGCGAACGTCCGTTGCGGCAGCAGCCGGTCGCCGGGCTTCAGGCGCCCAGCGGCGATATCGGCGGCAAGGGTATCCGCCAGTTGCACGTAGTCGGCACCCGACATTATTGCTCCGAGATCAATGTTTCGATTGCATCGGTACAATAGCCGCGATATTTCCCCGCCGCAAGACATATTGATCCGATTATCGGCACCGCAAACTCGGTGCATATCAAGGACCAGAAGCCATGACGATCCGCCGCTTGATGTCCACGCACGCCTCCGGCATGCCGGGCGGCGTCGCTCGCTTCGAGGCGCCCAGGTCGCAAAGGCCGGCCTCGTCCCTGGAACAGTGGGTCACCGGCAGACTTGGCTCCGGCGCGGCGTTGCTGTTCGTGTGGCTGCGGCGCTGGCGCGACCGGCAAGAGCTGGCCAGCCTCAGCGACGCGCAAATCCGCGACGTCGGTCTCAATCCCGAGCTGGTGCGTCGCGAGAGCGCCAAGGCGTTCTGGCGGGTCTGACGTCTCGGCGCCTCAGACGGTGAGGTATGCCTCGCGCAAGGCAGCATCGGCCGCGATTTCGGCCATGCTGCCTTCGTGGCGGATGGCGCCCTTCTCGATGATGTAGGTGCGGTCGGCAACCGCGGAGGCAAAGCCGAGGTTCTGCTCGGACAGCAGCACGGCGATGCCTTCCGCCTTCATGCGCCGCACGGCCTCCGCCATCAGCTCGACGATCACCGGCGCCAGCCCCTCGGATGGCTCATCGAGCAGCACGGCCTCGGGGTTGCCCATCAGCGTGCGGGCGATGCTCAGCATCTGCTGCTCGCCGCCCGACATCTGGCTGGCGCGCCGGCCGCGCATTTCGGCCAGGTTCGGAAAGATCGAAAACAGCCGCTCCGGCGTCCAGGCCGCTGCGCGCTGCGCCCACCGCCGCCTTGGCGCCCACCTCCAGGTTCTCGTAGACGGTGAGGTCCGTGAAGATGCGCCGCTCCTCCGGCACATAGCCGAGACCGAGCCGGGCGATGCGGTACGTCGGCAGCCCGAGAATATCGTGGCCGGCGAAGCGCAGCGCCGCAGCGCGCGGCGGCACCAGCCCCATGATCGCCTTCAGCGTGGTGGACTTGCCGGCGCCGTTGCGGCCCATCAGCGCGACGACCTCGCCGCGCCGCAGCTTGAGCGACACCTCGAACAGGATCTGCGCCTGACCGTAGAAGGCATCGAGCCTCTCGGCCTCCAGTATGGCGTCGCTCATGGTGCGCTCCCGCCGAGATAGACTTCGCGCACGCGGGCGTTGGCGCGCACCTCCTCAGGCGCACCCCTGGCGATGATCTCGCCGCGCACCAACACGACAATATCGTCGGCATGGCCGAACACGGCTGCCATGTCGTGCTCGGTGAACAGCACGCCGATGCGGCTGTCGCGGGCGATCGTTGCAGTCAGCTGCATGAGCTGGGCGCGCTCGCGTGGCGCCATGCCGGCGGTCGGCTCGTCCATCAGCAGCAGCTTCGGCGCGCCCGCCAGCGCGATGGCCAGCTCCACGCGCTTGACGTCGCCATAGGCGAGCTCGCGGCACGGCCGACCCGCGTCGGCCGCCATGCCGACGCGATCGAGCAGGGTCAGCGCCTCGTCGCGATAAAGGTCGGTGGCGGCACGCCAGCAATCGCGCGTGCGGCCGTTGAGGCTGATCAGCGCCATCTGCACGTTCTCGGCGACCGTCATCGACACGAACGTCTGCGCCACCTGGAAGGTGCGGCCCACGCCCAGACGCCAGATGCGTCGCGGCGGTTGTCCGGTAATGTCTTGCCCATCCAGCACCACGCGTCCGCCGTCGGGCGCGAGCTGCCCGCCCACCATGTTGAAGATGGTCGACTTGCCGGCGCCGTTCGGGCCGATGATGGCGAGCAGCCGGCCTGCCTGCAGGTCGAAGCTGACGCCTTGGGCGGCCTTCACGCCGCCGAACGACTTGGCCAGCTGTTCGACCACCAGTAGGCTCATGCGGTGGCCCTCTTGCGCTGGGCCGACGAGAGGCGCGCGTAGAGCGCCCGGGCGTCCTCCACGCCGCCGACGATGCCGCGCGGGAAGACCAGCACGATGGCAATGATCGACAGCCCCAGCAGCAGCCGCCAGTAGAAGGTGAGCGGCATCACGAAATCCTTGATGGAGTGAAACGCCGCCGCCCCGACCAGCGGCCCCATCACCGTCTGGATGCCGCCCACCAGCACCATCACCAGGAAGTCGACCGACATCGGGATCGAGATCAGCGTCGGGTCGATCGAGCCCTTCGAGAACGCGAACAGCCCGCCGGCGAGACCCGCCGCCGCACCGGCCATCGTGAACGCCAGCCAACGATGCGTGCGCACGTCGACGCCGATCGCATCGGCGCGCACGCTGGAATCGCGCGCCGCCCGCAGCGTGTAGCCGAACGGCGCGTAGATCGCCCGCCGCAGCAGATAGATGGCCGCCGCGCTCGCCAGCAGCACCAGGTAGTAGTAGACCTCGCGGCTGGCCGCCCAGCGCGACGGCCACACGCCGACCACGCCGTTATCGCCGCCGGTTACCTCCACCCACTGGAAGGCAACCGCGTAGGTGATCTGCGCGAACGCCAGCGTCAGCATGGCGAGGTAGATGCCCGACAGCCGTACGATGAAGAAGCCGAACAGCGCCGCGCCAATTCCGGCGATCAGAGGCGCGGCGACCAGCGCCGGCTCCATGGCGACGCCGAGCCTGGTCACCAGCAGGCCGGCAGCGTAGGCGCCGAGGCCGAAATAGGCGGCATGGCCGAAGCTCACCAACCCGCCGTTGCCGATCAGGAAGTTGAGGCTGAAGGCAGCGAGCGCGAAGGTCAGCACCTCGATGGCAACCTTGGTCAGGTACGCATCGCCGATCCACGGCAGCGCCAGCAGCAACACGCCCGCGCCCGCCGCCAGGACCTTCTCGGTCTGCCCGAACCGCTCGAGGCTGAGGATGCCCTCCGGCAGCACCACGCGGCCATGGCCTGCATCGGGTTTGCCCATCAGCCCCCACGGCCGCACCACCAGCACCAGCGCCATCAACAGGAACACCAGCACCAGGGTGATCTTGGGAAACACCAGGATGCCGAACGCCTGCAACAGGCCGATCAGCAACGCCGCCAGGAATGCGCCGGGCACCGAGCCCATGCCGCCCACCACCGTCACCACGAATGCCTCGGCGATCACCGAGATATCCATGTGCGCGTTGGCGGCCAGCTTGGGCGTCTGCAGCGCGCCGCCGAGGCCGGCCAGGAAGGCGCCGAGGAACAGCGTGCCGGTGAACAGCAGGGCCTGGTTGACGCCCAGCGCCGCCACCATCTCGCGATCCTGCGTTGCCGCGCGCACCAGCACGCCGAAGCGCGTCTTGCGCATCAGCAGCCACAACAGGCCGAGCACCAGCGGGCCCATCACGATCATGAAAAGCTCGTAGGCCGGGAAGCGGTGGCCGAAGATATCGACCGCATGGCGCAAGCCCGGAGCGCGCGGGCCAAGGATGTCCAGTGGCCCCCAGACTTTGAGCACCAGGTCCTGCACCACCAGCACCACGCCGAAGGTGGCGAGCAACTGGAACAGCTCGGGCGCCCCATAAATGCGGCGCAACAGCGCCAGTTCCATGATCACGCCGAGCACGCCCACGCCCAGCGCCGCCAGCAGCACGGCGATGCAGAACATCGGGAATGTGTTGGAGACGTCCAGGAGGCGCGGGACGATCGTCACCGCGAAGTAGGCGCCCAGCATGTAGAACGAGCCGTGCGCGAAATTGACGATGCGCGTGACGCCGAACACGATGGTCAGTCCGGCAGCGATGATGAACAGCGAGGACGCGCTCGCCAGCCCGTTCAGCGCCTGCACGAAGAGGAAGGAAATGTCCATCAGGCGCCCATCGCAGCGGCATACATCGAGCCATCGGGCGTGCGCCGCCTCCCCCTGCGAGGGGAGGGCGATGCGTCCGCGGCTTAGGCTGGCCATCGTCGACAATCCAGCCTGCTCGACGGCCAGCCTAAGCTGCTGGACGCATCGGGTGGGGGTGACCGGCGTCATGATCGGCGGTGACACCCCCACCAGCAATGCCATCGGACGAGCCTGCCTGTCGAGTTGGTTCGCGGTTCGCCATGGGCAGTCTAAGCCCGTGGCATTGCAACCTCCCCCTTCGTGCATGGCAAAGGCCTGATCGGCCTTTGCCACAGGGGGAGGGAACGCTTGCGTTTCACATCAGGCCGTTGTGCGTGACAAGCACCGGGATGACAGGTCACTCCTTGCGTGCCGCCTTCACCTCGGCCTCGGGGAACACGTAGTTGGCCCCGTCCTCGTATTTCCAATTCTTCATCGCGCCCTTCTTGTCCTTGAGCGTGGTCTCGCCAACCCAGGCGCCGAGCGTCGACTGGTGATCGAGCGCGCGCATGGTGACGGGGCCGGCGATAGTGTTGGATTTCAGGTCGTTGAGGGCAGCGAGCATCTTGTCCGTGTCAGTGGAGCCCGCCTTGTCGAGCATGTCTTTCATCATGTAGCCCACCGTGTAGCCGAGCAGCGAGCCGAGCCGCGGCGCATCGTTGAACTTGGCCTGATAGGCGGCAACGAACGCCTTGTGCTCGGGCGTGGTGATCTGATCCCAGGGGTAGCCGGTGGTGATCCAGCCCTCGGGCGTCTCCTCGCCCAGCGGGATCATGTACTCGGGCTCCCCGGTCAGCAGGCTGACCACGGTACGCTTCTCGAACAGGCCACGCGTGTTGCCCTCGCGCACGAACACGGTGAGGTCGGCGCCGAACGTCACGTTGAAGATGCCGTCGGGCTTCATGTTCTCGATCGCCGCCACCGTCGCGCCGGCGTCGATCTTGCCGAGTGCGGGGAACTGCTCGCCGACGATCTCGGCGTCCGGCGTGGCGATCTTGATCAGCTTCTTGAAGTTGGCGGCTGCAGATGTGCCGTACTCGTAGTTGGGCGCCACGATCGCCCATTTCTTCACGCCCTTGGCCTTGACGGCATCGACCAGCATCTTGGTCTGCATGTAGGTCGAGGGCCGCACGCGATAGGTGTACTTGTTGCCGGAGCCCATGGTGATGGTGTCGGTGAGCGGCTCGGTGGCCAGGAACAGCACCTTCTTCTGGTTGGCGAAATCCGCCACTGCAAGGCCGACATTGGACAGGAAGGTGCCGGCCAGGAACGACACGTTCTCGCGCGTCAGCAGTTCCTCGGCGACGCGCACGGCATCGCTGGGCGTGCCGCCGTCGTCGCGGAACACGATGTCCATCTTCTTGCCGCCCATCACGCCGCCCTTGGCGTTGATCTCCTCTTGCGCGAGCTGCATGCCGTTCCGATAAGGCACGGAGAACACGGCCATGCGGCTGTAGGAATTGAGCTCGCCGATGCGCACGTCCTGGGCCGCAGACGGCGCAGCTGTGATCGCCAGCCCCGCCATGGCTGCGATTGCAACGGCCAGGCACCCCTTCCCCACGACTCTGGCGTACATGGTCCAACTCCTCTTTCGTTGCGGCTGCGCCCGCTGTAGCGGCGCGTCGGCGTTCCGATATGTCCCCGGCAGCCGCTGGATCATTCGCAGGCGAACGATATCATGCGGCAGCCACCCAGCAAGGCCGATCAAAGTGTCGCGTGCAAGTGGGTGCTAAACAACGCGGCAATCGGCGCACACGCGACGTGCAGTGCGGCCTTTGCGCGGTTCGCGGCTCGCGTGTACCACATCGCTGCAACCAAAGGAGACGGCTATCGTGCGCAACCTGACGATCGACCCCGAGCGCCTGTGGGGCAACCTGATGCAGACGGCGGCGATCGGCGGCACGCCGAAAGGCGGCATCTGCCGGCTCACGCTGACCGATCTGGACAGGCAGGTGCGCGATTGGTTCCGCAGCCGTGCCGAGGCGCTTGGCTGCACGGTGACCGTCGACGATATGGGCGCCATGTTCGCGCGGCGGGAGGGCCAGCGCAACGACGTGCCTCCGATCGCCATGGGCAGCCACCTCGATACCCAGCCAACCGGGGGCAAGTTCGACGGCGTGCTCGGCGTACTCGGTGCGCTGGAGGCCCTGCAGGCACTGCATGCGGCGGGCTACGAGACCTTCGCGCCGATCGAGGTCGTCAACTGGACCAACGAAGAGGGATCGCGCTTTCAGCCGGGCTGCGTCGCTTCCGGCGTGTTCGGCGGCGTGTACCAGCGCGACTGGGCGTTCGCGCGCAAGGACCGTGCGGGTGTCGCGTTCGGCGACGCGCTTACCGCCATCGGCTACGTCGGGACGCAGCGCTGCGGCGAGCATCCGCTGTCCGCCTTCTTCGAGTTGCACATCGAGCAGGGTCCGCTGTTGGAGGCGGAGGACAAGGAGATCGGCATCGTCACCGGCATCCAGGGCGTGCGCTGGTACGAGGCGACCATCACCGGCCAGGATGCACATACCGGCGCGACGCCCATGCACCTGCGCAAGAATGCGCTGCTGGGGGCCGCGCGCGTCATCGAGCGCGTGGAGGCGATCGCGCGGGCCAACGCACCGCTGGCAGTGGCAACCGTCGGCTCGATGGAGGTGAAACCAAATTCGCCCAACGTGGTGCCGGGCGAGGTCTACCTCACCGTCGACCTGCGCCATCCCGATCTTGCCGTGCTCGACAAAATGGATAGGGAGTTGGCCTCGGCGCTGCGCGAGGCGTGCGAGCCGCTAGGCCTCGAGGCATCCTTGACGCGCATCTGGGACCAGGCGCCAGTCGTGTTCGACGCGCAATGCGTGGACTGCGTGCGCACCGCTGCCTCGACGTCGGGATTTTCGGCGCGCGAGATCGTTTCCGGCGCCAGCCATGATGCGGCCTACGTCTCGCGGGTAGCACCAACCGCCATGGTGTTCGTGCCCTGCCGCGACGGTATCAGCCACAACGAAATCGAGTTCAGCTCGAAGGAGCAATGCGCGGCCGGCGCGCAGGTTCTGCTGCAAGCGGTGCTCGATTACGACTCTCGCCTCGCCGAACGCTACGCGAGCGCCAAATCGGGCTGACATCGGAAGTCGAATCAGCCACAGGATCGAGCGGGCTCCTCCTCGATCGGAGCCCCAACGAAATGAGCGGTCGCCCCGATCGCTCCGACCTTTAGAGGCCCGCACGGGAAACTGGCGGGCCCTTTTTGTTTTTTTCGCCTGATGGGTTACCGCGTACTCCGCAGGCGCTCGAGAAGCTCCGGCGTCGGATAGGAATTGGCGGGCAGACCGAACTGCATCTGCGCCTTCTTGACGCCGGCGCGCGTGGCGGCGCCGATCTTGCCGTCGATCTCACCGTCGAAGTAGCCGCGCCGCGTCAGCAGCTGCTGCAACTCCTTGCCCTGCGCGGCATCGAGCTCGGGGATCGGTGCGCTGGCTCGAGTCATGGCCGGTGCTCCGGCCAGCCGCATGGCCAGATGTGCCGCGGTGATCGAGTAGTTCAGCGACTGGTTCCACTTCAGGTACACCTGGAAATTGGGATAGACCAGGAATGCCGGGCCGAAGCGGCCCATGGGCAGCAGCAGGGACGCCGGCATATCGTCGGCCGGCATCGGCTTGCCGTCGATGGCAACCACGCCCATCGATATCCACTTGGAGCGCGGAAGCTGGATGGCGAGATCGGCCTGGTCCCATGGCAGGTTGGCCGGCACGCGCACCTCCTGCAGCCAGGGCTGGCCGCGCTCCCAACCCAGAAACTGGATGAAGGCTGCCGTCGAGCCGATCACGTCGGGGATGCTCTTCAGGAGGTCGCGCCGCCCATCCCCGTCGTAGTCCTCCGCGTGTGCCAGGTAGTGCGTCGGCAGGAACTGCGTCTGGCCGAGCTCCCCGGCCCACGAGCCGATCATCTCCTCGGGGCGCAGATCGCCGCGGTCGATAATCTTCAGCGCCGCCATCAGCTCGCCGCGGAACAGCTCGGGGCGGCGGCAGTCGTAAGCCAGCGTCGCCAGCGAGCGCAGCACCGGCAGGTTGCCCATGCCGACGCCGAAGTCGCTCTCGAGCGCCCAGAAGGCGACGATGACGGGACCCGGCACGCCATGATCCTTCTCGGCCTTGGCGAGCAGCGCCTGGTGCTGCCTGAGCCGGGAGGCGCCGTTGTCGAGACGGTTCTTGGAGATCAGCTTGCCGGAGAAGGCGGTGAAGGTCTGCGCGAAGAACCCCTGCTTGCGGTCGCGCGAGATGATGCCGGGATCGAGCGTCATGCCGCCGAGCGCGCTGGCGATCGTTGCATTGGACACGCCATTGGCGCGAGCTTCCTTGCGGAACTCGTCGAGCCAGCGCTCGAAGCTGCCGGTGTTCTTGCAGTTCGGATCGTTCGGTTTTGCGGCGGCCTGGCCAGGGTCCGTGGCGGCCGCCGGCAAGGCCCCCAGCAGCCCGATCAGCAGCGCACTGACAGCAAGTTGCTTCAGATAGTCTTTCGCCATGTCCGTCGTCGTCCCATCGTTTCCCGCGCAGGCAGTTGCACTCGCCGGAGCACGCCCGTCAAGCGGGTCACCTGTGTGCAAACTAGTGTCCAGTCTCCGAATTGCCGACGCCTTTGCCGCACGGGTATATCGGCAATTCGGAGACTGTAGGACACTAGCCAACCAATCTCTTGCTAATGCGATTCAGGCTCGCAAATGCCAAGTTCCCCAAGCCGCGACGTTGGTCGGCATTTGCAAGCCATCGCACTAGGGGCGTCAGGAAGGCCCGGGACAGAGCTCGAAGGCGCGGGTCATGGCCTCGTCGCGGGAGCCGAATCGGCCGATCGTCTCGCCGTTGCGGGCATGCTCCTTCATGTAGGCATCGGCCTGCGGCTGCTCCTGGCCGGCTACCACTTGCAGAACGGTGTAATTGACCTTGGCCTTGGCCACCGAGCGGATCAGGAGGGCTGCCGTGCCGCCATAGCTCGCCGACCAGATATCGCAGGCAAGGGTGGCCGTCGTCGAAGGATTGACCTTGCCCGGCGACGTCTCCGGCGTCGCCGCCGTGGTCTCGCTCTGCCAGACGCCGGCGGCCTCCTGTTGATTATTGACCGGCGTGCAGTGAGCCTCTTGAAAGCGCGTGGCGAGGATGTCCATCGAGCGGGCGTAGCTGCTGTCCGCGGCCCAGCGGTTGGTCAGATCGGAGAAGCGCACGGGCCGGCGCAGCGACTGGGAGATTTTGATGATGTCGTCCTGGTTTTCACGCGTGCGAGTTGCAACCGGAGCCACGACACGCTCGCCGGCGTAGGCGAGCAGGTGCTGCATTTGCGCCAGGACGCCCGTGGAGACATCGGCAAAGCTCTCGCCTTTCACACCGCCGCCGGTCGCACCGATGCCCGCGAAGTTGTTCTGCCGAGCCCGCACGTCGCCCGTGAACGTGAGGTTGTTCGTCTCCAGAAGCATCTGGAAGAAGGCATAGTCCCAGCGGATGCCGAGCGCCTCGCCGTGCTGCTTATAGAGGTCGGCAATGCCGCGGTAGCGCGCATCGAGCTTGGAGTTTCGCTCGGTGAGATAGTGCATCAGCCGATCCGGCGTGACGCATTGCGGCACGCTGCTGCTGGGCGAGATGCGAATCTCGGGCAGTTCGGGGCCGCCACGTCCAGGTTTGGCCGCCGCGCCATTTCCCCCGCCACAAAGCATAGTCGACAGCAGCAGCGCCGTCAGCACGGCCCGGGCAGATTGCGGCATGCGCATCACGCTGGCACGTGTCCTCTTCGGTTGAGGCTGGAAATGCACCGCCGGTGTCGGCGGAGCCGACGTGAGCAGCGTCGCGGTATGATCTCGGATCAACCCTCGGGGCAGAGCTCGAAGGCCTTGTCCAGGGCCTGCGACTGGCTGGCGAACTCGCCGATCTTCTTGCCTTCTTTGGCATAGGCGGCAATGAAGGCTTCCGCTTCGCGGAACTCGGCACCCTCGTTCACGTCGAGCACTGTGTAGTTCAGGACCTTATCGACCAGATGGCTGATGATCATGGCCTTCTGGCCGCCGTAGCTGGCCGTCCACACCTTGCATTTCTGACCGGCGGCCGGCGGCTCGAACGGCTTGGCGGCCGCTCCGGCGGCAGACGCCACGCGCATTGGCGCCTTCTCGGCCGGCGTCGAAGGCTTGGCGGCGACCGCGCCGGTGGTGGCAGGAACCTTGGCTTTGGCCTCGGCCCTGACCTCCGTCTCCTTGGGCTTGGCCGGCGTCTCGATCTGTGCGGTCTCGGTCAGTTGCGTGGCCGGCTCGGAGGGAGAATTCAGCATCCTGAACGGCATCGACGGCTTGGTCGAGGACTGCACGCCGAGGCCGGACCGCGCCTGATCCTGCGCCCTGCCGTCATCGATCGCGCGCTGCGCCAGCTCGGCGCCGGATGGCCGCTCGACCGGCTTGGCGTCCGCGGTCTTGGCCTGCTGGCCACGTGCCTCTGCCACGAGTTCCGGCCGCGGGTCGGGCTTGGAGCAGAAGTCGTCCGCGAACTTGTCGGCGATCGCCTCGAGCATCTTGCCGTAGCTATTGCTCCCGGGCGACCACTTGGCTGCCAGGTCCGTGAAGGAGATCGGCCGGGTGAACTTCGCGTGCCATGGGGTCAGCACGCCCCACTCCTGCACCTTGCGGGTGCGATCGGCGACCGGATTGTCGACCTTGTCACCGGCGTACAGCAGCAGGTGCTCGATGTGTCCGCGCACGCCGCTGGCGATGTCCTTGAAACTCTCGCCCATCTCGCCGCCGCCCGTTGCGCCGAGGCCGGCGAAGTTGTTCTGCGCCGGCTTCACGTCTCCGGACCGGCTGCCGTTGCGGTAGGTGAGCGATCCGGTCTCGATGATCATCTGGTAGAAAGCGAAGTCCCACCGTATGCCCAGCGTTTCGCCGATGCGCATGTATTCGGTGGCTATGCCGCCATAGCGTGGGTCGATCTCTGAATTGCGGCTCTTCAGGTAGTCCATCATCCGCCCGGGGGTGGCGCATGCCGGTACCCGGTTGGTGGCGCTGACTTTTATGTCTGGAAGGTTGCCGGCCCCCGCCGACTGCATTGGAATCGCTGCGAATGCGAAGAGGAGACACGCTCCCAAGCCGCGCTGCATGGAACACCCACCGTGCTTTTGCCCTACGTGCGCTTGCCCCTGCGTCCCATTTCGTTCGTTTATCGGCTCTTAACATTAACGAGCCGTTACGACAGGGGCTCCAGCTCTGTCCCTCGCCCGGTTGCTCCGCTTTCCGCCATCCCCACGTCAGCCAGATGCTGCCGTATGACGGTCCGATGTCTCGGTCGCGGTCCGAACGAACAACATTACCAGACATTTAATCTGCGCTCAGATTTGGGGCGCCCGTGTGGCACCGATCGGAAAAACCGAGCGCCACCCGCTATCTGCGATGGCGCTCGATCTCGATGCCGACCGAGCGGCACGCCGGCACGATGTCAGGTTTTTCAATGCGCACGCGCGCACGCTCGACGCGCGGGTTGGCCAGACAGTGCGCGGCCACCCGCTCGGCCATGGTCTCGAGCAGATTGACGTGCTCGCCTTGCACCAGCAGCGTAATGCCGTCGATCAGCTTGCTGTAGTCGACAACGTGCTCGAGCCGGTCTGATTCGCCATCGTAGGCATCATGCACCACCAACTCGACGGAGATCAGAACGCGCTGCTCGTAGCGCTTCTCATGCGCGAGCACGCCGACGCTGACGACGATTTCGAGGTCGCGTACGAACACCAGCCGTCGGCCACTGTCCGGGAGCGGCTGTGCCGGCATCATGTCTTTGCTCTGGTTCATGACTTTCGCGAAGCGCTGTAGCCCTCGACGTCGGGCGTCTGCCAGGCCAGATGCTGACCGCCGTCCAGCGCGATCATCTGACCCGTCATGGCCGGGGCGTTCAGGATAAAGCGGATAGCGGCGGCGATCTCCTGCGGGCTGGTGCCCCGACCGAGGATGGTTGCCTCGCATTGCGCCTGAAACTCCTCGTCCGTCTGATGCGCATTCTTGAGCACGGGGCCAGGCCCGATGGCGTTGACGCGGATGCGCGGGGCGAGTGCCTGTGCCAGGGTTCGCGTGGCATCCCAGAGCGCGAGCTTGGAGGCGGTGTAAGAGAAGTAGCGAGGCGTCGGCTTCCACACGCGCTGGTCTATGATGTTGACGATGTTGCCGGCCGTAGCTGCGGGCAGCTCGGCGGCGAAGGCCTTGGCGAGGAAGACGGGGGCCCTGAGGTTGACGGCGAACTGGGCGTTCCACTGCGTCGGATCGAGGTTGGCGAGGTCGTCGTCACGGAACATCGCCGCATTGTTGACGAGCAGGGTCGGAGCACCCAGCGCCGAGACGCAGGCGCGCAGCAGGTGTGCCGGCGCTGCCGGATCGGTGAGGTCGCCCGGCAACACCGCCGCCACGCGTCCCTCTTTGCGAATTTGCTCAGCGAGTTCTTGGGCTTGCGCGGTCGAGCCATGGCAATGCAACCCGACCTTCCAGCCGTGTGTGGCGAGATCGAGCGCCAGCGTCCGGCCAATGCGGACGGCGGCGCCAGTGATCAATGCAATGCCTGGTTGGACCATGATACGCGCCAAGGCGAGCGTGGAAGATCAAGAGGTGCGTGAAAATTCAATATGGTGCAAGGGCTGGTACTTGCCGTCCGGTTTGATCGAGCGGAACACCCGACCTCTGGAGGTTGGGCAAGTCGGCAACACGGTTGGCCATTTGGAGTAGCGGCAACTAGGTGAGCATGCCCAATCGAAAAGCAGTTTGCGGCCCGGATGCTCTCGGCTTTTGGGCAGAATATAGGCAGAATGTTGGCCGATATCCCAAAGTGTTGCATGGTTGGCACGATGTCGGTTGTTTGAGTTGCTACACAGCTATTTACAATTGCTTCACCGAGCCTGAGCCGTCAGAAAAGACCCACAGACGATTCAGTAGGGACGGGCCGAATTTATCGGCCCTTTTTCTTTTGCGCGCAGTCGCTTGGCGCATCCTAGCTGTCTCCTCACCAGCAACTAGGTAGCGACTAGGTAGTGGGACGTCGCAGCCGGTCAGCCTTGATCCGCATCTGGCAATTGTTGCGCACGGGTAACAGCACGGCAAGTCCTCCAACCGATAACGCACATCGTGCGCGACAGCGTCGTCCCGAATCATGTTTTCGTTCGAATCAAAGCCTAGCCGATATCAGACGGGTCTCGTCTGATATCGGGCGCAACCTCCAGTCAATCGCTACACAAACTGAAAAACTGCCCTGTTCTTAAGCACTCTGCACATTCGCTAATACGTGCTTTCTCAAGGTGTTGCGTAGATGGCACGACCAGTTGTTAACAATGCAGCAGGTCATCGGATAGTGGTTGCGTCACCCGAGGTTCTCGTGAAGTTTGAGGTCACAGACGATCACAGTAGGGAAGCCAACCATGAACGCAATTCAACGTATCGCCAGCGGGGCTGCGGCAGCTTTCGCAGTATTTGCGCTCGCGGCGCCCGCCTTCGCAGGCGGCATGAAGGACACGCCTGAACCCCGCCGCTGCACGTTCTCTGCTAACGCGGCTCTGACAACCGACTACGTATTCCGCGGCATGTCGCAGACGCAGCGAAGGTCCTGCCATTCAGGGTGGCTTCGACGCGACCTGCGGCATGTTCTACGCCGGTGTCTGGGCTTCGAGCCTGGATTGGGGCGGCTCGACAGCTGGTACGGCAACGTTGCCGCCAGCCTCGAGATGGACTGGTACGGCGGCGTCAAGTTCAACACCGGCAAGATCGCCTGGGATCTCGGCATCATCTACTACACCTATCCCAACGCTGCCTCAACCTCGGTACGTTCCGGTGGCCGTGATCCGAACTACGTTGAGTTGAAGGTCAATGCGAGCGGCGAGATCTGGAAGGGCGGCACCCTGGGCGGCACGGTGTACTTCTCACCGGACTACCAGTATGAGACGGGCAATGTCTGGACGTTCGAGGGCTAGCTTCTCGCAGACCCTGCCGACGATCTTCGGCCGGATCACGCCGACCTTCAGCGCCTTGATCGGCTACCAGTTCGCCGACGACAAGAAGCGCTCTACATCGACAACGTCACGGCGACAACAGCAAGTACACCTACTGGAACGCTGGCGTGACGTTCGCTCTGGACAAGAACTGGTCGGTCGACGTGCGCTACTGGGATACGAACATCAACAACCCGTCCGCTATCGGTTGCAACAAGAGCAGCCTGTTCTCCTGCGACGAGCGGGTGGTCGGTACCCTCAAGTTCACCTACTGATCGTCTGGAACTGTCAGACGTGCGTCGGGCCCCTTTCGGGGCCCGATTGCTTTTGGGCGACTCCCACGTTGCGCCACTACGCGGATTGGAAGTGCGCCTTCAACGTGGTCTGCCGGCGCTGCCGCCATGGCACCACGGTCTATCTTCCAACACTGATCGAGAAGTTCGGGCCAGATTGCCTGGTCGCGCATCTCGCGCCGAAGTTTCGTTGCGGCGAATGTGCGGGTGGCACCGGCCGACGTCGAGCCCATCGCGCTACGGCAACCGCTATGCCTACGGCCACGTCGTGGAGGACGATCGCCACCTGATCGTCTCGGCGGCTCCTCCGCTTCGCCGAGCAAGGGCCGGGACGTTGGATTACGGGTGCAGTTATGCCGCCGCGGTTGCGGTCGTTTCTCGTGCCGTTTCGTGAGGCCGTCGCTCCGACAGGGCCGGGATCATTGGTGTCGTCGCTTCCTCGGGCCGGGGCACTACCTGAACGACATTCAATCTGTGAGTTGCCTGCGGATCGACCGGAGTCTTTCGCAGCCTTCGATCATGTCCCTCAAATCGCCGGCTCCGTGCGCTCGGGATTGATGTTGCCGCGAAGCAGGCTCAAGTGAATGCGCTGCTGCTCGATGCGGATGCGCGCAGAGTTGATGAGACGATCGATCTCTGAGCTGACGATGTCTCGATGGAACTCGACGGGAGGTTTTCTCTTGGCGTCGCCATGGCTTTTACTCGGACGGCAGTGCCAACGCGAAGCTTAGCCGATTTTGAGCGCACCAGGGGTGCCAAATTCAGCCCGTGGCAGGCCTTCCGTTGTCGGCCGACACCGAGATGGCCAAAGTTTTTGCTCGCCGATCCTGGAGCGAATTTTCTGTGCATCGGCAACTAGATGATCCGTTCACGGATTAGTGAACGTGGTGAAGGCGAACGCATGTGATGTGCCTCGACCTCACACGTTTTGTTAATGGTGTAGGGCTAATTCTAGGGACAGAGCCGCAACATCCGGGAGGCGCAACATGTAGTGTGGAGTTTGAGTGATGTCCGTCAACAGTCCAGAAACCAAGTCCAGTAACCTAATTTCTCTTGGTCACGCTGCCCGGATTGCCGGTGTACGCGAGATGACCATCCGCAGATGGCTGGAGAGCGGCGCCCTCGGGCAGCCCCACGGCCAACGCATCTACATACGGTCGACGCGTCAAGCGTATACCATCCACGCCCAGCTAGTCTATGCCCGCCGCCGCTCCGAGCCCCTTGGCAGCGTCGAGGCGATGCCATCGCCTGTCGCGACCGCCGTTGGCACGACATCGGTCGGCGCAGGCCGCCAACGGCTCCGCACCTCGCCACGCCTTTGACTTGCCTCCTGGCGCTGAGCTTGGTCGTCTTAGCCAGACGTGTCGGGTCTGGGCCGGAGTGCGGCGAGGGCGACTGCAGAGTGCGGGCCGTGTCGGCGATGGATTGCGGAGTCGAGATCGCGCCGCAGCTCCAGCTGCGGTTGGCCCAGAGAAATCAGGCTGCGGCCGAGCCGATCAATGCCCACGACATCACCACATCAAACTTGCGCCGCGGCACTTCAGCATGGCGTCAAGGCCTGGCCGCTGAGCGCGTCCCTTGGCGCCTCTGATCCCGCATCGCTGTAAACCTGCACAACGCTCCAGCCCCGGCGCTCGGCGACCTGGCGCAGCTCTGTAGTCTGATGCTCAACCGATTGCTGGTCTGTACTCACACGCACGTAAAGCGCCACGCGCTTCGCAGTCTTGGCCATATGGCGCCTCAGTATCCAAGCCACTCCATGACCGCGCGGCCGTCTACAAGGCCATCGCGAATCTCAAAGGTCCTTGTTTCTGGCATTTCCCAGCCATCCGGCCCAATCGATGGAAGGCCGACGGCCGTGATTGCGTTGGCGAAGATGTACAGCTCCTTCACACATTCATGGCGTTCCAGTTCTTCGAGCGCTTGGTGAGGTGTGATCTGAGCCTCCATTACTTGGTCAAGGTCCATTTGAAGTGCCCCCTGTGTGTTTGCGATAAATCACACTTTTGCTGGGGTTTCGCAACACGTATTCAGAGGGGATTTTGTATGGCCAGCTTTCACCGGGCATCGCGGCATGTTGAATGGTGGAAGGTCGGCTTCCATCGATTTGCCGATAGCAGCTGCTCTGCATACGGAGGATGGCGGCCCCGGCTCAGCCGCTTCGAGGCCACCCGGCGGCCCCCCTCGGGCTCGAAAATTCTATCGCGGGTAAAGTCCCTCTACGCCGCAACCTCCCCCGATCGCAGGTTGTGAACACAATGACCTCCCCACATCGGGGCGGACTGGTTTTGAAATGCGGTTTCAAAATTTCGGCGGCCTCCCCAGGAAAATGCGATTTCAAAATTCCGGCGGACCTCCCCTATTCCGGGACGGACTAGTTTAGAAACTCCAGTTGTACCCGCACAATTACACCGACCAAAATCTTAACATCTGTGTGCAACATTACCCCATCGAGCGCGAGCCCGGTCGGCGACCATACCGGCGGACACCTCAAGCTCGACCCCCACAATCCGTCTTCAACCCGAGGTGCCCGCGCACCTTTCAGGAGTACCCAAGCTATGTCTAATGCCCCCACCAAGTCGCCACGCAACGTCCTATGTGGCCCCGCTTCAGAGTCCCACTTCGCAGAGGGAAGGCCGCCCGTAGTGCACGCCCTGTTGCGCGCCCAGGCTGCGCTCGCCAGCTTCCGGAGCAGCGTGGAGTACACCCGCCCTCCGGCTTTCATCCTGACGGAAGTCTGGGACATGCTCGGAGTGGTCGACAAGTACCTGCACGACCTCTGCGTCGACCCGCGCCATCCGCTGCGCAAGCACATGCACGCGGTAGGCCTCATTGATCGCGAAGGCTTCGAGCTGCAGCCGGCCGAACAGGACTTCGCGAGCTGGCGGCGCGACCAGGCCGACGAGCGCAAGCCGGAGCCCGTAGCCTAAATCCCAAAGGCTCGCTGTTCGCAAGCCAGCCGGTTTGGGCCCCTCCAACTTCGCCCTTTACGCCGCGCATCCGCGCAACCCGAGGCTTGCTCGGTGCGGACACCCGCAGCCCGGAGGGAGTGCCGACCCCACGGGTACGGCCCGCCGAAACTTTGACGGGGCGCGAGAGTCTGGCGCCGTTCAGCGGTTCGGGTGCTTTCCGGCGGCGGCCGGGCTGTCCGCTGCATGGCCGGGGTGGCGCCATCGCTCGACGATCAATCTCCACACTGACGCAAACATCCGGCGTGTCCCCCCAGCAACACTCTTCGCAGGGCTCGGCCCTGCGATGTGAGGAGAATGCTAGATGGCGGTTGTCGGACGGTTAAGTGGCGCTCCGGATCAGCGCGTTAGCGCGACAACCAACTCGACGTGCGCCGCAAACAAGAACTGGTCGACCAGCACCACCTCGCCGAGCCGATAGCCGGCATCGACCAGGATACGCGCGTCGCGCGCCAGAGTAGCCGGGTCGCACGATACGTAGACGATGCTGCTCACGTCTGAGTCGGCCAATGCCCCGCACTGGGCCTTGGCCCCCGCGCGCGGAGGATCGAGCACCACGGCGTCGAATTGCGCCAACTCGCGCGGCGACAGCGGCTCGCGGAACAGATCGCGCACCCGCGTCTCAATTGGTTTCAGTCCGCTGGCATGACGAGCAGCGGCCTGCAGGGCCGCAACCGAACTCGCCGTCGCTGTCGAAAGCGGAGACCCGGCTGCGGCGCGCCAGTGCCAGGGCGAACGTGCCGATGCCGCAGAACAGGTCGGCCGCGCGCTTGGGTTTGCCGATCCGGTCGAGCACCGCGCCTGCCAGGGCATTTTCCGCCTCGGCAACCGCCTGCACGAACGCGCCGGGTGGCGGCGTGACGTCGACGCCCGAAGTGTGCAGCACTGGCACCGCTCGCTCGACGATCGTCTCCCCGCCGATCGAAACGCGCGCGAAGCGGTGCTGTGCAGCGATGCGGGCGATGCTTGCAGCGACCTTGGCATCGGGCCGTCCAACCTTTCCGTCCACTGTCACATGGAGGCCGGTCGGCGTCGCCAGCACGGTCAGCCGCGCCTCGTCGCTGGCGAGCGACGCCCGCGATGGCGCGCAACCCCGGCAGTGCGACGACGATGTCGGCAGCCAGCACCGGGCACTCCTCGAGGTCGAACACTGCATGGCTGCGGCGGCGGTGATAGCCGAGCGTGACCCTCTCACCTGCGCGCTTGCTGGTCAGCACGGCGCGGCGGCGCGAGCCCGGCGGCACCCGCAGCAGCGGCGCAATGTCGGGGCTGAGGCCGCGCTGGCGAAACGCCTCGACCACGATGCCGCGCTTCCATTCGGCATAGAGGTCCTCGCTCATGTGCTGGGCAACGCAGCCGCCGCACGTCCCGAAATGGCGGCAGATCGCTGCGCGCCGCTCGGGGCTGGCGTTCGCGACCACCTCCACCATGTCGCCGCCGGTCACGCGCACGCGCTCGCCCGGCAGCGCGAAGGGAACGAAGCGTGGGCCGTCGGGCGTCATCGGCGATGCCATCGCCTTGCGCGCCCAGGCGGATGATGTCGAACTCGCCAGCTTCACCCGCCACGCACCGCTCCCAGCAGAAACTCCTCGTTGCCCGAGCCGCCGGCGATCGGCGAAGGGATCACGCCCGCCACCTGCCAGCCGGCCTGTGCCGCCACCCAATCCTGCACCAAGGCGACGGCACGCGCCCGCGCCGCCGCGTCGCGCACGATGCCGCCTCGGCCGACAGCGGCGCGCCCGGCTTCGAACTGCGGTTTGACGAGCGCTACCAGCCAAGCCGGTTCGGCGGCGAGTGCCAGGGCCGCCGGCAGCGCCTTGGTGAGCGAGATGAAGCTGACATCGGCGACGATGGCGCCGACGGGCTCGGGGATGCGGGTGCGATCGAGGCTACGCGCGTCGCAGCGCTCCAGCGAGACCACGCGCGGGTCTTCTGCCAGACGGGCATGAAGCTGACCGTGCCCGACGTCTACGGCAAAGACGCGCGCGGCGCCGCGCTCCAGCAGCACTTGCGTGAAGCCGCCGGTCGAGGCACCGACGTCGAGGGCGACAACTCCGAGGGCGGAAAAGCGGAAATGCTCCAGCGCCGCCATCAGCTTGAGCGCGCCGCGCGAGACGTGATCGCCAGCCCCGGCAGCCACGCTGCACGTCGGTACCGGGCGCAATGGCGGCACCGGCCTTGGTCTCGACGGTCCCGGCCACTTCAACCAGACCGCGCCGTATCAGGTCCCGTGCACGCGCGCGCGAAACGGCGAGGCCCCGTTCCACCAGCACCAGGTCCAGGCGGCGACTGTGCTTGCTTTGCGCTGCAATAGACATCTCTCACATTTATTTGATGCCAACCCGCGCTGGCCAGTCCAAACCGTGCAGTGGACGAGCGCGTAGCTTGTCCACCCACCTCGCGTCTCAATGGGACCAACGCCGGGTGATCCAGGTTTTCTTGGCGGTTCAGGTTCTCACGACCTGCCCGCCGCCACAACGGAGGACGCCATGAACAGACGTGACACTCTAAAATTCATGATGGGGGCTACAGCGTTCGCGACCGCGGCGGGCACGCTTGGTCGCGGTACGTGCCTTTGCGCAGGCCAAGCCTGCTTTCACGCTGCCGCCGCTCGGCTACGAGTACAACGCCCTGGAGCCGCACATCGACACGGCCACGATGGGCTTCCACCACAAGAACCATCACAACGCCTTCATCGGCAACCTCAACGACCTGGTCGAGAAGTATCCCGATCTGGCCACCAAGCCGATCGACTCCATCCTGTCCGACCTGTCGGCGGTGCCCGAAGCCGTACGCGGGCCGGTGCGCAACAATCTCGGCGGTCACTGGAACCACACCTACTTCTGGGAGCTGATGACGCCGGGCGGTGCCAAGGCGCCCGCAGGCGATCTCAAGAGCGCCATCGACGGCACGTTCGGCGACTTCGACAAGATGAAGGCCGCCTTCAAGCAGGCGGGCATTACGCGTTTCGGCTCGGGCTGGGCGTGGCTCGCGGTCGGCAAGGACAAGAAGCTCGCCATCTTCAACACGCCCTACCAGGACACCCCGCACATGGACATGGCGTCCAAGCCGGTGATCGGCATCGACGTGTGGGAGCACGCCTACTACCTCAAGCACCAGTACAAGCGCGCCGACTACATCGATACCTGGTGGAACGTCGTGAACTGGGACAAGGCGTCGGAGAACTTCAAGAAGGCCGTGGCGTAATGCGGCTCATGTAGAGACGAGTGATCATGCGCAGCTTGGTCGGCGCTGGGGTCAGCCCTGATGGGTGGCCCCGGCGCCGATTGCATCCGGCCGACGGCGCGCGGTGGAAGCCGGGTCGCATCATTCAACCGCCCATTGATAACGGATAGCGAATCAGCACCAATGTGCCCACGCCATGCCGGTGGCAACTACCGCCACTTGCGCCATGAGCAACCAGTTTCGGGAGGGCCGCCATGGAAATGCTGATCGTCGCGACAGTGATGTTCGCGGTCGGTTTGCTGCTCGGCTCGCGGTGGCAATACCGGCGCCTGCTGCGCCAGATCTACGAGTTAGCGCACGGCTGATACGCAGGCGTCGACCTGCAGACAAAAAAGAAGCCCTGGCGTCTAATCGCCAGGGCTTTTCCCTGCCGCCGAATGGGGGAGAAGGAGGCAGGCAGGAAAGGGTCGTCCAGGGACATTTCGTGCATAGGCCGGCCAATAGCGATCGTCCATGGCGATTCGCACGGGCAAGCTGCGCGCTCCCAACAATTGTGTGGAAAGGCTGTGGAGAAGTGCGTCAGGCCAACTCGGCCAACGCCGCGCCGTCTACCTCGCGCCCCAATGTCGCCAGCACGGTCGCCACGATGCCCTGGGCGTGCAGCCCGGCCTTCTCGTACATTTTTTCGGGCTTGTCGTGATCGATGAACTCGTCCGGCAGGACCATCGGCCGAACCTTCAAGCCGCGATCGAGCAACCCGGTGCTGGCCAGGAATTGCAGCACGTGGCTGCCGAAACCGCCCACCGAGCCTTCCTCGATCGTGATCAGCACCTCGTGGCCCTGGGCGAGCCTGCGTATCAGGTCATGGTCGAGCGGCTTGGCGAAGCGGGCGTCTGCCACCGTAGTCGACAGGCCGAAAGTGGCCAGCTGATCGGCAGCCCTGATGGCCTCCTGCAGCCGTGTGCCGAGCGACAGGATTGCCACCGTCGATCCCTCGCGCAGGACGCGTCCCTTGCCGATCTCCAGCACTTGGCCGTGCTCGGGCAGTTCGACGCCGATGCCCTCGCCGCGCGGGTATCGGAACGCCGAGGGCCGGTCGTCGATGGCGGCGGCGGTCGCCACCATGTGCTTGAGCTCGGCCTCGTCGGCGGCGGCCATGAGCACGAAACCCGGCAGGCAGCCGAGGTAGGCCAGATCGAAGGAGCCGGCGTGCGTCGGCCCGTCGGCGCCCACCAGACCGGCGCGGTCCAGCGCGAAGCGCACGGGCAGGCGCTGGATCGCCACGTCGTGCACGACCTGGTCATACGCGCGCTGCAGGAAGGTCGAGTAGATGGCCGCGAACGGCTTGAAGCCCTCGCTGGCGAGGCCCGCCGCGAACGTCACGCCGTGCTGCTCGGCGATGCCGACGTCGAACGTGCGTTCCGGGAACACGTTGGCGAACAGGTCAAGCCCGGTGCCGGAGGGCATCGCCGCCGTAATGGCGACGATCTTGTCGTCCTTGCGCGCCTGCTCAATCAGGCTCTCGCCGAACACGCGGGTATAGCTCGGTGCGTTCGGCTTGGGCTTGACCTGTGCGCCCGTCACGACGTTGAAGCGGTTGACGCCGTGATATTTGTCGTCGGACGCCTCGGCCGGCGGATAGCCCTTGCCCTTCTTGGTGACGACGTGCACCAGGATCGGTCCCTGCCGCGCGTCGCGAACATTGCGCAGCACCGGCAGCAGCACGTTGAGGTCGTGTCCATCGATGGGCCCGAGATAGTAGAAGCCCAGCTCCTCGAACAGCGTGCCGCCCGTCCAGTAGGTGCGGGTCATCTCCTCGGCGAGCGCGGCGCGGCGCTCCCAGTACTTCGGCAGTCTCTTGGCCAGCTGCTTGGCGATGTCGCGCAGATGCAGATAGGTGCCGCTCGATGTGATGCGGGCCAGGTAGGTCGACAGCGCGCCCACCGGCGGGGCAATCGACATGTCGTTGTCGTTGAGGATGACGATCAGCCGCTCGCTGCGGGCGCCGGCGTTGTTCATCGCCTCATAGGCCATGCCGGCGCTCATGGCGCCGTCGCCGATCACGCACACCACGTTGTTGGTGCCGCCTGCCAGATCGCGGGCCACGGCCATGCCGAGCCCGGCAGATATGGAGGTCGAGGAATGCGCGGCACCGAACGGGTCGTACTCGCTTTCGGCGCGCCTCGTGAAGCCGGACAGGCCGCCGCCCTGACGCAGGGTGCGGATGCGGTCGCGGCGGCCGGTCAGGATCTTGTGCGGATAGGCTTGATGACCCACGTCCCAGATCAGCCGGTCGCGCGGAGTGTCGAACACCCGATGCAGGGCCACCGTGAGCTCGACCACACCGAGCCCCGCCCCCAGATGGCCGCCCGTCACCGAGACGGCATCGATCGTCTCGCGCCGCAAGTCGTCCACCAGCTGGCGCAGATCCTTCTCCGGAAGGTCGCGTACATCCTGCGCTGTGTGCACCCGGTCGAGAACCGGCGTCTTGGAGGTGGCGTCCACGGGCTATCCCAATGCTCTTGCAGGCAATCCCACGGCTCGGTAGCAGGTCCGATCCCGGACTGTCACCGAGCTGTTAGTATAGCTCTCCGTGGCGGGAACGTGCGATACCAAAGCGTCGCGGCGGCTTTGGCTCGGGCTAGTTCCTTAGGCCTATTCTTGCGGCTTGAAGGGCTCCGTGCCGGTCGGTTCCCCGGCAGGATTGAGGGTAATTTTCTCCACCTTGGCCTCGGCCTGTTTGAGCAGGCGGTCGCAGTGGTCCTTGAGAGCTTCGCCGCGCTCGTAGATGTTGATGCTCTCTTCGAGTTCCACGTCGCCCCGCTCCAGGCGCCCGACAATGCTTTCCAATTCCTTGAGCGCCTTCTCAAACGACATCTCCTTGATGTCGAGATGCTTTGTGGCAGGCCTTGCCATGTTCATGTCCACCGTCTCATTTTCTTGACCGTTGTGGGACGGCCGCAACGCCTCACGCGCCGGCCTCCATCAGGGCCTTGACGTGCACGCCTACCGATTTCGCCAAGGCTGCGAGGTTGTAGCCCCCTTCGAGCATCGACACCAGACGCCCCTGTGCATGCTTGTCGGCAATCTCGGCGATCTGGGAGGTTGCCCAAGCAAAATCGGGCTCCAGCAGGCGCAGATTGGCGAGCGGGTCGTCCTGATGGGCGTCGAAGCCGGCCGATATCAGCACGAGGTCGGGGCCGAAGTTGCGCAGGGTCGGGAGAATGCGCGAGCGGAACGCCTCCTTGAATGGGTCGCCGCCGTCACCGGGCCTGAGCGGCGCATTCCAGATGTTGCCGACGCCGGTCTCGTTGAGCGCGCCCGTGCCCGGGTACAGAGGCATCTGGTGCGTGGAGGCGAAATAGAGGTTTTTGTCCGACCAGAAGATGTCCTGCGTGCCGTTGCCGTGGTGCACGTCGAAGTCGACCACGGCGACGCGCTCCACGCCGTAGGTCTTGCGTGCGTAAAGCGCCGCCACCGCCGCGTTGTTGAAAATGCAGAAGCCCATGGCGCGCTGCGTCTCTGCGTGGTGTCCGCAGGGCCGCACCTGCGCGAAGGCGTTCTTGACGCCTGACTTGGCGCTGTCCATCACGGCGTCGACTGCAGCGAGGCCGGCGCCGACCGCGCGCAGCGCCGGCTCCCACGATTTGGGCGACAGCACGGTGTCGGGATCGAGCCGCACTGGCTCCGCACCCTCGCTGGGACGCATGCTCTTTACCCAGTCGATGTACTCGCGCGGGTGGGCGAGCGCGATTGCCTCCTCGACGTCCGCGCGCAGCGGCGCCTCCTCGCGCTTCAGGCCGCTGAACAGCTCATGGCCGAGCACTTTGTCGATGGCGCGCATGCGGTCGGGGCGCTCGGGGTGGCCGTAGCCGGTGTCGTGGTCGACGAAGCAGGGATGTGTGAGCAGCAGCGTGGTCATGTGGCGATCCGCGAAGGTCGTGTGGGCCGGGGCATGCAATACCTTACTGTTCCCCAGGAAACAGCGCGATTGCTTTGTTTGCCGGCACGGTAGCGTTGCGGCAATCGACAGGCACACCTCGCTCCCCGGCGTGATGTCCAGGAAAGCCGCGATGACCAAGATCAGTTGAACGCGCCCCGCGCTGCTCACAATGTTTCAATATTGGAAAAGCGCGGGCCTGAGACAGGAAAGGGTATTCCTATGCGAAACATCCTCACCGGCCTCCTCTCCGCAGCGCTCATGCTCGGGGTGGCCGCTACGGCCGACGCGAAATCGAAGAAGAAAGACGACTACGCCTGGTTCAACTCCCCCTCGGCGATTGCCGCGCGGCAACGCGACGCCAACACGTTCGATGAGACGCAGTACTACGAGCGCGACTTCCGCAAGATCCCGTTCGGCTCTGCGGAATGGTGGCGGCAGCTCGAGCGCGAAGGCGGCATCAATCGGCGGCGCTAAATCGACGAGCAACACAACCGCCGCGCGCGCCGCTTCTCCGGCCGCATGCAGGAGGAGCAGCGCGTCGGCTTTGCCGGGTCCAGTGCTGGCCGAGTATGCGCTCACGAAAAGGTGGGTTGCCGTGCAGGGCAATGCCCAGCATCTCTACGCGGAATGTACTGGGGAGAACGGCCGTGCGAAGCATCCTGACAGGCTTTCTGGCGCTGGCTTTGGCGTTCGGCCTCGCCGGAACGGCGGATGCCGGGCAGAAGAAGAAAAAACCGCAGCAGGCGTCCTCCAGCCGCTCGCAATATTATTCGCCCGCGGTTGTTGCGGAGCGACAGCGCAATGCAAGCACGTTCGACGAGACGCAGTATTACGAGGTCGACTCCAGGAAGCTGCCATTCGGGTCCGCTGCCTGGTGGCGGCAGATGCAGCAGGAGTCGGACAGCGGGCTGCCCTAGTCCATCTGACTATCGAGCGCGGCGCGACGTTGGGCCGGGGTTGAACCTGGCGGCTGTCCTCACCACGTCTCGGCTAAGCAAAGGCAACAGTACCAGGGAACCAGGAAAGGGAGAGACATGAACATCAAGCACGTTCTGACAGGCCTGCTCTCATTTGCTGTCGTGCTCGGCATCGCTGGCACGGCGGACGCCAAGTCCAAGAAACGGCACCACTACAGCTCGTACCAATACAATTCGCCGTCGGCCATCGCCGAACGGCAGCGCCACGCCAGCACGTTCGACGAGACGCAATACTACGAGCACGATAGCCGCAAGATTCCCTTCGGCACGGCGGCTTGGTGGCGCCAGCTCGAGATCGAAGGCAACACAGGCCGGCGCCGCTGATCGGCGGTTCTTGCTAGATGCATTGGGCGCCGCTTCTCCTCACGCCTGCAGGAGGAGCGGCGCGATGGCTTTCTCGTTCCAGTCCACGCCTGTTCCGGGTGTATCGCGCGGCGTGGTGAACCCCTTCACCGGCACCAGCGGATCCAGCATCAGGTCCTGGCCCCAGTCCATGAACTCGAGCCAATGCCGGGTTGGCGTTGCCGGAAGCAGGTGCGCCGAGACGTCCGGCGACAGGTGGGACGAGAACGGCACGCCGTGCGCCTCGGCAACGCGCGCCAACCGCATCCAGCCGGTGATGCCGCCGATGCGCGCGAGGTCAGGCATCACGTAGTCGCAGGCGCCCATCTCGATGGCCGCCTTGCCGACGCGCCAACTCCACCAGTTCTCGCCGACCTGGACAGGCGTTGCGAGCTTCCGCGTCAGCCGCGCCTGGCTGTCGTAGTCGTCGTAGGCGATCGGCTCTTCGATCCAGGCGAGGCCCAGTCCGTCGATGGCCCGGCAGGTCTCCAGCGCGTTGGCGGCGGTCAGGCCCTGGTTGAAGTCGCAGGAGATCAGCACGTCTGGACCCACCGCGGCACGCACCGCCTTGAAGGCCGCCACCTCGTCGCTTGCATGCTCGCGACCCATGCGCAGCTTGATGTGCGAGAAGCCACCGTGCTCGGCCACCAGTTCCTTGGCCTCGCGTGCCGCGTCCTGCGGCGCCATGATGCCGAGACCGCAGCTGTTGTAGGTCGGGATGGGCTCAGCCTTTCCGCCGAGCAGCCTGTAGAGCGGCACTCCGGCCTCGCGGGCCATCGCGTCATACAGGGCCATGTCAAAGAACGAGAGCGCCATCTGCGCGACGCCCTCGTGGCCAAGGTGCGAGAGCAGCTTCTGCCCGGCGTCATGCACCTTGGGCAGTTCCTCGAAGGTGATCTTGCGCCCCTTGATTGATGCTGCCAGCTCCTCCAGCACCACGGGCACGAGCTTGAAAGCGAGCGCGATGAAGGTCGGAGCCATCACGCGCCCCGCGCCGCCGCCTTTCAGCTCGAGGTCAATCAGCAGCATCGGAAAGCGCGTGAAGCGGCCGATCCGCGTGTTGAGCACGCGCCGGATCGGCACGAGCACAGGGCGCACGCGGATGCCGGTGATTTCGATGGTGGTTGTCATGGCACTCACCGGTTGCGTGCGCCGAGGGTGACGCCGGGCGGCGTCGGAATTGAATCCGGCACGAAAAAGTCGGGCGCCAGCTCCACGGAGGGGTCGACGCGGTACTTGTCGAAGTCGCGCACGCCGTGCTCGTAAAGCAGCGTGTCATCGATGCAGAAGCGGCCGGTGAAGGTCTTGGCGTCCTGCGTGAAGATGACATGCGCGGCATCGCCCATGATCTCGGGCGAGCGGCTGCGCTGCATGAGAGCGTCGCCTCCGAGCAGGTTCTTGATCGCCGCCGTGGCAATCGTGGTGCGCGGCCACAGCGTGTTGGCGGCAATGCCGTCGGCCTTCAACTCGCCGGACAAGCCCAGCGCGATGATGCTCATGTTGAACTTGGCCATCGAGTAGGCGACGTGCGGAGCAAACCACCTCACGTTCATGTCGAGCGGCGGCGACAGCATCAGGATGTGCGGGTTGGCCGCTTTCTTGAGGTGCGGGATGCAGGTCTTGGACACCAGGAAGGTGCCGCGCGCGTTGATGCCGTGCATCAGGTCGTAGCGCTTCATGTCGGTGGCCGTGCTGGGCGTCAGCGAGATGGCGCTGGCATTGTTGACGCAGATATCGAGGCCGCCGAACGTCTCGACCGTCTTGGCGACGGCCGCCTGCACCTGGTCCTCGAAACGGATGTCGCAGACGATGGGCAGGGCCTTGCCGCCGGCCGCCTCGATCTCCTTGGCGGCGGTGTAGATGGTGCCCTCCAACTTCGGCGTCGGCTCGGCCGTCTTGGCGGCGATCGCGATATTGGCGCCGTCGCGCGCGGCCCTGAGCGCGATGGCGAGGCCGATGCCTCGGCTGGCACCTGTTATAAAAAGCGTCTTGCCGTTGAGCGTCGCCATCTGTGTTTCCTAGCCCTTCGTATTTTCGAGCACCGGGGTCGGAGCCCTCGGCACCGCATTGAGAAACAGGTACCGCGATTTTAGCGAGGGTAGGCCCCCGCATTCCTTCGTCCTTTGCTAGCTCGCGCTCGCCGGAGCGTGCCGTCTGGTAAGCCAGCGCCACAGACGTAGCGGTGTCGTCATCAGATGCCAGAGCCCCGACAGCGCGTGCACCGGAGCGGCTGGCAGGGCCGCCAGAGGCAGGAAGATGAAAAGGAACACGGCACCGCGCACCACCCGCGCGGCCCAGTAGCCGCTCCGGCTGGCGTACTCGGCGGCCTGCTCCGGCGGCCAGATGCGGCGCCACCACGCGCGCGCGACCGGCAGCCCCATCAGGCTGAGGAGCATCAGGCCGAAATAGGCGAACTGGACATCGGCGGGGATGCCCGGCAGGAGGCGTTCGTCGAGCTCCCGCTGTCGGTCCGCGTTGCGCAGGTTGGCCTGCACGGTGTTGGTCAGGACGTGGCCGGCGACATCCGCGACGAGGTCGGAAAAGATGTCGCCCATCGGCTTGATCGTCAAGCCGCCGGGCAGATCGGGAGCCGGGCGAATCTCCAGGCTGGTGCGCAATGTGCCCGAAGGCGTGGCGGTCACGGCAAAGCGCCGGCCCGGACCGGCCAGCGCGTTCAGGAAGTCGGCCAGGCGAGGACGCTGCAGGGCCTCGTCGAGACCCTTCACCTCGACCTTCTGCCAGAACCAGTTGCGCCCGCCCGGCTGGCGCGGCGTCGACGCCGACTGCAGCACGACGAGGTTGACGTCGGTATCCTCGGCTGCCTGCAGGAGGTCGCGCACCAGAAGGCTCTTCTCTGGCCCGCTCGACGGCTTGACGTACAGCAGCTGGCCGTCGACGCGGCCGGTCAGCAGCACGGTCTGGCCGCGTATCGAGCCCAGCGCGGCCGGCAGGCTCGCCGGGTCGATGATGTCGACGGCGGCACGGCTGGTGGCGACATCGATGCGCGGTGCCGATGTGATGGTGGACGGACCGCCCGGCTCCAGCGCCAGCACGCGCACCTTGGCGCGGTCGAGCGGACGCGCCAGCTGCCACACCGCTTCGTCAAAGCGGGCACGCTCGGCAAGCTCGAGGAACAGGCTGGGCCGCACCTCGGCGAACAGTCGCTCGCTCGCGCCCTCGGCATGCTTCAGGATGTGATAGCTTTCGTCGCCGATCACCACCGACAGCTCGATGCCCTTGGGCAGCTCTTTCAGCGCGCTGCGATTCTGGAACACCGTGTCCTGCGTCACGTATAGCGACAGCTTGGCGTCCGCTTTGGCTTCCGGGAGCAGCACGGAGGCGGCGCGCTTCAACTCCTCCGGCGTGCCGGCCGTGAAGGTCTCGCCAGCCTTGTTGACGAAGCGCCAGTGACCTTCCTGGGTGGCCTGGGCGGCCAGCGCGATGCCGTCCGGACGGTCAGGCAGTGCCTTGAGGTGGGCGGCGACATGGTCGAGCGCTGCGCCTTTGCGCACCGCACGGGCGGCGCCGTGCTCGGCCGAGCCGGCGAGACGTGTGAGCCAACCTGCCGCAGCTGTCGCGCTCGCGGCTGCAAGCAGCAGCGGTATCAGCAGCGCCAGCACGGTTTTGGTTGCCATGCGACGGGCGTGGGAAGGCGGACAAAATCCAATCATGTGTCCAGGTATAGCCGAGATTTTTGGCAAACATCAGCCGCAATCCGGTGGTCGCCCGACGACGGCCGTGCTCAAATTCGACCGACTGGGCGCAATTTTCCGGGCGCCAGGCAGGGAGGGAATCTTGCGGATCACCGATGTCAGAGCGCATCATATCCGGATCCCCTACGACGCGGGCGTGGCAAGCTTCAAGCAGGGCGCCTCGGCCATTGCAGCGCTCGACATGGTTCTGGTCGAGGTTTCAACCGACGCGGGGCTGACCGGCTGGGGCGATGCCTTCGCCTACGTATGCCCGCGGTCGGTAGCGACAGCCATCGACGAGATGATCGCGCCGCAGGCCCGAGGATTGGAAGTTCCAGAGGCGGCCGGCATTCCCGACCTCATGGATCGCGTACAACGCAACCTCCACCTGTTCGGGCGCTATGGCATTACCATGTTCGCGATCTCCGCGCTCGACATAGCGCTGTGGGATCTGGCCGCGAAGGTGCAGGGCGTGCCCCTGCATCGGCTGATCGGCACGTGCAGGAGAGAGCGTATCCCGGCCTATGCGAGCCTGCTGCGCATCGGCAATGCGGATCTCGTTGCAAAGGAGTGCGAGGCGGCGCGGCGACTCGGCTATCCGGCCATCAAGCTGCATGAGACCACCGTGCCGGCCGTGCTTGCCGCGCGCAAGGCTATCGGCGACGGCATCCCGCTGATGGTCGACATGAACTGCCCGATGGATGGTGCGACGGCGATCGCGTTTGCGCGGGATTGTCGCGGTGCTGCGCCATTGTTCCTCGAGGAGCCGGTCTGGCCGCCGGAGGACTTTTCCACCCTGGCCGAGGTGCGCCAGAAAGGCGGACTCGACATCGCTGCCGGGGAGAATGCCTGCACCGTCCATCAGTTTCGGCAGATGCTGAACGCCGGCGCCGTGAGCTACGCACAACCCTCCGTGACCAAGGTGGGCGGCGTCACCGAATACCTGAAGGTGGTCGCACTGGCAGATGCCATGGGAACAAGACTCGCGCCGCATTCGCCCTACTTCGGACCTGGCCTCCTCGCCACCCTCCAGCTTCTATCGCTCCGCGATGACGGCACCTTCGTGGAGGTGTTCTACATGAAGCGCCAGGCTTGTCTTTGGGGCGGCCGCATCGATGTCGACCCCGATGGCCGCGTCACCCTGCCTGACGGTCCCGGCCTCGGCTATGAGCCGGACAGAAGCGTCATGGAGCGCTACCGCGTGTCGTGAACGGCGCGGTTTCTGGGCCCACCGCACTGATGTCGGCGGCGATGGAGCCCGACGCTCAGCCGTTCTTGGCGCGTGCCTTGGCGAAATCCGGTGGGCGTTTCTCGAGGAAGGCGGTGAACGCTTCCCTGGCCTCGGGCGAAGCCATCAACTTGATGTAGTTGCTGGCTTCCTCCTCGATCATTGCGCCGATGTGCTCGGCGTTCCGGCGCAGCAGGCCACGCGAGGTCATGAGCGCCTCGCGCGGTTTGGCAGCCAAGCGCCCGGCTGCCTGCATGGCAGTGGCCTCGAGCTGGTCGGCCGGCACGATGGCGTTGATCAGCCCCGCCTGCAGGGCACGCTCGGCCGAGAACGGCTCGCCCAGGCAGATCATCTCGAAGGCGCGCGGGTAGCCCATGCGGGCCGGCGCGGTGATAGTGGATCCCGCCTCCTGGATCAGGCCCAGGTCGAGGAACGGCGTACGCAGGCTGGCCGCGGGCGTTGCGTAGACGAGGTCGCAGTGCAGCAGCATGGTGGTGCCGACGCCGATGGCCAGGCCGTCGACGGCGGCAATCATCGGCTTTGTCACCTTGGGCAGGCGGCGGATGAAATCGAGCGACGGCGCCGGAATGCCTTTGCCGTCGCCACTGCTGGCAGCCGCGGCGCGGCGCAGGAAATCGTTGATGTCGTTGCCGGCGGAGAACACGCCGCCCGAGCCGATGAATACGGTGACGGCGATGGCGTCGCTCCTGTCGGCGGCATCGAGCGCCTCGCCCATGGCGTTGTACATCGGGCCGGTAAAGGCGTTCTTCTTGTCGGCGCGCAGGAAGCGGATCACCTGCACGCCGTCGGCCACCTTGATCTCGATTTCCTGGGTCATGTGTTGTCCTCACTTGCCTCGCGCAGTTGCAATCAGGCGCCGTACCAGGCGGCCGCCGCGGCGATCAGGAACAGCGGCCAGCCGGGATGGCGCCGACCGGCCGTCGCCAGAATGATCGAGGCCGGTGAACAGCAGCATGCCGGCGACAATCATCAGCACCGTCTGGCGCAGATCGCCGCGGCCCCACCAGAGCGCAGCCAGAATGGCGCCTCCCGCCCACCACGCCACGCTGGTCATGTGCCAGGCGTAGCGCAGCACGTTCACCGTGTAGGTCCGGTCACGCCGCAGCAGCGGCAGATTCGGCAGTGCGAACAGGCGAGGGAACACGATGGTCTCGCCCAGATAGGAGTGCACCGGCCGATGACGGCGACGAGCAGGGCGGCAACCAGCAAGAAATCGTTGCGACTCATTGGCTATCGTCGCGCTCATCCTGCAGCCAAGCCACATCGTCTTTGGCGGCGGCGAGGGCCTGTGCCTCGGTTGCATGTGTCCCGCGCGGGTTCGCTGACGAGAGTCCAGCGTCCGGCGTCTTCCGGGTCTCGCCGATATTCCTGAAATCCGAACGTGCCGTCAGGCTGCCTGATGACCTTCACGCACCGATCGGCGTCGCGATTGTGCAGGGTCGCTATCACGCCCGAAGCCATGGCGCCTCTCGTCCTTCAGACCGACAATGCCTCGGGTGCGACGCTCAGGGTCGACTCGGCGCCGCTGACGACGGTGTCCTTCAAGCCTGTGGCCGCTGTGGCAAGGTTCTCGGCAAAGAAGCGGGCGATGGCGATCGACTGGCCATGCGCCGCGCCCGAGCCATTGCGCGCTGCGGCCAACGCGCCCTTGGCGAGGTAGACGCCGCCGGCCGCAAGGCCGAACAGCCGCAGATAGGGTGCGGCACCCGCCAAGGCTGCCTCCGGGTTCTTCTGCAGGGTGCCGCCCATCCAGCGGCTGGCCTCGGCCAATGCCGCGACAGCCTCGCCGAGACGCTCGCCCATGCGGCCGAACTCGGGCCGGTTGGAGGCGCGCACCTCGTCGACCACGCCCTTCAACTCGCCGATGTAGGCCTCGACCACCTTGCCGCCTTCCAGCGGCAGCTTGCGCGTGACGAGGTCGATGGCCTGGATGCCGTTGGTGCCCTCGTAGATCGGCAGGATGCGCGCGTCGCGATAGTGCTGGGCAGCGCCGGTCTCCTCGATGAAGCCCATGCCGCCGTGGATCTGCACGCCGATCGAGGCCACCTCGCAGCCGATGTCGGTGGAGAAGGCCTTGGCAATCGGCGTCAGCAGCGCGACGCGATGCGCGGCGGCGGCGCGCTCGGCCACATCCTTGGCGCGACGCGAGACGTCTGTCTCTTTGGCCGTGACCAGGCAGATGGCGCGTGCGGCCTGGGTGAGCGCCTTCATGGTCATCAGGTTGCGACGGATGTCGGCGTGCTCGATGATCGGGCTCATGCCGGCGTTCTTGGCCGACGTGCTGCGGCCCTGGCGGCGCTCCTTGGCGTAGGCCATCGCCTGCTGCGTCGCGCGCTCGGCCACCGCCACGCCCTGCATGCCGACCGCCAGCCGTGCCGCATTCATCATGATGAACATGACATTGAGGCCGCGGTTCTCCTCGCCGACCAGATAGCCGACGGCGCCGTCTTTCTCGCCATACTTCATCATGGCGGTGGGGCTCGCATGGATGCCGAGCTTGTGCTCGAGGCTGGCGCAGGTGACATCGTTGCGTGCGCCGACCGAGCCGTCCTGGTTGACGAGATACTTCGGGCACCAGGAACAGCGAAATACCGCGCGTGCCGGGCGGGGCGTCGGGCAGGCGGGCCAGCACGAGATGGATGATGTTGTCGGTCATCTCGTGGTCGCCGTAAGTGATGAAGATCTTGGTGCCGAAGATGCGATAGGTGCCGTCGGCCTGCTTCTGGGCGCGGGTGGTCAGCGCCCCGAGGTCTGAGCCGGCTTGCGGCTCGGTGAGATTCATGGTGCCGGTCCACTCGCCCGACACCATCTTCGGCAGGTAGGTTTTCTTCAGGTGCTCGCTGCCCTGCAGCTCGATGGCGTCGATGGCGCCGAACGTCAGCAGCGGACACAGCCCGAACGCCAGGTTGGCGGAGTTCCAGATCTCGCCTGCCGCCGTCGACAGCAGGTTGGGCAGGTTCTGGCCGCCCCATTCCTCCGGCGCCTGCAGGCCGCCCCAGCCGCCCTCTGCGAACTGCTTGTAGGCTTCCTTCCAGCCGGGCGGGGTAACGACCTTGCCGTCGACCAGTTTCGAACCGGTGCGGTCGCCGACCACGCTCAGGGGATCGAGCACCTCGGCGCCGAACTTGCCGGCCTCCTCGATCACCGCGCGGATGGTGTCCTCGTCCACGCCGAGGATGCCGCGCTCGATCAGGCCATCGAGCCCCGCGGCTGTCTTCAGCGCATGCATGATGTCGTCGACTGGAGCCTGATAAGCCATGGCGTTGCCTGCTCCCTGGGTGTTGACGTTTACGGCAGCTTAGGCCGAAAGCGGAAGAGGCGGAAGGGTGCCGTTTGCCGGGTCGAATCGCGATCGGCAGCCACAACCCAGTGCTGAGCTCGTCGAAGCACGGCATTGCGGGACCCATTCGCTCTTCGACAAGCTCAGGGCTGCGAGTTTTTGCGTCGCGCTCAGCCGCAGCCCATCGCGAGGATACGGGCATCGCTGCGCTCGGCCGGGCGCACCAGCGCCTGTGCCAGGGCGACGGTGCGCTCGGCCACGATGTGCCGTTGCCGGTCCATGGTGACGACGTGATAGCTGTCGTCGAGCACCACCGTGTCGACGCGGCCGCCAAGATGGCGCTGCAGCCAGAGCGAGTTGGCAAGATCGGCGCGGTCGTCCTCGCGCGGGTGCACGAGCAGGACCGGCTGCGTGACCTGAGGCGCCCGCCGCCGCGCCTCCCGTACCAGCCAGCGCAGCTCCAGCATGGAGCCGCCCGGCACCTTGAACATGCCGGCCTTGGCGCTGTCGCCGCTTGTCGATGGCGACGCTGACCAGCGCCCGCACGCGCGGGTCCTTGATCCCGTAGGGATCGCGCTCGTCGAAGTCGAACCAGTTGGCGGACCATTTGTCCTGCACAAGGGCGAACAGGCGCGCGTACCACGGTATGCCCCAGCCATCCAGCCGCAGGGTCGGAGCGTAAAGGGCGGCGCCGTGCACATCCACCGGACGCTCGGCCGCCAGCATCAGGGCCAGCACCGCACCCATCGACAGCCCGCCGACGAGGATGGTGTCGCAGCGCTGGCGCAACCGGTCGAGGGCCACCTCCGCGCTGGCGTACCAGTCCTGCCAGGTTGATGCCTGCAGGTCTTCGAAGGAGCCGTTGTGGGCCGCGAGCTGCGGGCATGACACGCTGACGCCCGCGCGCGCCAATGCCAGGGCGACGGTGCGCATTTCGACCGGCGTGCCGCCGAGGCCGTGCAGCAACAATGCCCCGGTCGTGCCGCGATCGAGCGCGTAGCTTCGATCCTCGGCGTTGGTCGGCTCGACTGTCATTTGCTTGTGCTTTCGGTGTGTTGGCGGCGGGTCAGGCGCGCAGGCTTGCTGCGGTTGTTTGTGGCCTGCGGGCATCTGAGGGATCGGCGGTCTCGGTCGACAGCCACGCCGCGAACTGAGCGTTGGCATCGGCAAAGCCGCGCATGGCGATGTGTGGCAGCCGCTGCTCCTGGCAGCGTCGCAGCAGCGAGCCCTTGGCGATCACCAGCCGGCACCGCTCGGCGATGCAGAAATCCGAACGCCCGTCCCCGACCATCACGTCGAGCGCCGTGCCGGCCTGGCGATGCGCGCATTTACAGTTGCCGAGGCGGAAGCTGCAGCTGCTGCTGCGATGGGGAAAGGCTGCCGCCCACCGATCGCCGCCATGCCACACGAGCTGGTTGGCCTTGCAGGGCAGGATCAGTCCCGCTGCGCCGAGCACCGTGCGCAGGACCAGGTCCAGCCCGTCGGACAGAACCGTCAGACGGACGCCGTGGCGCCGGCACAGATCGACGAACGCCGGAAAGTCGGGATCGATCGCCATCGTGCGCAGGAAGTCGCGGACCTCCTCCGGGCTGGCGCGCAGCAGCGCCACCTTTTGCGTGGTCGCGTCCCACGAGGTCGTGCGTCCAGCGAGCCACGCCTCATCGATTGCGCGCCAGCCCGGATCGGCGAACCGCTCGAACAGCTGGTCGGTCGGCTCGTCGGGCGCAATGGTCCCGTCGAAGTCGACATAGACGTTGATGAGGCGCGGGGGCGCCGATCGAGGGAGCAGCTGCATTGCCGTTGACTCCGAACCTCTGCAAACCGGGGGGCGGCTTGTAGAGGCGCTGAGTGCGGCTCGGCTGTTCCGGGCGTTACAGAGCCAGCATGACGTCGGCGCGCCAGGGTCGAGTGTGTGGGCACCACGCAGTGGCAGCTTCGATTGCGGCCGCTACTCCTCGCCGCCGCCGCGGCTGCGCAGGGTCTCGGCGTCGTAGTTCTCGCCGATCGACATGGCGCAGATGCGCGACAGGTGCGTGTAAGGCAGGCCGGTCTCCTTGGCCCAGGCGTTCAGCTGGTCCTGGATCTTGCGCTGATCCTTCTTGGAGGTGGCGCCGGAGATGTCGAGGCCCGCGTCGCGCAGGCAGGCGATCATGTCATTGGAGGCGATGTAGATGTCCTTGCCGATGAAGCGCAGAAAGTATTGACCGGTCATGCCGCCGAGGCGGGCGCCGCGCTTGCCCAGCACCTCCAGCAGGCCGACCTGATCATCGGCCGGCCATGCCCCAATGAACTTGCCGAAGCTGCCGTGCTCCTTGGCGATGTCGAGGATGAAGGCGGCGTTGTCGCGCACCGCCTTGATCTTCTGCGGGTTGCGCACGATGCGCTTGTCGTCGGCGAGGCCCTCCCAGAACTCGTCCGGCTGGAAGTTGAGGCGCTTCGGCTCGAAGCCGAGGAAGGCCGCCTCGAAGCCCGGCCACTTCTTCTCGATGACGCTCCACACGAACCCGGCCGAGAAGATGCGCTGCGCCATCTCCGCCAGCACGCGGTCGTCCGTCACGCGCGCCAGGGCCTTCTGGGATGGCACCTTGGGCAGCAGGGAGGCGAGCGCGGCCTCTCCGCCCTTGCGTTTGGCCGCCCGCGCGCGAATGGCCTTGAATGGGGTCATGCTGATTGCCCATGTGAATCGAGACGGAAGCGGCTATATCGGCACAATGAAGCTCGCAAAGGCAACACCTGAGGCGATTGCGGACGCTGCGGCGGCGCTGCGGCGCGGCGATCTGGTCGCGTTTCCGACCGAGACGGTCTATGGCCTCGGTGCCGATGCCACCAATGCGCGGGCGGTGGCGGCCATCTTCGAGGCCAAGGGGCGGCCGCGCTTCAATCCGCTGATCGTGCACGTGGCGGATGTGGCGGCGGCCGAGCGTCTCGGCCGGCTCACCGCACTTGGCCGCCGGCTCGCTGACGCGCTCTGGCCGGGACCGCTGACGCTGGTGCTGCGGAAGCAGCCGGATTGTCCGATCGCCGACCTCGCCACCGCCGGCCTCGCAACGGTGGCTGTGCGCGTTCCCGCCCACGCAATCGCGCAGCGGCTGCTCGCCGAGGCTGGTGTACCGGTTGCCGCGCCGAGCGCCAATCGCTCCGGGCATGTCAGCCCGACCACCGCGGCGCACGTCGCGGCCGATCTCGCTGACCGTGTTGCCATCATCCTGGACGGCGGACCGACGGCTGTCGGCCTCGAATTGACGGTGGTCGATGTCACCGGCGAGGCGCCCGTCATTCTCCGCCGCGGCGGCGTTTCGCGCGAGGGTATCGCCGAGGTCATGGGTGCGCCGATCGAGGTAGCGTCCGGCCATGCCGATCGCCCTGCCTCGCCCGGCATGCTGGCCCGGCACTATGCGCCGGCGACGCACCTGCGTCTTAATGCAAGCGAGGTGCGCGACGGGGAAGCGCTGCTGGCATTCGGCCCGCGCATGCCGGCCCACGCCGGACCCGTGGTAAACCTCAGCACGTCGGGCGATCTCACCGAGGCCGCCGCCAACCTGTTCGCCGCGCTGCGCACGCTCGACGCCGCCGGCGCCATCGCCATTGCCGCCATGCCGATCCCCGAGGAAGGATTGGGCGAGGCCATCAACGATCGCCTGAGGAGGGCTGCAACCCAGCCATGACCAGCCACGCCAAGCCGACCGGGCTCGCGCCGGAACTGCTCGATCGCCTGCGCGCCATCGTCGGGCCCAGTCATGCGCTGACCGACCCCGACCAGCAGCTTCCCTACCTGCGCGAGTTGCGCGACATGTATGAGGGCCGCGCGGCCGTGGTGCTGCGCCCCGGCTCGACCGACGAGGTGTCGAAGATCCTGAGCCTCGCGCACGAACATCGTATTCCGGTGGTGCCGCAGGCCGGCAATACGGGGCTGGTGGGTGGCCAGGTGCCGATGCGCGGGGAACTTTTGCTGTCGGTGAGCCGGCTGAAGGGTGTGCGCGCGGTCGATGCGGCGGGCTACACCATGACGGTGGAGACCGGCCTGACGCTGGCCGAGGTGCAAGCCGTGGCCGAAAAGGCCAACCGGCTGTTTCCCCTCAGCCTGCCATCCGAGGGCAGCTGCCAGCTCGGCGGCAACCTCGGCACCAACGCCGGCGGCGTCGGCGTGCTGGCCTACGGCAACACCCGCCAATTGGTGCTCGGCCTCGAGGTGGTGCTGGCCGACGGGCGCATCTGGAACGGCCTCAAGGCGCTGAAGAAGGACAACACCGGCTACGACCTGAGAGACCTGTTCATCGGCTCGGAAGGTACGCTCGGCATCATCACGGCTGCCGTGCTGAAACTATTTCCGCGGCCGGTGGAGAAGGCGACGGCGATCGTCGCCATGCCGGATTTCAAGTCGGCGCTCGGTCTGTTCAGCCTGGCGCAGGACACGGCCGGCACCGGGCTCACCGCCTTCGAGTTCATGCCGCGCATCGTCATCGACTTCGTGCTGAAGAACCTGGCCGGCGCGCGCGAGCCGTTCGCCACCAAGTACGCCTGGTATGTGTTGCTGGAGATCTCCGGGCTGAAGGCCGACGGCTCGGCCGAGCAGCAAATGCTGAGCGCGCTGGAGGCGGCCACCGAGAAGGGCCTGATCGTCGACGCGGCGATCGCCGGCTCGCTGGCGCAGGCGCGCGACTTCTGGCGCCTGCGCGAAGCCGTATCGGAGGCGCAGCGCCCCGAGGGCGCCAGCATCAAGCACGACGTGTCGGTGCCGGTGCAGCGCATCCCCGAGTTCGTCGAGCGCGCCAACGCGCTGGTGGAGAAGCATCTGCCCCGGCGTGCGGCCGCTGGCCTTCGGCCACTTCGGTGACGGCAACGTGCACTACAACATCACGCAGCCCGTCGGCATGCCGCGCGAGGATTTCATGCGCCGCTGGGACGACATCATGCGCGCGGTGCACGGGCTGGTGGTCGAGATGGGCGGCTCGATCTCGGCCGAGCACGGCATCGGCTTCATGAAGCGCGAGGAGCTGGCGCACGTGAAGAGCGACGTCGAGCTCGACCTGATGCGCAAGATCAAGGCCGCGTTCGACCCGCGCGGCATCCTCAATCCCGGCAAGGTGCTTTAGGGTCGATGTCCAGTAACGACATCAGCGTCCGTCCCATTGCCGATGGCGAGGAAACCGCCGTGATCGCCCTGTGGGAGGCGTGCGGTTTGACGCGGCCGTGGAACGATCCGGCGCAGGATTTGGCCTTCGCGCGCGGCAAGCCCGGTTCGGACGTGCTGGTCGGCCTGCACGAGGGGCGCATCGTTGCCAGCGCCATGGTCGGTCACGATGGGCACCGCGGCGCGATGTATTACGTCAGCGTCGACCCCGCGCATCGCGGCTGCGGTTACGGGCGACAGATCATCGCCGCGGCCGAAAGCTGGATGCGCGAGCGCGGCGTGTGGAAGGCAAACCTGCTCGTGCGCAGCAGCAACGAGGCCGTGCTCGCTTTCTACGAGGAGCTCGGCTACGCGAGGGGCAGCAGCGTACAGATCGAGAAGTGGCTTGATCCCGCCAAGCGCGGCGGCGGCTGACGGCCTAGACTTTCCTCTCCTCGACCCGCACATCCCCGGCTGGCATCGGCTTCAGGGTGACCACCGTGATGTCACCGGCCGGTTCGTCCATTGGCTCGCTCGCCGTCGCCAGCTTCCTGCGCACGGCATCGGGGTCATTGCGCCAGGCGCCCGACAGCACGCTGGTGGTGCCATACAGCCAGCGCTTGAAGCTCCCGAACGGGCGTTCTTCGCCGCCGGTCTCCTGGCGCAGCGACTGCATCTGGCCGTCGAGCCGGCCCAGTGTGGCCTGCGCATTGCGCTCCATGTCCTGCAGGCGATTGCTGATGATGCTGATGTCGCCGCTGCTCTCGACGCGCCACGTGTTGAGATTGCTTGCCAGCGTTTGTTGGTTGGTGCCGAGCTTGACGAGTGCCTCGTAGATTTCGGCCAGGCTGTGCTCGTGCGTCTTGGCCGCCTCGTCGGTGCGCTGCAAGTGGCTTTCGATGCTGGCCTCGAGCGTGCCCAGCCGGTCGGGGCCATCTGGGGCCTTGCCGTCCTCCGCCTTGATGAGGTGCTCGAGCAAGGTGTTGGAGACCGCCTCGGTTACTTCCTTGCTCTGCCGGGCAAGCTGCTTCTCGATCAGGTCCAGGCGTGCGCCCATGTAGGCGAGGTTCTCGGTGGCCGGCAGCTTGTCGACCGCCGACAGGCGCTCGCCGAAGGATGTCATCGCTTCGCTGATGCGGCTCTCGAGCTCCGTCGCCACGGCCTGCACCTGCTCGATGCCGGCGGTGGGCAGCGCCTCGTCACGCTGGGCCAGCGCCTCGGTGAAGGCCTTGCGGTCGGAGGCGATCTCCGCCTGTAGAGCGCGTAACGCCGCCTCCATGCTGTCGAGGCGCTTGAACAGGGCATCTGCAAGATTGGGACGCGCCGAGGCGCGTGCCGAAGCGTCTGCCGACAGGCCCTGCAAACCCTCGCGACGGGGCTCGTCGCGCCAGCGCTCCAGCGCTGCCGGATCGGATACCGCCCGCATCAGCAGCAGCGTGGTCGGTGCTTTGCGCCCCAGGCTCAGCACGGCGCGCAGCAGATCGGCAACCGTTGCCGATGTCTTGCGCTCCCCGGCAAAAGCGGCGGCGCGGCGCAGGATTTCCTCCATCTCTTTGGAGGTGCGAGGCGCGCTGCTCTCGGTGTGGGACGGTGCAACGGAGGCGATGATGACCGCCGTCTCCTGCCGCACGGACGCCGTGCGGATACCGAGCTGCTCCATCAGCTCGGCTGCCGCCTTGATGCGGGTCATGGCGTGCAGCAGGTGCTCGACCTGCACCTCGGCCGCGCCATGGAACTGGGCGGCGTCGTAGGCGCTGTTGCAGCAGGCCTCCACCTGATCGTCGACCTGGATGGGCTCCTGCGCCCCGCGCGTCGAGTACGACCAGCCGCCGCCGTTGGCTCCGGCGTCATCGATGCCTGGCTCGCGCCCGGGCCAGGAGCGGCCGGAGCGCAAATTGAGATCCATACCCTTGTAAGCCACGCTCTCGCTCTCCCCACGCTCTCCCCGAGCGCCTTGATCCGTAAGCAAGAAGGCACAAGCCGCACAGGCAAAATGACCCTTCGGGCCCGGCTATGCGATCTTATGCCAATAGAACCCGGCAAACCTTTGTTTGTCGAGACAAAGCCTTGCTCTCAGGCCACCTCAGACAAATCAACGATTTGTGCGATGTCCCGATCCCCTCCGTCAGCGTCAATTCGTGCATTTCCTGGGCGTAGTTGGGCATCGGTCTCCCGGGACATCAGATGGTAGTGGCCGCGTACGCCCTGCAACACGTCCACACCCATCCCGAGATAGCCGGCCGTCAAGGCAAGATCCGCGCCCGGAGGCCTTGAACAAGGTGGCCGCTGTATGCCGCGGAGCATGCGGCGTGTCATGCCGCCCGGCACCGGCCGCCTTGCCCAGACTTTACCATGAAGCGGCGACCTGCCCGATCGGCTTTCCTGCAAATGGATAACGCGAGCAAGGCCACAAGCGGCTGTGTTGCCACGCGTGGCGGTGCGTGTGCAGGTTGCGGGCGGCTCATCGGCAATGCCAATCTGCTGCAGCTACCCTAGATGCTGGCGACCCGCCTTCCGCGACAGAACCCATGCCCCTAGTTGAGCCCCTTGCCCCTGAAGGCTATCGACGCATTCCCTGGAAGAACGGCCGCGGCGAGCTCGTCGTCATCGATGGCGAGGGCGGGGAAAGCTGGCAGAGCATGGGCGTCGCCTGGCACTTCGGGCGCACTGCGATCATCGAGGAAGGCCCGTTCTCGGACTATACAGGCTATGAGCGGCTGCAGGTTGTGACCAAGGGTGCGGGTCTCGTGCTCATTGCACCCGACTGCGAGATCGACCTGCGCCTTCCCATGCATCCTCGGCGTTACGACGGCGGCACACCGATCCGCACCTTGCTCGAGAAGGGCCCAGTGGAGGTCGTGAACCTGATCGCCGACCGCGCACGTTTCGATATTGACCTGCGCGTGGGCAAAAAAGGTGCGGAGATGCTTTGCACGCATGGCCGGCACGTCGTGTATGCGCCCGTCGGCGCTGCGCAAGTCGACATCGATGGACGCGCCCATGCCCTCGCGCAGGATCACGCACTGCGCGTGCGCGCCGATGCAGGGACAAATGTCAAAGTGCAAGACGGCCAAGTCATCATTGGCTCGATCCGCGACAAGCTTTAGGCCAAGTCGAGCAACGGGCGAGAACCTTTAGGCGAGCCGAGCAAACGCGAGCCGCGGCACGGCCGAGCAAACGCCGCGCTCCTGCGGGGAAAACCAGCGCAGATCGCTTTCCAAGTCAGGTTCTGGGATAGTCCTAGGGTGCCCAATCCCACGTCGATCAAAAGCTGGATCCCGGACTTGCCGGAGCGTTGCGCATGAACATTCGTCAGCTCGAGGCCTTCAGAGCGATCATGGTCGCTCGTTCCACCATTGGGGCGGCAGAGCTTCTTAATCTATCGCAACCCGCGGTAAGCCGGCTGCTGAGCCAGCTCGAGGCTTCCCTCAAGCTGACCCTGTTCGATCGCAGCTCGGGGCGTCTGGTTCCGACGCCGGAGGCACTGCTGCTCTACGCCGAAGTAGAGCGCACCTTCATCTCGGTCGACAAGATCCGCGAGATGGCCCGCGACATCCGCTCAGCGGATGCCGGCAGCCTCAACATCGGCTCCTTCCCTCTGCTGGCGCTCGGCTTTCTGCCCGGCGTGATCCGGCAATTCAACGTGATCCACCCGCGCATCCGCATCACCCTCCACGTGCAAATGTCGGCAAAAGTCGAGGAATGGGCGGCGGCGCAGCAAATCGATTTTGGCTTTGCCGAATTTCCTTACCAAGCCAGGGCCTTCGATCGATCGGGCTTCGAGGCCGAGGAGTTCTGCCGCGTGCCTTATCTGCTGGCGGTGCCGCGCGGTCATCGGCTGGCGACACGCAAGATCGTCCGTCCCGCCGATCTCGCCGGCGAGCGCTTCATCTCGCTCACGACCAACACGGTCGGCCGGCTGCTGATAGACCAGTTGTTCGAGCGCGAGGGCGTGGCGCGCGACATGGTCGTCGATTGTCAGGTCATGGCGGTGGTCGCCAATCTGATATCGCAAGGAGTTGGGGTCGGGTTCCTGGATCCTTTCACGGCCGCCGACTACTCCGACCGCAACATCGTGCCGCTGCGCTTCGAACCGGTCGTGGAGATGCGGATCGGCATGCTCCATCCCACGCATCGGCCGCTCACACGTATCGCCAGCGAATTCGCAGGGCTGTTGCGTAGCTGCAAGCGCAAGGTCCTCGCGAATTTCCCAGCCGCCGCGAAGTCGGCATAACAGTTTTGCATAGGCGACCCATGTTTGGGCATTTGACTGCATACGATGACGGATCACACTTGACCGTGTCGTGGGGACCCTCGGTGCCGCATTCCGGTAGGGGTCGAAGGGAGTTCGATGCGGCCAAGACTTGCGGAACTGGACGATAGTCGGTTCGACGTGATCGTCGTCGGTGGCGGCATCAACGGTGCCAGCACGGCCCAACACCTCGCGGCGGCCGGATACCGCACGCTGATCGTCGACAAAGGCGATTTCGGCTCGGGAGCCTCCTCGCGTTCCAGCCGCTTGCTGCATTGCGGCCTGCGATACTTGGCGCCCGGCCGATCCATTTTCGACTTCGCCCGCCATCCGAAGAGGCTGGCAGTCGCATTGCGCATGGCCCGGCTGGCCATGCAGGCGCGCGGCGAATTCGTTCGCACCAGCCCCAGCCGCACCACCGCGATGACACTGCACTTTCCGGTCTATCGCGGCGGACCGTATGCGGCCTGGCAGATCGGCGCTGCCTTCGCGCTTCTGAAGCGACTCGGGGGGAAGGAGGTTCCGCTCGACTATCGGTGGATGAACCCGCAGCAAGCGCGCGCTCACGCGCTGATCGGCAGATTGCGCGATCAGGATCGGCTGGTCGGTGTCGCGGCCTTCCGTGAATTTCAGTTCAACTGGCCGGAGCGGATCGTGCTCGACGCTGTTCTCGACGCTGAGCGGTTGGGCGCCACGGCAAGAAATCATACCGCCGCGCGGCTGTCCGGCTTCGCGCCGGACAGCGGCTGGACGGTGGAACTGACCGATATGTTGACGCAGACCGCGCCGGTGCGGGTGCGGGGCGCGGTGGTGCTGATGACGTCCGGCGTGTGGATCGACGAGGTGGTTCGCGGCGTGAAGCCCAATGCGGCCCGCAAGATCTTCGGGACGAAGGGCTGCCATCTGGTGGTCAAGCTGCCCGACGTCTGCGCGGGTGCCGGCATCGCCACCCTCGATAGCCGCAATGAGCCGCTCTATTGCATTCCGTGGAAGCAGTATCACTATTTCGGCCCGACCGAGACCCCCTACGAGGGCGATCCGGATCGGGTCTTCGTGACCGTCGAAGAGGCAGACGGGATCATCGCCAACGCCAATGCGTTGCTGCCCGGACTGCATCTCACTCCGGCCGACATCCGCATGAGCTGGGCCGGCGTGCGTCCGCTCACCTATGATGCGGCAGTGCCGTTCGGCAACCGCTCCAGGGTGATCCACGATCTAGCGGCCGACGGATTGCCGTCTGCCTTTGCGCTGACCGCCGGACCGGTCATGACCCATCGCTCGGCCGCACGCGAATTGACGCGGCTGGTGGCGCAACGACTGGGGCCGTCGCGAGCGCCACATCCGCCAAGCTACGCGCCGCCGGCCGAACGCTGCGGCGTCGAGCATGCCGTTACCTTGTCGGATGAGCTGTTCCGCCGCCGCGGCACCGCATGGTCCGGTCCACTGGATGCCGAAGATATAAGCAGTGCGGCAACCGAACTCGGCGCGATGCTTGCTTGGGATGAGACCCGCGTGGCGGATGAGAAGCGCCGCTTCGAAGCGGAATGGAACGACCTTTATGCTTCGCCGTATGCGCGGCAGGAGCGCGGCCTTCACCGGCTGAACATCAGGACGACTGGGATTCAGCAGGACGCGTAGATCACGAGAGGAGTAGATTATGTCGACCAAGGGCAATCATTTCACCAGGCGCCATGCGCTCAAGCTCACCGGCGGCGCCATGGCGGCCGGATTTACCATGCCGCAGCTGGCCGGCAGGGCCCTTGCGCAGGACGCCACGACACTGCGGGCCGGGATCGCAGGCTTCAATGTGATCAACACGCTCGACCCGATGAAGGCGACGCTGATCCCGGAATTTTACGTGATCTATGGCGCATTCAACGCGCTCCTGAAGTTCAACGCCAAGATGGAAGTGGTGCCCGATCTCGCCGAAAGCTTCACCGTGGCCGATGCCACCACGCTCGAATTCAAGCTGCGCAAGGGTGTGAAGTTTCAAGACGGCAGCGACTTCACCGCCGACGACGTGAAATTCACGCTCGACCGCGTGGCCGACGAAAAGAACGCCGCACCCAATCGCAGCAAGGTGACGGCGATCCAGGACATCCAGATCGCCGATCCCTACACGATCCGCATCGTCACCAAGGCTCCGTTCGCGCCGCTTCTCAACTATCTCACCAATACGCGCACGGCGACGCAAATCGTCTCCCGCACCGCCATCAAGGCGATCGGCGACGAAGCCTTCGGACGCCGTCCGGTGGGCACTGGTCCGTACATCGTCAAGGACTGGAAGTCGGGCGAAAGCCTGGAGCTCGAAGCATTTCCCGGCGCCTTCTCGGGCGCGCCGAAGGTGGCTCGCGTCAAGTGTCCCTTGATCGCGGAGGAATCGAGCGGCATGACCGCGATCCTCGGCAGTCAGATCGACCTGACCAGCACTGCTCCCTTCGCCGATGTTCCCGCGCTCGAGAAGCGCCCTGAGGTGAAGGTGCTGAAGCAGGCGGGCCTCAACACCCGCTACCTCGCGCTCAACAACCGAAAGGGCCCGTTCTCCGACATCAACTTCCGGCGCGCCGTCTCGATGGCATTCGACCGCGAGGTGCTGGTCAAGGCGGTGCTGTTTGGCGAAGGCGTCGCCATCCCGGGCGTGCTGCCGCCGGCGCTGTGGGCCGATCCGAAACCGGTATTCGGCCAATACGTCACCTTCAATCCGGAACGCGCCCGCGCCGAGTTCGCCAAGTCGTCCTTCAAGCCGGGGACCGAGGCGACGCTGCTGGTCTGGGGTTCCAACTGGTGGCGGCGCATGGGTGAGATCATCGCCGGGCAGGCCAACCAGGTTCTCGGCACCAAAATCAACCTCGAGGCGAGCGACTTCAGCGCCGCCTACTCCCGCATGAAGGCCGGCGAAGCCGACGCGATGGTGATGGGATGGCTGGGCTTCGTGGATCCCGACGAGTACATCGGCGAGCTTGTCGGCTCCAAAGGCTTCCGCAACATCCACGGCTATTCGAATCCGAAGATGGATGAGCTGCTCGAGCGCGGCCGCGCCGAGATCGATCCGGCAAAGCGCAAGCAGGTTTACGCGGAAGCCGAGCGGTTGGTGGCGGACGAGCTTCCGGTGCTGCCATGCTTCTGCTCGAACGTTCACAACCTGTTGCGGCCAAACGTGAAGGGTTTCGTGCAACTGCCCTATTCCAACTTCGCCGATCAGTTCGGGGCGGTGGAACTCGGCTGACCTGATGTCGTTTGTGGCCAATCTTGCGCGTGCGTCGCGCCAACTGGGAGGCGTGCTTCTGATCGCCTTCCTGGGCGCGACGCTAGTGTTCTTCGTGATGCGCGCGGGACATGGCGACCCGGCGCTGAGCGCGCTCGGCGATCTGGCGACCCCCGAGGCAATCGCCGCCTTCCACAAGCGCTGGGGACTCGACGCGCCGCTGATCGTGCAGTTCTGGCGTTGGCTGTCGGGCGCGCTGGTCGGTGATTTCGGCGTCTCGATGACGGTTGCAGGCGGCGTGCCGATCGCCGACCTGATCGCCTCCCGTTTGCCCAATACGATGTTCATCGGGCTCTACGCCGTGGCGATCGCAGTCGTGACCTCGCTCTTGGCCGGTACGGTGTCGGCGTTGCGCCACGGCCGGATGATCGACAGCGCCGCCACCTCGATGGCGGTGCTCGGCATCTCGATGCCGGATTTCTGGCTGTCCTACGTGCTGGTCTATGCGCTGGCCTTGGGCGCCGGAATATTCCCGTCCTATGGATTTATCTCCCCGGGCGTCTCGATCGCCGGGGCATTCTACAGCGGCTTCCTGCCGGCCCTGGCGGTTGCGGCGCCGATGGCAGCCGCATTCACCCGCATCCTGCGCACCGCGCTGATCGAGACCCTCTACCGGGACCATGTGCGCGTCGCCCGCTCGTTCGGCTACAGCGGGGCCTTCATCTTCGTGCATTACGTGTTTCGCAATGCGCTGATCCCTTATGTGACCGTGATCGGGCTGCAGGTGCGCTACCTGCTTGGCGGAACCGTCGTCGTCGAGCGCATCTTCGGCGTGCCGGGCATCGGCGCCCTGATGGTGGATGCAGCCTTCGGCCGCGACTACGCCGTGGTGCAGGCCTGCGCGCTGACGTTCCTGGTCATCGTGCTGATCGTGAATTTCCTGGTGGATACGCTCTGCAACGCCCTCAACCCGCGCGCGGCCTAGGAGAGCCAGATGCGCATCTTTTTCGCCAACAAGCTCGCCCTGATCGGCGCCGCCATCACGGCTTTCGTGCTGCTTGCCGTCGTTGCGGGTCCTTGGTTTTCGCCCTTCTCGCCAACGGAAGCCGATTTCCTCGCGCTGCTCGCGCCACCCAGTCTAGCGCATCCCTTTGGCACGGATTCGTTCGGACGCGATGTGCTCACCCGCATCCTCTATGGGGCGCGCGTCTCGCTTGCGGTGAGCGTCGCCGGCGTGCTGATGGCGGCACTGCTCGGCGGTTCGGCGGGGCTCGTATCGGCCTATGCGGGAGGATGGAGTTCCGCCGTGCTGATGCGCATCACGGACCTGTTGTTCTCCTTTCCGAGCTTCGTGCTTGCCCTGTTCCTGATGGTGGTGCTCGGCTTCGGCGTCATCAATATCGCTGCCTCCATTGCACTGATCTATTTCCCGCTGTTTGCCCGCCTCGCCCGCAATATGGCGCTGGTGGTCAAGGAGGAGCCGTGGGTGCAGGCTGCGCAGCTGATGGGCCAATCGACCTTCAGCATCCTCAGCCGCGAGATCCTGCCGAATATCGCAGCACCCTTGTTCGTCCAGATTGCGCTCGGCATAGCGTTCGGCATCGTGATCGAGGCCGGATTGAGCTTTCTCGGCCTCGGCGTGCAACCGCCCGACCCATCGCTCGGCACCATCATGGCGGACGGACGCGAATATTTTCAGCGGGCCCCTTGGGTGCTGACGCTGTCGGGCGTCGCCATCTCGATTGCGTTGCTCGGCCTCAATCTTCTGAGCGACGGCATCCGCGACGTCATGGATCCCAAGCTGAGGGCGCGGCTGTGACTGCGTCTGCAGCCCTCATTGAAGTGAAGAATCTGCGCACAGCATTCGCGGTCGGTGGCGAATGCGTGGAAGCCGTGCGCGGCGTGAGCTTCTCGATCGCACCCGGCGAGGTCCTCGGGCTGATCGGCGAGTCCGGTTCCGGCAAGACCGTGACCGGGCTGTCGCTGCTGCGCCTGCTGCCGCCGCACGCCTCGGTTGCTGCCGACGCCATTCGCTTCCGCGGAAAGGAATTGGCCGGGCTGTCGGACGAGGAATTCCGCAACCTGCAAGGCGTCCAGCTCGCCATGATCTTCCAGGACCCGGTCGGCTCGTTCAATCCGGCCAAGACCGTTGCCTGGCATCTCAAGCAGGCGATCGCACGCCGGCAGGGCTCGACCGGCGATAGGAACAGCGACTGGCTCGACGAGGCTGGCCGCATCCTGCAGGACGTGGGCATCCGCGTGCCCGCACGCGTGCTCGCCTCCCATCCGCATCAGCTCAGCGGCGGCATGCTGCAGCGTGCCCTGATCGCCATGGTGATCGCGCTGCGCCCGGCCTTCATCATCGCCGACGAGCCGACCACCAATCTCGACAACCTGGTCGAGCGGCAGATCCTTGATCTGATCCGGGTGCAGCAGAAGAAGCTCGGCGCTTCGGTGCTGTTCGTGACGCATGACCTCGCGGTGGCGGCAGAGATCTGCGACCGTATTGCGGTCATGTATGCGGGTGAGATCGTCGAGATCGGACCCGCGCGCGATGTCCTCGAGCGGCCGCGACATCCCTATGCCCAGGGACTGTTGCAGACGTCCGCCTCGCTCGACCGGCGCGACGAGTATCTCTACGAATTGCAGGGCGAGCCGGGCGGACGCGGCGCCGCGGAAGGATGCGGCTTCGTGGCACGCTGCCCGGCGGCGATCGCGAAATGCCGCTCGACGCAGCCTCGCCTGGTCGATGTCGGCCCCGGCCACACATCGCGGTGCCTGCTGCATGACCAGTGACCAGAGCGCCGACATGACGTCCGATGCGACCATGCGGGTGCGCGACCTCACGCTCGATTTCCGCGCAGCGCAGCGCTTCGGGAGGGCGCGCCCCTTGCGCGCGCTCGACTCCGTCGATCTGGATATTGCAGCGGGCGAGATTGTCGGGCTGGTGGGCGAGTCGGGCAGCGGCAAGACCACGCTTGGCAAGACGATCCTCGGCGCCTTCAAGCCGACCAGCGGACAGATCCTCTACCTGGGTCACGACCTTGCGACGCTGCCGCCACGGCGCTGGGGTGCGTTACGCCGCGACCTGCAGATGATCTTCCAGGACCCGCTGTCCTCGTTCAATCCACGGTTCACGATCGAGAGCTCGCTTTCGCTTCCGCTGCGACTGCACGGGATCTGCCCGAAGGAGCGCATACCGGACGAAGTCGGCGCGTTGCTCAGGCGCGTCGGTCTCGGCCCGGAGCACGCAAGGCGCTATCCGCACGAGCTGTCGGGTGGCCAGCTCCAGCGGGTGGCTATTGCGCGCGCCATCAGCGTGAAACCGCGCATCATCGTCGCCGACGAACCGGTCTCCAAGCTCGACGTCTCGGTGCGGGCGCAGGTTCTGAATCTTCTCAAGCGGATGAACCGCGAGACCGGCGTGGGTCTCGTTTTCATCACCCACGACCTCGGCGTGGCGCGCTTCCTGTGCGACCGGATCGCGGTGATGTATTTCGGGCGCATCGTGGAAATTGGAGCGACCGAGCAGGTCTTCGGTGATCCTCGACACCCCTACACATTGAGCCTGCTGCGCGCCCGCAGCGCCGCGCCCGGGGCGGTGGTCACCGATGCCGACGAAATCCGACTTGAGATCGCCGATCCGGCGCAGGCCTGCAACTATGCACCGCGCTGTGGGCGGCGCATCGCGCCCTGCACGCAGCAGCGACCGCCCTTCATCGCCCAGGATCAAAGCCACGCGACCGCATGTCTGGTCCCGATCGAGACCCGCACAGCAGAACAAGAGGAAGCCATTCCTTCCTGAATGCCCACGCAATGACGACGCCCGGACACCAAGGAGCGACTATGCGCCTGACCGATTTCGATGTGCTCACCTTCGACATGATCGGCACCCTGATCGACTTCGAGCAGGGCGTGCTCGATTTCGCAAGGCCACGGCTCCTGCGCGCTAAGCCGGAAGTTTCCGATACCGAGATCCTGGAGACCTATGCGAACGTTCAGAGCGAGGTGCGGACACGCGCGCCCGGGCTCTTGTTCAGCGCCCGACTGCCGAAGATCTGGGAGGGCGTCGCCGCTAGCTACGGCGTGGCGGTCGAACCAGCAGATGGCGCGGCTTTTGTCCGCTCGGCGCGACATTGGCCGGCATTCCCCGATTCCGCGGCCGCACTCGCCGAGCTGAAGCGGCACTTTCGCTTCCTGGTGGTGGTGACCAACGGCGACCGCGTGTCCGCTCGAGTGATGGCGAATACGCTGGGCTCGCCGTTCTCCGAGATCATCACCGAAGAGGACATGGGCATAGCCAAGCCGGACCCGCGTGCCTTCCAGTACTTCATCACGCATCTGGAACGGCTGGGGGTGAAACGTGAGCGCATCCTGCATGTGGCACAAAGCCAGTATCACGACATCGGCGCGGCCCGTGCAGCCGGCCTTACCACCGCCTGGATCTATCGCCGCCACGGGCGGCCGGGATATGGCGGCACCCAGGTGCCTGCGCGCTATACGCCGCCGGATTTCCTCGCGGTCAGTCTCGAGGATCTCGTGCGCCAGTATCACCTCGACCTCACGGCCTGAGAGGGTCCGCATGGCTATGCCGCCGCTCCGGGAAGCAACCGCCGCTCGATGCCCAGTTGTCCCGGGCCTCGGCCTGATTGGTCGGCCGCTCAAGCCGATTCCTTTGCAGGCTTTCGTGACGCCGGCGGCCAGTGCCGTCACCGGCTGGTATCAACGCCTGGACGCGATCGGCCAATGACAAGCTTTGGCGTAATCGGGATAGGCAGGCTCGGAACGGCGTTGTTGCGCGCGTCTGCAACCCACGCACCGGAGCTGGGATTGTTTGCGGCGAGCCGCGATCCAGCGCGTATCGAAGAATTGCGGCGCGAAATACCCGGTCTTGTCGCAGCATCGCCCGAAGACTTGGCACGAAGCGCCGATCTCGTGGTCCTCTGTGTCCCTCCGGATGCGTATCTCCCGATCTGCGACGGCCTCGCCGGGCATTTTCGATCGCATACGATCGTGATCAGCGTCGCCAACGCGGTGCCTCTCGCCACCATCGCAGAGCGCGTAGGCGTGCCGGTGGTGAAGGTGATCCCAACGCTTGCCCACGTGGTCGGTCGCGGCGTTTCGCTGCTTGTCGCTGGGCCGGGCGCGGAGCCCAAGCACGTAGATGCAGTGCGCAACGTGTTCGCCCGCTTCAGCGTGCCGATGCTGATCGATCAACGCGACGACCGCGTAGCATCCAACGTGGCCGGATCGGCGATCGCTCTGTTCGCTGCGCTTTGCGACGCCTTCGTCTCAGCCAATGCGGCGCGAAGCGAGGCTTTGGACCGTCCAACGCTCGACGCCATGATGGCCGAAACCGCGGGAGCCGTCGCGGCACTTGCAAAAGCAGGCTATGGCTGGGGTGATATCGTGCTTGCGACCGCGACCCCTGGCGGCATGACACATGCGGCGCTGGATGTGCTGACGAGTCACTTCCCTCAGATCGCCAACGACATGGTCGCGGCGACGTTCGCCCGGCAGGCGGAGCTTCAAAACCGCAAGCCGGTCGCACCGTGAGCCTGAGCTCCCGCTGCACGCCGGCCGGCTTGCCGGTTTCGCATACGAGACCGCCAATTCGGAATTTGCCTTGCTGGCCTGACAAGGCATTTGATCATCAGGATAGGAGATCGGGACATGCGCATCCCTGCAGTGCCGACAACGTCATCTACGCCAACGGCGCGGGACCCACTGCTGCAGCCACTGAAGATCAAGTCGCTTGTGCTCAAGAACCGGATCATGAGCACGAGCCACGCCAGCGGCCTCGAGGTGGGTGGGCTGCCAACCGAGGCCTATCAGCTTTATCATGAAGAGAAAGCCAAAGGCGGCATCGCGCTGACGATGTTCGGGGGGTCGTCCAATGTGGATGTGGATTCACCCAACATCTTCCGGCAATTGAACGTCGGCACCGACGCCATCATTCCGCATTTCCAACGCTTCTCGGAGCGTGTCCACGCGCACGGCGCAGCCTTGATGGTGCAGATCACGCATCTCGGTCGTCGCGGCGAACCCTATGCCACGCATTGGCTGCCGACCATCGGTCCGTCCGCGATCCGCGAGACGCTGCACCGCAGCTTCCCAAAGGAAATGGACGAGCACGATATCCGCCGCGTGGTGAAGGCATACGGGGCGGCGGCCCGCCGTTGCCGCGACGGCGGCCTTGACGGAATCGAAGTGCTCGCCGGCGGGCATCTCATCGGCCAGTTCCTCTCTCCCAAGACCAACAGGCGCACCGATGGCTTTGGCGGCTCGCGGGAGAACCGCTGCCGTTTCGGTCTGATGGTGCTGGAGGAGATCCGCCGCCAGGCCGGCGACGAGTTCATCGTCGGTATACGCTATGTGATCGATGAAGGTGATGAAGCCGGACTCACCCTCGAGGAGGGCGTCGAGATGGCGCGGTTGTTCGAGCGCACCGGCATGCTCGACTTCTTCAACGCCATATATGGCCGTATGGATACAGAGCGCGCACTCGCGACCGACAACATGCCGGGTATGGCTTCCCCTATCGCGCCCTGGCTCATCCCCGTCGGCGAATTCAGACGTGCCGTGCGGTTGCCGGTATTCCACGCGGCCCGCATTTCAGACATCGCCACCGCTCGCCACGCCATCCGCGAGGGATTGCTCGACATGGTGGCGATGACCCGGGCTCACATCGCCGACCCGCATATCGTGCGCAAGATCGAAACCGGTCAGGAGGAGCGGATCCGGCCGTGTGTCGGCGCGACCCACTGCCAAACGCAATACCGTCCGCACTGCCTGCATAATCCCTCTACGGGGAGAGAAACGACGCTGCCGCATGCGATCGAGCGCGCCGATCGACCCGGCCGCAGAGTCGTGGTGGTGGGCGGCGGGCCAGCCGGCCTCGAGGCCGCTCGGGTATGCGCGGAGCGCGGGCACCACGTTGTGCTGTTCGAGGCAGCGAACCGGCTCGGAGGACAAGTGCTGCTCGGCGCACGCGCGAGCTGGCGCAAGGACGTGCTCGGCATCATCGACTGGCGGCAAGCCGAAATCGAGCGTCTCGGAGTCGAGGTGCGTCTCAATGCCTATGCCGAAGCCGCCGATGTGACAGCCGAAGCGCCCGAAATCGTGATTGTCGCCACAGGCGGCGTTCCCGACCTCGATTGGATCGAAGGGGCGGCGCATTGCACGAGCGTGTGGGACGCGATCGGTGGTACGGTGGCGCTCGGATCCGAGCTGATCATCTATGACGGCACCGGACGCCACCCGGCTCCGCAGGTCGCCGAACTGGCGGTGCGCGACGGACGACAGGTTTCGCTCGTCTCCATCGACGGTCAGCTCGCACAGGAGCTCACCTACGTAGATCGGGTGGTCTGGAAGAAGCGCATGTATGAACTCGCGGTACCGACGACATTCGATCACGAGATCGTCAAGGTCGGGCGCAATGGCAACCGGCTCGTCGCGACCTTCAGGAACCTCATTACCCAGGCGCTGGTGGAGCGTGCCGCCGACCAGATCATCGTGGAGCATGGCACGCGGCCGGCCGACGAACTCTATCGGGCTCTGCGCGGAGCTTCCGCGAATGACGGCGTGACCGATCTCCCGGCTCTGCTCGCGCGCCAACCGCAGCCGCGAAGCATCAGAGCGGAGGCGGCCTTCGAATTGCATCGGGTCGGCGACGCGGTGGCGAGCCGCAACGTGCATGCGGCCATCCTCAACTCCTTGCGGCTGTGCGTGGCGTTGTAGTCGATGTCTATGGCGGGGCCGTCAATGCACAAGGCATCTTTTGAACCGGTGGACGTCGCCATCGTCGGCGCCGGCATCATGGGCTGCGCCACCGCTTGGCATCTGGCCACCCGCGGCATCAAGGTCGCGGTGTTCGAGCGCTCCGAGATCGCCGCCGAGCAGTCCAGCCGCGCTTGGGGTTTCATCCGCCAGCAGGGCCGCCACGAAGCTGAGGTGCCGCTCGCTTCCGAAGCGAACCGCCTCTGGGTCGAGATCACGTCGCGTTACGGCGAGGCCAGCACAGGTTTCACTCCGGGGGGCATCCTGGTTCCCGCGGAAACCGTCGATGATGAAGCACGCATCGCGGATGCATTGGCAGTCGCTCGCCGCCTTGGTCTGGCCACGCGCCTGCTGAATGGAGCCGAGATCCGCGACCTCGTCCCGCAGCTGGCCGGCGATTGGCGTTCCGGCCTTTACACCTCCGGCGACGCGCATGGCGAGCCGGCACTCTCGACGCGCACCATCGCCCGCGCCGCCCGCGAAGCCGGAGCCGCGATCCATGAGAAATGCCCCGTGGTCGCAGTCGAGACCCAGGCCGGGCGGATCGCGGGCGTCGTGACCGCCAACGGTTCCTGCGCGGCCCCCGTGGTCGTGCTCGCAGGCGGCATCGGCACCCCGGCATTGGCCAGGCCCCTGGGAATTGATGTGCCGATCCAGGTAATCCGTTCTTCGGTCGCGCAGACCGTCGCGGCAGCACCTTTCACAAGGGTCGCCATGTGGGGACCAAAGGTCGCCTTCCGGCCGCGCACCGACGGCAGCTTCGTTATCGGCAACGGCTACCGCGGTGCCGGGCCCGATTATGATCTGACCGTCGATTCACTCAGCCATCTGCGCCACTTCCTGCCGGCCTATCGACGCAACTGGCGGCTGCTGCGACTGCGCCTCGGATCCGAGAGCTTTCATCGCCTATGCGCGCGCTTTGGAGGCAAACCGCTGCCGGAACCGCGGGTGAACGACAAGAAAATCGCGCAGAATGCTGCCGCGTTCCGCGCGCTGTTTCCCCATATCGCAGGGCTCGATCTGGCCCGCACGTGGGCCGGACGCATCGATCTGACGCCCGATGTGATCCCGATCATCGATCGGCCGTCTGCTGTGCCCGGCCTGTTCATCGCGGCGGGTTTCAGCGGTCACGGCTTCGCGCTCGGGCCGTCGGTAGGCAAACAGCTTGCGGAATGGATCGTTGCGGGCCGATCCTCGCTCGACCTTTCGCCGTTCCGTCTCTCGCGCTTCGACGAAGGAGCAGGCAGTGTCGCAGGCAAGGCGCTGTAGAGGCCGAGACTGGCACGAGGGCATGTGCCCAAACCTTTGCGCGACAGCGGGCTCTGTTCGGTGAGATCAGAAACGCGTAAAGGGCTGCATGGCTGCGACGTTTCCTGCCCCCTGTGATCGCGCAGGCGCCACAGTGATGCGTGGTGTCGAGACGCGGCATCCGCAATGGACGCTGGTCGCGACGATTCTGGCTTCGAGCTTGGCGTTCATCGACGGGTCGGTGGTTACTGTGGCGCTGCCTGCGATCGGCCACAGCTTCGCGGCCGGCGCCGCCGATCTGCAATGGACCATCAATGCCTACCTGCTACCCCTTAGTGCACTGCTCCTGCTGGGAGGCGCGGCCGGCGACCATTACGGGCGTCGCCGGCTGTTGATTGCAGGAACCGCGATCTTCACGGTGGCGTCCATTGCGTGCGCGATTGCACCGAGCCTTGGCTGGCTGCTGGCAGCTCGAGCGCTGCAAGGTGTCGGCGCCGCGATGCTGATGCCGAACAGCCTTGCCATTCTCGGCAGCGCCTACAGCGGCGAAGCAAAAGGACGCGCGATCGGAACCTGGGCGGCGGCCGGTGCGATAGCCAGTGCCATAGGTCCCCCGTTCGGCGGCTGGCTGGTCGACGTGGCGGGTTGGCCGGCGATCTTCCTGATCAACGTGCCTGTCGCAGCAGCAGTCATTGCAATTGCCTGGTGCTTCGTTGACGAGAGTATGCCGGGCCAGCAGTCGCTTGACTGGACGGGTGCCACTCTGGCGACGCTAGCGCTGGGCATGTTGACTTGGGCGCTAACCCTCTGGTCGAGCAGCTACGGCATGACGCCCGCCGTCTGGTTTGGCCTGATCCTGGGCTTGCTGATGATCGGACTGTTCCTTTCCGTCGAATATCGGCGCGGTGACCAGGCCATGATGCCCCTTGGCTTGTTCGGCTCGCGCGCCTTCATCGGGCTGACCGTCCTCACATTTCTGCTCTATGCGGCACTGGGCGGTCTGTTGGTTCTGCTGCCCTACGTGTTGATCGAGGCAGGTGGTTATTCGCCGTTCGCCGCGGGCATGGCCCTGCTTCCCTTCCCGCTGGTGATTGGATCGGCGTCACGGCTGATGGGCTGGATCGCCGGGGCCACCGGCCCGCGTTGGCCACTCACCGTCGGATCGCTGGTGACCGGTCTTGGATTTCGCGCTTCTGGTCCGCGTCGTGCCTCAGGCCAGCTATTGGACCGGCGCTCTGCCGGCGATATTGGTGATTGCGTGCGGCATGGCCGGCGCCGTCGCTCCGTTGACCACCGCCGTGCTTTCCTCCGTCGACGATCGCCACGCCGGCACCGCGTCGGGTTTCAACAGCGCCATCGCCCGCACCGGCGGCCTGATCGCCACCGCGCTGGCAGGCGGCGTGATTGCACAGAGCGGGCCGGCCCTCGTTGCAGCTTTCCACGCCGCTGCCTTGATCGGCGCTGGTTTGGCGTTTGGCGCAGGGACCGTGGCATTTGCAACCTTGAAGGGCATCCAACCGCGGACGTGAGCGGGCGGCGCCTATTCCGCGGCCTGCTGGCCGCCGAGATAGGCGGCTTCCAGTGCCGGATCCTGCAGCAGCTTGGAGGCGGTTTCGGAGCGCACGATGCGGCCGGTCTCCAGCACATAGCCGCGATCGGCGGCGCCCAGCGCCTGCGCCGCCATCTGGTCGACCAACAGGATGGTGATGCCTGTATCGCGCAACTCGGCGATGATCTTGAACAGATCGTTGATGACGGCCGGTGCCAGCCCCAGCGAGGGCTCGTCGAGCAGCAGGATGCTCGGGCGTGCCATGAGGCCGCGGGCTATGGCCAGCATCTGCTGTTCGCCTCCCGACAGCAGCCCGGCACGCATGGATAGGCGCTCCCGCAGCCGCGGGAAGCGCGCGAGCATCGCTTCGAGGTCCTTGCCGACGTCGTCGTCACGGCGCGTATGGGCGCCGAGCAGAAGATTGTCATGCACGCTGAGCTCTGGAAACACCTGCCGGCCTTCCGGAACGAGCGCCAGGCCGGCCGAGGCGACGCGGTGTGCTTCCAGACGCTCGATGCGCCTGCCGGCCAATCGGATGTCGCCCGACACCGGGCGCAGCAGGCCGCTAACCGCGCGCATGATGGTGGATTTGCCGGCGCCGTTGGCGCCCAACAGAGCCACCAACTCGCCCTCGCGCACCTCGAAGGTCACGCTCTGCAGCACCGGCACCGCACCGTAGCCGGCCGACAGGCTGGCGGCATCGAGTTGCAACGGCAGGATGCCGGTGAGCGGCCGGCTGCGCGGGCGACCCTGCATCTCGCCGCTGCCGAGGTAGGCTTGCTTGACCTTGGGATCGCGACGCACAGTGTCCGGCGCACCGGCGGCGATCGGCCGGCCGGCGTCAAGCACCACGATGTGGTCCGACACACCCATCACAAGCGCCATGTCGTGCTCGACCAGCAGCACGGCGAGGCCGGCATCGGCCAGCTTGCGCAGCACGCTGCCGAGCGCAGCCTTGTCAGCGCGCATAAGGCCCGCGGCTGGCTCGTCGAGCAGCAGAACCGCCGGCCGCGTCGCCAGGGCGCGTGCGATCTCCACCAGGCGGCGGTCGACGTGTGCCAGATCGGCGGCAGCAGCTTCGACGGCACCGGCATAGCCGACGAAGGCCAGCAGTCCCTCGGCGACGGCGCGTTCGTCGGTCGATGCGGGGTTTGCCAGGGGATGGCCGAGCCGGCCGCGGCGCAGTCCGCTCAGCACGTTGTCGAGCACGCTCATGGAGCTGAACAGCTGCGTGGTCTGGTAGGTGCGGGCAATGCCGGAACGCGCGGCTTTCCACGCCGGCGCACCGGCCAGGTTGCGGCCGCCGAGCCGGAGGCTGCCGGCGTCAGGGCGATAGAAGCCGCCGATCATGTTGAGCACCGTGGTCTTGCCGGCGCCGTTGGGTCCGATCAGCGCCGTGACCCGGGAGGGCTCGGCGACCAGCGCCACATCGGTGGCAGCTTTTACGCCGCCGAAGGCGATGGTCAGGCCCTGGACGGTGAGCGAATGGCGCTCCCGTGCGTCAAGGAAGCCTGCAATGCTGAATGCAGATTGCGAGGCTGTGCGGCGCGCGGGGCGGCGGGCATAACGCGCCAAGGTGCCGAGAATGCCCTCCGGAGCGATCCACAGCACGGCGAGCAGCAGCGCGCCGAACAGCAGCAGGCGATACTCGGCAACAGAGGCGATCAGCTCCGGCAGGACGACCGTGACGACCGCACCGAGCACGGGGCCCAGCGTGTAGCCGGCGCCGCCGACCACGACGGCGAGCAAGAACAGGATCGACTGCGAGAACGGAAACGAACTGGGAGCCACGAACGTCATGAGAGACGCGAACATGCCGCCGGCGAGCCCGGTAAGGGCGGCCGACAGCGCAAAAGCCACGCTCTTGACGATGACTGGATTGTAGCCGACCGCGCGTGCCGCGGTCTCGCTGTCGCGCACGGCTACCATGGCCTTGCCGAGCGGACCGCGGGCGAGCCGATGAAAAAAATAAAGCGCCAAGCCGGCGATCACCGCTGTCAGGGCAGCCAAGCCGCGTTCGCCGTCCAACCAGCGGCCGACGTGCGGCTGGGCGATATTCATCAGGCCGTTCTGCCCGCCGGTCAGCCCACGTAACTCGATCGACAGGTGCTCCACGATGAAGCTGAAGGCGATGGTCATCATGGCCAGGTAGGGCCCCGACACGCGCATGGCCGGCACGGCCAGCAGCGCGCCGATGACACCCGCGACGGCCGCTGCGGCGGGCAGCGCCAACCAGAAGCTCAAGCCATGCTGCATGAGGATCGCCGCCGCGTAGGCACCGATGGCATAGAAGCCGACGTGGCCGATGGACACCTGGCCGGTCAGTCCGACCAGGATGTTGAGGCCCACGCCGACGATGGTGGCGAGCGCCACGAGCGCCAATACGAACGGCGTGTAGCCATCGCCGCGCAGGACGACGGCGAGCGCACCCAGCGTCAGGGCCAGGATGGCCAGAGGCATGGCGGCGGCGCGGGCAGCAGCCATGCGGCTCAGACCTTCTTGATGGCAGCGCGGCCGAGCAGGCCTTGCGGCATCAGGGCAAGCGCGCCGATCACGGCCGTGAACATGGCGATCTGGGTGTAGACCGAGCCGAACAGCCCCGTGATGAGGGCTTCGCTCACCCCGTAGATCAGGCCGGCCAGCATCACCCCCGCGGCAGAGCCGATGCCGCCGAGGATCGCCACCGCGAAGGCTTTGATGCCGAACAGAGTGCCCATGTCGGAATGCACACTGAACAGCGGCGCGATCAACAGCCCGGCAAGCCCTGCCAGCGCCGTAGAGACGGCAAACGAAGCGGCGACCGCCGCCCTGACGTTGATGCCCATCAGGCGCGCTGCGTCCGCATTCTGGACCACCGCCAGGAGAGCTTTGCCGTGGCGCGTGCGGCGCAGGAACAGCGACAAGGCCACGGCGACGCCAACGCCGACGATCGGAATGACGAGCTGGAGTGGAAACACGCCGACGCCGAAGATTTTGACGGGCGTGGTCGACAGCAACGCCGGGAAGCTGCGTGGCTCCTTGCCGAACGTAAAGAGCACCGCGTTGTCGAGCACGATGCCGCCGGCCACCGTGGCCATGAGCCAGGCGTTTGAGCCGCGCGCCACGAAGGGCCGAACCAGGGCCCGCTCCACAAGCAGGCCAAAGGCGGCGCAAAGCAGCAACGCAGCAGCAAAGGCCAGCGGCAAGGGCAGGCCCAGCCGCGAGGCGAAGGTATAGCCCAGCACGGCGCCGAGCATCACCGAGCTGCCTTGCGAAAAGTTGACGGTGTTGGAGACCACGTAGGTGATGTGGAAGCCGAGCGCGATCAGCCCGTACATGCTGCCGAGGCACAGACCCGAGACGATGGCCGAGGTGACGAGAATGCAGGCTCTCCGATGGTTCAGACGCTAAACGCAAGATGATGCGGGCGCCAAACCGGTGGCGCCCACATCACGGCTCCCCAGCCCAACCGGTGCTTACTGCGTCAACGGCAGTATCTCGCCGGCGACGAAGCGGGTGAAGATGTAATCGGACGAGTCGAGTGCATCGTGGCTCTGCGGTGTGAACGGCTTCTTGTAGGACTTGATGAGGCCGTCGTAGCTGTCGATGGCGTAGAAGCCCTCGCGGATCTTGGCGCCGTCGTCCGACCCGGCCTTGGCGATGGCGAGCGCCGTCAAGTGCATGGCGTCGTAGGCATTGGCGATGCCGACAGCCGGCGTGACGTCGGTAGTCGACTTGATCTCGGGATACTTGGCCTTGAGCGCGGCCAGCACCGCCTCGCCCTTGGGCGAGAGCTTGCCCGAGAAGCTGTAGGTCTGGATGAAGTGCACCTTGGAGGCGCTGGCACCGGCCAGCTCACTGAAGCGACCGCCGGCGGGACCCCAATGCGACACGATCGGCACCTCCCAGCCCATGCGATCGAGCGATTTAACCACCTGCGAGGAGGGCGCGACGTTGGCCACCATGAACAGCGTATCGGCGCCGGCTTCCTTGAGCCGGGTGAGCTGCGGCACCACGTCGACGTCGTTGGTCTCGAACTTCTCGATGCCGGCGTAGGGGATCTTCTTGGCCTCGAGCGCAGCCTTGAGGCCCTTCTCGTTGGACTCGCCCCACGGGTTGTTGATGAGGATCATGCCGGGCTTCTTGGCGCCGTGCTTGGCGATGGCGTAGTCGACGAGGGCAATGTCCACCAGTTCGTCCACGGCCGAGACGCGGAACACGTAGTTCTCGGCCGCTCCGTTGCGAGTGATCGGAGTGCCGGCGGCCCAGACGCCCATGAACGGCACCTTGGAGGAATTGGCAAACGGCACGATTGCGAGCGACACGGGGGTGTCCAGACCGCCGAACAGCGCCAGAACCTTTTCGCGCTGCACGAGCTCGCGAGCGGCGATGGCGCCCTTGGCAGGGTTGCTCTCGTCGTCGCGCACCACCAGCTCCACCTTCTTGCCAAGCAGACCACCCTTGGCGTTGATCTCGTCGACGGCGATGGAAAGGCCGCGCACGATAGCTTCGCCGGACTTGGCCGATTGCCCGGACATGGCGGCAACCAGACCGAGTTTGACGGTCTCCTGCGCGGCAGCGGGCAAAGACGCGAGTAATGCGCAGGCTGCTGAACCGAGGATCACGGACCTCCGGCCAAGGCGCGCGGCAGCAAGTTTCGCCAGCATGATGGACACCTTTTGCGACTGAGACGATGGCTTATCCACGCAAAGCCTATGCCAGATCGTATACAATGAGAATGCCCAAGATCGCCCAGACGGTCGAGATTATTGGCCCATTATTAGGGCAGATGCGACTTGTTTGGGCAAGATTGCGACACACAACTGTATGCGATATTGGTGTGGACTGTATCCGCCGCTCGACCAGGGGCCAGCTCCATGACCGCCTTCCGCACTGCCGTGTTGCCGCCGACCGAGGAAACCGCTCGCGCGGCGGGGATCGTCGAGCGCTTCCTGGTGGCCTCGATGGTGCCGGATCCCGAAACCGCTGCACTGTACATCGCGGCGGAGCTGAAGATCACCTTCACCGGGGGGCGCAAGTACGGCCACCCGCGCGAAACTGCTGCGTTCAATGCCGGACGCTACAAGTGGGTGAAGAAGAAAATGGAGCGCACGGATGTTGTGGCGGGCGATGGGGAAACCATCGTCTACAATCTGGGTACGCTCTACGGCGAATGGCCCGACGGCACACCCTTCGAAGGCAACCGCTATGTCGACCGCTTCGTCGTGCGCGGCGGCAAGATCGTGCAAATGGATGTATGGAACGACAGCGCCGAGCGCATACTCGTTCTGCGCGGCATCACGGCCTGAGCCCGGCAGGCAGATCATTTCTTGCGTCGTCGCGCCGAGCGCGCATTGAGCGCGGACGGCACGTAGGCGTCCAGCACATCACGCAGCTCGCGGCGCTTGGGCGACGCGGTCTGGATGAGTGCGCGACCGGCCACGGCTTCCAGATGCTCGTCCATGATTGCCGCTGCGGCTTCGGCATCGCCGTCGAGAAGGGCTTTTATGATGGCGCGATGCTCGCTGACCGCGCACTCCGATGAATGCGGGCGCCCGTAGATGGCGAGGATCAACCCCGAGCGCGATGACACCTCGCTGATGTAGCGCGCCAGCAGCGCGTTGCCCGTCATCTCGGCCAGCAGCATATGGAATTCACCCGCCAGCCGGATCGACAGAGGCTCGTTGTTGCCGCGTGCCGCCTCCTCGTGGCCGACGTGTTCCTTGAGCCGCGCCGCCTGTTCGCTCGTGAGCTGGCCGGCGAGCCGAAGGACGACCAGACGCTCCAGTCCGCGCCGCACCTCGAAGACGTCGCGCGCTTCCTCCCATCCGGGCTTGGCCACGGCGGCGCCGCGGTTGCGCCGGAGTTCTACCAGGCCCTCGGCCGCAAGCTGACCCAACGCATGCCGTACCAGTGTGCGGCTGACGCCGAAGCGTTCGCCGACCGTGTCTTCCGGAAGCTTGGCCCCCGGCTCCAGGGCCTGCTCGATGATGGCGTGACGCAACGCGCGGTAGACGGCGGCGGCGCGATCACTGGCAATCTTCGTCGTATGCTTGGTCATGCTTCAAGGCAGTCGTTTGGCTTCTTCGCCCTGCAGGTGGCGTCCTGGGATGGTGTCCTTACTACACCGTCTCGAAGGAGCCTGGCAGACCTCCGCCCGCGAATCATCCCCATCGAAGTGAGCTGCCCTGATTCGCCGTTTAACTTGTGGTCCCGTCTGCTCACGACGCGCCTGTGTGATCGCCCTTAACGGGCGGCTCGACCGAGGGACGCGGCCTCGCTAGGCTGACCGGAGATGACCGATCCGAGACATCCTGAGCCTCGCACCACCCCGCAGCAGTGGCCGATATGTGGAGTCAGCGCCATCATATTCCGCGGACGCGAGGTGCTGTTGATCGAGCGGGCCGCAGGCGCGCTGAAGGGCCGCTGGAGTCCACCCGGCGGGCATATCGAGCCTGGCGAAAGGGCGCGGGCGGCGGCCGTGCGCGAGGCACGCGAGGAAACGGGCGTGGAGGCTGAGATCGGCGGGCTGGTCGATATGCACGAGGTGCTGCTGCACGCCGACGACGGTCGGCTGACGGCGCATTATGTGCTGGCGGTGTTCTGGGGCCGCTGGCGGGCGGGAGAGCCGGTAGCCGGCAGCGACGCCGCCTGCGCCCGCTTTGTTGCCCTTGACGAGACGAATGCCTATCCCCTCACCGACGGGGCCGAGACTCTGATACGCCGAGCCTGGAGCTTGGCAGAAGGGGCCGCTGGGTAGCGGTTTCCACACACCAAGCTTGCCCCAGTCACGACCCGGCCTAAAATGCCGCCTACCTGCGCAACTCGTAGGCGCCTCAAGGACCCGCAGCATCATGAGCATCACGGTTTCGGCCTCGGTACGCCTGGGCGCAGCGTTCGCCCTCGGCATGGTGGCCGCGTCGCTGCCGGCTGCGGCCCAGCCGTCGGGTGCCGCCGATACCAGGCCTTACGACGAGCGCCTGCTGCGCCTGTCGGAGATCCTGGGCGCGGTCCACTACCTGCGCGAGCTGTGCGGGTCCAACGACGGCCAGGTGTGGCGCGATCGGATGCGCGAACTGATGGACGCCGAGGGCTCCTCGGCGCTGCGTCGCGCCAAGCTGACGCGCAGCTTCAACAACGGCTACCGCAGCTACAGCCGCACCTACAATTCCTGCACGCCTTCGGCACAGACGGCCATCACGCGCTTCCTCACCGAGGGCTCCGAGATCGCCGATGGTCTGATGAAGGCATTTCCGTAAGCGGAGCCCTGGCCTTTCAGTCAGGCGCAGCAAGATTGCTGGGAATTAATCTTAAACCGCTGCAGAAGCTACCTGCCCGCAACCCGCGTGCTACCGGTGCGCATGCCGGGACCGAGCGCGGGGGTTGCCGCCGGCAACACGCGTCGCCGCAGGGGCTACGGGGGATGGGGAGCACGGGGTATGCAAGCCTTGGGATTGGCAAAAAGCGATGAACCGAGCGTCAAGGCGCTCAACTACATCCTGGAAGCCTGGGAGGAAGGCACCGAAAGCGGCATCGCCCCCGAACTGATGGCCTATGCCGCGATCTATACGGCGCTGACCGATCTTGTCGCCGCCTTTGGCGAGGAGTCGGTCATCACGCTCGTGAACAGCCTGGTGCCGCGCGTGCAGAGCGGCGAATTCACGCTCTACCGCACGCGCCAGTAGCGCGCTCCGCTTCACCAGAAGCGCAGGCGTTTGATCACCATCTCGCCGATCAGAATGCCGCCGAAGCCGATCAGCACCAGACCTGCGATCCGGTTGATCTGGCCCAACCGCACCTTGTCCAGGCGGTGCCGCACCTGGCTGATGCGTTGCGACACCACGAACCAGTAGCAGAAGCTGCCACCCATGATGGCGGCCACCATGGTCAGCGCATCGATGTGGGAGCCGACCTCCACGAACGAGGACACACCGCCGAAGATCGCCGTCAGCCCGAGCACGGCACCTGGATTGGTGATGGTCAGAAAGAATGACTGCGGGATATCCCAGATATAGTCCCACAGCGTGGCCCGTTCGGCGTGCATGTCCATCTCGACGGTGGGCCGGGTCAGATACAGCTTGATGCCGGCTCCGAACAGGGTGACGCCGCCCAGGATCTGGATAGCGGTGCGATAGTCGCGAAGGGCCCCCGAGATGGCGTTGACGCCCATCGAGGCGCCCAGCGCGATCAGGCCGTCACCCAGCATGATGCCGAGGCCGGCGGCCATGCCACCGAAGAACCCCCGTTCGACGGCGCGCTGAATCCCCAGCAGATTGACGGGGCCGAACGGCATCGCCAGCAACACGCCCACGACCAAGCCGACCGGGATGATCAATGGATTGGGAAAGTAGCTCACGGGCGTACTATATCGTGCCCGGCCGGGACGAATGCCCCTCGCGCGCGAGGCGGGAGAAATGGCTTGGCACACCGGCACGAGCCGCACTCGCGCCGTTGGCCGGCGAACGGTTCGGCAGCAAGAGGACCTCCCGCATGCGGATATCAGCGCGGACAGCTTACAGTGTTCTTGGATCATTGGTACTGGCGCTGCTGCCGCTTGTCCATTGTCTCGGTGGCGCGACACCGACTCTCGCGCAGGCGGCCAAGGCCAAGTCCGACAGCACAAAAAAGAAGCAGGCGCGGTCCGCGCCGGACCTGGAGATCAGCTACGGCACGGCCAAGCTTCCGGCGCCGGTCGCGGAAATGCGCGAGGCAATGCTGGCTGCCGTGCGCTCGGGCCAAATCGAGGAGCTGCGGCACGCCTTCGAGCTCAACGAGCTGAAACCGGAACTCGGCCCGGAGCCGGTGGGCGATCCCGTCGCCTACTGGAAGAAGATCTCGGGCGACGGCGAGGGCCGGGAGGTGCTGGCCGCGCTGGCCGAAATCCTCGACGCCGGATACGTGGCCGTTCCGCTCGGCCGTGACCTCGAAAACAACCGCATCTACGTGTGGCCCTACTTCGCCGAAGTGCCTCTGCAGAAGCTGACCCCGGCCCAGCAGGTCGAGCTGTTGCGGCTGGTACCTGCGGCGGTCGCCAAGGAGATGATGCAAACTGGTAAATATACGCATTGGCGGCTAGCCATCGGTGCCGACGGCACCTGGCATCACTTCCGCAAGTGATATTGATGCAACGTGATCAGCCCGCGACAGCTCGCCGCGAAACCAATTGCCTACCGCCACGTTCCTGCTCGCAGTAACCTAAGTGTAGGGGACGCCGACCAAATTCGAGCGTTCGACAAAGCAAGAGGGGCCGGGAGACATGTGGCGTGCGGGACTAGGCGCAATGGTGATGATGCTGCTGGCGACAACAGCAGCTCATGCGCAATGGGGCGGCTCACCCTATGGCCGCGGCGGCAGCGGTTACTTCTCGTTCTGGGGCGGATGGAATGACGACTACGCCTACCGGCGCCGGGGTCCGGCGTTCCAGTCGGGCGGCGAGCGTCCGCAGATCACGCCCCTCGAGCCCAAGACCATCTCATTCCCGAGCAAGTATCCGGTCGGCAGCATCGTCATCGACACCAATGGCAGGCAACTGCTGCTCGTCAAGTCGGAGACCGAGGCGCTGCACTATCCGATCGCCGTCGGCCGCGAGGGCTTCACCTGGAGCGGTACGGAGACCATCAGCCGCAAGAACCCATGGCCCGACTGGTATCCGCCCGATGAGATGCGCGCGCGCGACTGGAAGCTGCCCGAGAAGATGTCGGGGGGCGTGAAGAACCCGCTTGGCGCCATGGCGCTCTACCTCGGCAGCTCGCTGTATCGCATCCACGGCACCAACGACGCCAAGTCGATCGGCAGGGCCGCTTCGTCGGGTTGCTTCCGCATGCTGAACGGCAGCGTCATGGACCTGTCCAGCCGCGTCGACATCGGCACCATCGTGCAGGTCGTCCGTCGCCTGCCGCCGGAGTTGGACAAGATCGTTGCCGAGCAGGTCAAGCCGCAGAAAGAAGCGGAGACGCCCAAGAAGCGGGTAAGCACCAACGGGTCGAACCGGGGTTGATCATTCCCGAACCTGTCATCCGGACGTCGCGAAGCGACGATCCGGAATCCAGCCGCATACCCACATAGCTGTGGGTCCCGGCTCTCGGGCTTCGCCCTCGGCCGGGATGACAGGTGGTATCAGAGAAGGTTTTGCTCCAGGAACTTGACCGGCTGCCCGGTGGCGGAGCCGGTGATCTCGCCTTCCCACATCACGCGTCGGCCGCGCACGATCGTGCCGACCGGCCAGCCCTGCACGCTGACGCCGTGATAGGGCGTCCATTGGCTCTTGGAGCGGATCCACTGGTCGGTGATGGTCTCGCGCCGCTTCATGTCGACGACGCTGAGGTCGGCGTCGTAGCCGACCGCGATGCGGCCCTTGCCGCGCATGCCGAAGATGCGTTGCGGGCCGTGGCTGGTGAGATCGACCAACCGCTCGAGTGACAGCCGGCCGGCGTTGACGTGGTCGAGCATGATGGGCAGCAGCGTCTGCACGCCGGTCATGCCCGAGTGGCTCTCGGGATAGGGGTGATCCTTCTCCTCGCGCGTGTGCGGCGCGTGATCCGAGCCCAGCACGTCGGCGACGCCTGAATTCACTCCGGCCCAGATTCCCGCGCGGTGGCGCTCGTCGCGAACCGGCGGGTTCATCTGTACGAGGGTGCCGAGGCGTTGGTAGGCATCGGCCCCTAAGGTGAGGTGGTTGGGTGTGACCTCGACGGTCGCCCAGTCCTTGTGATCGGCCAGGAAGGCCATTTCCTCGGCGGTCGAGATGTGCAGCACGTGCACGCGCTTGCGGTGTTTCTCGGCGAGACGCACCAAACGCTGCGTGGCGATCAGGGCAGCCTCGGGATCGCGCCAGACGGGATGCGATGACGCATCGCCCGGCTTGCGCAGATGCATGCGCTCCTTCAGGCGGGCCTCGTCCTCGGCGTGGAAGGCGGCGCGGCGGGAAATCCCGGCGATGATGCGATCCAGCGACGCCTCGTCCTCGACCAGCAGGTTGCCGGTCGACGCGCCCATGAACACCTTGATGCCGGCCGAGCCTTCGAGTTGCTCCAGTTCGGGGATGTCGTCGATGTTCTCGCGTGTGCCACCCACGTAGAAGGCGAAATCGCAGTACATGCGGTTGCGGGCACGCCGCACCTTGTCGGCCAGGGTTTCGGGTGAGGTGGTGAGCGGCTTGGTGTTGGGCATCTCGAACACGGCCGTGACGCCACCGGCCACGGCGGCGAGGCTGCCCGTCTCCAGGTCCTCCTTGTGCTCCAGGCCCGGCTCGCGGAAGTGCACCTGGCTGTCGATCACTCCAGGCAGCACGTGCAGGCCGGCGGCCTCGATAATCTCACCTGCCGATGCCGCAGACAGGTCGCCGAGGGCAGCGATGCGGCCGTTGCGGATGCCGATGTCACGCAGGCCAATCCCGTCATGATTGACGACGGTGGCGCCCCTGACGACACAATCGAAGCTGGCAGACATGACCCGCACTCCCGCTGCTTGCCTGGCGCGGCATGCACACTTACCTGTTGCTCGGGTAGTATAGAAATACGTCGCTCTCCGCCAGAGAGGCAGTCGCGGAAGTCCCCATGATGCAAACCAAAATCGCAGTGCTGCCGGACCGGGCCGTGGTGCGCGTCGCGGGCGAGGATGCCGAAAAGCTGCTGCAGGGCGTCATCACCAACGATATGGACCTGCTGGCCAGCCAGCCGGCCATCCATGCGGCCCTGCTGACCCCCCAGGGCAAGATCCTGTTCGAGTTCTTCGTCGCGAAAGATGGCGAGGGGGCATATCTGCTGGAGACCGGGCGCGGACCAGGCGGCGGGTCTGGCCAAGCGGCTCGGCATGTACAAGCTGCGGGCCAAGGTGGCGATCGAGGACGTCAGCGACGCGTACCGTGTGCTGGCGCTATGGGGGGCCTCGCCGCACAGTCCCGGAGAGACGGCGCGAAGCGTGAGCTTTCCCGACCCCCGTTTGCCCGCACTGGGCCTGCGCATTCTCGCCGAGGCGGCGTTTGCGAATGATGTCGCCTCGGCCAGCAACGGCATGGACGCCACGGCCGAAGAGTATCACGCGCACCGCATCGCGCTGGGCGTGCCCGAGGCCGGCACGGACTACGCGCTGGGCGATACGTTCCCGCATGAGGCCGATATGGACCAACTCGGCGGCGCCTCGTTCTCCAAGGGCTGTTTCGTCGGGCAGGAGGTGGTGAGCCGCATGCAGCATCGCGCGCAGGTCCGGAAGCGCGTGGTACCGGTGGAGGCGGTTGGGTCCGGCGAGCTGCGGGCCGGCGCCGAAATCACCACCGGCGCGGCGGTTATCGGCAAGGTCGGCACGGTTGCCGGACGCCGGGCGCTTGCCATGTTGCGGCTGGATCGGGCGGCGGAGGCCAAAGCGAAAGGCGAGCCACTGATGGCGGACGGCATCGAGGTCGTGCCGCGCAAGCCGGACTGGATGGCCACATCCGACCTAGAGCCTGCGGCAGCCGCGGAGACATCATGAGCGCCACCGAGCTCACACGCTGCCCCTGGACCGGTATCGCCGATGCCGAATATGCGCGCTACCACGACGAGGAGTGGGGCGTGCCGAAGACCGACGATCGCGCGCTGTTCGAGAAGCTGGTGCTGGAAGGCTTCCAGTCGGGCCTGTCGTGGCTGACCATCCTGCGCAAGCGCGACAACTTCCGCCGCGCGTTCGACGGCTTCGATGCGGCGCGCATCGCCCGCTACAGGGCCAAGGACATTGCCCGCCTGATGGCCGATGCCGGCATCGTGCGCAACAAGCTGAAGATCGAGGCAACCATCGACAATGCGCGCGCGCTGCTGAAGCTGCAGGAGCGCACGTCGCTGGCGGCTTTCCTGTGGGGCTTCGTCGACGGTCGCCCGCAGATCAATCAGCACCGCTCCTTCAAGACGGTGCCGGCGGAGACGCCGACCTCCAAGGCCATCTCCAAGGCGCTGAAGGCCGAAGGCTTCCGTTTCGTCGGCCCGACCACGGTGTATGCCTTCATGCAGGCGACGGGCATGGTCAACGACCACTTGGTCGATTGCCACCGCCACGAGCCGTGCGCGGCCCTGCAGCGCAAGTTCAAGATGCCCGGGGAGCGCAGACGCGCATGACCGAGCGCAACGACAATCGCCCCGAGACGGCGGGCCGGCCGCAGCGAGCCTGGCAGCGCATGCTGTCCGGACGGCGGCTCGATCTGCTCGATCCCTCGCCGCGCGACATCGAGATCGAGGACATCGCGCACGGGCTCGCCCGCGTCGCGCGCTGGAACGGCCAGACGGTCGGCGAGCACGCCTTCTCGGTCGCCCAGCACGCGCTGCTGGTGGAAGAGATCGCCACCGCCATGCAGCCCGACTTCACGCGCCGCTGGCAGCTGGCGGCCCTGCTGCACGATGCCCCCGAGTACGTGATCGGCGACCTGATCAGCCCGTTCAAGGCGGCCATCGGCCTCGACTACAAGGCTTTCGAGCTGAAGCTGCTGGAGGCCATCCACCGGCGTTTCGGCGTGCCGCCGGTTCTGCCCGAGCGCATCGCCGCGGCCATCAAGATGGCCGACCGGGTGGCGGCCTTCTTCGAGGCGACGCAGCTGGCGGGCTTTACCCTGCTGGAAGCCAATCGTCATTTCGGCATGCCGCGCAGCGTGCCGGAGCGATTGCGCGAGCGCCTCGATGCCCTGGATGCCATCTCCGTGGCCGAGGCGCAGGCGCAGTTTCTAAGCCGTTTCAATGAGTTACATGAATCGTGAGGTGTGCTGCCGTGATTTTGGCACGTGCAGCTACTAGATTCGGTCCCAGGACGAATTGCCCCGAAGACCGATGCAACCAAAGTCCGAACCATTGCCTGATCGCGCGTCGCCGCGTCTCGCCGGCAGCCTGCACGTCGGCCCGCTCAGCGCGGTCGCTGCCATGGTCCGGGACTGCCGCGCCTCGCACCTGCTCACGTGTCTGCACGACAATGTCGTACAGACGCCGATCGGCATCGAGCGCGGCCAGGCATCTGCGCCTCATCATGCACGACATCTCCGAGGCCATCCCCGATCACACGCCGCCCGATGCCGAGCATATCGGACAACTGATCGACTTCGCCCGGGACTGGGGCGGCCAGAGCGCCATGGTGGTGCATTGCTTCGCCGGCATCAGCCGCTCCACGGCCGCCGCCTTCATCGCCTTGTGCGCCGTCAATCCGGAAGCATCCGAGGCGCTGATCGCGCAGCGACTGCGTGAGGCCTCGCCGACGGCCTGGCCCAACCGGCTGATGATAAGCCTAGCCGATGAGGCGCTGGTCCGCCGTGGACGCATGATCAAGGCGGTCGAGCGCATGAGCCGGGCGGAGCCCGCCTACGAGGCCGTCCCCTTTGTGCTCCCCGCCGACCTAACGGCGGACGCGTCGCGCTGAAATGTTCGATAACCACGATTGAGTGATTGCCCGCATACGGCCTTGTTGATTACCGAAAATTGCCACGATCGCTACTTAGCCGATAATGCCTTGATTTCCGAAGGGGCTTTCATGGAATCACCGGTGCGCCACAATGAGAGCGCGCTCAGACCAAAGCTGCATGTGCGGCCGCGGTCGACGGGGGAAGAGGTTGCCATCGGGCTCAGCGCCGCGGTGCTGGCCATGCAGGGTGACGAGCCGATGGTGGCGGTGCTGCCGGTTGCTGGCAGCTCGCACACGACGGACGCCACACTGCCCAGTGGGCGCTTCTCACCGTCCGAGCACGTTAGCCTGGAGAAGGGCCTGCGCAGCCTCGTGCAGCGGGAGACTGGGTTGGAGCTCGGATTTGCCCAGCAGCTGCACACGTTCGGAGAGCGCGCGGCGCCCCCCGGGGCGATCGCGGCACCTGTCTTCGTTTCGGTATGCTACCTGGCGCTGCTCAGTCCCGAGCATTGCCACAGCCGCGGTGGTCCAAGCTGGCGGAGCTGGTACGAATTTCTGCCGTGGGAGGACTGGCGGCGGGGACGACCGGCATGTCTGCCCAGCAGCATCGAGCCGTGGCTGAAGGCCTGGGCCGAACAGCAACCCGACCAACCCGCCATCAACGGTTGGCTCGACCGGCGCCAGCGGCTGCACCTTGCCTTCGGCAGCGACGGCGGTGCCTGGGACGAGGAGAAGGTGCTGGAGCGCTACGAGCTAATGTGCGAGGCGGGCCTGACCGGGGAAGTGATAGGCGGCCCGGCGGAGCCGGCGGCAGTGCTGCCGATGCGCCTGCCGAAGTTGCGGCACCCCCTGCAGGGCGATCAGACGCGGGTGCTGGCCAGCGCCATCGGCGAGATGCGACGGGCCCTCAAGTTCCGCCCGGTTGTTTTCGAGATGATGGCCGAGGTGTTCACGCTGTTCGAGCTGCAGAGAACTGTGGAGGCCATCCTCGGGCCGCATCTGCACAAGCAGAACTTCCGCCGTCTGGTGGAAAGCGGAGGCCTGGTGGAGCCGACCGGCGACTACCGCTTCCGCACCGGTGGGCGGCCGGCGCAGCTCTACAGGTTCCGGCGTGATGTCGTCATGGAACGGCTGGCGCCGGGCGTGCGGGTGAAGGCTGGACGGGCCTAGGTCCCCAGCTCCGCGTGCAGTTCTGGGGGCTGCAACCGCGCCCGTTATGCATGGTGCGATCCAGCGCTATGCCCGTAAGCATGCAGCCCGGGTACAATTGCTCCCGGTGAACAAATCTGGCAGCCGCGCTTGAATTCGCCACACTTGCGGACGTTATGATCCGTTTGCGGCGTGGCCGCTGCATCGCATCTGGGGAAGCCCGCCATGGTCAGGGTCATTGCCATCTGGGGTATCGTTGCGGTCGTCGCATCGGTGCTCGCCGGTATCGTTGCCGGCGCCAAGCGGCGCGACCATTCGTTCTGGGCGGCGTGGAGCTTCCTGGTGCCGCCCATGCTGCTGATCCTGCTGGTGATGCCGAGCAACAAGGGGCCGCGGCCGAGGCGCCCGAGCATCGACGAGGTCGAGGAGCGCGGCGGCCTGTAAGTTGTCATCCAGCGAATATTCCGCGACGCAGGGCCACGGGTTCCGGCTCTGAGCTGCGCTCAGGCCGGGATGACAGATGCGATCGTCGCAATTAGAATACGACCTCTACGCGGTGCTTGCCGAGGATTCGCCGCGCCGGGCCCTGATGGCCGCCTGGGCCGCCGCCAGGCGCGCGATCGGCACGCGGAACGCCGAGCAGGACACGTAGTCGAGCCCCGTCTCGTGGCAGAAGGCGATCGAGGCCGGATCGCCGCCGTGCTCGCCGCAGATGCCGACCTTGAGATCGCCGCGCACTTGCCGGCCGCGCTCGGTGCCGATGCGCACCAGCTCGCCGACGCCCTCGCGATCGATCGACACGAACGGGTCGACCTCGAAGATGGCCTTCTCGGCGTAGTTGGACAGGATCGGCGCCGCATCGTCGCGCGACAGGCCGAGGCAGGTTTGCGTCAGATCGTTGGTGCCGAACGAGAAGAACTGCGCGCCGGCATCGCCCGCGGCGATCTCGGCGGCCCTCAGGGCCGCGCGCGGCAGCTCGATCATGGTGCCGATCTGGTAATCGAGCTTGGCGCCCGTCTCCTGCTCGACGGCCTGCGCAGTCTTGACGATGACGTCGTGCAGCAGGTCGAACTCGGTGCGATAGGCGATGAGCGGGATCATCACTTCCGGCACGACGGGCTTGCCGGTCTTCTTGGCGGCGTTGACGGCGCCTTCGAAAATGGCGCGCGCCTGCATCTCGGTGATCTCCGGATAGCGGATGGCAAGCCGGCAGCCGCGAAAGCCCAGCATTGGGTTGAACTCGTGCAGCTCGGCGACGCGGTTCTCGAGCTTCTGCAGCGGCACGCCGAGCGCCTTGGCGACGGCGGCCGCCTCCTTCTGCTCGTGCGGCAGGAACTCGTGCAGAGGCGGATCGAGCAGGCGGATGGTGACCGGCAGGCCGGCCATGATCTCGAACAGCGCTTCGAAGTCGGCGCGCTGCATGGGCAGCATCTTGGCGAGTGCGCGGCGTCGGCCGGCCTCGTCGTCGGCGCAGATCATCTCGCGCATGGCGAGGATGCGGCTTTCCTCGAAGAACATGTGCTCGGTGCGGCACAGGCCGATGCCCTCGGCGCCGAACTCGCGCGCCTGGCTAGCCTCGCGCGGCGTGTCGGCGTTGGCCCGTACGCCCAGCGTGCGGGCCTTGTCCGCCCAGCCCATCACCTTGCCGAAGTCGCCCGACAGCTCGGGTCGCCGCATCTTGACCCGTCCCTTCAGGACCTCGCCGGTGCTGCCGTCGATGGTGATCACCTCGCCCTTGCGGAAGGTCTCGCCGCCGGCAGTCATGGTGCCGGCCTTGGCATCGATGCGCAGGGTGCCGGCGCCGCACACGCAGGGCCGGCCCATGCCGCGCGCCACCACGGCGGCGTGGCTGGTCATGCCGCCGCGTGTGGTGAGGATGCCGGCGGCCGCATGCATGCCGTGGATGTCCTCGGGGCTGGTCTCGACGCGCACCAGGATGACCTCGCGGCCCTGGCCTTTGAGCTTCTCGGCCTCGTCGGCGTCGAACACGATCTCGCCGGAGGCAGCACCTGGCGATGCCGGCAGGCCACGTGCCACCACGTGCTTGTGGGCGGTGGGGTCGATGGTCGGATGCAGCAGCTGGTCGAGTGCGCCTGCGTCGATGCGCATGACGGCTTCCTCGGCATCGATCACGCCTTCGCCGCACAGGTCGGCGGCGATCTTCAGCGCGGCTTCCGCCGTGCGCTTGCCGGAGCGGGTCTGCAGCATCCACAGGCGGCCGTCCTGGATGGTGAACTCGATGTCCTGCATGTCGCGATAGCGACCCTCGAGCTTGGCGAACACCTCGGTCAGCTGGCGGTAGGTGTCGGGCATCAGTGCTTCCAGCGACGGCAGCTTCTCGCCGGCCGCCTTGCGCGCGGCCTCGGTGAGCGGTTGCGGCGTACGGATGCCAGCCACCACGTCCTCGCCCTGGGCGTTGACCAGGAACTCGCCGTAGATCTCGCGGGCGCCGGTCGAGGGATTGCGCGTGAAGGCGACGCCGGTGGCCGACGAGTCGCCGAGGTTGCCGAACACCATGGCCTGCACGTTGACGGCGGTGCCCCAGCTGTCGGGGATGGCGTGCAGGCGGCGGTAGGTGTTGGCGCGCGCATTCTGCCAGGAGCCGAACACGGCGCCGATTGCACCCCACAGCTGCTCGGCCGTGGATTGCGGGAAGGGCTTGCCGGTCTCGCGCTCGATGGCCTCCTTGTAGGCGTCGATCACCTCGCGCCAGTCGTTAGCGGCAAGATCGGTGTCGAGTGAGTGCCCGTTCAGGTTCTTGTGGTTCTCCAGGATGTCCTCGAACACGCCGTGGTCCACGTCGAGCACGACGTTGGAGTACATCTGGATGAAGCGGCGGTAGCTGTCGTAGGCGAACCGCTCGCTGTCGGACTTGGCGGCGAGGCCCTTCACGGTGTCGTCGTTGAGGCCGAGGTTGAGGATGGTGTCCATCATGCCGGGCATGGAGGCGCGCGCGCCCGAGCGCACGGATACCAGCAGAGGCGATTTGACATCGCCGAAGGAGGCGCCGACGGCCTTGCCGACCTCGGCGAGTGCCGCCTCCACCTCGGCCTTCAGGCCGTCCGGCAACTTGCGGCCGTTGGCGTAGTAGGCAGTGCACACCTCGGTGGTGATCGTGAAGCCCGGCGGGACGGGCAGGCCGAGGCTCGCCATCTCGGCAAGGTTGGCGCCCTTGCCGCCGAGCAGGTCCTTCATGTCGGCGGTGCCGTCGGTGCGGCCGCAAGCGAACAGATAGACAAATTTGCCCGATGCCTTCGACTGCGGCTCTTTGCGTGTGCTCATGTCGTCAGCTCCCGCCTGTGTTCCAGTAACGGTTGGGACTTGGCACCAGCCCATATCAGGCTTGCCGGCATGCGAAAAGACAGGCGCTTGGGTAGTGCACGGACTTGGGGTCCCGCGAGTAGACGCGCAGTGGCCCCAAGCGTTCCGTCGTGCGTCCCCTGGCCGCTTTTGTGCTACGGGCGCAAGTCCGCATTCCCGGTGCGGCCGGCCCCGCTTGGCAGTTGACAGGCGCGCAAGGCTGGTCGCTATCCTCCCGCCTGCCTGCCGATCAGCCCCTCCAATCAGCCCCTCCAAGAGGACGCCAATGAGCTCCCAGCTGCCGCAAGTCTTGAAGGCTCTCGACGAAACCAGGGACCAGGCGCTCGAGCGTCTGTTCGAGCTGATCCGCATCCCGAGCGTGTCGACCGATCCGGCCTACAAGGCGCACTGCCGCAAGGCGGCGGAGTGGTGCACGGCGCAGCTGCAGGAGATCGGTTTCGATGCCCGCGTGGTGTCGACCACGGGCCATCCGATGGTGGTGGGCCAGCACCGCAACGGTGCGCGCCAGGGTACGCCGCACGTGCTGTTCTACGGCCACTACGACGTGCAGCCGCCCGACCCGCTGGAGCTGTGGCAGACGCCGCCGTTCGAGCCGCGCATCGCCAACGACAAGGCGAACGGCAAGGTGATCGTGGCGCGCGGGGCGGAGGACAACAAGGGCCAGCTCATGACCTTCCTGGAGGCGGCGCGCGCCTGGAAGAAGGTGTCGGGCGGGCTGCCGTTGGCTATCAGCGTGCTGTTCGAGGGCGAGGAGGAATGCGGCTCGCCGTCGCTGCCGGGCTTCCTGGCCAAGCACGGCAAGGAAGTGAAGGCGGACCTGGCGCTGGTGTGCGACACCGGCCAGTGGGACAAGGATACCCCGGCCATCTCCACGCAGCTCAGAGGCATCGCCGCCCTGGAGGTTGTCATCACCGGGCCGAGCCGCGACCTGCATTCCGGCGCCTACGGCGGCGCGGCCATGAACCCGATCCGAGCGCTGGTCGGCATTCTGGGCCAGATCCACGACGCCAAAGGCAGGGTGCGCGTGCCGGGCTTCTATGCCGGCGTCCGCAAACCCTCCGCCAAGCAGCTGGAGCAGTGGCAGGGCCTGGACTTCGACGAGGGCGAGTTCCTGAATGATGTAGGCCTGAGCGTGCCGGCCGGCGAGAAGGGCTACAGCGTGCTGGAGCAGATCTGGGCCAGGCCCACGATCGAATTCAACGGCATCACCGGCGGCTATCAGGGAGCGGGCACCAAGACGGTGATCCCCTCCAAGGCCTCGGTGAAGATCACCTGCCGGCTGGTGCCGGGCCAGGACCCCAAGAAGTTGCTCAAGGCCGTCGAGGGGTTCATCCGCGAGCGCGTACCCAAGGACTGCACGGTCGAGTTTCCGATCTCGCACGGCTCGACCGCCATGGCCTTCAAGCCGAACGCGCCGCATATCGCGCGCGCGGCAACGGCGTTGCAGGAGGAGTGGGGCAAGCCCGCCGCGCTGGTCGGCATGGGCGGCTCTATCCCGATCGTCACCGCGTTCAAGACGACACTCGGCATGGACAGCCTGCTGGTCGGCTTCGGGCTCGACGACGACCGCATCCACTCGCCGAACGAGAAGTACAACCTCACCTCCTTCCGCAAGGGTGCGCGCAGCTGGGCGCGCATCCTCGATCGGCTGGCGCAGTGAGAGGCCTTCCGCGCGCAGGTGTAGCCGCACTTAGTTCTTGATTTGTTCCGAGGTTGCGGCTAGCGTGTTCGCCATACTGCCCAAGGGGAGCCGCCATGCGGACGGCCACTGTTTCGAGACTGCGTCGCGCCGGACTTGCCGCCGTCGCTGGCGGCTATAACGATGGCCCTCGGCGAGGCTGTCGTCGCCCAGCAGGGGGTGCCCTATCGCGAGCGGCCGGAACCTTACGAGCGCAACGAGCGCACCTACCAGCCGGGCGTGTTCGACTACTACCTGCTGGCTCTGTCGTGGAGCCCGACCTATTGCGCCGGCATTTCCGACGGGCGCTATGATCCGCAATGCCACGGCCGCGATAGGCGGCCGCTACGCGTTCGTGCTGCACGGACTGTGGCCGCAGTTCGAGCAGCGCTGGCCGCAGTTCTGCCGCACGCCTGACAACGGCTTCGTCCCCGAGCCCGTCGCGCAGCGCATGCTGGAGATCATGCCGAGCAAGCGGCTCATCTTCCACGAGTACCGCAAGCACGGCACCTGCTCGGGGCTCGGCGTGGACGGCTATTTCGACCTGGCGCGACGGCTGTATCGAGTCGATCAAGATACCCGAGCGCTATGTCGGCCTGCAGGATGACCGGCTGACCGTCAGCCCGGACGAGCTGATCGGCGAGTTCATGGCGGCCAATCCAAAGTTGACCCGCGACATGATCGTGGTGGAGTGCGGGGGCCCCGGCAACCGCCTCAAGGAAGTGCGCATCTGCTTCAACAAGGGCGGCGGCTTGCGCGCGTGCGGACGCAACGAAGACCAGCGGCGGTTGTGCTCGGCCGAGCGCATGTATGTTCCGCCGGTGCGTATCAGCGCCCAGGGGCAGGACGCGGGCAGGGCGGCGCCCGAACGACCGTCGCGTCAGACCGAGCAGCCGAAATCACAGTCCAAATCCGGTGGCGATTTCCTGCCCGGACCGCGCTGAGACAGCGCCGAACGGCTCAATTCCTGAGTCTGATAACGGTTGTCCTGTGGATAACGAGGATAAGGCAGGAACGTCCACAATTGCGGCCATGTCCTGGTCTTGATGCCCGACGCTCTCCCAGCGAGGGTGATCTCATGCCGTCGAGTCGTGCAGCGGGGCGGCGGTATGAGGAGGCTGATGCTTCGCGGGGAACAGCACAGGCGCCAGGGGTCCGGCGGGGGACCTTCGCGGCAACAAGACTGCGGGCTGGGGGCGGTGATCCCCACTCCGCTGACGCCAAGACGGAGGCAGCGCACCGGGGGCGGGATTACCCGGTTGTTGGGGGCGATGTTTCTGCTTGGCGTCTTCGTTACAGGCGTCATGTTTCACATGCGCGCCGATCAGGCGGCGACGGCGGACTGCACCGACTTGGTGCTCGATCGGGACACGGGGCGCACCGAGGCGGTGCCGTGTGCGGGCTCAGTGCCGTCGCTGCCGAATACGTTGACCGCGCTACTGCGCACCGGGCTGCCGGACGACATCGCGGCCACACGTTAGATGCAGCGGGGCCACGCCCCGCTGCAGGCGGCTCCTCACTTCATGGTCGGGATGACGAACTCGGCGCCTTCCTTGAGGCCGGACGGCCAGCGCGAGGTGACGGTCTTGGTCTTGGTGTAGAAGCGCATCGAGTCGGGGCCGTGCTGGTTGAGGTCGCCGAAGCCTGAGCGCTTCCAGCCGCCGAAGGTGTAGTAGGCGAGCGGCACCGGGATCGGCACGTTCACGCCCACCATGCCCACGTTGACCTTGGCCGAGAAATCGCGGGCGGTGTCGCCGTCGCGCGTGAAGATGGCGACGCCATTGCCGTACTCGTGGTCGTTGGCGAGCTTGAGTCCGTCTTCGTAGGTCTTGGCACGCACCACCGACAGCACCGGCCCGAAGATCTCCTCTTTGTAGATGCGCATCGATGGCTTCACCTCGTCGAACAGGCAGCCGCCCATATAGAAGCCGTTCTCGTAGCCCTGCATCTTGAAGTTGCGGCCGTCGACGCGGAGCTTGGCGCCTTCCTTGATGCCGACATCGACGTAATCCTTCACCTTCTTGAGGTGGGCTGCGGTCACCATTGGGCCGAAATCCGCATCGGCAGAGGTGGAGGGGCCGATCTTGAGGGATTCGACGCGCGGGATCAGCTTCTCGACCAGCATGTCGGCCGTCTTGGCCCCGACCGGCACAGCCACCGAGATGGCCATGCAGCGTTCGCCGGCCGAGCCGTAGCCGGCTCCCATCAGGGCGTCGACGGCCTGGTCCATGTCGGCGTCCGGCATGACGATCATGTGGTTCTTGGCGCCGCCGAAGCACTGCACGCGCTTTACCGGCTGCGCAGCCGCGCGCGTAGATGTACTCGGCGATCGGCGTGGAGCCGACGAAGCCGACGGCTGAGATGTCGGGGTGGTCGAGGATGGCGTCGACGGCTTCCTTGTCGCCGTTGACGACATTGAGGATGCCGGGCGGCAGGCCTGCCTCGATCATCAGCTCGGCCAGCATCAGCGGCACGCCGGGGTCGCGCTCGGAGGGCTTCAGGATGAAGGCGTTGCCGCAGGCAATCGCGGGCCCGAACTTCCACATCGGGATCATGGCCGGGAAGTTGAACGGGGTGATGCCGGCCACCACGCCAAGCGGTTGGCGCATGGAATAGATGTCGATGCCGGGGCCGGCGTTGTCGGTGAACTCGCCCTTCATGAGGTGCGGCACGCCGCAGGCGAACTCGACGACCTCGACACCACGCTGGATATCGCCCTTGGCGTCGGCGATGGTCTTGCCGTGTTCGCGAGCGAGAACGTCGGCCAGCTTGTCGTTGTCACGCGCCACCAGCTCGATGAACTTCATCAGCACGCGGGCGCGGCGTTGCGGGTTGGTGGCAGCCCAGGCCGGTTGCGCAGCCTTGGCATTCTCGACCGCGGCCGCCACCTCGACCTTGGATGCCAGCGGCGCCTTGGCGCGGATGGAGCCGTCCAGCGGCTGGTAGACGTCGCTGAAGCGGCCCGACGTGCCCTTCACGTGCTTGCCGCCGATGAAGTGTGTGAGCTCTGCCGCCATGGTGACGTTTCCTCGGAGTGTCAGGTTGGCTGTTGGTGGCTATCCTAGTGGATGGCCGCGAGGCGTTCCACGTGACAATTGCACGGGGTTTGCTGGCGCTGCGCCTTGAGGCAGGTGCACTATCCAGCCTAGTGTCCCGATTGCGAAGTTCGCCGGTGCTGCAAGCTAGGCTCGGGAGTGAACTTCTCAATCATAAGGGACACTAGGATCATCTGCTTGCTAGTGTGGTTCAGATCGAGAAATTCACTCCACGCCTTACCGCGAACTCTGGTGAATTTCTCGATCGTCACACTAGACTAGGAGAGGCCGAACACGGTGCGGTCGTGAGCGCGATAGAGGAGCTGCGAAAAGTCGCTTTCTGGGCCGATGCGCTCACCGAGGCCGAGGCTGCCCGCGCCTTGAAGGGCATCTCCGAGCGGCGCTTTCCGGCCGGCGGCTACATCTGCCATCGGGGCGACAAGCTCGACTATTGGATCGGGCTCATCAGCGGCCTGCTCAAGATCAGCGCCATCTCGGTGGACGGCAAGGCCATCACCTTCGCCGGCGGCGGCGCCGGCGGCTGGATCGGCGAAGGCTCGGTCCTCAAGAACGAGGAGCGCAAGTACGACCTGGTCGCCCTGCGTGATACGCATCTTGCCATGCTGAACCGCGCCACCTTCATGTGGCTGTTCGAGACCAGCGGCGGCTTCAACCGCGTCCTCCTTCACCAGTTCAACGAGCGCATGGGCCAGTTCATCGGCACCATCGAGTGCGACCGCATGCACGATCCGACTGCCAGGGTCGCGCGTCATCTCGCCTGGCTGCTCAATCCGGTGCTGTACCCCAACGCGGGCGCCCGCATCGAGATCACGCAGGAGGAGCTGGCGCTGCTCGCCGGCGTGTCGCGCCAGATCGCCAACAAGAGCCTGCTGCGGCTGGAGGCCGAAGGATTGCTCACCAACGAGCGCGGCGGCATCCGCATTGTCGACGTGGAGAAGCTGTCCCGCTTCGAGGGGTGACCGGCCCCCGTCTGGGGTGCCAAGGCCGGGGTGCCAAGTCTGGGTTGTCTAGGTCAATATGGTGACCGGGGCGAAGGCTCGCCGTAGAAAGCAATCCCAACTATTTTACCAGATATGTCCGGCTCTGTCTGTCCAAATACGCGTTGAGCACGCTGGTATTTGTGGCTAGCTTACCACAGTCGCCGTACGGCCCGTTGTGCCGACCGAGCACGGCGCAACGTTCGGCATGCGCTGTCCGTACGATGAAGACCCCCTCAAGGGTGGCTTGCACAGAAAGGGAGGAACGACACCGTGAGCACCACAGGTGCACCGGCTGCCGCCAAATCTATATCGGACGCCCCGGTGTTCGACACCGTGCCCAAGCTGCTGCTGCGCAACGCAGAGCGCTATGGCGAGCTACCGGCCCTGCGCCACAAGGACTACGGGATCTGGCAGACATGGACCTGGGCCAGGCTGCGCGATGAAGTGCGCCTGCTCGCCATCGGTCTGCGCAAGCTCGGCATCGAGCGTGGCGACGCGGTGGCCATCATCGGTGACAACCGCCCGAGGCTATACGCCACCTTTGCGGCTGTGCAGAGCGTGGGCGGCATCGCCGTGCCGGTCTACCAGGACTTGGTGGCTGCCGAGATGGCCTACGTGCTCGAGCATTCGGAGGTGAAATTCGCCGTCGTCCAGAACCAGGAGCAGGTCGACAAGGTCATCTCGATCGCTGACAAGCTGCCGAGGCTCAAGCAAGTCATTTACGACGAGCCGCGCGGGCTGGTGCACTACGATCCCTCGAGCCTGCATTCCTTCGAGCATGTGCAGGGTCTCGGACACGAGGAGTTGCGCCGCAACGCCGGGGCCGCCGGCTGGTGGATGGATGAGATCGCCAGGGGCAAGGGCGAGGACGTCAGCGTGATGCTCTACACGTCGGGCACGACGGGTCGGCCCAAGGGCGTGATGCTGACGCATCGGAACATTGTGGTGTCGGGGCAGAACGGCAACCTGTTCGATCACTTCACGACCAAGGACACGCTGCTCGCCTACCTGCCGATGGCCTGGGTCGGCGACCACATCTTCTCCTATGGCCAGGCCTATGCCGGCGCCATGTGCGTGGCCTGCCCGGAGAGCCCGGAGACCATCATCGAGGATCGCCGCGAGATCGCGCCCACCTACTTCTTTGCGCCGCCGCGCGTGTTCGAGAATCTGCTCACCCAGATCATGGTGCGCATGGAGGACGCCGGCCGCATCAAGAAGGGGATGTTCGACTATTTCCTCGGCGTGGCGCGCCGCTGCGGCGAGCAGATCCTCGACGGCAAAGAGGTCGGGTTCAAGGACCGTTTGCTGTATCGGCTAGGCAACCTGTTCGTTTATGCCCCGCTCAGGAACCGCATGGGCTTTTCCAACATCCGCGTCGCCTATACGGCGGGCGAGGCGATCGGGCCCGAGCTGTTCCGCTTCTATCGCTCGCTCGGCATCAACCTGAAGCAGCTGTACGGCATGACCGAGGCCAGCGTGTACGTCACGCTGCAGCCGGACGGCGAGGTGTTTTCAGACACGGTCGGCAAGCCCGGACCGGACGTCGAAATCAAAATCGCCGACAGCGGCGAAGTGTTGTTCAAGAGCCCCGGCGTATTCCTCAAGTACTACAAGAACGACGAGGCGACCGCGGAGGCCAAGACGCCGGACGGCTGGGTGCACACGGGCGATGCGGGCTTCTTCGACCAGCGCGGGCACCTCAAGATCATCGACCGCGCCAAGGATGTCGGCCGCCTCACCAGCGGCGCGCTGTTCGCACCCAAATACCTGGAGAACCGCATCAAGTTCTACCCGGAGGTGCGCGAGGCGGTCGCCTTCGGGCACGGCCGCGACTTCGTGACGATGCTCATCAACATCGATCTGACCTCGGTCGGCAATTGGGCCGAGCGCAACAACGTGTCGTTTGCGAGCTACCAGGAGCTGGCGGCGCATCCGCAGGTCTATGAGACGGTCGCCAAACGCGTCGATGAGTTGAACAAGGCGCTGGCCGATGAGCCGCAGATGGCGGCTTCGCAGATCCGGCGCTTCCTCATCCTGCACAAGGAGCTGGACGCCGACGACGGCGAGCTGACGCGCACCCAGAAAGTGCGCCGCTCGTTCATCGCCGATCGCTACGGCGAGCTCATCAAGGCCCTGTACGACGGCTCCAAGGAGTGCCGCGTGGCCACCGAGGTGACGTTCGAGGACGGCCGCAAGGGTGTGCTGGAAGGCCACATCAAAATCGTCGACATGAAGTCCTATCCCGGGCGTGCGGCCGAGCCGCTGAAGGAGGCCGCCGAATGAAGGCCGATGTCGAGCCGAGACCGGTTGCCGCCAGCAAGGCACCCGCTTCCGGCGACGTGCTGCTGTCAGCCGACAACGTGTCGCTGTCGTTCGGCGGCGTGAAGGCCCTGCGCGACGTGTCCTTCGACATCCGCAAGGGCGAGATTCGCGCCATCATCGGCCCGAACGGCGCCGGCAAGACGTCGATGCTGAACGTCATCAACGGCTTCTATCATCCCCAGCAGGGCATCATCACCTTCAAGGGCAAGAAGCGCAGCGCCATGCGCCCCTACATTGCAGCGAGCCAGGGGATTGCCCGCACCTTCCAGAACGTCGCGCTCTTCAAGGGCATGTCGACGCTCGACAACATCATGACCGGGCGCACGCTCAAGATGCGGCGCGGGCTGCTGGCGCAGGCCATCTACTGGGGCGTTTCGCAGCGCGAGGAGATCCGTCATCGCGAGGAGGTCGAACGCATCATCGACTTCCTTGAGATCGCCCACATCCGCAAGATGCCGGTCGGCAAGCTGCCCTACGGCCTGCAGAAGCGAGTCGAACTCGGACGGGCGCTCGCCACCGAGCCCGAGCTGCTGCTGCTCGACGAACCGATGGCCGGCATGAACCTGGAGGAGAAGCAGGACATGAGCCGCTTCATCCTCACCGTGAAGGATACTCGTTCGATACGACGATCGCCCTGATCGAGCACGACATGGGCGTGGTGATGGACCTGTCGGACCGGGTGGTGGTGCTCGACTACGGCCAGAAGATCGCCGACGGCACGCCGGCCGAGGTGCAGAACAATCAGAAGGTGGTCGACGCGTATCTGGGCGTCGCCCACTGAGGAGCATTGCGTGGTTCGACTTCGGACAGTTTCTCGAGATCCTGATCGGCGGCCTTGCTGTCGGGCGTGCTCTACTCGCTGGTCGCGCTCGGCTTCGTGCTGATCTACAAGGCCTCCGGCGTGTTCAATTTCGCGCAGGGCGCCATGGTGCTGCTGGCGGGCCTGGCGCTGGTGCGCAGCCTGGACTTCCTCGTGCATCGCGGTGTGCCCGAATTGGGCTGCGGTGCTGCTGGCGCTGCTGTTTGCCGGCGTCATCATGGCGATCACCGCCTGGCTGATCGAACGGTTCGTGCTCGGGTCCGCTGGTGAACCAGGACGGGCTGACGCTGTTCATGTCGACCATCGGTGCCACCTTCATCCTGGAAGGCGCCTCGCAGATGATCTTCGGCTCCGACGTCTATCCGCTGCGCCTTGTTTCCGACCGATGCCTGGTTCCTGTTCGAGAGCGTTTTCCCGGGCGGCATCCTGGTCAACAAGCTCGACGTGTGGGGCGGGCTGATCGCCGGCGTGCTGGTGGCGGGTCTTGCCATCTTCTTCCAGAACACCAAGACGGGCCGCGCGCTGCGCGCGGTGGCCGACGATCACGCAGCGGCCCAGTCGGTCGGCATCCCGATCAGCTACATCTGGTTCGTGGTATGGCTGGTGGCGGGCCTGGTCGCGCTGGTGGCGGCGACCGTGTGGGGCACCAAGCTCGGCGTGCAGTTCTCCATCACCTTCCTGGCGCTGAAGGCGCTGCCCGTGTCTGATCATCGGCGGGTTCACGTCGGTGCCCGGCGCCATCGTCGGCGGGTTCATCGTCGGTGCCGGCGAGAAGCTGGCCGAGGCCTACCTCGGACCGCACATCGGCGGCGGCATCGAATACTGGTTTGCCTACGTGCTGGCGCTGGCGGTCCTGCTGGTGCGTCCGCAGGGCCTGTTCGGCGAGCGCATCATCGAGCGAATTTAGGGAGCTCAATCTCGTGCTGTATCGCGAAGCCGGCCAATTCAAGACGAGCTATGCCGCCGACATGGCGATCTTCCCGATCCGCCAGGATCGCATCGCGCTGGCGCTGTTTCTGCTGTTCGCGTTCGTCGGCATTCCGCTGATGGCCGATGTTCCATATCTGGCCGTTCAGCGTCCGACTATCTGCTGCGCGCCATCCTGATCCCGTTCCTGATCCTGTCGCTGGCTGCCATCGGCCTCAACATCCTGATCGGCTATTGCGGGCAGATTTCGCTGGGCGGCGGCGCCTTCATGGCGATCGGGGCCTACTCGGCCTACAAGTTCGGCACCGGGGTGCATATCCCGCTCGCCTGGTTCGGCACGGCGATTTCCATTCCGCCGCTGCCGGTGTTCCCCTCGATTCTGCTGGGCGGGCTTGATGGCGGCGTCGTCGGCATACTGTTCGGCGTGCCGAGCCTGCGCATCAAGGGCCTGTACCTTGCCGTGGCGACGCTGGCCGCGCAGTTCTTCTTCGACTGGGTGTTCATCCGCGTGAAGTGGTTCACCAACTACACGCCATCCGGGCTCGGTGACGGCGCCCGACCTCACCTTCTTCGGCATACTCGTGCACACGCCGATCGAGCGCTACCTGCTGTGCCTGCTGTTCGTGACCGTGTTCGCGCTGCTCGCCAAGAACCTGGTGCGCGGCAATCTCGGTCGGCAATGGATGGCGATCCGCGACATGGACATCGCCGCCGAGCTGATGGGCATCCGCCCGCTGTATGCCAAGCTGACGGCGTTCGCCGTATCCTCCTTCATCACCGGCGTGGCCGGCGCGCTGTGGGCCTTCATCTATCTCGGTGCCTGGGAGCCACTGGCCTTCAACATCGACCGCTCGTTCCAGCTGCTGTTCATGGTCATCATCGGCGGGCTCGGCTCGATTCTGGGCTCGTTCCTGGGCGCGGCCTTCATCCTGATCCTGCCGATCATGCTGGACCAGGTGCCGCACGCGCTCGGCATACCCGTCACAGTCGAGACGGTTTCGCTGCTCGTGCTCGTCGTCACCGGCTCGCTGATCTGCTATCTGCTGATCGTCGAGCCGCTGGGTTTCGCCAGGCTCTGGTCGATCACCAAGGAGAAGCTGAGGCTCTGGCCCTATCCCTATTGAGGTGGGGCCTGGCGAATGGATGCCGGTGCGCAATGTGGAGCGGCGCATCGCATCAACGAACAATAAGACAGGCTCGCGCAAACGTACCGGCATCCGCCGGAACAGACAGGAGGAATGCAATGATACGCAAGACTTTGGCTATGGCGGCCGCCGTCGTCGGCGTGTCCGCCATCGCGGAGCCGGCGCTGGCGCAGAACGAGCAGTTCCTGCCGTCGCTCGTCTATCGCACCGGTCCCTACGCGCCGAACGGCATTCCGTTCGCCGACGGCGTCGCCGACTACTGGACCCTGATCAACGAGCGCGACGGCGGCATCAACGGCGTCAAGATCGTCTCGGAGGAATGCGAGACGGGCTATGCCACCGACAAGGGCGTCGAGTGCTACGAGCGCCTGAAGGGCAAGGGACCGACGGGCGCCGGCTACTTCTCGCCGCTGTCGACCGGCATCACCTTCGCGCTGACCGAGAAGGTGCCGGGCGACAAGATCCCGCTGCTGACGCTCGGCTACGGCCGCTCCGAGAGCCGCGACGGCAGCGTGTTCCCCTGGAACTTCATCGCCGTCGGCAGCTACTGGACGGCGGCTGACATCGCCATCCAGCACATCGCCAAGGAGATTGGGCGGCTTCGACAAGCTGAAGGGCAAGAAGATCAGCCTCGTCTATCACGACAGCCCGTACGGCAAGGAGCCGATCCCGGCGCTCGAGGCGCGCGCCAAGAAGGACGGCTTCGAGTTCAAGGCCATCCCGGTCACGCATCCGGGCGTCGAGCAGAAGTCGCAGTGGCTGGCGATCCGCCAGGACCGGCCGGACTACGTGCTGCTGTGGGGCTGGGGCGTGATGAACTCCACCGCCATCAAGGAAGCGGCAGCCGTCGGCTATCCGCGCGACAAGATGATCGGCGTGTGGTGGTCCGGCGCCGAGCCTGACGTGACGCCGGCCGGCGACCAGGCGACCGGCTACAAGGCGCTGATGCTGCAGCACCCGCCTGGCAAGTTCAAGGTGCACGAGGACCTGGAGAAGTTCGTCATCTCCAAGGGCAAGTCGGTCTGGCAAGGACGACCTTTCGCCCAGGTGCTCTACAACCGCGGGCTGCTCAACTCCATGCTCGGCGTCGAGGCGATCCGCACCGCGCAGAAGAAGTTCGGCAACAAGCCGCTGACCGGCGAGCAGATCCGCTGGGGCTTCGAGAACCTGAATCCTCACCGATGCGCGCATCAAGGAGCTGGGCTTCGAGGGCATGCTGAAGCCGCTCAAGTTCACCTGCGCGGATCACCAGGGCGCCGACAGGCCCGCTCCAGCAATGGGACGGCAAGGACTGGAAGACCATCTCCGACTTCTACACGGCCGACGCTAGTCCTTGCTCGATCCGATGGTCAAGGCGCAAGCCGAGAAGTACGCCAAGGACAAGAACATCACGCCGCGCGACTGCTCCAAGGAGAGCTGAGCCTGTGCGATGATCGAGAAGTCCGCTACAACGTATGCAGTCAGGTTGAGCGGCGGACTTCTCGATCTAATCGCACTAGCGCATTGATTCAACTAGTGTCCTTCAGATCGCGAAATTCGTTCAACATCAGCCGCACGTGGCGACGAATTTCGCGATCAGGACACTAGCCTTGTTCTGACGCAATGCGCGGGAGGCGGCGCGCAGCTGCCTCCCGCATCTGAACCCACAGGAGTGCTTCTCTCCGTGACCGATGTCCTGACAAAACCCGCTGCCACCTCGACGAAGGCCGAACGGGCGCAACCGATCCTGGCGGTCAAAAACATCGAGGTCATCTACGACCACGTCATCCTGGTGCTGAAGGGCGTATCGCTGGAGGTGCCGGCGGGCGGCATCGTTGCCATTCTCGGCGCCAACGGCGCCGGCAAGTCGACCACGCTGAAATCGATCTCCAACCTGGTGCGCTCCGAGCGCGGCGACGTCACCAAGGGCCGCATCGAGTTCAAGGGCGAGCGCGTCGACGGCCTCACCCCCAACGAGCTGGTGCAGCGCGGCTGCATCCAGGTGATGGAGGGTCGCCACTGTTTCGGTCATCTGACCGTCGAGGAGAACCTGCAGACCGGCGCCTTCACGCGCCGCGACGGGCGCGGCGCCGTCAGCGCCGACCTCGAGATGGTCTACGCCTATTTCCCCCGCCTCAAAGAGCGGCGCAGCTCGCTGGCCGGCTACACCTCGGGCGGCGAGCAGCAGATGACGGCCATTGGTCGCGCGCTGATGTCGCGCCCGACCATGATCCTGCTGGATGAGCCTTCGATGGGGCTGGCGCCGCAGATCGTCGAGCAGATCTTCGAGATCGTGCGCGATATCAATACCAAGGAGCGGGTGAGCTTCCTGCTGGCCGAACAGAACACCAACGTGGCGCTGCGCTATGCCAGCTACGGCTACATATTGGAGAGCGGGCGCGTGGTGATGGACGGCGAGTTCAAGTCGCTGCGCGAGAACGAGGACGTCAAGGAGTTCTACCTGGGCGTCGGCGGCAGCGACCGCAAGAGTTTCCGCGACGTGAAATCCTACAAGCGACGCAAGCGCTGGCTGGCGTGAGACGCTCCGGGTGACCAGTAGCCACTACGACCAGCTCGAGGTGCGCGATCCCGCGCAGCGCGAACTTGCGCAGTTCAACCTGCTGCCAGGCTTGCTCCGCCGGGCGATGGCGGGCGCGCCCGGATGGCAGCGTCATCTCGCCGGTGTCGATGCTGCGGCGGTGACGTCGCGCGCGGCGCTGGCGAGGCTGCCGGTTCTGAAGAAGGGCGACCTCAAGGACCTGCAGGCCAAGGCGCCGCCGTTGGGCGGCCTTGCCACGGCGCCGGGCGCGGCAGTGTCGCGCATGTTCATGTCGCCTGGTCCGATCTTCGAGCCCGAGGGCTTCGGCGAGGACTGGTGGCGGTCGGCGCGCGCGCTGTTTGCGGCCGGATTCCGCAAGGGCGATATCGTGCACAACACGTTCGCCTATCACCTGACGCCGGGCGGCTGGATCATGGATGCCGGGGCACGCGCGCTCGGCTGTGTGGTCATTGCTGCCGGTCCCGGCAATACCGAGCAGCAGCTGGAGGCGATCCAGTATCTCAAACCCGTGGCCTACGTCGGCGTGCCGGACTACCTCAAGATCCTGCTCGACAAGGCCGAGGAGGCCGGCAAGGACGCCTCTTCGTTCAAGAAGGCGTTGGTGTCGGGCGGGGCGTTGTTTCCCTCGCTGCGGGCCGAGTACAAGCAGCGCGGCATCGATACCTACCAGTGCTACGCCACGGCTGATCTCGGCGTGATCGCCTACGAGAGCCAGGCGCTCGAGGGCATGGTCGTCGACGAAGGCGTGATCGTGGAGATCGTGCGGCCGGGCACCGGCGATCCGGTGCCGGCGGGCGAGGTGGGCGAGGTGGTGGTGACCTCGTTCAACCGCGACTACCCGATGATCCGGCTGGCCACCGGCGATCTGTCGGCGGTGCTGCCGGGGACGAGCCCGTGCGGGCGCACCAACATGCGCATCAAGGGCTGGATGGGCCGCGCCGACCAGACCACCAAGGTCAAGGGCATGTTCGTGCATCCCGAGCACGTCGCCGAACTCGCCAAGCGCCATGCCGGCGTCGGCCGGCTGCGGTTGGTGGTCGGGCGCGCGGGCGAGCAGGACGTCATGACGCTCAAGGCGGAGGCGCCCTTTGCGGACGTGGGCCTGAAGGCCAAGCTCGCCGAGGCGCTGCAGGCGGTGACCAAGCTCAAGGGCGAGGTGGAGATCGTGCCGCCGGGCTCGCTGCCCAACGACGGCAAGGTGATCGCCGACGAGCGCACCTACGGGTAAGGCCGGGCAAGGCGATCCCTCAGCGCATCGCGAAGGGGGCCTGGTAAGGCCGCCCGTAGGGCACGCCGGCAAGCACCACGCCCGACGGCTTCAACTGAACCTTGCCCTGGCGCTTGTTGTTGCGGGTGTCGACGAATTCGACCGGCCCCTCGACCACCTCGAGCAGCGATACGTCGGCGGGGGCGCCCACTTGCAGCGTGCCGATCTTTGCTCCGCGACCGATGACCTTGGCCGGAGCAACCGTCGCCATCGCCACCACCTGCTCGAGCGTGAACCCCATGTTGAGGATCTTGCTCATGACCCAGGTCAAATAGGGCATGCCCGGGGTATTGCCCGAGAAAACATGGATGTCCGACGAGATCGTGTCCGGTCCGGCGCCGGCAGCTATGGCGGCCTCCGCGACGGTATAATCGAAGCTGCCGCCGCCATGGCCGATGTCGAATACGACGCCACGCTGCTTGGCTGCCAGCGCGGCGGGCAGCAGCTTGCCGTCCTGCACAATGTTGGTGAACTTGCCGGCGATGTTGGGCGCGCCCGAATAGCAGTGGGTGAGAACGTCGCCGGCGCGCAGCAGATCGAGGATCTGGCTCATCAACTCGGGCGTCTCCACGCCGCCGATGTGGCACATGATTTTCGCGCCGGTGCCGGCCATCTCGCAAGCCTGAATGGCGCGCTTCAACGGCTCCAATCCGTGCTTGGCGATGACGTTCTCGCTCATGCGCACTTTGACGCCGAGCACCAAGTCGGCGTTTTCGGCGACCGCCTTGGCCGCGGCTTCCGTCTGCGCATAGTCGATGTTGTAAAGCTCAGGCACCGGAAAGCCCGCGAGCCCCATATTGGCAATGTGCACGAACGCGTAGAGCCGCGCGCGCGTCTGGCCCACAATGGCACGGCGGAAGACGGCGATGTTATTGGCGCCGGCGTCGCCTGCGGACACCAGCGTCGTCGTGCTCTGGAAGGGGATCAACTCGTCCGCCGGTATGCCGATTCCCGAACCATAGGGAAAGACGTGGGCGTGCAGGTCGATCAGACCGGGGGTCACGAGTTTGCCCGACGCGCTCAAAACCTTCAGCGCCCGCTCGGCGGGGATGCTTGCTTCGAGCGCCTCGATCGATCCAAAGCGGATGCCGATGTCACGCGCGGCTTTGAGATTCTGGCTTGGGTCCAACACCTCGCCACCCTTGATGACGAGATCGAACTTGTCGTTCGGCCCCATGGCTGCGACCGCGGATGAGCTGCCAGAGCCGCTCATTGCGGCCAGCGCCAGCAGGCTTCCGGACTGGGCAAGGAATTGACGACGCGTTGCGTTGAGCATGTTGATTTCCTCCCGTGAGTTTCTTGATTGGTCGTTATGAGGAGCGTGCATCTGCGACGTGGCCTGATTAAGACAGGCATTCGTGTTCGTGTTCGTGTTCGTGCTGTGCCCGCACAACGGCGAGTGGGCGAGTGCCCATCGCGCGCGTGTACGACGAGGTGATCGCGGCATCCGACGACGGCACAGCGGGGAAAGGTCTTGTCGCCATTTGCCTTCGGCAAACTCCGGGGCGACAGGCTAGGTGGGTTCGTCCTCGTACCTGTAGTTGAAGTCGCAGTGGCTGGCGCCCTGCATGAGTGTTTGCGTGCGGGTGAGTTTCAGGCGCTTGTCGTAGCCCTCGCAGAAGGTGGCGTCGCGCTGGCAGGAGAGGAGGTGGCCGATCTCGCCGAGGCCCATCTCGCGATACATCTCCGCGTAACGGCAGCGCGTGACGTCGTAGACGTAGCTTTTGTCGGTCTGCTCCTTGACCTGCACGGTGAGCGCATCGCCGGCCTTCCAAAGGGTCTGGCGGTCGATGAACGTCTGCATCGAGGTGTTGCCGTCGGCCTTGGCGGCGAACTCGGCGCCCTGCTCGACGGCGGATCGGCGTACGGCGTCGGCCAACGTCACGCGCGCGATTTGTTCGCCGTGGCTCTGTTTGAGGCTGTCATACACGTGCTTCAGGATCGCCGCTTCGATACGCCGGCGCTCGAGCATGGGGATGGGCGCAGTCGCATCTGCCGAACTGGTCATGGCGCGGTCTCCTGCTGGCGGGCAGCACCGAGCCTAGTCCGAACATCACCGCAAGCAAATGGCGGCAGCGGCGCCTGCGTGGCGCCATGGCCTGACTTTGCGGGCGCACACCGGTCCATGCGGACGGGTGCAACGCCCCTCCTGTGGCTAGGTTGCGTGCTGGGCCGCTGAATTGGCCGGCTGATCGGGGATCACTCTCACCTTGCCGCCCAGGGCGGACATGTAGTCCCGCGCCAGCAGCGCCATGAGGGCCGCCCGTTCGGTCCTCAGCTCATCCATACGCACGAAACGCCCTTCACCAGTCTTGTTCTTGACCAGCGCGCTGTATTCGACGTTGACGTCCCTAAGTCGCGTGCGGATGGCGTAGATTTCGTCAGGGTTCATCGGTTTTCCCTCGTCTTTCCGTAACCCCGCGTAAGTCTGCGATTCCTATGGCTGGAAAGCGGCAATGGAGGGGCGGAAGTAGCGCAATATTTTTTACGCGTGCGGGAACCAAATCGCTGGGAGGTGACGAAGGCGTGCGTGCAGGGGGCGGCGCTTTGGCGGGCTTTCGGCCTTCGCACCGCAACATCTGCCGAGGAAGATTTGGCCGCGCGAGTACCGCTCAGGCCTTGAAGGTCTCTCGGTATTGCTGAGAGAGGTTGGCCTTCTGGACTTTGCCCATGGCGTTGCGGGGTAGGTCGCTGGCTACGAACACGCGCTTGGGCAGCTTGAATTTGGCAAGGCGCTGGGACAGCGTGCTGATGATGTCGGCCTCGCTGGGCGGCACGTGGCCCGGGGTGGGCGTGACCACCGCGATGATGCCCTCGCCGAAATCGGGATGCGGCACGCCGACCACGGCCGACTCGGCCACGCCCGGCAGGCTGTTGATCTCGCCCTCCACCTCGATGGGGTAGACGTTGAAGCCGCCGGTGATGATCAGGTCCTTGGCACGGCCGACGATGGTGACGCGCCCGTCCTTGCTCATCTTGGCGAGGTCGCCCGACACGAAGTAGCCCTTGCGGAATTCCTCCTTGGTCTTCTCGGGATTGCGCCAGTAGCCCTTGAAGACGTTGGGGCCCTTGACTTCCAGCACGCCGACCTTGCCGGGCGTCAGCACGCGGCCCTCGGTGTCGGCAATGCGCACGGTTATCCCAGGCAGCGCATACCCGACCGTCCCCGCCAGTCGCCGGCCGCCCTTGTAGGGGTTGGAGGTGATCATGCCGGCCTCGGTCATGCCGTAGCGCTCGAGGATGGCCTTGCCGCTGCGCTCGCGGAAGGCCTTGTGCGTCTCGGCCAGCAAAGGCGCGGACCCGGAGATGGCGAGCCGCAGATTGTGGCACTGATCCTTGCCAAAGGACGGAGCGCCGAGCAGTCGGGTGTAGAAGGTCGGCACGCCCATCACGACCGTGGCGCGCGGCAGCAGCCGCACGAAGGTGTCGACCTCGAACTTCGGCATCCAGAGAATGCGCGAGGCGTTGAGGAGGGCGGTGTGCAGGGCGATGAACAGCCCGTGCACGTGGAAGATCGGCAGCGCGTGCAAAAGCACGTCGCCGGGCACGAAGCCCCAGTAAGCATGCAACGCCTTGGCGTTGGAGGAGAGGTTGCCATGCGTGATCATGGCGCCCTTGGAGCGGCCGGTGGTTCCGGACGTATAGATCAGCGAGGCGAGATCATCGGCGTTGCGCGCAGCGGTGGGCCGATGCGGCTTCTGCTTGGCGGCGAGCTGCGCGAAGGTGCCCGAGCCATCGGCGGCCATGGTCAGGACGGAGCGGACCTTGTTGGCCTTGGCCGCGCGCTTGATGTCGGCAACCCGCTCCGGTGCCACGACAATTACGCTCGGCTGGGCGTCGCCGATGAAATATTCGAGCTCGGCGGCGGTATAGGCGGTGTTGAGCGGATTGAAGACCGCGCCGACCTTCAGGGTGGCGAGGTACAGGAACACATTGGGCAGCGACTTCTCCGCTTGCACCAGCACCCGGTCACCGGGCTTTACGCCCAGCGAAATCAGGGCAGCAGCCGCCCGGCCGACCTGGTCCAGCAGCTCAGCGAAGGTGAGGATGGCGCCGTCGGCCATCTCGAAGGCGGGCGCGTCCCCAGCCGCACTCAGCTTCTTTTCGAGCAGAGCAAAAAAGTTGCCGGATTTGGACATCGACGCCGCAGCCTCTCCCAGGTGCGGGATTTACAAGGCCAGTAGCGGCACGGCAACAACGATGTTGCTTGGGCTGCCCCAAGCAGGTGGGGTACGAACGGTTGCTCGATGGCCCGAGCAAGCCTCGTTGTCGCACTGACGCCGGGACGGCGCGCCCATTGCCCGGCTCAATGCCCCACAGGCACGGTGCCTGCGACCGCCCATGCGACCGCGGCGTATGAGCGAGGTCCATCGGGCTCTCCGTCGACATACGCGCCTCGAACAAGATCGCGCAGCCGGTCTCGCTCGGCGGGACTTAGCCCAGTGACGTACTGACCACCAGGGCCATCCTTGCCGAGGTAGGGGGTCCAATAGTCATCGAACGAAGCGTACTCCATACGGATCGCCAGCATCGTTTCGCGGATGTCGACAAAGCCAGCTTTGTGCCAGGCGGCCACCAACTCACCGGGCCGCGTCATAGGCCTGGTAAGGCTGCGCGCTCGCATTTCATTGCCTTTCTGGTCAAGCGTGGCCGCCGTATCCACGAACATGCGGGCCGCCACGTACCCGCCCCTTGCATCCCAAACGGCTGCCGCGACAGTCGCACCCGGCCGGGCGACACGGCGCATCTCCGAGACCGCGCGATCGGTGCCGGGCACAAAGTGAAGGACGAGGAGGGAAAGAACCCGATCGAATGACGCATCGGCAAAGGGCAGCGCACAAATATCACCGACCCTGAAGGCGATGTTCGGGTCGTGATTGTGCTGCGCTGCATGCTCGACGTAGGTGGGCGCGAAATCGATGGCCTGAATGCGCACATCCTTCGCACGCCGTGCGAGAGCAAATGTCAAGCTGCCCGTGCCACAGCCGGCATCCAAGACCGCTTCGCCGTCGCTATAGCCGCAGAAATCGAGGAAAGGCTCAGCCAAGCGACGGCTCCACCGCCCCATTTGCAGCTCATAATTATCGCCACTTGCAGCCACGAACGTCGATGAGGTCATCTCTATTCTCCGTCTCGATCAGGTGCGCAGGGGATACCAAGCCTGGGAAGCCTCCCCACCATGCCCTCGTCGGCAGCCGTCTGCGCCCGATTGTCCATGCCGTCTAGTGGAGTACACCAATGGCAGACGCTTGTTCTGAGGCGGTGCCTTCAATAGGGTCAGGTATCGAGCAGATGGGGCGTCTGGCATGACATCCAACCCGCAGGTGGTTCCGCGTCGACGGGCTGCGCTTTTTCCCCGGCCGATGTTGCTGGCGGCCGTGTTCGCCATCCTCGCCAGCATGCTGCTGGGCGACCTGCTGCCGCGCTTCGCGCCGGGCCTGCTGCGGTTCGAGCATGCCATGGCCGATGCGCGCACCGGTCTGCTGTCGGACCGGCTGCCGAGCCAGCATCCAAGCGTTGCAATGGTCGGCATCGACGATCAGGCGTTGAGCGAGTTCAAGACGCGCATTCCCATCGATCGGGGCCTGTTGGCCAAGGTGATCGACGCGGTCGACGCTGCCGGCGCCAAGGTGATCGGCATCGATATCCTGTTCTTCCGCCCGGCGCCGGGCGACAACGAGCCGGCCCTGATCGACGCCATCCGCCGCGCCAGGGCCAAGGTGGTGCTGGGGGCGGGCGACGAGCGGATCGGCCTGACCAGCAAGGAAGCGGACTACCAGAAGGCCCTGTTCGCCCAGGCCGGCAGGCCGGCCGGGTATGTGAACTTGGCGACCGAGCGGGACTGGGTGGTGCGCTTCAAGGCGCAACCGGCCGAGAATGGCGCATTTCCGAAGAGTTTCGCCGAGCTGATGGCTGAGAGCGCGGGCGCCAGTATCGGCAAGGAGCGCCGCCGCATCGCCTGGCTGCTGGCACCGTCCGACGGATCAGACACCTTCCAGACGGTGACCGCCGGGACCCTGCTTGCGGGTGCCGACGACCCGATCGCGCGGGCGGCACGTACCGGCCTGAAGGACAAGATCGTCATCATCGGCGGGCTTTTCCCGGACCTCGACCGGCACCTCACCCCGCTGACCGCGCAGGACCACGAACGCACGCCCGGTGCGGCGATCCACGCGCAAATTGCCGCCGAGTTGCTCGACGGCCGCAGTATTGTCCAAGTCGAAGGCGATTCATGGGTGCTGACGCTGGAGTTGGCGTTGCTGTCGGCGCTGGGCTTTTTGATCGGCTGGCGGTATCGTCTGCGCCGGCAAGGCCTGCTGCTCGGAAGCATTGCGACGGCAGCGATCATCGGCCTCGACACATTAGTGTTTTGGCAGTTCCGTATCATCTTGCCCATCGTGCTCGCCTTGCTTGCGTGGTTCCTGGGCGAGTTCTCTGGGGTCAATATCGGACGGTGGCTCGGCCATTCGGGATACGATAGGAAGGCATGGTTCTTCAGATGACCAAAAAATCCTCTCTCTCTCTTGCATTGCATTTGATCGCTATGTGCGGGGCGCTGCTGATCGGCATGACGGCGGCGCGCGCGGACATTTATGTTATCGAGTTGACGGTGCCGAGCGTCAGCGTGGGCACGCATCTGACCGTGGATGATGCCATTGCCATTCCGGCGGGCGGGCACATCCGTGCCGTGCTGCCGTCCGGCAAGACGCAGACCATCCGCGGTCCCTTCGAGGGCAAGATCTCGGAGCTCGCCAAAGGCGCTGCCAACGAGGGCGTCTGGGCCTGGGTACGCAACATGGCCAAGACCGGCGGCTCGTCGGAGGTCAGCACCGGTGCAACGCGCGGCGTGGCGCGAGATTCGAGCAAGCCGCGTGCCTTCTCGTGGACGGAGGTGCCGTCTGGGGTCAACGGCAGCATCTGCGTCGAGAAGGGCGCCAAGGTGCTGCTGACGCGCACGTCGACGGCGCGCATCGACCGCGCCGCGGTGGTCGATACGGCGAGCGGCGAGCGCGCGGAGGTGCTGTGGGAGGCGGGCAGCCAGACGACCGAATGGCCGGCCAGCCTGAAGCTGCGCGCCGACGGCGCCTATCAGGTGTTCCAACAGGACCGGCCCAAGCGCGATCTGACCGTGCGCATCATCGACAAACTGCCGGACGAGGACGACCTGCTGGCCGAGCTGCAGAAATTCGGCTGCGAGTATCAGTTCAACGCCTGGTTGCGCGACAAGGTGATGGCGGCGAAGGGCAAGTCCTAGGCTATCAGCCTCCCTCACGGGCGATCAGTTGCTGGCGGAACCAGAAGGCGATGGCGATCACGGCGACCGCGGTCAACAGGAAGATCGGACGCGCGCCGAACCGATCCATGACCGGGGCCGCCAAGGTCACGCCGACCGATTGGCCGATGAACAGCGAGATGGCAAACAGCGAGATGGCGAGCCCGCGCGAATCAGGCGCCATTTGCGTGCCATTGGTCTGCAGGGTGTTGTGCAGCATGTAGAAGCCGAGCCCCATGGTGGCGATGGCCAACGCCACCAGCCACGCCCAGGGCGTCACGGCCAGAACGACGTAGCCGAGCGCCAGCAGCAGCGCGCCCCATGCGGCCAGCCCGCGCTGTCCAAGACGGGCGATCATCCGTCCGGCGGCCAGCGAATAGACAAGCGCGCCTGCACCGAATGACGCCAGCAGCGCCCCGATCATTGCAAAGCTGAGGTCGAAGCGCTGGTGCAGCTCCGCGCCGATGTAGGCGAAGGAGCCGAACATCACCATGCCCTCGAGGAACACCGTGATGAGCACGACGCGAACCCACGGCCGACGCAGGATATCGATGGCCGATGCCAGGGCATCTCCCCAGCGCGTGCGTCCGGAGGCAATGCGCAGGTACGGCCCACCACGCAGGTCGACGATCAGCAGCAGGCCGGCCGCCACATGCACCGCGCCCAGCAGCAGCATGGCCGCGCGCCAGCCCGTCCAGTCACCGAGCAGCCCGCCCGCCGCCTGGCCGAACACGACGCCCAAGATCTGCCCGGACAGGAAGCGCGCGAGGATCGGCTGGCGCCGCTCATAAGGGATGACGTCGCCCATCCAGGCCATCGCCAGCGGGATCACCGCCGCCGCACAGGCGCCGGCCACGAAGCGCGCCAGCGTCAGCGAACCGAGCGTCGGCATGGCAGCGCACAGCATGGTGGCGAGCCCCGTCAACAGCGAGCCCAGCACCACCATCGGCAATTTGCCGCGCGCATCTCCCACCGGGCCGACGGCCAGCTGCGACAGGCCGTAGGCGATGGCAAAAGCCGTGACGATGCTGGCGGCACTGCCGACCGTGACACCCAACTCGCCGGCGATCTGTGGCAGCAGCGGATCGCAGATGCGCAAATTGGCGGCGCTGGCGAACGCCGCGACCGCCAGCAACGCAATGGTGCGCGTCGGGGTCTCATCGGTCTGCGTCGTCGCAACTGTGCTCACAATGTCCTCGACAGGCACTTGGCTCGCCGCGCTGCGCGCGTCGGGCTCGGACGTTGACGTAAGCTCACCCTGGGCCTGAGCCTGTCGAAGGGCCGATGAGTCTGCCAACGCCGTGCTTCGACAAGCTCAGCACTCGGGGCGTGCATCCACCGATGCGACGTAGCCCGCCGGACCAGGGCTGTCGAGCGCGACCGGCGCTTGGCGGGCATGCAGGGGCGAGGGGGCGGGGAGACTACTTGCAGACGCGTCCGGAGCCGCCATGGCGTGCCAGGTCGAGATGGAGGTGGTCGTGATGGTTAGCGTCGTAGCCGGGACCCAGAACGGTGGTGAAGAGATCGCACGCGCCCAAGCGCACGGCGCGCAGGAAGCCGCGTTCGGCAGGGCCACCAGCCCAACCGCCTTTGACGGTCACGACGCGACCGTCGGCCAGCGTGAAGCCGGAGATGTCGATGGCGTTGGCATGGCCGTGCTCGGACAGATAGGCCCCATCGACGTTGTTCATCGGCCGGCAGGAGAAGGAGCCGGCCACCTTCAGCTCGACGATCGGGGTGCCGAAGTAGTAGCGCGCGGCCGGGATGACGACGCGCTGCGCCCAGTCCTCGACGGCCGGAACCATCTGGCAACGCAGCAACGCGGCCGGCTGCAGCTGCATGCGGCCGCCGGCGGTCGCCGATACCGTGAACGGTTGCAGCGCCCCACACACGCTCGGCCCACCGAGGGCGGAGCGCACCGAGACGAAGGTGGTCTCGCGCACGACGCCCGAGGCCAGGCAGGCGCGTTCCTCATCCTCGCGCCAAGGCTCGTCCTTGACGACGAAGCTTGGTTGGGAGCTGCACCCGGACAGGGCCAGCACCGTCGCCAGCAACGCAAAGCAGAGGCGGATGTAGAGCATGGGATGGATAGAATACCGTGCGCGCTGTTAAGGCGACGTTGACCACCCTCCCCTGCGATTCTCATACGTGAGCTTTGCGGCATCTGTTTGTTGGCGGTGGCAGCTGCAAGGGCTCGACCGCCTGTCGAATTCAGGACGGCGGGATGAATGGCTGCGCGATCTTTTGGAACACCGGCAGGGACTCGAGCCGCGCTGCTTGCGCGATGAGCGTGGGAAACTGCGCCAACGGCAGGAGGCCGGGGTGCGCGTCGGCGACAAAACGGATCGCTGCCGCCACCGCGATGTCCGCATGCCCGATGCGGTCGCCGAACCAATAGTCGCCAGCCCGGCCGGCGCGGTCGGCTTCCAGGACCGCGAGCACGGCCGAGATCTGCGCGCGGCAACGATCCACCCAAACCTCGGACGCCTCCTTATGCAGGCGCCGTTCATAGAACAGGCTGACCGCCTTGTCGGCGAGGCCGGTTGCGAGTGCGGCGACCTTCAGCGCCCGATGCCGAGCTGGTTCGGTGGTCGGGAACAGCGCTTGATCGGCCGGCACGCGACTGTCGAGATAGTCCAGGATGATGTGGCTCTCGACCAGCACCTCGCCGTCATCCAGCACCAACGTCGGCACGCGCACCAACGGATTGTAGGCGCGTATCTTGTCCGCGTCGCCGAACGCCGACCAGGGACGATGCTCGAAGGGCAGGCCGTACAGCGTCAGGGCGATACCGACGCGGCGGACGAACGGAGAGTCGTATTGGCCGATCAGGATCATGGTGAGCTCCCTGGGATTTGCGTGCCGTTCGCGGCGACAGAGCGATCAGCTCCGCCCGTCGCCGATCTCGACCTTGATGGCCTTGCGAATGAGATCGAACGCACCCTTGTAGCCTGGATCACCGCATCGCGCGTAGGCCATCTTGAGAGCGTCGCTCATCAGCATTTGCGGCACAAACCGAGCGAATGGGGTCTGTGTTCTAGGTCTAAGGAATGGCTGAAACGCAATCGACTTAAATCGAGTGTCGCGCGCCAATATCAGCGATACGACGCGTTCAATGACGAATACCTTGTAGCCCGGCTTGTCGATGCTTTTGCTATCGGGCCGCCAGTCCATCGGGGTGTTAAGCGCTTGCCTCAGGGGCCCGCCACCGGTCTCGGCCAGGGCGAAGATCTTCTCACACACCGCCAGCCATTCCCGCCAGAACGCGGGTCTTGCGCAGAAGTAGTTGCAGAAGATGGAATTCTGGGAATCCATCACCAGCTCGGTCAGATCGACTTTGCAGCCGATCTCATCGAACAGCTTCTGGCAGACTTCGGCCATGCCCGGAGCGAACCAATCGCACTGCTCAAACACATTCCAGAACAGCGCATGCTGATCCGGGTAGGGGCTGAAACCGATGACGTCGTACGTGGCGCCATGCTGGTTGACGAAGGCAATGACATCGCCCGCGGTCACATCTGACTTGGAGAGGAACCGGGGTGAAAAGAATCCATAGTGCCGGTCTTCGGCCAGCACGTTGTGCAGCAGGAATTGGCGTATCGGCCAGTACTCGCGCCAATCCGGCCGCTCGTTCGCGCTGTTGTCGAGCGGCTGGAAAGCCTGGTCCACCTCCGCGCGCGTTGCTGCATCGTAGTAGATCTGAAAAAGCGCTGGCGTCATTGGTGGCGTTCCCGGCGCTGGACATACGCGGATACCGGCGGACGGACTATGCGGTTGACCGTTGAGGAGCCGACCTAGTTCGGCGTGCCATCCAGGTAGCGGCGCCATTGCCGCTCGCCGATCGAGCAATCCATTTTCTCGACGGCCTGGGTCCGGATCACGCGGGCTGGCATCTCCAGGCCAGAAATCTCGAGCAGCAGCTTGCGGCGGGTGGCCGTCTTGAACTCGTCGGTCTCGCGCACCGGGATCATGAAGGCGCCGGTGCCGCCGATCACGCATTCCGAATAGTACTGGTCGAGATTCTCGAGATCGAACATGCCCCACGATCCTGCGCGCTTGAGGACGATCGGCAGACCATTGATGACGATGCCGTCCGCGATCAACTCATCGCGGATGCCGGTGACGGGAAGACCGGCGTTGTTGGGGCCATCGCCGGATACGTCGATGACGCGGCGGATGCCGCGCATGCCGCTGGTGGCCAGCAAAGTCCTGGAGAACGACAGCGCCCCCGAGATAGAGGTCATGCGCGCTCGCGAGATCGGCGCGGCCTCCAGCCGGTCGGCGAACGCCTTGGCGGCCGCCGGCCCGTCGATGATCGTCCAGGGAATGACTACCGTCTGTGTGGGCGGACCCGCCCACTCCATGTAGGTAACGCCGATGCGGCCATTCGGACCCGAGGTAATGGCCTTGTGCAGATCGGGATCGCGCAGGGCAAGCACATAGCCGTCGCGCTGCAGACGCTGCTCGTCCATGTCCATGGACAGCGAGACGTCCACGGCGAGAACCAGCTCCAGATCGACGGCCGTCTGCGCCTGCGCGGCAGGCGGCAGCAGTGCCCAGAGCCCCGATGCAAGCACAAAAAGCAATGATTTCAGAAGCAAAGCCGGCATACCAGACAGTGTCGCACAAGCTTGGGGTTGCCGGAAGGCACACATCTCGCCGGTTGTACCCTCACGTTGAGCGCGCTCCCAAATTGAGTCTATCCCAAGCTTAGTATGACCTTTATCCACAGCTTTTCATCAACACACCTCCGTTATCCGCAGACTTATATTGTAGGTGCTGCTACGGTCTGTGGGCCACGAAAGTGGTTGTGTGCGTAGAGTAATGCGTAAGGGCTCCTGCATTTTGCTGCCGGCGAAGACCTGCGACATTCCCCGCGTTTGTCATTTGGGTCTGGACTGGTGGCTTTGCAGGAGCTTCCCTTTTCGGGGCCCTACTACCCGGTAACGGATGGCGCCAGCCGCATCAAGGTCGATTGCAGCAGCGCGCAGACCTCCAGACGCCCATTGGCGGTGCAATAGACATCGGCGCGGCACACGCTCAGCGTCTTGCCGGCCCGTACCACGCGTCCCTCTGCCCGGACGATCGGTGGCACCGCCGGGCGGATCAGGTTGAGCTTGTATTCAACGGTCAGGATATCGCTCCCGGCCGGCATCAGCGAATAGGCGGCGTAGCCGGCGGCCGAGTCGGCGATGGCGCCGACCGCTCCGCCGTGGAAATAGCCGTTCTGCTGCGACACGCCGGGCGCATAGTCCATCTCGATCACGCACAGCCCCGGCTCGAGCGCGACGATGCGGGCGCCGAGAGTGCTCATCAGCCCCTGCCTGGCAAAGCTGTCGCGGACGACGCGGGCAAAGTCGGCGTTACTGGCCTCGAAACGCTCGGTCATGGCAGCAGCGCCTTCATCATGGGCGGCGGCGCAGGAAATCCAGCACGCCATCCTTGTAGACCCGGTCGCCCACCGCCAGCATGTGGTCGCGCTTCGGAATCGGCAGTGCTTGCGCGCCGGGGATGACCGCTGCCAGCTCCTCGGCCGAGCCGCCGACCGTGTCCTCGGTGCCGGTCGCCACCAGCACGGGGCAGGCGATGCGCGCCACCATCTCTGCCGTCAGGGGTTGGCGCGCGGAGCGGATGCAGGCCGCCAGCGCCTTGCGGTCGCTGCCGGTGCGGTCGGCGAAGGCGCGGAAGGTGCGCGCGTAGGCGTTGCCGACGTCGTCGATGCTCGGCGCTTCCAGAGCTTGTGCGATCTGGTCGCTGCCCTGCATCGGCCTCAGCATGTTGCCGCCCAGCCCGCCGAATACCGCGCTGCGCACGCGCCCGGGATGGGCCAGTGCCAGGAAGGCCGTGATGCGCGCACCCATCGAGTAGCCCATCACGTCGGCCCGCTGGATGCCAAGATGATCGAGCAGGCGGCGGGCGTCCTCCGCCATCAGCGGCGCGCTATAGGCGGACTCATCGTGCAGCTTCTCGCTCTCGCCGTGCCCGCGATTGTCGATGGCAACGACGCGGAAGCCGTTGCGGACGAGCAGGCTGACCCAGCCGGGCTCGATCCAGTTGAAGTGCACGCTGGAGGCAAAGCCGTGGATGAGCAGGATCGGTGCTCCTCCTCCCTCGTCAAGAAAGGCGATACGCACGCCGTCGGAAGCGAAGGTTTGCACGCGTTCTCTCTGGTGGGACCGCTTCGGATCGACCGCTGGAATTGCACTACGTTGGCCCGACGCTGACAGCTAGCACATTGAACCCCGGACGGCCAATCGCGGACGCCGGCCACAAACGCCGGCGCAAGCCCTCCGGTCGCGCGTGCAGGCTGAGCAGCACCGGCCCGCGTCCGGCCGGAACCGGAATGGTCGCACAGCGAATACGAGGCTGCTCCCCGGGCGTGCCGCGCCAGCATGCGATGTGGTTGCCGTTGGCGCACACATCGATTGCGGTCGCCTGGCCCGTGAATGCCGAAAGCAAGCGCAGTTCGACAGCGCTGCACTGTAACGGCGGCAGGCGGAGCAGGAGCCTTGCCTCGGCGCGCGCCATCTCGCAGCCGTCCGTGGTCGGCGGCGACCAGCCACCCGCCCGCACGCGGAAGCCTTCGCCGCCGTTGCCAAAGCCGAGTTCCACACCCGGCTCGATCTCGTTGCTGTTGCGTAAGGCGCAAGCCAACAAGAGGTCGCCTGCATCGGCATCCAGAGGGAGCAAGGGTGGAAGCCCGCGACGGGCGCGCAGCTCTTTGATATGTGCGCCTTTGCGATGCCGCTGCCGCCAGAGTGACAACAGGCGCGGATGGGCGCCTAAGCGCGCGGCAAGCCTGGCAACGTGGTTGGTGAGCCGGCGAACCCGCTTCAATGGCTTGCGCGCCGTCATGCGATCCAGCAGGCGTGCGCGCAATGCCGAGGGGTCTTGCGTCATGGCGGCGCCGAAGTACTCATGCTCATGCCGGTCCGTATTCAGGTAGGATGCCGGTCGACCCCCCGACTGGATGATGACGAGCGACAGATGCGGCGCGATCTGCAACCGCGCCCTGCTGCGCCAAGCCCTCACCAAGAAGTCGCGCGAACTCTCGCCCCTGCATTCCAGGGCAGGGCGCCAGCCCCGCAGGCGCTTGTGCAATTCACGCCGCAGCAGCCACGTCGAGGCAGGCGCGAGAGTGACGCACGGATCGTAGTGGCCGCCGCGGCCTGGGCTCGACATGTCGCACCGCCAAGATCCGCTCTCAAGGTCCATCGGTGAGCTAGACCCGATGATCGCACCATGCGTGCAAACGAGATCGCTGTTGGTCGCCTCGAGCCAAGCGAGGCTGACTTGCAGATGATCGGGGAACCAGATGTCGTCCTGGTTCAGGAAGGCGATGAAGGGGGCGCGTGAGCGGGCCACCCCGACGTTGTTGGGTCCCGACTGCTCGCCATAGTTGAACGGCAGATCGATGAAGCGAACCCGACTGTCCGCGAGGTCGGCGACGGCGCGCGCCGTTTCCGCACCGGCCGCGTCGCCAACCACAATGATCTCGATATCCTCAAGCGTCTGCGCGACAGCCGAGCGAAGAGCGAACGGCAGGATGGTCGGTCGGCCGTAGGCAGCAACAACCACCGACACCAGCGGTTCGTTCGGAACGCTCGCGGCAAGGTTTGGCGAACTTCGCAATCGGGACCCTAGCGAGGGAACGTGTAAGGGATTTCCTTTGTGTCGTGGGGCAGACGCCAATGATCAGGGCGGTCGTACGCATAAGCATGGTCGACGACATTGATCACGCACGATGGTTCGGCAGATACAGACTGCACGCCGTGCCAGATGCCAGGCGGGACAATGACAGTCAACGGCCGATCCCGCCCGAAAACCCGGGTCCAGACGACGCCATGCGACGAAGAGGCCTTGCGCCCATCGTAGAGCGCCATGCGAATGCGACCGATCGCGCAGAACAAGCGGTCCGTGGCGATGGCATGCGCATGCCATCCCGAGATCGATCCTGGATCCAAGGTGCGCTGGAAGACTTGGGTGACGGGCAGGCGGTCCAGCCCCCAGTCAGCCCTGAAAACTTCGGTCAGAACGCCGGTGCCGGTTGGCACACTACGGATTTCCTTGACCACCACGCCGACAATCGGACAGGGCTCGACCGGCATCCAATCCTCGGTCACCGTCTGCGGGTCGGTGACACCGAGGAGTGACCAGTCCGTCGCCGGATCCACCGTGTGCTTCTGCATCCGCAATCTCTCCACAGCTATGCTAAAGGCCCCGCACAGCTCCGCGTTCAATCTAGGGATGCCACTGGTCCTCAACAACCCGTTGATACAACGTCCCGAACGGCGCCTGGCGATTGGGGCTCGGAGTGCGGCCGAACTGCATCGGCCGCGGCGAGGCGTTGGCCTGCAGTCGCCTGACACGAGAGTGTCCGCTTCGTCGACAAGCCGATGTCGGCTGCGACGCCCCACCGCTATCTTCGGCGCGTCCGAGCGGTTATGGTCCGCCCCACGTTGCATCATCCGCACGCAGGCAAGACGCGCATGGCAGTCTCGGTTGTCCCCCACTTCGCCAACGATCCGGGCGTGGAGAAGATCTACGTCGGCGTGAAGGAGTTCCAGTGCATGGGCGCCCGCCCACCGTGCGATCACCCGCATGTCTACCTGGACATGGGAGCCGACGGACAAATCCTGTGCCCGTACTGCTCGACGCTGTACGTCCACGACGCTCGCCTCAAGCCCGCCGAGACCGACCCGGCCGGCTGCCTGGCTGAAGCGGTGGAGCCCGAGCCCACGACCTAATCGGGCGCTGTCTTCAAGAGCGAGGCTTCCGCAGCTCTCACACAGCCCAAGATCCGAGGCGCGAGTCACTCTATTCGAACGTCGGGCTTTGCGGAGCATGGGCTGAAGGGCAATAGTTGCTGATCAGGGACGCCGTCGGCAGACCTGCAGAGACCAGCCACATGCTCGATAAGCTAGAGTTTTTGCTGCTTCTAGCGAGGGAACGTCATTTCGGGCGCGCTGCCGAGGCCGCGGGCGTCACCCAGCCGACGTTTTCATCCGCAGTTAAGAGCCTGGAGGAAAATCTGGGCGCGACGCTGGTCGAGCGTGGCTCGCGCTTTCGCGGGTTCACGCCCGAGGGCGAGCGTGTTTTGGAATGGGCGCGCCGTCTCGTCGGCGATGCGCGCACCATGCGCCAGGAACTGCAGTCGCTGAAGGGCAACCTTTCGGGACATTTGCGCATCGGTGCCATTCCAACGACGCTGCCGTTTGCCCCGAACCTGACGGTGCCATTCCACGAACGCTTCCCGGAGGTGCGGATCTCGGTGATCTCGGCGACCTCAACCGAGATCCTGACAAGCTTGGAGAACCTCGAGATCGATGTCGGCATGTCCTATATCGACAACGAGCCGATCGGTCGCATGACCGCGGTGCCTCTTTACGAGGAGCAGTACATGCTGCTCGTGACAGCACGCAGCCACCTTGGGCAGCTGCCAGGCATCTCGTGGAACGATGCCAGCAAGCTGCCGCTCTGCCTCCTGACGCCTGACACGCAAAGCCGTCGCATCATCGACCGGATACTGCGCGAGAACGGCGAGGGGCGCGAACCGACCTTCGAGTCCAACTCGATGATGACCCTCTTCACGCATGTGCGCACGGGCCACTGGGTGGGTATCGTCCCATCCCGGCTGATGGACACCCTCGAGCGCCCGCGCCACCTCAAGACGATCCCGCTGCATTCGCCGAGCGTCAAACAAATGATCGGACTCTTGGTGCGGGAACGGCAGCCCTACTCTCCGGTCGTCTCGGCGTTCATTGCCGGCGCCCAGCGCGTGTTGAGGGCACACGGCAAGGTGACAGGGCGGGTCCAAGCCTGACTGAGCAGCTGCTCCCACGCTCGATTGATAATACCTATCGCTTGACGGAAGCGCTTTATTGATTGGGTTCCGCGCGACCCGGCATCCTCCCGCGTCCAAGGCTTCAAACCTGCAGCAGCATTGCGACGCAGGACGGCAAAAACTGGGGAGGAGCAATGACTGCCATCGGGACCACCTTCGATATTGCGCCTGCTAGTGCGGGACTTCTGGACCGCGAGCGGATCATAGCCAAGCCTGGCTTCAATCGCTGGCTGGTGCCTCCCGCTGCGCTGTGCATCCATTTGTGCATCGGCATGGCCTACGGCTTCTCCGTGTTCTGGCTGCCGCTCTCGCGCTCGCTCGGAGTGACGCAGACCAAAGCCTGCCCCGACATGACACTGCTGCAGGAGCTGTTCACGACGACCTGCGACTGGCGCGTTGCCAGCATGGGCTGGATGTACACGCTCTTCTTTGTGTTGCTGGGCATCGCCGCGGCGATCTGGGGCGGCTGGCTGGAGCGCGCGGGCCCGCGCAAGGCCGGCGTCGTCTCCGCGGTGTGCTGGTGCGGCGGCCTCGTGCTCGGTGCGATCGGCGTCTATATCCATCAGCTCTGGCTGCTGTGGCTGGGCTCCGGAGTTATCGGCGGCATCGGCCTTGGCCTTGGCTACATCTCGCCGGTGTCGACGCTCGTCAAATGGTTCCCCGATCGTCGCGGCATGGCCACCGGCATGGCCATCATGGGCTTTGGCGGCGGCGCCATGATCGGCGCGCCCCTCGCCGACCTGCTCATGAACGGCGGAGCGTTCATCAGCGCTCCATTCGCCGATGTTATAGCGCGCGGCGCCGAGCTGGTCGGTCTCAACCCGCCGGACGCATGCACCAGGGCATTCGCATACCGGGCTTCAAGAGCGCGACCGACGTCGGCGTCTGGCAGACCTTCCTGACGATGGGCGCCATCTACTTCTGCTTCATGATGATCGGCGCGTTCCGCTACCGACTGCCGCCAACCGGCTGGCGCCCCGACGGCTGGACGCCGCCGGCGGCGTCGAATGCCATGATCTCGCAGTACAACGTCGATCTGAAGGACGCGCACAAGACGCCGCAGTTCTGGCTGATCTGGTGGGTGCTCTGCCTCAACGTCTCGGCCGGCATAGGCGTGATCGGCATGGCCTCGCCGATGCTGCAGGAGATCTTCGCGGGCTCCCTGATCGGCTTGCCTGACGTCAAGTTCAATGCGCTTACCGGTGAGCAACGGGTGGCCATCGCAGCGATCGCAGCCGGCTTCACCGGCCTGCTCTCGCTTTTCAACATCGCCGGCCGCTTTTTCTGGGCGTCGCTGTCGGACTACATCGGGCGCAAGAAGACCTACTATACGTTCTTCATCCTGGGCATCGCGCTCTACGCCCTCGCGCCGCTCGCGGCCGGCATCGGCTCCAAGCTGCTGTTCGTGGCCTGCTTCTGCATCATCCTATCGATGTACGGCGGCGGGTTCGCAACGGTGCCTGCCTATCTCGCCGACATGTTCGGCACGCAGTTCGTGGGCGCCATCCACGGTCGGCTGCTCACTGCCTGGTCCACGGCCGGCATCATCGGTCCGGTGGTGGTGAACTACCTGCGTGAGTTCCAGCTCGCCGCGGGTGTGCCACGCGATCAGCTCTACAACTCGACCATGTACGTGCTCTGCTCCATGCTGATCGTCGGCCTGATCTGCAATCTGCTGGTCAAGCCGGTCAATCCCAAGTGGCACATGAGTTCAGAGGAAGTGGCCGCGCTGCAGGCACGGGGTGCCATTGCGCCGACGCAGAGCGGCTCCTTCGGCATCGGCAAGGGCGGCTTCAGCTTCGGGGCTCTGGTGTTCTGGGCGTTCGTCGGGATTCCGCTGGCCTGGGGCGTGTGGATCACCCTCGCCAACGCCGTGAAGATCTTCTGATCGGCTATGCGGTCGAGCCAAGGCACTACCGTCATGAGCCTGCTTTCCACTGAGCAGGCTCATGACCAAGAGCGTGCGTCGGCGACGGCCGATGTGAGGGCGAGCGTCATCAGCGTCTTGCTCACGCGCTCGTCCGTGGCGCCCAAGACCCTTCGCGCCCCGGGTCCCGGTGCCGAGGACATGCGCACCCTGATCGCCGCCGCGCTGGCGGCGCCGGATCACGAGGCACTGCGTCCTTGGAGGTTCATCGCCATCGAGGGCGCCGGAAGACTGCAACTGTCGCAGGCTTTTGTGCAGATTCGCAAAAAGCGCTCTCCGAAAGCCGGGCCGGAGGAACTGGCCAGAACATGGCGCAAGACCATGCGGGCCCCCACCCTCATCGGGGTGGTGGCGCGCCTGGTGAGAGACCACCCCAAGGTGCCGGTGCATGAGCAGTACATTTCCATCGGGGCGGCCATTCACGGCATCATGCTCGCCTGTCATGCGATGGGCTATGGCGCCATCATGCTCAGCGGCAATCGCTCAAGGGATCCTCTCGTCGGGCAATTGCTGGGGCTGGTGGACGACGAAGAAATGGTCGGCTTCATCAGCATTGGCACTCCTTCGAAGAGGGTCAATCCGAAGCGGCGCCCTTCACCTGACGATCACCTGCAGGTCTGGCGCGGGCGTGAGGGCATGTCGGCGCCGTAGCGCTGGCACGAGCGAAGTGCCAGCCGGCTCGCCCCGCCCGCGCTCGGAAGAGACGGCAGGACAGCTGCACCGGATCGATGCAAAGCCAGATTGATATGGATTTGCTAGTGTTCCGCTTGCACGGATGAGTTCCGCCGCCATCCTGGGGGCTGGTCCCGGGGACCGAGCCTTGCACAAACACCGGAGCAGGCTGCTGGAAGGGTCGCAACACGAGTGCCATTCGGATCGGGACATTCGCCCAAAGCCATGCCGCCAAATGCGGTGAATGCCTCGATCATCAGACGGGTGCAGAGCCATTTCGGGTTGCCGCATCTCAGCACGACCGCGACGCAGCGTGCGAGGCGTGAACCCATTGCAGCATTATAGAGCGAGGTTGCACGATCGGGGCGACATGCTTCGATCACAGACGATCCTGCTCGAGCCGAGGGCGCATGTGATGGCCGAAAACCGGCCGGTGATCATCGCAGGCGGCGGCATCGGCGGGCTGGCGCTGGCCCTGGCCTTGTCGCAGGCCGGGCGTCGCGCCGTGGTTCTGGAACGTCGGGCGCAGTTCGAGACCGAGGGTGCTGGTATCCAGCTCGGACCCAACGGCGTGCGCGTCCTGCGACGCCTCGGTATCGCCGACGCTCTGCGCGGCAACGCAGGCGAGCCCGAGTGCATTGCCGTGCACGACGGGCGCAGCGGTCGCGCGCTCGCGCGCCTGCCGCTCGGCGCGTGGCTGGCGGCACGGCATGGGGCACCGTACTGGGCCGTGCATCGCGGCGATCTGCACGCGGCGCTGCTGGCGGCGGTGGCCGGCGACGCGCGCGTCGAGCTGCGCACCGGCTGCGAGGTGGTGTCGGCAACGCAAGCCGATGACGGCGTGCAGGCGACGTGCGCATCGGGCGAGATGGTGGCGGGCTCGATGCTGGTCGGTGCGGACGGCCTGTGGTCGAGCGTGCGCCGTACCATCGCGCCCCAGGCGCAGCCGGTGTTCGTCGGCACGACGGCGACGCGCGCGGTCATTGCCGCCGCCGCTGCCGGACCGCTGGCGACGTCCGTCGTCGGCCTGTGGCTGACGCCCGGCGTGCACGTCGTGCACTACCCGGTCCGGCAAGGCCGCGACGTTGCCGTGGTCGTGATCGCCGCCGAGCCGTGGCAGGGCAGGGACTGGAGCGCGCCGGCCGACGCTGCGCTGCTGCACGCCAGGCTGGCAGGCTTCCACCCCACGCTCGCCGACGTTCTCGGCGCCGTTCGCGACTGGCGCAAGTGGGCACTACACCGCCTATCCCCGCTGCCGGCCTGGACCCAAGGCCGCGTCACGCTGCTGGGCGATGCGGCCCATCCCATGCTGCCCTACCTCGCACAGGGCGGCGTGATGGCGCTGGAGGACGCCGTCGTGCTGGCCGACGCCCTCGTGCAGCATGCTAATGCGCCCGTCGGGCTCTCCGCGTACGAACGCCTGCGCCGCCCCCGGGCAACGCGGGTGCAGGCCCTCAGCCTGCGCAATGGCCGCATCTATCACCTGCCTCCGCCGCTGGCGTGGGGACGCGACGGCGTGCTCAGGCTCGTCCCCGGCGCGCGCCTCATGGCAGGCTTCGACTGGCTATATGGCTGGCGGTCCGAGACGCAATAGCCCGAACCTGCGTGTGTCGGTTCGCGGATTCGGCTAGAACCAGGGTATGAACTGGTCCGGACAGGGCCGCGGTGGACGCCGCGGCTATCATCACGGCAATCTGCGTGAAGCGCTGGTCAACGCCGCGCTCGAGCTGATTGCCAGCAAGGGCCCGGCGGGCTTCACTTTTGCCGAGGCTGCCCGCCAGGCTGGCGTCAGCGCGGCAGCCCCCTACCGGCATTTCCGCGATCGCGACGCGCTGATGGCCGATGTCGCCAAGCGTGGCTTCGAGCGGTTCGAGGCCAGCCTTGCCGCCGCCTGGGACCAGGGCCGGCCGACCCCGATTGCCGCGCTTGAACGCATCGGCCGGGCCTACCTTGGCTTTGCCCGCGACGAGCCGGCCTACTTCTCCGCCATGTTCGAGGCCGGTGTGCCGCTCAACGAGCACCGCGAGCTGCAGGAGGCCGGCGATCGTGCCTTCGCCGTGCTGCGCCAGGCCTGCGAGGCTGTGGTTGCCACGCTGCCCGCGGCCGGGCGTCCGCCGGCCCTGATGATGGCCCTGCACATCTGGTCGCTATCACACGGCATCGCCAGCCTGTTTGCGCGCGGCGATGCGGCCCGCCGCACGCTCCCCATGACGCCGGAGGAGCTGCTGGAGGCGGCGGCGCTCGTCTACCTGCAGGGCCTTGGTCTGTCCGACAAAAGCGGCGACGCGCGCTGATCGGCCCACCCCGTCATCCCGCAACTCGCGCCAGCCTGCATCCTGGACCCAGCCCGGAACCGCCTCGCCCGGCCTTGGCACACCGCCCGCGTCTCATTATTTTGGACAGGCGCAGCGGAATGGGGTAGTGAGCCCCCGCGCCCGCGGACAGCCGCCCGCCCATGGGCCGCCTTAGCTCAGATGGTTAGAGCGCTAGATTGTGGATCTAGAGGTCGCCCGTTCGATCCGGGCAGGCGGTACCAATAAAATCAGATACTTGGTTGGGTACGTCGCTATCGCGCAATTCTGTTTGGGTCATAGATGGGCGAACCGTGACGCCGTCGGGGTCGGTGCTTGTGCCGAAGTGATCTCCCAGACGCGTCGAAGTTCGCCCGGCCAATCTCCAAGAGAAGCGCCGCCATGACGCCACCCCCAGCGCGGCTATTTGTTGCGCTGGCTTATCGCCAGCCGTGTCACGAAGCTCTTTCGCGGTTTCGCCAAGTGAATGCTCGCCCGCCAGTTCGGCGTCAGCCCCTGCCATGGGCATAGTGGCTAAGATCTTGCGCTCAGCATCTTCTTTGCGGCGGTCGCGGTCGGCTGACACCCATCAGGATCTTGACGACGATTTTCGTCACCTCTGTGCCAAGAGCGGCCTCTGGGCGTGATCATGCGTCCCAGAAAACTGCACACGACCCGACAGCGTTCGTTAGTTCGCCGGGCTGCTTAGCGGAGGCATCCGACCAAGGTCAGCTCGCGCTCGACCTCGCGGCGGCGATGCGCTTCATGACATCATTTCGGTGCGAGCGGCAGAGTAGACGACCCGGCTTTAAACCCTTCAAGGGTCCAGTCGTAAACCGAAACGCTGGTACGAATGGCGCCAAGTCGCGGCGCACTCAGGTCTAAGATCACCACGATCACCGCAGTCCACACGGCGGTCAGTAGCGTGGCAAGGACATAGGTTTTTTGCTGCTTCAGTCCAAGCTGGTATCCCAGTGCACCCATGGATATCAGCGCCATCCCGATCAACAGCCAGAACAACGGGGACGGGAATTTGGTATCATGGGCGAAGCGCGCGCCTGTGCTCATGTTGAACATGTCATTGAGTGCTGCCATGAGCGAGACAACGGCCGGGTCGGCACGTTCGCGAACGATCGCGGAAGCATGTCCCCAAATCTCGGTCTGCAGACCCGAGGTGCGTGTATTGATCGCCTCGATGATCGACCTCTCACGGGGGGCCTGCACATATTCCTTCCGTACCCGACCGTAATCCGCAACTAACCGAGCAATCTCGCGGCCACGAGGATGGTTGATTGCCTCGGCGCGCAGCCAAGCTGTCCTAATGGCATTGGCCTCATTGAGTGTCCCTTGCCGACGCTCGTTGAAACGTGCGCTTCCATAGGAAAGCGTTAGGGCCAGCACAAAGGCCAGCAACCCGAGCAATCCGCCGACGATCAGACCGACGCCCTCGGTTTGACTAGGCGCTTTGTCTGCAGAGCGTTTCCGTCCCAGCCAGTAGCCGATTTCATGCACCACGACTTGGCTCAGAAACAGGAGCAAGCCAAAGGCCAACAAGCTCCATGCCGCAATTTCCGCAAGAAACTCCACGAGGCCGGCTCCGTATCTGGCGAGCACTTGGTCGGAAAAGCCACAGTCCACTCCGCATAGGGGAAGGCAGTAGGCAACTGCAAAAGCTTGTTATCGTTGCCGATCTCTGGCGCCAGTGCCTCCAACTGATGCTCGCTTCAATTCGCCCTTCAGTTCACGACTTCCACAACCCAGCTTCGTCTGCATCTGGCACCTTGCAGCCGTTCCGGTAGTCCGCGTCTTCGTGCGGAGCTGCCGCCAGATCAACCTCCGAGAACTGACGTTGCTTTGGTCGATCTTGTAAGCCGCCACCCGACCGGACTTCTCCCCGGGGGCGACCAGATAGGTGACGCCGGATGACGAGACCGCTCACGCAACCCTGCGATGCGGTGGTGTCCGGCGCTCTTGCCAACCCGAACCCGGATTCATTAATTGACGTTGGTATGCCTCGGCCGCCTGCATCCGGAACTTGAATGGAGGAAACATCTGTTCCCAGAGGCGGATCATGTCCCTCGTCGGATCATCGGAGCGGACATTTGGCCACCAGCGGGCGAGCCGACCGTCGCGCTGCAATGGCACGTGTGGTCGCTTCTTTGGCATTCTGTCTGACGGACTCGCTATGGCACGCTTCATTTCCTTCCGAGTAGAACGCTCAGCTTCATGCTCAGGTAGCGGATGACGGCGCCGCGAAACGGCCAAAATGCGATTACGCAGAGAACGAGAACGGCAACCACGATCGCCACCATCCCCCGGAAAAGCACATACCGATGAGAGTCTTCCTCCAGAAATAGAGCAGGGACCCAGGTAACGAACGTCCAGATCTTTTCTGTGACCCAATCGAGCATTCGGCTCTCCTAGGCGGCCAGATCGTCGGCGCCTCTTGATCGTGCGCTACGCCGCAGAGCCTCTCGCCGAAACGGAGTAGTGATATGCGATCTCTTCCACCGCACCGCGGCACCCCAGTCCTGGGGGACGTTCGCGCATTCACAGCGTGTCGTAATGGGTCATCCATTCCAATCAGCAGTTCCACCGATATCAGCGGTTGCAAAAGAGTACTGAGAAGGCGCCAAGGCCAATTTTGCGACAACATCGGAATGGGCGAGTCCTGCACTTCTTGCCGGAAGCTTGCGGTACTGTCAGTGCCCGCCAAGCACCAAGGTCTTGACCGGATACAGCAAGGCTTGGGCGCGCAAAATGATGGCGTGCACGAGGGCAACGGTATCGACGACATGCAGGTAGATGCGGGTGAAGATCCCCAACTTCTCTTTTTGCAGCCGTTCGTGGTTGTTTGTGTAGGCGTTGGCAAAGCAGCTGCTGCCGGGGGTCACGCCGTCCAAGCCTCCCTCATAAAGGGGCTCCAGAGTGACGAAGAGCGTGCCCGCCTTCGTGACCTGCTGGGCTTCAATCAGCTGATCGCCGGCGCGGATCTGACCGGCGGCGATGAAGTCCTGCACAGCCGTAACGACCATTGGAATGATGGTCAGCGGTTTGGAGGCACAGGTTACTTCGGCTGTCATGCCGACCTTGATCACCTGCGCTTCAATCTGCCCGAAGCCGGCCTGGAGCGCCTTTCGTCCGGATTCAGTTGGGATCAGGACACCGCCAGGTCGCATGAACGGATTGACGATGTCTCCGACCCGAAGAATGAACTGCTCCACCCGGCCGGACACGCCGGCATAAACAACCGTCTTGTCCAGATCGACCTGCGCTACTTGGAGCGCCGCTTCGGCGCTTGCCTTTTGGGCGGGAAGGAGGGTGGAAATGCGCGTCTCGGCCGCTTGCTTGGCAGCTTCCGCGGCCGCAACGCCGCCCTTCCGCCCCTCGACCAGATTCTGAAGCCGCTCGATCTCGCGCGGTGCTACAACGTCGGTATTGCGCCGCCTGAGCTCCGTCTTGGTATTCAGCTCGTCAAGCGCCTGCTCGTAAGCACCCTGCGCTTGCTGAATTTGACCATCCGCTGCTGCAATATCCGCCTTCGCCATGACCATCGCCGCATCGACTTCGACGACACGCCGCTTGGCCAACTCGAGATCAGCTTCTCGCTTTGAGCTGTCGAGCTTGAGGATGGGCGCGCCCTTTGCGACGTCGTCGCTGACTTTGACGTAAATCTCGCTTACGCGGCCGCTTATTTCAGGCAAAATCGGAACGGTGCGAAAAAAGGCCGTCACGCTGGTTGTCGAAGGATGGTTGTAGAAGATGATGGTGATCAGAAGAACCGTCAGCATCACGCAAGCCGTGATGCCCCACCTCAGCTCGAACCATACCGAGTATAGCGTTATCTCCCGACCGATCCGCTTGTCCTGCGCGTAGCGCCGGTAGAGATAGTCGGGGACGATCGTGAACAATGAACACAGTACGAGTTCCAGCATGATCTAACCCTGCGGCTCAGACTGGGGTTGGGCTGGCTTGGGCGCAGGTTCTGATTCAGCCGAGATGTGGGTTTCGGACAGTTTCTCCAGCGAAGTCGCTATCCGTCCCAACGGCGTCTGAAAATCCGGCAGGTCGATGAGCGCCAGCAGCAGACCTGCGACCCAGAAAGCATGCATGTGTGTGAAGAGAGATAGGAGGCCAAGAACTGCCACGATCTCAAATTGCAGTTTCTTGTGCCCTAGCCGCTCAGGCAAAGAGTGTAGCCGGAAAAATACGACCCCTAACCCCAGCACGGTGGCAATGACCAGGATCGTCGTGATTGCAAAAAGGGTGTCCGATTCACCGGGCCCCGTTATGAACCACGGTAGGTGATGAGACGCGGCCGGGTGCTGGACTGCTGTCACGCTGAATCCGCCCTGAACTCTGGCAGCCCGGACGGTGGGCTGACTTCAGATCTTCGTCCGCTCTTGATCGCCGTCGGATCCTAGTATCGGGACATTGCAATATTGCCCGTTGGTCGGCGGGCAGGCGATCAGTACAAACCCTCGTCCACGCATGGCTAATGCCCGATGAGCGCAAACTTTGCAGCTACAGCCGATCAAGACACTGCCTGGCCGTTTGAGATACGGGACAAGCGAACAGTTACGGAGATTCCTACCGCGCATTTCCACCGACACGAGTGCCAAGCTCGGACGCGCCCTCGCGGGAACGCACGCGGCGAATTCCAGGGTAGTTGCTGATGCTTGCTCTGTCGGCTCCGGATTAAGGTCGTGTGGATCGTCCCAGGCGGCCGGCGGCTGGAGAAATGTTCGTGCCGGAGATGGGACACCATCGCTCGAGTGGAAAAAGGAGGCCCCGCAAGGATTCTCCGCCCTGCGCTGACCATAATGGAAACCTCCTGTTGAATGACGGAGAAGGCAATGAGGATCATGTTATGCAGCACGGGCCTGCTGCTCGGCGCCCTGCTGGTACCCGCCGCCATGGCAGGTACGCAATCGAAGGTGAAGAGCGCGCAATCGGCCACCTGTGTGCAGGACTGCATGAGCCAGGGCTGGGGCCAGGACCAGTGCAGCGAGTATTGCCGGGCGAGGGAAGGCGGCTAGGGAACCTCTGAGATGCGCTACGTGGCAGACCTACGGGCGCTCAATTACCGCTAGTGACGTTCGGCAGCTAAGGCTTGCGAGATGCACAGCAACGCTCGCCGGTCGTGGTTATGCGACCGCGTGACCTTCCCGATGATCCGTCGGGCGAATTTCGAAAAAAGCAGTCATTGGTCGAGTGTGGTTTTCGGTATCTTGCGCACGATCGAACAGTCGCAAGCGTCTGGCTACCCGGCAGACAATGGGACACACCGCTCGACACAATCGCGGTAACTCCTCAGCCTTTTTGGGGATTTGCGCCACAGAAAGTCAGTACATCTACCCATTTTCGCTTCGTCGGACAGGGTTCACAATAAGGGCTGTTGTAGCGCTCGTTTTGCGACCCGAGCCTTTCGCCAAAGGCGAGACGCCTCACCAGATGAGCATGCTTGAGAAATGCTCTTCTTGAAATTTCACATAGGAGGACAGAATGATCAGGTTGATCGCTGTTGTCTTTGGTTTGGCCGTCGCAACATCTGCGCAGGCCATATCACTCGCGCCGCTTCCCCAGCCGGACGACATGATCGCACCAGTCCGCCAAGCATGCGGCGCGGGTATGCACTTGGTCAACGGCAGATGCGTGACCACATCCGCCCGCCGCCACGTCCGCCGCGATGTCATTCGCCGAAACTGATGTCCCCAAGACCGGCCGGCAACTGAAAGCAGACGCCAACGCGATCGCTCCGACGAAGGTGGCGATGCGCCGCCCCGGCTGCGATAGGGGATGGCAATCGGAAGTCGCAGGGTGCGTTTGCTCAAGACAGGTCTCCCTTGGCAAGGCCCGCCATGTCTTGAGGCCGATTAGAACGGAGCGCATGGCATAGGCGATGCCGATGCGTGCAGAGGCGCGACGAGAGTTCTAGGTCGGTACCCGACGGCCGCGACTGGCTGCTCTATCGGGTTCGGACTCTTCCTTGCCAGTTTCAGGTTAATCCCCGATCGAACATCAGGGTGCGCAAGCGCCAAGTATGCGAGAGGCAAAGGCAACTCTCCGAGCCGTGTGCATTTAGCGACGCGGCGTTACAACTCAGCGCTCTATGATTACCATTCTCATCGCCGATGACCACGCCGTCGTGAGATCTGGCCTGCGCGCACTTTTGAGCGAGCAACCGAACTGGCAGGTGGTGGCCGAGGCAGCGGATGGGAAGGAAGCCGTCGCGCAGGTGTTGAAGACGGCACCCGATGTGGCCATCGTCGACTACTCGCTGCCCATTCTCAACGGCGTCGAGGTGACCCGACAGATCCGGCAGCGAAGCCCGGACACCGAGGTGATCATCTTCACCATGCACGATAACAACAACCTGATCCATGACCTGCTGAAGGCCGGCGCGCTCGGCTACCTCCTCAAGTCCGATGCCCAGCGCCTGCTTCTGGCGGCCGTGGAGACGGTGGCCCAGCACAAGCCGTTCTTCACGGGAATGGTCTCGGAGACGCTGTTGCAGTTCTTCCTGACCAAATCCAATGATAGCCCCCTCAGCGCACGTGAACGTTCGGTGGTGCAGCTAATTTCGGAGGGTCACACCAACAAGAAGATCGCGTCCATCCTCCATATCAGCATGAAGACGGTGGAAACGCATCGCGCCAGCGCTCACCGCAAATTGAATCTCCGCTCTACGGCCGACCTCGTTCGGTACGCCATTCGCAACCACATAATCGAAGCCTAGGGCGGCATACTTTGAGGCTCGCATAGCCCTGAGTGCTGCTCGTGTATGGCTCACATTGTTGTCGCCGCAAGACAGCGCACTGCTCAGCAATCGCACAAATCCAACTCGGGTTTTCTCCGGATAGGACATCAATGAACGCCGTGCTTGTCTCGCAAACGGCGTGTTGGGTCGCGGGCGTACTGTGGACATGCTCCCAGAAGGGATTGCCGATGTCGCGGAAAGCGGACCATCAAAGTAATCGTATCGACAGGTTCTTTGCCGGCCCTGGAGCGCGAGCCGACCAGTGGTGTCACCTGATGGAGTTGGCCAACGCCTGGGCCAACGGCGCGGGCGATCGGGTAGCCTTCGAGGCCACCCTCGCCGAGATGACGCCGACCGAGGAATTCCATGCCTATCCCGGCCTCCAGCTGATGGCCGCACTGCGCGAGCATAGCGCCGCCGATGACGCGCATGCCGCCGCGACCCTGACCCGCCGCATCACCCGCGCCATTCTCACACGCTCATTTCGCCAGAACGAGGGCGACTGGGATGTGCATGATGATGGAGAAGGAGCGACGGCCGACGCCTTGCATCCTGCCTTTACGCGCACGGACTCACATCGACCCTATTTCGAAGTGCTGATCGTGACCAGTGCGCCAGCAGCTCGCTGGCCCGGTCTTACTGCGGAATGGCGTCGCCTTCGCCGACCATTGGACGCGTTCATCTATGAGCCGGTTATTGTCGGCAGCTTTGAGGACGCGTTCTGCGCGGCGGTGCTTAACACGGATCTCGCCGCTGTCGTGATCCACGAAGGCTTCGCCTTCAGGTCGCGGCATGACGCACCGGTCCTGCGCACGCTTGCGGAAGCGGCAGACCAAAGGGAAACCCCGGACGTCTCGGCAGTGCACCTGGCGCAGACGCTGAAACGCGTGCGGCCCGAGCTCGACCTCTATCTGCTGTCCAACGGGCACGTCGAAGATATCGCCGGCGATCCCAAGGCCAACGCCCTGCGCCGCGTGTTCTACGCTGTGGAGGAGCTCCTCGAGCTGCACCTTGCTATCCTCGAAGGCGTGCAGGACCGCTTTGATACCCCTTTCTTCAACAACCTGAAGAAGTACGCGCAGCGGCCGATCGGCACATTCCACGCGCTGCCCATCGCCCGGGGCAAGTCCATTTTCAAGTCCGACTGGATTCGCGACATGGGGGAATTCTATGGTCCCACGCTGTTCCTGGCCGAAAGCAGCGCCACTACCGGCGGCCTCGACAGCCTGCTCGAGCCGACTGGCAACATTAAGAAGGCGCAGCAGATGGCAGCGCGGGCGTTCGGCGCCGACCACGTCTTCTTCGTCACCAACGGAACGTCGACCTCCAACAAGATGGCGGTACAGGCGCTGCTGGCGCCCGGGGACATCGCCATCGTCGATCGCAACTGCCACAAGTCGCACCACTACGGCATGGTGCTGGCCGGCGCGCAGCCCCTGTACGTCGAGGCGTTCCCGATGACGGAATACTCGATGTACGGCGCGGTGCCGCTGCGCACCATCAAGCAGGCATTGCTGAGCCTGAAAGCCGATGGCCGACTGCACCGTGCCAAGATGGTGGACCTCACCAACTGCACCTTCGACGGACACATCTACAACACGCGCCGGGTCATGGAAGAATGCCTGGCCATCAAGCCGGACCTGATCTTCCTGTGGGACGAGGCGTGGTTCGGATTCGCGCGATTCTCGCCATTCCTGCGGCCTCGCACGGCGATGGGCGCGGCCAATGACATCGAGGCGTGGCTGCGCGATCCCATGGCGCTGGTCCAGTACGAGAAGCAGCGGGCCGAGCTGGGTGAGAAGCCGTCGGATGACATCCTGCTGAACACGCGCCTGGTGCCCGACCCGCGCAAGGTCAAACTGCGCGTCTATCAGACGAACTCCACGCACAAATCCATGTCGGCCCTGCGCCAGGGTTCGATGCTGCTCGTCAAGGACGTGGAGTTCCACTCGGTCGAGGCGCAGTTCCACGAAGCGGTGTTCACGCATGCCTCCACCAGCCCCAACCAGCAGCTGATTGCCAGCTTGGACGTGGCGCGTCGTCAGATGGAGCTGGAGGGTTACGGCCTGGTCCACAATGCCATCGAGGTGGCATTGGACATCCGCCAGGCGGTGGCCAAACATCCGTTGATCTCGAAATACTTCCACATTCTCGGCGCTGACAAGATGGTGCCGGAGCAGTATCGCGAGAGCGGGTTCAGCGACTATCTGGACTCCAAGACGAATTGGGCTGTGACGCGTCGCAGCATGCAAGACGACGAATTTTGCCTCGATCCCACGCGCATGACCCTGGTGTGCGGGACCGCGGGCTTCGACGGCACGCAATTCAAGGGCCTTCTTGCAGAACGCTACAATATCCAGCTCAACAAGACGTCGCGAAACTCCGTCCTGCTGCAATCCAATATCAACAATACGCGCAGCGACGTGGCACATCTGATCCGTGTGCTCGTGACGATCGCCAGCGAGATCGACCAGCGCCTGACGCAAGGCGGATCGCACGTGCGGCAGGCGTTCGAGGCTCGGGTCAAGAGCCTCATGACGGACGTGCCGGACCTGCCGAACTTCTCGCATTTCCATGATGCCTTCCGGAAGGATGCGGGCAAACGCACGAACGAAGGCGATATCCGCGGGGGCTTCTATGCCGCCTACAATCGCCGAGGGATGCGAATACATCCGCCTTCGCGACCCGGAAATCGACAAGCGCCTGAAGAACGGCCCGGAGCTGGTCTCCGCCAACTTCGTCATTCCCTATCCGCCCGGCTTCCCGATCATGGTGCCGGGCCAGGTGATCACACAGGAAACGATCGACTTCATGCGCAAGCTCGATGTGAAGGAGATCCATGGCTACGACGCCGCCGAGGGACTGAAACTCGTGCGTGCGGATGCACTCGCGAAGCGCGCCGAACCGAGCAAGAAACGCGTGGCTTAAAGAGCGGAGTTAATCGTCGGCGATCGTGTGGAGTAACGACTATGATGGATTGGTTTGCCCAGACACTTCGAAGCTATCCGGAGATCGCGATCTTTCTGTCGCTGGCTCTGGGCTACTACTTCGGTTCCTTCACCTACAAGGGTCTCGGCCTCGGCGCGGTAACTGCGACGCTGATCGCCGCAGTGATCATCGGACAGCTCGGGATAACTGTATCCGGTCCGCTCAAGCCGACCTTCTTCCTCATGTTCCTGTTTGCCATCGGCTACGGAGTCGGACCGCAATTCGTGCGGGGCATCGCCTCGGATGGAATTCCGCAAGCGCTATTCGCGGCGGTGGTGTGCGTGTTCTGCCTCATCGCCCCTGTTATCGCTGCCAAGATCGCTGGTTACGACGTCGGCTCGGCCGCCGGTCTATACGCCGGATCGCAAACCATATCGGCATCGATGGGTCTTGCGACCGACGCGATCAACCGTCTCGAGCTGCCGGCTGACCAGACCAAGAAGCTCCTGGACGCCATGCCGGTTGCCTACGCGGTGACCTACATTTTTGGCACGGTTGGCTCTGCCATCGTGCTCGCCCTGTTCGGACCCGCGTTGCTTGGCATCGATCTCGAAGCGGCTTGCAAGCGCTACGAAGAAAAGCATGGTGGCAAGAAACAGATGGGGGGCGCCGGGCACGGCCTGGCACCAATTCGAGCTGCGCGCCTTCCGTGTTCGGCAGGACGGCCCTGTGGTCGGAAAGACCGCGCGTGAAGTTGAGGCGCTGCTGCCCGACCACCGGGTGTTCGTCAATCGCATCCGCCGTCACGGGCAACTCATGGATGCAACCGCAGACACGGTGATCGAAACGGGAGACATCGTCGCTGTTGCCGGCCGCCGGGACGTGCTGGTAGGGCTGGTCGGCGCCGGCGCCGAGGAAGTCGACGATCGCGAGCTGTTGGCAGTGCCCGCGGAAGGTGTCGATGTCTATGTGACCAGCAAGGACGTTGACGGCAAGACGTTGACGGAGCTGGCCAGACTTCCTGCGGCGCGTGGCATCTTCCTGCGCAAGATCACCCGCGGCGTTACAGCGACCGACATCCCGATTCTGGCCGACACGAAGGTATATCGCGGCGACATCCTCACGCTCGTCGGACGCACCCAGGATATTGCTGTCGCGACCAAGGCGTTCGGATACGCGGACCGCGCAACCGACGTGGCCGATGTGGCCTTCATCGGCGCCGCAATCACCATCGGCGCTCTGCTGGGCGCGATCGTCTACAAGGTGGGTAGCGTGCCGCTTACGCTATCGACCTCCGGCGGCGCGTTGATCGCCGGCCTGTTCTTTGGATGGCTGCGCTCGGTTCGTCCGACCTTCGGACGCATTCCGTCGCCGACCGTGTGGTTCATGAATTCCGTCGGCCTCAATGTGTTCATCGCCGTGGTGGGCATCTCATCCGGTCCCGGTTTCGTTGCCGGCCTGCAGCAGCTTGGCTTTAGCCTGTTCCTCTGGGGCGTCGTGGCGACGACCGTGCCGCTCATCCTGGCGATGTATGTCGGCAAATACATATTCAAGTTCGATGACGCCATTGTGCTGGGATGTTGCTCCGGCGCACGCACGACGACAGCATCGCTCGGCATGGTCTGCGATCGCGCCAAGAGCCAGATCCCGGGGATCGGCTACACCGTCACCTATGCGGTCGGCAACACGCTACTGACAATCTGGGGAATGGTGATCGTGATGCTGATGACTTGAACGTCGACCTATCCGTCCTCTCTGCGAGCGAACCCCTAACCTGGAGCCAGCCATGGCCGACATCCTCACTCTGCGCAAGTTCGAAACTCTGAGCCCGTTCGAAATCAAGGACGAGTTGATCAAGCTGGCCAGGAAGACCTCGCGGACCACGCAATCCGCATTCCTGAATGCCGGTCGCGGCAATCCCAACTGGGTTGCAACAAGGCCGCGCGATGCATTCTTCCTGCTCGGCCAGTTTGCCAGCACGGAAAGCAAACGGGTAATGGACCATCCCGCAGGTATTGGCGGCATGCCGCAAGCTAACGGCATTGCGGCTCGTCTGGACGCCTGGCTCGAGACGCAGGGCAATATGCCTGGCGCTTCCTTCCTCTCGGCAATGCTGCAATTCGCAATCAAGACCTTCGGGTTTGAACCAGACGCATTCGTCCATGAACTTGTCGATTCCATAATCGGCGACAACTATCCGGTGCCGGATCGCATGCTGGTCCACAACGAACGGATCGTGCACGAATACCTGATGTGGGCGGTGTGCGGAAAGCCACGTCCCGCCGGCAAGTTCGATCTCTACGCGGTCGAGGGCGGCACCGCGGCGATGTGCTATATCTTCAAATCTTTGAAGGCCAACAGGCTGCTGCACCCCGGCGACACGATCGCGCTCGGCACGCCCATCTTCACGCCTTACCTCGAGATGACTCACCTGGAGGATTACGATCTCAAGGTCGTCCAAATAAAATCGCCACAGGAGAATCGTTTCCAGCCTACTGACGACGAGCTGAAGAAGCTCGAAGACAAGAAGATCAAGGCGTTCTTCATCGTCAACCCGGGCAATCCCAGCGGCATGGCGCTCAGCAAGGAAACGCTCGCCAAGTTGACGAAGCTGGTCAAGACCAAACGTCCCGACCTGATGCTGCTGACGGACGACGTGTATGGAACGTTCGTCGACGACTTCCGATCCGTGCTGGGCGAGCTGGCGCACAACACCATCGGCGTCTACTCCTATTCCAAGTATTTCGGTTGCACCGGGTGGCGGCTGGGTGTGATCGCCATTCACGAGGACAACATCTTCGACAAGATGATCGCTAAGCTGCCGGAGGCCGACGTGAAGGCGCTGGACAAGCGCTACAGCCCCATAACGCTCGAGCCACGCAAGCTCAAGTTCATCGATCGCATCGTCGCCGACAGCCGCGACGTTGGGCTCAATCACACCGCTGGGCTATCGTTGCCTCAGCAGGTGATGATGACCATGTTCTCGCTGTCCGAGATGATGGACACCAAGAAGGAGTACCAGAAGGCTTGCAAGGAGATCGTTCATAAACGCGCTCAGGCGATGATCGACAGCATGGCCCTCAAGCTTGCACCGAACCCCAACTACGACGCCTACTACGGCTTGATCGATTTCGAATTCTGGGCGCGCAAGAATATTGGCGACCAGGCGGTCGAATATCTGAAGAAGAACATCCACCCACTCGACCTCGCCTTCCGATTGGCCGAAGACCACGGCATCGTGCTGCTGAACGGTGGCGGGTTCGAGGCCCCCGAGTGGTCACTGCGCGTATCGCTGGCGAACCTGTCAGACGAGGCATACGAAGACATCGGTCGCGGTGTTAAGGCCATAGCACGTGGCTATCGCGATGCGTACGAGGCGTCGAAGACGGCGCCAAAGCGATGAACACGACGAGCAGGCTTCGTTCGCGTGCGAGCAGCACACCCTGCCGCCGCTCACGGAGCACGCCGCCGACAGCGTATGGAAGCGCTGGATCTTGGTGTTGGTGGGTTCAGGACTAGGCAGATTGCGATGTTAGCCTGGCTCGAGCAGTTCCTAGTCCGCTATCCGGAACTCGCGCTGTTCTTGGTAATTGCCGTAGGATACTGGATCGGAAGCTTCAAGATCGGCGCGTTCAGCCTGGGCCCAGTCACCGGTGCTCTTTTCGGCGGTCTATTTATTGGTCAGTTCGCACAAGTGCCTGTGTCGGCTATGACCAAATCCTTTCTGTTCCTATTGTTCCTGTTCGGGGTCGGCTATTCGGTCGGCCCGCAGTTCATGCAGGCGCTCAAGCGCGACGGCTTGAAACCGGTGTTGCTGGCGGTCGTCGTGAGCATCACGGGCCTTGCGGCTTCGATCCTCGTTGCCAAGGCGCTACGGCTGGATCCGGGCTTTGCGGGCGGGCTCATGTCGGGTGCCCTCACTCAGAGCGCCGCCATGGGTACGGCGACAGACGCGATCAATGGCCTGCTCTTGCCCGAGGCGGACCGCGCGCGGTTTGTTGCTCACATCGCCGTAGCGGATGCCGTCTGCTACATCTTCGGTTATGCCGGCGTGATCCTCTTCCTGACGGTGATCGCTCCGGCGCTGCTCAAGATTGACCTGAAGACAGAGGCCGAGAAGCTTGAGCAGGAACTGGGTATGACGCGCACGAAGCCTGGTTTGGCATCCGCCTGGCGAAAGTTCGAGCTGCGCGCCTATCGACTGGCTGAGGGCTCCCCACTGGCCGGATTAACCGTCGCAGCTGCTGAGGCGCGGGTACCTGAGCACCGGCTGTTCGTTCATCGTCTGCGTCGAGGCGATTGCATCCTGGAGGCCGATCCCAGCATGACGCTGGAGGCCGGGGATGTGATTGCTGTTTCTGGGCCTCGCCAGATTGTGGTCGAGCGGATCGGAACTCGAGCCGAGGAGGTCGAGGACAAGGAACTGCTCGATGTCCCGGTTACGATTGCGGATGTCCTGCTCATCGATCCGAAGCTCGCGGGCACGACGCTCGGTGATGCATCGACGGAGGATTGGACGCGCGGCTTGTATTTGAGGCAGTTGAGCCGGGGAGGTCAGGAGATCCCCATCGCGCCCGGCATCGTGTTGCAGCGCGGCGATATGCTGCGCATTGTCGGACCCGAGCCGGTCGTGCAGAAAGCGGCTGCCAGGATCGGCGCCATCGTCGCCCCCAGCACAGGCATCGATTTCGTCGTGCTCGGGTTGGCGATTTTCCTCGGCGGCGTCGTTGGCGTTCTGGTGGTCATTCCTGTCGGCAACGTCAAAATCGCCCTGAGCACGAGCATCGGCACGCTGCTCGCTGGACTTCTCGTAGGTCATCTCCGCACTCATTATCCGCTGTTCGGTCGCATCAACGACGGTGCAATCGCTTTTATGACGTCGCTGGGGTTGGCGGCATTCGTCGGCCTCACCGGCCTGCATGCCGGGCCGATCTTTCTCTCCGCCATCAGGGAAGCAGGCATCGGGCTTCTGTTGGGCGGCATGGTGGTGACCCTTCTGCCGCAGGTAGTTGGGTTGTCCTTCGCCCACCTCGTACTGCGAATGAACCCCATCCTCCTCCTTGGGGCATTAGCCGGGTCGCAAACGGTGACGGCGGCGATGGCCGCAGTGCAGGAGCGCTCGGGTAGCCCCGTCGCGGTGCTGGGCTATACGCCAGCCTATGCGGTCGCGAATATTCTCCTGACGATCGGGGGCGCGATCACGGTTCTTGCGATCGGCGCCTGACTGCTTGCGCAAGCCCTCGTGAGCCGGGACGACGGCAATACGACAACACGGAAAGCAGGAGCGAGCCATGACGGCTATGGTGAATTCGCTTGTCGCCCGCATGTCGACCGATTTTCTAATTGGGTTCTCGGCGCTCTTTAGCCTGATAAATCCTCTTGGGATGGCGTTTGTGTTTGCCGAAAAAACCCGTAGCCTCCCAGACGGCGCAAGAGTTGCCCTTGCAGGGAAGGTAGCCACCTATTCGTTTGTACTAATACTCGCCGCGATGTTGTTCGGCGCTCCGGTCCTCGCATTTTTCGGAATCGGCATTCCTGCGCTGAGAATTGCCGGTGGTCTGCTCGTCGCTTTCGCTGGCTACGACATGTTGACGGCCCCCGACGAACGCAACGAAGAAAACGTCGCGCAGGTAACGGCGACGACCGCGGAGACCATGGCGTTCTTTCCGCTGACTATGCCCCTCACTGTTGGGCCAGGCACGATTGCTGCTAGCATTGCGCTAGGCGCACAGGATAGGAGCGGACTCGTAGGTCACCTTGTCATTTGGGCAATAGCTCTGCCCATGGCCATCACGATCTACGCCTGCTATCGGCACGCTGCCTCCGTGGCAAACGCAATCGGCCCGAAAGCCAGTCGAATCGCGGCGCGTCTGACTGCTTTCCTCCTAATGTGTATCGGCGTGCAGATGGTCTTGACGGGTGTCGCTGCGTGGCTTGGTCCGTTGATACGCCTCGGAGCCGTCTGATCCTGGCCGCGTCCGATCACGCGAAATGATGGATCGGTTGCGCTTGAAGAAACTCTTCGGGTTTCCGGGTTCCCAAATGGTGATCGGCGCGCGTTACGTCGTCGTGCAGTTGGTAACTGCGGAAGTGGCTCGTTGTTGAAGGTAGCCGCGGGCGTTGCACGTTTCTCGCCGGGCATCTGAACTTGAGAGAGCAACCGCCCACCGTCTTGACCGGTCAATTGCTCCCATGTGGAAGTGTAAGGCCATCAGAGGCCCTGCGGCGACGATGCCTGATAGTAGTGCCCTTGATGTGCCGCATATCGACGGTGTCGGCCACACTTAGTACTGATAGAGATGGTGCAGGTAGCTGGACAGGCTCGGGTAATCGGCGACCCAGCGCAGGCTGGACTTGAAGCGACCAACAGAAACCACATCAAACCGTAGCAGCGTCGTGCACAGCCGCCAGTCCGCTTCGGTCTGGTGATGTCCGGCCAAGTACCGATGCAGTGGCGCTCAAGCTTTGGCTCTTGCGTTGCAGAATAATCACTGCAGCTGGCTATTCATGGTTAAGCGGGTTGTGCAACTCTAGGTATTTGGAGAGCTTATTCGCACGGCAAACAGCAAAGAGCGACACATGCACCTTCAGATAGTTATGGATTCTAATGGCGACACCCGTCACGAGTTCGATCCAACAGATCTCTCGTCACTGGCCACGGCGGAAGCACGTTTTCAAGAACTAACCGGCAAAGGGTTCCGAGCTGTGGCGCTCGGAAAGGATGGCGCTCCAGGTGAACTGATGCGCACATTCGATCCTCGAGCAGCGCAAACATTATTCATGCCGCAGCTTCAGGGCGGCTGATTGTATGGATGTTCCGCTGATCCGGGGCACTTTGCTACGCCAAATTTGGTGGCGGACCGTTTCGCTCCTCTGTGGCGACCGTCGATACAGGCGTGGCCTAAGATTGCTCAAGGCTAATCTCACACGCAGCCAACTCAACGAATTTCTGACGTATCGGCGCTTTGACGTCGTGGGAGGGGCAAGCGGTCGTATCTACCGTATCCGACTTACAGGTGCCAGGAATGTAGAAGAACTCGACCAGGAAGGTCGGTGCATCCGGCGTCTATGCTTCTTTCCTGAAGGCGAGCTCGTGGCGGGAGACGTTGTGCTCGCTCAAAAGGTTGCACTTGAGACGTTTGAAGCTGAAGCATTGACCGTTGCCAACAAGTTCCCGCCAAACCGCTGACGCTGCAACTATTTCTTTCAGTGAGCGTAGCGAGCGACGATGACGAAGCACCTGTTGGCCTTCCGCGTCATTACATCCTACCCGAGGGATTAGGTGGCCGCAGGCGTTGGGCGTTAGTGAGCTAAATGCTTGGAAATCCCCGCTGCATCTGCGGCATGAGCGGCAGATGCTTCCACGCCACCGGACATCATCGACGTTGACCGCGGCAGCTGATCGAGGCAACCGCCGCGATCGCGATATCGGAATAAACTTCGATTGTTTACGGTGCTAGTCGCTCCCGACCGCGAGCCAGGGTTTGCCGTTTAAGCGCGGCTGCTTCTGGCTCCGACCTCTGCGACAATTGGAGTCTCCCGCATATACCGAGCCGATGCGCACCCCCACCTTCGCGCCTAGGCCACCCGCCGCTTCAAGCCCCCTTTTTTGGCGTACGTCGTCCCACGCGGACACGGACCGAGGACTACTACTCGGTACTCCGCCTGGATGTATTCAGCACAATTCCCAATGGGCAAGTCTTCGCATGCAGGCACCATCGTTGGTGCGCGCACAAGAACGGAGATACGTTATGCTCATCCAGAGGTTTAATAGCCTGGGCAGGGTCGCGGTACTCGTGGTTCTTTCGGCAACAACCGCACCGGCGCAGGCCCAACAATCAAGCACGCCTTCTTTCAGCAAGCCGCAGTTGGAGCAGCTGGTTGCTCCGATCGCGCTGCATCCCGATCCCTTGCTGTCCCAGATCCTGATGGCGTCGACCTATCCGACGGAGGTGGTGCAAGCCGCCCGCTGGGTGCGCGAAAATGCAAGCGTGACCGGGCAAGCCTTGCAGGACGCGATGCAAAAGCAGCCTTGGGATCCGAGCGTCAAGGCGCTCACCGCTGTGCCGCAAACCCTGCAGATGATGAGCGACAAGCTCGACTGGACACAGCAACTGGGCGATGCGTTTCTGGGCCAGCAAGCGGAACTCCTGGCAGCAGTTCAGGTCTTGCGGCAGCGCGCTGAGGCTGCGGGTCATCTCAAGTCCACTGACCAGCAAAAGGTAAGCAAAGCTTCGAAGACGATCGGGAGCAGCACGACGTCGGTCATCACCATCGAACCGACGAACCCAGACTACGTGTACGTTCCGATCTACGATCCTCGGGTTTGTTATGGCGACTGGCCCTATCCCGCGTACGAGCCGTTCTATTGGTATCCGTACGGCTTCACCGGCAGCGGCATAGTTGCTTTTGCCGGCGCCATTGCCGTCGGCTCGGCCCTTTGGGGCCGTGTCGACTGGTGGCGGGACCGCGTCAACATCAATGTCAACCGCTTCAACCAGTTCAATCGCACGAATATGGCCGACGGAACGTGGCGCCACGATGCGAGGCACCGGGGTAACGTTCCCTACCGCGATGCCAAGGTCGCGGGGCAATTTGGTGATGCGAAGCGAACTGCTGCGAGAGAAGCCTACCGTGGCAAGGCCGAGTCGGGCCGCCGAGACTTGGCCAACACCAAGGCCGCGCGAACAGGCGTGGATAAACGAGTGCAATCGACCGCGAAGAGTAAGCTGGCGTCGCAGACGAAACAGGTTGGGAAAGGCAAATCGGCTACTGCAAAAACCAAAGTCGCCAAGCGGACGACAGCTACCGCCAAATCCAAGCAAGTTAGCCGACACAGAACTGCTGCGCAGGGACAGCGATTGAAAGGATACACGCCAATGCGGGCGCCACAGCGCTCATTTCGAGGACCCGGGGGCGGGCAGCGCATGGGAGCGCGCGGCGGAGGCGGGAGGCGCGGTCGGCGTTGAAGGCCGGCGCGCCCGTAGACGCCTGGGGCTGCCCGCGAACCCAGTCTGATGCCGGTCGCCAGCAAGGGTTTTCCCTAATGCCTCATGTAGTGAAGTCGTGATCTTTGATCGCAGTTGGCACAACCGCGCGGGCGTCGAGCGGGTCATGGGCTTTTGCACAGAGGCGGAAAGCAAGCGCTTTCTCAGCGACCCGGGTGGCATCTCGTCCGATGCTGAACGCATCTTAGAGCCTCTCGCTCCACTGCTGATGGATCTATTTAAAATGGGTGAGGCTGATAGGCCTGCGAGAGGAGCACAAGGCGGAAGGGGTCGCTTTACCGCTGAGGGGCGGGAAACGTCCCCAAGCTTTCACCGGCAGGGACTGGGTGGTTCGCGCCAGCCGTACCAGTGAAATCACTGATGGTCCGAGCGGCCATCCCCAAGCATGGTGGTGAATGCGGAGGTCCAAGCCGGGAGGGTGAGGCTGGCCGTCCGCTAACTTCCTCAAGCCAATGTTGGAAGATCGCATGACGCATTCAGCTGTCACCGCTCTTTTGGCGCTCGGGATTGGTCTTTTTTCGACCGCCGGGAGTGCTCAGGTCCAGGATATTGCCGGACGCGAGGCTTCTGGCTCGCGCTGCGCGGACGAACTTTCCGGTGCCACCTTGCTCGGCAGAGAAGATTTCGGCGGACCCGCGGCCTACCGCAAAGGAGATCGCTTCCTTCTTGAGCTGAGCTCGGAGCGCTTTGGGCGCCTTATCCTTTGGCATGCCGAGGCCATCGAAATGCCAACTCAATCGAACGGGCATAACGAAATTGGCACAACGGTGGTGAGCCTCGAGCGCCAGGGTGGATGGATTTTGGTAAGGGACCGCACACCCGGTTTCCAGAAACGGGCGGGTCTTAGCGCCCAGGCCGACGACAAGGGATCGGAACCGCGCCCCGCGGATGTCGGAGCCGATCCGATCTATCGGGCGATCGCAGGCAACACCAGCGCCCCAATAATGGCTATCATTCCAGTTGTTTGCGATGGCCCAAACAACCTGGTTCTGGTCGACATCACAAAGCTCTTCTCAAACGATATTGAAACGCTGTCTGCCAAAAAGCAGGTCGCATTCGCAAAGATGCAAGTCAAATCGGTTGATTCGGCCCGTTCGTTTATCAAGGAAGTTCGCGCATTCCCGCAAAATGTGAGCGTCAAATCTCAGCTCACTTTCCTCGCCGTTGATCCAGCCAGCGCGACGCCAGAACCTATTCCAGTGACCGTTGGCATTGGTCACTGGTTCGTCACTCTCCCAGAGCCGCCGATGCCAGCGCGACAGTTCGACGAGCGCGTAGGCTTCTTCCAGAGCAAGTTCACGGAATTCGAATCCTCTGAAGGTGAGAGCTTTTCCAAAGGTGGAGTAATCTGGCGGCACCGGCTCGAGAAAGCCGACCCGAGCGCAGCCGTAAGCGAGCCGATCAAACCGATCGTCTTCTATGTCAGTCGCGAAGTGCCTCAGCACTGGCGGCCGTATGTGCGGGCAGGCATCGAACTATGGCGGCCAGCTTTCGAGGCCGCGGGCTTTCGCAATGCCATTATCGCGCGCGACGCACCGAGCCCAGAAGAGGACCCAAATTGGGCCGCTGAGGACGCTCGGACGAACGTCGTGCGCTGGCTGCCGACCGAGACGTCCAATGCCATAGGGCCGACCATCTACGACCCGCGCTCGGGCGAAATCATTGGCGCGCACGTACAGGTCTTTCCCCGTATCTTACAGTGGTTCAGCGGCTACTATTACCTGATGGCCAAGGGTGTTGATCCCGAGGTCCACGGGTTGCCGCTCAGCGAGCAAAAACAGGGTCAACTCCTCACTCATATCGTGGCGCACGAGGTGGGTCACGCCTTGGGGCTTCGCCACAACCATTTGGCGTCGACCGCCTATTCCGCCGCGGATCTGCGAAATCCGACATTTGCCAATTTGAGAGGGCCAAATGCCTCGATCATGGCCTATGGCCGCATGAACCAAGTGGCCCAGCCCGGCGACGGGGTCACGCGAGTATTGGGCGGACTTGGACCGTACGACTATTTCGCCATCGACTGGGGCTATGGAGTGCACGGCGCAACGCCGACAGAAGAACAAGTTGCGCTCGATCGCATGGCGGCAGCCGCAGCAGGCGATGTTGTGCTTCGTTGGGCGGCTGGCGAGTTCCCGGACGAGGATCGCTGGAAGACGGATCCACGCGTTCTCAAGGGGAATGTTGGCCGGGAGCGCTTAGAAGCAACGCGCCTCGGCCTTGCAAAGCTGGTGTCTTCGATGTCCGGCCTAGCCGCTGCAACTGAAGACAGCGGACTGTTGAAAGACACTTATGATTTTGCGCTGGATCAGCACCTTGCCTTCATCTCGAGCCTCGGCGGTCTTATCGGTGGGACCTTAATCGAGCCCGACAATACGATCAGTTACCCGGAGATCGGCGAGCAGCGGAACGCGATCCGGTACGCCCTTGGTCAAGGTGTACGGAGCCTTGATGTCTTCCTCCAGCCGGATCTCGTCGCGCGCACCAACCCTGCGGGCGCATTGCGTCGCATCTCGGAAGCACGAGCCAGAATCGTCACCACCTTTCTCAACGCGCGAAGACTGGCGTCGATCGAGGAACAGGCGAGCCTGCGTGGCGCGAACTACTCATTGTTTGACTACGCGGACGATGTGACGGAGGCAATCTGGGGAGATCTGTCAATCGTACCATTGTGGCGCCGCGATCTACAGCACGCCTATCTGCGATCGGTGGAAGGCTTGCTCCGGCCGGGTGATGCTGCCGCGCAGAAGTCAGCAAGAGACAAGCTTACAGCCGCGGGTTTTTCTGAAAACTATGCCCTGCTCACAGTGACGGCTGGAGGCGATACGGCCTTTCCGGCATGGGCGGCGGAAGCTTTGCCCCGACTCCGATCCAGGTTGGGCGCGGCCGCCATGACAAGCATCCAGGACCCGCAAACGCGACTGCACTTGCGACAAGTAGCTGCCCGGCTCGACGCGCTGCTGGGGCCTGGACGGATTGCGCAACCTGGTTCGACTGCCATTGAGACAACGCCGGGCAAAGCATCTGTAACATCGCCCTGACCGCATCTGGACGCGCACACAATATGCGTGTGTCGATCGGCTTCCAATAATTACCCACCATCGGCGCGCACCAGCGCCAAGCCTTCCGGCGCTACGCTGCGCTGCGCGCCTCCAGCCTTGGCGCTGCGACATCACAACCTAGTAGCCAGGGGCGCCTGACTCGTGCGCGCTGCTGGACGCTTTTGGCGCCACGGTAACAACGCCGATGTTGTGCGGCGTTGGATGGAATCCCTTGCACCCAAGGATACCGCGCCGCCCGCGCCGGGCGGCGCGGTATCGATGCGGATAGCCTCTCTACCAATTGAATTCGGCACCTGGCCCCAATTCTCGGTGCTGAAGTAGGGGGCCCTGAAGGGATAGCGCCTGAGTGGACGCCTGTTGCACTGCGCGTCGGCAAACAGCCTGACAATCTAGCTTCGACCCTCAATCAACGCTCTTCGGCGCACGCCTCCTCGGGCAGCGCAATGATCGACTTTTTGCCGCAAATCCCCTCAAGCGCTCGCCCCACCTCGCCTGAGCCGCGAAGCGCCGCAACGTTTGGCTGACGCTCGATTTGCATAAGTGCATCAAACACGGCCCGGGCATGCAGCTTGGGGTTGCCGACCGAAAGGCAGCTTGCGAACTTCGCCCACAGCTCCTCGGGGGACAGAGGTTGGTCGGGTGATCCCCGCTCGTCGGTAATATGTGCGCTTTCAAGCCGCCGCCCGTCCCGCGTGTCGATTACCACCAGATCATACGGCGCGGCGCCTGGATGCTTGGGGTTCTCGCGGTCGTCCGGCTCGACCGTGACCTTCATCATCAGCGCCTGCACATCCCTGCGTTGCACAAACGGATCGGTGAGCTCGGCCAGCCCCACGCGCCTCGCGACGATCGCGCTCGCCATCGCGAACTGCATGCTGAACTTCGCTTCGAGACCCGTTTGCGGACGGCTATTGCGCAGGATGGTGGCGTTGCGCCTGCTCGTCGAGACCGTGATGGATTCCACATCGTCCGGCCTCACAGTCTGCGCAGCCAGCAGGTCGAGCATGCCGTCGATAGCGCGGTGTGTGCAGTAGCAGAGCGGATACTTCTTCACGCTGAGGCCTTGCTTCAGGATCTGCCATACTTGGCCGGTTTTGGCCGGCGATGCTCGGTCCACCTCGCCCTTCGGCGACACGGCGGCCAGGAAGCCCAGCGGATGCTCCAGCGCATCTTGCGAAGCCGTGAAGCCCGCAGCCGCCAGCCGCGCCGCGATAACACCCGAATGCGCCGCCCGACCGGCATGGTAGGGCTTCGTCATGGTGCCGAAATTTGCGACCAAGCCAGAGCTGTGCGACGCGCCGAGCGCAATTGCGTGCGCGGCCCGGTTCGGATCCAGGCCGCGCAGGGAGGCACACGCTGCTGCCGCGCCGATGGGGCCGAAGATGCCGGTCGGATGCCAGCCCTTTTGATGGTGTTGCGCGGGATCGCGGGCGGCCAGCTCGGCCCACACCTCGTAGCCCGCGATATAGGCGGTCGCCAGCTGGGCTCCGCTCGAGCCGAGCGACTCTCCCTCAGCCAGGATGGCGGGCACCAGCACGGTGCTCGGATGACCGCGCAGGGCCACGTCATCATAGTCCAGCGCGTGCGCAGCGGTGCCGTTGATCCAGGCTGCATCCGGCGCCGGAACACGCGGACCGGTGAGGTAGAGACTGGCATCGCCCGGAGCAGGAGCCAGCGTCTTTCGCAGGATGTTGGGTGGGTCCTCGATGCTGCCGGCAATCATAGTGCCGATGCAATCGGCAAAGCCGGTATGGACCACGGTCAACGCGTTGGCGGGGACGGCGCTGAGACGCAGGTCGCTGACAAAGGCGGCGAGAGAGCGGGTCAGGGCCTCCGACATTGCACACCTCAATGGTTCGCGTCAGGTTGGCATGAATAGGTGTAGCTGCTCGTCGCGACGGTGGACGGACGTCTAGGCCACACTTCTTCGGATGGGATCGAGCCGATAAAATCGCACAGCCGTCCCAGCGAAGAGATCGGCTTTCTCGGCGTCAGTTGCGCCCTTCGTCAGAAGCTTGCAGGCGTTCCAGAACACCGGATAGCTGTATGAACCTTTGTCGACGGGAAAGTTGCTCTCAAACATGCATCGCGACGGCCCGAACGCGTTGATGCAGTTCTCGATGTAGGGACGCCACGTGGCCGCCAGCGCCTCGGAGGATGGAGGCTCAGACCGCTCGTGGAAGCCGAAGCCGCCCATGCGCATACCGAGGCCACCGAGTTTGACGTAAACATTCGGGCAGGCTGCGAGCGCCTTGATCGATGCGGCCCAGCCGGGGAAGACTTCTTTGTGCTTGCCGGCATAGGCACCAATGCCGATCGGGCCGCCGACGTGATTGAGGACGATCTTCGTTTCTGGAAAGGCGCGCGCGAGCTCGGCAAGTTCACCGATCTGGGGATGGTAGAGCCAGGCGTCAAAGGAGAGGCCGAGCCGGCCGAGGATGGCGAACCCTTCCCGGAACCCTCTGTCGCCCAACAAGGCCGCCGGCGGAGAGTAAGCCGGATTGCGGATCGATGCGTCGGCATCCCAGGCGCTGATGTGGCGAATGCCGCGGAAGCGATCGCCGCCTGCACGTATGTGGGCCTCCAGCACCGGCTCGACCCTGCTGCCTAAGGCAAGATCCGCATGGCCGACGATGCCGGCGCAATGCCTGGTGTTGCCGTAGATGCCGCTCGCACTCATGGCGGCGACACCGTTGACGAACTCGGTTTCGCCCACGGGCCGCAGTTCGACCGGGCCTGTGGCGCGCGCCATCGCGCGCGCCTGCACGAACACAGTGGCGATGATGTTGTGGCCGCTGCTGGTATCCGCGAGCAGTTCATCGAGCAAATAGCGCCAGCCGGGCCGGTCCCACAAATGGTGGTGGGGATCGACGATCGGCAGATCCGGTTCGAGGATTGGTTCCTTGCGCCGATCGAGCCAGTCCTGGCGGACGGGAAGATAGTAGGGGGACGAGGTTGTGGCGGATATCGCCGCGGCGGACATAGTGGGCTCCTCCCAACAGTAGCTTCCCAACAGCACCTAACCTACGATAGCACGACCCGGTGCCAAGTGATGCGGACGGCAAGCAAAGTAAGGCAGTACTCACAAGGTGGTCGCACATGCTGCCAGAATATGAAGTCTACGCGCTGCGTTACGCAACGCGCGACGCGAGGCGGCGTGATCATTTCATCGGCGGCGATCCGCACGACGGGCCGATGCCGATGGACTACTTCACGTGGCTGGCGCTGGGACCGGCCGGAGCCTACGTAATCGACACGGGTTTCACCGCCGAGATGGCGAAGGAAAGGAAGCGAACTTTCCTGCGCTGCCCCGTCGAGAGCCTTTCTCTGCTCGGCGTCGAGCCAAGGGCCGTGCGAGACGTCATCCTCACGCACATGCACTACGACCACGTCGGCAACTTTCACAAGTTCCCCAACGCGCGCTTCCACCTGCAGGAGCGCGAGATGGCCTATGCCACGGGCAAGTACATGCGCTATGCGCGGATCGGCCATAGCTATGATGTCGAGGACGTGGTCGGCATGGTGCGGCTCAACTACAAGGGTCGGGTGGAGATGCATGCCGGCAATGTCGAAATCGCGCCAGGCCTGACGCTGCATCCAACCTACGGCCACTCCGACGGCCTGCAATCGGTGCGGGTGCACACCAAGCGCGGCTGGGTGGTCCTGGCCTCGGATGCTACGCATTACTACGAGAACATGGCCACCAATCGGCCCTTCACCACGGCGTTCCACGTCGGCCAGATGCTCGACGCTTACCGGATCCTGGAGCGGCTGGCGCCGTCGGTCCGGCACATCGTGCCCGGGCACGACCCACATGTGATGAAGGAGTATCCTGCGCCCAAGCCGGCGCTCGAGGGGATAGTCGTGCGCCTCGACGTCGAACCGATTGGGCCAGCACTTACTTTTGGCGGCACGACCTAGTCGCGACACGCGGGAGATAGAGAGATCCGATACATCGACTTTGCCACTATCGGTACCAGCGGGGCCGCGAGCCGCAGAAGGCCCGCCACGAGCTTATCGTCGGCATTCCGCCCCGCCGTCGATCGCAGAATACAACGACCCAAACGAATCTCTGGGAGGAGACAATGAAGCGAAGGCTGATGCTGCTCTGTGCTGCCGCGCTGCTGTGGCCGACTTTTGCATCGGCCGAGGTCGAGGTGATCAAGATCCCGCGCGGTGCCGGCGGCGTCGGCTTCCTGCCGCTGCTGGTGATGGAGCAGAAAGGGCTGATCGAGCAGAAGGCGCGCGAGCTGGGCGTCGCCACCCTCAAGGTCGAGTGGCTCAAGCTCGGCGGCCCGGCGCTGGTCAACGACCTTCTGCTGTCGGGGGCCGCCGACATCGTCGTCGCCGGCCCGCCGGCGTTTCTGACCCTGTGGGACCGCGCGCGGGAGAACTTCAGGGTCAAGGGCATCGCCTCGATGACCTCGATCCCGATGTATCTCAACACCCGCTCGCCATACTTGAAGTCGATCCGCGATTTCGGCCCGAGCGACAAGCTCGCCGTCACCGCCGTCAAGGTATCGATCCCGGCAATCATCCTGCAGATGGCGGCGATCAAGGAGTTCGGCCGCTCGGAATATGCCGCGCTCGACAAGTACACGGTCTCGCTCAGCCATCCAGACGCGCTGATCGCGTTGCTGTCAGGCGGCGGCGAGATCACCGCCCATTTCACCTCGCCGCCCTTCCATCAGCGTGAGCGCAAGTCGCCCAACATCCGCACCATCATGACCTCCAATGACGTGATGGGCGGCCCGAGCACGTTTACGCTGCTCTACACAACGGGCAAGTTCCACGACGCCAATCCTAAGGTATACGCCGCGTTCCTCAAGGCGCTGGAGGAGGCGATCGCCGCGATCAATGCCGACAAGCGCGCCGCCGCGCAGACCTTCCTCGACATGGAGGGCCAGGGAATGAAGCTCGACGAGGTGCTCGAGATTCTCAACGATCCGGATATCCGCTACACCACGTCGCCGGAAAACCTCATGAAGTACGCCGAATTCATGAACGACGTCGGCAGCATCAAAGCGCGCCCGGTCAAGTGGCAGGAGATGTTCTTCCCAGCCATCCACCACGTGCCCGGAAGTTGACAGCGGACGTGGCCGATGGCGCGACACCCGGCGGGTAAGGCCCGCTGGTGGTGGCGGTGACCTCAAGAGGTTGGGGTGCGACAAATGAAAAAAAGCTGCGGCCTGATGCGCTATCGGGACCTACAGCTTGTCGCGTAGCCTGCGCAGGTGGCCCAAACTCTTGAAAGACGCAACAAATAGGACCGGCAAGGGACCGGCAAATCAGTGGAAATGAGGGCCTGGCTTCGCCTCGGCATAACGCGCACCGTTTAGTCGTGGGGTATGCTTGGGTCGTAGGAGGCGGGACTGAGCAGATAGCTTGATAAGCAGTGGACGACGGACACGCAGTGGAAAATGCGCAAAATCAGTGCGGTAGTAGTTCCAACGCGTGCTAAGCGGTACCACCGATCTCCGTGCAGCCAGCGCGGTGCCTGAGCCGGCAAGAGTTCTTCGATCAGGAGTTCTCGACGACCATGGGGTACCAGGCTGCAATGTCGTTCGACTTCTCCTCCCTGATCTGGATCGTCCTTGCGGTGCTGGCCTTGCAGCCACTGCTGACGGGCCGCTGGTTCGCCGTCAAGCGAGCCCAGGCGATCCGGGCCATCGAGAAGCTGAACGGCTCGCGCGTCATCACCATGATCCACCGGCAGGAGAAGCGCAGCCTGTTCGGCTTCAACGTGTCCCGCCACATCGACCTGGAAGACGCGCAGACCATCATCGCCGCCATCAAGGAGACGCCACCCGACCGGCCGATCGATCTCATCCTGCACACCCCGGGTGGCCTGGTGCTGGCCGCCATGCAGATTGCGCGCGCCGTGGAGGCGCATCAGGCCAAGGTCACCGTCTACGTTCCCGTCTATGCCATGTCGGGCGGTACGCTGATCGCGCTAGCCGCCGACGAGATCGTGCTCGGCGAGTTCTCCGTGCTGGGGCCCATCGATCCGCAGATCGCCGGCTTCCCGGCGGCCAGCATCGTGCGGGCGCGCGATTCCAAGCCGATCGAGCACGTGTTCGATCTGACGCTGGTGCTGGCCGATGTCAGCGAGAAGGCGCTGGCCCAGGTCAAGCGCGGCGCCGTCGAGCTGCTCACCCCGCGGCTCGACCAGAAGGCCGCCGAGGACCTCGCCACCAAGCTGGCGGGAGGGCACCTGGACGCACGACTATGCGCTCACCGCCGAGGAGGCGCGCAGCCTCGGCCTGCCGGTCAAGGTCGGCATGCCGCTCGAGGTGCTGGAGCTGATGAAGCTCTACCCGCAGCCGGTGCAGCAGTCGGGCGTCGAATTCCTCCCCATCGACGTCCCCACCAAACGCCGAGGTTAGCCTTCCCCTTCCCCGACTTGCGGGGAGCCAGCCCCCGCCCATTTGTCAGGTCGGCTTGACCCGACCGCATCCAGCAACTTGCGCTGCGATGGGAGGCGGCCCCTCACCCCAACCCTCTCCCCGCGGGAGCGGTCAGCAGAGCCGGAATGCTGCGCGGCATCACAGCTGGCCGCCGTCGCCCCAGGCGTCGAGCAGCGCGCAATACTCCGGGTCCTGATAGCGCGACAGCAGGAACGCCGGCGCATAATCGGGCAGGGTGCTCCCTGTGACGTGCCGCGCCAGCAGCTCGCCGCCGGCGCAGGAGGCCATCACGCCGAAGCCCGAGTAAGCGCTGGAGATGTACGCGCCTTCGACCGGCAGCGGGCCGATCAGCGGCCGGTTCTCGCGCGTCTTGATGTAGTAGCCGCCGTCCACGTAGGGTCGCGACGCCTTGCCGATGTACTCCTGCAGCGCCGGCACCATGGTGGCCATGCCGCGCAGCGCGATCTCGGGATAGTGCGGCTGCTCGGGCAGCGGGAACGCCACGTCGCTGGGACCATGACCGTAGTTGAACAGCACGATGAACGTCGAGCCGGGCCCGTACCCCTCCGGTCGCCCGTGCACGCCCCAGGGAAACTTCTCCAGCAGCCAGCGCGACTCCTCGTCCTCGGCGAGCGCCGCGCGCTCCTCCTCGTTCCAGGGCAGATACTGATCGTCGAGCCAGATCAGCATCGGCGCCGGACGCATGGCGCCAGCGGGATCCGGGAAGCTGACCTTGAAATGGCGCTCGGCCACGATCGGCAGGTCGATGCCGAGTAGGCCGCCCATTTCCTTCTGCATCGGTCCGGCGGCCAGCACGAGATGGGTTGCCTCGAGCGACCGGCGCTCGCCCTGCTGCTCGACCTGCACCGCGCGGACCCGTCCACCAGCCGTGTCGATGCCCACCAGCGTGCCCCTCAGGAGCTTGACGCCGCGCTCCCGGATCGCCTCCAGCATCGTCATGCCGAGCTGCTGGGCACTGAGCCAGCCGGCGCGGCGGGCGTGTGCCACCGCCACGGTCTTGGGCGCCAGGTAGGGAAAGTGGCGGCGGATCAGGCTGGGCTCGGTGATGACGTCCGCACCGGTAAGCGCCAGGTCGAAGCCGCGTTCGGGCGAGGGCACATACGGGCTCGACGCCGTCTCATGCAAGCGCGCCGGGCCGCCTCCCCGTGCCTCGGCCATGGTTGCCATGCTTTGCAAGAAGGGGATCTTGCCGTGGTCGGCAGTGGCGAACAGGTAGCCGCGGCGGTTCAGGTTGATGCGGTTGTCGGTGGCGCGCGCGATGCCTTCCAGCAGGTCGATGCTGCGGTCCATGAAGGCCGTCATGGCGGTGTCGGGCCCGGGCCACCAGTTGCGGTACGCTTCGGTCGATTTGTCGGAGGTGAGCGAGAGCGGATTGTCCTGCTCGACGATCACGATGTTCTCGCAACCGTGCTCGATGGCGAGATAGTAGGCGGCCGAGATGCCGGCCAACCCCGCCCCGCAGACGACGATCCTCGCCGACGCATTGCCCATGCTGACCCCATGCGTGGTTCCACCCGGCACAGTCTGCAGCGCTGCGCCGAGCGTGCCTAGTGTGTTTGTTCTTGGACGCAGTCGGCTGCTTGCGTTTCCTCCCCCTGTGACGAAGGCCGGACTTGAGGCCTTCGTCACGCACGAGGGGGGAGGGAGGAGTGCCACGAGTTTAGCTCGCCCTTGGCTCATCCATCTGCGAACTCGACAAGCGAGCTAAGCTCGATGGCACTCCAGGTGGGGGTGAGGACGCCGCACAGCCGCCCGTCACCCCCAGCTGATGCGTCCAGCGGATTAGGCTGGCGATGGTGCAAGGTCCGCGGTCGGCGATGGCCAGCTTAAGCCGCGGACGCATCGTCCTCCCCCTTCGAGGGGGGAGGCAGCGCGCCTACTGCAATTGAGCGAGCTGGTCGATGAGGGTCTTGTTGAAGCCTTCCGGGTCCTGCAGGTGCGGCGCGTGGCCGAGCTCCGGGAACGACACCAGCGTCGCGTTCTTGATGCGCTGCTGCGCTTCCCAGGCGAGGTCCGGGTAGTTGCCGAGCGTCTTGGCGATCTCGGGCGGGGCGCGGTCCTTGCCGATTGCCGTATTGTCCTTCAGGCCGATCATGAGCAGCGTCGGCACCGAGATCAGCTCCAGCTCATAGACCACCGGCTGGGTGAAGATCATGTCGGAGGTGAGCGCCTGGTCCCAGGCGACGAGCCGGCCGCCGGCCCCTCTGTACATGCCGGCCAGCATGGTCACCCAGCGGTCGTATTCGGGCTTCCACTCGCCCGCGTAGTAGGTCGACTGCTGGTATTGCTTGATCGTCTCGAAGGAGGTCTGCTGCTCGCGCTCGTACAGCTGGTCGATGGGCGCGAACGGCACGCCCTTGGCCTTCCAGTCTTCAAGACCGATCGGGTTGACCAGCACCAGGCCCGACGTCTCGCCGGGGAAGCTGATCGCGTAGCGCATGGCCAGCATGCCGCCCATGGAGTGGCCCATGATGATGGGCTTCTCGACGCCGATGCTGCCGAGCAGGGCGCGCGTGTTGAGCGCCAGCTGGTGCAAGCTGAACTGATAGGCCTGCGGCTTGGTCGATTTGCAGAAGCCAATCTGGTCCGGCACGATCAGTCGATAGCCTGCGTCGCGTAGCGGGCGGATGGTTGCCTCCCAGGTGGCGCCGCAGAAATTCTTGCCGTGCAGGAGGACGATGGTCTTGCCGTTCGGCTGCGTCGGATGCACGTCCATGTAGGCCATGGACAGCGGCTGACCCTGCGAGCGGAATTGGTAGGTCTGCACGGGATAGGGATAGGGAAAGTCGGCCAGCAGCGGGTCGGCCACCGCCGAGGCCGATGCCCAGCAGGCCAAGGCGATGGAGGCAAGCGCAGTCCGGAACGCGGGCAACGGTCAGTTCTCCTGTTTGGATGATGGCTTCTGCCGGGCCCTCGCCCGCGCGGCCTGGCCGGCCCGCGGCTTGTTTGGGGGATCGATGATCACCGGCTCACCGACGGTCGGTCGCTGTTTGGTGGGATCACTTTTTGCAATTGCCCGCTTGAGCAATCTGCCGGCGGCTTGCGACGATCGTCTTGGCATCACGAATGCATTGAACAGTGGGTGACAGGCAGGATTCTGCGGAACGGGCCTTTCGTTAGCTAGAACGTCGCCTCTCAGATTGAAGTTCCCTGCGCGTAAACATCGCAGCACCGTTAAGGGCTCGGCCTACTCTGTTCCGTCTCGATCCGATCCATGGGCGGGGCTCTGTGGAAAGCGTGGGCAAGCTGTTCAAATCGCGCATGCTCTGATTGCGGGTACACACCGAACGGGAGCAACTAGTCGCGTGCGAGTTTGGCCCGGGGGGGCCGATCCAACCAGTAGAGGGTGAATCGCGATGTCCAAGAAATTCGCTGTTGTTGCGCTGCTGTGCACGGTCGTCGCTCTCGTCGCTTGCCGGCGAGAGGAACGCTACTATGAGCCGATGAAGCTTGGCGGGGATGCTCCGGCTTCGGACCAAGTGGCCGGCGGCACTGCTTCAGACTGACTCACATCGTCCCAAGGGACGTCGGCTTCAGAGGGATGGTTGCGGCTGAGCCGTGCATCCTGCTTCGCCTCCGTGAATTTGGAGTGAGAGCAATCTCACTTCGGTACGTGCGTGTTTCTCTCCTTCAGGCAACGCAACAGTCGGGGCTCCAGCAGTGGAGCCCCTTTTGCGCTTTACGCCATGGATGCTTGTGCGCCGCGACCTGCCCACGGCCGCCAATGCAGCATCACCAGCACGATGAGTGCCGCAAACAGCAGATAGGACTGCAGGAAGTTGAACGGTGTGGGGGCCAGCAGCATGGTGGCCGGTATATATACGCTGGCCAGCGCATATGCGACCGCCAGCAGGGCGATCCAGACGGGTCGCGGTGCGCCTGCAACCGCGACGACGAGCACGGCGCAGATCGGCAGCAGGATGCCGTAGTGATGCTCCCAGGCGATCGGCGAGGCCATGGTGCAGCTCAGCGCTAGGACGCAGAAATCAAACAGACGGCCGGAATCGCCCCGCGTGCTGTGGTGCAGGAGGGCAGCCGCCAATAGTGCGATCGAGCTCACCAGCGTGCAGCCGTACACCCACGCATTGAACGGCGGGAACTGGCCGGCGATGAACTCGAGGTTTCTGTATTCGGTTGGGTCGGCGATGCTCATGATGCGGTTGAGCATGCCGTTGACCGAGTGATTGGGATAATAGGCCTCGCCCCGCTGGGACAGGAACGAGATGACGCGCACGTAGTCGATGTGATTGGCCAGCCCGAATACCAGCACCGACGCAGCAAGTCCGACTGCGACGGTCACGGAACACACGGCCAGGAAGCGCCATTCCCCGCGTAGCAGGGCCCATGGGAGAAACAGGCCGTACTGCGGCTTCATCAGGCAGGTCAGCCCGATCAGGCAGCCCGAGACGGACTTGAAGCCCGTCGCCCAGCACAGCAGGGCCACGGCAAACAGGCCGTTGATCCAGACCTGGAGCTGTCCCAGCGTGTAGGCCTTCACGATTGGGTAGAACGTGAGGGTGAAGCCGGCCAGCGATAGCCACCCGGGCCGCCAGCAGCACCCGGGACTCCGCGGCGTAGCGCTTGCGAATTTGCAGCTCGAGCAGTGCCGCCGTGGCGAGGCCTGTCGCCAGAAGAAAGATCCAGCCGATGACGTCGTTGATAGTCACGGTGGCGAAATTCTGCGTCTCGTCGATGCGCACGTTGTTGGGTGCAAGCCATTTCATGCCCTTGAGCGCGAACAGGGCCGATGGCGGATACTGGAAACGATACAGGCGGTTGAAGAAGATTTCCGAATACAGCGGCGTCGCCGTCGGCTTTGCGAAATAGTCGAGGGCGCCCTGCATGGCGCCCCAGGAATCGTCCGAGCCGCGGCCGTTCAGGGCGTCCCAGCTATGGGTCAGCGCGTTCTCTTTGAGCTGCTCCGGCGCCGTGACATAGATCAGTCCGTTGAGGACAAACGCGCAAAAGAACAGGAACAGCGCAAGCTTGAGCGTGAGCGGCGCCGTTGCGTCCATCCATCTGTAGCGATCAGCTTGCATGGCTACCTGCGCGTTGCGTCTGCTGACTGCCCGACGGTGCTAATCTCCAGAGCGCTCGCATCAGCACCGCCAGCAGCAGCAGGCCGCCGAAGAACCATGATGAGATGACGGTGCGCGCCAGCACCTCGCTGAACAGGCTCGGTGAATGCTGGGGCATGATGACTGGCAGGGAGGTCAGCAGCAGGCTGCTCCACATCAGCCAGCGGGTCTGCCGGTCGTCCGGCACGGGCAGCCGGTCGCCCAGGTACAGCCCCCATACGACGAGGAGCAGGAGATAGTAGTGCGTCCAGGAGATTGGGCTGGTGAGGATGGCGATGTTGATCACCAGCACGAACTCCAGCGTGTCGCGTGCGCTCAGCGTGCCGTTTACGGCCGGCATCGGCTCGGCCCGGTTGGCGCGCCAGCCGAACCACACGGCGCTGCCGTAAACGAGGCCCAGAAGAAGGTTGCGGACCACCTTGTGTAAAGTGCCAGGCTGCAAGGGGTCCCATTCGTACAGATGCGCCTCTCCAGTCCAAAGGCGCATCAGGAAGCCGTCGATCGACTGCACGTTGAAGGCCGGGATGACGCCTCCCAGAAACGGCGCGACGGCGTCCCTGTACCAGCCGAGGTTGCCCTCCACCCCGTAGTCGGCAAACGACAGCAGCACGGCCGCCGTTATGGAGGTGGCGCCGCCCAGCACCACGCGCCACTTCCCGCGCAGACAGTAGTAGGCGCCGAACAGCAGCAGCGGCAGTTTGATGACTGCGCAGACTCCGAGCACGAGGCCCGCGAGATAATCCCGGCCCGAACGCCAGAACAGGAACGCCAGCACCAGCAGCAGCAGGATGATGTGCGTGGTGTTGCCCTCGCGCAGGCTGTTGATCATCGGCCCATTGACGAGCCCGAGAAACAGCAGCGGCGCCGCGCTTCTTGCCTCGGGACGGCCCAAGCGGACCAGCAGCCACCATGCCGTCAGTGCGGCGGCCGCGCCGATGGCCAGGAATGCCCATCCGGATTCGTCTTCGCCCAGCGGCACCAGGGGCACAAACAGCCAGGCGACGATCGGGATGTTGACGAAGCCGCTGGCTGCGCCGTCGGTCAGCGGCCAGGTGGCGCTCAGCCCCTTTTCCCAAAGATATTCCGCAGCCGGGTAGTAGGCTTTGTAGAAATCACTGAACAGCTCGGACGGCTCGGAGATCTGCCACAGAGCGAGGTGGATGGTCCCGCCGCCCAGCACGCAGACAAGCCACACCAACGTGCGATTGCCGGCCAGCTTGCGCGCCAGGAACGCAGCGCTCATGACACCAGTCCTCGGATCAGACCAGCCAGGCGCTTATGAACGACAGCGTCACGCCCGCGCCGAGAAAGAGGCTGACCGGATCCAAGATAGCAAAGCGGATCGGGTCATCGTCGAGCTCTTCTCGGCCGGCCAGCAGCCAAATGCGGCCGAGCCACAAGAACAGCAGCCCAGGCACGGGCCACAGCAGCAGCGGCGTCCGGTAGAAGGTGGCCCCAAACGCTTCGTTGATCAGATAGAGGACCATGATCAGCACAGCGCTGGCGGCGGTCGACAAGCCGAGCCCGAAGATCAGCGGCGCATCCTTGGCGACGTAGCCACGCCCCTCCACCTTCTCCCGGCCGAACGTGCCGCCACGGCCGACCTCGATATAGCGCTTGGCCAACGACAGCGACAGGAACACGAACATCGAGAAGACCAGCAGCCACGGCGAGTAGGAGATGTTGGCCAGCTCAATGCCGAAGAACAGGCGCAGGGTGTACAGGGAGGCCAGCAGAAACACGTCGATGATGGGCAGGCGCTTCAGCCAGAGCGAATAGGTCACGGTCAGCACCGCATAGGCGCCAAGTATCAGCAGGGCACCGAACGTGAGCGTCCAGCCGATGACCATGCTGATGACGATGCCCGCGATCGCCGTGCCCACTGCAACAGGTATCGGCAGGTCGCCGCGGGCGAGCGGTCTGCGCCATTTGGACCAGTGGCTGCGGTCGGACTCCAGGTCCCACAGGTCGTTCAGCAGATACGTGGACGACGCCAGAATGCCCCACGCAAAGAAACCGATCACGCAGGCAATCCAGGCGTCGAGGCTCTGGATGGTGCCCGACAACAGGAGCGGAATAAAAATGAGCACATTCTTGGCCCACTGATGAAGCCGAAGCCCCTCAATGAGCGCAACGAAGACCCCCTGCTTGGCGGAGAAATTCTGCTCTATCCGGTTTATGGCAAAACCCCTCGCGCCCTCGGTTGGCAGTGGAAGCAGCCTGAGTGCTGCACGATAGCATGTGCGTACCGGTTCCTCATCTGCCTTCGAGGCACCTGCACGCTCCCCCGTATCGAACATCTGCGCACTCGTCCGCGGGCGCCGGAAGCTAGCTCGCAGTGCAGACGGTCGCAACGGACCAGAAACATAATGCGCTGATGCCAGCCTCGGGCGGAAGCCGAAAGTGTGCCTTCGCGGTCACAAATTTTTTCGAATAGCTCCGGGCGCTCCATCTTCCTGAATGTCCGTTCATCGAGCGCCGCCAGGTCGCAGCATCTCAGGAAGATTCCCCGACGCCACGACCTTCCGCGTACCGTCGCAGAAGCGGACGGCCGCCGCGGCTTCAGCTGTGCCGCTCACGCGTCGCCAGCGTCCAGAGAGCGGCGCCGGCGTACATGATCAGTGCCGTGATCTCCATGTGGTTGGGGAAGGGCTCGCTCCACCACGCCGCAAGCGTGAACGGCGTCACCAGCGCCGCGCCGAACACGAAGCGGGAAAGCCACCAGCCGGGAATGACCGCAGCCGGCCCCAGCACCCAGATGGCATACCACGGCCAGACGTGGCTGACGGCCGAGAACAACACGGCAGCCATGGTGGCGATGGCCGCCTTTTGCAAACTCGTCATAGTCGGCGACCAGAACGAGATGGCGAGCCAGTAGGCGGCGTGCATAACAAAGAACAGCACTGCCGCGATACTGAGCAGCAGCACCGGCAGACCGGTCAGGTGCTGGATCCCCATCAGAGCATCGCTCGGGCGCAGGAAATGCCACTCGCCGACCACCCTGAGGCCGTCGAAGAACGCCATCGAGCGATAGAAGATCGCCAGCGTGGCGAGACCGAGCAAGCCCGGCGCGACTTGCCGTGCCAGGAAGCTCTGCCAGCTTGCGCGCTCCCGCCGCAGGGCGTTGATCGCATCGATCAGCAGCAGGGGGGCCGTCACATACTTGCAAAGCGCGGAGGCGACCAGTGCCACCGGGGCGGCCCAGTGGGCGCGCAGCAGCAGGAGCATCCACAGCAACGCCAGCGCGACCAGCGCGATATCGTTATGGCCCTCGGCCAGCGACTGCGACACACTGGCGGGGGTCCAGCCGAACACGCAGACAGCGAGGCATCGGTCGCGTGTCGGACGCGTGCGTGTGATGCGCTCGATGAGAACCAGCGCACCGAGCCAGGCGGCCGCCAGTAGGGCCTTGAACAAGATGCCGGTCACGAGAACGCTGCTGCCGGCCATCGCCATGACGATCGCCGAGGCGATGCCCCACAACGGCCCATACGACATGACCATCGGGAAATGGTCGAGCGGCAGACCGGTGAGGGTATCCGGGGTGAATAGCTGGTAGTAGGGGTTGATCCCGGCAGAGATCATCCGTCCCCACGCTGCCGACAGCCACATGTCCTGCGTGAACACCGGAAACGCCGGCAGGCATACGGCGGCGAAGACAAGTGACCAGTTGAAGATCAGTCGCAGCAGGCCTTCATCCGGTAACACCGAGCGTCGCGCAAGCAGCAGGACCAGCAGCAGGCAGGCCAGGGTTGCAAGCCCGAGCGGGGCCCAGTAGCTGGCGATCACCGCTTCGCTGGACGGGAACGACCGATAGAGGCCGATGACGGGCCAGCGCTCGGCCAGCGAGTCGAAGAACGCCAGCATGCGCGGGGCGTCCTCGGCCCGCCACAGCGCCGGCGCCTGCACGTAGGACAGCACAGTCAGGATGGCGTAACCGACCAGCGCCGCGCAGCCGAGGACATTCACGCGGAGGCGGAGCGATGCGGCATCCACGGCTTGCTCCTTCGGCTGCTTCAGGCGAGCAACCCGTGCAGAACCGGCGCAGCAGGAAGGTCGCGCCGCAGGGCACGATAGTTGGCCTTGGGCACGTCGAACAGCGCGTAGACGGTGTTAACGACCGAGCCGATCGTCAGATAGTCCTTGATATCGAACGCGTCCGGCTGGTCGGGCCGCGGCGTCAGCGTGGCGAAGTCGAAGGGCAGGCCCATCGCCTTCTCGAGCACGCCATCGAGCGCCAGGTGCGCCTTGGAGACCGACGCTTTCTCGTCGGCAAGATCGGAGGCCCCGACCACCATGCCGGCACGAATGCCTTTGCCGCCGATCAGGATGGAATTGGAGAACTGGTTGTGGTTGGTGCCGGTCTGGTCGACCGGCAGATCGGCGCCGCGCATAGTGCGCCCGAGTTCGCTCGCCACCATCACGGTCGTCACATCGAACAGGGAGCGCTTGGCGTCGAATGGCGTGTCGTTCAGGCCCTTGAACAGGGTGGCGACCCTGGCGATGGCGTCGGCAAAGATCTTCGGCTGCGCCTTGGCCTGGTCCGGAGCGTGCACGTCGAAGCTTTCCGGCAGGACGTAGATGGCCGAGCGGGAGATGGACAGGCGGAAGCATTCGGCGATCAAGGCCAGCGATTGCTGCTCAGGGCTCAGATCCTCGCGAGGGGCGGTGAGGCTGGCGAGCTGGCGATGCACCTGTTGGGCCCCGTCGAGGCCGGCCAGCATGAGATTGGATCCGGCCGAGAAGCGGCCAGGCTCGCCCGCATGCAACGCCAGGCGGCTGCGCATGAAGTCGACCAGGTTATCGTTCAGGCTCGGCGGCTCGACGTTGCGTAGCGTGGCAGACAGCGCCTTGATCGATGCCGGCCGCAGCGGAACCACGCCCGAATGGTTGTCGACGTTGATGAATAGCGGGTCGGTCGGCACGATGGCATCGAGCGACTCCGGCTTGCGGCCGGTTTCGCTTGAGTTGAGGTGCGGGACGAAGGAATTGCCGCCGAACGGCTTGCCTGCGAACAGGAAATTCATGTTCTGCAAGTGGCCGTCGAAGCTCGGCGCCATGCACACGCCGTTGAGGACGCTGAACCTGTCACGGAAGGGCGCAAGCGGTTTGATGAGCGAGGTGGCGAGTGCCTTGCCGCCGTTCTTGCCGATCCAGGGATCGGGATCCTTGCCGAGGTAATTCTGGATCTTGCCGGCCTTGGTCATCGACAGCGGGCGGGCATCGAACATGTAGGAGGAGTTGGCGCCGCCGTTCAAAACCACCAGCAGGAAGAAGTGGGGGTCGGCATCGGGGCGCAGGGCAGCCGGCAAGCCGGCGCGGGGCAGCAGCACCATGCCGGCGCCGAACGCGCCAAAGCGCAGAACATCGCGGCGTGAGGGGAGCATGGGCTGGAGCCTCACTTGTGAAGGAGAAAATAGGGGTTCATAGTGATGGCCAGGGTCATGGCGCTGACGGTCTCGGCGGCGGGGCGGCCCTGGTAGGATGCCAGGAAGTAGTCGCGCCAGGCCACGTATTCGGCCTCCGGCGCGTTGTAGCCCATGATGCTCAGCCAATACTCCATCAGCAGCGCGTCGGCCTGCGCTCCGGCTGCCGGCCAGGTGCACAGCTTCTGCAGTGTCGCAGCAAACTTGGGATGGAACTCCAGTTGCGGCGTGGTGCAGGACGCACCGATGCTCTTGGAGAAATTCGACAAGGTCGCGTGCCAGATCGCGATGCTCACCGAATTGGGCAGGCCGTTCTGGAAGCTATGCTCGGAACCGAAGGTCGACCACGATCCGAGCAGGTCTTCCATGTTTGCAGCCGGTAGGAACTGGTCGAGGTCCAAGGTCTCGCCCTTGGGCGCGATGCGCGTCGACAGCTCCTTGGAGATGGCGGCCCAGCCCTTGTAGCGCGACGTCTGCGCCGCGCTGTCGCCCGCGGCGCTGCAGAGCGCCAGGCCGGCCACCAGCACAGCCGTTAGCCGTCTCATTGCACGTCCTCTTTGCCGATGCGCGACAGCTCCTGCTGGGCCCAGAGGTAGAGCTCCTGCCGCTCCTGGCTCGACATGATCTTGTTCTTCGGCATGCGCCGCTTCGGATCACTCGACGACAGGCGCTCCATCATGCGCGTGATCGTGTCCTGGGCAGGGCGCTGCTGCATGGCGTCGTCGAGGTGCGGGAAGGTGCGGTTCTTGCCGTCCGGCGCCATGATCCAGGCGCCAAGGTCAAGACTGGCATCGCCGCCGTAGATGGTGCCGTGACACTGCGCGCAGTTCTTCTGCAGGATGAAGGCGACGCGGCAAGGCGGTCCCTTGGCCGGCTTGGCATCCGGAGCGTGGTCGTAGCAGCGCTGCGGCTCGGCGTTGCGCTCGTGGTAGGTTTCGCTCTTGAGCACGCGCACGATGGCGTTCTTCATGGCCGCCGAGGAACTGACGGCGGCTTCCGCCTCGAACGCCTCGGTCAGATGGTCGAGATAGCCCCCGTCGATGGTCTGGTTCTCGGCGGTCATGTATTCGAACAGCCGTTTCATCAGGCAGCGCTTGGGTTCGGGCGCCTGGCGGATGATGTGGGACAGGTCGGCCAACGTCTCGCCGTAGCTGTTCTGGTTCTCCCAGCGTGGAGAACGCACGTAGCCCACGCTCCACTTGCGGCTTGTACCCTTGCGCGTGCGCCAAGTGGCCTCGTAGCGTGAGCGGCTGTCGTCGGCGAGGTCGTCGAAGATGATGGTGCGCTCGCGCGAGTAGTCGTAGAACTGCGAACCGAGGCTGCGGAAGAAGCCGGCCATCGGATCGAGCTTGTAGTGACAGGCAAAGCAGGAGGTGTCCGAGCCGTGGGCGCCCGCCACGTGCTCCTGCGGATCCTCGAAACCGACCGGGGTCAGGTCGTCACAGAAGAAGCGCTTCAAGACGTAGGCCGACCGCTTGCGGTTGAAGTTGGTCGACGAGTTCTGCAGCGCCACCGCCTGCTCGTAGCCGAACGCCAGCCACTTGTCGGTGACGGGCAGGGCGGCCCCGTCGAACGCCCTGAACTGCAGCACCGAGTTCTGGCTCGTAGCTGTCGGGCTCGAAACGGAAGATCTCCTGGAAGGCCTTGGCGAACTTGTCCGAAGCGGTCTGGATGACCGCCGCCAACCGTTTGACGTTAACTTGCTGTCTGGACTTACCGCACTCCTCCCTCGCGGCTCTGGCGATGCTGTCGAGCGGCCATGAAACGATCTGCGCTCGGGTGAGTATGAAGATCTCGGCGTCGCTGAAGGCGCGATGCACCCGCTCCGTCAGCGTGTCTCTTTGAGCGGCGAGGCTGGTCAGTTTCCGGCACAGCTCCTGCCCACCGTTGGATGCCTGGGACGTTGCGAGCGCGCCAACCTCGGCGAAGAGCGCCTGCAGTTCCCCCACCGCCTTGCGGCGCAACCCTGCAGCCGTCAGGCCGGCATCGCCCGGCAGCATGTCCTCCTCGGACGGCTCGCTGCGCAGCGGCGCCATGAACAGGTCGCCTTCGAGATCGAACAGCTTGAAATAGTCGCCGTCCGTCAGCAGCGCCTGGGAGGCAGAGATGGCGTTGGCGAAATCGAACGCGTGGCTGTTGTAGACGCCATCCGTCTTGATGTCGTCGGCCTTGAAACCCATGAAGTACATGTTGAAGTCGAGCAGCGCGTCGCCAAAGCGCGGGTCGTTCATGAAGTGCCGGGCGACCTCCTCCTCGGACATCTTGAGCAGCGCTTCGACGTCATCGTCCGGCCCGATGCCTTCGCCGGCTCGCAGCAGCTTGGCGGTCTTGTCGATCCACCAGCGCTTTTCCCAGAGCGACTGAGCGGGGCTGCTGACCCGCAGCGTCACGGGCGCACGCGGCACCCCGTCAGGTGCGGACGCGGCCAGCAGAGCCCTTGGCGGCAGCCGAATCTGGCTGGCGGTCAGGGAGGCTGCCATGGCCACCAGAATAACGGCGCACGCGAGGCTGACGCGACCTGCGACCCCTCCCGCGAACTTCACTCAAGTCCCCCCGAAGCCAAAGTCTGAACTTGTGCCGCGCATAGCACACCACCCACGTGACGGGGTATTGCCCCATCTTCCGTCTCTCCGCACCCCTGTATCCCGCCGGACTGTTGCCCATCGGCACAGGACTGGCAACCGGCGCAACGCGCCAGCGGCCAAGGGCCGTTACCGTCGCCTCTACCGCCTCGTCTATGAATATTGGCTGTACGCGAGTCCGGCGCGGCGCTCTGGCTCAAAACGCGACCTGTGCCACCGACAGCGCCGCAGCAATATCGCCTGCAGTCGATTGATGGACTTTGGTGCGAAATTGCAACGGTCGAGTGCGAACCGTTCTGCGAACGTTCCAGAGTTGGGCGATTGTCAGCAGCGGTCAGGCTGCGGCCAGGTGGCGGGCAGCCAGCGCCGCCAGCAGCCGCTTGCGGTCCTGGATGCTCTCGGAGTGGTTGTCGCCGAAGCCCAGCGGGACCTGCGCCGGATCGAAGCCCGGCACGTGCACTGTGATGAGCTTCTTCTGTCGAGCGGCGCGGCGCGCCTCGTCGCGGACCCATGGCGATGCCGCCGAGTCCGCCGACCAGATAACGATCACGGCCTGGGCCTGATCCAGGGCGGTGACGATGGCGTTGTGGAAGTCGTCGCCTGGGTAGATCTCGCGGTCCCACCAGACCGGGACGCCTGCCGCGGCGAGATCGTCCGCCAAGGCCTTGGCGATCACCTTGTCTTTCCTGGAATAGGAGATGAACACGCTAGGATAGCGCGGCGTCTGCGCCGCGGAGACCAAAGCCTGTCTGCGCAGCGCAATGGCTTCTTTGCTTCTCTTGGACATGACGCACTCCCCTCACGAAGACAGCCGATGCTCATGCAAGCGGTTTTTGTCCGTAGGCGCGAAACAAGTGATTGAACGCCTCGATGCCGAGTTCCTGCAGGGTTTTGCGACGCTCGTGCGCGAGCTCGGCGAGCAGGTCCTTGGCGATCGGATCGAGATAGATCACCACGCCCTTGCGTCCGGCGCGCCCCTTCTCGGGCACGTCACCCGGCGGCACCGGCTTTTTGCGCTCGACCCCGGAAACGGCTTCCAGCTCTTGCCGCCGGCGCGTCGCGCTCAAGGAGGTGGATTTTGCCGTAGGTTTACGTTTCTTCATGCGGCCACCCCCTTGCGGCTCTTAGCGAGCTGTTCATCCCAGCGGCTGAGCGCTCCGTAGAGCTTCTTCAATTCCTTGCCCGCCGGGCTCTGCGCCGCGGCCTCCGTCACGCCCCTGCCGCTGCCGAGCGAGGTGCGGAACTCCAGATGCTCCTCGAGCGCGGCGCCGAGCAGCGGGATGCCGTGCTGCTTGCGTACCAGCTTCTTGATGGCCTCCCTCGCCTTGGCGTCCGGGCCCGCCGCGTTGATCACGACGACGATCCGGTTCACCCCCTGCGTCGCCTTCAGGATGGTCAGCGTGTCATCGAGCGCCTGCAGGTCGAGGACCGATGTGCGCGTCGGCACGATGATCAGGTCGGCCTTGGCGGCGACCAGGATGGTGGTGCGGTCGATGGTCGGCGGGGTGTCGATCAGGACCAGCTCGTGACCCGTCTCGCGCGCCTTGTCGAGCATGCTGTCGAGCTGGCTCGGCAGGCCGTGCACGATGATGGGGTCGTCGGTCTTGGTCTTGCGCTCGCGCAAAATGCCCCATTTCTCGGCCGATTTCTGCGGGTCGAGGTCGATCACGGAGGCGATGCGGTTGGCTGCGGTCGCGGCGATGGCGAGGTGCAGCATGATGGTGCTCTTGCCCGAGCCTCCCTTCTGGCTTAGTGCCGCCCAAACGCGCATTCGTTAACCCCGCGTCAACCTTTGACTTGGATGCTAGAGGTGCTAGCACTCTTACACGTAATCCTTGTAAGCGCACTCTAACCACCGAACCGGCCGCCTGGCAATACGGACGGGCCGGCCTGGCATGCGTTGTCAACTGTAGACCTGCCGTCACCGACAGGCCGGTCCGCCGGGTCTTCCGGGGGCTTTACTGCGATCGTGCCCGGGCGTAAGTGGTCGCTCGTGCCGCCCGTGGGGCGGTGCTACCCCCAGAGGGTTGTGTATTTCCGGGGAGGAAGGCGTGACCAGCAAATCCGGGCTCGTGGTGACTGCCCACCCAGGCGATTTCGTGTGGCGGGCAGGCGGGGCGATCGCGCTGCATGCCAGCAAGGGCTACCGCATCAAGATCGTGTGCCTCTCGTACGGAGAGCGGGGCGAGAGCCAGTTCGCCTGGAAGAAGGCCGGCGTGCGGCTGGAGGACGTGAAGGCGCAGCGTCGCGAGGAGGCCGAGCGGGCCGCGTCTCTGCTGGGCGCCGAGATCGAGTTCTTCGATGCCGGCGACTATCCGTTGCGCACCACGCCCGAGATGCTCGACCGTACGGTCGACGTCTATCGCGAGCTGCAGCCGTCCTTCGTGCTGTCGCACGCGCTGGAGGACCCCTACAATTTCGACCATCCCGAGGCAGCGCACTTCGCGCAGGAGGCGCGCGTCATCGCCCAGGCGGCCGGCCACAAGCCTGACCCGGCGCGGGCCTATAGCGCGCCGGCCATGTTTCTGTTCGAGCCGCACCAGCCCGAGCAGTGCAATTTCAAGCCGAACGTGATCCTCAACATCGACGCGGTCTGGGAGACCAAGCGCAAGGCCTTCGAGGTGCTGGCCGCGCAGAAGCATCTCTGGGAATATTACACGCGCGTGGCGCTCAACCGCGGCATGCAGGGCGGGCGCAACTCGGGCAAGCCGATGACCTACGGCGAGGCCTATCAGCGGCTGTTCCCGCAGGCGCTGGAGGAGCTGGTGTGATGAAGCCCGTCGTCATCCGCAACGTCCAGCGCGCGCCTGTCGAGACCATCGCCGAGCTGGCCGACCATGGCGTGTCGACCGTGCACGAGGCCATGGGCCGCACCGGTCTGATGAAGACTTACATGCGGCCGATCTGGCCGGGCGCGCAGGTGGCGGGCAGCGCCGTGACCGTGCTGGCTCATCCCGGCGACAACTGGATGCTGCACGTGGCCATCGAGCAGTGCCGCAAGGGCGACATCCTGCTGGTGGCGTGCACCTCCGACAACACCGACGGCATGTTCGGCGACCTGCTGGCCACCTCGGTGATGGCGCGCGGCGTGGTCGGGCTGGTCATAGATGCGGGCTGCCGCGACGTGAAGACGCTGACCGAGATGAAGTTTCCCATCTGGTCGCGGGCCATCTCCGCGAAAGGTACGGTGAAGTCGACGCTCGGGTCGGTGAACGTGCCGGTGGTGTGCGCAGGCGCCGCCGTGTCGCCGGGAGACGTGGTGGTGGCGGACGACGATGGCGTGGTGGTGGTGCCGCGCGCGCGGGCAGCGGAGGTGGCGGCGGCCGCCAAGGCGCGCACCGCCAACGAGGGCGACAAGCGCAGGCGGCTGGCTGCCGGCGAGCTTGGTCTCGATCTCTACAACATGCGCGAGGCGCTGGCGAAGGCCGGGCTGACGTATCGCGACGATCCGGAGTAGAACTTTCCCTCTCCCCACATCTTTGTGGGGAGAGGGTTAGGGTGAGGGGCAGACAGTTGCTGCGGCGATTGTTGCTGCCCCTCACCCCGACCCTCTCCCCATTGAAGGAATGGGGAGAGGGAGAATGGGAGGACCCTTGCAAACCGCCGAGCCCTGCTTCGATATCGCCCATCTCGGCCATGTCGAGATGCTGACCAACAAGCCGCAGGAGAGCCTGGACTTCTTCGTCAACATCTTCGGCTTGACGGAGAGCGGGCGCGAGGGCGACTCGGTCTACCTGCGGGCCTACGACGACTACGAGTTTCACACGCTCAAGCTCACCGCCTCCAACACCACCGGCAAGCGGCACGTCGGCTATCGTGCGTCGAGCCTGCAGGCGCTGAAACGGCGGGTGGCCGCCATCGAGGCGCTGGGGGCAGGCATCGGTTGGACGGACGGCGACCTCGGGCACGGCCCGGCCTATCAGTTCCGCGATCCTGACGGGCACATCTTCGAGGTCTACTACGAGACGCAGCGCTACGTGGCGCCCGAAGTGGAGCGGCCGGCCCTCAAGAACCAGGCACAGCGCAATCATCGGCGCGGGGCCGGCGTGCGCCGGCTCGATCACTACAACCTATTGGCCGCCGACGTCGGTGCCATCCGTGACTTTCTGCCCAAGGCGCTGGGCAGCCGCATCACCGAGCAGATCGTGCTCGACAACGGGCAGGTGGCGGGCTGCTGGTTCACCGTCAACAACAAGTCCTACGATGTGGCCTATACGCGCGATGCAGTCGGCGGGCACGGCCGCTTCCACCACGTCACCTACGCCGTCGATCAGCGCGAGCACGTGCTGGAGGCGGCCGATGTGTTCCTCGAAAACGGCGTCTTCATCGAGACCGGCCCGCACAAGCATGCCATCCAGCAGACGTTCTTCCTGTACGTCTATGAGCCGGCCGGCAACCGGGTGGAGGTCGCCAATGCCGGTGCCCGCCTGATCCTGGCGCCGGACAATCCGACCGTGACCTGGACGGAAACCGAGCGCAAAAAGGGCCAGGCCTGGGGCCTCAAGACCATCGAAAGCTTCCACACCCACGGAACCCCGCCGTTGCCCGACAGGCGCTGAAGCCGTTTTGGCCGCTACCTGCGACGCTGTGAAATCATTTTTCATATTGCTGCAACGTGTTCTATATTGCGGCAGGCGCGGTGTTGCGGGGCACCGTTGCCTCAGCACCGTTGCTGCCCACTCGGCGAACGGCTGGCACACATCACGGAGACAAGCATGGCGCGCATGAAGGGTGCCGAGCTGATCACGGAATACCTGATCAAGAACAAGATCCCCTACGTTTTCGGCATCTGCGGACACGGCAACGTCGGCATGCTCGATCCGCTCTATCATGCCCGCGATCGCATCAAGATGATCTCGCCGCGCCACGAGCAGGTGGCTGCGCATATGGCGGACTGCTACTTCCGGGTGCGGCATGAGCCGGTCGCCACGCTGACCTCCTGCGGCCCCGGCTCCTGCAACATCGTCATGCCGCTGCAAGTGGCGATGTCGGACAGCTCGGCTGTGTTCGCCATCACGGCCAACGTACCGACCCAGCAGTTTGGCCGCAGCCCGTTCCAGGAGATCAACAAGCATTTCCAGGCCGATTTCCCGAACATCATCCGTCCGGTGGTCAAGCGCAGCTTCCAGCCGACCCGCGTCGACATGCTGCCGCTGATGCTGCGGCAGGCGATGACGACCATGCTGTCGGGACGTCCAGGGCCCGTGAACGTCGATGTGCCCTTCAACGTGTTCCAGGAGGAGGACGACGTCGAGATGCCGCCCGCCGCACCGGTGCACGGAGCCAAGCGCCACGGCGGCTCACCCGAGGAGATCAACACCGCGCTCGACATGCTGCTCAAAGCTCAGCGCCCGGTGATCTTCATCGGCCACGGCGTGACGCTTGCGGAGGCGGGCAAGGAGCTGACCGAGTTCGCGCGCAGGCTCGGCATCCCGGTCATTTCCTCGCCGAACGGCATGGGCTGCCTCGACATGACCGATCCGCTGTCGCTGGGCTTTATCGGCCGCAACGGCGCTTATCCGGCCAACGAGGCCGGCCGGCGCGCTGACGTGGTGCTGGCCATCGGCGCGCGCTTCGACGACCGCTCGGCGTCGTCATGGATCCCCGGCTATTCCTGGAACTTCCCGGTCTCCAAGCTGATCCACGTCGATGTCGATCACGACGAACTGGGTCGCAATTATCCGCCCGATTTGGCCATCCTGGCGGATGCGCGCACCTTCCTGCGCCAGATGCTCACGGAGCTGGAGCGGCGCTCCCCCAAGCGCGATGCGCTGAAGGCCTGGCACGCCGACATCGCCAAGTGGACGGCGGCCTGGGACGAGTTCACGCGGCCGAACTTCGACATCCATGCCACCCCCATTCGCCCGGAGCGAGTGGTGGCGGACTGCCAGGCGGTGCTGCCTGACGATGCCATCCTGGCCTGTGACGTCGGCGTCAATCACAACTGGTACATGCAGTTCTGGAAAGCGCGCAGGCCGCAGACCATGCTCAACTCGTGGGGTTTCTCGGGCATGGGTTTTGGCGCGGCCGGTGCGCTCGGCGCAAAGCTGGCGGCACCCGACCGGCCGGTGGTGGCGATTGCCGGCGACGGCTGCTTCACCATGGTGCCGCACGTGCTGTGCACGGCGGTGGAGTACAATATCCCCGTCGTGTGGGTGATCTGGAACAACTTCGGCTGGGTCTCGATCCGCGACATCCAGCTCGGCATGTTCGGCGGCCGCGAACTAGGCACCATGTTCCACTCCGGTGCCAACAACAAGCCCTACAACCCCGACTTCGCCGGCTGGGCGAAGGCCTCCGGTGTCGATGCGCTCACCGTCACCAAGTCGGAAGACTTCAAGGGCGCGCTCGAGCACGCGGTGAAGTCCAATAAGCCGTTCCTGCTCGACGTGCATGTCGATGCCGACGTGCGGCCGCCGGCAACTGGCACCTGGCATCTGCCGCCGACGCCCTACCGGGAGCCGGGCTTCGGCCAGCGCTGGGTGGCGGGCAAGGCATAGCGTCCCACTTACAGCGTTACATCGTGCGCCGGCTCTTGATGGCGGCAGCCAGCGTGCCCTCGTCCAGGTAGTCGAGCTCGCCGCCGATCGGCACGCCCTGCGCCAGGCGGCTGACGATAACGCCGCGGCCCTGCAGCTGCTCGGTGAGGTAGTGCGCCGTCGACTGGCCCTCCACCGTGGCGTTGAGCGCCAGCAGCACTTCCTTGACCGGCGGAGCGGTGCGCTCGATCAGGCGGCCGATGTTGAGCCGCTCGGGGCCGATGCCGTCGAGAGGCGAAAGATGTCCGCCCAGCACGTGATAGAGCCCGCTCACCACGCTGGCGCGCTCCAGTGCCCACAGGTCGCCGATCTCTTCCACCACCACGATCAGGCTCGCGTCGCGGCGTGGGTCTTGGCAGATGGTGCAGGGGCTGACGGTATCGATGTTGCCGCAATTTGAGCACTCGACGATCTTGGCCGCCGCGTCGGTCAGGGCCGCAGCCAGCGGCTCCAGCAGATCGCTGCGCTTTTTGAGAAGGGTCAGCGCCGCCTTGCGCGCCGAGCGGTGGCCGAGCCCCGGCAGGCGCGCCAGTAGCTGCACCAGCCGCTCGATCTCCGTCCCTGCCGAATTCTTGGCCATGATGCTCCACATTCTCCCTCTCCCCGTTCTTACGGGGAGAGGGTCGGGGTGAGGGGCAGCGACATGCCGCCGGAGCAAGCACCTGCCCCTCACCCTAACCCTCTCCCCGCAGAAGAGCGGGGAGAGGGGATACTCACTAGGGAGATTTATCAGAACAGCTTCAGGCCGGGGGGCAGCTGCAGGCCGCCGGTGACTTCCTGCATCTTGGCCTGCACGGCTGCCTCGGCCTTGCCCTTGGCGTCCTGGAAGGCGGCGAGGATCAGGTCCTCCAGCATCTCGGCGTCCTCCGGCTTAAGCAGGCTCGGATCGATGCGGATACTGCGCGCCTCGAACTTGCCGTTCAGCTTGACCGTGACCATGCCGGCGCCGGACTGGCCCTCCACCTCGAGCGCCGCCAAGTCCTGCTGTACCTGCTGCATGCGGCCCTGGATCTCCTGGGCCTGCTTCATCATTTTCATCAGGTCGATCATGGGTGTTCCTTGGCGGAGCGAGCCGAGCGCGTAGGTTGGGGAAGAGTAGAGCGTTTCCGATTGTGGTTGAACCGGAAATGCATGTCCCTGCAGTCTGCTAGAGGAGTTCGCTCGCGGGCCGCTAGCCGGTGCCGGTCTCGTCCTTCTTGATATCCGGCAACGGTTTCACGCTGGTGACGCGAGCGTCGGGGAATTCCTGCAGGATGGCTGCAATGGCCGGATGCTGCTCGATCTCGCGCAGTTCCGCCGCTTCCCGCTCGCGCGCCACCTCGCCGATCGGCCGCTCGCCCGGCGCCTTGCTCAGTGCCACCATCCAGCGCCCGCCGGTCCAGGCGTTGAGCTTCTCGCGCAACTCGTTGCCGAGCTCCTTGGGCGCGCCGGCCAGCAGGTGCAGCTCGATGCTGCCGGCCGGGTCGAACTTGACCAGGCTGACATGCTCTTCGAGATGCACCTTGAGCTTGGCCTCGCGGCGCGTACCGGCATAGTCCACCACCTCGGCGAACGAGCGCAGCATGGGCACGCCCTCGGCGGTGGCCGGGCCCGGCTCGTCCAGGCCCTCGCCCAGGCCCTCGTCAGTGTCGCCGAGGCCGCTTTCGTCTTCGGCTGCCCCGCCCGGCTCGTCGATCGCCGAATGCAACGCCGACCGCTGCGCGGGCGCCGGTTTGGCAGGAGCGCGGGCGCCAGTCGGGGTCGCACCGCCGCCGGCGAGCGCACGCATCAGCTCATCGGGCGCCGGCAGGTCGGCCGTGTACGCCAGGCGGATCAGCACCATTTCCGCCGCGGCCGCCGGGTTGGGCGCGTCGGCGACTTCTTCGAGGCCCTTCAGCAGCATTTGCCAGGCGCGTGCCAGGATCGGCACCGACAGGCGCTCTCCCAACGCGGCAGCGCGCGATCGCTCCTCGCTCGACAGGCCCTCGCCGGCCACCGCGACGCCCAAAGTCTTGGCGCGCGTGGTGATATGCACGGCCTCGGCCAGATCGGCCAGGATCTGGCCGGGCTCGGCGCCGTCGCGATGCAGGCCAGCCAGCAGTTCCAGCGCCGTACCGGCCGCGCCGCCCATCAGCTGCTCGAACAGGTCGAAGATGCGGCCGCGGTCGGCGAGGCCGAGCATGGCCCGCACGCTGTCGGTGCGGACGCTCCCGGCGCCCATGGCCAGTGCCTGGTCGAGCAGCGACAGGCCGTCGCGCACGGAGCCCTGCGCGGCCCGGGCAATCAGCGCCAGCGCGTCGTCCTCGGCGGTGGCGCCCTCCTTGCTCGCGATGCCTTTGAAGTGCGCGACCAGCGCCCGCACGTCGACGCGCCGCAGGTCGAAGCGCTGCGTGCGCGACAGCACCGTGACGGGCACCTTGCGCACCTCGGTGGTGGCGAAGATGAACTTCACATGCTCGGGCGGCTCCTCCAGCGTCTTCAGCAGCGCGTTGAAGGCGCCCTTCGACAGCATGTGCACCTCGTCGATCAGGTACACCTTGTAGCGCGCCACAAGCGGGCGATAGCGTGCGCTCTCGATGATCTCGCGCATGTTGTCGACGCCGGTGTTGGAGGCGGCGTCCATCTCCAGCACGTCGGGATGGCGGCCTTCCATGATCTCGGCGCAGTGGCGCCCGACGCCCTCCATGTCGAAGGTCGGCCGGTCGATCGTATCGGTCTGGTAGTTAAGCGCGCGCGACAGAACGCGGGCCGTGGTGGTCTTGCCGACGCCGCGCACCCCGGTCAGCATGTAGCCCTGGGCGATGCGGTCGGTGGCGAACGCGTTCCTGAGCGTCGTCACCATGGCCTCCTGGCCGATCAGGTCGGCGAAGGTGGCCGGGCGATACTTGCGCGCCAGCACCAGGTACGGGCTGGCCCTCGCCGGCGCCTGGCCGTCGCTGCCTGCCTCCTCACCCGGTGTCTTCTTCTTCGCCATGCCTGTTACGTCATCCCCGCGCAGGCGGGGATCCACGTCACCGGCCCGCAGGCAATTTAAGATTTGCAGCGCACCGTCCCTGCTGAGGTCGGCGCGTAGCTGGGCCGATATCCCCGTGGATCGGTGTCATGGGTGCCCGCCTTCGTGCCGAAGGCGCGTCTTCGACACGACGCGGGCATGACGGCATAATGAGAGACCAGCGAACGACCCGCATCTGACTCGTTAGGGCTGCTTCCTTCCGGACCTGACCCGGTTGGCGAGGGACACGTCCGCCGCCAGCCTCCCGGGCGAATTATGGGGCGTGAGAGCGCCGATTACAACCCGCCGATCGGGCGCCGCACAGCTCGCTGCAACCCCCGACGGGCAGGCTACCGTCTCGCTGGTCGGCCGTCGGTCGTGGTCCCCGAGGGACTTGGTGTTCTTTCTCTGTTGCTCGATGATCTTGCGGTGTTCTCGGGCATTTCTTGCGATCGCGCGTGTTCCAATTCCTGGCCCCGGTCTTCATGGGCGCTGCGCCCATGCGGCAGCAGCGAAAAGTCCGCGTTGCGCACCTGCGGTGGGTATGCTCATCTCGCTCCTTCCACCACGGAGCCCATGCATGCCAACTGTCGCCGCGACGACGATCCTTGATCGACTCGGTCCCAGGAGAAGCGACGCGGAATTCATCAAGTCGCTGACTGAGGCGTCTGGTTCGCGCTTTCTGGTCCTGGCCGATCTGAAGCCGGTCATCCGCTCCGATGCCGAGCGCACGGTCGCCAAGCTGGCCTGGTTTTCCAGGGCGGAGCTCGACGCGCTGGGTCTGCCGACGGCCGATGCCTTGTTCCTCGGGGTGGACAGCGCCGGCACGGCGCACTTTGCGGTTGCGGTCACGGAGCACCGCACCCGGCACGCGCCCGGCGCCATCGAGATGCTGCGTCCCATCGTCGACCTGCGCTCGCTGGCCATGCAGGGCATTATGCCGCCCGAGGAGCTGTCGCTTGTGCGGGCAGGCGCGGGCCCTCGCGCAATGGCACGAGAACGCGCGTTGCTGCGGGCATTGCGGCGGCACCACGCTGGTCAAGGACGGCGGCTGGCGGCGCAAGTGCTGGGCCTGCGGCCTGGAGTGGTTTCCGCGCACGGATCCGGTGGTGATCATGCTGATCACCGACGGGCAGCGCTGCCTGCTGGCGCATGAGCACCGCTACGGCGACAAGATGTTCTCGGCGCTTGCCGGCTTCATCGAGCCCGGCGAGGACATCGAGCACGCCGTGCGCCGCGAGGTGCTGGAGGAGACAAACGTCAGGGTGGGCGCGGTGACCTACCACTCGAGCCAGCCTTGGCCCTTCCCGCATTCGCTGATGCTCGGCTGCACGGGCAAGGCGGAGACAACTGAGATCACCATCGACAACGGTGAAATCGCGGAGGCCCGCTGGTTCTCGCGCGAAGACGCTGTGCTGATGTTGCAGCGCCGTCACCCCGATGGGTTGACCGTTCCCGGCAAGCACGCGATCGCCAATGCGCTGATCACGAGCTTTGTTGACGGCACCCGGTGACGGCTGCCAAGAAGACATGCGGGCCGCGATTCCGACTGTGCTGGAACCTAAACGTGCGGCAGATTGTTGCCAATTTGCCTCGTCATCAACGGATTGGGCATCGAGTTCGACCTTGGCATCGGGTGGCGCGTTGACGTCCCGCTGCTGGCCGCGATGCCTCGTTCGAGGTCCCGATGCCACGCACTCCTAACGCCGTCGACCTCTGGCGCGGATATGCGCTCGTTTCGATCTTCATCAATCATGTTCCGGGCCTCTATTACGAGCGGTTCACGCATCGCAACGTGTCCTTCTCGGACTCCGCGGAACTGTTCGTGTTTCTGGCCGGCTGGTCACTCGGCTACCTGGCCGGCGGCAGCGATGCACCCAAAAGCACGCCGCGCCTGCTGTTCCGGCTGGGTGGCCGGGCCTTCCAGATCTACGCGGCGCAGATCCTGATCAGCAGCATCGCCATCGCCATCCTGGCGTCGGCGGCTTTCCTGCTCGAAAATCCCCTGATCCTGGAATGGCACAATGCGGCGGCCGTCTTCCTGGACCCGGCGCTTACCCACATCGGCTTGGTACTGCTCACGCACCAGCTCGGCTATTTCGACATCCTGCCGCTATACGTCGTGCTGATGCTGGCGGCGCCGCTGATCGCTCTCGTCTACCGCTTCGCCCGGCCCTTTGCTGGTGCCGCTGTCGCTCACCATCTACCTTGCGGCGTTGATCGTGCCGGTCACCGTGCCGACCTGGCCGGTACCTGGCCAGTGGTTCTTTAATCCGTTAGCGTGGCAATTCCTCTTTGTGCTGGGCTTTGCTCTGTCCCGCCCCGAGGGCATCGGCGGATTTGTGCACCGCCACATAGATGTGATCCGGATTGTTGCACTGCCGGTCACTGTGCTGGGTGCGCTGGTGGTGATCTTCGGTCTGTTCCCGGATCCGACTATTTTCCCCGAGCCAAAGCTGCTGTTTCTCAACGGCAAGACATTTCTTACGCCGGTGCGACTGCTGCAGTTTCTGGCGCTGGCCGCGGTGGTTTCAGCAACCTATCCCTACATCGAGCGCTCAGTGCCTTGGCTCGTGGCGTTTCTTTCCGGGCTCGGGCGGAACTCACTTAATGTATTTTGCGTCGCGTCGGTCTTAAGCTTGCTTGGGCAGGTTATTCGTTATCTTTACTCGGGCTCCATTGCAGTCGATACTGCTTTCGTTCTTGTCGGCATTGCCTTGCTTTGGTTGACAGCTTGGGTGTCTGAATGGCGACAGCAGCCAGCAAGCGGTTGACGCATGCGACCGCGGCGGTCGTCGCGTTGGTGTTCGGCGCGGCGCTGTCGTGTGCTGCCTGGGCCCAGGCTACCACGGGACAGCGTCAGCCAGACCTTGCGCCGCTCGCCAAGGAATGCGGCGAGGCCAATGCCGGCGCAATGCCGCTGCTCAACAGTGCTCGGGCCCTGGCGAAAGACAAGAAAGTGAAAATCCTGGCCATCGGCGCATCGTCGGCGTCGCTTGTGGGCAGCACTGGAGAAGGCAGCCAGCCGCTGCTCGAGCAGTTGCTCGAGCGCATGATCGCCGGCCTCGACGTGGAGATCATCAATCGCGGTGTGTCGGGCGAACTCGCCGCCGATGCAGCCAAGCGCCTCAAGGTCGAGGTCGCTCTCAACCAGCCCGACCTTGTGCTGTGGCAGGTCGGCACCAACGATGCGTTCGCGCAAGTGCCGGTCGAGGAGTTCCAGGAGACGGTCGGCGAAATGGTGCGCTGGCTCAAGGAGCACAACGTCGACGTCATCCTGGTCGGCCTGCACTACATGAAGAACCTGGTGAAGGATCCGCACTACCAGGCCATACGCGCCAGCCTGCAGCACATCACCAATGCCGAAAACGTGCCGCGCGTCGGCCGCTACGAGGCGATGGAGGTGATCGCGCGCACACTGCGCGAGAACGGCCGTCCTGATCCCGCCGACTTCGGCTCGACGGAATCCGCCTACAACTGCATGGCGCAGTACGTCGCTCGCGTCATCGCCGTCGGCCTGTTCGCCAAGCCGTCGCAACACCCCAAGCCATAGTCGTGCACCGATGCGCCGGCGGCGCGGGCGCCTCAATGCGCCTTCGGCTCCGCTTCGGCTTCTTCCACCATCACCTCGACCACGACGCTGCCGGCCTTCTCGAACACCAGCGTCATGGCGAAGCTCTCGTAGGCGTCGAGCTGCTTCTTGAAGCCGGTCAGCTCCAGATGCGGGCCGTCGCGCTTGAGGTCGACATCCTTGCCTGAACCGATCACGATCGCCGCCAGAGCATTGGGGTTGCCGGGCTGACGAATGGCCACGCCGGCGGCCAGGGGGGTGCTGGCGCGCAGCAGGCGTTCGGTGGCGCCGCTGCGGTTCTTGATGGTCATCGACACCAGCACGGTGGTGTCGGATTTATCGGCCGTCGCCCGCGTCCAGGGATGGACGATCTCCAGCCCTCCCTTCTTGTGGCTGTGTGCGGAAGCCGTCGATGGTGAGAGCAAGGCTGCGGCCAGCAGCAGCAAAATGGCAAGCAGTCGGGTCATGGGTTGTCTCGTTGGGTGAAAGGGGGATGGCAGGGCCGGTGCACAAGCGACCGGCGCCCTGCGCGAATCATTGTTTCAGTAGGCGACCGACACGCCGGTCATCAGCCGCCAGTCGGGTTCCACCTGGTAGCCGTTCATCTGGCTGACGACCGGGATGCCGACCGATGCGAAGGCCGACATCGGTCCGCTGGAGAGGCGCAGGCCGGGTGACAAATACACAGTGTTGCCGCCGCTGTTGGGGTCCTTGACGCCCGCCACCGTCTGGTGATCGTGCCACTCTCCGTTCAGCTCGAGCACCAGATCGAGTGTGGGCCCGCGCGGCGCCGGCGGCTCATCGTGCGTGTGGCCTGCGCTCTTGCCGTGGCTGCCGGGACCGCCGTGGTACATAGGCTCCGGCATGGCGCCGAGGTGCATCGCGCCGCTGCTGCCGAAGCCGCCGGCCAGGCGGTAGGAGATGGCCGCATTGTACTGGAAGCGGTCGCCGAGATCGGTCTGCTGCGCGCCAGTGGTCGCCAGCACGTAGAGCACGTTGGAATCGAGCGCCCAGGCGCCGAACCGCTTTGTGACGGCGAGGCCGAACAGGCCGTCCCATGAGCCGCTGCCGGGTTGGAACTCGGCCTCGAGGCGCTCGCCCGTGTCGGCCAGGTTATCCGTCTTGCCGGTCGGCGCCTTGACGCCGAGCAGAACGGCAGCCTCCAGGCCCATCGCTCGATTGTTGAAGAAGCGGTACTGGCTGAGCAGCGTCAGGTCGCCGATGCCGCTCGAATTGCCGAGATCCTCGACCAGGGGCGTGCCGCCGTGGATGTGGCCCTCGCGGATGTCGGTGCGCTGCAGGTAGGGCAGGCGGAAGCTGACCGTCAGGTCCTTGGTGACCCCGTAGGCGTAACCGAGCGAAGGCGCCAGGATCGCATCCAGGCTGTGCGGATGATGCGTGCCGGGCGCGGTCAGGTCTGCGTCGCTGAACGGGTTCATCTTGACGATCTCAAAGAAGATCGCCGCGGCGCCTTGGCCCTGATCGAGGGTGGTGGCCGAGATGGTGTTGATGGCACCGGCGCCACCCGTGGATGACACGCCGGAAGGATGATGCGCATAGGCGGGTGCGCTGGACAGCAACGCCAGCGCTGCCGCCGCGCCGGCTAGGGACACGCGATACATGGATTACGCTCCACTTGATGCAATGTTGCGCGCCGGGGCCTCCCGGTCGCTTGTGCAGGCTTTGAAATGCAAGGCTTTCAGGCGGCGCGAGAGTGGAGGTCCGCGGCTATGGATGCCGCCGAGGCTCAAATGATCGGCGAGCGTTCGCACTAGGGCGGCCGGCGGCCTGAAGGCCGGCAGCACGGGGAAGGTGAGCAGGATCAGCGTCAGCGTGGCGAGCAGCGCGAAACTGGCCAGCAGCGGGCAGAGCTTGCAATGCTCCGAGGAGGGGCGCGGCGCACCGTCGCCGTGGTCCGTTGCGCCGCCGGCGCCATTGCAGATCACGAGCGTGCCGAGCACCGCATCGACCAGCTTGCCGGCCTTGGCGGACGCGGGCGACAGATAGAGCGCGCCGGCCAGTATGTTGCTCAGCAACGTGAGCGCAACCAGCCAGGCGACCATGACTCGATGCGGCCGCTTGCTACCCATGCGCAAATGCTAGGTGCCTTGCCCAGATGGGTCAATCGCCGCCGGCTGTGGCATAGTTTACTCCCTTCGCGCGAGACCGCGCTGACGCAACCATGCACCTGGGAGAAGCGGGGACAAGGATAGGCGTGCCGCTGGCAGGCCGCACCTTCCGTGTTAGGAAGGATGACGCGCAGGTGAACTTGGCCCCGTGTGCGGGAAGCATGACAAGCCAGGGCGGGCAAGATTCCGAGGAAAGCTCAGCGGCCGGCGAGGAGCCGATCCCGCCGCTTTGCCAGAAGATATTGCTGTTCGTCGGTACGGATGCCATCGCGCTATCCAGTTTCAAGCCGGTGCTGCAGGTGCTCGGCGCGTGCGCCCGCGAGTTGGTCGTCGTCACGCGCTCGTCCGGCCGGCTCGATGAAATCGAGGCGCTGGGAGCGCGAACCATCGATTTCGGTGATCGCCGCCTTTCGGCCAATCCGGCGGACACCGCTGCGTCCGTCTGGCAGCTGGCGCGCATCATCGAGGCCGAGGAGCCCGAGGTGGTGCACCTGGTAGGCTCGCGGTCGATCGTGATGGGCGGGCTTGCGCTGCGGCTGCAGCGGCGGCCCTCACGTTGTGCTGCACGTCACGGGGCCCGGCCCGCTCGGCATCGTCACGGGCCGCCTGTCGCGCATCGCGCGCAACGCGGCGCTGCGGCTCGCCGCGTCCATGCTGCGCGATGCGGCGTCGTATCTGCTGGTCGAGACGCCGAGCGACTTGGCCCAGCTGCGCGCGGACGGCGTGGACCCCGGGCCGCGCTTTGCCATCCTGGGAGGAGCGGGTATCGACCCGCAGGAATTTGTTGCGTTGCCGCCGGCCGGCAATGCCACGCCGGTTGTGGCCTTTGTCGGGAGCATGACGAAGGGCAACGGCGTCGATGTGCTGATGCAGGCCTGCGACCGTGTGGCGGGGCGCGGGACGGCGCTGGCGGTCGAGTTGTGCGGGGAGAGCGAGCCTGGCGATCCGGATGCGATCGACGTGCCGTCGCTCGCGGCCTGGGCAGAGCGCAGCGGCGGCACGTGGCGGCGCGAAGTCGCCGACGCGCGCGACCTGTGGCGGCGCGCCGACATCTGCGTGCTGCCCGCGCGACACGGTGGGGGTATGCCGACGGCGCTGCTGGAGGCTGCCGCCTGCGCCCGCCCGCTGCTGGTGACGGACGTGCCAGGCGCGCGCGACTTCGTGCGCAACGGCGTCGAGGGGCTTGTCGTGCCGCCCGGCGACCCGGCGGCGCTCGCCGATGCGCTGCAGCACCTGGCGCGCGACGCCGACCTGCGCGAGCGGATGGGCGAGGCGGCGCGCCTGCGCATGCTGCAGGGCTATACGCATGCGCACATGCGCGAGGCGTTGCGGGCGGCCTATCAGTCCCTGCTCGGCAAGAAGGGCACGCGCTGAAGGGCAAGATCGTCCCGCACATCCTTGAAGCGGGCGATGGCCGGCCACGCGCAGCCGGCGATCAGTTCCGCCAGCGAATGGATCGTCATGCCTTCGATGGGGATGCGGCGGCGGCGGCCAAGGCCGATCATCTGCGCGTCGCGCACGCCGACGGCCACTTCCACCTCGTGCGGCAGACGCTCGATCTGCATGCGCGCCACTTCCGCGGAGTCGACCTCGACGCTCAGCGTCATGCGATGGCGGCGCAACAGCGGGTCCCAGGCGGCAGGCGCGAGCGCCTGCAGTAGGGCTCCCGTTGGGGCCAGCGCGCCGTTGGCAGCCTTGAGCGCGGCCGCCAGGAGCGCGTCGACATCCCGCGACGGTGGCTCATCGGGTATGGCGGCGCGCACTTCGCCGGTGCTGGTGACATGCGCGGCACTGGCCGCCGCGGGCTTCAGGCATCCGGACAGCAGATCGGCGATCGCCGTCGCCGTGATGCCGGAAGCCGGCGCACTGGCCGTGCCATTGATGGCCGATAAGGCGTCCTTGTGCGTCTTCAGCGTGACTGTCAGCATGCCGTCGGGAGACAGCTCGATGCGCACCCAACCCAGACTTTCCTCGCCAAGCAGCAGCCGGCGATAAGCGCCGTAGCCCCGGTTCTTGTAGCTCCAGGAGGGTTTGCCCTGCGTGCCGAGGGTGAGGATGGCCGCGGACAGCACCGTGTTGACCTGCGTGACGCCGGCGATGATCACCGGCTGTAGGTCGGCCCATTGCTGCTCTACGGCGGCCAGCCGCGGCTCGGACTGTGCGTCCGTCTTGACCTCGCGTTTCTCGGAGGGCGGCTCGCCGGCCGACACCAGCGACATCAGATCCGCGTAGCCGGCGGACGCACCATTCTGGTTGCGCGAGATGGTGATCTCGACATCGTCGTTGCGCGCACCTTCGGCCGCCGGCAGATCGCGCCGCAGCACGAACGTGAGCTTGCGGCGATTGCGCAGCACATCGAGCCAGATGACGCTGATGCCCGCACCGATCAGGATGCCGCTGGCGATCAGGACTAGGGTGTTCGTCATAGCCGTCGCTTCAACCATGCCGCGCGGCAACATCGCCCATGAGGCACGGCGGGGCACAGGCATCATATGCCCCGCACGCGGCGGGCGCTACTTGCCCTGCCACTCCTCCTTCACATCCGCGCACTTGTTCTGGATGAAATCGTTGATGTCTTCCACCACCGTGCCCTGCAACACGCCGAAGGTGTTGTCGGCGGCCGTCGCCGACCATAGTGCACTCTTGGCGAGCGTCGGCGCTTCGATCTTGCCCCAGTTCATGTTGGCTTTCACGGCCTTTCCGCCCGAGAAGGTGACCTTGGGCTGGATCTGCAGCTTGACCTGATACTTCTCGGCCTCGCGATCCAGCTCGCAGGCCACCTCATGCTGAGGAAACTGTGCCTCGTAGTCCTTCTCCGACATGGCCTTGACCAGCGTGGCGCGATCGAATTTGAGGTCGGTGGTGCAATGCGCGTTGCCCCACGGCCAGGATAGACCGCCCTTGGAGAGGACCTTGCTCAAGTGCTCCTTGTACCAGGTCTTGCGCACGCTGCAGGTAATGTCGCCGGTGTCGGGCTTGTGGTTGTGCAGGGTCGAGCACAAGGCCACCGCGCAGGCCCGCCGGCTCTCGCGCTCCTTCTTCTCGGTCTCGGTCTCCTGCACGGTGGTGGCGGGCTTGTCCTGCGCAACGACACGCGCCGGCAGGAGTGCGAAGGCGGGCAGCACGCCCAGACCCAGCAAGGCAATACGCAGACTTAATCTTGGCATCAGATCTTCTCCCCCTCGTCAGACCGGCTGGCGCAGCTCGCGTCGGCCGCACGATGATCTGACGTCCCAATCGTGCATTAGTATGACAAGGTCTCAGAGGTTCGACCAGGCCAGCACCAGCCCCGAGATCAACAGCAGGGCGAGGACGATGCGGTCGAAGCGGCGGTCATCCAGGCGGTGATAGAGCCAGGCGCCGAGCCGACCGCCGATCACCGTGGCCGGCATCGACAGCGCCAGCGCCAGCAGCAGGCGCTTGCCGATCAGGCCTTGCACGGCGGTCGCCACCAGCATGGCCGACAGGATGGTTGTGTTGAAAGCCTGGAAGGCTATGCGGCGCTCCTCCTTGGGCCAGCCCCGCAACGCCGCCCAGACGGTGGGCAGGGCGCCGGACAAGCCGGCCATGCCGCCGAGAACGCCGGATGCCAAGCCAACCAAGCCCTCGGCGGTCCGGCCTCCGGTATCGAGCCTCACGCGCCCGGCGGCAATCAGCATGAATGTGCTGTAGCCGATCAGCACCGTCCCGACAGCCAACTTGAACGCGGCCAGCGGCACGTGCGGCAGCAGCCAGCTGCCGATCGGCACACCGAGCAATCCGCCTGCCAGCAAGGGTGCAAGGCGCCTCCAGTCGACCCGCTTCCAGATGCCGGGGATGGCTGTGGCGTGCCCGACGATGGAGGCCGCGGAGGCGAGCTGTGCGGCCACCACCGGCTCCAGCGCCTGCAGCCAGAGCGGCAGCGCGGTCAGGCCCGTCCCAAAGCCGGTCAGGCCATTTACGAAGCCACCGGCCAGCGCACCGGCCAGCAGGAAGGCCAAGGTGTGCCACTGCAACAGATTTTCGTCCATGGATCCCCGAACCGACACCGGTGCTTGAAGTGCCGTTCGTGAACACCATATCTTTGGCACGAACACAACCAGTGCCCACGCCGGGGCTGGAATGCGGAGGCCGGAACGGTTCCGCCTAATGTTCAATGGTCAAGGCCGCTCAAGGAGGGCTTTGCAATGACTCGTATGTCTCTGCTCTCAAGCCCTCTTCTGCTGGGCTTTGAAGAAATGGAGCGGCTGATCGACCGCGTAGGCAAAGGCGGCGACGGCTACCCTCCCTACAACATTGAGCGCGTCCCGCCTGTCCAATCGGGCAATGGTGAAGCTGAGCCGGAACAAGCCGAGCGGCTGCGCATTACCCTGGCGGTAGCTGGCTTCCAGCGCGATCAGCTCGAGATCGTCCTGGAGGATAATCAGCTGACCATCCGAGGTCGCCAGGAGGACGATAAGACGCGCGAATACATTCATCGCGGGATAGCCGCCCGGCAGTTCAGCCGCACGTTCGTACTGGCTGACGGTATCGAAGTGAAGTCCGCCGATCTCAGCAGTGGGTTGCTGAGTGTGGATCTGGTCCGGCGTGAGCCGGGTCGCTTGGTTCGCAGGATTGAGATCGGTTGAGTTCAGAGTTTTTCAGGCCACACTGTTCGGGATCGAATCGCGTGAATATGGCACCACGCATGGGGCAACGCGCCACAAGCGCAGGGCCTCTCCCGCAGGCATAATGTGCCAAGCAGAGGAGTAGCCGACGTGGAGAACAAGAATACGAAGGCTGTCAGGCAGGGTCGCCGCAAGGCCGAGGCGCTGCCGGTGCCGTCCGTGATGAGCATGAGCGAGCTGGCTAGGCTGGGCGGCGGCAAGGTCGCCTACATCAAGATTATGACGCCCGACGAGGCCAAGGAGATGTTTCCGGCCATCGAAGGCCTGCCGCAAGGCATCAACCTGTTCGCGCTGCACGCTGCGGACGGAACACCGCTGGCGCTGACCGATAGCCGCCAGGCGGCGGTAGGGCATGCGATGGGCGACGAGCTGGAGATCGCCAGCCTGCACTGAATTCGTGCAGTTGCCTCGGGCGAGCGCCCGCCAATTGCGCAAGTGAGACGCACAAAGCGCCTCGACCGTAAGGTCGGGGCGTTTTGCTTTGAGGGTGCAGCGGAAGTGGCTACGATTTAGGCTTCGCAGTCCAGAGGGAAGCAGATGCCGACCAGGATCTTGCGCAGCGCCTACGCCGACATGTTCGGGCCCATCACGGGCGAGATCAGGAGTGTTCCTGATCGGAGCGAACCATGATCTTCGAGAGCACTCCTTGGAAACATGAACTGCGGCGATCAGCAAGCATACTCGCCGCTTGGCAAGCAAAATCCCATTCCGTGCGAGGGTACTTCTTGCTCGAAAAACACGTATTCGTGTCCGCATTCGTTGTCAGGAAACTCTTTGATAGCCACAAAGTGACGGACCGTCTTCGGACACAGGCCCTTGAGGCTAGGTTCTTTCCCGCCAAGCAAGAAGTGCTTGGTGGAATAACCTCCGCGATCGGCAAAACCTACTTGGACGAGGTATACGACCTGGCAACAAGCGAAGTACGTCCCATTGGGGCGCGAGAACTCTTCAATCAGATAATTCATAGCTTCTTCTTTGTGCTCGCTTCGAGCGACGTGGACGAGACTTTCTTGTACTTCAACTCCGACAGGACCAAGGGCGACTTCGTAGTTGAGCTGCCCATGTCTCGCTACGTTCAGCTCTTGAGGGCGATTGCAGACGATCACGTCCGTTCCTGTTCTGTCATCGTTGATCGGTTGACCGGAAAGACAAAGGTGGCACTCACATGAGCTGCGTTTGTAAACAATCGAGGTACCTCTAATGCCGACCAAGATCTCTCGCGCCGCCTACGCCGACATGTTCGGCCCGACCGTCGGCGACAGGGTGCGGCTCGCCGACACCGACCTGATCGTCGAGGTCGAGAAAGATTTCACCACCTATGGCGAGGAGGTGAAGTTCGGCGGCGGCAAGGTGATCCGCGACGGCATGGGCCAGAGCCAGATTTCCCGCGCCGAGGGCGCTGTCGACACCGTCATCACCAACGCGCTGATCATCGACTACACGGGCATCGTCAAGGCCGATGTCGGTATCCGCGACGGTCGCATCTCAGGCATCGGCAAGGCCGGCAATCCGGATATCCAGCCGGGCGTCGACATCATCGTCGGGCCGGGCACCGAGGTGATCGCCGGCGAGGGCAAAATCCTCACCGCCGGCGGCATCGACAGCCACATCCACTTCATCTGCCCGCAGCAGATCGAGGAAGCACTCAACTCCGGCATCACCATGATGATCGGCGGCGGCACCGGCCCCGCCACCGGTACGTCGGCCACCACCTGCACGCCGGGGCCGTGGCACTTGGCGCGCATGATCGAGGCGGCCGATGCGTTTCCGATGAACCTCGCTTTCGCCGGCAAGGGCAACGCTTCGAAGCCCGCGAGCTTGGTGGAGATGGTCGAGGCCGGCGCCTCCTGCCTCAAGCTGCACGAGGACTGGGGTACCACGCCCGCCAGCATCGACTGCGCGCTGTCGGTGGCAGACGACTACGACGTGCAGGTGATGATCCACACCGACACGCTGAACGAGTTCGGGCTTCGTCGAGGACACCATCGCCGCCTTCAAGGGCCGCACCATTCACGCCTTCCACACCGAAGGAGCGGGCGGTGGGCACGCGCCTGACATCATCAAGGTGGCGGGCCTCAAGAACGTACTGCCGTCATCCACCAACCCGACGCGGCCGTTCACGGTCAATACGCTGGAAGAGCACCTCGACATGTTGATGGTGTGCCACCATCTCGATCCGAACATCCCCGAGGACATCGCCTTCGCCGAGAGTCGCATCCGCCGCGAGACCATTGCGGCCGAGGACATCCTGCATGACATCGGCGCGCTCTCCATGCTGTCCTCCGACAGCCAGGCCATGGGCCGCGTCGGCGAGGTGATCATTCGCACCTGGCAGACCGCGCACAAGATGAAGGTGCAGCGTGGCGCGCTCAAGGAGGACAAGGGCGACAACGACAACTTCCGCGTCAAGCGCTACGTCGCCAAGTACACCATCAATCCGGCCATCGCCCATGGCGTGGCGCACGAACTGGGCTCGCTGGAAAAGGGCAAGCGCGCCGACCTGGTGCTGTGGAATCCGGCCTTCTTCGGCGTCAAACCAGATCTGGTGATCCTGGGCGGCAGCATTGCTGCCGCGCCGATGGGCGATCCCAACGCCTCGATCCCGACGCCGCAGCCGGTGCACTACCGCCCGATGTTCGCGAGTTTCGGCAAGGCCATCGCCGCCTCGGCCGTGACGTTCGTCAGCCAGGCGGCCGTGGACGGCCTGCTCGGTCGGCGGCTCGGGGTGGCCAAGCAGCTGCTGCCGGTCAAGAACACCCGCGGCGGCATCTCCAAGAAATCGATGGTCCTGAACGACGCCACCCCCAACATCGAGGTGGACGCCGAGACCTACGAGGTGCGCGCCGACGGTGAGCTCCTGACCTGCGAACCCGCCAAGTCGCTGCCCATGACGCAGCGGTACTTTTTGTTCTAACTTGTCACCCCGGCCTTGGGCATCTGCCTGAGAGCCGGCGCCCAGGGCCAGAATAAGACCGATCTGGGTCCCGGATATTCGCTGACGCGAATTCGGGGATGACAGGGTACGCGAGGATGCTGAGAGCGACCGAGATCATCGCTGAGGGTGCCTGGAAGGGCGCGCCGGCCGACGTCGTGCGCCTCGACTACGACAAGCGCACGCGCCGGCGCATCGCGCTGTCCGGCGTTGGCGGGCTGGAGTTCCTGCTCGATCTCGCCAAGACGCCGGTGCTGCGCGCGGGCGACGGGATCAGGCTCGATGACGGGCGCGTGGTCGCCGTGGAGGCCGCCCCGGAACGGCTGCTGGAGATCACCTGTCGCGACGGCCGCTCGCTCGCTCGCATCGCCTGGCACCTCGGCAACCGCCACCTCGCTGCCGAGATCGCCGCCCGCGTCATCCACATCCGCGACGACCACGTGATCGCCGACATGGTGCGCGGCCTCGGCGCCGAAGCGCGCATCGTGTCGCGGCCGTTCAACCCCGAGGGCGGCGCCTACGGCGAGGGCGCCGTGCACGGCCACAGTCATGGCGGCCATTCCCGCGGCCACCACCACCACGACGATGCAGATCATCACCACTAGCGCCGGCCGGAGGCTTCTCCTCCCCCTTGAGGGGGGAGGATGCAACGCCACGGATTTAGATCGCCGATCGCATCGCCGGCATCAGGCCACAACCGGCGATCTAAGTCCGATGGCGTTGCTGGTGGGGGTGAGCGGCCGTGCACCTCACGGACACCCCCACCCGGCGCGTCACGATCACTTAGCCCCTCAGCGTGGAGCCAACGGATGGTGACGCGTGTGAAGGCGGGGCTAAGTGATGACGCGCCGCCCTCCCCCCTGAAGGGGGAGGCGACAGCGTTGCCCTCGCCACCAATGCTGGCCCGGCTCATGACATGGCTGTCGCCGGCCTACCCGGTGGGCGGGTTTTCCTATTCGCACGGGCTGGAATGGATCGTCGAAGCCGGCGGCGTGCGCGACGCGGCAACGCTTGGCGCTTGGATCGAGGACGTGCTGGGCCTCGGCGCCGGACGGACGGACGCGATCTTCCTGGCCGAGGCCTGGAGGGCAATTGCAGCCGGCGACACGAACCTGCTGCAACAGGTTGCCGAGCTTGCCGCCGCGTTCGCGCCTTCCGCCGAGCGGCATCTGGAAACAATGGCGCAAGGCACAGCGTTCCTCGCCGCCACACAGGCGGTTTGGCCAGCACCGGCGTTGGCACCTCTGATTGGTGAGGGCGTGCAGGTAGCCTATCCGGTGGCGGTCGGCGCCAGCGCGGCGGCGCACGGCTTGCCCCTGCCGGCCACGGCACAAGCCTTCGTGCAGGCGTTTGTTGCCAGCCTGGTCTCGGCCGGCGTGCGCCTGATCCCGCTCGGGCAGACGGACGGGCTGCGCGTCATCGCCCGCCTCGAGCCGGTCATCCCGGCGATCGTCGCACGCGCACTCGCCTCGAGCCTCGACGACGTCGGCGGTGCAGCAATCGCGGCCGATGTCGCCTCGATGCGGCACGAGACGCAGTACACGCGCCTGTTCCGCTCCTGAAACGCACCGTAGCCTGCATGTTGGGCCGCTGCGGGTGGCTGGTTAATCCGCCTTCAACATCCTGACGACATATGGAACAATTGCGCGTAGACGTTCTTAGACGTTGCTCCGGATACACCTTGTTTCCGACAAACGGGCCTGCTCAGCTGCACCTGGTGACTGCAGCGCAGCTCGGAGGTGGCCCATGAACATGACGGCACTCATCATCCAGCTTATCGCTGGAGCAATTGGCGGCAACGCCGCCGGCGGGATAGCCAAGGATACCAACCTCGGACCTGTCCTCAACAGCATTCTCGGCGCCGTCGGCGGCGGGCTCGGCGGACAGATCCTGAACTCGGTACTCGGCCTGGCGCCTGCAGCGGCGGGCCTGGACATCGGCTCGGTCGCCTCGGCCTTCTTGACGGGCGGCGTCAGCGGCGGCCTGACGGCGCTCGTAATTGGTTTTCTCAAGTCGAAGATGGCCGCATAGGGCGGCCACTTTCAGTCGAAGCGGGCAAAGGCGCGTCGGCGCCGCGTTGCGGCCACGGAGCCGCGCCTATAGTGCCCTCATCTCAGGCCGCTTTCGGCCAACATGCGGAGGAAGACATGGCGATTCTGAAAAAGGGGCTCGCGGGCGAGCCAGTGCGGCGATTGCAGGCCAAGCTCGGCGTGCCGACCGACGGCGAGTTCGGACCTGGCACGGAGAAAGCCCTCAAGGACTGGCAGACCAAGAACGGCCTTACCGCCGACGGCATCGCCGGGCCCGACACCTTCATGGCAATGGAGCTCTATGAGCTCGTCCTGCTCAAGCCCGGCACGCGTGGCAATTCCGTCAAGAAGCTGCAGGAGAAGCTGGCCGTCACCGCCGATGGGCAGTACGGAGGCGGCACGGAAAAGGCCGTGCGCGACTATCAGTCAAAGAACGGCCTGAAGGCCGATGGCGTGGCCGGGCCTGAGACGCTCGCGCACATGAAGCTGTTCAAGGAGATCACCCCCGAGACGGTGAAGGCCTCCCAGGTGTCCGCGTCTTCCATCCCGGAAGCCGCCAAGAGCGTTGCGGCTGACGCTGGCGCCGGATTGCGCAGCATCTGGGACACGATCAAGAGTTTCGTCTCGAAGTAGTTGGTTGCCTGCGGCAAAGCAGCCGCCTACTTGGCTGCACAGGTGCGCCGTACACTCGACCCAGTGCTGAGTTTGTCGAAGCGCGGCGTGGCGAATGCAAGCGTCCTTCGACACTCGGGGTGAGCCCGAGTGCAGGCAAGCTCAGGGCGGGCTTGAGCGGGCGCGGCATCGTCGCGCGCTTGGTTGTGTGCCGGTGGGCGGGCTAGACTGCCGCGATGATCGTGTGGCTGGCCATCGCGCTGTTCGTCGTGCTGCAGACCATTGCTGATCTGCATGCAGCGTGGGGCTTCGGGTGGCACCGGCCGTCCGACAGCGAGGTCGGTCTCGCCAGGACCGTCGTTGGCAGGGCAGGCATCACGGGCATGCCCTCGCTGGCGGCCTGCCTCGTGGTGGCAGCGCTGCTTGCGGTCATGTCGCTCTGGCCGCTGTTCGCCGCCGATTTGTTGCCGGCGCCCTGGCCCCTTTGGCTGACGCAGCTCGGTGGCTTGGGGCTGACGGTCGTGTTTATCGGCCGGGGCATCGCCGGATACGTTCCGGCGTGGCGCAGCAGGTTCAGCGAGCAACCGTTCGCCAGCCTCGACCAGCGCGTCTATTCTCCCCTGTGCCTAGCCGTCGGCGTCGGCATCCTCACCATCCTGATCGCGAGCACCCTGCCATGACCAGCTCCCCCAACGGCCCCCTGCGCGTCGGCATCGGCGGCCCGGTCGGCTCCGGCAAGACGGCGCTGATGGAGGCGCTCTGCAAGGCCTTCCGCGACCGCTACGACATCTGCGCCATCACCAATGACATCTACACCAAGGAGGACGCGCTGATCCTCACCCGCGCCGGCGCACTGCCCGAGGAGCGCATCATGGGCGTGGAAACGGGCGGCTGCCCGCACACGGCGATCCGCGAGGATGCCTCCATCAACCTCGCCGCCATCACGCAGATGCGCGCCAAGTACCCCAAGCTCGACGTGATCTTGATCGAGTCCGGCGGCGACAACCTGGCGGCGACCTTCAGCCCCGAGCTGGCCGATCTGACGATCTACGTGATCGACGTGGCGCAGGGCGAGAAGATCCCGCGCAAGGGCGGCCCTGGCATCACGCGCTCGGATCTGCTGGTGATCAACAAGATCGATCTTGCCCCGCACGTTGGCGCATCGCTCGCCGTTATGGAGAGCGACACCAAGCGCATGCGCGGCGAGCGCCCGTTTGTGTTCACCAACCTCAAGACCGGCAGCGGCGTGCCGACCGTGACCGGCTTCATCGAGCGCCAGGGCGGGCTAGGGTAGGCGGCGACACGATCGGCCGTGCCGCGCACACTCTTAGCTACTTGATCAGCCCGACCTCGAAGCCCAGCGGTTGCTCCACGATGTCGCAGCGACCGAACGGTGTGGCCTCAGCCATGCGCTCGAAATCGGCCTTGGAATAGGCCTGCTTCCTCAGCGCCGACAGGGTGGTGCGGGTGAGGAATGCGTCGATAGGGCCGAGATGCATCTTGGCGACCTCATCGACTATGGACCGGCCGGTCGCGTCCCTGCGCATGTCGATGATCAGGGCCTGGCCACCGGGCCGGAGCACGCGATGCATCTCGCGCAAGGCGCCGAGCGGATCGCTGAAGTTCTTGAACGCTGCCCGGCAGACAATGAAGTCGAACGCATCGCCCGCAAACGGCAGCGCCGCCGCGTCGCCCTCCCGGAAATCGACCTCGACACCGGCGCGGGCGGCATTGTCACGGGCGATGCGGACGAACGTTCTGCTCACATCAAGACCGGCGATCCGGAAGGAACCGACCTTTGCCAGCTCGATAGCCAGATAACCGGGCCCAGGGGCCACTTCCAGCACGCGGTCGCCAGGCCGCAGCCCATCGGCGATGCGCTTGGCCAAGCTGCGGAATTCGGCGATGCTCTTGCCGGTGTTCTTCGCATACCAGGTCGCGATCATGCCTTCCATGCCGAGACCCTTGTACGGCTTGCCTTTGCGCTGCGCGGAGGTTTCCATGTCCTGCTCCATATATCTTAGTAACTAAGAGAATTAGCGAATAAGCAATCGGCCGGACGATGTCAAGCAAGACCAAGAAGCGACAGGAGCTGGAGGCCGCGCTCAATGTGGCGATGCGCGATGTCAGTGGGCAGGGCGTGCTGTACAGCCAGGCCGTGGCCGAGCGGCTCGGCATGAACAGCACCGATCTGGAATGCCTGGACTACATCTTGCGGGGTCCGGTGACGGCAGGCAGGCTCGCCGAGCTGACCGGTCTGACGACCGGGGCAATCACGGGCGTGATCGATCGCCTGGAGCGCATCGGCCTGGCGCGTCGGGAGAGCGACCCGGATGATCGCCGCAAGACCCTTGTGCGTGCGCTGCCGGCAGTCTGGGAACGTGTCGCGCCGCTGTTCGAGCCGATGGAGCGTTCGGCGATGGCCGTCCTGGCCGGCTATCGCGACGAGGAACTCGCGCTGTTGCTGAGTTTCCTCACGAGCGCACGCGACGCCGCCTTGGCCGCCATCGCGGAACTCCGCGCTCTTCCGGAGGCTCGGTCAAAGTCCAAGCTGCGCAAGCCGAAATGATCGCCGGGTCCCGCAGGCCTACGACGTCGCGGCGCGGCAGTGCTCGTCGGCGGGCAGCGGGTCGCAGGTCACATCGCGCACGCATTTCTTGAAGGCGTCGGCCAGCTCCTGCCGCCAGATGCCATCGATCTCGCCGGTGTAGAGGCGCTGCTCGGTCAGCCCGCACTGGTACAGCTTGACCATGCGGCCGCCGCCGTACCACATGGCGCGGTCATAGTCGCGCAGCGCCGCCTCGGGATCGCCCAGCGCCTGGCGGATATGGGCGCGCGTGTCGAGCGAGTGGGCGCTGGTCGGGCTGTACTCCAGGGATTTCTCGACATCGACCAGGCCCTGGGACGGCTTGCCCCAGCGGTAGTAGGCCCAGGCGCGATTGTTCAGCGCCACCGCGAAGTCGGGCTTCATGCGGATGGCCTCGTCGTAATCGGGAATGGCGCGGTCGTAGCTGCCCTTCAGGGAATAGGCGAGCGCACGCATGGCATAGGCCAAGCTCAAGTCCGCCGAGCGGCTGTCGCCGCCCTGGATCAGGGCCGTGCAACCTTCGATGCGCCGCTCGATGTCCTCGCCGAAGCAGTCTGCGGCGCTGTCGGCTTGGCCACTGGAGGAACTTGCTGCTGCCAATAGGATGACCGCGGCCAGCGCCAGAACTCGCTTGATGCCCGTCAGCAGCACACGCACAGGATCACAACCCCCATTGCCGTCAATATTTCCCGGCTTCCGCGGCGACTGTCGCACGAGGTGGACGCGACGCCAAGTCTCGGGCCGAATAGCCCAATTCCGGGCCTCGAATAAGGCAAAGCCGAGAATGTGATCAACGGCACTTCTCGCCTGGCGGCAGAGGGTCGCACTCCTGCATGGCCGCGCATTTCTCCAGTGCCTGGAACAGCTCCGGGCCGCCGACCCCGTCGAGCGGGCCGGTGTAGATGCCTCGGTCGGTCAGGCCACACTGATACAGCTTGGCGATGTGGCTGGCGCCATAGAACAGAGCACGGTCGTAGTCCCGCAAGGCGGCTGCCGAGTCGCCCATCGCCTGGCGCATGTGGGCACGGGTGTCGTAGGCGAAGGCGCTGCCAGGCTCCAGCTCGATCGACCGCTCGATGTCGGGCAGGCCCTGCCGCACCCGGCCCGCGCGGTAATAGGCCCAGGCACGGTTGTTGAGCGCGGCCGGGAAGTTCGGGCGCCTTTCCATGGCAGCATCGAAGTCGGAGATGGCGCGATCGTAAGCGCCCTTGAGGGAATAGGCGAGCCCACGCATGGCATAGGTTTGGGCGAGATCCGTGGCCGGCTCGTTGCGGTCGATCAGCTCCGTGCACCCGGTGATGCGTCGATCCAAGTCCTCGCCCTGACAGTCTTCCAGGCTGTCGGCCCGGGCGAGGGACGGCAGTGTCGCCGCCAGCACGGCAGCCGCCAGCGCGAATTTGCAGGCTCTCTTCATGGGTGCTCGCAAGGTCAGGCCGAGGAACCGGAATGACAGGGTGCGCATGCGGCCTCGGTCGTGGCAAGGCGACGCGCTCTTCCAGCAGATGGCACCCGTCCCGTGCTCTACTTGAAGTGCTTGGAGAGCTTCAGGCCCTGTCCCTGGTAGTTGGACTTGAGGTCGCTGCCGTACAGGATCTCCGGCACCTCGGTGACCCGCTCGTAGATCAGGCGGCCGACGATCTGGCCGTCCTCCAGGATGAAGGGAACCTTATGGCTGCGCACCTCCAGCACGGCCTTGGCGCCGTTGCCGCCGGCGGCCGCGTGGCCGAAGCCCGGATCGAAGAAACCCGCGTAGTGCACCCGGAACTCGCCGACCAGCGGGTTGAACGGCACCATCTCGGCTGCATGCGTGGGCGGCACGTGCACCGCCTCCTTGGAGGCCAGGATGTAGAACTGGTCGGGATCGAGGATCAGGCGCTTGGGCTGGCGCAGACGGATCGGCTCCCAGTAGTCGAGCACGGCGCAGGAGCCTGGTGCATCGACGTCGACGATACCGGTGTGACGCTTGGCGCGGTAGCCGACCAGGCCGCTCTTGTCGCCGACCAGGTCCACGGACAGGGCAATGCCGTCGTCGATGTTGGCCTGATCGGTCGAGACCAGCTTCTCGCGCCGGTGCAGTTCGATCAGCGAGCTGTCGCTGTCCTCGGCGGGGCCGACGCGAAAGCGGATCTGCGACAGGCGCGAGCCCTGTCGCACGACGATGGGGAAGGTCTGCGGGCAGATCTCCGCGTACAGCGGCGCCATGATAGCCGGCGGGAATCTGGTCGAAGGCGGCGACGCCGTCGGCGATCACCCGCGTGAACACGTCGAGCCGCCCGGTCGAGCTCTTGGGATTGGTGGCGGCGGCCAGATGCGCCGGCAGCGCCATGCTCTCCAGCAGCGGCACGATGTAGACGCAGCCGGTCTCCAATACAGCGCCCTTGGCCAGATCGATCACGTGCAGCTTCAAATCTTCCAGCTTATCGGCGATGACCGTACCGGCGCCGGGCAGGAAGCTCGCCCGCACCCGGTAGGCGCGGGCGCCGAGTCTCAGGTCAAGGCTGGCCGGCTGCAACTGATTGAGCAACGGCGGCTCAGCCAGCTTGACATGGCCATCGTCGATCAACCCGCGGATCGCCTGCACCGGCAAGATGCCGGAGGCAGATGCGGGCGCTTTCCTGGGCGCGACTTTGTGCTGGGCCTTGGCCATCCAAACCTCGCTGCCAGAGCAAGATCGTTTCGGGTCGAAGCACCTCGCCTCGATCATGGAACGTGAATCTTGCTCTCAAGTCCATGATTAGAGCAGGATTCACGCTCCGGCCGCCACGTCCCGATCGAGGCTATGCGATTAAGTCCGAAGCGATCCTGCTCTAGGTCGTCTAGAGGAATCACCCATTGACGCCAAGCGGGGGAACGCGGTAATCCCCGTATCGCATACGTGGTGATTTGGCCGGCCGGCTTGCAGCCACGCAAAACAACTCGCTAAAAGGCCGCGCGCAGGGTGACCGACCCGGGAACCGACCAAACAGCGCCGCGGCACGCATAGTGCGGTGCAGGATTGGCCGGTTTTTTGTTGCCTGCCGAGGGGCAGGCGAGGAGCGCGCAATGACCGACACCTCTTCCAAAGCTGGCCCGAAGTCCGCCACCTCCAACTCCGACTGGAGCGCCGAGACGCTGCTGGTGCACGGCGGCACGCTGAGATCGCAGTTCGGCGAGACCTCGGAGGCGATGTTTCTCACCCAGTCGTTCGTCTACGACACCGCCGAGCAGGCCGAGGCCCGCTTCAAGGACCAGGATCCGGGCTTCATCTACTCGCGCTTCTCCAACCCGACCACGGGCATGTTCGAGGAGCGCATGCGCCTGCTGGAAGGTGCGGAAGCCGCGCGCGCTACCGCCACCGGCATGGCGGCGGTGACCTCGGCGCTGCTGTGCTTCCTGAAGGCCGGTGATCACATCGTCGCCGCGCGGGCCATGTTCGGCTCGTGCCTGTACGTGGCGCAGGAGCTGTGTCCGCGCTTCGGCATCGAATGCACGCTGGTCGACGGCCGCGATACGGCGGCCTGGCAGCGCGCCATCCGCCCCAACACCCGGGCGCTGTTTTTCGAGACGCCGGCCAACCCGACGCTCGATCTTGTCGATATCGCCGCGGTCTCGGAGATCGCGCATGCCGCCGGCGCGCTGGTGATCGTCGACAACGTGTTCGCCACTCCCTTGATGCAGAAGCCGCTCAAGCTCGGCGCCGACATCGTCGTCTACTCCGCTACCAAGCACATCGACGGACAGGGCCGCTGCCTCGGCGGCGTGATCCTGTGCTCGCAGCAGTTCCTCAAGGACCATCTGCACACCTTCCTGCGCCAGACCGGGCCGGCGCTGAGCCCGTTCAACGCCTGGGTGCTGCTCAAGGGCCTGGAGACGCTGCCGCTCAGGGTGCGGGCGCAATGCGAAACGGCGGCCAGGATCGCCGACCACCTCTCCGCACAGCCGGGCCTGAAGGTGCTGTACTGCGGACGGCCCGACTATCCGCAGGCGGCGCTCGCCAAGAGGCAGATGTCCGGCTTCGGCACACTGGTGACGTTCGAGATCCAGGGGGGCAAGGCGGCGGCATTCCGCTTTCTCAATGCACTAAAATTGATCAGAATCTCCAATAACCTCGGCGACGCGAAGAGCCTGATCACCCATCCTGCCACTACCACCCACCAGCGTTTGAAGCCGGAGGCGCGGGCGGAACTCGGCATCTCGGACAGCATGTTGCGACTTTCCGTCGGCCTGGAGGGCTATGCCGACCTTACGGCCGACATTGACCGGGCGCTGGCGGCGTCTAGAATCGGGTAAGCTCGAATGCGACTTGAACCGCCAGACCCGATCCCGCCCCCATGTACGAAGCCGTGACCCGTGGCATCCGCGTCCGTGTCACGCCGCAATATCTGGAGGAGGAATCCGCGCCCGACGAGCGGCGCTATCTGTGGTCCTACACCATCGAGATCAGCAACGAGGGCAGCCAGGTCGTGCAGCTGCGCTCGCGGCACTGGCGTATTACGGATGCCGACGGCCGCACCGAGGAGGTGCGCGGCCCCGGCGTCGTCGGCCAGACCCCGACCATCCAGCCTGGGACATCGTTCCGCTACACGTCGGGGTGCCCGCTGCCCACGCCATCGGGCATCATGGTCGGTAGCTACCAGATGACCACGGACGGAGGCGAGCTATTTAACGTGTCGGTCCCGGCCTTCTCGCTGGATAGTCCGCACGCCAGGCGCAGCCTGAACTGAGGTACACCGCACGCATGGGCGATACCGTAAGCCTGGCCAAGGAGCTGCTGGCCCGCCTCGTCGCCTTCGACACGACGAGCAGCAAGAGCAATCTGGCGCTGATCAGCTTCGTGGAGGGCTATCTCAAGGGCTTCGGCATCGACAGCCGGCGCGTGCCAACGCCCGACGGCCAGAAGGCGAGCCTGTTTGCCACCATCGGACCCGCCGAAGCCGGCGGCATCGGCCTGTCAGGGCACACCGACGTGGTGCCGGTGACCAGCCAGGCCTGGGACACCGATCCCTTCACGATCGTGGAGCGCGACGGCAAGCTGTACGGCCGCGGCACCGCCGACATGAAGGGCTATCTCGCCTGCGTGCTGGCCGCGGTGCCCGACCTCGTCGTCCGTCCGCTCAAGACGCCGTTCCACATCGTCTTCTCCTACGACGAGGAGGTCGGATGCACCGGCGTGCGGCCGATGATCGTCGAATTCGGCAAGGCTCTGCCGATGCCGCGCATGGTATTCGTCGGCGAGCCGACCGAGATGGGCGTGGTCGACGCGCACAAGGGCCCGGTGCGCTGGCGCGTTGAGATCACGGGACGCGCGGCGCATTCGAGCATGGCGCACCTCGGCGTCAACGCCATCGCCTACGCCGGCCGCATGCTCGCCGAGCTTGCCCGCATGGAGGAAGAACTCAAGGCGCTGCCTCCCGATCCGCGCTTCGATCCGCCCTACACCAGCCTCCAGGTGACCGAGATCGCCGGCGGCACCGCCTCCAACATTGTGCCGGTGCCGTGCTGGTTCGGCTGGGAGATCCGCGCGCTGCCGGGCTTCGACCATGCGCCGCTCGATCAACGCCTGCGCCGTTTCGCCGCCGAGCAGTGCCTGCCGGAGATGCAGCGCACCGCGCCCGAGGCCCACATCGACATCACCGTCACCAACCAGGTGCCGCCGTTCGGGGCCGACGCCAAGTCGGGCATCGTTCCGCTGACGCTGAAGCTTGCCGGGCAGAACGCGACTTACGCCGTGTCCTACGCCACCGAGGCCGGCCTGTTCCAGCTGGGCGGTGCGCCGTCCATCGTGTGCGGCCCCGGCAACATCGCCCAGGCCCACACCGCCAACGAGTTCCTGCGCGTCGAGGAGTTGGACAAGTGCCTCCGCTTCCTCAGCCGCCTGGCGGACTGGGCTGAGACCTGATCAGCGCTTTTTATTGAGGATGCGCCGGCCGCGCACCACCTCCCCTGGAGGGCGGAGGGAGATGCGTCCGCGGCTTAGGCGGGCCATCGCCGCTCGTGCGCGTTGCTCGACTGCCAGCCTAAGTCGCTGGACGCGTCGGGTGGGGGTGACCGACGGCATGTGCGGCGCTTGCACCCCCACCTGGAATGCCATCGAGCTTAGCTCGCCGGTGGCGCTCCGATCGCTCGGAGATCGGCGAGCTAAACTCGTGGCATTCCGTCCTCCCCCTGCTGACGAAGGCCTGCCAGGCCGGCCTTCGTCACAGGGGGAGGAGCCGCTCGTTCACGGAGCGCTGCGCGGCGCTTCGATCGGGAAGTCGTGCGCCGACCCGGGCGTGGGCGTGGCAAACGAGAAGTGCCACCATTCCCGCCAGTAGCTCTGGAAGCCGTGCTTTCGCATGACGGTGCGCAGCAGCCTGCGCATGTCGCGCTGCGCCGCGGACACGGCAGGGGACTCGGTCTGGCTCATGACGTCGAAGCAGTCGAAACCCGTGCCCATATCGACCGCGTTGTCCGGCGCCCGGCCACTGGCGGGCCCGTTGCACGGGCCGTAGGGAGCGCGCGGCGTCGAACGCTGGCTGCTCGGCGGCGGGAAGCCTCACCAACGTCAGGTCGACGGCAATGCCGCGCGAGTGCGCCGAGCTCGGGCGAGATGTAGCCCTGCGTGTGCAGCGTAGTCTTGTCGGTATGCGGGAAGTAGCGCGTGCTGCCTGACCCGACTCGTCGCCGATCCATTTCAGGAAGGCGCGTGTGGCGCGCCCCGGCCGGTAGCAGTCATACACCTTCAGTCCGAGCGACTGCTCGCGCAGCTCGGCCTGCACACGGCTGAGAGCTTCCGCGGCCTCGAGCAGCAGAATGCACTGTGGCGCGTTGTAGCCCGGCACCTTCCTGCCCGTGAAATTATCAGGACCCGCATAGCGCATGTCCTGCAGCACGTCCGGCGCCACCTCGCTGAGATACACGAACCCCGGCGGCAGCTGCGCGCCAAGCGCGGGTCCACTCAGGCCAAGCCCGAGCAGTACCGCACAGACCAGGGCGAGCGCGCCATGCCGGCTCATGATCGTCTGCTCCACATCCCGGCACTTGGAGCCGAACCGCACGGCATACGCAACCGCTTCCCCTCCTCTTGATGGGTGAGGGGTTAGGGGCGGGGTGAAGATCCCGTAAGAACGGGGAGAGAGAGCGAGCGGGCCGCGTTTGGGCAATTGACCGCATCGGAGACGCATCTTATTTCAGCGGCATGGCCAAACTCGAAATCATCACTCTGCCCGATCCGCTGCTGCGCAAGGTCTCCCAACCCGTCGAGCGGGTGGACGCGGACCTCATCCAGCTCGCCGACGACATGTTGGAGACCATGTATGCCGCGCCCGGCGTCGGCCTCGCCGCCGTGCAGGTCGGCGTGCCGCGCCGGCTGATCGTGCTCGACACCTCGGAGAAGGAGGCAGAGCCCAACCCGCTGGTGCTGATCAATCCGGAGGTCGTCTCGCTCGGATCGGAACTGCGCCTGCACGAGGAGGGCTGCCTGTCGATCCCCGACGTGCGCTTCGAGATCGAGCGGCCGTCCTCGCTGGTGGTCCGCTATCTCGATCGCGATGGCAAGCAGCAGGAGATGGCAGCGGACGGCCTGCTGGCTACCGCCATCCAGCATGAGATCGATCACCTGAACGGCAAGCTGATCATCGATTTCATGTCGCGCCTGAAGCGCGACATGATCGTGCGCAAGTTCAAGAAGCAGGCCAAGACCGAGGAGACGGCTTAGGCGAAATGGCGCTTGCGGCCCATCCTTCGACTGGCTCAGGATGAGGTTGAATGTGCGGCGCCAGGCGGCGTGATTGCACCTCATAGCGAGAGCTCACTCCTCGTGGTGAGCCTGTCGAACCACGCGGCCACCAACGTTCGGGGACCTGCATGCTGCGCGTCGTCTTCATGGGCACGCCCGACTTTGCCGTCCCGCTGCTGTCGGAGATCCTGACGGCGGGACACGAAGTGGTTGCGGTGTACACCCAGCCGCCGCGCCCGGCCGGTCGCGGCATGAGCGAACGCAAATCGGCGGTGCATGCATTCGCCGACGGAGCCGGCATTCCCGTCGTGGCACCCAAATCCCTCAAAGGCGAAGCGGAGCAGCAGGCGTTCGCGCGTCATCGGGCCGACGTGGCCGTGGTGGTGGCCTATGGACTGATCCTGCCCAAGCCGGTCCTGGACGCGCCCCGCCACGGCTGCCTCAACCTGCATGCCTCGGCGCTGCCGCGCTGGCGCGGCGCGGCGCCGATCCAGCGCGCCATCATGGCCGGCGATGCCGAAACGGCTGCCACGGTCATGCGCATGGGGGCCGGCCTGGACACCGGGCCGATCTGCCTGGAGGAGCGCGTGCCGATCGCGCCCGACATGACCGCGGGTGAGCTGCACGACCTCCTGGCAGGGCGCGGCGCCCGCCTGATGGTGCGGGCGCTCGCCAACCTCGAGCGCGGCACGCTGCAGTGCCAGGCGCAGGCGGCGGACGGCGTCACCTACGCCGCCAAGATCGGCAAGGACGAAGGCCGTATCGACTTCAGCCGGCCGGCCGGCGAGGTGCACAACCACATCCGCGGCCTGTCGCCAGTGCCCGGCGCCTGGTTCGAGGTAGTGAACGGGGACAAGCCGGAGCGTATCAAGGTGCTGCGCGCCAGCCTCGCCAAGGGTTCCGGAGCGCCAGGGATGGTCCTCGACGACCACCTGACCATTGCCTGTGTCAAGGGCGCCATCCGCGTCCTGCAGGCCCAGCGGGCCGGCAAGCGGCCGATGACGGCGGAAGAGCTGCTGCGCGGCTTCGCCCTGCCGGCTGGAACCCAGCTCTAGCCGCCGTGCGGTCGCCGTTAAGCAATTCCGGCAAAGCCGCGCGCCAGGCGGCTGCGGATTGGTAAATTCGCGTAAAGGGTGGAGGTGCAACATGCGTATCGCCGTGCTGGTGCTGGCCGGGACCAGCCTCGCGTTTGGCAGTTTCCCTGCGGCGGCCCAAACGACCACGCGCATCGAGACCCGCCCATTTTACGGCGCGGTCGTGACGATCGAGGAAGGTGTCCGCGTGTTCCACCCGCTGCCGCCGCACGACCGCATCATTATCCAGCCGGACAACACGGCCTCCGCGGCCGTACAGACCGGCGCGCCGTCGTCCAGCGGCCGCAACTATATCCGCACGGTGCCCAAAGCTGACAAGTAGCCCGACCTGCAGGCTTGTCCCTGTGCATGTCGAGTAGCGAGATTCACGTTCTTGTGGAAGCGAACTCCTTCCATCGAGAACGATCTCGCTCTAGTGGAGGCGCATGCCCCGCTACCGCATCATGATCGAATACGACGGCACCCCGTTCGTCGGCTGGCAGGTTCAGGCCGCCGGCGCCTCGGTCCAAGGCCGCCTCGCCGAGGCCATCCACAAGCTGTCCGGCGAGAGCGTGACTGTGCGGGGCGCCGGCCGCACCGACGCCGGCGTGCATGCGCTTGGCCAGGTCGCGCACTTCGATCTCACCCGCGCCTGGCCGACCGACACGGTGCGCGCCGCGCTCAACTTCCACCTGAAGCCCGATCCGATCGCGATTGTCGGCTGCGCGATAGCTCCCGATGATTTTGACGCGCGCTTCAGCGCCCTGGCGCGTCACTACCGCTACCGCATCCTGGCGCGACCGGCGCCGCCGGTGCTTGACCGCGACCGCGTGTGGTGGGTACCGCAGCCGATGTGCGCCGAGGCCATGGCGCAGGCGGCGGCCCATCTGGTCGGACGGCACGACTTCACCACCTTCCGCGCTGCCGGATGCCAGGCCAAGTCGCCGGTCAAGACGCTCGACCTGCTGGAGGTCAGCACGTCCGGCGCCGAGATCGTCATCCAGGCTTCCGCGCGCTCCTTTCTGCACAACCAGGTGCGCTCTATGGTGGGTTCGCTGAAGCTGGTGGGCGAAGGCAAGTGGACGGCGGCCGATCTGCGCGCGGCGCTGGAGGCCAAGGACCGTGCCGCCTGCGGCCCGGTCGCGCCGGCGCGCGGCCTCTATCTGGTGCGCGTCGACTATCCGTCCGGCATCAGTGCGCAGGGCGCCGACTGACGTTGCCACCGGCGCCCCCGCGTCGCATAAAGGCGCCGCGCGGACGTGGTGGAACCGGTAGACACACAGGACTTAAAATCCTGAGGGGGCGACCCCGTGCGGGTTCGAGTCCCGCCGTCCGCACCAAGCGACCCGAACCACGCCAGCTTGCGCGCTCCGCGAATTGCCGGCATCGTTGGTATCGGAACCGAGGCACGTCAGAGGCCCGGCAGAGGGAAACGAGGGATGGCGAGGAATACGATCCGCAAGCGGGCGCTGGCCGGCGAGACGGTGCTCGGCTCGATGGTGTTCGAGTTCTTCGTGCCCGGCATGCCGCAGATCCTGAGCCAGACCGGCGCCGAATATGCCATCTACGACATGGAGCACGGCGGGCTCGGCCTCGAGACGCTGAAGATGCTGGTGGCGGCAAGCCGCGGCACCGGCGTGGTGCCGATGGTGCGAGTGCCGCGCGGGGAGTACCACTTCATCGCGCGCTCGCTCGATGTCGGCGCGCAGGGCATCATGGTGCCGATGGTGGAGAGCCTCGCCCAGGCGCGCGATATTGCCCAGTCGGCGCACTATCCCAAGCAGGGCCGGCGCGGCGCGGCTTTCGGTTTCGCGCACGACGACTACGCACCGGGCGATCCCAAGGACAAGATGCGCGAGGCCGACCGGCGCAACATCGTGATTGCGCAGATCGAAACCGAGCGCGGCCTCGAGGCGGTCGAGGAGATCGCCGCCGTGGATGGCATCGATTGCCTGTGGCTCGGCCACTTCGACATGACGAACTTCCTAGGCATTCCGGGCCAGTTCGAGCACCCGGACTACCTGGCGTCGGTGAAACGGATCGTGGCGGCCGGGCGCCGTCACGGCAAGGCGCTGGGCTTCATGGCGGCGGATGTGGCGTGGGCGCGCGCGTACCGCAAGCATGGCTTCAATATGATCGCGACAGGCACCGACCAGGGCATTCTGATGGCTGGGATCCGCGGCGTGTTGCAGTCGGTGGGAGAGGCACGATGACGTTCAAGGTTGGCACCACACGCGATTTGATGACGGCCGACGGGCAGCCCTGCTGCGGGGTGAGTGCCTTCGATGTGCTGAAGGGCAACCGCGAGATCGAATGGGAGTGGGTGCCCGAGGACCTCGACGTCATGACGCCCGACATCGCCGCGCGCTACGATGGCCTGCACCTCAATGCGCCGCGCGTCACCGCCGCGACCCTCTCCAGGGGCGATTGCCGGCTTAAGATCATCGCACGCAACGGCGTCGGCTTCGACACGGTCGATCTCGATGCGGCGACGGCCAAGGGCATCGTCGTGACCAACACGCCGATCGCGGTGCGCCGGCCGGTGGCGGTGGCGACGCTGACCATGCTGTTTGCGCTGGCGGCGCGGCTGTTGAAGAAGAACGAGCTGGTGCACACCGGGCGCTGGAACGATCGCGCCAACTTCATGGGCCAGGGGCTGACCGGCCGCACGCTCGGCCTGATCGGCGCCGGCGGCATCGGCCAGGAGATCCTGCGGCTGGCGCGTCCGTTTTTCGGGCGCATGATCGTCGCCGACCCCTATATCGACGCTGGAATTGTCAGCGGGCTCGGCGCCTCGGTCGTGCCGCTCGAGGAGTTGATGCGCACGGCCGATTTCGTCGTGGTGTGCTGCCTGCTCAACGATCAGACCCGGCACCTGATCGACGCCAGCAAGTTGGCGCTGATGAAGCCGACCGCCTACTACCTCAACATGGGCCGCGGGCCGATCCACGACGAGAAGGCGTTGGCGGCGGCGCTGAAGGCGGGGCGTATCGCCGGCGCCGGTCTCGATGTGACGGAGCGCGAGCCGATCGAGGCTGACAGTCCGCTGTTGGCCATGGACAACGTCATCATCACGCCGCACGCGCTGTGCTGGACCGACGAGTGCCTGCACGAGCTTGCGGCGACGGCGCTGCAGTCGATCGTGGACGTCTCGCTCGGCCGCCGGCCGAAGCACGTGGTCAACCCGGCGGCCCTGCGCTGACGGGTGGCGTGCGCTCAGAGCATCGGGCCGATGCCCTTGGCCATCAGGGCGGCGCACAGAATGATCAGCACGACGCCGATCAGCTCGAGATGGACGATTGAACGCAGGCGCTGCAGCTGCTCGGCGCTGACTTGCGGTGGCTGTCCCTGCCGCACGGAGTTGCGCCATTTGCGGAAGGCCAGCGTCGGTACGATCGATGCCAGCCCGACCAGCACGAACAGCGAAAATTTGGCGATGAACGTCCAAGTGTGGAAGTAGTAGGTGGCGCCTTTCTCGAAATGGAAGACGCGGCCGAGGCCCACCACCAGCAGCACCAGTGCAGCCAGGCCATAGACGGTGTCGACGACCTGCAGCTTGCGGGCGCTGCTGAAGGTTACCTCATCGCGCAGGAGCACGAACTGGACGGCCAAGGCGGAGACCACCGTGAATGCCGCCAGGTGGTGCAGGAAGGCAAAAGTTGCGGCCATCAATGTCTCTCGCGCTGAATAGGTGTGTACGGCCGCCCGGCGTTTCGCTGCAGTAGCGCCAATCTACCTGAAGCAATCCTCATGGTCGCACCTTGCGTCCCATCAGCAGAGCGACGGCTGCGACGATCTCCTGCGGGCGTCCAGGCTTGAGGACGACGGGTGCGCCGCGCACCGTGGTCACGTCCTCCGGCGCCTGCGTGCTGTAGAACAGAAATGGCACCCCATTGTCGCGCAGCTGCCGGGCGATCGGGCGGTGCTCGCTGGATCCGGGTCGGGCATCAAGCACGGCAGCCGAGAAGGTCTGCCCGCCAACCACGCGCACGGCGTCGTCCGCCCTGCAACAGCTGACGCTGGCGCCGGCGGCTTCCAATGTCGCTTTCAAATCGAGCGCGATGAGGGGCTCGTCCTCAACGATGAGGATGGTGGCCCCGGTAAGATCGGCGCTGGCGTTCAAATCCCCTCCGACAGCGATGGTACGAGACGGCAACCGAGAGCTATACCGCAAATGTCGTCGCAAAGTGCGGCAACCCGGTTAATCCATCCTGCCGCAAGATGCCCAACAATTGTGCGACGGGCAGCATCGAGCATTGCGACGAATACGGACAGAGCTGCGGGGTGGAGGCTCTCAACTCATGTTCCCCGTGAAACAGCAGGATGCGTGCGCGCCCCCTAAGGTCGGGATAACGCAACGCCAAATACGGAGAGCGACCATGCCAGCGACCACCAATCTGGACCCGCATTCGGTCCTGAACACCTGCGCTGCAATTCCCGCGCTGCATGAGCCGGCCACGGAGAACGTCATTGCTGCCCTGGTCGAGGCTTTGTCCGCGGGCGAGCACTACGAGTTGATCGAGCGCGACGGCGAGCTGTTCGTGCGGCCGACCAGGGTCGTTCGAGCGGCCCGTAGCACTGCGCCGGCTTTCTCGCCCGACGCCCGTGCGCACCACGAAACCTTCGCCAGGGCCGCCTGAGCCGGGTTGGTAAACGCCGCCGCACCATGAGCCTTGCCCGTTCTTCGGGCAGGGCCATCGCGGGGCCGTTGGATCCGGCGCCTTTCGAACAAAATGAGCACCTAGCCACACCCGGCCCAAGTTTTTTCCCTTTTCCGCCCCATACTTCTTTCCAATAGCAGGCCGCTTGACACCCGCTGCGGCAACGGTCAAATGGTCTGACCAAACCGGCCCATGAGGTCGGAAAAATCAAGATTTGGGAGGAACGCGTGCAAGGAGCAGATCTTGCCGCTCGAGGCCATTGAACCGCGCAGGCTTTATCGGCGAATTGCCGATCAGCTGCGGCTTCTGATCGATCAAGGCGAGTTTCCGGTTGGAAGCCGGCTGCCTGCGGAGCGGGAGCTGGCAACGCAGCTTGGCGTCTCGCGTCCGACCGTGCGCGAGGCCCTGATCGCGCTGGAGGTCGAGGGGCGGCTGAAGATCCGTGTCGGCTCCGGCATCTACGTCATCGAGCAGCAGCCGGCAGCGGCCATCTCCAACAGTGCTTCGATCGAAGGGCCGTTCGAGATCTTGCGTGCGCGCGCCTTCGTGGAGAGTGCAATCGCCGAGGAAGCCGCGCGGCATGCCACGGCCGAAGACGTTGCCAGGCTGGACGGCGTGCTCGCCGAAGTTGCCGACCAGAGTTTTGTCGGCGACGGATTTCTCATGCGCGATCGGCGTTTCCACACCTGCATCGCCGAGATTCTCGGCAACGGCGTGCTGGTGCGCTGCGTCGGCGAGCTGTTTGATCTTCGCATCAATCCTTATTTCGAGCGGCTCGAACGGCACACGCTGGCCGCTACAGCCTGGCGGACGGCGCACGAGGAGCACGTCACCATCCGCGATGCGATCGCCTTGCGCGATCCGGCGCGCGCACGTGAAACCATGCGCGAGCACCTCAAACGATCGCATGAGCGCTTCGCGCGGGATTTCGGCGAGCAGCCCTCGGCTCAGAGCGATCACCTCTTCGATAGCATGGGAGACGTAAAGGCTACTGCGTAAGTTTGTTCGGTTCAGTCCAAGACGTTCACAGACATGGCAAGGAGGAAACATCTATGAAAACACCTAAGCTAACACGCCGCCGGTTCGTGGCGACGACGGCTGCCGCATCGGCATCGATGCTTGCAGCGCCGTTCGTTCGCACGGCCAACGCAGCCGGCAAGCTCTCGATCGGTTTCTGGGACCACTGGGTGCCCGGCGCCAACAAGGCCACGCAGTCCCTGACCGAGGAATGGGCTGCCAAGGAGAAGGTCGAGGTTCAGATCGACTACATCCCCTCGCAGGGCAACAAGAACCTCATCACCATCGCCGCGGAGTCGCAGGCCAAGTCGGGCCACGACATCCTGGCGTTCCCGACCTGGGAGCCGCAGGCACACGCCGACGAGCTGGAGCCGGTCGACGATGTGATGAACGACCTCATCAAGGAGCACGGCAAGGTCAACGGCACCGTCGAGTATCTGGGCAAGGTCAAGGGCAACTGGCGCATCGTGCCTGCCACGGTCGGCAGCCAGATCAAGGGCCCCTGCTCGCGCATCGATCTCATGAAGTCGCTGGCCGGCATCGACGTGCAGGAGATGTATCCTGCCGGCAGCGCGCCGAAGGCGGACAACTGGACGCTCGAGACGTTCCTGAAGGCCGCCGAGGCCTGCCATAAGGGCGGCAAGCCGTTCGGCATCGGTCTTGGCGGAACCACCGACTCCGTCGATACGGCGGGCGCCTTCTTCCACGCGCACGGTGCCATGCTCGTGGACGACAAGGGCAACATCACCGTCAAGTCGGACAAGGTCCGCCAGGCGCTGGAGTATCTGCGCAAGCTCGCCCAGTTCCTGCCGCCGGACGCTCCGGCCTGGGACGACGCCTCCAACAACAAGTGGCTGGTGGCCGGCAACGGCGCGCTGATCATGAACCCGCCCAGCGCCTGGGCGGTGGCCAAGCGCGATGCGCCGCAGATCGCCGAGCAGTGCTGGACGCACGGCTTCCCCTCGGGCCCGAACGGTCGCTTTGCGCCGTTCCTGCCCTACCTGTGGGGCATCTGGAGCTTCAGCAAGAACAAGGAAGCGTCCAAGAGCCTGCTTCGGCATCTGTCTACTCGCGACGCGGCCGAACGGATGGTGGCAGCCAGCGCCGGCTACGACCTGCCGTCCTTCGAGAAGCTCACCACCTTCAAGACGTGGGCCGAGGAAGGGCCGCCGAAGGGCACGCTCTATCACTATCCCAATCCGCACAACCATCAGACCCTGTCGGTTGCCGGTGGGCCGGCTCCGCCCAAGATCGCCCACCAGATCTACGTGCAGGCGGTGCAGACCAAGATGATAGTCCGCCTGCTCAAGGGCGAGGGCATGGAGTCGGTTCTGTCGTGGGCCGAGTCCGAGGTGGAAGGCTTCATGCGCACCTAGCGCCGAGCCACAAGTCAGGGAAGCGCGCCTGCGAAGGCGCGCTTCCCTCGCAGAACCGGCGACAATGAGCGACAGCAGAACGCGAGGCAGCACATGGTCGATTTAGCTTTGCAAGGTCGGGTCGAACCCGCAGTCAGAACGCGCAAGGCGTCGTCCAGCCTGCGCCGCACGATGCAGCGCAAGTCGACGACCGCCTTCCTGATGGCGCTGCCGCTGATCCTGCTGATCGCCCTGCTGGTCGTCTATCCGGCCATCTACTCGATGCATCTGGCGACGCTGAACAAGTCGATGCAGCGCTTCGTCGGGTTCGACAACTTCCTCTTCCTGTTCAAGCGCCAAACCTTCTGGCTGGTGGTTCAGCAGTCCTGCGTCTTCGCCATCACGGCCGTGATCTTCAAAGCCATCATCGGCTTCATCGTCGCGCATTTCGTGCACAACATTCCGGCCGAGGGCCAGCGCAAGTGGCGCGGCATGCTGCTGGTGCCGTGGGTGATCCCGCCGGCCATGAGCTGCCTGTGCTGGCTGTGGCTGTTCGACCCGTCCTACAGCGCCTTCAACTGGGTGCTCGGCCTCTTTGGCATTGGCCCGATCCCCTGGACCGGCGACGCCAACTGGGCGCGCTTCTCGGTCATCCTGGTCAACATCTGGATCGGCTCGCCGTTCTTCATGATCATGTATCTGGCGGCGCTGAAATCGGTGCCCGAGCAGCTTTACGAGGCGGCCGCCATCGACGGGGCCAACTGGTGGCAGCGCATCTGGTACGTGACGCTGCCGATGATGCGCAACATCATCGCCATCACGGCGCTGTTCTCGCTGATCGTCACCTTCGCCAACTTCGACATCGTGCAGATCCTGACCGCCGGCGGACCGATCGACCTCACGCACGTGTTCGCCACCTGGGCGTTCAGGCTCGGCATCCAGGGCAACGACATTCCGCTCGGTGCATCGGTGTCGCTGTTCATGGTGCCGATCCTGGCCGTCGCCGCAATCTTCATTCTGCGCGATATCACGCACCGCGGGAACGAATCCTGATGGCCATCGCCGACGCCGCCCAGGCGGGCAGACGCACCGCCAAGGTCAGATACGGCAGCATGAGCCGCGACCGGGTCTGGGCGCTCAGGTGGTCGTATTTCTTCCTGACCCTGTTCGCCATCTTCTTCCTGCTGCCGCCGATCTACATGCTGATCACCTCGCTCAAGACCAGCAGCGAGATCTCGGCAGCCACCAACCCGTGGTGGGTATACCGGCCGACGCTGGAGAACTACGTCGAGCTGCTCGGCTCCAACACCTATCAGACGTTCTTTCGCAATTCGGCGATCGTGTCGGTGTTCGTGGTGACCATCACCATGCTGATCAGCGTACCGGCCGCCTTCGCGCTGGCGCGCATGAAGTTCTGGGGCTCGGCCACGCTGGCGACCGGCGTGTTCCTGACCTACCTGGTGCCGGACACGCTGCTGTTCCTGCCGCTGTTCAAGATGTTCGCGCAGTTCTCGGATTTGACCGGCATCCAGCTCATCAACCGCTGGTGGGTGCTGCTGGTGCTCTATCCGACGCTGACCGTGCCGTTCGCCACCTGGATCATGATCGGCTACTTCTCCTCGATCCCCAAGGAGCTCGATGAGGCGGCGCTCATCGACGGCGCCACCTGGATGCAGACGCTGACCAAGATCTTCATTCCCGTGGCGCTGCCGGGCATCATCGCAGCGACCATCTTCTCCTTCACGGTGAGCTGGGCCCAGTTCCTCTACCCGCTCGCATTCACGACCTCCACCGATCAGCTGGTGCTGCCCGTCGGCATCATCACCACGCTGATCAAGGGCGACGTGTTCAACTGGGGCCAGATCATGACCGGCGCGCTGCTCGGCGCCGCGCCCCCGCTCATCATCTACGCCTTCCTGATGGACTACTACATCTCCGGCCTGACCGCCGGCGCGACCAAGGGCTGAGGAGCACATGGCGGAAGTCAAACTGCGCAAGATCGTCAAGTTCTACGACGACGTCGAGGCCGTGCGGGGCATCGACCTCGATATCGCCGACCACGAGTTCGTGGTGCTGGTCGGGCCGTCGGGCTGCGGCAAGTCGACGACGCTGAGGATGATCGCAGGGTTGGAGGACATCTCCGGCGGCGACATCATGATCGGCGGCGACGTCGTCAACGACGTGCCGCCGAAGGATCGCGACATCGCCATGGTGTTCCAGAACTACGCGCTCTATCCGCACATGACGGTAGAGCAGAACATGTCGTTCGGGCTGCGGCTGAAGCGCTATCCGAAGGCCGAGATCCGCAAGCGTGTCGACGAGGCTGCCCGCATCCTCGACATCAAGGAGTTGCTCAACCGCAAGCCCAAGCAGCTGTCCGGCGGACAGCGCCAGCGCGTCGCCATGGGCCGCGCCATCGTGCGCAACCCCAAGGTGTTCTTGTTCGACGAGCCGCTGTCGAACCTGGACGCCAAGCTCAGGGTGCAGATGCGCACCGAGATCAAGAAGGTGCACCAGCAGGTGCGCACCACGACCGTCTACGTCACCCACGACCAGGTGGAAGCCATGACGCTCGCCGACCGCGTGGTGGTCATGAACCACGGCATCATCGAGCAGGTCGGCTCGCCGCAACAGCTCTATCATGATCCCGAGACCCGCTTCGTGGCCGGCTTCATCGGCTCGCCGGCCATGAACTTCATCCCCTGCCGTCTGGAAGAGATGGGTGGCGGTGGGATCAACATCCGCCTGACCGATAGTCTGGCGCTGCCGATGCCAAGCAATCGCGCCTCGCGCTATCGCGGACATGCCTCCAACGGCCGTCTGCTGCTGGGTCTGCGGCCGGAGCACATCACCGAGGCCGGCGCCGCACGCGGAGCCCGGCAAGGAGCCGTTCGATGCCAGGCTCGATGTGACCGAACCGATGGGTATGGAAACGCTGGTGTACTTCCCCATCAACGGCACGCAGGTATGTGGGCGGGTCAATCCGGACGCTGGCGCCAGCGATGGCGGCAACCTGCGCATGGCAGCCAACCTCAACAATATGCACCTGGTCGACGAGGCCAGCGGCAAGGTCATTTAGTGTCCTGATTGCGAAGTTTGCCCGGGTTCGGTGCAGGGAGCTGCAGCGAATCTTGCGGGTTGAGAAAGTGTCTTCACGCCCTTGCCGTTGCCACCCATGAAGGCATTCACCAAGCGCGACTTCCCCGTCTCGCAAGTCCGCCGTTTCCTTGAGCCTGGCCCCATCGTGCTGGTCAGCTCGGCCTGGAAGGGCGAGACCAACATCATGACCATGGGCTGGCACACCGTCATGGAGTTCCACCCGTCGCTGGTGGGCTGCATGATCTCGAGCGGCAACCACAGCTTCGGGTTGATCAAGGCCAGCAAGCAGTGCGTGATCAACGTTCCGACCTATGATCTGGCCAAGCAGGTGGTGGGCATCGGCAACTGCTCGGGCACTCGCGTCGACAAGTTTGAAAAATTCAAGCTGACGCGCGTGCGGGGGGACCAGGTCGAGGCACCCTCGATCAAGGAGTGCTATGCCAACTTCGAATGCAAGGTGGTCGATACCAGCCTGCTGGACAAATACAGCTTCTTCATTCTGCGGGTCGTGAATGCGCGCGTGGCCGTCTCGCCCAAGGTGCCGCGCACCATCCACTATCGCGGCGACGGGCAATTCATGGTGTCGGGTCGCGAGGTGAGCTTCCGCAAGATGTTCCGGCCGGAGAATCTTTGAGTGCCGCTTGCGGCTTCTGCCTCGGATAGCCGTTCGTCCCGCCTCTCGACCCCGCTCGAAGGGCGAATGTGTCCGCCATGCCGTGCCTCGACAAGCTCAGCACTGGGTAGTGCAAGGTCAACGCTGAGGGGGATTGTCATCCCGGTGCTCGTCACCGGGATCCAGCTTCCCGCAAGCGCCGGAGCAAGTTGATGGATGGATCCCGGCAACAAGTGCCGGGATGACATACTACCGGCTTCGCTTTTTGCTGGTGGCGTGCCGCCACGCGGTCTCGAGGGCGGACTTGAGTTCGGCGCTGCTCAGCGCGGACAGCGTTGCCATGGTCCAACCCTGCCGTCCCCAAGCGTTAGGCAGCGCGGCGAACGCCTCCGGCGCCATCATGCACTTGAACTCCTGCTCGTCCGGCGTGAACCTGAAATTGGCGCTTCTGCCGTCGGCGGCAAGCGTCACGTAGATGCGCGCCGCCTTGAATGCGGTGCGATCGAAATGCGGCGCCTCGCTGGTTCCCTCCAGCGCCATCGCCATGCGTCGCAAGTCCTTGGCCGTCGCCATCCGCCGCGCCTCACCACAAGCCTGGTATTAGCCGGTAACGGACCTTGGCGCAGTACTCGGCATAGCCGGGCAGGCTGCGCCCCAGGAAGATCTCTTCATCGAGCAATCTGATGACGAGAACTGCGGCGAGTGGCAGCAGGATCAAGAGGCCCCAGTAGGAGCCGAGCGCAAGCGGCACTCCGAAAAATAACACCATGGCGGCCGCATACATCGGATGGCGGACCAGCGCGTACGGGCCGGTGTCGATCACCCTCTGGCCTGCCGAGAGTTCGATGGTCGACGAGGCGAACGAGTTGGCGCGGAAGACCCAGAAGATGAGCCAGAAGCCGATGGCGACCAGCACATTGCCGAACACCACTACGCTGGTCGGCACGCTCGACCAGCCCATGCGGTAGTCGAACGCGGACACGACGAAGATCGCGCTCACGAAAATGCTGGCAAATGTCTGGATACGCTTCTGGGTGGGCTCGCGCTCTGCGGCGGGTCCGGCGCGCAGGCGCCGCTCCAGCAGGGCTGGATCATGCTTGAGGAAGTACGGGGTGAAGGCGAAGCACCACACCGCGAAGTTGACCCAGAACAGCCAGCCCTGCCAGTAGCGGATCGAGCCGGCCGGCAGGAAGATCAGCAGCGCAAGCACGACCAGAAACTTCGCGGTGGCGGTGAAGGCTCTTCGGCTCAGGCTCTGTGTGGCATGCTGTTGCAATGGCTCGGTCCCCAGGACACTCAAGAGCAGCCATCAACATAAGTTCTGAACGGCATCACACCAAGCAATACAGGCGCGACGGCGGCGGCCCTGCTGGAGCGTGGTCTTGAATTGGGCTACCAATTGCGCGTGATCGCGGGAAATAGAAAAGAACGACACGCCGGAGGAATGCATGTTGCCCGTTCGCAAGCTCGCCCTGGCGGTCGTTGCTGCCGCCGCTTGTCTGACGCCAGCTGCCGCGCAGGATTACCCATCTCGCTCGGTCAGGATCATCGTTCCGTTCGGCGCGGGCGGTCCGGCCGATGTCTACGCCCGCTTTATCGGCCAGCACCTGCAGGAGACCTACAAGCAGTCGTTCGTGGTGGAGAACCGACCCGGCGCGGGCTCGGTGACCGGCACCAACGAGGCGGCCAAGTCGGCGCCCGACGGCTACACGCTGCTGATGATGTCCAATACCCACACCGTCAACGAGACGCTGAACACCACCAAATCATTCGTGCTGATGCGCGACTTCGTGCCGGTGGCACCCGTCAACTACTCCGACCTGGTGATGGTGGTGCATCCCGTCAGTGCCGGCCAAGGACCTCAAGGAGTTCATGGCCCTGCTGAAGGCTAAGCCGGGCGACCTCAACTACGCCTCGTCTGGTGCCGGTACGCCCTATCACATGGCCGGCGAGCTGTTCAAAGCCATGAGCGAGACCAACATCGTGCATGTGCCGCATCGCGGCAGCGGCGAAGCCCGCAGCAACACGATCGGCGGCCATGTGCAGATGATGTTCGATGCCGTGACCACCATGGCCGAGAACGTCACCGCCGGCCAGGTGCGCGCGCTCGGCACCACCGGCCTGACACGCTCGGCGGTGCTGCCCGATGTGCCGACCATCGCCGAAGCCGGCCTGCCGGGCTATGAGGCCACCATCTGGCTCGGCGTCATGGCGCCGGCCGGCACGCCGAAGCCGATCGTCGATTTGCTGAACGCCGAGATCAACAAGGCCCTGTCCAACCCCGAAACGAAGGCGGCCTGGGTCAAGCAGGGCGCGGTGCCGCTTGTCATGACGCCGGCCGAGTTCGACACATATCTGCGCGGCGACATTGAGAAATGGGCCAAGCTGATCCACACCGCAGGCATCAAGGCGCAATGAGCCAGGCAGACGCTTCTTTCACGCAGTTGAAGATCAACGGGGTCGACCGGACCGTCGAGGCCGATCCGGCGACCCCGCTGCTCGCCGTCCTGCGCGGCGAGCTTGGTCTGACGGCGACACACTTCGGTTGCGGGCTCAGACAATGCGGCGCCTGCAACGTGCTGATCGATGGGCACGCGGTTGCAGCTTGCGACACGCCGTTGTGGGCGGCGGCGGGCAAGAGCATCACCACGGTCGAGGGGCTTGGCACGCCGGAGCGGCCGCATCCCCTGCAGAGGGCCTTCATGGCCGAGCAGGCCATGCAGTGCGGATATTGCGTGTCGGGCATTCTGATGTCGGCGGCGGCGCTGCTGGCCCGCAACAGCGACCCGAGCGAGGCCGAGGTTCGCGTCGCGCTTGACGGCAACCTGTGTCGCTGCGGTGCCCACAACCGCATGGTGCGCGCGGTGCTACGCGCGGCTCGGGAGGCGCGAGCGGCATGACCCAAGCGATATCCGCGAGCAGTGTACCACGCCTGCCGGGGCATCTCGGCGCCACGCCGCGCCTGTCGCGATGGCTGCGCATCCGCTCCGACGGCACGGTCGAGGTCACGCCCGGCAAGGTGGAGATCGGCCAGGGCATTCTCACCGCGTTGGTGCAGATCGTCGCCGACGAGCTGGATGTGGGTCTCGATCGCGTGCGCCTCGTCAATGCCAATACCGCGCGCAGCCCCAACGAGGCCGTCACGGCGGGCAGCCTATCGGTGCAGGACTGCGGCATGGCCTTGCGGCACGTGTGCGCGGAGGCGCGCGCCATCTATCTGGCTGTCGCGGCAGAGCGGCTGGGCGTGGCCGCCGGCACGCTGGAGGTCCGCGACGGCACGATCGCGGGACCTGGCAATCTGCGTACCAGCTACTGGGAGCTGGCCGACGATGCGCTGCTGGCACGCGATGCGAGCCCGGGCGTCGGCGCCAAGCCTGTCGCGGCACGGCAGCTGGCCGGGCAGAGCGTCACGCGCATCGACATCGCCGACAAGGTGTTCGGGCGGCCACGTTTCATCCACGACCGCGCGTTCGATGAGCTGCTGCATGGCCGCGTGCTGCGGCCGGCCACGCCCGGCGCCAAGCTGGTGACGCTGGACGCGGCGGTGGCGGAGCGCATGCCGGGCGTGGTCGCCGTGGTGCGCGACGGCAGCTTCATCGGTGTGGTTGCCGAGACCGAGCAGGCTGCTGCCGCCGCGATCGAGCGCCTGCGCGCGGCGGCGCAATGGAGCGCAGGCTTCGAGCTGCCGGACGAGACGCAGCTCGCCCAATGGCTGCGCAGCCGCCCGGTCGAGACGACCACCGTCGACAAGCGCGAGGCCGCCAAGCCCGGTGCCGTGGCGCGCACGCTGCGGCACAGCTATACGCGGCCCTTCCTGGCGCATGCCTCGATGGGTCCGTCCTGCGCGGTGGCACGCTGGGGTGAACCTGCCATCGAGGTCTGGACGCACACGCAGGGCATTTTCAATCTGCGCGCCGATCTCGCCATCATCCTGGCCCGTCCGCTGGACAGCATTGTCGTCGAGCACATGGAGGGCGCGGGCTGCTTCGGCCAGAACGGCGCCGATGATGCGGCACTCGATGCCGTTCTGCTCGCCCGCGCCGTGCCCGGCCGCCCGGTGCGCCTGCAATGGACGCGCGAGGAGGAGATGAGCTGGGGGCCGCTCGGGGCCGGCATGGCAATTGACGTCGCCGCCGACCTCGACTCAGCGGGCGAGATCGTCGGCTGGCGCCACGAGGTGTGGAGCAACGGGCACGTGTCGCGGCCGGGCCGGGGCAAGACGCCGACCCTGTTCGCCGCATCGCAACTCGCCCAGCCGTTCGAGCGCGCCATCGCCACCAACCCGCCTGTATCCACCGGCGGCGGCGCCGAGCGCAACTCGGTGCCGCTCTACGATTTCCCGGCCTGGGAGATCACCAGCCACCGCGTGCTGGAGATGCCGATCCGCACCTCCTCGCTGCGCACGTTGGGCGCGTTCGGCAACGTGTTCGCGCTGGAGTCCTTCCTCGACGAACTTTGTGCGGAGACGGGCGAGGACCCACTCGCCTTCCGCCTGCGTCATCTGAAGGATGCGCGGGCACGCGCCGTGCTGGAGGCGGCGGCGCGGCGTGCCGGCTGGTCCGGGCGCCACAAGGCCGAGGGTGTCGGCTATGGCCTGGCGTTCGCCCGCTACAAGAACGCGAGCGCCTATTGTGCCGTCATCGCCGAAGTGGAAGGGGCGGCCGACATCCGCGTGCGGCGGCTGGTGGCAGCCGTCGATGTCGGCGAGGTGATCAATCCGGACGGGGTGATCAACCAGATCGAGGGCGGCGCCATCCAGTCGACCAGCTGGACGCTTAAGGAGGCCGTGCGCTTTGATCGCACGCGCATCCTGAGCGACACCTGGGAGACCTATCCGATCCTGCGCTTTTCCGAGGTGCCGAAGGTGGAGGTGGAGATCCTGGCGCGGCCGTCGGAGCCGGCCATGGGTGCGGGCGAGGCGGCGCAGGGGCCGACCGCGGCGGCCATCGCCAACGCGGTGTTCGATGCGCTGGGCGTGCGCGTGCGCGACCTGCCGATCACGCGCGAGCGCATCATCGCGGCGATGGGCTGAGTGGGCGCGATGCGGCTCGAGATCCTGAGTGGAGGCGCGGCGCAGGGCCTGGTGGCGGCGCTCGGCCCGCAGTTCAAGGCGGAGACCGGTTGCGACATCGGCGGCAGCTTCGGCGCGGTCGGTGCCATGCGCGACAGGCTGTTGGCCGGCGCTGCGGCAGATGTCCTGATCCTCACATCGGTGCTGATTGCCGAGCTGGCCGGCAGCGGGCATGTGGTGGCCGACTCGGCTGCCGACATCGGCGTGGTGCGGACCGCGATTGCCGTGCGTAGCAGCGATGCGAACCCTGCGGTCGGCGATGCGGATAGCCTGCGGTCGGCGTTGCTGGCGGCCGACGCGGTCTATTTCCCCGATCCAAAACTCGCCACCGCGGGCATCCATTTCGCCAAGGTGCTCGATCGGCTCGGCATCGGCGATGGCGTGGCGGATCGGCTGCGCCCCTATCCTAATGGCGCGACCGCCATGCGCGAGATGGCGGCGGCGCAGGGCCACCCGATCGGCTGCACGCAAGTGACCGAGATCCTCAACACGCCGGGCGTGCGGCTGGTGGCTCCCCTGCCGAAGGAGTTCGAGCTGGCGACCACCTACACCGCCGCTGTTGCAGCCCGCGCGGCATCGCCCGGCGAGGCCCGCCGTCTCGTGGCGCTGCTGAGCGGAGCTGCGACGCGGCCCCTGCGCGACCGTGCCGGGTTCGAGCCGACCCAGTACTAACCTGCCGGGCCCGTCCTTCGACAGGCTCAGGACTGGCGTAACAAAACTGACGGGGCGAAAAGGCCAACCTAGACGGATTTCGATCCGGATCGATTGCGATCAACACCTGCTACCCAGTGCTGAGCTCGTCGAAGCACGGCATTGCCGAACTCATTCGCCCTTCGACGAACTCGGGGCTTTGGGTTTTTGCTTCTACGAACCGAAAGGACGCTAGCGCTGAGCGTGTCGAAGCGCGGCACGGCAGGTCGTCAATGCGCGCCGCGGTAGTGGGCCTTGAGCAGGTCGCGGCCGAATACGCTTTGCGGATCGATCCACACCGAATGCACGTGGTTGGCGCCGTCCTGGGTGTTGTCGTACTCGATCAGCGCGGTGGGTCCGTGCACCCGGAAGTAATGCGGACGGCCGGGCGTCTGGCTGCCGGCCCAGGCGAAGTGCATCGCCTCGATGCCGGCTTCGCGCACCTTGGCCAACTGCGCGGCGGCGATCTCCTCGCGCATGGTGCCCGCGTAAAGCTGCAGGATGCGCATCACGCCATCGCGCTGGGGCTCGTTGAGGCGGGCAAGCGGCACACCCTCGGTGCGCTGCAGCGCCAGCTCGCGGCCCGGCCCCGACACAATGTCGCCGAGCGAGCGGTCGCCGATCACGGCCTGGCTGCGCAGGGCGCCATCCAGCGAGCCGATCAGGCCGAACGCCGCCGTCTCCTCCTCGCCCAGCAGGCGGAAGCCGGCGTGCTGATGCCGGCCCGGCACGGTGGCGGGATTGGCGCCGAAGAACATCGGCGTGACAGCAACGCCGTAGCCCGGTGCCACCACCGTGTTGAGCGACAGATGGTGCCCCTCGAAGCGCCATGCCCAGGGTGTCGTGGTGACGGCGGGATCGCCGAACACGACCAGCGCGTAATTGCCGGGGTCACGGAAGGTCAGGCTGCCGCTCAGCTCGCCGAGGATGCCTTCGATCTTGAGCTGGCCGCGCACCTGGCCGATGCCGCGTGCGCTCAGCAGCGAACCCAGCACGTCCCAGGCCGCCGCGACCTGCTCGGGCGTCATGTCCCGAAAGGTGAGGCCCGGCCGGCCGCGCGGTACATAGTGCCAGTCCTCGCGGCGGCGGTTGCCCCAATCGAGCTGGGCCTGGTTGCGCTGGCGGGTGTCGAGCTTTTCGAGCCAGGCTCGGGCGGCTTTGGCCATGTCGTCGCCGACCTGCGGCACCGCCGTCCAGCCGAGCCGCGGCAGGGAGGTTGCCGCGCCGATTGCCGCCGCGGAACCCAGGAAGGCGCGGCGGGAATGGTGGCCGTCGTGCGAGTGGCCGTGCTCGTCGTCGTGCGAATGGTCCGCCACTAGCTAGTGTCCCGCTTCCGAAGTTCGCCAAACCAAGCCGCAGACACGGGCGAATTTCTCGATCATCACCCTAGTCAGCCGGCCGGTGTGTCGAAGAATTTGTTGGGCTTGAGGAAGAAGGACAGCACCACGCAACCGTCCGGAGAGTGCGCGTCGTGCCGGCTGCCGGCCGGGCGCCACACGTAGTTGCCGGTGGTGGCCGCACCTTCTCCATCGACCAGCGAGCCCTGCAGCACGAAACTCTGCTCGATCTCGACGTGCTCGTGGTCGGGCAACTTCGCGCCAGGAGCAAATCTGGTCAGGGCGGTGAGGAGACCGGTCTCCTTGTCCTCCATCAGGATCTTGATCTCGACGCCCTTGAAGCGAGTCGGGGTCCAGGGCAGCGCGGCCACGTCGACGTAGCGCGACGCCAGATCGGCGAGGCCGGCATGGTTGACGGCATTCGGCGTCGTCGTGGCCATTGTGGTGTCTCCTCCTTGCGCGGGCGCGTCGGTCTCAGTTGGCACCCTAACAGAACGTAAATCCGACCAGCCCGGGCATTCCGTGGAGGAGCTTCACATATGGGTGAATACCGCCCCGCGCCACGTCTGTCAGTGCCCATGACGTCGAGCCGCCGTGCGTCTGCACACCTGCGTCCGCGCCGGGTCGTCTCGCTAACATTACGAAAGAACAGCAAATTTGTCTTTTTCTTTATGTTTCAATTTTACGGTTTCCGGGCAGCGCCACGGGGTTGGCGGTTGCGTATGGGTAATCAATTCATCGGCACGTAAATGCAGAAGCAGATCTCGAGCCTGGTTGCGTGCTGGCGAAGCATCGTCCGCTCCGTGTCCGACGTGCAAGCGCGCCTGACAAGGCGCATCGCCTCGCCGCGCGGCCTGATCAGCCGGCTCGGTATCATCACCACCTGCATTACCATGTTGGTGCCGCCTGTCGCATTCGCGCTGCTCGGCATTTACGACCTGAAGAGCGATGCGGCCGAGCAGGCGACCATCGGCGCGCGTCACTTCGAGATGCAGATGATCATGGATCGCTCCAGCAACTCCCTGATGCATATATCGAACGGCGTCGTGCACATCACGACGGAGTCAAACAGCGCCGTAGTCGCGAGTTGGCTCACTGACAAGAACGGGCTGATGACCACGTTCCATGGCGAGGCCGCCAGCTGGCCCGAGATCAGGGCGAGCGTGCCAGTCGGCACGGGCAACTTCACCGGACATTTTCACGTTGCGCTGAGCACGCGCCGTGTGCTCGTCGCCACGTTCTATGTCGGCCTCGCCTTCCTGCTACTGGGAATTGCCGCCTACTATTGCTTCCGCCGACTGCCACTCGTGGCTCTCGACGACGCGTTGCAGAAGCTGCAGTCGCAGAACTTGCAATTCGATATGGCCCTCAACAACATGTCGCAAGGCCTGTGCATGTTCGACGGGGAGCACAGGCTGGTGGTTTGCAACGCGCGCTACGCGCAGATGTACGGCCTGCCCGCCGAGCTGACGGCAACGGGCACGCCGTTCAGCGCCATCCTCGAGGAGCGTCTGTCGAAGGCTCCGGAAGACAGCCCCTATCCGGAAAACTATGCGCGCGATCTTGCGGTTTTGATCGACGACAATCGCATCGCCAGCAAGGTCGTCGAGCTGCAGGACGGGCGCGTGCTCGTCGTGCGCTACCAGCCCATGCCGGGCGGCGGCTGGATAGCCATGCACGAAGATGTCACGGAGCAGCGCCGCATCGAAGCCCGGGTGGCGTACCTCGCCAACCACGACACGCTGACCGATCTCCCAAATCGCCCGCATTTGCGCGCTCGTTTGAGCCAGGAGCTCGACGAGGCGCGGAGCGACTCGACCGTGGCCGTGCTCTCGCTCGATCTCGATCGCTTCAAGGATATCAACGAGGCCCGAGGTCATGCTCGCGGCGACGAGGTCCTGAAGGAGATCGCCGAGCGCCTACGAAGCTGCGTCAGCGGTAGCGATCTGGCGGCGCGGCTGGACGGCGACAAGTTCGCCATCCTGCAGATCGGAGCCGAGCAGCCGATTTCCGCCACCGCGCTGGCCACGCGCGTCCTTGAGGCAATCGGCGCCCCGCTCGACTGTGGCGGCGATCCGGTCACTCTCAGCGCGAGCATCGGCATCGCCGTTTCGCCGACGGACGGCCGCACGGCCGATGAGCTTCTGCAGAACGCCGATCTGGCCCGGTTGCTGGCCAAGAACGAGGAGCGGGGCACCTACCGGTTCTTCGAGCCAGCAACGAATGCCCACATGCAGGCGCGGCGGAGATTGCAGCTCGATCTGCACAAGGCGCTCGGCAACGGCGAGTTCGTGCTCGACTACCAGCCGCTCGTCAATCTCGAGCGCGATGAGATCAGCGGCCTGGAGGCCCTACTGCGCTGGAAGCATCCAGAGCGCGGCCGCGTCCCCCCTGCGGAGTTCGTGCCGCTGGCCGAGGAGAACGGCCTGATCGTGCCGATCGGCGAGTGGGCGTTGCGCCAGGCGTGTGCGGATGCCGTCCACTGGCCGGACCACATCAAGGTGGCGGTCAACCTGTCGGCGGTGCAGTTCAGGAACCGCAATCTGGTCGAGACGGTTTTTTCCGCGCTCGCCATGTCCGGGCTGCCGCCGCACAGGCTGGAGCTGGAGGTAACTGAGTCCGTGCTTCTGCAGAACAACGAGATGACGCTCGCCACTCTGCATCGGCTGCGCGCTCTCGGCGTGCGCATCGCCATGGACGACTTCGGCACCGGCTACTCTTCGCTGAGCTACCTGCGCAGCTTCCCGTTCGACAAGATCAAGATCGACCGCTGCTTCGTCGCCGACCTCGCCGATACAACCGACGAGTTCCATGCCATCCTGAAGGCGGTCGCCGGGCTCGGCATCAGCCTCGGCATCGCGACTACCGCGGAAGGCGTCGAGACCAAAGAGCAGGTGGACCGCGTGCGCCAGGAGGGCTGCACTGAGATGCAGGGCTATTACTTCAGTCCGCCGCGTCCGGTCGAGGAGATTCGCGAGCTGCTTGCTCGTGGTCGAGCTGCGACCAGCGCCGCCTGACCGTCATCCGAGCCCGTCAACTGCGCAGGAAATCCATCACCGCCGTCTCGGCCATGACCCTCTCGGGCTCGGCGTGCGCGGCGGCTTGGCGACGCTCCTCCTCGCTCGCGAACTGATACCTCAGGTAGATGCCGAGACGCCTGGCCCGGGCGATGAAGGCGGCTCCGACCGGCAGACGCTGCGCCGCGTAAGCGGCGAGGCCGGCTTCGACATGCCCATGCGCATCGAGCGCGGCAGCAAGTGCGGCGGCATCCTGCATGGCCTTGAGGATGCCGGCTCCGACATGGGGACGGACGACAAAGGCCGCATCCCCCATTAGCGCAACCCGTCCGAAGCTCATGGCTGGGCTTTGCAGGTCGTAGATTGGCTGCAGGAACGGCTGCCCGATCAGGCGCATGATCGCGCGCAGCCGCGGCGGCAGCAGGCGCTCGGCGTCGGCGCGCATATCTGCCACCACGCCGCGGGCGATCAGCGGCGGCGGGATCGACAGCTCGTGCGCGCGGCCGGTTTCGTCCGTCAGCAGGCGGGGCAGTTCGGCCGTTGCGTCGGCCGGGCGATACCAGACCATGTTCCAGCTGCGATGGCCCGGGCGCAGGTCGTTGCCAGGCCCGGCCACGGGATAGCCAAGGAACTGCTCGCCGGGCGGTAGATGGAAGACGAAGCGTTCAAACAGTTCCTGCGTCAGCGCTGCCACCGCGGCGCGCTCATCGGCGAGGCCGCGCCAGGCTACATAGCCGGCGTATTGGGGCTGCGTCTCGGGCAGGAGCTGAGCGCGCACGGTGGAGCGAAAGCCGTCGGCGCCGACCAGCAGATCGCCTGATTGCGAGCTGCCGTCGGCAAAGTGCGCGGTGACGCCTGCCTCGGCCATCTCCACATGGTGCAGGTCCTTGGCCGGATGATAGTGCTCGTGCCCGAATGCCTCGCAGAGCACCTCGAACAGACGGTTCCAGGAGGTGGCCGTTTGCGGGCAGTGCCGTTCGGCGATCACCGATCCGTCGGCTCCAAGCGTCAGGCGTTGCTCGATCGGCACGCCGAAGCCGTGGCTGGTGTCGAGGCCAAGATCGGCCAGCGCCGCGTGCATCTCAGCATGCGTCATGATGCCGGCGCCGCGGCCGGTAAGTGCCACGGGGGAGCGCTCGAAGACGTCGACCAGCCAGCCACGCTGGCGCAGATAGAGCCCGCAGAACAGTCCACTCATCGAGCCGCCGATGATAACGGCGCGGCGAGCACTGAATGGCGTGGCGGAGGTCATGCCCGCATCTAACCGCGGCGCAGGCGGAGGGCGCAACAGGTCTTCACATCCGTCCCAGCGGATACAACCTGTCGTCATCGCGGAACGGTTGCGTCAGCATGCGATCGAGGCGCTGCTCTCCGGGCTCGCGGAACTGCTCGATGCCGATGGTCATGCCGTCGTGGCCAGCGGCCGGCTGGTCGCGATAGGTGCCGAACAGGCAGTCCCACCACGGCAGGTTGAAGCCGAAGTTGCTGTTGGTTTCGCGCACCAGGATCGAGTGATGAACGCGGTGCATGTCGGGCGTCACGACCACCCAGCGCAGCAGGCGATCAAGCCACAGAGGCATGCGCACATTGCTGTGGTTGAACATGGACGTGACGTTGAGCAGAACCTCGAATACGAACACGGCGATGGCAGGCGTGCCGAGCGCCGCCACGACGCCGAGCTTGATGCCCATGGACAACAAGATTTCGATGGGATGGAAGCGGACGCCGGTGGTGACGTCGATGTCCTGGTCGGCATGGTGCATGCGATGCAGGCGCCACAACGCCGGCACGGCATGGAACAGGACGTGCTGCAGGTAGATCGCCAAGTCGAGGGCGAGAACGGCGAGCGGGATCGCCACCCATGCCGGCAGCGCGAGGGCCTGCAGCAGGCCCCAGCCGCGCGCCTCGCAGAGGAGCGCCAGGGTGATTGCCGTGGTGGGAAAGAGCAGCCGCACCAGCAGCGTATCGAGGACCACCACGCCGAGATTGCCCGGCCAGCGCATTTGGCGGCCCAATGGCTGATGGCGTCGCGGGGCCAGACCCTCCCAGATCATAAGGATCACTAGGACGCTGACGAAGGCCAGCAGCCTAGCCAAGTCCTCACGCGTCAGCATCGGCATCGGATAGGCCCGCCCCCGGATGGAGGCCGAACCTAGCCTACCCTGCCGAAGCCGCAAGTCGCAGGGGTGCTGGGCGCCCCGCCGGGGTCGCGCAGGAAGCCTGGGCTGTGCCCAGGGCTCTGACCCTCTGCTGACGCATGGTTACCCCCCTCGTCGTGGTGATTAACCCTACCTATATTAGCGCGTCTGGGGGCCCGCCTGGGGGAGTGAACCAGCATCGGAGGTGGCCACATGCAGCTGTGGCGCAAGGAAAATCAAGACGAAGAGCTTCTCGACGCCTATTCCAACGCCGTAGTGGGCGTGGTGGAGATGGTGTCGCCGTCGGTAGTGCACGTACAGGTGCGCGGCAACCGGCGCGGCCAGACGGCCCAGGGATCGGGCTCCGGCACGATCCTGTCGCCGGACGGCATCGTGCTGACCAACAACCACGTCGTGGAAGGGGCGACGGCGATCGAACTGGCGTTGTCTGATTCGCGCCGGGTGCCGGCGCGAATCCTCGGCCGCGATCCGGATACGGACATCGCTGTGCTGCGCGCGGAAGCCCGCGACAGCCTGCCGGCGGCGAAGCTGGGCAATTCCAAGCGCGTCAAGCCGGGTCAGGTGGCAATCGCCATCGGCAATCCATTCGGCTTCGAGTTCGACCGTGACGGCCGGCATCGTCAGTGCGGTGGGCCGGTCGCTGCGCGCACAGAATGGTCGCCTGATCGCCGACGTGATCCAGACGGATGCGGCGCTTAATCCCGGCAACTCGGGCGGGCCGCTGGTCAACTCGCGCGGTGAGGTGATCGGCGTCAACACGGCCGTCATCATGGGGGCGCAGGGCATCTGCTTCTCGGTGGCGTCCAATACGGCCCAGCACGTGCTGACCCAGATATTGCAGCACGGCCGCGTGCGGCGCGCTCGGCTCGGCATTGCCGGCGACCAGGTGCAGCTACCGCAGCGGCTGCGCGTGCGGGCAGGCCTGACGCAGGAAGCCGGCGTGCGCGTGGTCGAGGTGCAGGCAGGCACCCCCGCTGCCGCGGCCGGGTTGCAGCCGGGTGATGTGATCGTCGGCATCGACGACGAGATCGTTACCGGCATCGACGATATCGCCCGCGTGCTGGACGGCAGCAAGATCGACAAGCGCGTCTCGGCGCGCGTGCTGCGCGAGGGTGGCATCGTTACGGTGAGCGTGACGGCCACCGAGCGCCTGCCGGAGCGGTGAGAGCGCGGCCCCTGCACCTGGGACCTTGGGCCTACCGCTCCTCGGGCGGCTTGATGTGCCGGAACGCCCGAAGCAGGGCGAGGTCATAGGCGATCTTGAGCACGGCGCAGATCACGAACGGCCAAGCTTCGAAGCCGGCTGCAAACAAGGCGCCGGCCATGGCCGGACTGGCTGCGGCCGCCAGACTGCGCGGCACCGACGTGACGCTGGCTGCTGCCGCCCTTTCCGGCGGCGTCACGACGGCCATCACGTAGGACGAGCGCGTTGGCACATCCATTTGCGAAAGGGCGGCGCGCACGAGTAGGGAGGCCAGCGCCAGCTCCATGGTTGGTGCGATGGCCGCCAGGATCAGACACACGCTGGACGGAATGTGCGTGAAGACCATGGTGTTGACGAGGCCAACGCGCCGCGCCAGCCAAGCGGCAACCGGGAACGAGAATGCCGCCAGCACTGCCGACCAGAAGAAGAACAAGCCCGCCGCGGTAAGAGAAAGGCCGAACTTGCTGAACAGCCATAGAGCGAGCAGCGATTGCACCGCAAAGCCGCCGGCGAAGGCATCGATGCTGAACAGGGCCGCCATCTTGTAAACGACGGCGCGCGACGGCCCCAGTGGTGCTCTTGGCTCTTGCGTCCGTTGCGTCTCGTCGGGCGGGAGACGCGCATACATCACGCCGCCTGCAAGCCCCAGCAGCGCATAGATGACAAACATGGCACGCAGCGCCGTCAGGTGTGAGATGCCGAGCGTCGCCAGAAGGTCCGGGCTGCCGGCCGCCAGCGAGCCAACAGCTGCGGCGAAGGAGCCGACGAGGCTGTAGCGCGCGAACATTCGCGTCCGCTCGGTGTCGGCGACCGCGTGCGTGAGCGTGGCGTGCTCGAGTGGAACAAAGACACTGACGCTGCCCGCCGACGGGTTGATCGTGCCGACCAAGGCCACAAGCAGGACGACGGCATAACTTCCGGTGTTGGCAAAGGCCAGCCCGGTCGCGGTCATGAGCCCGGATGCCGCCATCAGCAGCTTGCGGTGATCATGGCGCACGGCAAGGACACCAATGCCGAGTGTCATGAGCGCCGAGCCAAGTAATGCCAGAGTGGCGACCACGCCGATCTCGAAAGCTCCGAGCCCGATCGCTGCGAGATAGACCGGAAGCAACACGGCGACGAAACCATCGCCGAAGTCCCTGAGCGCGCGTGCGATGTAGATGTGCGTGACCGCACGTTGACGCGCGACGGCTGTGCAAGAAGCTCCAGAACGACTTTGGGTTCCGATGTCCACTGTGCCAATTGCCCGCAATGGCGCTGCGGTCAGTGCGCCGGCCGGGACAGATCTTGGACGCTCATTGCGTCTTTGGCACAGGGGAGTCTGCCTTTGTCCCCATGGCGCGACGCTACCAGTCCACCAGCCGCCTGGCAATCGATCGGCGTGTGCAGTGCCCGGGGGCGTCATGGCAATTGAGACGATCGCTGTCCGTTGCACTATGGCAAGCCATCGCCAGACAGGCGCGCGGTGACTGCTCAGCTGTATGAGCGCACGACCTACCAGACCTGCCGTTTTGGCAGGTTGCGCTGACGACCGATCTCCGGCACTCCAGAATACGGCGACCGGCGGCCCGCCCTTGCCAGAAGTGGGCCCTGGCGTGCCCTGGGAGGAAGCCTTGCAGAAGTCGTCGCTCGAGCAACTGCGCGCCGCGGCGGGCGGAGCCAGCGGGCCGCTCGCGGGAGCGTTTTGGGTGACGATCTCGATGGCGCTGCTGGCGGGACTGGCGGGCTTCTCGCGAGCCCTCATCAACGCCGGCGTGCATCCTTTCCAGGTGGTGTTCCTGCGCACCCTGTTCGCCGTGCTCATGCTGGTGCCGCTGCTCGCCTGGCGCGGGCTGTCACTGGGCAGAACGGAGCAGCTCGGCCTCTACTTCGGCCGCGTGCTGTGCTCGCTCATCGGCATGCTTGCCTGGTTCTACGCGCTGTCGATCATTCCGATCGGCGAGGTCACCGCCATCAGCTTCCTGTCGCCGCTGTTCGGCACACTGGGCGCCATCTTTCTGCTGGGCGAGACCGTGCGTTGGCGGCGCTGGGCTGCACTTGCGGTCGGCTTCACCGGGGCGATGATCATCCTGCGGCCGTCGGACACCTCGATCGGAATCGGCCAGCTGTGCGCAATACTGTCGGCAATGTCGATGGGCCTGACCGTCATCCTGGTCAAGCAGCTCACCGGCCGCGACGACCCGGACAAGATCGTGTTCCTCACCAACCTGCTGCTGACGCCCATGTCGCTGGTGCCAGCCTTGTTCGTGTGGCATTGGCCGCCGCTGGCCGTGTGGCCGTACGTGCTCGGCATGGGGTTTTGCGCCATGCTCGGCCACCTCACGCTGGTGCGTGGCTATGCAGCAACCGATGCGTCACTGGCGCAGACGTTCGAATTCTCGCGCCTGCCGTTCGTGGTGCTGCTCGGCTACCTCGCCTTCGGCGAAACCATCGATGCCTGGACCTGGGTCGGCGCGCTGATCATCTTCACCGCTGCCGTATACATCACCCGCCGCGAGAGCAGGCTCGGCGCGGGCCGCGGCTAGCGCAACCCGAGCCGCGCCAGCCTTACTTACGCGGGCACACGAGGCCAAAGCGGTTGCCTTCGGTGTCCTCGATCTCGACCATGCGCTCGTTGCCGGGCGTATCGAATGGCGGCCGGACGATCTTGCCGCCGAGCTGGACGGCACGCTGTGCGGCCTCATCCACGTTGCTGACCTGGACGTACAGCAGCCATCCGGGACGCACGTCGGCTGCGGCACCCTGCTCGATCGTCTCGGCGCCTGCCACCTCGTTATCGCCGGTGGCAAAGATCGTGTAGTCCTTTTCCCCCGGCCCCGGTGTGCGGCTCGGGTCGTCTTGTGCAACGACCTTCGGCGTCCAGCCGATCACACCCGCATAAAAAGCCCGCGCCTGCGCCGGTTTGCGCGTGCGCAGCTCGTTCCACGACACCGTGCCAAGTTCCGCAGGCGTCGGCTGCTCGGCATGCCCGAGCGTCGGCGCCGTGACGGCCGAGGAGGCCACGGCGAGCGCGAATGCCGGCACAAAGGTCCGGCGTGTGGTGGCGCCGGCGCCATCGCCGGTACGCTGAGGCTGCTGGAGTCTCGAGGTGTCCTTGTCCATGCATCCGGCTCCCTCTTCTGTCGGCCGACGATCGCTCACTGCGCGGTCAATTCGCCGGCAACCCGGCGCGGACCGTACTGCGCTGCACGCTCGCAAGTAAAGTGCGGCGCGCAGACTTGGTGCACGGCGGCAGTGGCCGCAGCAACGCAAGCGCGACGTGAGCGAATTTGCATACACAAGCCGGCGTGCACCGCTCGCGGCAAGCGGAACAAATGCCGCCGCGCCGTGTTCTATTTCCGAACATGCCGGGCATGCGCAAGCAACCAAGCAGGCGTTCGCGAGCGATTGTCAGAAGTTTCGCTGCATGTCGCGCGCGCGCCTGGTGATCGACAAGGAGTGTGCAAATGAGAATGTCCCATTGGCTTGTCTCGGCGGTGGGCGCGTTGGCGCTCGGAGTGATGGCCATGCCTGTGCAGGCCGCACCCGTCGGCGCGCTGACCGGCAACGCGGCCACCGCACATGAGGAAGGTGCCTCGGCGGCCAATCAGGTCAATTATCGGTGCTATTGGCGGTACGGCCGTCGGCACTGTCGCCACTACTACTTACGGCTACGGGCCGGGCTTCGGCTTCTACTGGGGCGGACACCGCCACCATCGCCATCACCGTCACTGGTAACGGTGCTCGATAACAGCACGGGCCGGCCGCAAGGCTGGCCCGTGTTCGTTTGTGCGTTCCCCTAGCCGCGCCGATAGGGGTAGCAGCGTCCCGGATCGAGCGTCAGCCCGTAGTGGCGCGCCAGCGCCTTGATGGCATCGCCGTGCTCGGGATAGGGGTCGGAGTTGCTGCGCCCGACGATGATCGGTCGGAACTCGCGTTCGGTCTGGCCTGCGGGCGGCAACATGGCGGTGACGAGCGCGGTGCCTTCGTTATCGCGCAGTGTGAGAAAGATCGGCATGACGCGCTGGATGTGCGCCTTCAGCCCGATGTTCTGCTCGATGACGCGGCGGCCGGCGGGCGGCACGTAGGCCGCGGTGGCCTGCTCGCGGGCCCGGCTGAAGTACGTCTCCACCGCGTGGCTCATGGCCTGCGACTCCTGGTAGGCCTCCGCCTCCGTCTCGATGCGGAACCAGGTCTTGGGTGGCAACTCGCACACGTACTGCATGTCTGATCCTGCGCTGGTCGGGCACAGTCTACCTCCGACCCGCCGCCGACGGAATTGCGTGCCCGCGATTTGGTGAAGTTTACAGGGCAGGTGTGCCGCGGTTGTGACGCGCGCGTTCATCGCGCCTTCAAGAAGGCGCTGGCGCCTGCGCCCAGCAATCGTGGCAGATGCGTGTAAACATAGCCGCAGCCCTGGCCCACAACACGCTTCAGCGTTTCTGCGGTGGCCGGCATGCCGGGCGTGCAGCCGGCGGCGCGGATCTTGGCCAGTGCCGTGTCGATGGCGGCCGCGACCGGCGCGGCCTTCGGATCGCCGGGAAAGCCCATCGACTGCGACAAATCCGACGGGCCGATGAAGAACACGTCGATGCCCTCCACGGTCAGGATCTCGTCGAGGTTGGCGATCGCCTCGGCATGCTCGATCTGCACGCACACCAGCGACTGCGCGTTGGCGGCAGTCGCGAAGTCTGGCATGCGGGAGCCGAGGCCCCAGCTGTCGGGCCGCGTGCCGGCCGCCAGCCCGCGCGCGGCGCCGGGGCCGAACTTCACGGCCGCAACGGCGGCGCGGGCATCGGCGGCGCGTGTTGACATGCGGCACCTGCACACCCAGCACGCCGCGATCCATCAGCCCGGTGATGTCGGCCGCCGCATTGGTGCGCGGCCGCCCAATCGGCGTGATGCCGACCGCGTCGGCGGCCATCGTCATCAGCTCGACGTCGGCCGGGCCGATGCTGCCGTGCTCGCAGTCGATCAGCACCCAGTCGAAGCCGGCAAAGCCCAGCATTTCGACCACCTGCGGGGATGGAAACATCACCGAGCAGCCGAGCGCGGGCTCGCCGCGCGCGATCTTTTCCTTCATGCGGTTGGGCTTCATTCGGCGGGGCTCCGTTGCGGCACAGGTACGGCCGGCGCCCTGAGACCTGCGCGCTCACGATGCAGTGTATAGAGGCCGGCACCCAGCACCAGGCCCGTGCCAACGAAGCCGAGGGTATCGGGCAGGTCCTCCCACCACAGGTAACCGAGCAGCACCGCCAGCGGCACCGGTGCATAGCGGAACGGGGCGACGACGGCGATCTCGCCGGTGCGCAAGGCCATGATCATGAAGGTGTTGGCGACGAACAGACAGGCCGCCGAGATCATCATCGCGCCCCAGGTCCAGGTCGACGGTATCACCCAGGCGTCGTCGAAGGGGGCGAGGACCAGGCCGGCCAGCGCGATAGCGGCCGAGCTGGCCGCGGCCACGAATATCGAGGGGATGTCGTGGCTGCAGGCCGCGCGTGGTGAGGTCGCGGGTGGTGGTGAACAGCAGGGCCGTCAGCAGCACATAGACGGCTGCGCCGAAGCTGCCGCCACCGGGCCGGACGATCAGAACCACGCCCAGGAAGCCGGTCAGCGCCGCCGCCCAGCGCCGCCAACTGACCTTCTCCCCATACAGGATCGATGAGCCGGCTATCACAGCGAGCGGCGTCACCTGCAGCACGACCGTCACGGTGGCGAGCGGCAGGTGGCGCAGCGATAGCACGATGAACACGGTGGCGGTCGCCGCACTGCCGACCCGCAGCAGCATCATGGGTGTGAACAGGATGGCGATTGGGCGGGCGGCGCCCAGCACGAGCACTCCGGCGATTAGCAGCAACGTGGCCAGTATGCCGCGCAGGATGAGGATCTCGCTGGTGGGCAGCTCGGCCGAAACCAGCTTGATCAGGGCGTCGTTGAGGACGAACGCCGTCGAGGCAACCAGCACCGCCAGGATGCCGCGCAGGTTGGCGCTCATGTGGTCCTCGCCATGCGTGCCAGGTGTTGCTCGCGCAGGAAGGTGTAGAGCCCGGCCAGCGAGACGATGGCGATGCCGAGCCAGGTGGCGAGTTTCGGCACCTCGCCCCACACGATGTAGCCCGAAGCCACCGCCCACACGATCACCGAGTAGCGGAAGGGTGCCACCACCGCGATCTCGCCGATGCGCATGGCCGCGATCAGCCAGTACTGCCCCGCCAACAGCGCAATCGACGAGGCGGCCAGCATCAGCAGCGTCTCGAGGCTGGGCCAGTGCCACGTTTCGATCAGCGTGAAGCCCAGGCTCGACAGCATGACCAAAGTGGCGGACGACCCGGCGATCAGCAGCGACGGGACGTGCTGGGCAACGCCACGAGTGACGAGGTCGCGCGACACGGAGCACAGGACGGAGGCCAGCACGAGGATCGCAAACGGATTGAACGCCGTCGCCCCCGGCCGCACGATAAGCAGGACGCCGAGCAGGCCGACAATGGTCGCCAGCCATCTGCGCCAGCCTACCTTGGCCCCCAGAAACAGGGCCGCGCCTGCTGTGATGGCGAGCGGCGCGAACTGCAGGATGCCGAAGATGTCGCCGAGCGGCATGTGCATCAGCGCGATCATGAACAGCATCGTCGAGCCGATGTCGATCACGCTGCGCAGCGCCACCCGCGGTGAGACCGCCAGGGGCAGCGCCCAGCTCAGGTTGCTGGTGTAAATCAGCGTGAGACAGAGGCCGACCGTGAAGACGCCGCGCACAAAGATGGCTTCGCCGGTCGGGATGTGCGACGCAGCAAGCTTCATCAGCGTGTCGTTGAGGACGAACACCGCCATCGAGGCCAGCATGCCGATGATGCCGCGGACGTTCTCGGAGCGGGCGGAGGCAGCCACCGCCAGGGTCATGTCAGGCGGCCTCCACCGTTCCTATGGTGCGCCAACCCAGTGCTGGGCTCGTCGAAGCGCGGCCATCTGCCAGCACCACTCCTGTCCTGAGCCTGTCGAAGGACGCTTGGGGAATGCCGCGCTTCGGCAGGCTCAGCGCTGAGACGGTCATCGCGGCCTGGGTCAGTGCGACCCAAGCGAGCATCCGGCCCAGCGCCGTCAGGCACGGTCATGCTGGCAGAGTCCCCCGTTCACGCTCGCGTCCGCTTAGCCGCCCGTCACGCTCATGTGTCGCGCTACCGCCGGCTGCTTGGTGCGCCGGTCGATGATGAAGTCGTGTCCCTTGGGCTTGCGCGAGATGGCCTCGTCGATGGCCCGCATCAGCAGCTCATCGTCGGGCGAGGCACGCAGCGGCGCGCGCAGGTCGGCGGCATCGTCCTGGCCGAGGCACATGTAGAGCGTGCCGGTGCAGGTCAGCCGCACGCGGTTGCAGCTTTCGCAGAAGTTGTGCGTCATCGGCGTGATGAAGCCGAGCCGGCCGCCCGTCTCCTTGATGCGCACGTAGCGGGCGGGGCCGCCGGTGCGGTGCGGGATATCCTCCAGCGTCCAGCGGTCCATCAGGCGGGCGCGCACGATCGACAGCGGCAGGTATTGGTCGGTGCGGTCGCCGTCGATGTCGCCCATCGGCATGGTCTCGATCAGCGTCAGGTCGAAGCCGCGGCCGTGCGCGTATTCGATGAGCTGCTCGATCTCGTCCTCGTTGACCCCCTTCAGCGCCACCGCGTTGAGCTTGACGGCGAGGCCGGCTTGCGCGGCCGCGTCGACGCCGGCCATCACCTGGTCGAGGTCGCCCCAGCGCGTGATGGCCTTGAAGCGGTCGGCTTTGAGGGTGTCGACCGAGATGTTGATGCGGCGCACGCCGGCATCCTTCAGCTCCGCTGCGAACTTCGGCAGCTGACTGCCGTTGGTGGTCAGCGTCAGCTCGTCGAGGCCGCCGCCGTCGAGGTGGCGCGCCAGCGCGCGGAACAGCCACATGATGTTCTTGCGCACCAGCGGCTCGCCGCCCGTGATGCGAAGCTTGCGCACGCCCTTGGCGACGAACGCCGAGCAGACCCGGTCCAGTTCCTCGAGCGACAGCAGGTCCCTCTTGGGCAGGAAGGTCATGTGCTCGGCCATGCAATAGGTGCAGCGGAAGTCGCAGCGGTCGGTGACCGAGACCCTGAGATAAGTGACGTGCCGGCCGAACGGATCGATCATGGCCGGCTGCTGCGTCACGGGTCGAAACGGTTGGTTCATTGCGGCACTCATCTGCCGGCACCTTGCGGCGCCGAGGCGTTTTCCCTGGTCGGGTAAGGATTTACCCTGCCGGGCGGGCGGCGGCACGCCATGCCATGCCTTCTAGTTAGGCATTTATCATCGCACGATCGAGGGTCAAGCTCCAGTGTCGCGGCGAATGCGCCACGCTGCCCAGATTTGCGCAAAAGCATGGATCGGGCACTATGCGCTAGCGTGATGAGCCTGCTTCGCGCCGCACAACAAAGCTTCCTGGGGATGGAAATGGCCGACGCCGCACTGATGCCGCTGCAAACCTATGGGCTCTGGGCCATGGGAGGGACCTTTGCGGTGCTGTTCATCTTCATCGGCATGCGCGGCCGGGTGCCGATCGAGCCCGGCTGGGGCGGCATGACCATTGCGCGCTTCACGGGCTTCGAGCGGGCCTGCCACTGGGTGCTGGCGCTGTCGTTCCTCGGTCTTGCCGCGACGGGTTTTGCCCAACTGTACGCTGCGCCGCTGCGCACGCTGGCCGGGGCCGACGCGCTGGCGGCATGGCAGACGATCGGTGCGCCGCTGCACAACGGCCTGGCGTTCGTATTCACGCTCTCGCTCGCCGTGGCGTTCCTGATCTGGCTGCGGCACAGCCTGCCGAGCTGGCGCGACGCGGTCTGGCTCGGCACGGCCGGCGGCTTGCTGATCAAGGGGACGACCCCGCCGGCGTGGAAGTTCAACGGCGGACAGAAGATCCTGTTCTGGCTGGTAATGCTGGGCGGGCTCGCCATGATCGTGACCGGGGCGGCTCTGCTCGCGCCCTATCGCACCGGCCTGGTGTCGAAGGCGTTCGGCCTGCTGGCCTCGGTCGGCTTTGCGCTGCCAACTGACGCCGCCAACCTGACGCCGACGCAGGAGGTATACTACGCGCGGATGTGGCACGGCACGCTGGCCATTGGCGTCGTGTGCGTGGTGATGGTGCACATCTACCTGCGCACGCTCGGCATGCAGGGCGCGCTGTCGGCCATGACCTCGGGCCAGATCGACGTCAACATGGCAAGGCAGCAGCACAGCCTTTGGGCCGAGCGCGAGTTGAAACGCATGCGGGCCGAACTGCCGGCTGCAACCTCGCCGGCGGAGTGACAGCAAGGAGACCACCATGGACGAAGAAAAATTCAACATGTCGCTGCGCAAATTCCTGAAGCAGGTCGGCGTCACCTCGCAGCGCGAGCTGGAGCGGGTGGCGCGCGAGGGCGCCGGTAAGGGCAAGCTCAAGGTCAGGATGGTGCTGACGGCCGCGGGCACCAACCTCAATCACGTCGTCGAGGAGGAACTCGACCTCGGCTGACGATGCGGGACGGACGGCCCATGAACCTCTCCTGCACGCTGCACAACTCGGCCCGGCAGCTATCCACCCATCCGGCGATCTCGTGGGACAGCGGCACGCTGTCGTATGGCGAGTTCGAGCGGCAGGCGGCGGGCATGGCCGGCGCGCTGCGCGGCAGGCACGGGCTGCCGACCGGCACCCGCGTGGCGCTGGCGATGGACAACTGCCCGGAGTTCCTGCCGGCGCTGTATGCGGTGTGGCGCGCCGGCCTGTCGGCGGTGCCGATCAACAGCAAGCTGCATGCGCGCGAGATGGCCTGGATCATGGCCGACGCGCAGTCGAGCTTGTGCCTGGCGACGCCGAAGATCGCCGACGCACTGTCGGCGCCCGGCGTCGGGACGGTGCCATCCGTTCTCGTCACCGGCACGAAGGATTACGCGGCGCTGCTTAACGGAGAGGCGGTCGCACCGCAGCCCGGCGATGCCGACGACGAAGCCTGGATGTTCTATACCAGCGGCACCACCGGCCGGCCGAAAGGCGCGATGCTCACGCACCGCAACCTGCTGTTCGCCAGCCACTGCTACTACGCCGACATCGACCACCTCGGGCCCGGACGACACCATCCTGCACGCCGCGCCGCTAACGCACGGCTCGGGGCTCTATGCCCTCGCCCACATCGCGCGTGGATCCAACAACGTCATCCTGCCGGGCTCGTTCGAGCCCGAGCGCGTGTTCGGGGCACTGGTGCGCTACGCCAACGTCAGCATGTTCGCCGCGCCGACCATGGTGGCGCGCCTCATCAATAACGCCGGCGCGGGCTCGGCGGAGACGCGGAGCTTGAAGACCATCATCTACGGCGGCGCGCCGATGTACGCGGCCGACCTCGAGTGCGCGCTCGCCCTGTTCGGCCCCCGGCTGTACCATCTGTATGGCCAGGGCGAGAGTCCGATGACCATCAGCGGGCTCAGCAAGGCCTTGCACGCCGACACCCGGCACCCAAGATACGAACAGAGGCTCGCCAGCGTCGGCGTGGCGCGCACGGGCGTCGCCATCCGCATCGTCGACGAGACGGGCCGCGAGCTGCCGGCGGGCGAGGTCGGCGAGGTCGTCACCGCCAGCGATTGCGTGATGAAGGGCTACTGGAACAACGATGCCGCCAACGCGCAGGCGCTGCGCGACGGCTGGCTGTGGACGGGCGATCTCGGCTCCATCGATGCCGACGGGTTCATCACGCTGAAAGATCGCTCGAAGGACCTGATCATCTCGGGCGGCGCCAACATCTACCCGCGCGAGATCGAGGAGGTGCTGCTCACCCATGCGGCTGTGCTGGAGACCGCCGTGGTCAGCCGGCCGCATGCCGACTGGGGCGAGGAAGTGATCGCCTTCGTCGTCAGGCGCACGGACGCCGAGGTGAGTGCCGCGGAGCTCGATCGGCTGTGCCTCGACAACATCGCCCGCTTCAAGCGGCCCAAGGGCTACCGCTTCGTCGAAGCTTTGCCGAAGAATAACTACGGCAAGATCCTGAAGACCGAACTGCGCGAGCAGGCCAAGCGGGAGCAAGCGTCATGAGCACCAGCGCACCCGCATTCCTGAGCGTCGAAGCCCTCGCCGACCGCATCCCGAACGGTGCGCGCATCGCCCTGCCGGCCGACTACTCCGGCTGCGCCATGGCCGCCGTGCGCGCCTTGATGCGTCGGCCCGTGCGCGATCTGCATATCGTGTCGGTGCCGCAGGGCGGCTTCCAGGTCGACATGCTGGTGGGTGCCGGCTGCGTCGCGCGCATCGAGGCGGCCGCGGTCACGCTGGGCGAGCATGGGCTGGCGCCGCGCTTCACCGCGGCCATCAAGGCCGGCGAGATCGAGATGTGGGACGCTACCTGCCCGGCCATCCATGCCGGCCTGCAGGCAGCCGAGAAAGGCGTGCCGTTCATGCCCCTGCGCGGCATCATCGGCTCCGACCTGCTGCGCGTGCGCCCCGACTGGAAGGTGATCGACAATCCGCTCGGCGAGAGCGGCACGCGCGACCCGATCGTCATCCTGCCGGCCATCCGACCCGACGTGACGCTGTTCCATGCCCTGAAGGCCGACCGCCAAGGCAACGTGTGGATCGGCGTGCAGCGCGAGCTGGTGACCATGGCGCACGCCTCCCGGCAAACCTTCGTGACGGTTGAGCGCATCGAGGACACTGATTTCCTGCGCGATCCGGTGCTCGCCGCGGGCACCATCCCGAGCCTGTACATCACAGGGATCGCCGAGGCGCCGAACGGGGCCTGGCCGGTCGGCCTCGACAATGCGTACCCGGCCGATGCGCGGGCGCTTGCCGAGTATGCGGCCGCTTCTGCCACGTCCGAGGGTTTTGCGCGCTGGGCTGCTCAGCCCGTCAGCGAAGCGGTGGGCTGAAGCTACACGTGTATTCGACCAACGGTTTGTTGCCCTGGCCGGCGCACTGCCGTTAATAGAGGTCAACAGCCAACGACATCCGCCGGGAGGAAAAGCGCGATGACGGACAAGGTCTACAACGTACCCGCCGAATGGGCGAGCCGGGCTTGGATCGACAACACCAAGTATCTGGACATGTACAAGCGCTCCGTCGAGGACCCGAACGGGTTCTGGGGCGAGATGGGCAAGCGCATCGACTGGATCAAGCCCTACACCAAGGTCAAGAACACCTCCTACGCGTACGAGAACGTGTCGATCAAATGGTACGAGGACGGCACCCTCAACGTGTGCGCCAACTGCGTCGACCGTCATCTGAAGACCCGCGCGGATCAGGTCGCCATCATCTGGGAGGGCGACGATCCGACCGTAGACGAGAAGATCACCTACCGGCAGCTGCACGAGCGGGTGTGCAAGGTCGCCAACGTGCTGAAGGCCAACGGCGTCAAGAAGGGCGACCGCGTCACCATCTACCTGCCGATGATTCCCGAGGCGGCCTACACCATGCTGGCGTGCGCGCGCATCGGCGCGGTCCACTCGGTGGTGTTCGGCGGGTTCTCGCCCGATAGCCTTGCCGGCCGCATCGTCGATTGCGACTCCAAGTTCATCATCACGGCCGACGAAGGCGTGCGCGGCGGCCGGCCGATCCCTCTAAAGAAGAATACCGACGAGGCGCTCAAGAAGTGCAAGGGCGACGAGAAGGTGCTGGTGGTGCGCCACACCGGCAGCCCGATCCCGTGGACGGCCGGGCGCGATATCTGGCTGCACGAGGAGCTGGTCAAGGTCGACGCCAACTGCCCGCCAACCGAGATGAGCGCCGAGGACCCGCTGTTCATCCTGTACACGTCGGGCTCGACCGGCAAGCCGAAGGGCGTCCTGCATACCTCGGGCGGCTATCTGACGTTCGCCTCGATGACCCACCAATACGTGTTCGACTACCACGACGGCGACATCTACTGGTGCACGGCCGACGTCGGCTGGGTGACCGGCCACAGCTACATCCTGTACGGCCCGCTCTCCAACGGCGCCACCACGCTGATGTTCGAGGGCGTGCCGAACTACCCGACCGCGTCGCGCTTCTGGCACGTGATCGACAAATGGGACGTCAACATCTTCTACACCGCGCCCACCGCCATCCGCGCACTGATGGGAGCCGGCGACGATTACGTCAAGCGCACCGACCGTTCGTCGCTCAGATTGCTGGGCTCGGTCGGCGAACCGATCAATCCGGAGGCCTGGGAGTGGTACTATCGCGTGGTCGGTGACGGCCGCTGCCCGATCGTCGACACCTGGTGGCAGACCGAGACCGGCGGCATTCTCATCACCCCGCTGCCCGGTGCCACCAAGCTCAAGCCCGGCTCGGCCACCCGGCCGTTCTTCGGCATCAAGCCGGCGCTGGTCGACGAGAAGGGCAACTTCCTGGAGGGTGCCGCCTCCGGCAACCTCGTCATCCTCGACAGCTGGCCGGGGCAGATGCGCAGCGTGTATGGCGATCACGAGCGGTTCGTGCAGACCTATTTCTCCGCATACAAGGGCATGTACTTCACCGGCGACGGCTGCCGGCGCGACGAGGATGGCTACTACTGGATCACCGGCCGCGTCGACGACGTGATCAACGTGTCGGGTCATCGCCTGGGCACGGCGGAAGTGGAGTCGGCGCTCGTCTCGCATCCCAAGGTGGCGGAAGCCGCCGTGGTCGGCTACCCGCACGACATCAAGGGCCAGGGCATTTACTGCTACGTCACCCTGATCCAGGGCAATCAGCCGAGCGAGGAATTGCGGAAGGAGCTGGTTGCGCATGTGCGCAAGGAGATCGGTGCTATCGCCTCGCCGGACCTTATCCAGTTCTCGCCGGGTCTGCCCAAGACGCGCTCCGGCAAAATCATGCGCCGCATCCTGCGCAAGATCGCCGAGGACGACTTCTCCAATCTGGGCGACACCTCGACCCTGGCCGAGCCGGCCGTAGTCGACGATCTCGTCAACAACCGCCAGAACAAGAAGAAGGCGGCGGCCGGCTAGCGAAAGCTGTCGTCCCGGCTTGAGCACAGCTCAGAGCCGGGACCCAGGGTCACCCGGCCTTGGGTACTGGGTCCCGGATATTTCGCTTCGCAAAATTCCGGGATGACATCTACTTTTTGTCCAGCAGAATCTGGCCGCGTCCGGCGATGGTTTTCTGCACGACTTCCGCGAATTTGTGCAGCAGCCAGGGCAGTGTCACTTCGAGCCGCACGCTCTGCTCGCCGACATCGACCTTGCCAGCCGCAATCTGGCCGAGCGCGCGGACGCGGAATATCATGCTGTCGCCGGACCAGACCTCCTCCTCTACCGTCAGCACGGGAAAGCTGGCCGAAGCCTTGCCGAGTGCCGGCTTGATCCGGCGCAAGGCTTCGTCCTTGCCCAGCTTGTGCGGGATGGTCACGACCAGCGGATCGGCCATGGTGGGCTCGTCCGGTTATTTCTTCCAGAGCGCTCCCAGCACAAAGCCGATGATTGAGGCCACAGCAAGGGTTTGCATCGGTTGTTCTTTCATCGATTTCTCGACGTACGGCTTGGCCTTCTGGATGGCCTCCTGCGCCTTGTCTCCGTATATCTTGGCCTGGTCGGCCACCTTGCCGGCCAGTTCCTGGGCGCTTTGCGCGGCGTTCTCCAGGCGGTCGGCGGCAGCATCCGCCATTGTGTCTTTGCGTGCTGCGGGCTGGTCGAGAGGGTAGTTCGCTCTTTGCTGGGTCATGGTTGTTCTCCGGTCACGTCGAGGGAACAACGCCAGCGCCCGCGGTTGGTTGCGACCCCAAGTTGCGCAGGTTGCGCGCACGCGTCTCGTTCGGGATATAAGGCGGCGCGCCGTGCTGCGGCCACGTGCCACAGCGGCAACGGATGGATGAATTCGGGACAACCGAACATCGAGGAGACGGAAGGGGCACAATACAAACGCCGCCGACCAACAAGGCGGCCCACGATTTTCCATGACGGTCCTATTTGTGCGGGGATTTAGGGGACCATGCTGCAGGGAACGCCGCAGTTCACGCCGAAGCAGCTGCTTGATGCAGCTCGCCGGTCGGAGACCGAGCGCAAGGCCGACTTCGCCGTGCAGTTCTATCTCCACCTCATCGAGAACTATGGACAGACGCCGGAGGCTGTCGAGGCGCGCAGCGCACTGACGCGCATGGCAACCGCCGAGCGACCGGCACAGCCGGTCTGGCAGCCAGGCAGCGTCGCGCGCCAGGATCGCTATCGATCGGGGCGTGCGCTGGCTGCGCTGTTCGGTCTGATCGGCTGGCTGAGCCTGGCCGGCTCACTGGCGGTACTTGCCGCGGGGGCTGGCGCCCGGTTGCTGCACATCCCGCTGCTGCTGCAGCTCGAGATCGACATCGGTCTCCTGCAGCTCATGCCGCTTGCCCTGCTCGGCGGCGCCGCGCTGGTGGTGTGCAGCCAGGTGGCGCGCGCCCTGTTCGATCAGGCCAATGCCACACGCGAGCGGCTGACGATCGAGCGCGCCCGCACCGGCATCGATCAGGGTTGACACGATAGCGAAGGTGTTGGCTCGGTGCACCGCTTGACCCAACCTACGGGCTGCCGCGCCCCCGTGCTGAGCTTGTCGAAGCACGGCTCGCTGGCCCAACGCCCTTCGACAGGCTCAGGGCAAGTCGAGTGTGCCTCCCGACGTTTGCTCTAAAGAGCCAAGCTCAGCCCTTGCGGCGGTGCTCTTCGAGGCGCGGCATGATCTCGACGAAGTTGCAGGGCCGATGCCGGTTATCCAGCTGAAACTTGAGGATGCCGTTCCAGGCATCTTTGCAGGCACCGGGCGAGCCCGGCAGGCAGAAGATATAGGTGCCCTGTGCGACACCGCCGCAGGCGCGTGACTGGATCGTGGACGTACCCACCTTCTCGTAGGACAGCATGTGAAAGACGGTCGAGAAGCCCTCGATCTCCTTCTCGAACAGCGGCTTGATGGCTTCCGGCGTGACGTCGCGGCCGGTGAAGCCGGTGCCGCCGGTGCTGATCACCACGTCGATACCCGGGTCGGCGATCCATGCCTGCACCGTCTGGCGGATCGCGGCGATGTCGTCCTTGACGAGCGAGCGCGCAGCCAGCTGGTGGCCGTCCGCCACGATCATCGCAGCCAGCGTGTCGCCTGATTTGTCGTCAGCGAGGCCACGCGTGTCCGACACCGTCAGCACGGCGATGCGCACGGCGATGAAAGGTCTGGTTTCGTCGATTTTCGGCATGTGCGGCGGTCCGGGTTGGAAGCCGCAGCATCATCTCAGGTCACCAGGCTGCCGTCACCTGTCGAAGGGCGCGCCTCAGCCGGCCGCGACGCTGATGTCGCCGACGTCGATTTCCTGGTCGTCGTTGCTCGACAGCGGCATGCGGATCGGTACGACCGGCACGCACAGCTCGGTGCGCCGATGCATCTCGCGGGTCACCGCCGGGTCGTTGAGATAGATGGTCATGAACGAACGGTCGTTGTCGATCGTCAGGCCGCGCTTCTGCACCAAGCCGGTGTGCATCTTCGAGAGAAGCTCGCCGACCTCCTGGTAGCTGCCGACGTGGGTATGCACGGCGTAAGCGCCGCCGGGAAGGATCTGGCGGCCGATCCCCGCTGCGTTGTCGGCGTCGAGGTCGCCCACCAGCCCGATGCATGCGTCATAACGCAGCAAGTCGGACGGTGTGGTCCTCGGATTGTCGCGAATGAAGCCGTAGGCGCGCTTCACCAGCCGGCGCGCGTTGTGCTGGTCGAGCCAGCTCCCCATCGTCGCCCATGCCTTGGCAGCGGACAGGTCGTACGGCCCAACAGTGCGAGCAAACAGCACCGACAATGGCCGAACATAACGGTAGGTCACGCGCACGTTGCTTCCCAATCCCAATGCCACCAGCGGAGGCACCCCCTCCGGTTGCCGACACCCTAGGAAACCCCTGTTGCCGCCGGCTTAAGCACAATCGATCAATTTGAATCAAATGCGCCCAGCAACTGCGAAAAAGCCCACGTTTCCGAGGGAACTTGGCCCACATACGCCTCGCATAGACTTTAGTTTGAACTATCCAGAATGGCTCTTATGGCCAGCAAATCGCGCCAAGCCAGCCGCTTGGCGGCCGGCGTGCGCAGCAAGTAGGCGGGATGCAGCGTGGCAATACAGCGCGCCTTGTGAGTGCCGATCTCCAGGTCACGCCATTTGCCGCGCACCTTCATGATGCCCTCGGCCACGTCCAGCATGTGCTTGGCCGCCGCCCCACCCAGAAGCACGATCACCTCCGGCGCCACCAGCTCCACCTGCCGCTCCAGGAAGGGTCGGCAGACCTGCGCCTCCTGCGGGGTCGGCGTGCGATTGCCGGGCGGGCGCCAGTAGACGATGTTGGTAATGTGCACGTCCTGCTCGGAGAGCTGGATGGCGCTCAGCATCCTGTCGAGCAGCTGCCCGGCGCGGCCGACGAACGGCTTGCCCTCGATGTCCTCGTCACGGCCGGGCGCCTCGCCAACCAGCATGAGGCGCGCTTTGGCAGCGCCGCGGTAGAAGCACAGGTTCTTGGCGGTGGCCTTCAGGCTGCAGCCGTCGAAGCGCGCCAGCGTGGCTCCGAGCTGTTCGAGACTGGCTGCGTTGCGTGCGGCCGCACGCGCCGCGGGCACGGCGGCGTCGGACGTCGCGGCCGGAAACTGCCGCGCGGGGGCCGTCGGTGCCGGCGGGCGCTCGGGAAGCTCGCGGACGGCGGGTTCGCCGCGCGCGATCGGCTGCCGGTCTGCGCTGGGCGAGGCGGGAAGCCCCCCGCGCCGGTCCGGGGCCGCATCGCCGCGTGCAAGCCAATTGATGGGCGCGTCCCCCACCGGCTGGTCGACGCCCATCTCGCGGTACCACTCAATCACCGCCGCCAGTTCGGCCGCTTTGGATTTGTCCAGCATGCGGCGCACTCTAACGGGAAAGCTCAGCATTTCCAGGGCCGCGTCGCTGCGAGTGTGCAACGCGTCCACACGATGCTTGACGCTGGGCGCAATGGCGACCTATCGAATTTGCGAGTTGGTGTCATTCGAGGAAGGGGCTGATGGCACAGGGGAACGCGGAACTGCCGCCACGCGAGGCGATGGAATTCGACGTCGTCATCGTCGGTGCGGGTCCGGCAGGCCTCGCCGCCGCCATCCGGCTGAAGCAGCTGGCGGCGGCGGCCAGCGGCGAAGTGTCCGTCGTCGTGCTGGAGAAGGGCTCGGAGGTCGGCGCGCACATCCTGTCGGGCGCCGTCATCGATCCGATCGGGCTGGCCACGCTGTTTCCCGACTGGCAGGCCAAGGGCGCGCCGCTCGAGACGCCGGTACGCGAGGACCGCTTCTACTACCTGGGCCCCGCAGGCGTCCTGCGCATTCCCAACATCATCATGCCGCCGCTGATGAGCAACCACGGCAACTACATTGCCAGCCTAGGCAACCTCACCAAGTGGCTGGGCGAGCAAGCGGCCGAGCTGGGCGTGGAGGTTTATCCGGGCTTCGCTGCCGCCGAGGTGCTGTATGACGACAAGGGCGCCGTGGCGGGGGTCGCCACCGGCGACATGGGGGTCGGCAAGGACGGCAAGCCGACCGATCGCTTCCAGCGCGGCATGGAGCTGCGCGGCAAGTACACGATCATCGCCGAGGGTGCGCGCGGTTCGCTCGCCAAGCAGCTGCAGGCGAGGTTCGGGCTCACGCAGGGCCGGCAGCCGCAGAAGTACGGCATCGGCCTCAAGGAGCTGTGGGAGGTACAGCCCGACAAGCACCGCCCCGGCCTCGTGCAGCACACGCTCGGCTGGCCGCTGGACGACCGCACCGGCGGCGGTTCGTTTCTCTACCACTACGGCAACAACCTGGTGTCAGTCGGCTTCGTGGTGCACCTGAACTACGCCAACCCGCACCTCTCGCCCTATCAGGAATTCCAGCGCTTCAAAACGCACCCGTCCATTCGCGACACTTTCGAGGGCGGCAAACGTATCGCCTACGGGGCGCGCGCCATCACGGAAGGCGGTTGGCAGTCGATCCCCGAGCTGGTGTTCCCCGGCGGCGTGCTGGTCGGCTGCGCGGCGGGCTTCATCAACCTGCCGCGCATCAAGGGCTCGCACAACGCCATGCTGTCGGGCATCGCCGCGGCGGAGGCCGCGTACGCAGCGGTTGCCGCCGGCCGGTCGCACGACCGGCTAGAGGATTATTCGTCCGATGTGCTGTCTGGCCCCGTCGCCCGCGACCTGCGCCGCGTGCGCAACGCCAAGCCGATGCTGTCGCGGTTCGGCACTCTGCTCGGCACGCTGCTGTCTGGGCGTCGACATGTGGCTCAACACGCTTATTCCGGGCATCGGCCTCGGCTATACGCTAAAGCACGGCAAGCCCGATCACGCCTCGCTCAAGCCGGCGGCCGCGATGCCGCGCATCACCTACCCGCGCGCCGACGGTGTGTTGACCTTCGATCGGCTGACCGACCTGTCCTTCTCGGCCACCAACCATGAGGAGGATCAGCCGGTGCATCTGAAAGTGGCGGATATGCCGCTGCAGAAGCGCTCCGAGCACGACGTCTACGCCGGGCCGTCGAACCGGTACTGTCCGGCGGGCGTCTACGAATGGGTCGAGGACGGTGGCCAGACGCGCTACGTCATCAACGCGCAGAACTGCGTGCATTGCAAAACGTGCGACATCAAGGACCCCAACCAGAACATCAACTGGGTGGTGCCGGAGGGCGGCGGCGGCCCGAACTATCCGGGTATGTAACTGCAATAGCGCAAGCGTATCGCGCCAGCGCCGTGAGAGCAGGGCTGTCGCTTATTGCGCCACGCGTATGGGGCACGTGCAAGAGGGAGAAGCCCGCCGTCAGCGGTTGGCGGGCTCGGTGGTCTTCACCGTCTTCACGGAGACCTGCAACTGCTTCAGGCGATCGCGCATGCGCGCCTCGGCCTGGCGGTAGCACTCCCGCTCGTATTCGAGCTTGATGCGCATTGCCAGCTCGGCATTGGCATCGCGGGAGGCATCCTCAGGGATCGACTGGGTGGTTAATTCTGCCGCCGCAGCGTTGGCGCTTGCGGACCCCGCCGGGCGCTTTGCCGTCTGAGACGTGCCGCAGTCGGGTGCGGCTGGCGTCTCCAGCAGGGCGCGATCGGGCGGCGGGGCCTTGGACTTGAGGCGCGCGGTTCGCTTGGGAGCCGGCGAATCCGAGGCGGGGTAGGCGCCATAGTCCTTGTCGAAGTCCAGATCCTCGGCGCATCCCCCCAACCCGGCACAGAGGATGACGGCGAAAATCAGACCGTAAAGACGAGGCGTATTGCTCTCTTGCACGCGAGCTTTCCCAGCAGCTTGGTGGCGGCTACCCCTGGCGGGGACACCGCGCCGTTGACACAAATCAACGCTATGCTGCGTGAATGACGATCTTGGTGAAAGTTGGTGCTGATTGCTCCCTATGAGCACTAGAACCGGCGCTCTGTTCTTGTGCCTTGCAGAGAAATCCTGCTCCAATTGCGGCGGTTGTAATGATCAGCAACACTTCGGCAATACTTTGTGCGGAATTATATGTTTTGAAATTCCGGGGAGAGAACGTATCCTAGCATTCTGGGGCGGCGTGGAAGCAGGCTCGCGTTTGACGCGGGCTGGCCATGGCTGTCCCACGTTGCTCCCGCTGAGGTGACATGACATATCCAATTGGGCTTGTGCCCGATCGGGTGTCTGAGTGGTAGTTTGAGGGGGAGGTTCAACGTGTCACGCATTCTGTCGCTGCTTATCTGTGTCGTGCCGCTTTTGCTTACCGCAGCGCCGGCCAGCGCCCAGGGCAATAAATCCGACATCCAACTGGCGCAGATTGGCCAGGCTCCGAAGCGGGCGGTGCCGATACCCAACAAGCCGGTGAGCGACGACGAGATCGCCCGGGCCGCGCGCATCAACAACTGGACGGTGGGCGTCGCCGGCGGATTGCTCGAGGGTACGTTCTCCAAATACGCCGCCGACCTCGGCAAGGCGCTCGACGATTCCGATAACCTCCGGGTTCTGCCGATCATCACCTACGGTGCTGTCGGCAACGTTACCGACCTCATCTATCTGAAGGGCGTCGACTTCGCCATCACCTACGCCGACGTTCTCGACTACTTCAAGAACGTCGAGAAAATTCCCGGCATCGAGCGGCGCGTCAACTACGTCATTCCGATGTTCCAGGGCGAGTTCCACCTGTTCGTGCGCCCTGAGATCAGGACGATCCAGGACTTGGCCGGCAAGAAGGTCGGCTTCAACACGGTGGGCAGTGCGGCCAACTATACGGGCAACATTGTTTTCGAGCGTCTCGGCATCAAGGTCGAGCAGGTCTTCCAGAACAACGCGCTGGCCATCGAGTCCATGCGTAAGGGCGAACTGGCCGGCATCGTGCACGTGGTAGGCAAGCCGAACGATCTGTTCAGCAAGCTGAAGCCTGAGCCCGGCTTCCATTTCCTGTCGGTTGAATACGGAGATAAATTTGCCGACTACTACGTGCCGGCCGAGCTGACGTCGGCAGACTATCCCAACCTGATTGCGGCCGGCGAAAGCGTACAAACCATCTCGGTGTCGGCTCTGCTAGCGGTCTACAACTGGAAGACCGATACCGATCGCTATCGCCGCTGCGTCCGTTTCATCGAGTATCTGTTCAACCGCTTCGACAAGCTGCGCGAGAACCCCTATCAGCCGGGCTGGCGGCAGATCAATCTGGCCGGCACCATTCCGGGCTGGACGCGCTTCCCGCCGGCGCAGGAAGTGGTCGACAAGGCAGCACGCACGACCGTCGACGCCGGTCTTGCACGCCAGCAGGCGGCGCGGGTAGCACCCAACAACGTCGCCGAGCAGGAGCGTCTGTTCCGCGAGTTCCTCGAGTGGAGCAAGCAGCAGAAACGATAGTAGGAGGGATTGGGGGATCTGGGGATCTGGGCGAGGGAGGCGTACGCTGTACGGTCTCGATCAAAAGCAAGGCGAAAGTCGCGTTGCACCTAGCAACGCGACGCCGGCCGAGCGTGTGCCGGGCTCGCGCTTGAGCTCGCTTGCGCGTCTGGCGGCGACGGCTTGCGTCGCCGTCGGGGTCACGGTGGGCGCCGACGTGTGCGTCGGTGGTCTGGGGGCCGAGGCGCAACAACGTACCGCCATCATCGTGCCGGCGATCGTCAAGGCCCAGCCGGCCTCCAGGACCCGCCTCCCGATTGAACTCAACCCGTCCGATGCGCCGGCCAGGAACAGCTTCCTGCGCATCCGTGGCCTGCCCATCGCCGCGGCCCTGTCGGATGGGCACGCGATCGCCCCCGGCTCTTGGGCAGTGCCGCTTAACGCCTTGTACAACCTCAACGTCATCCTGCCGGTCGGCATCCAGGGCTCATCTGACGTTTCCATCAACCTTGTCAGCGTCGATGGGGCCATTCTGGCCGAAGCCAGAACGGTCCTGGCCATCGAGGTTGCCCCGGCCGCTGCCCTCGTCCGACCGGAGATCCGGCTGGAGCCGCCCGCATCGCGCGAAACAATGTTGGCCCAGCCCATCACGCCCGAGGAGCGCGAACGGGCCCAGTCCATGCACGCCAAAGGCGTGGAGCTGCTGGATCGCGGTCAGGTGTATGCCGCGCGCAAGCTGTTTGAGAAAGCAGCCGAACTCGGTCTGGCGCAGAGCGCGGTGGCGCTGGCCGCCACCTATGATCCCGAGGAACTGAACAAGATGCGCGTGATCGGTCTGGCGCCGGATCCGGCGGCCGCGCGCAAGTGGTACGAGAAGGCGCGCGAGTTGGGCGCCCTCGAAGCCTCCGACCGCCTGCGTCGCCTGGGTGCAGTGCGCTGACTACTCGGCCTTGATCCCGCCCGCGGCGATGATCGGCGCCCACCGGTCGTGCTCCTGCCGGATGACGGCGCGGAACTGATCGGGCGTGCCGGCAATCACCGACATGTATTGCGGTTTGAGCTTGGCGACCACCGCCGGATCGGCAAGCACGGCTGCCGCTTGCATGTGAATTTTCGCCAAGGTGGCCTCGCTGATGCCGGCCGGAGCGATCAGCCCCACCCAGGCGTCGGCTTCGACGTTGGCGATGCCCGCCTCGCCCAGCGTCGGCAATTCGGGCAGTAGCGGCGATCGCTGGGCCGAAGTCACGGCAAGCATCTTCAGCTTGCCCGCCCTGCCGAGTTCGGCGACGGAGCCGGCCGGCAGCACCGCCACCTGCACGTCGCCGCGCAGCAGCGCGTTGACGGCCGCCGGCGAGCCCGCAAACGGCAGATGCGCCGGCTTCGCATTGGCGGTCATGACCAGCGATGCCATGGCCAGATGCGACAGCGAGCCCCGTCCGATCGACCCGTAGGTGATCTTGTCGGGCTCCTGCCGGATCAGGGCGAGCACGCCGGCGACGTCCTGCGCCGCAAGCCCGTTGGTCGCCACCAACACGCTCGGCTGCGCAGCAAGGATGGTGATCGGCGCGATCTGCTTGGCGGTGTCATAAGGCATGCTCGGGAACAGCAGCGCGTTGATCACCAGCGGCCCGACAATGCTCACCCCTAGCGTCTGTCCGTCAGGCGCCGCCTTCGCAACCGCCGCCGTGCCGGTGTTGCCGCTGGCGCCGACCCGGTTCTCGACGATGAACGGCTGCTTCAACCTCTCCTGCAGGCCCTCGGCGAGGATGCGTGCCAGGCTGTCGGGCGTGGAGCCCGCACTGAACGGCACGATGATCGTCACTTGGCCAGACGGCCACTCCTGCGCCTGCGCGGATACGCACCACAGGATTGCGACCGCGAGGACCGCCATCAAGCGCCGCATTGAACCCCCTCCCCTTCGCTTTTCTGAGCGTGGATTATGCGCAGCGCCGGCGACTGAGCCAAGCTTGCGTAGGTCCAAAGCTAGGATTTTGCTGCCAGCGGTATGGTGAGCACGAACTCGGTGCCGGAGCCGCCCCTCAGCACGGTGAGGTCGGCATCGAGCTGCTCGATCAGGGCCGACACGATGCGCATGCCCAGGCCCTTGGGCTTGCGAACATCGAAGTCTTGCGGAAGCCCGTCTCCCTCGTCGCGAACCGCGAGCACCACGTTCCTATCGCCTTCGCGGGCAACCCGGACCCAGATATTACCGCCGGCTCCGTCGCGATAGGCGTACTTGGCCGCATTGGTAACGAGCTCGGTGACGATCAGGGCCGCTGGCACGGCCCGATCGATCGCTACCTTGATGCCGCGCTGCGCCTGCAGGTGGACCTCGCAGGTGCCACCCTCGTCCAAGTCCTTGCAGACCTGGCCGATATAGCTGCCGAGATCGAGCGTATCGATGTCGTCGCCCCGATACAGACGCTCGTGAGCGCGTCCGATCGCCAGGATGCGCATCGAGGCTTCGTCGAGAAGCTGCGTCAGCTTCTCGTCGCCGACTTCGGCCGATTGCAGACGGAGCATGCTGGAAGCAATCGACAGGCTGTTCTTGACCCTGTGATTCATCTCCTTGAGTAGGAGCTGCTGATGGTTCAGCGCAGTCTTGAGGTTACGTTCGTGGCGCTCGCGCTCGATGGCCATGCCGAGGATGTTGGCCGCCCCCTGCAGGAAGGCTAAGTCGTGCTCGACGAACTCGTCCTCCGAGCGGCTGTCCACCTCCAGAACGCCGAAGGGTCGCCCGTCGCCCTGCAGAATGACGTTCATGGCGCGATAGATGCCGTGCTCTGCGAGGATTTCAGGCGTGCGGAACCGCTCTTCGTTCTCCAGATGGTTGGAAATGACGGGCTTGCCAGTGCGCAAGGCGAAGCCCGCCGGAGACGCCAGGTCCGCGCCGATCGTGGCTACACCGACCACGCCCGGACCCCAGCCCACGCCGGCACGAACCAGAAGGCAATTGCGATCCGGCATGTGCTCCAGCACTTTGCAGAACTCTGCGCGCAGGCCCTCTGCCGTCAGCTGCGCGGTGCGTGAGAGCAACTCGCCGAAGCTCGCCCCCTGCAGGGCAATGACACCCAGCTCGGCCAGGATTTCCTGTTGGCGGATGCGCTGTTGCAGGGCGCGAAGAGTGACGTCCGGCTGGCCGTCGCTTGGAGGTTTCTCGACGACAGGCTCGTCGGCACCGCTGGCAGGATTCATCGAGGCAAAGGTCCCCTAGCTGCAGCGGGCGCATCGCGCGCCTGCCAGTTGGCCCCGTACCCCTCGACGTGCCGCGGGTGTGCCACTTTACGAGCTCGCACGCAATGCTGCATGCCGCTGCAGCGTAAGCGTTGCGGTATAAGGGTCGCCTAGGGAGCCACCGCGGTGAACCGGCCGCCGCCCAGCTCGCCGGCCTGCACCAATTCTACCAGGCGGACGTAAGAGAGATAGAACGCATCGTGACCGGCCGGCGTGCCGGCCCGCTCGGCCTCGCCGCGCAGCTTGCGGTACATGGCAAGCCGCTGCTGCAGGATGGTCGCCCATTCGGCCGTCAGGTCCTCGGCTGAGACGACGGAGAAGCCTGCGGCCTTCAGCAACGCACGCGTGCTCCGCGAAGCTGTAGAGACGCTGCACCGCCATGCCGTCCCACATGAGCTGTCGATCGGCCTCGGACAACGGCCGTTCCGCGACCCAGTTGGTGAACGCGAAACGCCCGCCGGGCCGAAGGATGCGGCGCGCTTCGGCAAACGCGCGCGGCACATCCGGCACGTGCAGGAATGCTTCCTGGCTGATGACCGCATCCATGCCGGCATCGGGCAGCGGCACCTGCATGACGTCGCCCTGTAGCACGCGCACCTTATCCTGCAGGCCCACCAGCCGCGTGAGCTGCTCGGCGCCGGCAACGCGGGCAGGCGTCAGCTCGATGCCCGTCACGTCGGCCCCGTACTTGTGCGCGAGGTAGCGCGCCGGGCCGCCGAGGCCGGCGCAGAAATCGGCGACGCGCGAGCCCGCCTTGATCTCGGCACGCGCGGCCAGGATGTCGTTGACGGCGAGCCCGCCGTAGTGGTCCTGGTCGTGCGCGAACAGCTCCTCGGGGTTCACACCATCGAGGTGGCCGCGCGCGTCCTTGAGTTTGGCCAGGATGATCTCGGCTGAGATCGGATGGCGCGCGTAGAAATCGACGGCAGAGCGGATATCGGTCATGCAGGTCTCAACGTGCCTCAAACCGCAGCCCTGGGCCTGTCGAAGGGCGGTCCGACAGGACAACCCCGTGCTTCGGCAAACGCTGCACTGACGTAGAAGGCACTATCACCATCGCTAGCCTTCGACCAGCTTGATCATTTCCATGGCTCCGGCCGGCGCCCGCACCTTGCCTTCGTGGATGAAGTAGGCGAACACGTCGCGCGGTGCGCTCTTGGCGGTCTTGCCGTCGCCGACCAACGCCAAGTCTTTCGGCGTGCCGCCCTTGGCCCAAGCTTCGGCCCGCTTGGCCCAGGCATCCAGCTCCTTGGGCGGATAGCAGGTGGCGATGCTGTCCTTGCCCTTTTGCAGCCGCAGGTAGACGAAATCGCCGACCGGATCGGGAATGGCCGGATAGGTGGCATGCTCGGCAAACACGACCGGCACCGCGTGCTTGCGCAGCAGAGCGATGAACTCCGGCACGCAGAATGAGGCATGTCGCACCTCCACGACGTGGCGCAGCTCCCTGCCCTGCAGCGACTTGGGCAGCAGTGCGAGGAAGGCGCCGAAGTCGTCGGGATCGAACTTCTTGGTCGGCGTGAACTGCCACAGGATCGGCCCCAGCTTGGCGCCCAGCTCCAGCAGCCCTGACTTAAGGAAACGGTCGACCGACTCGCCCGCTTCGGCGAGCACCCTGCGGCTGGTCGCGTAGCGCACGCCTTTCACGGAAAACACGAAATCTTCCGGCGTCTCCTTCGCCCACTTGGCGAAGGTGGCCGGCGATTGCGTGCGGTAGAAGGTGCCGTTGATCTCGATAGTGGTCAGGCGCTCGCTGGCGTAGGTCAGCTCGCGCGCATGCGGCAGCCCCTTCGGATAGAACTCGCCGCGCCAGGGCTCGTAGGTCCAGCCGCCGATGCCGACGCGAATTCTGCCCGACTTCTCGTTCGTTCCCCCGGCTTTTGCCATGGTGCACCTATCTGCTGCAGGAGGTCGCGATCTGCGATTGCAGTGTAGCGGGAATCGATGGCCCTGGGCGGAAGTTGCGGCACAGCGCGCCCATTCCACCGATCTTTGTCGGCTCGCGGCATGCAGTAAAGGTCGCTGCCATTGTTTTGCGGTGTAAAACGCACGTCGCGCGCCGCGCCGGCCGGATCGTCCAGACCCGTTGCACCGCTCGTCCGCGGTGCAAACCTCACGCTGCCGCCGGCAAGGGAACGCCTGCAGCTTCGAAGATCGCCTTTTGGCGCGCCCCTACGGCGTCGAGGTCGAAGCCCGCGATGGTCTCGTTGAAGATGTCGTGCCAGTTGAGGCGGGCGGCCAGATGCAGGAACACGCCGCCGAGTCCAATGGCCGCCCGGTCCATGAAGACGAACTCGCGGGGCACCCGCACGGGGCCTTTTTCCTTGAGCGCCTTGTGCACCGTGAAGGCCTCCTTGCGCCCGTATTGGCCGGGCGTGGTGCCTTCCGCGATCTCGCGCTCGCGGTCGTCGAGCAGGGGCCCATAGATGAAGCGAGCCCAAATGTTCAGCACGTCGATCAGCTCCGACGACAGGCCCGTGAAACCCCAAGTCTCGTAGGCGTGCACAACGAGATCGCGCCGGCCGGTCTTCAGGCCCGTGTAGAGGTCGATGACGCCCTGCACGAACTTGGTCGGGAAGGTGCGGATGCAGCCGTAGTCGAGCAGGTTGATGCCGGCCGGCTTGCCGAGCGTGTCGCCGGCGCCTTGGCTGGCCGGCGCGTCGAACACGGTGTAGTTGCCAAGATGCGGGTCGCCATGGATTACGCCGTAGTGCGAGAATGGGTACCACCAGGCCTTGAACATCGCCCGGGCGATCTGATTGCGGTCCTCCAGCGGAGCCGCCTTGTAGTCGAGCAGGCGCCGGCCCTCCAGCCACGTCATGGTCAGCAGCCGGCGGGTGGACAACTCGGGCAGCAGCTTCGGCACGCGGATGCGCGGCTCGTCGGCGAATATCGCCTCATAGAGCGCCATGTGCCGCGCTTCCAGGTCGTAGTCGAGTTCCTCGCGCAGCCGCGCCGACACCTCCTGCAGGATCTCGGCGGTGTCGATGGCCGGGTTCATGCGCGCATGCAACGCGAACACCACCTTGAGCTGGTTGAGATCGGCCTCGACGGCAGAGTTCATGTCCGGGTACTGCAGCTTGCAGGCGAGCGCGCGCCCGTCATGCGCCACGGCGCGATGCACCTGGCCGAGGGAGGCAGAGGCCGCCGACTGCGGCTCGAAGCTCCGAAAGCGGCTTTGCCAGTCGGTCCCAAGCTCGGCGATCATGCGCCGGCGCACGAACGCTGGCCCCATCGGCGGAGCCTGCGACTGTAGCTGGGAGAGCTGCTCGGCATATTCGGCCGGCAACGCCTCGGGGATGGTGGCCATCAGCTGCGCCACCTTCATGATCGGACCCTTCAGGCCGCCGAGGGCTGCCGCCAGAGCTGCCGCGTTCTTGCTGTCGTCGGCATCCATGCCGAACAGCCGCTGGCTCGCCACCCGTGCTGCCACCGCGCCGACGTTGGTGCCGACCTTGACGTAACGGGCCGCCCGCGCGCTGAAGCGGTTCTCTTCCTGGTCGTCCTCGGTGCCCACGTGCGCCCTCCTTCGGCCCTCCCGTATATTGGGTTACGGCACCTTTGCGTCCAGTGCACTTGATGCCCAAGGCCGAGTGTCGCACTAGTGTCATAGACAAGTTGGGCCGGGGAAGGGAAATGCAGGATCGCAGGGCGCAGACCGGGATTGCCGCAGCCTGGAGCGGTCTCCTGCACGACCCAGCGGCGCATGCCGTAGTGGCTCTTGGCGTCACCCAGATCGTTGCCTGGGGGACCACCCTCTATGCACTGGGGGTGCTCGGCAAACCGATCGCCGCCGACACCGGCTGGAGCCAGGGCGTGGTATTCGGCGGCCTGACCGTCGGCCTGCTCACTTCGGCCGCCGTGTCGGCCGTGGTTGGCCGTCTGCTCGATCGGCACGGCGGCCGGGCCATCATGTCGATCGGCTCCATCGTGATGGCGTTGGGGCTGGTGCTCCTCTCGCTTGTCACGCACCCCTATACTTATCTCGCGGTTTGGGTGCTTCTCGGCATCGCCATGCGCCTGAGTTTGTATGACGCAGCGTTCGCGGCGCTCGTGCAGGTGACCCCCTCGCGCGGGCGGCGTGCCATTTCCTACCTGACGCTGTTCGGCGGGTTCGCCTCCAGCATCTTCTGGCCGATCGGCTACGCCCTGAACGGAGCCGTGGGCTGGCGCCAGACGCTGCTGATATTCGCTGCCATGAATGTGGCCATCTGCCTGCCAGTGCACTGGATGGGGCTGGCGCGGCGCGAGGCCGTCCCACAGCCTGATCCGAGTCCGTCGGCCGGAGGGAACCCACCAGTCGCCGCAGCCATCCTGGAAGGCACGTCGCGCACCATCGCCATGGCCCTGTTCAGCCTGATCGTGGCGGCCAGCGCCGTGGTATTCGGCGCGCTCGCCGTGCATCTCGTGCCGATCCTGCAGGCGACCGGCCTGGCGGCGGCCTCCGCCGTGCTGCTGGCCTCCCTTAAGGGCGTTGCGCAGGTAGTGGGACGCCTGTGGGACCTGACGCTGGCGCGCGCATGGCACCCGATCGAGGTCGGTCGTGTATCGGTTGCCTGCATCCCGCTGTCGTTCCTCGTGCTGATGCTGGGCGGGGCCGACTTCTGGGCGGCGCTCATCTTCACGCTGCTGTTCGGCGTCGCCAACGGCCTAGTGACCATCATGCGCGGCGCCGTCCCGCTCGCCCTGTTCGGACCGGCGGGCTACGGCGAGGTGCTGGGCGTGCTGGCGACGCCCTATCTGCTGCTGGCGGCGATCGCGCCGGGCGCCTTTGCCTTGATCGTGGAGCGCTACGGCTATGGCGTCGGCGAAGCCATTCTGCTAGGCGCCGGCGCTCTATCCGTGGCGGCGATGGAAGTGATGGCCGCCTGGTACCGGCGGCTGAAGCGTTAGACCTACACCGTAACCTGCGTGCCCACCTCGACCACGCGGTCGCTCGGGATGCGGAAATATTCGGTGGCGTCCTCGGCGCGACCGGCCAGCCAGATGAACAGTCGCTCCTGCCAGCGCGGCATCTCGGATTTGATGGTGGTCTTCAGCGAGCGCCGCGACAGGAAGAACGACGTCGCCGACATGTCGATGTTGAGGTCCTTGCGCCGGCAGTGCTCCAGGATTTTCGGCACGCTCGGCGTCTCCATGAAGCCGTAGTGTGCGATCACGCGAATGAAGGTGTCGGCCACGCGCTCGATCTCGATGCGCTCGTGGCGCTGCACGCGCGGGGTGTCCTCGGTCTTGATGGTCAGGATGATATTGCGCTCATGCAGCACGCGGTTGTGCTTGAGATTGTGCATCAGGGAGGTCGGCGCGGCGTTCGGATCGCCGGTCAGGAAGACGGCCGTGCCGGGCACGCGATGCGGGGGCTTGGCCTCCAGCTTGCGCACCAGCCAGTCGAGCTCGGCCTCATTCTTACGCGTGGCCCGCGCCAAGCTGGCCGAGCCGCGCACCCAGGTCAGCACGCACAGGATGATCATGCCGGCCACCATCAGCGGCAGCCAGCCGCCTTCGGGGATCTTGAGGATGTTGGCGGTCAGGAAGGCCTGCTCGATCATGAGCAGCGGCACGATCAGGATGGAGACTTTCCACACCGGCCAGCCCCAGCAGCGCCACACCACGAAGAAGGCCATCAGGCTGTCGATCACCATGGTGGCGGTCACGGACAGGCCGTAGGCGGCGGCAAGATCGCTGGAGCTGCGGAAGACCACCGTCACCAGCAGGACGCCGACGAACAGCAGCTGGTTGACGCGCGGCAGGAAGATCTGCCCGGCCACGCTCTCCGAGGTGTGGCGGATGGCGAGTCGCGGCAGCAGGCCGAGCTGGATCGCCTGGCGGGTGAACGAATACGCGCCCGTGATCACCGCCTGGCTGGCAATGACGGTGGCGACCGTTGCCAAGATCACCATCGGGATCAGTGCCCAGCTCGGATAGAGCCGATAGAAGGGGTTCTCGATCGCTTCGGGCTCGGCCAGCAGCAGGGCGCCCTGGCCGAAGTAGTTGAGGATCAGCGCTGGCTGCACGACCCACAGCCAGGCCACCTGGATCGGCCGGCGCCCGAAGTGGCCGAGATCGGCGTACAGGGCTTCTGCGCCCGTCGCGACCAGGAAGATCAGGCCCATCACGGCAAGCCCGATCACGCCGTGCGTCATTATGAATTGCACGCCGAGCAGGGGATTGAGCGCCTGAAACACGCGCACGTCGTCGACGATGTGGATCAGACCGCCGATCGCCAGGGCGATGAACCAGATCAGGGTCAGCGGGCCAAAGAAGCGCGCCACGTTCTCCGTGCCGCGCGATTGCACGGCAAACAGGACCACCAGGATGGCCAGCGTGATCGGAAGCACCACGGCATCCATCTGCGGGGCGACGAGCTTGAGACCTTCCACCGCGGACAGCACCGAGATGGCCGGCGTGATCACGGCATCGCCGTAGAAAAACGAGGCACCAACCACGCCCAGAACCAGGATAAGCGACGAGCTGCGCTGTGCTACCGACTGGCCGAGCGCCATCAGGGCGAATGTGCCGCCCTCGCCCTTGTTGTCGGCGTTGAGCAGCACCAGCACGTACTTGACCGTCACGATCAGAAACAGTGTCCACACGATCAGCGACAAAATGCCGAGCACGGCCTCGGTGCCGGCGGAGGCACCATGCTTGGTAGCGGCCGTTACCGCCTCGCGCAGGGCGTACAGAGGGCTGGTGCCGATATCGCCGTAGACGACACCCAGGGAGCCGAGCGCTAAGGCCCAAAAGCGCTTGTCGCTTTCCCCGTTCTCGGCGCCATGAACGCCGGCGGCTGCTTGTGCCATGTGGGCAGGTTTTTCTCATGTTGCGCGTGGACGTTGCGCAGCGATGGGCGCGGCTTATACACCCCGCTTCGCGACCGCGATAGGGCCGCCTGGGAAATTGGTCGACGCGTGGTTTTGTTCCGATCAGGGCAGCCGGCAAGGCCGCTTCCACGATCCCCAGTTAACTAAGTGTTGAACGACGTTTATACTAGGGTGAAGCGCTTCGGTCCATGGCTTCGAGGTCGTCGATCATCCCCTCGATGACCCGCAACCCCTTGTTCCAGAAGGCCGGATCGGACGCGCTCAAACCGAACGGCGCCAGCAGCTCGGAATGGTGCTTGGAGCCGCCGGCTTCCAGCATGGCAAAGTATTTGCTCACGAACCCCGGATGGGCGTCGAGGAACAGCCCATACAGCGAATTGACCAGACAGTCGCCGAATGCATACGCATACACGTAGAACGGCGAATGGATGAAATGGGGCACGTAGCTCCAGAACGTCCCATAGCCCGGCTGCAACTCGATGGCCGGGCCTAAGCTCTCGCTCTGCACCTGCAACCAGATCTGCCCCAGCCGCTCGGAAGTCAGCTCTCCGGCCTTGCGCTCTTCGTGCACGGCGCGCTCGAAGGAATAGAAGGCGATCTGGCGCACGACCGTGTTGAGCATATCCTCCACCTTCTGCGCCAGCATGGCTTTCTTTTCTTTGGCGTCGGTGGTGGCTTGGATGAGCGACTTGAACGTAAGCATTTCGCCGAACACCGACGCGGTCTCGGCGAGCGTCAGCGGCGTCGGCGCCAGCAGCGGCCCCCTGGGCGCGGCCAGCACTTGGTGCACGCCGTGGCCTAGCTCGTGCGCGAGCGTCATGACATCGCGCGCCTTGCCCTGGTAGTTCATGAGGATGTAGGGGTGTGCCGACGGCACGGTCGGATGCGAGAACGCGCCTGGTGATTTGCCCTCGCGCACCGGCGCGTCGATCCAGCGTCCCTCGAAGAAGCGCTTGGCGATCGCTGCCATCTCGGGCGCAAAGGCGCGGTACGCATCGAGCACGATCCGCTCCGCGTCGGACCAGGCAATGACTCGTTCCGGCTTGTCGGGGAGCGGCGCGTTGCGGTCCCAGTAGGCGAGCTTGTCCTTGCCGAGCCATTTGGCCTTCATGGCATAGTAGCGGTGCGCTGTGCGCGGATAGGCCTGACGCACGGCGCCGACCAGGGCTTCCACCACTTCGCGCTCGACACGGTTGGCGAGATGCCGGCTGTCGGCCACATCCTTGAAGCCGCGCCAGCGGTCGGAGATCTCCTTGTCCTTAGCAAGCGTATTGGTGATCAGCGTAAACAGGCGGATGTTGTCCTTGAAGACCTTGGCCAGGGCCTCGGCCGCAGCGCGGCGCCTGCTGCCGTCGGGATGCATGAGCAAATTGAGGGTAGGCTCCAGCGCGGTCGGTTGTGGCTCGCCATCGACCTGAAAGCGCAGCGCGGTCATGGTTTCGCTGAACAGTCGGCTCCACGCGCCGCGCCCTGTAACCGATTTCTCGTTGAACAGACGCTCGAGCCGCTCATCGAGCTGATAGGGCTTCTCCTTGCGCAGGTCGTCGAGCCACGGCTTGTAGAAGGCCAGTGAGGGAACCTTGAGCGCCGCAGCCAGGTCCGCTTCAGCGATCTGGTTGAGCTCCAGTTCGAAGAACAGCAGGTCGGTGGAGATGGCGGTAAGCTTCTCCTGCACGTCACCGTAGAACTTGGCCTTGGCGGGATCGGCGGTATCGGCGGCATAGAGCAGGCCTGCGTAAGAGCCGAGCCTGCCCATCACGTCGCTCAGCGCCTCGTAGGCCTTGATGGCCTCGGCGAGCGCCGCCCCGTCACCGCCCAGGGCGGCGAGCTTGCCCTTGTAACGCTCGGCAATGTGCTTGGCGTCCGCCGCAGCTTTTTCCAGATCACGCTGGAACTCGCTCGAAGTCGGGCTCGGGTAGAGGTCGCTCAGGTTCCAGACGGGCAGCGCACCGAGGTCCGGCGTCGCCCTCGAAGCCTGCCGTGCGTCAACGCTTGCATTCGTCATCAGGGGCTCCCGCCGGTTGGGTGTTCAAGCGCCGTAGCGCCACCGGCGCCTAATGTGCGGGCCACTCGCCCGATGTTCAAGCCGACCCGACAAGGTGAGACAACCGCCTGATAGGTAACCACCGTGTAACCACGGGACGAGGTACGAGGCCGCCTCAGCGAGGCGGACCAGGCAGCCAGTGCCATGGCAGCCATGGCCATAGCGTATCGGACGCCAACGCTACCACCAGCACAGCGAGCACAGCCGCAATCGGGAGCCGTCGACCGAGCAGACCCATCACCGCAGTCGGAAGAACGAGCCCGATAAGGTAGGCCGTGGCCAGCACCGGACCGATCAGCTCCAGGCCATCCCGGCGGCCGGTGGGAATCCTCCACCAGTACATGAGGCTGCCGATCCAGAACAGAACTCCAATGCCGGCAGCAAGCAGCACCGCCATGCGTAACGGTGTCCACGGTTTTGACATAGGTATTCTCCCGGCGGCCGTGAGCACGTGGGGCTAGGACGGCAGTTTGAAGGCCTGGCGTGCCAGGAGCCTCCAGGCGCCGTCCTGCTTTTGCCAGACTTGCAGGATGCCGACACTGATGGATGCGGTTTTTCCGTTGGTCTCGGTCATGTTGGAGAAGATGTGGCGCACGATGGCATTGACGCCAGCGATGGCGGTACTCGGTTCGGATAGAGTGATCGTTTTGTAGATCGTCTTCTTACTGGCGATGACGTCGACGAATTGCGATTTGGTTTCCACCAGTCCGGACGAATGGCCATAGCTCAATTGATCGGCGACGAGCCGCTCCAGCTCAACCTTGTCGGCCTGCAGCATTGCCTTCGTGAGAGCTTCCACGGCTGCATTGACTGCGGACTCTTCACTCGCCTGTGCCATCACCGCTCCTCCATCAAGGTCTTCGCACGCTCGGATATCTGAGCGGCGCATCATCGGCAGGTACGATGCTCTTGCCAATGGGCCAAAGCGCAATGCCGGCCAGCTTGAGGTGCGCCCATGCGAACGGGAGGCCTATGATGGTTATGGCCAGAACGATCGCCACCAGCACATGGCCGAGCGCCAGCCACCAGCCCGCCAACACGAGCCAGACGATATTGCCGACTGTGCCAAGCGGTCCGGTGCCCAGGTCCGACTGGCCGAAATGCTCTTCGCGTGACACCGCCTTGAAGCCGAACGGGAACAGTGTGTAGGCCGCAATGTTGAAGGCGGCCCAAGTCCAAGGCAGGCCGATGATGGTGATGGCCATGATGAGACCGGCGAGGACCCATGCCGCTCCCATCCAGAGGCCGCCGAAGAAGAGCCAGAGCAAGTTGAGGAGCAAAGCGATGGGCGTCATGTGACGCAACCTCGGTGAATGTGACGGAAGAACCGAATGCAGCACAAGGGTTGGTCGAGATCATCGCAAAGGGTAAGTAGGCGGCCTCTGGCCGCTGCCCGCCAAGCTATCCGACTTACATCAGAGGACAGGTCTAGCCTGCTGAGGCCGGTATATCTTTTCTGTGCCGAGCTGACACGTCCGACGCCCTTCGACCTGCGAGCTATATCAGTAGCTGCCGAATAGATCCTGCGCCTCGGAGGTGCCAGGACGGCGCAGGGAGAACCCATTCAACGGGAAGTGACCTTAGGGGTTGTGCCGATAGACCTACCTATCGTAGCGGGCTGCCGGGGCACCCATGTCTCCCCCTAATTGGGGATGCGCCATCAAAGCAAATGCTGCCATCTCACGCATCCTACAGTGGGTCGCAGAGGCAGAATTCTTTGGATATCTCTGTTGAGTTCTCAAAGCGCAGCACGCTGACAGCCGAGCAGTATCTCCTGTTGGAGGTCATTGCTGACAGGCCGCTGCCTGCGGTACCCGAAATAGCGCAATACGCATTAATTCTTGCGGCGGCTCGGCTGGTTGAACTCACGCCGAGGGGCAAGTGGCGCATCACAGGCTTTGGCCGGGCCGTGCTTGTGCGGCATGAGGGTTGGTTGCATTAGCTAACAGCCCAAAGCCGAGCCTTTGCAGCATGCGTGGACTTGGTTGCGATCTCTGGAAACATGAGCGCCTGGTGCAACCATGGTCTGGAGATGGGTGAGCGTCGGACGCATGCCTGGTCAACAGTTCGCCGGGCCCGACTTAGAGCGAGCACGCCATCGGAGCGTCTGTGCAGTCTACCCCGATCCGGCACCAACGGGCCTCAGCGCTCGAAGGCATCTGGATAGTCTTTGATGCTGCGCTGACACGCAATTCGCCACTCCTGTTTCGACATGTGAGTGGCTGCATCCCAACTTTCCACGCACAACGATAGCTTTCGCTCCTTTGAAACCTCCGGAGCCTTGGTGCCTTCCTTTGCAGTCTGGGCAATCGACGTTGAGCTGGCTGACAACCACAACCCAACAATGGCCGCTCCTGTAACTCGTTTGCACATCCGAAGAACCTCCGGGCTTACGAAGTGCAGGCTCGGCGAGGCGATTGCTCAAGGCTCACAACGCCCTCTAGGTCCGATGGCGCTCACCACCGCCAATGTCGATAACCGTGCCAGTGACGATGACGCCAGCGGGGATGCCAATATCCGTACCCTGCTAAGGCATATCTCGGCCGGTAATATCCGTATGCGCATAACCGTAGTACGCATAACGAGGCCGGTAGTAACCGCCGTAGTGATACCGGTGATGGCGATAGATGCCGCCCAGGATGACAGCGGTGGCGATGCCCGCACCGATCCCCCAGCCCCAACCGCCGCCCCAACCCCAGCGACGTGCCTCCGCACGATCCGCCGAGACACACGAGATCATGAGCGCAAGTGCGGTAGCGGCAGCGATCGTTGTCGACGTGCGTCGTCTCATTGGAGCCTCCAAGCGCTAGAAGCGTTTGGGGGATGATCGCAAGATTGCCCGGACGGTTTAATCGGGTGAACTACGGATTTTTGGGTCGGTAATTCGAGCGCCAATTAAAGCATAGGTGAAGCTCGGTTGGCCAAGAGCCGGTCATCCGTAGTTCATGTGGGACAACATACGTTTCCATGGGGGCAACGCTCAAAGGAGTCAGCCATGAAATGGATCGTTCTCGCAGCCACGCTCTCGTTGTTTGCCACTGGCTCGGCCATGGCACAGGAAGCTGCCTGCGCAGCAAAGGCCGTTGGCAAGGACGGCAAGCCTCTCGCCGGGGCCGCCAAGACCGCCTTTCTGAACAAATGCAAGCACGACGCTTGTGAGCCCAAGGCCGTGGACAAGAATGGCAAGCCGTTGGCAGGAGCGGCAAAAACCAGCTTCTTGAAGAAATGCGAAGCTGGCGCTTAGGTCAGCGCCTTTTCCAAGTCACGCAGGCCAGACATGGCGGGGCCTTTCTCGTGGGCTTCACGGCATCGATTGTGACGGGGCGTTCTGCCTGCGCCGCCCACTCAGTCGCCATCGTTCTTCAGTGAGCTGTCCAGGAACCACAGGCACCCAATCATCACGGCGCCTTAGATCATGAGAACACCACGGGTCCATGAGAATCGATGTCACGCTCTTCTTCTCCGGCAGTGTTGGCAGATGAGCTGTGCCGGTGTACGCCAGCAGATCCTTTGAGCTTGCCGCAGTCCAATTGACCGCTCACTGCCGACTATCGTGTCACGGTTTGGGCAGCAAACAACCCGGCGCATCGATGCTGACGTCCCGATTGGCGTCGAGGCATGTGTACAAGCGATGCACGAAATGGGCGTAGGCTTGATCCTTCTGCGCTGCCGTCACCGTTCCATCGGCTTTCATCTCGCAGGGATTGTTGAACTCGCACGGTGCTGCGTCGCCGTCGCTCGCCGTGCCCATGACGCCGATCACTTCATTGGAGTCCAAGCGGACAAGTGGCGCTCCCGATTGACCGTGAGCAATGTCGCAGGTTGTCGTTAGCCGCATGACGGGCCCCCATAGCCACCGGCCTTCTTTCACCTTCTCGACTGTATCCTCTACTGCACATTCTCGATCATCTTGGAAGAGCGAGGACGGCGAGCGAACCGGGGTGCCATTTGGAAAAGTGCTGTCCTGTGCAATCACCAATGGCTTCACGCCTGTGCGAGCTTCGAGCTGGTCATAGGTCTCGGTCAGGCGAAGCAAAAGCACATCGGCATTCGTGAGGGTGCCGTATTCGATCCTGTCGGTCTCGATGCACGTCCGGGGCGCCGCACTGTTCCCTGTCTCGAGGGACAGCGAGCGTTGATCGTCCAGACGATAGAGCACTTCCCCCGCATCAGGAGCGTGGAGAGTTGCGTTACGCAAGGGGATCTGAATTCTACCCCTGTCGCTGCAATGACCCGCCGTCAAGACCAGGCCCGGAGCAGAGTTGCTCCGTCCCATGAAGGTCACGAGTGCCCCAGAGCAGACAAATTTCCCGGACATTGACACCGTGCCCTTGAGTCGATCGAGGATTCTTTGAAATTTTGGGTCGTTGAGCTGGGTTGCCACGTCGCAGGCAGGCGTTGGCTTGACGCCCTCGGTTGCAAAAGCGGGACTTGCGCTCAGCATGATCAAAATGAGCAGACCAATCATCGTAGGTTCCTGAAATACACATCGGCGAAATACACTCATCGGAAGGACCTTATGGCAATTGATTGTCAACCAGCGCCACTGCATATTCCGGGCTTATCACCCCAAATGGCTATAGAGGAAAATATGGCACGGTTGAACCTCGATAGAATGTCGTAAGCTGAATTGTCTGATCTGCGCTCACAGGTCGAACTTTTGATGACCGAAAAGCAAACTTCGGAACGCTCGGCGCTCCGGCAAAAGATGGCCGAGATGGTTGAAGCGGCTGGCATGTCCCTCGATGCCGTGCTCGGCAAAGGACGCAAGGGCAAGGGTAGCGTGGCAGCAAAGTATCGTGACCCAAAGAACCCGGAGAACACCTGGACAGGCCGGGGCCGGATGCCGCTCTGGATGGTAGCCGCCACCAAAGGCAACAAGGCCAAGAAGGAAGACTTCCTAATCTAAGCGATCGAAGGCGGGAGCACTGAGGCACTAGAGTGCCTATGGACAAGAGCGTCCAGTGCAACATGGTCTGGAGATGGGTGAGCGCCGGACGCAACATCCATCTCTCTTCCTCTCTTTATTCTTTGATTTAAGAAAACCCCGACATTGGATCTTCATTCAGGTGATTGCTTTGTGTGGGGAACCGAATCCTCCCAGGGCTCTCCCGAGTCAGTGGCGATGGCCGCTCAATCAGCGGGCGCTGTGGCAAGGCAGACTAATGGGGGGATCAGTCCCAGCGCATTGCGGATAGCACTGGGCCTGACCGTCCCCCGTTCGGCTGCGGACAGCGTGGATGCGGTCACACACTCACGCAGCCGTCTGAAGCGTGAATGCGAGCAGCTGGAAAATACAGTTAATGCACACGAACGATTGCAGATTGGATATCGGGTGTCTCAACACAGCCACTCCCCGTTTTGGGGGAGGGGTTGGAGCCTCGGTCTAACGGAGACAACTTGGCGGTTACTGCGGCGGTGCATTCAGTCGTAATCATCGAAGCAGCCTTAGTCTGAATTGGCGATGGCGGTGGCCTCCGATTGCTCCTCTAAGCGGGGATGCGTTCGTCAGACGCATGCAGGCGGGCCGCAGGAGTCATAGTTCACGTTTCTCGGCTGCGCCACCTTGAGCGATGACCAACGGCCCGTAACAGACTAGCGGACGGGGGAATCCGTTGCGGAGGCAGACCCAGTATGCGGGCTAGAGCCACCAACAACATTTCTCGCTCCTTTTCGGTATCGAGTTGATCGAGCTTTACACCTTGGTACTCCATGGCCTGGGGTGGCAGCATCTGCAGCAACTGGCCCCGGGCAACGCAGGGGATAAACGGCTTATCCAATGCATGGGCTGCGCAGGCCTGCGTAGGAGCCGAGCCTGCCCATCAGG
>CAWIZC010000005.1:0-151146 GCA_963840445.1 uncultured Alphaproteobacteria bacterium | reverse complement strand
GCGCTCGATTGCCAAAACACTAGTAAAACTATATTACTGGCGTCTGCTTTAGTCAACCGGCGAAACGGCTATACTGGTGTCATGCACCTGTCACTCCGATACGATGTTCCCAAGCGGCTAGCCCTGCTCTACGATTTTCTGAACTCGATCGACCGCCGCCGTTATGTGGAGCGCGCAACGCCCCATAACGGCGGCGATGAATTGACGACGCCAGTGGAATTCCGAGCCTGGCTTTCCAGCGGTCCTTTCCGACACGACAGGCCGCTGGCACGCACAGCGATGCGCTGCGGTTGCGTGATGCGATACGCGCGCTGTTAAAGCTGCCTCCCACAAGACGAGTGGGAACGCCAGAAGCGCGAGACTTTGACAGGGCGGCGGCGGCATTCCCGCTCGCGGTGGTCGTAAAGGAAGGCTCTTTGGAACTGCGTCCAACGCACCATTCGGGAGCGATCGGTGGGGTGCTCGCCGAACTATACAAGTTGTCTGTGACAGGCGATCTCGATCGTCTCAGAGTTTGCGCATCGGACGAGTGCGAGTGGGTCTTCTTCGATCGATCCAAGCCGGGCAACCGCAAATGGTGCTCCTCCGACCGCTGCGGCAACCGCGAGAAGACGCGCGCTTATAGGATGCGGCAGCTCGGCAAGAGGTGACGAGGGCCTCATGTTGCGTGACGTCAAAAAAATTACTGACCGCGCATTCATTCGCGGAAGCTTCAGCCAGAAAATACTGGAGCAGACCGGAATTGCGGGATCGCGCGGCAAGTCGACGTGATCGGCTCGGAATATCGCTCGAGCTCATGATCGATCTGGCTCCGACTGATTATCTGTCCGGCAACGCCGAAGCCGCAAGCGGTCGTTCACGCTTGCCACCGCTCGACTGCTGCTATTTGTGTTTCTGTTGCAGCCATGTACGGACTGTAGCCCCCAATCAGCGACCGGACGGCACAAGTGGAGTTCACCCCTGGCCCCACAGGGGTGAACATTCACGTCACGTTTGGTAGCGAGCCTACACACTCGATCGAACAGCGCGCCTCGCGTGAGAAGAAAGTGCCGGTAGTCACTGGGAAAGCGAACGCTGAAGTGGCGCAACAGGCTGGGTGGCAGGCCATCCTGAGCAATCTCGCCTGCTACGTTGAGACCAACGCAGCCTGAGCGGCGTCGATGGGCGAGGCCCTTCGTCCCGCCAACGCCTACTGGGCGCCCACCTTGTTGCTCGGCGGCATCTTTGCGGGGCCGATCTACATGGCCGTAAGCCTGGCGCAAGCCTTCACGCGGCCCGCGTTCGACATCACCCGGCATCCCTTCAGCCTGCTGACCCAAGGCGACCTGGGCTGGCTATCTATGGTCCTGGCTGACGCTTCTTTCAGCCAAGCTGCGCAACTGGCGCGAACGGCTGGGTACGTCCTAAGGCGCTTCCAGATTGCGCCCCAAGCGCCCGTTCACAGCCGCCGCTTTCCTGCTCTTGAGTTAGTGGGGTGCCGGCCGTGCGCCGCGCTAAACCACTGATGATGCTGTCCAGCCCAATTCGAAGGCGGCGTCGAAATCAGCCCAACCTTCGATCATGTGCCCGATCCGCGTGGCGTCCACGGCGCAAACCGCCCGATCTCATCGAAGCCAATCGAGACAAGCTCTTCGATGAGAGTTCCCACGGCCCCCGCCTGCGTCACACTATACTCAATGCGCACGCTTGTGCGTCGGTCCATCGTCGCCCGCTGTGCGCAAATAGGCCATGGCCTTCTCATGCTTGAAAAACACAACCATGCCGCCGTCATGTTCAATTCTCGGAGCCGGCTCCGCGCCGCGCTGAAGGTGCAGCAGCACCGGCCGATAGACCGAAGTCGATCATCAGGTCGGTGCGCTGAGTGAACAGCTCCACATGGCCGCGGTCCCTCCAAGGTACGAAATATCGAAAGTGGTGGGTGTCTGGCTCATTGTTGGCGGGGGCTCCATCCCAAACGAGCGGATCATCAAAACCTCGTGGCATCGTGTAGATGACCTCGTCGTGGCGAGGCAGAACGAAAAGTCCGTTGGTGGTCGCCGATCGCCAATGGGGAAGCCCAACGGCAATCGGTCTGCCCTGTGCCGGCGAGCAAAAGACGATCTCATCGCCATCCAGCGTCGTAGACAGAACAATGGATTGCGGCGCGGAGGTCCATGGGCGATACGAGTCGGATTCAGCCAAAAGAATTCGGGCTGCTGCGCCCAGATCTCACGAGACCGCTTCGTTTGCTTGGCGATGTCGCTCGGGTGGAAGAAATTGATGAGCCCGCCGTAGGTCCCCACGCCGAACGTGGTCATGACCGCACGATAGTCAGTCGGCAACTTGCAACCCAAAGTGCGCTCGACACTGTCCAGCACGTCCTCGGCGATCACATCGAGGTTGTCATCGATCAGCATAACATCCGTCCAGAGCACGGAAACCCTCCAAATGCGGCAGAGATGGCCGGTAGCGAGCACGGGTCATGGGCGCCGAGCGGGGGGGATGGGGGCATCGAATACTCTTCAGGAACCGACTAAGCCGCCCAAAGATGTTTCTGACATGGCGCCCGACGCAAAATTGAAATCCTGGAAGTGACAGCTTCGGAGCCTGGGTGCAGGCAAAAGGATGCTGAACTCCTATGAGTTCCCTGCCGGCCTGTACAATTCCACAGCTCGCGCATGCGCACCGAGCTCGATGGGGCGTGAAATGGAAATCTCGACTCGAAACTTGCAAGGATTGCCGGACGTTCTGCGGTTGAAGCGGCTGCAAGCATGACGGCTGGCTCAAATTGATTGTTGGGGCAATGATCGTCTGTGTTTGATTCATTCTCGCCGTACTGTCAATAGCCGCGGCTGGCGGCGGTCACGGCACCCCAATTCCCTTATGGCTGTCGTCAGCACCGTTTGGCTTGGTGGCTCCTCCGATCGGCGACGCTGCGCTGCTCCTTAGTCCGCTGTTGGTCTGGGCAGCACTCGGGTTTTTGGCGGCGCTGCCCAAGATGCTAGGGCTGACGCTACTTCTACTTCTCTTGCAGTATGTGGCTGGGATCACCCTCGTTGTGACCACGGGCGCGGTCCTCGCAGATCTGGCGCGCGACGCGTGGATGACGCTTTACGTCACCGTGTGGGCGACCGTCTATCTGGTGGGGCAGGTGGTATTGTGGTGGCGAATTGTGAAGCGCAGCCCTGACTGACAGGCTTCGTCCTCGCGTGTGGACGCAAGCACCGTTGCCGCTGTCCTATTGGCCCCACGGTGTGATCTTGACTGCCGGACGGTCGAAATTCGAGCACCAGACTGTGGCGTGCACAGTTACGCGATTGGACGCCCAACCTGGAGGGACAACGCCATGTCATTCCGTCTGCGCATTGACAGCGTCGAGACCTTAGGCGCCGAGACCCTGATCTCTGGCCGGCTTCTCGAGGGCGCTTATTTCGGGCCGCAATATGTTCGCCTGAAGGACGCGACGGGCAACGAGCGGACCACCACAGTACTCTCGCACGGCCTGATCGATGCCGAAGGCTGGCCTGTCACGGCCAACCATAAAACTGAACTCCGGCTCTGTGCCTACGCTACCGTTCGCGATCGACACGAAATGCCCTGTCGTAGGTCTTGGCAACGTGACCTTGCGCAAAGCGGCTGTTGACCTGTCCAAGGAGCTGTCCAATCCGCTGTTCTGGGGCGACTTTTCGGTTCTCCACATGGATTCGGATGCGCTCGAGTTGCCCTACCGGGCGTTCCTCGGGCTTGCGCAGGACGACGTGAACTCCTATTACGCGCAGGCCCTTTCGCCCCACGTCAACTCGGGAACTTGGCCGATCTTCCCGCTATACATTGATAGCGATCGATACGTCGAGATCGAGTACGCGGATGGCGCGGAATATCAGAACAGGGCCTGGATCGGCTCACGGGCTTCGGGGCAACGAGCTCTCCTTGGCTACGACAGCGGGCACTTCTCACTTCCCGGCTTGAGATCGAAAGAGCTCGCTTGGCTCCTCGATCGTTTGGAGCACAGCACGGCTCATCCCGCCTCAGGGCTTCTGCTGGCGCCGATGTGCTACCTGCCGCAGCCGGATGCGCCGCTCACAGAGCGGCTTGCCGCACTCTGTGCCCGCATTCCCGGCGCCAACGCGACGCTTGCGGGCACGATGGCGGCCAACATGGTCAAACGCCAAGTCGTCCCAGATGCAAAATGGGAGCGCAAGCCACCTTTTGGCTGGTGCAGCGATTGCCAATACAGCCAGCGGAATCCAGGGAGTCCCATGTCTGTGCTGTCGCAAACCGAATTCAGCTTTATTGACCAATTCTTCTCCCGAGGTGGATTTCTCAGTTCCCGGATGATGCCCGCCCGCTACATTGATCTGGGTCTTGGTCAATCCGCATCCCAAAACCGTGCCGCGATGACAGCTTCTTCATCTCCGCTAACATCCGCATAAATAGCCGTGGTCGACATACACACATGACCCATCCAGCGTTGCACGAGATTGAGCGGCACGGACGCTTGCAAGGTGGCAACGCCAAATCCGTGGCGGAGCCCACGCGGACACGCGGGTCGGCCGACAATGCCCGCTTCCAACATCGCACCTTTCACAAAGCGCCAGGCGGTGACGCGCGAGCATGAGCACAGTCGGCGGTTGGCTGTGTTGGGATCGCGCTGTAGTTCGCTTAAGCCGAAGTGCTGATCAATAGCGATCATCAGCCCCGGCATGATCGGCACCTCGCGCACAAGCTGTCGCCCGGTTCGGGCAAGTGCTCCAGCTTCAAAATGCAGATTGTGCGCGACAGGTCAGGATCATGCATTTTTTGGGGACGGATTTTGGCACAATGCCAAGTCTTGATCGGCCTGCGGTTTAGTGCCGGCTTAGCAGCTTCGCCGTGATGTCGCGCTTACCGTGAAGGACGCGCAAAATCGTGACGGTGTCGTTGGCGTAGTCGTAAATCATCACATAGGGCGGGACGATCGCAATCCGTGTATCAGGTCCCAGCGTCGTTCGCCTGGGGCCGCTTCCCGGAAAATCTGCCAACCGATCATAGGTGGCATCAAATTCTGCAGCGTAATTTCGAGCAACGGCGTCTCCGGCTTGCTGGCGGAGGTAGGTAATGATCTCCGCCAAATCAGCATCAGCTGATGCCGTGATGACGATCCGCGCCATCAGCTCTTGTGGCCATCCAACCTGGCCGCCATGCGTCCGCGATGCTCCTCTAAGGGCAGGACGTCGCCGCGTTGCACGTCTTCGCGCGCCCGATCCACGTAGGGCTTGGCCCATTCAAGATCATCGATATCCATGGCCATGCTCTCTGTAATCGCCGCCGACGCAGCTTCCTCGAGAGACGCGAATTCGCCCTTCGACACCTTGGCTTCAAGCCACGCGCGCTGAGCAGGGGTGAGATCGATTTCCATGGGGTTCACACTAGGAGTGGCTTGGGTGGAAAGGAAGCCAGAGGCTGAGGAGAACATACCAAGAATACTGGACGTGGTCCATGTGCCAATCATGTGCCATGGAGCGCCAGGAAACGGATGGCAACAATTCGGAAAATACCGCTCAAGGCTTTGATAACATTTGGTTTTCCTACGGAATCGCTAGAGACGGTTCGGACGTTCGGAAAACCGATGGGAAGACACCGTGCAATCCATTGATTTTATGAAAAAAAGTTTGGTTGCGGGGGTAGGATTTGAACCTACGACCTTCAGGTTATGAGCCTGACGAGCTACCGGGCTGCTCCACCCCGCGTCACCATCATCGCCAATGTCCTGCGGGTCGGCACCTGATGGACCGGTGCCGAGGCGGTATGCGTCGCAGGGCATGAGGCTTCGACTACCGCGGTCCGGAAACGCGCTCGCCCTGGGCGCAAGGCACGGGTGAGCCGCCCATCGCGCAGCGGCGTCCTTATAACAGTTTTTTGGCGCTTGTGAACACCTATGTCGGAACTGTCAGACCGCTCCTTCGGCCTGCCCGGGCGGGCATCAAGACCTCGGCATACATGGCCTGGAACCTGTGAAAAACCAGCCACTTGGCGCAGACTTCGGTTCTTGGCGGCGGCGATTCCATTCCATCGAGGGCCCTCGGGCAAGAGCAGTTAATGCTTTGCGGCCGCTGAGCATCGGGCTGGCATGGCGTTGCCAGGCGATCTTTTCAGGGGGATTCGATGGTGCGAAATCCCAGGGCACTTGATGTCGCGGCGGTGGGCCCATTTGCCAATGCCCGGCCAACCGTGCAGACAGGAAAAAATCCCACGTTTGATTCGGCCCGGATCAATTCGGGCCGGGTCAAAAGGTGCAGCGTGCCCGTGCGTATCCGCGAGGAGCCGAGGATGGCAGATACGCTCAGCGACGCCCGTGCGCAGCCGGCCGGCCCCAAGGATTATGTACAGGACGGCGCCGTTCTGCTCGGGTGCAGCCGGCAGGGGCGCGAGCTGGTTCCGGAATCGATCGAGCTGAAACTGGCCAACCGCCATGGCCTTGTGACGGGCGCCACCGGCACCGGCAAGACCGTAACGCTGCAGGTGCTGGCAGAGGGGTTCTCGGCCGCTGGCGTGCCGGTATTTGCCGCCGACATCAAGGGCGACCTGTCGGGCATCGGTGTAGCCGGGGACCAGCGGCCCGAGCTGTTGCGCCGCGCCGCCGAGATCGGCCTCGGCGAGCGGTTCACCACCAGCGCCTTTCCGGTCGCGTTCTGGGACCTGTTCGGCGAGCAGGGGCACCCGGTGCGCGCCACCGTGCAGGAGATGGGGCCGTTGCTGCTTGCACGACTGCTCGAGCTGTCGGAGCCGCAGGAGGGCGTGCTCAACATCGCGTTCCGGTGGACCGAGGACGAACGGGCGGCGGGCGACCCGAATATGGTCATCCTCGATCTCAAAGACCTGCGCTCGACCATCGACGAGATGGGCAAGCGCGCCTCCGAGCTGCGCACCAGATATGGCAACATCGCTCCGGCAACGGTCGGCGTCCTGCAGCGCCGCCTGCTGGTGCTCGAGCAACAGGGCGCGCAGAACTTTTTCGGCGAGCCGGCCCTCGACATCCTGGATTTCATCAAGCTCGCCCCGGACGGGCGTGGCGTGATCAACATCCTGGCCGCCGAGAAGCTGATGACGACACCGCGCCTCTATGCGACGTTCCTGTTGTGGATGCTGGCCGAGCTGTTCAAGAGGCTGCCCGAGGTCGGCGACCTGGAAAAACCCAAGCTCGTGTTCCTGTTCGACGAGGCGCATCTGCTGTTCGATGGAGCCTCGTCTGCCGTGCTTGACCAGATCGAGCGCGTGACGCGGCTCATTCGCTCGAAGGGCGTGGGCATCTACTACGTGACGCAAAGTCCGGGCGACGTGCCAGACCGCGTATCGGCGCAGCTCGGCAATCGCATCCAGCATGCGCTCAGGGCCTTCACACCCAAGGAGCAAAAGGCTGTACGTGCTGCGGCGCAAACCTTCCGCGCCAATCCCGAGTTCGACGCCGAGCGGGCTCTGCAGGAGCTGCAGGTCGGCGAGGCCCTGGTGTCGGTACTGTTCGGCAACGGCCAGCCTTCGATGGTGCAGCGGACCCTGATCCGGCCGCCGATGTCCCGCGTTGGCCCACTCGCTCCGGCCGAGCGCAAGGCGCTGGTCGAGGCGGACGCGGTGAACCGAGGCAAATACAAAGATGCGATCGAGGGCGAGTCCGCGCACGAGCGGCTGAAGGCGCGCAATTCCGCGGTCGGCCAAGTCAAGGACAAGTTGCGGCGGTTCGGCAATCTGTTCGGCATGCACCGCTGAGGCGTGCCGGTCGGCATGCGCCGCGAGTTTGTTTCAGTAAAGCGTCGGGTTCACCAAGCCTAGGTCCGGTCCGAATTGTCGGCGGGCAGAGGGTTCAACTCTGACATTGCAGAAGGGATACAGCATGGCCTTCCTTCCCGGTCTTCGCTTTCGCAAATCGGTCGGCGTTCTGCCCGGCGTAAAAGTCAACCTCAGCAAGACGGGCGTGAGCACGAGCGTCGGCGGTCATGGAGCAACCATGAACATCGGCACGCGCAGCCGCACCATGACCTTCGGGATCCCGGGCACGGGACTGAGCTATCGCGCGCCGCTCAACGGCACGGTCCTTCTGGCGGTGCTGGTTCTGGCGGCCGTGGTGGGAATAGCTTTTCTCCTGCAGCCGGACCTGGTGAGGATGGCCTTACATGCCTGGCAGCCACGCTGGTTCTGAGGCTTAGGGACCCAAGAGGCCCTTCAGGTGCGGTGACCGCACGCGCACGTTCGCTGTGCAAGCGCTCATTCGATGCCGAGTTCTGCAACCACTCGGCATCGATGAGAGTTGAGTCGTTAACGAACGATTTAACATGGAGCGAACGCATGTCTTTCAAACTCAACGGCCTCATTGCGGCCGCCGCTGTTGCGATGGGCCTAGTGTCGTCAGCTGCGCAGGCCGCACCGGCCCTCGGAACGCAGGGATCTCAGGCTGGCACTAGCGTCGACAAGGTGGCCTATCGGTGCTGGTGGCAGTATGGCGAGCGCCACTGCGGCTACTTCTACGATGGCGGGACGCGCTACTATCGGCGCGGCAGCCCCGACGATTACAGGACGGGATCGCGCGGATGGTGGCGTGAGATGAATCGCGAGGACCGTACCGGACAGTCGGTTCGCTGACGCCCGCAATCAATCGATCTGGATCGCCAGGGTGCCATGTTCGCGCGCCCTGGCGATCGCGCGCCGCTGCCTCTAACCTAGCTGCATGACATCGCTCGCCAAGCGCATCGACGATCCCGGATCTGCAACTGCGGCCTTGTGGTTTGCCACCGACACATGGGTGCCGAACAATCCTCGATTGCCGGTTCTGTTCTATCGCGCTGCCGTCAGCCACCGGGGAGCAGACCCGGCGGCAGCTTGCGAGGACACATTCCGCCGTAACGGCTGGTCGCCGGAGTGGCGCAATGGCGTGTATCCCTTCCATCACTACCATTCGACCGCGCACGAGATTCTGGGGTTCGTTACCGGCACGGCGCGTCTGCTGCTGGGTGGGCCTAATGGGCAGGAGATCTCGGTCAGCGCCGGCGACTGCGCGCTGCTGCCAGCCGGCACGGGCCATTGCCGTCTCGCGGCGAGCGCGGACTTTCTGGTGGTCGGCGGCTATCCGCCCGGCCAATCGTGGGATTTGCGCCGCGAAGCCATCAGCCAGGCTGCCCAGCGGGAGATGGCCAAGGTGCCGTTTCCCGACTCCGACCCTGTGTTGGGGCCGGCAGGGCCGCTGCTCACGTTCTGGTCGCGCCCTGTTCCATAGGAAACAGAAAGGCCCGCCCCACGCGGCTAGTTAGCCTCCATGCAAGACAGCTATGGAGGTCCGCAATGCAAGCGCTGTTCAAACTTGTTCCTGTCGTTCTGGTAGCCACCGTGCTTGGAACGGTGGCTGGCTATTCCCTTCACAACCCTCCGGCAGAGCCTTTCAAGGCGTGTGCCCTGACCGAGAAGAGTGTCCAGAAATCCGCCGCGCAAGGAAAAGAACCAGAACGGGCGGCGGTTTGGGCCGAGGCCGGAATGGATTCTTCCTGGAAGCGTTGGCCGTCTGTGACGGATTTCTGAGCAAACGCAGCGCGCGCATCTGCGCGCGCCGCCACTGAACAGGAGGCGAGGGGGATTGCTAGTTGGCTCTCTGCCTCGTCCGCGCGGATGGGTCGGATGAGAGATTAAACGCCGGCCGACGGGCAACGTCGGCCACGCGCATTGCCGCATCAGCAAAGCGCGGCGCCCCTCGGTGGGGCGCCCGCGCGGTCAGGCAGAGACGAAGATCCTGCCCGATCCTATGCGGTACCTGCAGACCGATCTTGGCTCAGGCCGCCCGGCGGTCGCTGCGCGGCTGCTCGGCTTGCTCGGTCGAGCCCGGCGCATCGGGGAACGTGATGAAATCGCGGGCCGGTGTCGCCATCTTACCGCCGAGCGCTCCGTTAAGGCCCGGGACAACCGCGAAGGTGCCAAGAACGGCGCCCAGCCGTTGCCAGCTCTCGGTGTACTGGACATACGCGGTCTGCCAGAACTTGGTCTGCTCGCCCAGCAAGTCCTGCGGGGTCTTGCAGCGGCCGAGAGTGGTCGGGATCTCGAACCAGGCCCGCGCCCGGCGCGCTGCCAACCCGGCGATCTCCAGGTTGTACCGGCTGAGGCCGTTCACGGCGGGCTCATAGGCTTTGGCGAGTCGATCAATCCCCGCGAAGTAGACTTGAGACATATTTTCCAGCGGACCGCACATGGCGTCCGGGCGCTCGCTCCCACGCATAACCCTCACTCCAATGTTACGTATTTGCAGGGCGCCCGCGAAAAAGAGGCCGCTTGGCGGACGCGATGCGACCTTAGTCGCCATGAGGCGCATCAGCAACACTCAAAGCCTAAAAATGGCCGGATGTGCCCAGATTTTACGCAGATGGCGCAATTACAAATTGACCGCGACCACTCAGCACACGCCAGAGTATGCGTAATTGGTTTCCGCATTGACCGAACGGCCGACCTCAAGGTTAACTGCCATCTAAGCCTGCGATCACCCAAGTATTCTTACATTCTGTTGGCGTCATGTTTTGTACCGGGGGGCGTAATATCGGGGCAATACTTGTGCGCGCCGCCGCAGCGTGCGCGATCATTCTTGTTATTTTCGGCTGGGATTGCACTTATCGATCCAGCGTGGCGCAAGGAGTGGCCGGCCAGCACACCGAGCTAGGCTTGGGTGCGGGCGTCTCGCGCGAAGCCTGGTCACTGTATTCGACCATGACGGTGGCTCCGTTCGGCGTGCTGAGCGAGGACGGACTGAGGCTGCGCACCACCGGCGGCTATGGTGCTTTCCGTTACTCCGCCGTGCGGCCACAGGGCGGCGGCGATCAGCTGATCAAGTTCCGCGGCACCGTGTCGTTTGCCGACCTGCTGGTCGGCTATCACCAGCAGCTTGGTGGGCTCACGCTCAAGCTTTACGGCGGCGCCATGGCCACGCGGCACGTGATCGATCCGTTCGATCCTGAGGCTGAGGTGCAGGGCACCGGGGTCGACGCCAAGGCGGTGCTGGAGACCTGGTGGACGATCAGCGAACAGGCCTGGGCCTCGCTGGACCTATCGTACGGCACGCTGCACGAGAGCTACGCTGGCAGGCTGCGGCTCGGCTGGCGACTGATTCCGGTGCTGTCGGCGGGCGTCGAGGTTGCCGCCGACGGCAACAGCGACGGCGACTCCGGCCGCATCGGCACCTTCCTGCGCTACGAGTGGGCGGACGGTGAAATCTCCGCTTCCGCAGGAATGATGACGGATTGGGCAGGCATCGAAAAGATCGACACGCGCGGCGGCGCCTACGGCTCAATCTCCTGGCTGAACCGCTTCTGATCCACGCGCGCGTCGGCTTGTGCTATGTTGAGCGAACCAAGCAAAAACCAACGTCCGTCAATCAGCTGGAATGGTGCCATGAAGAGCATTCTACTCCCCGTTGATCAAAGCGAGCAGATGCCGTCGGCCCTGGAATTGGCCCGGCAGCTGGCAAATCTATTCGAAGGCACTGTCGAGGGTGTGGCGTTGCGGCCTGCGTTCGCCGAGATCGTGGCGCCGGATCCGATCGTCGCCGTGACGATTCCGCCTGCGGATTGGAACGAGGTCGAGTTCACCCGTAGCGTGCGCCAGCGCTTCGACGGGTTCGCCGCGGCCCAGGCGGCTGGCGGCGCGCGTTTCCGATGGCGCGGCGGGCCGGCTGTCGAGGACAGCGCGCTCGGAAGCATCGCGCGCGTGTACGACATCACGGTGCTGAGCCGGCCCGGCAGCCGGGGCTCGCGCATGACGGCGCTGGAGGCGGTGCTGTTCGACAGCGGACGGCCATTGCTGATGGCGCCGCCGACGCCGCCCAAATCGCAGCTTGGCCAGACCGTGCTGATCCACTGGAACGCCAGCACCGAGACTGCGCGCGTCATCCTCGATGCCATGCCGATCCTGCGCAAGGCCAAGCGCGTCTCGTTTATCGCGGTGGAGGGTCATATCTCTCCGGGGCCGAGCATCAAGGATGCGGTCGCCCACCTCGAAGCCAACGGCATCGCCGCCACCGACAAGACCGTGCCCAATAGCAAGCCCGGCGAAGCGATCCTGGCTGAGGCGGCCGCCATCGGCGCCGACCTGCTGATCAAGGGCGCCTACACGCAGAGCCGGCTCCGCCAGATGATCTTCGGCGGCGCCACCAGCCACATCCTGGCGTCGGCCGAATTGCCGGTGCTGCTGGCGCATTAGCTCCGAGCGCGAAGCGTTGGGCGCTGACTAGCAAACTCGGGAGCCACAAGCTCAGCCGGGTTGACGGCCGCGCCGGATGGGTTGGCCAATGCATATTGGCCGCGCCGCGCATGCTTATCAGTTTTTCATATTTGGCGGGCAGTGGCCTGCGCATTAAGGCGTGTTGCCAGCGATGATCCCCGAGTTGGAGGGAGCCGATGTCGGACGCAGCAGCAGCAGTGCAGGCGCGGTCAAGCTCATCGCGCTCCTGGAGCCCAACCGAAGACTGGCTCGCCGTCATCATCGGGCTCCTGGTGGTCGCCCTGGCACTGGCAGGGACCAAGGGCGAGGATCTGCTAGGCTGGGTCGTCACCACTTCGGTGTGGACCGACGTAACCGTTGCCCTCGGTCCAGCGGCCAAAGCCTACGGATGGCTCGGGGGTCTTGGCGCCCTGCTTGCAACCTATTTCGCCCTCCTCGTCGTTCTGACGGTTTCTGCCGCGGCGCTCGGGGCCAATGTCACACGCTTTGCCGTGGCCTTCACTGTAGTATTCGCCCTCTCCTATGCCAGCTGGATCATCGGCAGCAACGCTCATATAGCGGCGGTGACGCCGGCCGATCTGCAAAAGTTTGACGTCGGCTGGTCGCTGCGGTTGACCAACGAGGGCGGCTTCATCGTTGCCCTGCTGGTCGGCATCTTGATCGCCAATTTCCTGCCCGGTCTCGCGCAGTGGCTCAACGAGGCGATCCGCCCTGAGCTTTACATCAAGACCGCCATCGTCATCCTGGGCGCCTTCCTGGCCGTGACCATCGCTGGCCGGCTCAGCTTTGCGGGCTCGATCGTGCTGCGCGGCGTCGCCGCCATCGTCGAGGCCTACCTGATCTATTGGGCGGTCGTGTACTTCGTGGCGCGCAAATGGTTCGGCTTCAGCCGCGAGTGGGCGGCGCCGCTGGCTTCGGGCATCTCGATTTGCGGCGTGGCCGCAGCGATCGCCACCGGCGGAGCCATCCGTGCGCGGCCGGCCGTGCCGGTGCTTGTCTCGTCGTTGGTGGTGGTGTTCGCCGTGGTCGAGGTGCTGATCCTGCCGGTGCTGGCGCAAGCCTACCTTGCCAACGAGCCGCTGGTGGCCGCGGCCTGGATGGGGCTGGCGGTCAAGACCGACGGCGCGGCAATCGCGGCCGGCGGCATCACCGAGGCGCTCATTCTTTCCAAGGCCGCAGCCGAAGGCATCCGCTACCAGCCGGGATGGATCCTTGGCACCACGGCCGCCGTCAAGATCTTCATCGATGTCTTCATCGGCGTGTGGGCCTTCATCCTGGCCTACATCTGGACCAACCACATCAACGTTGCCCAAGGCGGCGAGAGGGCCAAGGTATCGGAGATCTGGCAGCGCTTCCCGAAGTTCATCCTCGGCTTCGTGCTGACCTTCGCTGTGGCGCTCTACTTCGCCATCGGCGCATCCGCGCAGGAGCTTGCCAGGCTGACGCCCGCCATCGCCGAAGCGAACACGTTCCGCGTCATCTTCTTCATCCTGACGTTCTTCTCTATCGGCGTGCTGTCGAACTTCAGAAAGCTATGGGAGGATGGCATTGCCAAGCTGGCCGCCGTCTATGTCCTCAGCCTGTTCGGGTTCGTGATCTGGGTAGGACTGTTGATCTCATGGCTGTTTTTTAGCGGTGTCAAGCCGCCGCTGGCGGGCTGAGCCCGAGATTGAGTGCAGATAAGGAGCAGCGCACATGACCGAGCCCAACCTGCGCGAGGAGCTGAGCCGCAATGAGGCCGAGCCGCTGCTGCCGATCGAGAAGAAGCTGATTGGCTGGAGCCTCGGCCTCGGCATCGTACTGCTGGTGGCGCTCGCCGTCGCCAACCGGATCATCGGGTTCTGAGCCGGTAACCCCGGTGCGCGATTTCGGCTGCGTGGCCGCCGGCACCTACTGCAGTGCCCGACCGCCAACACCTTCGACGGACAACACGGGAGGCGGCACCCAGACGCCTTCGAGCGCCTCGCGCTTCGGCCAATAGAGGCGCATGTTCATCGTGAACGTCCCGCTGGCAGGTGTCGGCAGCCAGTTCAACTCTTTGTCCTGCCCGGGCGACTCGCGCTGTACGTAGAGGTCGAGCGAGCCGTCGGGGTTGAATGCAAGCTTGTCGCGGTCGCCGATGGCGTAGCGGTCGATTGGATTGGCGGCGAACAGCTGGCGCTCATCGTACATGGTCAGCGACCAGAAGGCGTTGACGGGCGGGATCTGGTCCTTGTCGAAGTGCAGCTGGTAGCGGCGGTCGGAGCGGAGCGGCTCGCCGTTCGCGTCGGCAAACAGGCTCGGATAGACCGCATCCTCGATCGTGTTGGCGCCGAAGCCGGCGAAGGCGATGCCGGCGCGGTGCAGGTAGTCCGTGCCGTAGGTGCCGATGGCGGTCAGGTTGGTGCGCCAGCCGTTGGCCAGCACGCCCGACCTCTGGACCGCCGCCTCGATGTCCTGCTGCGCTTCCGGCACGGCGGCGTTCAGCGCGCGCTGCACCTCGGGTGAGGCGGAGGCGAGCGAGAAGCTCTTGCCGGGCTCGATGCCGATGCGCTTGAGACGCGCCAGGATCGGATAGTCGTTGGCGTGCGGCGGGTTGGTCTTGAGCAGCTCGGCGAAGGTGGCAAAGAAGGTCGCGGCGTCCATCTTGTGCACCTGGTCGGACGGCGAACTCATATCCTGCGCGGCGTTCACCGTGCCCTTCGGCGGGGTGTAGGTCTTGCCGTAGCGGCTGAGCGGTACGGCCTTGAGGCCGTCCTGGAACTTGTGCACGGCGGTGTAGTCGGCTTTGCCGTTGGTCTGCGTACGGCCGAGCATGAAAACGGTCGAGGTCGGACTCTGGATGGTCTCGACGCCTTTGGGCAGCTGGCCCTGCCAGTGCGGGCCGATCACGGCGAAGGTCTGTGCGCCGGTGCCGGTGGTGCGCTTGCCGGGCGACACGAACACGTCGCTCCACATGTCGAGCATGGGCAGCAGGTAATAGCGCCCGCCGGAATCGGGGACGCTGAACACCATCGGGTCCTTCGACACATCGAAGAACATCACCGAATAGAGCGTGTCGGCGTTGGGGCGCACCACATCGGTGAAGGACGGGTCGGGGAATGCGCGCACGTTGGCGATCTGGTTCATGGGCGCGCGTGTGCCTTCGGGCTTGTCGACGTTGGTGAAGACGCGCCGGGTCATTTCCGTGACCAGCATGGGATAGGCGTAGATGTAGGCGTCGCGGGCGATGTCGCGGATTTCCTGATCGGAGACGGATTGGACCTGTTGGGCGAGCGCGGTGGACGCGGCCATGCCCGAAATCGCCAACGCTGCGAGCGTACGTCGTGGCAGGTGTTTCATCGCATCACCTCTGCTGGAATGCCGGCCTGTTGCAGAGGAGATTAGCGGTGGGGGGCAGCATATGAATCAGGCAATGCCCGAGGTATGGCCGGGGAAAACCCTGATGCTTACTGATGCCGGGCGGTGGGGTGCGGTTGGCTCGTCGCCTCCTCGCGCAGACCGCGCACCAGCCAGAAGGTGGCAAGCCCGGCCAGCGAGCCGCCCATCGCCACCAGGAACGAGGTGACGTAGCTGCCCGTGAGCTCGTAGAGCAGACCAGACGCCCACGAGCCGGTCGCCGCGCCAAGGCCAAGAGCCAGCGACAGCGTGCCGTAGATGGCGCCCACGCCGCCGCCCGGGAACAGTATGGCCACCAGGGCGACGATGATGGGGCCGCGCGCGCCTTGCATCAGCCCGAAGAACAGCACGAAACCGTAGACCAGCAGCAGCGAATGCCAGCCCGAGACCAGAATTAGCAGGACGATGCCGAGCATGGTGGACAGATACGTGACGGTCACGGTGCTGAGCCTGCCGAAGCGGTCGGACAGCCAACCGACCGCGAGAATGCCGATCACCGACAGCATGCCGGTCATGCCGAAGGCGCTGGCGGCGATCAGCGGGTTGAAGCCCTGCTCGACGAGATAGGCCACCGAATGCGGCAGCACGCTGTAGGCCGCAACCGAGGTGCACAGATAAGCCGTGAACAGCCCCCAGAAGCCACTGGTGCGCACGGCCGTCGAGACGGTCCATGGGCCTTTGCCATCGCTGGCGGCTCTGAGGCGCAGGGCTTGCCAGGCGGTCGAGCCTGCCGTCATGCGACCGAGCGGCAGCAGCATCACCAGCGGCAGCGCCAGCAGCACGCCGGCGCCCAGCAGGCGATGCGTCGTACGCCAGTCGTAGGTGGACAGCAGCAGTTGCGTGAGCGGCGGCAGGATCAGCATACCGGCGCCGACAGCGGCATACGGCAACGCCACGACCGCGCCGATGCGCGCCGTGAACCAGCGGCTGAGCAGCGCGGAGGCAACGATCATTCCGAGCGAGGCGGAGCCCAGGCCACCCAGCAGCCCAACGGTCAGGAGATAGTGCCACAGCTCGGTCGCCGAGCCGGCAAGCACATAGCCGAGCCCCAACATTGTCAGGCCGAAGCCGTAGGTGATGCGTGCGCCCAGGCGGTCGATGAGCTGGCCGGCAAACGGTGCCGAGAGGCCGTAGGCCAGCATGTAGACGGAATAGGTGAGCGTGATATCGGCGCGGGAGATGCCGAGGCCGTTCTGTACGGGCAGCAGGAACACCGCGAACGTCTCGGTGACGCCGCGCGCCAGCATGTTCATGACGAAGGTCAGGACGACGAGCGTGACCAGGAACGACTGGCCGGCCGCCGGCTCGCCGGCCTCCTGATCGCCGGCGGAGGCGGCCCGTTGCTGGCTGCCGGCCTCCGCCACGCTCATATCCGCAGGAACCTCGATGCCCGACCCCACGGCGTCCAGATCATGCTCGTGCTATTCCCGGTCACCTCAGGCATCACCTGGCAGTGAAGTCCCGCTACAGCTTATTGATTGAGCCAGACCGCCGCGAGGTCCTGGCCGAGATAGTGGCTTGGCGTCATATTCCAGCCCTGGATCTTTTTGTGATTGACGATGATCCGCTGCCACCACAGCAGAGGCACATTGTAGGCTTGCGTCAATGCATAGCGATCCATCTCACGTACGAGCTTGGTACGCTCGGCAACGTCGATGGTGCGGCGCTGGCGCTGGTACATGTCGTCGATCTTGGTGTCGGGGTGATTGGAGTACGCGCTCGGCGACGCCTTCTTGGTCAGATACTTCGCAAACTGCTGCGTCGGATCATCATTGTAGTCGCCCTGGAAATCGATCGCGACGTCGAAATCGCCCGCCGCCAGTCGATCCTGATACAGCTTTGTTTCCAGCTGCTCATGCTCGACGGTAACCCCGATCCGACGCCACTGGTCTATCGAGTAGATCGCGCCGGGAGTATAAGGCTCCGCCACATTGCGATTGAGCAGCTTGAATTTCAGGTTGGTGACGCCAGCCTGTTGCAGCAGGCGTTTCGCCTCTTCTCGTGCCTTGTTGATGTCCTTGCTGAAGCCCGGGAGCTTCACCAGCTCGGCTTCGGGAAGGGCCATGCTATAGCCTGGCCGCATGATGCCCCCAACGTACTTAAGGGTAGAGATCTTGCCCAGAGCATCGGATCCGCTCCACCGATCAATCGCCATGCTCAGGGCCTGACGCACACGGATATCGTCAAACGGCTTGCGTGTCATGTTGAAGACGACGAGCAAATTGATAACCCAGCTATCCTCCGCGACCGTGACGTTGTCCTTCATCTTATCAAGCAGCTGAGCTTTTTCTGACGGATTGCGGCCGCGGAACTCGGCATCGAACTGGCCGCCCTGGATGCCCGGAACGACGGCATTCGATTTCACGAAGAAGGCCTTATATCCATCCAGGTAGGGCTTGCCCTTTTCGAAATAGCCGTCGAAGCGTTTGCCGCTCCAGCTGGTGCCTTTCACGTGCTCGACAAACGTGAACGGCCCGGTGCCCATAATTTCCGTCTCAGGGTAGCGCGGGTTCTGCTTCAATTTGGCAGCGCTATAGATGCAGTTGTAAGGCGACGCCAGCGCTTCCAACACACCAGCCATCGGGTTCTTGAGCTTAAAAGTCACGGTTGAGTCGTCCGGCGCCTCGACCACCAGATCGGAGTAGTACGCTTTGCGAATGGAGATGACGCCTTCTGGAGGATTTATGATCCTGTCGTAGCTGGCCTTCACGTCAGCAGACGTCAACGGAGTGCCATCGTGAAACTTGACGTCGCTGCGCAGCTTGAAGGTGTAGGTCATTCCGTCAGGCGCGACCGTCCAACTCTGCGCGAGATCGGGAACGACCTTGGGGTACTGCTTGGCATCAAATTTGACCAGTAGCGAATAGTGGGGTGCGATGGGGTGCACGAGCGCAAATGTATTGCTTGCGTGACAGTCGTAGCTCGGCGGCTCCGCAACCACGGCAAAGTTCAAAATCCCTCCACGCTTGGGCGTTTGTGCGCTTGCAGAGGTCGCGGCTATTGTCAACGCGGCGAGCATAACGGCGCGAATAGCTAAACGGAACATGATTTACCTTTCTGACCTGCACCAAACCCGTGACTAGCGCCCGCAAGCTGAGACTACCACTATGGAAGACGGTCTGCGTCAATACCCTGAGCGGTCTCGCCGCAGGAAGCATGATCATTCGCTGTGGCGGGAAAATGTTGGGATCCGGTGGTGCCGCGTGCATGCCGCGAAACCAAATCGTTGGGGGCACTCGTGACGCGAAACCAGGCATCGGCAGCAACCACGCGAGGCGATCGCGAAACCGCTCGATCTATCCGGCACCGCACCGGCAGAGATGCCGAGATATATCTCCTGCACCTGCTCGTTTTTCTCGAGATCGGCAGCCTTGCCTTCCAGCACGGTACGGCCGGTCTGCAACACGTAGGCATAATCGGCGATGTCGAGGGCCAACGGCACCGACTGCTCGGCCAGCAACAGGGTGAGCCCCTCGGCATGCAGACGATACAGCGTCTCGTACAGCGTCTCGACCACGGCCGGGGCCAGCCCGAGGCTAGGCTCGTCGAGGATCAGAAGACGCGGTTCGCTCATCAAAGCGCGGCCTAGCGCCAGCATCTGTCTCTCGCCGCCCGACAGCGTGCCTGCCAGCTGTCGCCGACGCTCGGCGAGCCGGGGGAAGAGCGCGTAGACGCGCTCGAAAAGTGCGCCGGCCCGCGATCCGTCGGCCAACGCAGTGGTGCCGAGCTTGAGGTTCTGCTCGACCGTCTGCGTCACGAACAGTCGCCAGCCCTCCGGTGACAGCGCCAAGCCCTTGCGCACAATGGCGTACGCCGGGAGCCCCGAGATGGTCTCGCCGCCCCACGTGATGGTGCCGCGCGAGGGCCGGATCAACCCTGCGATCGCCGAAAGCGTCGTACTCTTACCGGCACCGTTGGAGCCGAGCAGAGCCACGATGGTGCCAGCCTCCACGGTCAGCGACACGTCGGCCACGCCAACCAGATCGCCGTAGCGGACCTCCAGGTGCTCGACGGTTAGGCGCTCGCCGCTCATGCCCTGCGCCTGCGGTTGCCGCGGCCGAGGTAGGCTTCGATCACCGCCTCCTGCTTGACGACCTCGGTCGGCACGCCTTCGGCGATGACCCGGCCCTGGTTGAAGACCAGCACGCGCGCCGCCAGGGTCATGATCACCTCCATGATGTGCTCGACGATGATCAGCGTGATGCCGAGGCCATGAATGCGGCGCAGCAGCTCCACGCCCTGCTGCAGCTCGCTCGGGTTGAGACCGGCCAGCGCCTCGTCGAGCAGCATGAGCTTCGGGTCGGTGGCCAGCACGCGCGCGATCTCCAGCCGCTTGCGGCCGGGCGTACCGAGCGAGCGGGCGCGCTGCTGCGCTTGCGGCTCAAGGCCCGTCAGCTTGACGATCTCCTGGGCACGAGCGCGCGCGTCGGCGCGGTGCCCATGCCGCAGAAAGGCGCCAACCATCACGTTCTCCAGGATGGTCATGTCCTCGAAGGTGGCCGGCACCTGGAAGGTGCGGCCCATGCCGGACCTTGCGTGCGCCTCCGGAGAGGCCTGTGTCAGGTCCGCGCTCTTGAAGACCACGCGCCCCTCGTCGGGCTTCATGTCGCCCGACAGGCAGTTGAAGAAGGTGGATTTGCCGGCACCATTGGGACCTATCAGGCCGATAATCTCGCCCTCGCCAATCGACAGCGATGCGCCGGAGACGGCGCGGAAGTCGCCGAACGACTTGGAGATCCCCTCGGCCTTAAGCAGCATGGCGCCGCCTCGACACCTGTGCGGCAATGCGCCCCCACAGTTCGTGCAGGCCGCCCGGCTCGAAGCGCGCCAGCAGCACAATGATGCCGCCGTAAAGGATATAGGTCAGTCCCGAGCCGCCGCCGCCGAACCAGGTGTTGGTGGCCGTCTGCAGGGGGATAAGGACCAGCGCTCCGACCAGCGGACCGAACAGCGTGCCGGCGCCACCCAACGCGGCGACGATCAGCATCTGCACCGAGATGACGATGCCGAAGCCGCTCTCGGGATCGACGAAGCCGGTCTTGATGGAATAGAGCGAGCCTGCGACTGAGGTGAAAGCGGCGCTCAGCATCAGCGCCTGCAGCTTGGTCCAGCGCACCGGCACACCCAGGCTGCGCGCGGCCCGCTCGCCGGCTTTGATGGCGCGCAGATAGTACCCGAAACGGCTGCGCTGCACTTCGTAGGTCACATACAGCAGCAGGGCCAGCACGGCCAGGAACAGGTAGTAGTAGGGCAATTCGCTGCGAAACGTGAGGTCCCACCAGCCGCGCCCGACCGCGGGCCCCTGCAGGCCGATGGCCGCGCCGACGAAGTCCCAGGTGCTCACGAAGATGCGAATCAGCTCCGCCACCGCGATGGTCGCCATGCTGAAGTAATGCCCCTGCAGGCGGAACGTCGGGATGCCGATCACCAGCGCCAGGACCAGGCTCAGCACGATGGCGATGGGCACGCCGGCCATGGTCGGCCAGCCCCACAGGTTGAATACCAGCAGTGGCACATAGGCGCCGATGCCGAAGAACATGGCGTGCCCGACCGACACCTGGCCGGCATAGCCGCCCACCAGGTTCCAAGCCGAGGCCGAGATGGCCGCGAGCAGGAAGGTGACGCCGACGTCCCAGTAGAAGGGTCCGGTGAGCACGAACGGATAGATCAGCAGGGCGATGCCGATCGCGAACACGCCTGTCCTCACTGCGGGCCTCGTTTCATGCCTTGCCCATCAGGCCTTGCGGGCGCAGCCAGAGCAGCACGGCGAACAGCGCGTAGACCACTATGTCCTTGTAGATCGGACCGAACTTGTAGGCCGACAGCGCCTGGATGAGGCCGATAATCAGGCCGGCGTACATGGCGCCCGGCACGCTGCCGAAGCCACCGAGCGCCACCACCACGAACGCGGTCAGCCCGAAGGTCTCGCCGACCGACGGCGACCACGGATAGGCGATCGCCATCAGCGCGCCGGCCAGTCCAGCGCTGCCGGCGGCGAGCCCCCAGGCCAGCGCCTGCATGCGGTCGGGCCGAATGCCCATCAGCATGGCAGCTGAACGATCCTCGGCCACCGCGAGCAGGCGGCTGCCCAGCATGGTGCGCGTCAAAACCAAGTGCAGGCCGATGGTGAGCGCCGCAGCGATCAGCCCCGCCACCAGCTGCGGTATAGGAATAAAGATGCCGCCGAGGTTGATGGTGCCGGACAGCGAGGTCTGCGGCAGGGACACGAAGTTGGCCGAGAAGATCCAGAAAGCGGTGTAGCGCAGCAGCAGCGCCAGGCCGAACGTCGACAGGATCTGCGCCAGCATCGGCCCGCGCGCCACGTGGCGGATCAGGGAGGCGTAGACCACTACCCCCAGAGCGAACAGGCCGATCGCCGCCGCCAGGCCAAACACGCCGGGCCCCCCGCCGATCCACACGACCACCAGCAACGCCACGTACATGCCGAGCATGACGAACTCGCCGTGGGCAAAATTGATGAAGTTCATCATGCCCCAGATCAGCGTCAGGCCCGAGGAGAACAGCGCGTAGATGGCCCCCAACAGCAGTCCGCCCACGATCACCTGCACGAGCAGCATGGGCTAGCGTCCTGATCGCGAAATTCGCCGCGGTGTGACGGCGCGCTCGGAACGCATTCTGCGATCTGAAGGACAGTCTCCCTAGTGTGATTCTGATCGACAAGTCCGCTCGCGAACCCAGCTCGGCGCGATGTAGCGGGTTTCTCGATCATCACACTAGGGCTTCCAGCCTTTCATCGGCCAGTCGAGCTTGGCGCCCGCTGCCTTGTCCGGCCACACCAGTTGGTATTGCTTGCCCTTGAGCTGGATAAGGTAGGTGGAGGCCAGCACGTTCTGGCCGGTCTCGTCGAACTTGACGCCGTTGTAGCCCATCATCAGCTGCTCGGGCTTGAGGTCGGTCTTGGCGAGAGCTTCGCGGATCTTTTCGGGCTCGCTCGAGCCGGCGCGGTTGATGGCGTCGGCCAACGCCAAGAAGCTCTGCATATTGCGCGCGCTGGTGTCGTCGAGATCGCGGCCGGTCTTGGCCTTGTACATCTCGTTGATCTTGTAGGTGGTGCTACCCGGCTGGCCGATATCCCAGGCGCTGCGATTCATGGCGCCCTGGGCAATGTCGGACACCGCCGGGATGAAGGAGGGATCCGAGAATCCGGTGTCGTCGCCCACCACCATCGGCGGCAGGTAGTCCAGGTTCCTCATGGCCTTGAAGTAGAGGATCGCGTCCGACGTGTAGCTGATGAAGATCACTACGTCGGGATTCTTCTCCTTGAGCTGCACGACCTGCGGGGTAACGTCGGTCGAGCTGGCACTGTAAGGGATGCGGATCGCCACGGGCACATTGTTGGCCTTGGCGGCGGCCTCAATCGAGTCGGCCACCGACGTACCGTAGTCGGTATTCTCGTTGACCACAGCGATCGAGGCGATGGTTTTGCCCTGCTTCTTCATATCGGCGAAGAAGCGCATGTAGGTCGCCGCATAGTCGCTGGCGATGGGCGTGCCGCGGAACACCCACTTGAAGCCGCGGCCGGTGATGTTGAGCGCCGCCGACTCACCCACCATGAACGGCACGCCATAGCGCTCCGCCACCGGCGGTGGCCGTAAAGCTGCACGACGACTGGTAAGCGCCCATCAGCACATGCACCTTGTCCTGTGTGATGAGGCGGGTGGCCAACTGCTGGGCCAGGGCCGGCGTGCCCTGATGATCGACGAAGATCAACTCGAGCTTGGCGCCACCGAGGTTGGGCAGGCCTTCCTCGGCGGCGAGCGGGATGTTGGCTAGCTCTGGATGCTTGTTGTTGACGATCTCGGCAGCAAGCTCGGCTGCCGCCTTGGATGCCTGGCCGGCTGCCGCGGCGTTGCCGGTCAGCGGCCACAGGATGCCGATCTTGACGCTGTCGGCCGCGTACGCCGACATCGTGGGTGCCAGCAACGCGAGTGCAGCGCTGAGAATGCAACTCGCCAGCTTCAATCGTGCCATGTTTTCCTCCCCTGGCTTTTGTTTTGCGGCTATCGGCTTTCGCCGCGTTCCGTACTTGTCAGCATGATGCCAAGTTGTACGATAACCGTATGAAGCGGGGTGGCGAGTGTCAACGATCGGCACGCTACGCCATTGTCCGCGGTAGCACCGACGATCTTCGAGGGATCCCACGTGCTCTATGACGTGACGACCATCACCATCCGACCTGGCACGCAGGGCAAAGCCTTGGCGAAGCTCGAGGGATCGGTCCTTGCGTTGGCAGGCGGCAGCCCGCTCCTGGCCTGCTGGTTCTCGGATATCGGGGCACTCAACCGGATCCTGGTCATTCAGGCGCACGGTGTCGACCCCATACCTGATCATCGCCGATCGGTTCTCGAGTCCAGCAATCCGTTCGGCATCGGCGATCTCATCGCCGGCCTCGAAATGGACACCTACGTGTCCTTCCCGTTCGTAGAGGCCATGGCGCCCGGCGCACGCGGCCCCGTGTTCGAGGTGCGCACCTACCTGCTGAAGCCGGATGGTCTCGGCAGGACGATGGATCTGTGGCGCAAAGCGGTGCCGGCACGCATCGGCCTGTCACCACTGCTGGCGGCCATGTACTCCATCACCGGCCCGGTCACGCGCTTCATGCACATATGGCCATACGCCAGCATCGAGGAGCGCGGACGGTTGCGCGCCCAGGCAATAGCTGACGGGGTGTGGCCGCCGCCGGGCGGGCCGGATCATTTGGCCACGCAGCAATCGGATATTTATCTGGCGGCACCGTTCTCGCCAATTCGCTGAAAAAATACAGAAACGACAAAAGGGAGGCGTGTGATGAGGTTAATATACCTGATCGGTCTTGTCCTATGGACGTGCCTTGTCTCGTTCGCGGCCAACGCCGCTGATCCCGTCAGGATCGGAGCCATCTATCCGCTCACCGGCAACGCGGCAAGCGCCGGCTCCTCTGCCAAGGACGCCGTAGAGCTGGGCGTTGAAATCGTCAACAATGCGCACCCGGACCTCAAGGGCATACCGCTGGCCGATACGGCCGGCTTGCCCAACCTCGGCGGCGCCAAGATCGAACTGGTCAATGTCGACCATCAGGGCAATCCCCAGGTCGGGCAGACGCAGACGCTGCGGCTCATCACCCAGGAGAAGGTGGTCGCCATGCTCGGCGCCTATCATTCCTCGGTGGCGCTGGTGGCGACCGCCATCGCCGAGCGCCAAGGCATCCCGTTCCTGGTCGGCGAATTCGGTGGCACTGAATATCACCCAGCGCGGCTTCAAGTGGATCTTCCGTTCCGGCCCGATCGCACCCGACTTCGCCAACGCCTACACGCAGTTCCTTACCGAGCTCAAAGCGTCCGGCAAGAAGATCGACAGCCTCGCCATCGTGAACGAGAACACCGACTACGGCACCTCGGTCGCCGCCAGCATCGTCGAGGCTGCCAAGCGTTCGAACATCGTGCTCGCCGCCCAGATCCCTTACAACGCCAACTCGTCCGACGTGTCAGCCCAGGTGCTGCAGCTCAAAGAGAAGAACCCCGACGCCGTAATCTTCATCAGCTACACCGCCGACACCATCCTCTATTTCAAGACCATGCAGAACCTCGACTATCTGCCGCCCATCATCATCGGCGACGACGCCGGCTTTTCCGACCCGGCCTTCATCCCCAACGTCGGCCAGCTTGCACAGGGCGCCGTCAACCGCAGCGCCTGGGATATCGGCAAGCCTGGCAGCAACACCTACAAGATCAACGAGATGTTCAAGGCCAAGTACGGCCGCGACATGGACGACACCAGTGCCCGTTGGATGCAGGGCTTCCTGACGCTCGCCGAGGCCATCAACCGCGCCGGCTCCACCGAGCCTGAAAAGATCCAGAAGGCGTTGCGCGAGACCGACCTGAAGCCCGAGCAGCTGATGATTGGCTATCGCGGCGTCAAGTTCGACGAGACCGGCCAGAACACCTTATCTGCCACCTACCTGATCCAACTGCAGGGTAAGGAGTACAAGTCGGTCTGGCCTGCGGATCGGGCTACGGCCACCTTGCAGTGGCCGATGAAGGGCTGGAAGAAATAGGATTATGCGGCCAGCACGGCCGGCAACAGGGCCAGCTTTCCGAGGCTGCGTCCAGCCTCGGCGTCGAGCCCCACGCCTAGAAGGGTCGGCTCTTCGACGCCGACCTCGATTGCCACGACACCAGCGCGGCGATCCCACGAGGCGCATGGCCAGAATGTCAGATTGCCGACCGGTCCGCGGCGTCGGCAGGTGGTGCTGGCTGCAAGCGACTGCAGGTCGTCGCCGATATTACCCACCCGGCAAATCAGCTGCCCGTACGCTTGCAGAGCCTTGAAGCCATTCTGGCGTTCTTGATTGCTTCCGCGGCCTGATGATAAGCGCTTCTGCTGGGTTGATGAGGCCGAAAAGGCAGTGGATAAGCGCAGCCCGGCGGAAATGCTGGCTGACTGACGCTGCTGAGTTTTCGGGCATGGATGGCAAGGCCGCAGTTGTTGCAGCTGTGGTCAGGGTTGGAGGAGCGCTTGGACATCGCCAGCTATTTCAGCCGTATCGGCTATGACGGCGCTCCGGCCGCTGACCTCGATACGCTGCGGCAGCTTCAGCGCGCCCATCTCACGCACATCCCCTACGAGAACCTGGACGTCCAGCTCGGAAGGCACGTGACGCTCGACCCCGAGGACGCGTTTGCCAAACTGGTGACTGGCGGTCGAGGCGGCTGGTGCTACGAGATGAATGGCCTGTTCGGCCGGATGCTCGAAGCGATAGGTTTTCGCGTCACGGTCATGACGGGCGCGGTCATGCGAGCCGAGCGAGGCGCGTCGGCGATCGGCAATCATCTCGTGCTCGCCGTCCATCTGGAGGAGCTTTACCTTGTGGACGTGGGGTTGGGCGACGGCCCCAGTGAACCGATACCGTTGCGTGAAGGCTCCTATCGCCAAGGCTGGCGCACCCTCGGCCTCGAGCGTCTGCCCGACGGCTGGTGGCGTTTCCACAACGCCAGGCATGCGCTGGCACCATCGTTCGATTTCCAGCATCAACCTGCCGACTGGGCCGTCCTTCGGCAGCGTTGCCATTGGCAGCAGACGAACCCGGACTCGCGCTTTGTGCAGAATGCGATCTGCCTACGACACGGATCAAATTCGATTGTTGCCCTGATTGGCCGAGTCTTGAAGACCATGGATGAGCAGGGAACCACCGACCGTCTGGTCGGCTCGGCAGAGGACTACGCCGAGACGCTGAGCAGCAGTCTTCGGTATCAGGCTGACGGAGGCAGCCAGCCTGTGGCCTCGCATCAGTCGCCGCCACGCGGAGCTGTTCGGCGCCTGAACGACGACGCGTACTGCCGCAGACATGGATTGGCGGTTAAAAGCTATGTCCGCACTACCAGTGCGCCGTATTCCTCGGCCGTCATGGCATAGGTCCAGGCCACGGCTTGTTGAGCCCATTGCATGTCCGGCGGCACACTGAGCCAGTAGGTGTTGCGCGAACCATCCGCCTCGACGGTCCCGTTTGCGACCTCGACCAGCTTGATGTCGCCTGACTGAGGCGCGACAACCTCTCGACCCGGGTTCACGCACCAAAGGCGCCCCGTGGTGTCCTCGTGCATCATCACGCCGCCAAAGTCCTGCATACAGCGCCGATGGCCATGGGTGGCTGCGTAAAGATCGACGAGCGCGCGGCGCAGTCTTTGATCAGGTACGGCACGGATATCGTCAGGACGGGTGCTGGCCCGTTGCGCGATGAATCGCTTGGGAACGATGCATCCTTTCCAGGCGTACACCTTCGTTTCTCGCCACGCGAGCGCCGGGCCGTCGGCGCGGTGCAGCCGTCGCCCGTCCGTCCAGATCTGGGGCGATGCCAGCACCACCAGTTCGCCGTCCTTCAAGATGTGGGCGAACGCACCGCTCTCGCACGCTTCAATCATCGGCTCGATGAGCGAAATGAGGGCGTCGATCACGGCGTCGCGGGAGCAGCCGGCTGCGTGCTCCCCGATGTCGATGTTGAACATTCCTGCAAGCTCTCGATCCCGCTGTGCGAGGTGCTGCCAATCGAAATCGTCGTCCGATACGGCCAGCAGGTCGCGGACGATGGATACGATCCGAGAGGGGGGATCAAACAGCCCCAGGAAGGGCGTGTTGAGCAGGGCCATGGCGCTGAGATTTGCTCTGTTGGCCGTGATGATGCGGGACATTGAAGCCAACAGCGGATCGATGTCGACCATGGATTTTGCGCGGGGCTCTTCGGCGCTGGCCCTGGAGAGAATGAAGGCAAATGACCAGGCCACGGCTACGTCCCATTCCGCGGCAAGCGCCGGCGGCGCCGTTCCAGGCCACCCTGTTGGCCACATCGTGCGGAGGAACGGGTTTCCGGCAGCAAATGTCCAAGTGGCGTCCGTCGCCGCGCTCGCGCCCTCTATCCCCTTCTCCCCGGACATGGCGTGCAGCGTATCGAGCGGATCGGTAATCAGTCGGATCGGCCAGCCCAACCCGAGGATGGCCAGCCAGCGCCGGTAGGCGGCCGTGATGCGCTCTGCATCACGGCTCGGCAAGCGCCAATCGATTGCCACGCAGCGGTCGATGATCGCCTGGGCCTTCGCGAGAGTCGCAGAGGTCATGAAGTCACTCCCACAGGATGAGCGGATCGCCGCTCACATCCCACTCCCGCTGCCGGCGGACACGATAGGTGCCGGGCGCAAGCCGAATGGTCGCATGCTCTTCGTGCTGCAGATCGGCTGACGGTGCGCTGACCTTCACATGGCCGATATAAAGCGCCAGTGGTACTTCCCGGGCCAGGGCGTCGTCGTGGAACAACGTCACGCCGCCGCCGTAAAAGGCGTGGCGGTGACCGGTCAGCTCGCCGCACGCGAGCACCACGGCGCCGTCCGCATCGTTGGGCAAGACGTTGCCCGGATTGGCGTCTTCAACCAGTTCCAAGACGATGTCACCTTGAGCGTAGAGTTTGTTCGGCATGGAATCCTCCGCTCCGCAGCCCGTGTTGAAAGAACCGCGGCTGGTTGGTAGTTTGCGTCACGAAAATTGATATTGGGATCACAATACCAATTGGTATTTCAATCCCAATTGACGTGTCAAGCGAGATCTGCATGACGAAAAAGCGGCCAGCCAATGCAGCTCCTGGGAGAGGCAGCAACAGCGGTGCGTTGAAGCTCGTGCATTCGGTCCGCGAGCTGACCGAGGGCCAATTCGACTATTGGATCAGCTGCCTGAACCGCGCTGTCGAGCTCAGAGGCGGAGACCCGGACACCTTCACCCCGGACGATCGTCAGATGACGATCTCGTACTGGTACATCCTGATGTACCTGCTCGAGCTCTATGCGGCCGAGAGAAATCCGTTCGACGTGGATGATGTCGAGAAGCTGGCCGACGGGCTGACCGGCGCGCTCGTGTCGATGCACAAGCTGTCCCGCGACCTGAGGCCGCGCTACAAGGGCGAGACCGTGCGCCGCTACATCGCCGACCTCCGGGGCTTTCGCCTGATCGTCCAGGACGGACGAGGTCCCTCCGCAACCATTCAGCTCACCGAGCCGGCGATCCGCGCGCTGGTGTACACGATGCGCCATTGGGTGGTCGAGTTCGGCAAACTCAACCCACTGCTGCAGGACTTCTTCAGATCGAGCAAGGCAGCCGCCGACACCGCCGCCTGGCTGAAAGCCTCGTGATGCGTGGGCGCCAATTCGGCGCGGAGTAGTTCGGGCAGTTTGGGATATTCGAAATCGCCATGCCGGCTTGTTCGAGATGTCCTGCTGAGCCGGCAGCCGGTCACGCCGGCCCGCGTCACTCCCTGGCCGGGCCCACCATGCTCCAGATGCGGATCGTACCGTCCTGGCCGGCAGAGATCAGGCGCTGACCATCCGCGGTGAAACTGGCAGCGCGCACTGGTCCCGTGTGGCCGCGCAGCGTGCGCGGCACTGTCCGCCCACCGCGAATGTTCCACACCTTGACGTTGCCGTCCTCGCCCGTAGTGGCGAGCATGCCGCCGTTCGGCGCGAATGCCAGCGCGGTGACGCGCCCCTGATGCGCGTTGAGCGTGCGTTGCGCGCGCGAGGACGTAGTGGTCCACAGGCGAACAGAGCCGTCCGGCGCCGCGCTCGCGATGGTGCGTCCGCTGGGCGCGATATCGAGGGCGACGATACCTGCCGCATCGGTGCGCCAGGTCCGCACCAGCGCGTGACTGTCCGTGCGCCACAGTCGGATGCTGCGATCCTGGCCACCGGTAACGAGCATCCCGCGCAAGCGGGCCAGAGCGAGCAACTGTGCGCCGCCCTCCACCTCGTCCGACAGCGGCGCAGGCGTGTTGGGCGAGCGCACGTCAAACAGTGAAACCGCCCCGTCCTGACTGGCCGCGAAGAAGCGGTTGGGATCCTCGGTGAAGGTCAGCGAAGAAATCGGGCCGCGGTGCTGCACGACAGCCAGTTTCTCGGCACGCTCCAGATCCCAAAGGACGACGGCGCCGCCTCTGTGGCCGGTAAGTGCCCGACGCTCATCGACAGCCAGCGCGGTAGCGGCCCCCTCGTCGAGTTCGATGGTACGAACCAGCGCGCCCGAGCCGGTATTCCAGATCCTGAGCGTGCCGTCGCTGCCCGCCGAGACGATCCAGCGCCCCTGATCGGCCAGGCCCACCGCATTGACGGCGCCGGTGTGGCCGGTCAGGCGGGGCACCTGGGTAAGGTCGGCAGACTGGCTCGACACCAGGTTGGCGCCGCGTCCCTGGATCTGCGGAACCTTGTCCTGGTAGGCGACGGCGAGCGATGCGATGCCAATACCCACCAGCAGCTTGAAGGCCAGCGACCGCCACTGGCTTGGCGCGATCCGCCAGGAGCGCATGCGGCGCGGCCGAGGTGGCGCCCGGCGCGCGGCCGGCACCGGCACTACGGCCTTCGCGAAAACGGCGGGCGCCGGTTTCGGTGGGCTGGCAACCTCGCTATGCGATGCGTCCGGCGCGGGTCCGTAACCCAGTCCGAATTGATGGCCAGCGGCGGGTGGGCGCACCTCGGGCTCCGGCCGTGGAGGCCGCTTGCCGGCCTGTCCGCCCGGCGTCTTGCGCGGAAGCAGACTTGGCCGATTTTTCTTCAAAGCCTCGATGAAATCGAGCAACTGGCCCTTGTTTTGCGGGGCATCCGGCGGAGTCGGCACTAGGCTGAGCGGATCGGCTTCCGGCAGCGCGACCGTTGCAGGCGTGACCGGCGGGGTCGGCTCCGGGCGTGCCCGGGCCGTGCGCGGCTTGCGGCCCGGCAACCCCAGGCGGCCCTTCTCGCGCTTCGGCTCGGGCGCCAGCAGCGTCGCCTTCCATTCGGCAATCGACTGCGGCCGCTCCGTCACCTCCAGCTTGAGCGCCTTGTCGACCGCAGCAAGGAAACCGGGCCGATAGGAGCTGAGCGCGGCCTCGCCGGCCGAGATGTAATCGTCGTTGACCATGCGCGAGGGCGCATCCGGCGGCCGCTTGCCGGCCACGGCGTGGTAGAGCGTGGCGCCAAGGGCGTAGATGTCGGTCCACGGCCCCTGCTTGCTGGAGGTGGTGGCGTACTGCTCGTAGGGGCTGTAGCCCGGCTTGACGAGGGCGCTCACGGTCTTGGAATGCGAGGCGATCTCGCCGCGCGCCGAGCCGAAATCGATCAGCACCGGCGAGCCATCCTTGCGGATGATGATGTTATCCGGAGCGATGTCGCGGTGCAGGAAGTCGCCCTTGTGCACCGTCTCCAGCGCTTCCAGCAGCGGCGCTATGATGGCGTCGAGTTCGGCCTGCCGCGGCGCCCGCTTGAGGCCCTTCAGCCAGGATTTGAAGCTGCCACCCTCCTCGAACTGGAGGACCATGTAGCCGGTGTTGTTGGCGCGGAAGTAGCGATACACGCGCACGATATTGGGGTGCCCGAAACGGGCGAGCGTCTGTGCTTCCTCGATGAAACGGTCGAGGCCCCACTTGTAGTCGGTGGCGCATTCGCGCGAGCGCGGCGAGGCGTCGATCTCGCCGCTACGCGCCGCGTAGTCGGCCGGAAAGTATTCCTTGATGGTGACGAGGCGGGCGAGAGCGATCTCTTCGGCGAGGTAGGTGATGCCGAAGCCACCTGCGCCCAGCACGCGTTTGATGCGGAAATCGCCAACCAGCTCTGTCCCATCCGGCAAGGCCAGCAGGTTCGAGCTGGACGCCGGCTTGGGTTGCATCGACTTCCCCATTACGGCCCGCGATACAAGCAGGCGGGGAACCAATTCCCCCGCATAATCAGTAACCTCCCTGCGCTGTTGCCGCGTCAGCAGCTGCTTCCGCCAAGGCGGAGGCAAGCAGGGAAGAAATCGGGTACTAATGTGGCAAGACGATGGGGCGGGCGTCCAGTGCAGTCGCAGCTGGAGCGGCGTAGCCTGTGCATTAGTGCGGCTTCGCGGCCATGTTGTGGCCGTTTGGTCATGTTCCTGCCCTCATGCTTGGCCACCGTTCGCTGACTTGATCTGGGAATGCCGCTCGTGAAGACCTCAGCCTTGCTGCTCGCCATTTCCCTTGGGGGAGCGTGGGCGTTTGCCCCTGCAGCACTGGCCGCGGGTGGACCCGAGCAGGTTCCGCAACGACCAGTCCCTTCTACCGCCGTTCAGCAAGTCACCAGCGTTCGAGCACAGCTGGCCGACACCTCCTGGCAGGAGAGGGCGATTCTTGCCGCCCGGCAAGCTGTTGGCGTCATCGTTGCGGGTTATGCCAAAGCTCCCGTCCTCGTCGTCGTGCTCTCGGCGATGCTTGTGTTGCCGGCCGTCGCGGTCGCCGCATCGGTGTTGCGCGGTGCCGGGCGGCTTGCCAAGCGGGGAGCATCTCAGCGTCCCGCGACTACGGACGATGCGCAACGGGGGCCGCGCCCCGGTGAGACTGTGCCGGCCTGGCCTGCCCAGGCGTGGCTTTCGATCGAGGGAGAAGGCACGGGCGCGCACCCTATCGCCGGAGAGATGATCCGCATCGGCCGGCATCCGGACAATGAAATCTGGCTGACGGACAACTCCGTGCACCGCTATCACGCGGTTATCCATCGCACCCATGATGCCGACTTCTTCATTACAGACCTGAGCGGCCAGGAAGGCAACGGCGTGCGCATCAACGGCACGCGCCGCGCACAGTCGCAGCTTGCCAATGGCGACGTGATCGAGCTCGGCAAGGCACGCATCACGTTTGCCACGAACCCAATGTGATGGCCCACACAGAGAGATAGCGGGAAGGAGAGCAGCATGAAGGACGAAAAGAAGAGCGCAGGCAGCGCACAGCCGGCGCAGGGTGCGAGCTCGATACCCAACCGCATCCTGGGCTCGCTGCGCGATGCCCTCAATGCTGCAAGCCGCGACGATCGCTCGGGCGACATCACGGTCGGTGAGCGTACGGATGTGGCAGCAAAGGCAGCCGCCGAACCGGCCAAGACGTCCGCTACACCCGCCGCCGCACCGCGCAGTCCAACCGCAGCAGCAGCACGCCCCGAGATTCCAACCGTGCCGGCAGCCCAGCAGATGAGTGCGGCCGATGCCCTGCGCGAGGCCAAGACACCAACGCGCGCTCATTTCGAGGCGGAGCCGACCACGCGCGTGGTGCATGGATCGGCGGCGACGGCAAAGCCTGCCGTGCCGGCGGCGGACGTCGGCAAAACCCAGGTGATCCGCGGCAGGCCGAAGGCCGTCAACGCAGCGTTCCATCAGGACCCGGTGGTCGGCTGGCTGGTGGTGGTGTCCGGCCTCGGGCTGGGCGCTTTCCGTCCGATTTTCGAGGGCAACAACCACATCGGCCGGGGCAAGAACCAGCGCATTCCCGTCGACTTCGGCGACGACACCATTTCCTCGGAGGAGCAGGCCTACATCCGCTATGATTCGATGGACCGCTCGTTCCTGTTCGTACCGAACCTGTCCAAGACCAACATCGTTGCCGTGAACAACAAGAAGCCGACCGGTGCGGTGAAGCTGGAGGCCATGGACGTTATCACCATGGGCCGCACCAAGCTTGCCTTCGTGCCGTTCTGCGGCGAAGAGTTCGATTGGTCGGAGCTGGCTGAGCTGAAGGAGTAGTGCGGGGGTGGAATTCCAATATGCGAGCCGCGCTAGCCAGGGCGCGAGGAGCTATCAGGAAGACGCAGCGGCAGTGCGGGCCGCTGGCGGCAACGAACGCACGGCTCCGGCCGGCGCCGAAGGCCGTGCGGGCGAACTGACGGCGGCGCTGGCCGACGGGATGGGCGGCCATGCCGGCGGGGCTCTTGCCAGCGACACCGCGTGCACGACCTTCCTCGCCGCCTATGGCTCCTCCTCCGGCAGCGTACCGGCACGGCTTGACGAAGCCATGCAGCTCGCCAACCAGGCCATTGCTGCCCAGGTGCAGGAGAACCCATCCCTTAGCGGCATGGGCTGCACGCTGATCGGCACCACCTTCAGCGCGCCCGGCATTGAATGGGTGAGCGTCGGCGACAGCCCGCTGTTTCTGATCCGTGGCGGCGAAATCCTGCTGCTCAACGAGGATCATTCGCTGGCGCCGGAGATCGACAAGCTGGCTGCCGCCGGCAAGATAAGCTGGGAGCAGGCCAAGAACGATCCGCGTCGACATTTCCTGCGCTCAGCCCTGACCGGCACGGAGATCGATCTGGTCGATCGCTCGCACCGGCCGTTGGCGCTGCAGGCCGGCGACGTGGTGGTGCTGGCCAGCGACGGCATTCAGACGCTGGCACACAGCGAAATTCTGCGTGTCGTCAACGCCTACGCGGCCGAGGGCCCGGATGCGATCGCCGGCGGCCTGATCCGCACCGTCGAAGGCGTCCGCGACCCGTTCCAGGATAACACCACCGTCGTGGCGGTGGTGGTGCGGTAGGCCAGGCCTCAGCCCGACCGCAGGGCCCCGAGCACAAGCGCCCGGTAGGCGCGATCGGGCAGGCTTACTGGCTGGCCGAGCTGCAGGCGTTCGAGCGCGGCCTGCTCGTGCGGCGACGGCGCGCCAGCAAGCCCTGCCATCGCAGCGCGGAGAAGACCCACGTAGTCGGCGGATTTCAGCGTCTGCAGAGGCGCAACGAGCGCCTGCTCGACGTCGGTCATCTCGGAGCCCAATGGAAAAACCGGCAGCAGTCCGTCACGGCGGGCGGCCGCCAAAGCGTCCTCGATGCGCCGGGCAGTGTTGGCGGCCGCGTGCAGGGGCACCGCGAAGGACCGCTCGAGCTTGCCCACCTGCTGCGCATCGCGGATCAGCGACGGCTGGAAGGCGCTGTCGGCGACGCTCAGCATCTCGGCGATGACATCGCGGTCGTTCTTGCCCCTGAGATCGGCGATGCCGTACTCCGTGACGATGATGTCGCGTAGCGCGCGCGGAACCGTGGTGTTGGCGTAGCGCCAGACGATGTTGGGTACGGTCCTGCGGTTCTGCCGGCGTGTGCTGCGCACGGCGATAATCGAGCGTGCGCCGTCCAGCTCGTGCGCCATGGCGACCAGATCATGCTGCCCGCCCGGGCCGCTGACCACGCGTCCGTCCTCGAGCTGATCGGACGACACCGCACCCATCAGCGTCGCAACCATGGCCGTGTTGACAAAACGGGCATGCTGCCGGTGTTTACGCTTGAGCTCTCCATCACCGTGCAGAGTGTTGGTGAAGGAGATCGCCGTCATGGCAATTTCCTCGAGCTCGGCGCGTCGGCATATCGCGCAGCTCGCGGTAGAACGCGTGATTGCCGACGAAGAAGCCGGCATGCAGGACAGCGTGCCGGCCATCGCTCATGGCCACCCGTCGCTTGAGGATGCCGGCGCGCCGCAACGCCAGGAAGCCGTCGACCAGCATCTCCGTGCAGCCGTACAGACCGGCAGAGAATGGCGTCAGCTCGGCGTCGGCGTGCAGCGGCGTGCCGAGGCGCGCGACCAGGGCGCGGAACTCAGCGTTGCGCGTGTGGCGCAGAATGAGAGCATGAGCCAGGGCATCGGCAAACGATCCGATACCGATCTGCAGCGTGCCTCCATCACGGATCAGCGTCGCCGCGTGTAGCGCCATGGCGTAATCGGAGAGCGACACCGGCTCCTTGGGCGGCGCGAACAGGTCGTAGCTCTGCCCCCCCTCGAGCAACACGTCTAGCTCACCTCGCTCGACCTCCGCTTCTCCCGGCATGTATGGCAGGTTGGCATTGACCTCTCCGGCGAACACCACGGGCTTGCCGGCCTCGCGCCGAGCCTTGACGTAGGGCACCATGTCGAGCGTGACGTCGGTGTTGGAGCTCGAGACTCAAGCGCCCCGCATCGCCGTACGGATCGGGCGCAACGAGCTGCGCAAACGCGTTCGTCTCGGCACGCATCAGGTGGCCGGCGACGTGCGAATAGTTGAGGCTGGTGTAGCTCTGCTGCATGGTCGGATGCGACAGCCACGCTCCGGCCTGCAGGAAGAACTCGCGTACCTCGATATTGTCCGGCAGCCGCCGCTCGCGCAGCGCCCGCACGTACAGCAACTCCGGGTAGGTCGGGAAGAGCCGGTCAAGAAGCGGACCGACGAAGCGACGCTCCAGGTCGGTCCTGAAAGGCGGCCGCGCCAGCGAGATGCCGGTGAAGATCTCGAGCGTGACCCCGCGGTCGGCCTCGGCGATGCGATAGAGAGCATTCAGCAGCCGGTTGGGCTTGCCGATAGCGATCGGCGCACCCAAGCGGATATGCCGGCCGACCCGATCGACTATCGCCTCGGCACACTTGGCAGGATCGTCGGACTGGAAGGTCTTCACGGATGGCGCCCCCGCTGGTGCGCATTGCGTCGCCGCATTCTAGCGCCTGCGTGGCCGCGTGCCTTGTCTCCCACTGCGCAAAGGTGCCGAAAAACGCCATGCGAGCGCCCGCCACGATCGGGCGCTCGCCGAAATATCCTACGTGTTGAAAACGGTTCGCGCTCAGGCAGGCTTGTTGGCCGGCTTGGCCAGATCCTTCTTGCACTTGGCGCGGAACACCTTGCGCTCCTTGCCGTGCAGGCCCTTGGCGTCGGCCTGCTTCGAGCACTCGATCGACTCGGCGGTGCGCGGCTTGGCCGGCGCCTTGTCCTTGGTCTGTGCCATCGCCACGCCGAAGGTGAAGGCAAGCGCCACGGCGCTGGCCAGCAGTGTCGTCGTTTTCATGCATTGCTCCATTGAGTGCCCGGCGACGCCATTTAATCCCGGATTGTGGGCTCCGCAACCGACCTTGCTATGCTCTTGCTGAAGCTTCTGTTTCTGGCATCGGCGCAATTCAACCCTGCGTTCGCCTTGCGCGTGCATCCATCCGATCCAGTCAACCGCGACCCTCCGGGGCCGACAAGGGCAGCCCCAGCGCGACGCGCCGCTTCAGCCAAGGGCTCGGCCGGTAGCGCGGCTCGCCGTAGAAGGCCTGCAGGCGCTGGAGGATGTGCAGGATGCGTCCTGCGCCGAGCCGATCGCCCCACTCCAGCGGCCCAAACGGGTAGCCGAGACCGAGCTTGGTGCCCTTGTCGATGTCGGCCGGCGAGGCGATCGCCCGCTGCGCGACGCCGCAACCGATGTTGACGATCATGGCCACCACACGCTGTGCGACAAAGCCGGGGCTGTCGTTGATCACTGCCACGCTTTGCCCATCGGCGGCGAGCAGTGCGTGGGCCGCATCGCGCATGGCGGGATCGGTGGCCGGTGTCACCATCAGCGTGCGCGGGCCCTTCATGCCGAACAGCACGTCGACTGCCACGCTGCGCGCCGGATCGAGCTTCAGGTCGACCACCGCCGTGGTCAGGTCCCAGCCGACCGGGGTGACCATGATCAGGGCCTGCTTGCTCGGCTTGTCACCAGTTTCGATGTTGGCTCCGGCACGCGTCAGCACGTCGATCAGTGGCGCCTGCAGCTCGGGATGGTTCTCGCTCGGCCGCACCCACACCAGCGTCGGTCGCAGCGACGGGGCCGGCGCCAACGGCGGATCGATCCTCTTGCCGTTCTCATAAGCGTACCAGCCGGCGCCGGTCTTCTGCCCCAGCAGACCGCCGGCGACGCGCTGCGCCGACACCGGAAACGGCGCAAACATCGGCTCGCCGTAGAACAGACCATAGACCGACTCCATCACACCGTGCTGGACGTCGATGCCAACCATGTCGGCCAGCGCGAACGGTCCAAGCCTGAAGCCTGGTGCACCGGTCAGGATGCGGTCGATGTCGGCCGACGCCGGCGATGTTCTCGGTAAGCAGGCGCTGCGCCTCGGGTACGAAGGCACGGCCGACATGATTGACGAGGAACGCCGGACTGTCCGTGCACAGCACCGGCTCGCGCGTCATGCGGCGGCCGATGCTCATCATGGCGTCGCGCACCCAGGGGGCGGTCTTGAGGCCTGGGATGATCTCGACCAGCCGCATCAGAGGAACCGGGTTGAAGAAGTGCATGCCGCCGACGCGCTCTGGCAGCTTGCAGGCCGACGCAATGGCCGTGATCGGGATGGACGAGGTGTTGGAGGCAAGGATGGTGTCGGGACCCGTGAGTGCCTCGAGCTTGGCGAACAGCGACTGCTTGGCATCGAGGCGCTCGACGATTGCCTCGATGATGAGATTAGCTTTGCCGACCTCCGCGAGGTCGTTGGCGACCGCGATACGCCCCAGCGCGGCGTCGGCCTCGCTCTGCGGTAAACGCCCCTTCTCGACCTGGCCGCCCAGCATTCTGGCGATGTAGTCCCTGGCCGCCGCTGCTGCGCCCGGTTTCTCATCGTAGGCGACGACGCGCATGCCACCTTGCGCCGCCACCTGCATGATGCCGCGACCCATCGAGCCGGTGCCGACCACGCCGATGGTCAGCTCCGGCGTATCGGGATCGAGCGGCATGGCAGACGGCTCCGTGGCTGACGGCCGCGCCTCCGGTGGCGGGCGTTCGATTGACCAGCAAAACTAGGCCGTGTCATGGTTTGTCTGCAACGGCGCGCTTCCAGCGCGGCTTCAGTGTCCTGATTCCGAGTGGAACCCCCTATCATGCTGAGTGTTGAGGAGGCCATCACCGGCCGGCGCAGCATCCGCGCCTTTTTGCCGAAGCCGGTACCCCGCGAAATCATCCGGAAAATCTTGCTCATTGCGGGGCGGGCGCCTTCCGGCACCAACATCCAGCCCTGGAAGGTGTGGGTGCTGGACGGCAAGGTGCGCGACGAGGTCGTGCGCGAGATGAAGGCGGGCTACGACGCCGGCGACAGCGGCCATCGCGAGTACCACTACGACATGCAGAATTGGCGCGAGCCCTATCTCGCGCGACGCCGCGCCTGCGGGTTCGGCCTTTACAACACCATCGGCATCCCGCGCGGCGACAAGGAGCGCATGCGCGCCCAGCAGGGTCGCAACTACCAGTTCTTCGACGCGCCGGTGGGATTGATCTTCTCGATTGATCGCGACCTGGAGATCGGCTCCTGGGTCGACTACGGCATGTTTCTGCAGTCGATCATGGTCGCGGCGCGTTCGTTCGGGCTGGAGACCTGTCCGCAGGCCGCGCTGTGCTCACGCCATGCGCTGCTGCAGAAGCGGCTCGGCATTCCGCCAGAGCAGATGGTCGTGTGCGGGATGGCGCTCGGCTATGCCGACCGGGACGCAATCGTAAACACGTTCGTCACCGAGCGCATGCGGCTCGAGGAGTTCGTGACGTTCGTCGAAGAGGTGAAAGGCGAGTAGAGGACGGAACAGGGAGGACGAGATGCTCATGCAAGCACCCGCCCTCCCCCCGGCAGGCATTCCCTCCTTGCGGGGATGGAGGGAATATCTGCACCTTCCCTTCCGTCTGCCAATCTGTCCGTCGCCGGAAAGTACTAATTCGTACGGACTAAAGGCCGCCGATCCTGGAATATTTCGCGTCTCGCAACCCTCCCTTTCTTGGCAAAATTTTTGGTTGCGCCCTAGTGCTAGCAGATTCGCTCCCTAGGGTTCGCGCCCGCGAAGCCGTGCTGGGGGATGTGGCAATGGCGGATGGCATAGCGGGCCGGCCGGAATGGGCGGCGCTCGAAATCGTGCATGAGCTTGCCGGTGCGGATGTATCGGCCGTCAGCCCCCAGGCGGACTGGGATTTCATCGCCGCAACCCGCTTCCGCTTCACAAACGTCGATGTCGAGCTGCCCTCCCTAGGAGTGCCGGCATTCGGCATCAACTACGGGCCCGACATGAGGCTTGAGCGAACGCTGCGCGGCCGCCAGGTCAGGGGCATCGGCAATCCCGGCCACTTGTCGCTGCTGCCCCCCGATGACCCCTCGCGCTGGCTGTTCGACAAGCCGGGCGATATCATGCTGGTCATTCTGAACAGGAAATATTTGGACGCAGCGATCGAGACAGCTTCCGGCCGGTCACCTGCGTCGGTCGAGATCATGCCGCAATTCACCATCCGCGATCTCACGTTGGAGCGCATTGCCCATCAATTGCTGAACAAGATTTCTGATCCTGCCTTCGACAGCAAGTTGCGCACCGAATTTCTGGCCCAGGAGCTGGCGGAACACATCCTGCAAACGCACACCAGTCTCGACCTGCGGCCGCCGAGCCGGCCTCACACGATGTCGCCCAACAGGCTGAAGCGTGCGGAAGATTTCATCGGCGCCAACCTGGGGCAGGATATGTCCCTGCAGGACATCGCCAATGCGGCTGGCATGAGCCTGTTTCACTTCGCCAAGGTCTTCAAGCGGGCAACGGGCAGGTCCCCGCATCAGTACTTGACCGAGCGGCGCATGCTGCAGGCGCGCTCCCTGCTGCACGATGGGCGATTGTCGGTGGGGGAAGTGGCAAGTGCCGTCGGGCTCTCCCAGAACCGTTTCGGTATCGTTTTCAAGCGCTTGATGCGCATGACGCCGAGCAAGTTCAGAGAAGTTCTGAACTCTTGAAGCTGCCTCTCAGCCGCTTGAGACTTCCCGACCGACGTCAATCCGACTGGCCGCGGCGGCGGATACTTGAGGCAAGGTCGAACACGTGCTCCCGCCAGCGGGACATATAACGTGTGAAGATGTCCTCAGATGCCTTGTTGGCGGGTCCGGCCTGCTTCCGGCAGTTGTCGAGGGCAGCGCGCGTCCAAACGGCAACCCCCGTGTCATCGGTCTTGCGCGCGGCCGGGTCTTCGTTGACCTGTAGCTCGGCCTGCGCTTGTACCCATTTGCCGACCGCGGTCTCAAGGCAGCTTTCGAGAGCCCCGCTACTGGGAAAACTGATCTCGGCAGCCTCGCAGGCACCACCCAGGAACACAAGCATTGCGACTACAAGAGGACATCCTCCACGCGGGATACGAGGATTGCCGGCTGCCATGATCGCTCATCCTATTGGTGATTGACGCAGCCTTACGCGGCCGCATGGTGGCCACCATAAGCTGGCCCGGCGCGGAAAGCGTTGCGGCGAATGGTCGGTGATGCCCGGAGGTCACGGCCGATTTGCGGCCAGATCAGCCCGGCTTGCCCTCGAAAAATTCTTTCACCTTGGCGAAGAAGCCTGATGAGTGCGGCGAGGTCTCTTCCTTGCTCTCTCGCTCGAACTCCTCAAGCAACTCACGTTGGCGCCGAGTGAGGCTCTTCGGGGTTTCGACATCGACCTGGATGTACATGTCGCCGGTCACTTTCGAACGCAGCACCGGCATGCCCTTGCTCTTGAGGCGGAACTGTTTGCCCGTCTCGGTACCTTCCGGCACCTTTACCCGCGTCTTGCCGCCGTCGACGGTCGGCACGTCGATGTGGCCGCCCAGCGCCGCTGTGGTCATGGAAATAGGCACGCGGCAGAAGATGTCCGCACCGTCACGCTGAAAGAACTCGTGCGGTTTGAGTGATAGGAAAATATAGAGGTCGCCGGCCGGACCACCACGCAGGCCGGCCTCGCCTTCGCCGGCCAGCCGGATGCGCGTGCCGTCCTCGACGCCCGCCGGGATATTGACGGATAGGTTGCGCTCCTTGACGACGCGGCCGGAGCCCGAACATGAGCCGCACGGGTCGTTGATGATCTCGCCACGACCCTGACAGGATGGGCAGGTGCGTTCGATGGTGAAAAAGCCCTGGCTCGCCCGCACCTTGCCGGAGCCGCTGCAGGTCGGGCAGTTGGAAGGCTGCGTGCCTGTTTTCGCGCCCGAGCCGGTGCAGGCATCGCAAGTAACGCTGGTGGGCACGCGGATCTGCGCGGCCTTGCCCTCGTAGGCCTCGGCCAGCGTGATCTCCATGTTGTAGCGCAGGTCGGCACCACGCTCGCGGCCAGAGCGCTGCCGGCCGCCGCGCCGGCCACCCATGAACTCGCCGAACAGGTCGTCGAAAATATCCGACATCGAGGAGGCAAAGTCGGGCCCGAAGCCATGGCTGCCGCGCCCGGCGCCGTCGAAGGCAGCGTGGCCGAACTGGTCGTAGGCTGCGCGCTTCTGCGGGTCTTTCAGGGCTTCATAAGCTTCGTTCAATTCCTTGAATTTGTGCTCGGCGTTGTTATCGCCTTGGTTGCGGTCGGGGTGGCAGTCCTTGGCGAGCCGGCGAAATGCCGCCTTGATGTCCTGTTCGTTCGCCCCCCTGGAAAGCCCCAATACTTCGTAGTAGTCGCGCTTGGCCATGAGCCGGATTTCCAATCTCTTCCGTATCGAATGCGCGGGTCGGCCCCACTTGCACCCGCACACATGATGAGCCCCCGCGTGGCCAGAGCATCAGCGCAAAGCTGGTGCCGGTCGTGCGAGGGCTGGCATCATTTCGGTTCCCCAATCGGGAAGATCAGGCAGACTTCTTCTTGTCGTCCTTCACTTCCTCGAAGTCGGCGTCCACCACGTTATCGCCGCCGGCGCCGTTTGTCTTCTCACCGCCGCCGGCAGTACCGGCACCGGCATCGCCGCCGCCCGCGCCAGGCTGCCCATAGAGAGCTTCGCCCAGCTTCATCGCTGCCTGCGCGAGGGCGCTGGACTTGGCCTTGATGTTGTCGACGTTGTCGGAGGTGAGGGCCTCCCTCAGTTCGGCAACCGCCGCCTCGATCTTGGTCTTGTCCTCGGCCTTCACCTTCTCGCCCAGATCCTTGATCGACTTTTCAGTCGAATGGATCAGAGCGTCGGCACCGTTCTTGGCTTCCACCAGCTCGCGCTTCTTCTTGTCGTCGTCCTTGAAGCGCTCGGCCTCCTCGGTCATCTTCTTGATCTCGGCATCGGTCAGGCCGCCCGAGGCCTGGATGCGGATCGACTGCTCCTTGCCGGTCGCCTTGTCCTTGGCCGAGACGTGCACGATGCCGTTGGCGTCGATGTCGAAGGTAACTTCGACTTGCGGCACGCCACGCGGCGCCGGCGGGATGCCGACCAGGTCAAACTGGCCGAGCAGCTTGTTGTCGGCCGCCATCTCGCGCTCACCCTGGGAGACGCGGATGGTCACCGCGTTCTGGCCGTCCTCGGCGGTAGAGAACACCTGGCTCTTCTTGGTCGGGATCGTGGTGTTGCGGTCGATCAGGCGCGTGAACACGCCGCCCAGCGTCTCGATGCCAAGCGACAGCGGCGTCACGTCGAGCAGCAGGACGTCCTTGACGTCGCCCTTCAGCACGCCGGCCTGGATGGCGGCGCCGACGGCGACCACCTCGTCCGGATTGACGCCCTTGTGCGGCTCCTTGCCGAACAGCTCCTTGACGATCTGCTGCACCTTGGGCATGCGCGTCATGCCGCCGACCAGAACCACCTCGTGGATGTCGGCGGCCTTCAGACCGGCATCCTTGATGGCCTGCAGGCACGGGCCTTTGGTCCTCTCGATCAGGTCGTCGACGAGGCTCTCCAGCTTGGCGCGGGTAAGCTTCATGGTCAGATGCAGCGGAGACTGCGTCTGCGGGTTCATGGAAATGAAGGGCAGGTTGATCTCGGTCTGCTGCGAGGACGACAGCTCGATCTTGGCCTTTTCAGACGCCTCTTTCAGGCGCTGCAGGGCGAGCTTGTCGTTGCGCAGATCGATGCCGTACTCCTTCTTGAACTCGGTCGCCAGATACTCGACCAGGCGCATATCGAAGTCTTCGCCGCCGAGGAAGGTGTCGCCGTTGGTCGACTTCACCTCGAATACGCCGTCGCCGATCTCGAGAATGGAGATGTCGAAAGTACCACCGCCGAGGTCGTAGACGGCAATGGTGCTGTTGGCCTTCTTCTTATCGAGGCCGTAAGCGAGCGCTGCAGCGGTCGGCTCGTTGATGATACGCAAAACCTCCAGGCCGGCGATCTTGCCGGCGTCCTTGGTGGCTTGGCGTTGCGCATCGTTGAAGTAGGCGGGAACGGTGATGACAGCCTGCGTGATGGTCTCGCCGAGCTTGGCCTCGGCCGTCTCTTTCATCTTCTGCAGGATGTAGGCGGAAATCTGCGCCGGCGAATACTGTTTGCCGTGCGACTCGACCCAGGCGTCGCCGTTCGGGCCTTTGACGATCGTGTAGGGGACGAGAATTCTTGTCCTTCTCGACCATCGGATCTTCGTAGCGCCGACCAATCAGGCGCTTGATGGCGAAGAAGGTGTTGACCGGGTTGGTCACGCCCTGGCGCTTGGCCGGCAGGCCGACGAGCCGCTCACCGTCCTCCGTAAACGCGACAATGGATGGGGTAGTGTTGGCTCCCTCGGAGTTCTCCAGCACCTTGGGCTTGGTGCCCTCCATGACAGCGACGCACGAGTTGGTGGTGCCGAGGTCAATTCCGATGACTTTGGCCATGTGTCCTAGTCCTCTCTTTCGCGGCAAACCGCCCAGACCCGATAAATACGGCGTCCGGAGCCCTCGGGCCCCAAAAAAAGACCCGCAGGAAGCGGTCCCCTAGAGCTTCATTGCTTGAGCGCTTTATATAGTGGGGCGTATTTGTGGCTGCAACGGGTGCCCTTCAAGGGCAGGTTGCAGGCCTGTTGATCGAGGTGGAACGGCCACGGTAGGGGTGTCCGGTGGGACGAACCATGACCGCATTGGCCGGTTTTCGCCATCTGGCGGGATACTTGGGCCCGCGCCAGCAAAGGGCTCTGCTCGCCGATTTGCGGGCCGTGATCGAGGCTGCACCGTTGTTCGTGCCACGCATGCCGGGGTCAGGCCAGCCCTTCTCGGTGCGCATGAGCAACTGCGGGACGCTCGGGTGGGTGTCCGACCGGGATGGTGGCTATCGATACCAGCCTAACCACCCCGCAACCGGCCTGCCCTGGCCGGCAATGCCGCGGCCGCTGCTCGATCTATGGGAAGAAGTCGCAGATTTCCCTCATGGCCCTGAGGCTTGTTTAATCAATTACTACTCGTTCGGCGCCCGGATGGGATCGCACCGCGACGCGGACGAGCAGGACTTTGCAGCCCCGGTCCTGTCCGTGTCACTGGGCGATGACGCAGTGTTTCACGTCGGCGGCACGCGGCGCACTGACCCCAAACAGCGCGTCGTGCTCAAGTCCGGCGATGTGATTGTGCTCGGCGGAAAGGCACGCCTTGCCTATCACGGCATCGACCGCATCTTGCCCGGCTCCTCACCTCTACTGGCCGAGGGAGGGCGTCTCAACCTGACGCTGCGACGGGTGGCGCGCGCATAGGCGCCCACCCGCCGAAAGCACATCGTCGCGTCATTTCTGCTCCGGCGCGGGCTCCGCCTTGTTCGGCGCGGGCAACCGAACGAAGTCCCGCGGCCCCGTCGCGTCCCTGGTCGGTGCAAGTCCCTGCCATGTTGCGGGGCGACTCACACGAATCACCAATTCACCTTCCGTATCGGGCCCTCGATGCTGCACTTCAATGATGTTCCGTTGACAATCCGATGACGCCCGCCGCATGCGTGCGCCCGGTAGCGGAGGTTGCAGCGCAGATCAAACCTGCAGAGGTGGGCTGCTGGATCGCACAAGGCCGGGACGAACAGAATTGCGTGCTGCGCACGTCAATCCTTGGCGAGCCAGTCCGGCAGGCGATCCATACCAATCAGCTCGTCGTAGCTGCTCCGGGGACGGACCACGGCATAGTCGTCGCCCTTGACCAGCACCTCGGGGATCAGCAGGCGGGTGTTGTAGGTCGAGGACATGGTGGCACCGTAGGCACCTGCTGTCATGAAGGCGAGGAGGTCGCCCGCGGCGAAGGGCGGCAACCGGCGGTCGAGGGCCAAATAGTCGCCTGTCTCGCACACGGGGCCGACCACATCCTGCATGAGCGGTTTCTCGCTCGCCAATTTCTCTTCGACCGGCCAGATGTCGTGATGCGCCTCATACAGCGTCGGCCGGATCAAATCGTTCATGGCGGCATCGACGACGGTAAAGGTCTTGTCGCGGCCGCGCTTGGCATAGATCGCGCGCGACACCAGGATGCCCGCGTTGGCGACGATCATGCGCCCAGGCTCCAAGCAGACCTTCAAGCCAAGATCGCCCACCGTCTCGCGCACCACGCGCGCATACTCCAGCGGAGAAGGCGGCACGTCGTTGCCGCCGCGGTAGGGCACACCCAAGCCCCCACCCATGTCGAGGTGCTCGATGGCGTGGCCGGCCGCACGCAGAGTCTGCGCCAGCTCGCGCATCAGACTGAAGGCGTCGCGGAACGGCTGCAGGTCGGTGATCTGACTGCCGATGTGCATGTGGATGCCAGCCACCGTGATGCCGGGCAACTTGGCGGCCTTGGCGTAAAGGCGCGGCGCATCGTCAAACGGCACGCCGAACTTGTTCTCGGCCTTGCCTGTCGAGATCTTGGCATGCGTCTTGGCGTCTACATCCGGGTTGACGCGGACGGCGATGCGCGCGGTGGCGCCCATGCCTGCTGCGACCTCGCTCAGCGCATCCAACTCAGGCTCGGACTCGACATTAAAGCCCAGAATGCCCTCGGCCAGGGCATATGCCATCTCGGCGCGGGTCTTGCCCACGCCGGCGAAGATGATCTTGTCGGCCGGCACCCCGGCTGCCCGGGCGCGGCGCAGTTCGCCCTCGGAGACGACGTCCATGCCCGCGCCGAGCCTCGCCAGCGTGGCAATCACAGCCTGATTGGAGTTCGCCTTCAGGGCGTAGCAGATCAGCGTGTCGAGCCCGGCAAACGCTTCCTGCAGTACCCGGTAATGCCGTTCCAGCGTGGCTGTGGAATAGCAGTAAAGGGGCGTGCCGACATCCTCGGCAAGGCGTGCGAGATTTACGCCCTCCGCGTGGAGGACGCCGCCGCGGTAGCCGAAATGATGCATAGAGCGCCCGTCAGCGGATCAGCGGGTCCAGGATGGAGGATTTGTGTGGCTTCTGCGGATCGGGCGTCGACCCAGGGGCCGCGTCGCCCGTCTTGGTGACGCCTTCCGGCGCCTCCAGCGAGCCGCGCACGCCGCAGCCGGACAGGCTGAACGTACCCAGAGCGATAAGCCCGAGCACCAAGCCAAGCTGCAGTCGGCTACGCGTCATGAGCCTTGTTGAACCCTGTTCATACATCGCGACGCCAATCGGCCTCCGAGACACCCTATCGCTCCGGGGCCAGCAATGCCAACACCTTCTAAGCCCGGGCGGGGGTCTTTTCCAGTCGCTTTATCCAGGCTCGCGCCATTTTACGGACGCTCTGTGGCGCAGTTCCCCCATAGCTTGCGCGGCTCCTGACCGAATTGCGCACCGAAAGCACCGAAAACACGTCCTCGGTGATGCCGGGGTGGGCTTCCTGCATGACCTCGATGGGCAGCTTGTCCAGCGGAACGGCGCTGGCCTCGGCCGCTGCCACGATGCGGCCGGTGACGTGGTGGGCCTCGCGAAAGGGCAGGCCAAGCGTGCGCACCATCCAGTCGGCGAGGTCGGTTGCGGTGGAGAACCCGCCGCCGGCCGCCTCGGTCATGCGGGCAGCGTTAGGCTCCAGGTCGTCCACCATTCCGGTCATGGCGGAGACGGCAAGCCGCAGGCTGGCGAGCGCATCGAAGGTGGTCTCTTTGTCCTCCTGCATGTCCTTGGAATAGGTCAGCGGCAGACCCTTCATGACGATCAGTAGTGCCTGGAACGCGGCGGCGATGCGCCCAACCTTGGCGCGCACCAACTCGGCGGCATCCGGGTTGCGCTTCTGCGGCATGATGGAGGAGCCGGTGGTGAACTTGTCGGACAGGCGTATGAAGCCGAACTGCGGCGTCATCCAGATCACGATCTCCTCGGCGAAGCGCGACAGGTGCATGGCCGTCATGGCCGCCGCCGCCAACGTCTCGAGCGCGAAGTCGCGGTCGGACACGCTGTCGAGCGAGTTGGCGGTCGGGCGGTCGAAGCCGAGGCTCTCCGCCGTGGCGTGGCGATCGATCGGGAACGATGTGCCGGCCAATGCCGCGGCCCCGAGCGGGCATTCGTTGAGCCGCTTCCTGGCATCGGCAAAGCGGCCACGGTCACGGCCCAGCATCTCCACGTAGGCCAGCAGATGATGGCCGAAGGTAACGGGCTGCGCCGGCTGCAGGTGCGTGAAGCCCGGCATCACCAGCTCGGCATGAGTTTCCGCTTTGCGGGCGAGCGCAAGTTGCAGCGCCGCCAAAGCGCCATCGGCCGCGTCGATCCAGTCGCGCACGTACAGACGGAAATCGGTCGCCACCTGGTCATTGCGCGAGCGGGCGGTGTGCAGCCGCCCGGCCGGCTCGCCGATCAGCTCCTTGAGGCGGTTTTCGACGTTCATGTGTACGTCTTCCAGCGCGCGCGAGAACTGGAAGTTGCCGCCCTCGATCTCGACCAGCACCTTGTCCAGGCCGGCATTAATCTTTTTGGCGTCGTCCTTGCTGATGATGCCCTGCGCGGCGAGCATGGCGGCATGCGCCTTCGAAGCGCGGATATCCTGCGGGGCCAAAGCCTTGTCGAAGCCGATCGAGGCGTTTATCTCCTGCATGATCTCGGCAGGTGACATCGTGAAGCGACCGCCCCACATCTTGTTCGCGGAATCTTTGGTCACGCAGCAGGCCTTCCGATCAGTGCAGGAAACGCGAGCCCGTCACGATGGTGGATGAACCGAAGCGAGCCTCGCCGACCCGGGCGCCCATCGTAGCCCTCTGGGCGGCGGCCGTTGCCGCGTTGGTCGGCTTTGCAGCGGTATACGTGACGTTCGGCCGGTCTGACAACGCCGTTCGCCCGGCAGCGGACACCCCGTCCACCATCTCATCGGTCAAGCAGCTCACCCTGCCGTCGGGTCCCGGCAGCAACGCGCTGAGCCAGGGCCACATGGCAGCCTTCGTCTTCAAGAAGGAGCCGGAGACCCTGCCCGAGGTTCGCTTTCAGGATGCCAACGGGGCAGAAAAGTCGCTGGCCGACTGGCGCGGCAAGGTGGTGCTGGTCAACCTGTGGGCCACCTGGTGCGCGCCCTGTCGCAAGGAGATGCCGGCGCTCGATCGCCTGCAGAAGGAACTGGGCTCGCCCAAGTTCGAGGTGGTGGCGATCAGTGTCGATCGCACCGGGCTGGCCGGCGCCCGGAAATTCCTCGACGAGACTAAGGTCGAGAACCTTGCCCTCTATGCCGATCCGACCACCCGGCTGAGTTCGCAGCTGAAGGCCGTCGGCCTGCCGATCACCGTGCTGCTCGATGCCCAAGGCCGCGAGATCGGCCGCCTGGTCGGCCCCGCCGAATGGGACAGCGATGACGCCAAGCGGCTGATCCGGGCGGTGATGAAATAGGGGTCGATCTGCCCAGCGTAGCACCCAACCAGGCTTTTCGCTCTGCAGAAAGAGTGCGGGAGCCGCCGACTGCGAGGCGGCCGAGTCCGCGACCGAGGGCTTGTAGTGGCGGGTTGAGGCGCCCGCGATCCCAGCTAGCCTATCAAGACTTCTGCCCACGCAAGTTAAGGCAAGTCCCCGATATGCCCACAGGTGCTCGGTGGGCGAGTATGCCTCGTTGCCTCGGGAGTGCCCGACGCGACCCTCGCCATTTTTGGCTGCACACCTTTCGGGCGTAACGGACGGCAAGGACACAAATGCAACGCCTTAGGCGACACAGCGCCCGTGGCGCGATCGTGCGAAAGCATCAACGAGAGGTGAAATCATGAAGATCGTGGTTATCGGCGGGACCGGCCTGATCGGATCGAGGGTGGCGGACAAGCTCAAGCAGAAGGGGCACCAGGTAATTGCCGCCGCTCCGAGCACGGGCGTCAACACCGTCACTGGGGAAGGCTTGGCCGAGGTGCTGGCGGGTGCCGCTGTCGTCGTCGACGTGGCCAATTCACCGTCATTCGAAGAAAAGGCCGCGATGGATTTCTTCCAGTCCGCCGGCAAAAACCTGACTGCTGCCGAAACGGCAGCCGGCGTCAAACATCACGTTGCACTTTCCGTCGTCGGCACCGATCGCCTGCAGGATAGCGGCTATTTTCGCGCCAAGCTGGCGCAGGAGCGCCTGATCGAGAGCTCGCCCATCCCCTACACGCTGATCCATGCCACCCAGTTCTTCGAGTTCGTGCGCGCGATCGCCCAGTTCTCGACCTACGGTGACACGGTGCGGCTGCCGCCCGTGCTTTTCCAGCCGATGGCGGCGGAGGATGTCGCCAGTGCGATTGCGGACGCGGCGCTTTCCGAGCCAGCGAACGATACCACCGAGATTGCCGGCCCCGACACGTTCACGCTCGACGAGCCGGTCCGCCAAGCGCTCGCGCTGGATCGCGATCCGCGCAAAGTGATCGCTGATCCAGCCGCACCCTATTTCGGCGTCCAAGTGGGCAAGAGCACGCTGGTTCCCGGTCCAGGTGCGCGCCTGGGGGCGACCAGGTTCGACTGGTGGCTCACCAACGTTGCGCCACCGGCAAAGAAATAGCCGCGCGCAGGGCCGTATCGCACTCCTGGAGGTCAGGGGCACTTGGCCACTTGGCACGCCCGTCGCGTGGCCGCGAAATTGAGTTCAGCACCTGGCCACACGTCACACAAGATTGCCGCAAAGATGCTACTGATAGAAAGGCAGTACCGCTATATCGGGGAGTTTTCCATGCGATTGATGCATTGTGCGATTTTGGGTGCGCTTCTATTTGCCCCGCATGTCCTGCAAGCGCAGGAGCTGAAAGACGGCACGCCGGGCGTCATCACAGGCGGCAGTGGTAACGTCTCGGTCGGTGGCCTGCCGGCCGCCCGCAATGGCGATGCTACCGACAGCGGCGACGTGGTGGCCGGCGGATCCAAGAACGTCTTCATCAACGGCAAGCCGGCCGTGACCACCGGCGACAAGTCCGGCTGTGGCGGCGTCGTTATCGGCGGCGGCAGCAACGTGTTCATCAACGGCAAGCCGGTAGCGCGCGCCGGCGACACCACCACGGGCTGCCCTGGTAAGTAGCCCTCGGGTTCTCCGTCATGCTGCACATCACCTGCACGCGCGCGCTGTACACCGTTGCTATCGGTTTCTTCTTGCTGGCGTTGGCGCCGGCCGCAAGCGCGCAGCAACCCTCGCGCGAGCTGCAGAACCTGCAAGACACCACCCGCGATCTCTACCAGGCCGGCGCCTATGACGAGGCGCTGCAATATGCCGAGCGTGCGCTGCCGCTGGTCATCCGTGAGTTCGGAGCCGAGCATGAGCAGACCAGCATCCAGACCTACTCGCTCGGCCTGATCAGCGAGCGCGCCGGCAAGCTGGCCGACGCCGAGCGTTACTACTCACAGACCTTGCGCCTGCGCGAAAAGGTCTACGGCCAGGACAGCCCGTCCGTCGCCATCGCGCTCGAGAACCTGGGCGGCATCTACGTGCGATTGAAGCGCATAGATTCGGCCGAGCCGCTGTTCCAGCGCGCGCTCAAGATCCGCCAGGATGCGATCGGCCCGAACAACGCATTCTCGGCCACTGGACACGCCAATCTCGGCACGGTGTATCTGGCGCGCGGCAACTGGCCGGCAGCACTTAACTCCTATCGCCAAGCGATTCGGCTGCTGATCGGACAGGACACTTCGTTCACGGTCGTCAAATCGATCGTCGAGGATGACATCCGCCGGCATCGCGATACCTTCGTCGGCCTGTGCCGGGCGGCCTGGCAGACGCGTGCTGCACCGGGCACCTCGCAGACGGCGTTGGTCGAAGAGACGTTTGAGGCCGCACAAAACGCCTGGCACACCTCGGCCGCGTCGGCTCTGGCCAAGATGACGGCGCGGCTCGGCGCATCCAACACAGCGCTCGGTCAGCGCATCCGCCAGGTGCAAGACCTGTCCGACCGCGTGCTTGCCTTGCATGCCGAGGACCAGAAGCTGCTCGCCGACTGGAGTAAGGTGCAGCGCGCCGATCCTAGCTACAGCACCCTGCTCGACGAATTCCGCGCGCTCAGCATCACCCGCGCCAAGGAGAATGCGCCCGTCGCCAGGCAGCAGAAGGAGCTGATCGAACGGCTGACCGGCTCGCTCGAGCGCTGCCCGCCGGGCCAGGCGAAGGCCGGCTGCGAGAACAGCAACCGCGAGCGTGAGACGATCAGCAAGCAGCTGGCCGAGCTGTCCAAGACGGCTTCCGCCGGCAACGAACAAGTTATGTCGGTGCACGGGCGCATGGAGGCGGCCGAAAAGGCGTTGCCCGGTTATCAGGCCTTTACCACGCGGCGCAATACCTTGCGCGCCGAGATCGACCGCTATGAGCGCGAGGAGCGCGAGACCCGCAAGCAGATCATCGCCGCCTTCCCCGAGTACGCCGCGCTGACCGATCCCAAGCCGCTGACGGTGCCCGAGGCGCAGGCGCTGTTGAAGGGCGACGAGGTGATGGTCGTCGTGCTGGTCGGCTCGGAGCGCAGCTTTGTGTGGGCCTTGACCCGCGAGCGCGCCGAGTGGGCGGAGATCGACGCCAGCAACGATACGCTGGGTGAGCATGTGAGCGCTCTGCGCAACGGCCTCGACCCCCTGGCCCAGCAGAACGCGGAAGGCACGTCCGGCAGCCGTGCCGGCGTCAAAGGCGGCTTCGACCTGCAGCGCGCGCACGAACTCTACAAGCTGGTGCTGGGACCGGTGGCCACCGTTCTCGAAGGCAAGCGGCACCTAATCATGGTGCCGACCGGTCCGCTCACCAGCCTGCCGCTGCAGGTGCTGATCACGCGTCCGCCTCAAGTCAGCGGCAGCGATCCCACCCCGGACGAGCTGCGCAATGCCGCCTGGCTGATCAAGTCGCACGCCATGAGTGTGCTGCCTTCCGTCCAGTCGCTGAGCGCCCTGCGCAAGCTCGCGCTGGGCAGTGCGGGGACCGATCCGTTCTTCGGCATGGGCGATCCGGTTCTGCAGGGCAGCGGTCCGACCGAGCAGAACCGCGGCAAGCGTGTCGCCACCACTCCGGCCCGCTTCTATCGCAGCGGGCTGGCCGACGTGCGCGCCGTCAGCGAGCTTGCGCCGCTGCCCGATACCGCCGACGAACTGCGCGCCATCGGCAAAGTTCTGGGCGCTCCCCCCGACGCCATCAACCTGCGCGAGGCGGCTTCCGAGCTCAGGGTGAAGACGCTGCCGCTCAACAACTATCGCGTCATCCAGTTTGCCACGCACGGCCTGGTGGCCGGTGATCTGTCGGGGCTCGCCGAACCGGCCCTGGTGCTGACCCCGCCGAAGGTCCCGACCGAAGCCGATGACGGCCTGCTGACCGCCTCCGAGATCGCAGCTCTCAGACTGAACGCTGACTGGGTCGTGCTGTCGGCCTGCAATACCGCAGCTGGCACAAGCCAGGGTGCGGAGGCGCTGTCGGGACTGGCGCGCGCGTTCTTCTACGCGGGCGCGCGGGCCCTGCTCGTCTCACACTGGGCGGTCTACTCGGACGCTGCCGTAGTGCTGACCACCAAAACCTTCGCCACACTCGCCGCCTCGCCCAAGATCGGGCGCGCCGAGGCTTTCCGCTCCGCCATGCTGAGCCTGATCGCCGAGGGCAAGCCGCCCTCGCACTGGGCGCCGTTTGTGGTGGTGGGAGAGGGCGGCGCGCAGTAGCCGGCACGCTCGCCCGAGAAACTCACGGATAGAACAGCGGCTGCTCGCCTTCCGCGTCAGCCTGCAGCAGGCCCGCGACGATACTGCGCGCCAACTGCTCCGCCATGCAGCGATGGCCGATGTCATTCATATGCAGATTGTCGGACGAGAGGTAGAAGCCATCGCCGCGCTCGCGCTGTAGCTCGCGCATGGTCTCGAAGCGATCGACGAGCAGGACGCCCATCTCTTTCGCGACGTCGGCAACCGCGGTCACGACCTTCTCGTAGTAGCTGTCCTTGACCAGCTGATTGCCGTACTGCGGATCGATCAGCACGACATCGATCTTGTTCTGCGCCAGCCACGCCAGCGTGGTCTTGAGGCAGCTCTTGAAGCGCTCGATGTCGACGTGGCGAAGCGCATCGTTGGTGCCGACCTGCCAGACCACCAGATCGGGTTTGACCTCCGCGATCTCCTGCTTCATGCGGTCGGCCGCACCTTGGGCCTCCTCGCCACTTCTGCCGCGACCGACGACGTCGAAGTCCATGCCCTTGAATGCGCCTTCCAGCGTCGTCTCGAGCTTGGCGATGTAGGTCGCCGACGGTTTCGACGCACCGACGCCAACGGTCGACGACGAGCCGATCGCAAGAACTTTTACGCTGCGTTGGGTGCGCATAGCCTTGCGGATGCCGCGCAACGGCCGGCGGTAAATCTCTTCGACAAGGCGCTTGGAACTGCATTCGGGAGATAACGCCGGCGGCACTTTCGGCAGCACGACCGCAGCCGCGCCGGCAACCGACGTTTCCTGCGCAACAGCCTGGAGCGGCAACAGAACCAAGGCGCCCAGCAGGGCGCCGAAAACCACCGGCCCGCGCATAATATTACCCAGCCCCTTCCTCCCGGTGCCCAAAATCTAGGCCAGGACTGCACCCACGTAAAGCATGGATGTCAGTCATCGACATCGAACTGGACCAGTCCGCAACCATGGTTGACAGGCTGGGCAGCCTCGCGCCAGAACGCTTCCCATGTCAAACACCCAAATGCAGTCGGTCATCGAAGGCGCCTGGGACCAGCGCGGGCAAATCAATACGGAAACGCGCGGGGGGGTACGCGACGCGGTGGAGGCCGCGCTTGAGCAACTTGACAAGGGCAAGGCCCGAGTCGCCGCCAAGATTGATGGTAAATGGGTCGTCAATCAGTGGCTTAAGAAGGCGGTCTTGCTGTCCTTCCGGCTCAACGACATGGCCTTGATCGCTGGTGCACCGGGCGGGTCGAACTGGTGGGACAAGGTGCCATCCAAGTTCGCCGGCATGTCGGCAGAGGCCTTCCGCACCGCCGGATTCAGGGCCGTACCTGGTGCCGTCGTGCGCCACTCCGCCTATATCGCGCCGGGTGTGATTCTGATGCCCTCGTTCGTTAATCTCGGTGCTTACGTCGACAGCGGAACAATGGTCGATACGTGGGCAACGGTCGGCTCGTGCGCCCAGATCGGCAAGAACGTGCATCTGTCCGGCGGCGTGGGCATCGGCGGCGTGCTGGAGCCGCTGCAAGCCAATCCGACCATCATCGAGGATAACTGCTTCATCGGTGCCCGCTCCGAGGTGGTCGAGGGCGTGATCATCGGCGAAGGGTCGGTGCTGGCCATGGGCACCTTCATCAGCGCTTCGACCAAGATCATCGATCGCACCACCGGCCAAGTGCACGTCGGTCGCGTGCCGCCCTATTCCGTGGTGGTGTCCGGCAGCCTGCCCGGCAACCCGCTTCCGGATGGCAAGCCGGGGCCCAGCCTCTATTGCGCGGTGATCGTCAAGACCGTCGACGCGCAGACGCGCTCCAAGACCGGCATCAACGAATTGTTGCGAGACTGACATTTGGCAGCTCGCGATGCGTCGGCATTGCCGATCGATTGGTTGGCAGCGGTCATGACACTCTTGTCACATGCTTCGACCTCCGGCGTGCGGGGCAGATTGGCTTGAAGCGGACACGATCGCTCCGCATACTTGTTGATGTCGCGAATCCGCCCCATGGAGGATACAGGTGGCGCGCACCTACCGGTCGCTGGACCCGCAAAGGGTCATCGAGACAATATCGGCGCTGGAGAAGCGCATCACCGAGCGCTTTCCCGGTGCAGGCCTGGGAGGCGTGTGCACCGAACTCAACGCCATCGCCCAGCACAACTCGCAGCGTGCCGAGGCGATCGGGCGGCGCAATCATCTGCTGCGGGCGTTCGTGTTCCTAGTGCTCGCCGGCGGCGTTTGGCTGCTGGTGCGCATTGCCATGCTGATCAGCGTCTCGACGTCTGCCACGGCAGACAACGTCTATTCCGTGTTGCAGGGCATCGAGGCGGCCATGAACATCATCGTGCTGATGGGCGCCGCACTGTTCTTCCTGGTCACCATCGAGGATCGCCTGAAGCGGCGGCGTGCGCTCACCGCGCTGCACGAGTTGCGCTCGATTGTGCACGTGATCGACATGCATCAGCTCACCAAGGATCCGAGCGCGGTGGTGAGCGTTGCCGGCAAAACGCCCTCCTCACCGGCCCGCACGCTCTCGCCCTTCGAGGTGACGCGCTATCTCGATTACTGCTCGGAGATGCTGTCGCTGACCTCCAAGGTCGCCGTGCTCTACGCGCAGGCCTTTCCTGATCCGGTGGTGACGGACGCCGTCAGCGACATCGAACGCATCACGGTCGGTCTTTCGCAGAAGATTTGGCAGAAAATCATGATATTGCGGGCCGAGGGGGCGAATGCCGCGCCAGCGCAGCCGGCCACCGCCATTCGCGCATGATACCGTTTCCGGAGATGCCAGCATGACCGTCGCAGCTACCGACGCCCTGGCGCTTGCCCAGGGGCTGATCCGCTGCAAGAGCGTCACGCCCGAGGAGGGCGGCGCGCTCGCGCTGCTGGAAAGCGTGCTGCGGCCGGCCGGGTTCGTCTGCCACCGGCTGACAATGACGGAGCCAGGCATACCCGACGTGCAGAATCTCTACGCGCGGCTTGGCACGGAGGCGCCGCACTTGTGCTTTGCCGGCCATACCGACGTCGTGCCGGTGGGCCAGGAGGCCGCATGGACCCGGCCGCCGTTCGGCGGCGTCGTCGACGGCGGTATGCTCTATGGCAGAGGCGCGGCCGACATGAAGGGTGGGATCGCCTGCTTTGTCGCCGCTGCGCTCGACTACCTGAAAACCAACGGCGGGCTCAAGCGTGGATCGCTGTCATTCCTCATCACCGGCGATGAGGAGGCGATCGCCATCAACGGCACGGTCAAAGTACTCGATTGGATCAAGGCGCGCGGCGAGACGCTCGACGCCTGCCTGGTGGGGGAATGCACCAGCAACGCCGCAGTCGGCGACGAGGTCAAGATTGGCCGGCGCGGGTCGGTGACGGCCGAATTGATTGTCGAGGGCAAGCAGGGGCACGCCGCCTATCCGCAGCTCGCCGACAATCCGATCCCCAAGCTGGCGCGTATGCTCGACCGCCTGTCCTCGACGCCGCTCGATGCCGGCACGCCGAGCTTCCAGCCGTCGAATTTGCAGGTAACCGTGATCTCGGTACCGAACACGGCCTCCAATGTCATCCCGTCGATGGCACGGGCGGTGATCAACGTGCGCTACAACAACCTGCATTCGCGCTCCAAGATCGAGGCGTGGATTCGCGAGCATTGCGACAGCGTCGCGCGCGAGATGGGCGCGCGTCATGCGCTCAAGTTCTCCGGCAACGGCGATGTGTTTCTGACCGAGCCGGGCCCGCTGGTGGCCGTGATCAGCCAGGCTGTGCGCGAGGTGACTGGAAACGAGCCGGCACTCACCACCAATGGCGGCACCTCGGACGCGCGTTTCATCTACCAGTTCTGTCCGGTTGTGGAGGTGGGCTTGCGCAATGCCACCGCGCACCAGGTGAACGAGCACGTGCCGGTGTCCGATCTTGAGCTGCTCACGAAAATCTACAGGCGGTTCCTCGAGGAGTATTTTGCGGGCTCGTAGACACCGCGCGTCATGCTCCGGGCTGAACGCACACATCCACCACGGGTCCCACGCTGCGCATACGGGCTGGACACCGCGAGCGCCCTGCCCCCTCAAAGACCAACACCGCCGCCGCAGCTTCCACACGGCCGCGGCGACCGCACATCAACATCCGAGGCGGCTGGCGGTGGCGGCGAACGATCGCCGGATTTGCGCCTGAGGACCAGCCATTGCTCCTACAGTTAGCCGCATGGTTGAAGGGCGTTGAGCGTCGGTGCACCAAGGAAACATGTCCGTTTGCCAGATGCTTACGTCATTTCGCTGGGCTTCGGCCGCCTGCTGGGCGGCCGCCTCGCTTCGGGCCGAAAGTGCTAGTATGACGCCAGTATGATGTGATCGGCTGGGGTAGCATTTCGTGTTGTCGGGAGACCAGGGAGCGATGATCACCAAGCCGGTGCGTACACCCCGGAGAGTTGCTCTGTTGCTGTCGGCGGCAGGCGCCACGCTGCTACTGATGACGCTTGGTTCTCTGCCGGTTCGGGCGTTGGACGAGCAGGCTGGAGAAGGCAAAGCCATCGACGCTTGCGAGAAGCAGCTCTGCACGATGCTCCTGCAGAAAAAATCGGTCGGCAGTGACCTCAAGTGCCAGCTCACCAAGACCTGGCAACAGTCCACGATCAAGGAAGCCGAGAGCAACACGGTCAAATGGAACTACGGGGACGCGCGCTGCTCGGTCGATCTCAACATCACGCGCGCCGCCATCGTCTCGGCCATGACCAGCGAGAGCTTCACCTTTGAGGTCCCAGCGCACACCGCTCACTGTGTCGTCCAAGAGGACAAGGAGGTCAGCACCGTAACCGTTAGGCTGGCGCCCAAGATCATCTTCAAGAACGGCAGGGCCGAGAAGGTCTGGATCAACCTCAAGAACGTCGACGGCCCGGTCTCGGTCAAGGCCACCATATGGACGGTTGCAAAGCTGGAAGACAGCATCGGCATCTTTCATCGTCAGATGATCAAGTCGATGAACAAGTTCGTCGAGAAGGGCTGCGCCAAGAAGTATCCACAGATCGCCAGCGCCGCCGGGCTACCCGCGAGCAAGGAAACCGCGCTGCCGGCGGCCAAGGAAAAGGTCAAGAAGGCGGCGAAGCCTGCACAGGAGCCGACCAAGTAGGAACACGGGCTTCAGGGCTGCCAGCGCGGGCGCGGTTCGCCTGTCGCGGCAGCCTCACGCTGCTGGCCCTTGCCGATCTCGCGAGCGAGCGCGGCAAGCAGCTCTTTCACTCCCGCGCCGGACACCGCGGAGACGATCAGCGGCTTCTTGCGCGCCACAGCCTTCAGCTCCGCGCTCCTGGCCGCGATGGTGCTCTCGTCGAGCGCGTCGCATTTGCTCAGCGCCACGATCTCCTTCTTCTTCTCAAGCTCGGCGCCGTAGGCCTTGAGCTCGGCACGCACCGTGCGGTAGGCGCCGGCGATGTCTTCGGCCGTCGCATCGACCAGGTGCAACAGCACCCGGCACCGCTCCACGTGTCCGAGAAAGCGCGTGCCGAGGCCAGCGCCCTCGTGCGCACCCTCGATCAGGCCCGGAATGTCAGCCAGTACGAAATCGAGCCCCGGCGTGCGCACGACGCCGAGGTTGGGATGCAGCGTGGTGAAGGGATAGTCGGCGATTTTCGGCTTGGCGGCGCTGACGGTAGCCAGGAAGGTGGACTTGCCGGCATTCGGCAGCCCGACGATGCCTGCATCGGCAATCAGCTTGAGCCTCAGCCAGATGGTCAGCTCCTCGCCCGGCTGGCCCGGATTGGCGCGTCGGGGTGCCTGATTGGTCGACGACTTGAAGTAGGCGTTGCCGAAGCCGCCGTTGCCTCCCCTTGCTAATCGCGCGCGGTCGCCGGGCTTGAGCAGCTCGGCCAGCAAAGTCTCCTGATCTTCGGCGAACACCTGCGTACCGGGCGGAACCGCAATGATGGCATCGGCGCCGCCGGGGCCAGCTCGGTTCTTCCCCATGCCAGCCGTGCCGTTCTTGGCCTTGAAGTGCTGCTGGTAGCGATAGTCGATCAGTGTGTTGAGATTGGCGACGCACTCGACCCAGACGTCGCCGCCCTTGCCTCCGTCACCGCCATCGGGGCCGCCGAATTCTATGAACTTCTCGCGGCGGAACGAGATGGCGCCCGCCCCGCCGTCACCGGAGCGGATGTAGATCTTGGCCTGGTCGAGGAACTTCATGGCCTAGCTCAGCCCAGGTTCTAGGTGGCGCCAAGGCGCGTGAGCCACGCGCGCCAGCGTGCATGCACAGGTGGACGCGCGGCCATTGCGGGTATCGCCTGCGCGGCGCGCTCCCGGTCCAGCCAGAAGGTCAACACCTCGACATCATGACCGCGAGCAGCGCAAGCGATCCATCCGCGCCCGGCCGATTCGAACCCAAGCTTGGCGAGTACACGCCCAGAAGCTGGATTGTCGACGAAATGCGCGGAGGTGAAGCCCGGCAGGCGATGCGACCTGAAACCGTGGCGGACGACGGCTTGAGCTGCTTCCGTGGCATAGCCGCGGCCCCACCAGGGGCGGCCAAGCCAGAAGCCCAGTTCGGCGGCACCGCTGGCACGCCGATAGAAGCCCACCCCGCCAATCAACCGGCCCTCTCGCTCGATGCCGAAACGCACCTCGGCTCGCACTGGAGTGAGCCAACCGCGGGCTTGGGTTTCGGTAAATGGGTAAGGGATATCGCTCGTCATCGAGGCCACGCCCCAGTCCCCGGCCAGCCGCGTGAACTCGGGCGCATCGGTGCGCCGCAGCGGGCGAAGGGTCAGGCGCTCTGTTTCGAGAGTTGGCATGCCACAAGCTGTGCCGAGGGCGGACGCCTCGTCAATCCTTTGTGTGCGGACACGCAAAAGGAGATGGTCGGCCCACCTCCTCGACAACAGCGGAAGCTGCCTATTCGGCTGCGGATTTGGCCGCCGCCGGCTTCACGGAAATGTAGACGCGCCCGTCACGCTTGGTGGCAAATTCGACGCTGCCCTCGATGATCGCGAACAGCGTGTGATCGGTTCCCATGCCGACGTTGGCGCCGGGATGCCACTTGGTGCCGCGTTGACGGGCCAGGATGTTGCCGGACAGCACATGCTCGCCGCCATATTTCTTGATGCCGAGGCGCCGGCCTGCCGTATCGCGGCCGTTTCGCGACGAGCCGCCTGCCTTTTTATGTGCCATGTACCTGGTCCCTGAGTAGGAATAGAGCCGGTCGCCTCAGGCGCCGATGATTTCTTTGATGCGGATGGTGGTCAGGTCCTGCCGATGGCCGCGCTTGCGCCGCGAGTTCTTGCGGCGGCGCTTCTTGAAAGCGATCAGCTTGGGGCCACGGCCCTGCTCGACGACTTCCGCGGTGACCTTGGCGCCCGACAGAAGCGGTTTGCCGAGCTTGGGCTCGCCCGTGCCGGCCAGCATCAGCACCTCGGTGAATTCGACCGTGGCACCCGCATCGCCAGCGATCTTCTCGACCGTCAGGACATCCTCGGCCGCCACACGATACTGCTTGCCGCCGGTCTTGATGACAGCGTACATCGTTGATTTCCTTGCGAAATTTGCCCTCGGCGCGGCTCTGAACGGAAAACGCGCGCGCTGGCCGAGGTATGCGCCGCGCCCAGTTGCGCGGCAATATCCTCGACATGGGCTGCAAAGTCAACGCAGTACACGTGCAGAAGGCTGGGTCCGACAGTTTCAGGGCAACTGGTGGCAAATCGGCGCCCCTGCGCGCAGCGGGTGCCTTCGACACCATCGGCTCATCAAAAGCCGAGGTCGGACAGCCCCGGATGGTCGTCCGGGCGCCGGCCGAGCGGCCATTTGTACTTCCGGTCGGCAACCACGATCGGAAGATCGTTGATGCTGGCGAACCGGCGCCGCATCAGCCCTGCTGTGTCAAACTCCCAGTTCTCGTTGCCGTAGGAGCGGAACCAGTTGCCGCTGTCGTCGTGCCATTCATAGGCGAAGCGGACCCCGATCCGGTTGTCCGTGAAAGCCCACAGTTCCTTGATGAGGCGGTAGTCGAGTTCCTTTGCCCATTTGCGAGAGAGGAATGCAACGATCTCGGCGCGCCCCGTGATGAACTCGGATCGGTTGCGCCAGCGGCTGTCTTCCGAATATGCAAGCGACACTCTTTTTGGATCGCGGCTGTTCCACCCGTCCTCGGCGAGCCGAACCTTTTGAGTGGCACTCTCGTGCGTAAAAGGGGGAGCAATGACAGACATCGGCATTTCTCCGAACCGTTGCAGAAACTCCGACAGGCTGGCCGCAGCCAACCCGGAGCGTGAAGCGTGTGCTCGGCGATGAAGCCTTGCAGCCCGAGAGCACGCTTGAGTAGCTAGCCTAGGCATCCGAGCGACCAATGCTTGCAGCAGATTGCCACGACCGCTGCAAACTTTGCATCCGTGGCAATCAACTCACTCTCCTCTCGCCAAGACTGCGCTCCACACAAGCGCAATTGCCGAAGCAGCCCAGATCACGCCACAGATCTGGGTAACGTAAGCATGGCGCATCGAGGGCCGACCAGCCGCCCGCTCTAGAGTTCGGCGCCGAGGTCTCGAAAAGCAGCAAGATCCAACAAGAACGGGCAAGGGGAAATGTGCCAGATTGGTGCAGAGGGCTTTGTCGCAATCGCGGAGGTCACTTATGGCGCGAACGATCGGTGGGACGCAGCCTGCCACTGGAACCACCCCTGGTCCGGACAGGGTCGCAGTTGTGCTGACTGTCAACGGTGTCGAGAGAACCCTTGATGTCGCGCCGTGGACGACCCTGCTGGATTTGCTGCGCGACCACCTCGATCTGACCGGCACGAAAAAAGGCTGCGATCATGGTCAGTGCGGGGCTTGCACCGTGCTGCTGGACGACCGGCGGGTCGTCTCGTGCCTGACGCTGGCGGTGACAAAGGATGGATCGAAGGTCACCACCATCGAGGGGCTAGCGACCAACGGCACCTTGCACCCGCTGCAACAGGCGTTCATCGATCATGACGCCTTCCAATGCGGCTACTGTACTCCCGGACAGATCTGTTCGGCCGCTGGCCTGATCGCCGAGGGCAAGGCGAAGACCGCCGATGAGATCCGCGAGCTGATGAGCGGCAACCTCTGTCGCTGCGGCGCCTACCCCAACATCCTTGCGGCCATCCAGCAGGCGATGGGGCGGTCATGATCAATTTCGAATTTGCCCGGGCGAGCGACATCGCCGACGCCGTACGCCGCATCACCGCCGATCCCAAGGCCAAGTTCATCGCCGGCGGCACGAACCTGGTCGACCTGATGAAGGTCGACGTCGAGCAGCCCTCACGGTTGATCGACATTTCGCGCCTGCCGCTCAGAGCTGTCGAGGAGACTGCCGAGGGCGGGCTGCGGATCGGCGCGCTGGTGCCCAACTCCGATCTCGCCTACCACCCGCTTGTTGGGAAGCGCTACCCGCTGCTGTCGAGCGCCATCCTGGCGGGCGCATCGCAGCAGCTGCGCAACATGGCCTCGACCGGCGGCAATCTCCTGCAGCGTACGCGTTGCGCCTACTTCTACGACACGACGACGCCCTGCAACAAACGCCAGCCTGGCAGCGGCTGCTCCGCCATCGACGGCCTCAACCGCGGCCACGCCATCCTGGGCACGAGCGACGCCTGCATCGCGGTGCATCCGTCCGACATGTGCGTGGTGCTCGCGGCGCTGGATGCCAAGGTGCGCGTGATGGGGCCGGCGGGCGAGCGCATAATCGCATTTGCCGATTTCCACCGGCTGCCGGGGAACACGCCCAACGTCGACACGAACCTGAAGCGGGACGAGATCATCACGGCGGTCGAGCTGCCGGCCAAGGGCTTTGCGACGAACTACAGCTACCTCAAGATCCGCGACCGCCTGTCCTACGCATTCGCGCTAGTGTCAATTGCGGCCGCGCTCGAGCTGGATGGCGGGACCATCAGGGAGGTGCGCTTGGGCCTCGGCGGCGTCGCGCACAAGCCCTGGCGAAACACAGCAGCGGAAGCTGCACTGCGAGGCCGACCGGCCAATGAGCAGGCTTTTGCCCAGCTCGCAGACCTCTATCTGAGCGACGCCAAGGGTCGCGGCCACAACACCTTCAAAATCGAACTGGCAAGGCGCGGCATCATTCGCACGCTGACACAGGCGGCACGCGGCACACCGCAGTCGCAGTCCAACAAGAAGATCCTATGACCAAGCGCAGGCCCCGCGGCACCTACCGGGCGCGATCGCAAGCCGTAGCCAAAGGTGCTGCGATCAAGGTGAGCCGCCGCAGCGTCCTAGCGGGCGCGGCGTCGGCCGGAACACTCGCCTGGACTGGCAGCGCGGTGGCGATCGAAGTGCCAGGCCAAACCGTCATATCCCAGCAAAGCCGAGGGAGCAGGTCGATGAATGCCTACATAGGTGCCCCCACGTCGCGTATCGACGGGGTCGCGAAGGTCACGGGCGCCGCCAAATATGCCGGCGAGTTCAACGTCCCCGGCCTCGCCCACGCGAGCATGGTCGGCGCGACCATTGCCAAGGGCCGCATCACGCGCATCGACACCAGCGCGGCCAAGGCCGTAGCGGGCGTGATCGATGTGTTGACCCACGAGAACCGTCCGCCGTTGCCGGACAACGATCAGGCCTACAAGGACGACGTGGCCCCGGATGGCTCGCCATACCGGCCGCTCTACGATGACAAGATCATGTTCGACGGCCAGCCGGTCGCGCTGGTGGTGGCCGAGACGCCCGAGATAGCGCGCTTTGCGGCGTCGCTGGTCAAGGTGGACTACGACAAGCAGGCGCACGTGACGGACGTGTTTCGCCAGCGCGACGCGGCGGTTCCGGTCAAGCAACCCACCAGTCCCATGGAGGCCGCCTTCGCGCCTCCCAAGCCGCGCGGTACGCCCGACAAGGCGTCTGGCGACGGCTGCAGTGCGCCACGAGGCGGAATACTACGTGCCGATCGAGCACCACAATCCGATGGAGCTCTACGCCTCGACGGTGGTCTACGAGCCCGATGGCAAGCTCACGGTCTACGACAAAACCCAGGGCGTGCAGAATGTGCAAAAGTATCTGTGCGGTGTGTTCGGCCTGAAGCCTGAAGATGTGCGCGTCATGTCGCCGTTCATGGGCGGCGGATTTGGCTCTGGCCTGCGCCCACAGTTCCAGGCGGTGCTGGCAGGGTTGGCGGCGCGTGCGCTGAAGCGTTCAGTGCGGCTCGTGCTGACGCGTCAGCAGATGTATGTGGTGGGCTACCGGCCGGCGATGATCCAGAACATCGCGCTCGGCGCAAATACGGGGGGCACTCTCGATGCGATCACCCACGACGCGGTGACCGTTACCTCGCAATACGAGGACTTCCATCGGCAAGAAACCGGCTGGTCCGGCGTGCTGTACAAGTCGCCCAACGCCAAATACGCGCACCGGCTGGCTAAGCTCGACCTCCCCACATCTTGTGATATGCGCGCGCCGAGCGCCTCCACCGCGCTGTTCGCCCTCGAGTTGGCGATGGACGAGCTTGCCATCAAGCTGAAGCTCGATCCTCTCGAGCTGCGGCTACGGTGCTATACCGACCGCGATCAGAACGAGGACAAGCCGTTCAGCAGCAAGGCGCTGCGCGAATGCTACCGCCAGGGTGCCGAGGCGTTCGGCTGGAGCAAGCGCAATCCCGAGCCGCGCTCGATGCGCGACGGCACCGACCTGGTCGGCTGGGGCATGGCGACGGGCGTCTGGGAAGCCCTGCAGGTGCCGATCGCGGTGCGCATTGCGCTGACCGCCAACGGCCATGCCGAAGTCGCGTGCGCGACCTCCGACATCGGCACCGGCACCTACACCATCATGGCGCAGGTTGCGGCCGACATGCTGGGTTTGCCGCTGGAGAGCATCAGCATCAAGCTTGGCGACTCGAGCCTACCGCAGTCGCCCGTCGAGGGCGGATCGTGGATCGCGACCTCGGTGGCGAACGCCATTGCGGCGACCGCCGAGGCAGTGCGCGGCGATTTGCTGCGCGTCGCGGGGCAGATGCCGAACTCGCCGCTTGCCAACTTGTCGGTTGGCGATGTCGTGCTAGTAGACGGCAAGCTGGCAAGCCGGAATGACGCCTCGCGCGCGGTGTCGATCACGGACGTGATGCGTCACGGTGGCATGGACCGCATCAACCAGGAGCTCACAACCAACCCCTCGCAAGACCACTCACAGGCGCACAACACGCATTCAGCGGTGTTCGCCGAGGTGAGAGTGGACGAGCAGATCGGCGTGATCCGTGTCACCCGCGTCGTCAACGCGGTCGCCGCCGGGCGCATCCTGAACCCCAAGACGGCGGGCAGCCAGATCCTGGGCGGTGTGGTCTGGGGCATTGGCATGGCGCTACACGAGGAGACGGTGATCGACCACAAGTTCGGCCGCATCATGAATGCCAACATCGCCGAATATCATGTGCCGGTGAATGCCGACATCCACGACATCAAGGTGATCTTCGTCGACGAGGCGGATGACAGCAATCCGCTCGGCCTCAAGGGCGTCGGCGAGATCGGCATCGTCGGGGTCGCCGCAGCGATCGCCAATGCGGTCTATCACGCCACCGGCAAGCGCATACGGGATTTGCCGATCACCCTCGACAAGCTGCAGCGGGCATCGTCGACCTGACATCGAGGGCAGCGCGGGCTCTCCTTCTCGGCTCGCGCGATTCGCTGTTCGACAGTCGATAGAAATCCACGCGCGGAGCGAACTCTGCTGTGAATTGTTCGAGCGTCGGGAAGCAACGCCGAGCCGAGGTGTTCTACTGGGTCAAATGATTCGAACCCAGTGAGGCGCCTCCATGATCGCCAAGCTGAACTTGCTGCTCTGCGCCGCCTTCGCCTGGCTTCTGATGTGCACTCCGGTCGCTGCGCAGTCGCAGACCGACGACGACAAGCTCGAGCTGCTGCAGCGACGAACAGAAATGCTGGAGAGGGAGCTGAAGGCGCTCCGGCAGGAGATCAAGAAGACAAAAAAGGATGCCGAGAAGGTCGAGAAAGTTGAGAAGGTAGACCCCGCCCAGGCTGTCTTCCAGACGACCGTAGAGTCTAGCCACACTCAGACCTCGTATGAGATCCGTCCCGATGCTGCGCCCTCCAAGCCCCTGCCCTCCGTTGCGGGCGTGAAGGTCACGCTGGGAGGCTTTATCGCGGCGGAGTCGGTCTACCGCACGCACAATCAGGTCGCCGACATGGGATCGATCTTCAACTCGATCCCCTATCCTTTCTCGCCGCTCTACCGGGAGCACGAGTTTCACGCCAGCGCCCGAGGCACCCGGCTGTCCTTGCTGGCGGAAGGCAAAATCGATCCCGCTCAGAGCCTGGCAGCCTACGTCGAATCCGACTTCTTGGGCGTGGCCACAAATGCCAACTACATTGAAACCAACAATTGGGCGCCTCGCCTCAGGCAGGCCTTTCTGAGCTACGACAACACCGACCGCGGCTTTCATTTTCTCGCCGGCCAGGCCTGGAGCTTGTTGACGCAGAACAAGGTCGGCATCGTCCCCCGCCAGGAGAACGCGCCGCTATCGATCGATTATTTCAACGTCGTCGGGTTCGACTACACGCGCAACTGGCAGATCCGCTTCGTCGCCGACTTTCACAAGACGTTCTGGTTTGGCGTCTCCGTGGAGAATCCAGCGGTCCTCACAGCAGCCGGCAATATCCCTGCCTCGGTCAACGGCAATCTCGTCAATTTTTCCAACACCGGAACTGGCGGCTTCCTCAACGGCGTCAACGTCTCGACCGACCAGGCGCCCGACATCATCGTAAAGGCAGCCCTCGATCCCGGCTGGGGTCACTACGAGGTGTTCGGCATCCAGCGGTTTTTCACCGACAGCACGTTCTGCGCCAGCTCCGTGCCGACAGGCTGTGTCATCAACACCATCGATCGGAAGACCTCCTATGGCACAGGCGTGGGCGGCTCAGTGCTGCTGCCGGTCGTGCCGAAGTACCTCGACCTGCAAGCGAGCTTCATGTACGGCCGCGGCATCGGCCGCTACGGGTCGGGCCAATTGCCTGACGTGACCATTGCGGCCGACGGCTCGCTGGCGCCGATCACGGCACTGCACGCTCTTGTCGGGCTTGTGCTGCACCCCACGAAGGCCTGGACGTCTACGGCTATGCCGGCATAGAGCGGGCCAACGCGAAATTCTTCGATCTGCTCGGCTACGGCAATCCTGGGTTCGACAATGCCGGATGCCTGGTGGCGACCGCCTCGAGCTTCAGCACCGGCACGACGACCTCATGCGTCGCAAACAACAGGCGTCTCAGCGAACTGACGATCGGTTTCTGGAAGAGACCTCTACAAGGGCCCTGCCGGACGGGTCGCACTCGGCGCCCAGTACGAATACCTCAAGCGCGAGGCCTTCGAAGGTGTCGGCGGGGCGCCGTCGACCGACGACAGCGTTATCTATACATCCGTGCGATACTATCCATTCTAAATCTGGCTGGGTGCGCTGGCTCGGCCCGCCGCGCTGCATCCTCATCAACTGACGGAATGTTGATCGGCCGCTGGCCGGTCTGCTGCGTCTAAGTAGCGCTCGTCGCCCCCGGCTGGCGCGCCTGCAGCGCCTTTTTGAGGCAGCCGGCCTCGCTCCGGGCGCCGCAATCCCATGATCCTTGCCCCGGATGTCTGGCGCCTTGTTGGTTAGCAAGCACCTCAAGGTGGATCACCGGGTGATGAACTCTTTGCGAAAGCCGAAGGTGGCCGTTGTGCAGGCTCGGCATCTTTGCACTCTTGCGACCACCCGGCCCAGATCTCCGCCGTATTCGGCCGGCAAACCTGTGGGCGTCAGCTTTTCGAAACCATGATCACAATGGCCGTCGGCCAGCGGTCGTAGAAGGCAACGCCACCATTGCTCCTCGGGGAGACGGGCGCATGTCGACGCCTAGTTCTTGGCGATGGCCCCAACTGGTAACGAGTTTGAACTACGCGCTTGCGCTACTAATCGTAGCAGCAGCAGTAGTGTTCGCCCAACTGCTTGCGGGCCCTCTGGATACCAACCCAATCGTATCCCTGTTCCTTTGTGGGATCATGTTCGTTGCATGGTTCGGCGGCGCGGGGCCGGCTTGGCTGGCCGCCGCTCTCTCCATTCTGGCCTTCGAGTACTACTTTATGGCCCCGGTCGGCTCGTTCGCCGTGGCGATCCAAGATGTGCCGCGCGTTGTCTTATTTGCTTGCGCGGCGATCCTCGTGGTGCTGCTGAGCGCAGCGCAGAGATCAGCAGAAGATTCGCTGCGGCGGACGAGCGAGGGCCTGGAGAGGGCAGTAGAGAATCTCAAGGGGGCCAACCAGGCACTCCTGGCAGAAAGCAGCGAGCGAAAGCGAGTCGAACAGGAAGTGCGACGAGCTGAGCAAGATCTTCAGGCAACGATAGATACGATCCCGGTATTGGTCGCCACCTATAGACCTGACGGGTCGCGCGATTTCGTAAATCGGACCTGGCAGAACTACACCGGAATGTCTCTCGAGGACGTAAGGGACAAAGACTGGTCGATCACCGTTCATCCCGATGATCTGCAATTGGGCGAGAGGACATGGCGCGCCTGCATGGAAAGTGGCCAGCCCTTCTCGATGGAAATGCGCTTGCTTCGTGCAAACGGAGAATTTCGGTGGCACGCGGTCAGCCGGGTGCCGCTTCGCGACCCGAGAGGTGAAATTGTTCGCTGGTACGCTGTCAGTTACGACATTGAGGATCAAAAGCATGCTGAAGCGGCGCTGCGCCAAAGCGAGGCTCACCTGGCAAAAGCCGAGCGCGAGCTTCGTCTGACGCTGGACTGGATCCCGACGCTCGCTTGGCATGCCCGGCCCGATGGCTTCGCCGAGTATCTCAACAAGCGCTGGCTCGACTACACCGGTCTCTCGTTGCGAGAGGCGCTTGGCTGGGAGTGGCAGAAGGTGGTTCATCCCGACGACCTGCCGGGACTGCTGGATGCCTGGCGCAAGATCCTTGCTTCCGGAGACAGGGCGGAAGTCGAAGCGCGGATGCGCCGTCATGATGGAGAGCATCGCTGGTTCCTGTTTCGACCCGAGCCACTGCGCGACGATTCGGGAAGGATCGTCAGGTGGTACGGAACCAATACCGACATCGAGGATCGCAAACGTGCGGAGAACGCGCTGCGGCGAAGCGAGGCCTATTTGGCTGAAGCTCAGCGCCTGAGCCTTACGGGCACGTTTGGCTGGAAGATATCACCCGAAGAGATCTACTGGTCGGACCAAACCTATCGGATGTTTGCATATGATCCATCAGCCAAACCGACGATCGAGTTGGTGCTACGTCGCATCCATCCGGACGACATTGCCCTGGTGCAACGGCAAATGCACCGTGCATCGCAAAACGGAGAGGATCTCGATTTCGAGCATCGACTGCTCATGCCGGATGGCTCTGTGAAGCACGTGCGTGTGCTCACTCGCAGCACGGTAGATGCTTCGAACGCACGAGAGATAGTCGGAGCCGTGATGGACATAACGCAGGCCAAGTGCGCGCAGGAGGCCTTACATGAAACGCAGACCGAGCTGGCTCACATTACCCGCGTCACAACTCTCGGACAGTTGAGCGCCTCGATCGCTCACGAGGTCAGCCAACCGCTTGTCGGTATTGTCACCAACGGGGATGCAAGCCTGCGCTGGTTGGAACGCGAAGCACCCAACGTCGACGAGGCCCGGCAGGCGGTGAAGCGCATCATCAGCGACGCCGATCGCGCAAGCAACGTGATTCGTAGAATTCGCGACTTGGCCAAAAAGGCAACACCGGAAATGGCGCGGGTCGACGTCAACGAGGTCATCGAGGACGCTATCGCACTGGTGCGGCACCAAGCGCTCAGCCATCGAGCCGTACTTCGGTTGGATCTTGCGAACGGACTTCCAGAGGTGTTGGGCGACCGTATCCAGCTTCAGCAGGTCATTATCAATCTGGTGATGAACGGTGTCGAAGCCATGACGTTGGTCAGCGACCGCCCCCGCGCAGTGGTGATCCAGTCACAGCCGCGCGCAGCAGGACCATGTGCTTGTTGCCGTGCGTGACGCAGGTGTTGGGCTCGAGCCCGGCATAACAGATCGGCTGTTCAGTCCCTTTTATACTACCAAGCCCGGTGGCATGGGCATGGGTTTATCGATCTGTCGCTCGATCGTCGAGGCTCATGGTGGGCGTGTTTGGGCTACCCGCAATTCCGGGCCGGGCGCGACGATCCACTTCACGGTGCCGCAGTATCATGGTCCGCATTGATTGCACCATCGCTGCTCAAGGCGCCTCGGTACCGCTCCGTTGTGGTCCCCGCCTCCATGCTCGTCTTGGATACCGATACCTTGGCCTAGGACAGAGTTCGCCCGTGAGCACACATCCGCCTTGGCCTATGCGGAAGGCATCTCCGAAGGCTTGAACATCAACCACAGGGTTGGTGGTCAAAGCGCCCGATACATGACATCGCGGGAACGACATGCTTGAACTAGCCCGACGCGGAAGCATGGCGATCGCCAGATGGCTGCAATTGCGAGCGGCATCTGCACGCCGCAGTGTGGCCGACATCGCGGCATCGCCGATACTTCCTCTCGCAACGGGCTCGATCGCGATAGGAATTTTCCTCATCGATACGATCACGACGCTCGAGATCGCCATCGCCGTTGTCTACGTCGTGGTTGTTCTGGTAGCAGCCGTCTTTCTGCGGAGGCGCGGCGTCCTCACTGTATCTTCGGCTTGCATCGCGTTGACGGTGCTCAGCTACGTGCTAACTCATGAAATTAAAGCCGATGCAGCTCTTATGCGGGGCTTGGTAAGCTTGGCCGCGATCGGGATTGCGACTGTGCTTGCCCTCATGAACCAGTCAGCACATGCGGTTCTGCGGGAGCAGGCGAACCTTCTCGATCTGACGCATGACACCATTTTCGTCCGCGGGATGGACGATGTCATTACGTACTGGAATCGGGGCGCCGAGCAACTGTATGGATGGAGCCGTGAACAGGCGATCGGAAAAACCAGCCACGAGCTCATGCGCACGATTTTTCCCTCTCCCCGCGAGCAGATTACTGCGCAGCTCATGCGAACCGGGCGCTGGGAAGGCGAACTCTTGCATACCACGATTGACGGGACGCAGGTGGTGGTGTCGAGCCGTTGGTCCCTGCAGCGCGATGAGCTTGCGCAGCCGGCGGCCATTCTCGAAACCAACACCGACATCTCCCCAGCCAAGCGGGCAGAAGCGGCGCTTCAGCAGATGCAGGCGGAGCTAGCGCATGTCTCCCGCATCACTATGCTGGGCGAATTGAGCGCCTCCATCGCGCATGAGGTCAACCAGCCGCTCGCCGCCATTGTCCTGAATGCGGAAGGTGCCTTGAGGTATCTGGAACAGAAGCCCGCAAAGATTGATGAGGCACGGCAAGCCACCAGTCGCATCGTGCAGAGTGCAGAGCGCGCCAGTAGTGTCATTCGTCGCATCCGCGGCCTATCGAAAAAGGCGACCTCCGAGACGACGCGGCTCGACGTGAACGATGTCATCGAGGAGACGATACCCCTGGTGCGCAGTCAGGCGATCAGCAATCGCGTGACGCTGCGGTTGCACTTATCGTCGGGGCTGCCTGCGGTCCTCGCCGATCGGATCCAGCTGCAGCAGGTCATCATCAATCTAGTCATTAACGCGATCGACGCGATGAAACCTGTCGTTGACCGGCCTCGCGAACTGACAATCCAGTCCAAACTCGGCGAAGACGGCCAGCTGCTCGTTGCGGCGCAGGACACCGGCGTTGGCATCGAACCCGACAAAATCGATCGGCTGTTCGACGCCTTCTTCACCAGCAAGCCGGACGGCATGGGAATGGGCCTGTCGATTTGCCGCTCCATCATTGAAGCCCACGGTGGACGCATCTGGGCGTCGGCAAATGTCGGACCTGGGGCCACAGTGCAATTTACGTTGCCGCCGGCCGGAGTGCCCTCTACTGAACGCGCCCTTGCAGACGCCGCCGGGTCGGCAAAGTCTGTTGGGTGAGACTGGTGACGATCTGCCTCTGGCCCGATCAGGCCGCCGTCGCGTTTGCCCGCAGACCCCAAGACATCGACCCGCGATGATTTCGGCCTAAACCTTAGTATGGGTTCCTTCAACAAATATGCCGTTGGCGACAACCTCCGTCTGATGGAGCACCGCGGCCTCATCGCGATATGAGGCAAACGAAACTCCAACAGCCGAGGTCGCCTTATGCTGAAGATGTCACCGACCGTAGACGCCGAGCTAGGTCCTCATTTCGATCGTCCCATATCGGGGCAATCACGGACTGGCCGGCCACCTGCAAGCGACCAATGCACTCGAGCCGGCTCACATCGCCGCGGGTGGAGCCACCGTGATTCAGCCGACACGGCGGCCATCGGCCCGGCAGCTGATGTCGGCCACCCGGCTATCCAGATTTCGCCGTCGCAACTCGCAAAGCGCCATTCGGTCATGTGGCGGGGCATGGGGGCCGAGCTGCTGCAATCCAAGAGCCCCGGCAGGCTTGAGTATCGTTTTCACGCCCCCCGACACTTGCTCGTGGCATATGAACAGGGCTCCCGACGAGAGGGCGAGACGTTCATCGAAGGCCTGCCTCGATCGGCGCGACGGGACATTGCGCGAAAGCTTGCGTTAGTCCCCGCCGGTTGCGAGTACCACGAGTGGCACGAGCTGAGCACTTCGGTGCGCTTGATGTTTTTCCATTTCGATCCCGGGCAGCTGCAGATCGATATCCCTGACATGTCTCTCACGCCGCGGCTGTTCTTCGAAGACGCAACGCTGTGGGACACGGTGCTCAAGCTGAAGAGGCTGCTCGAGACGCCAACGCCAAAGAATTTGCCGTATTTCGAGGCGCTTGGTGTCGTCCTCGTGCATGAGGTAGCACGCCTTGACAGCCGTGCTGACCGCGTCGGATCCCAGGTCCGTGGGGGGCTGGCAGCGTGGCAGCAGCGCGTCGTCACGGCCTTTATCGAGGAGCATTTGGCCGAACAGATATCACTCACCACGCTGGCGCAGCTTGCTCGACTGAGCCCCTATCACTTCTGCCGAGCCTTCAAGCAATCGTTTGGCGTCCCGCCGCATCGATACCACACAAGCCTGCAAATCGAGCGCGCCAAGGTCCTGCTGCAGAGGCGCCCGCTCTCAGTAACCGAGATCGGCATGACCCTCGGATTCAGCGAGACCAGCTCGTTCACGGCGGCCTTTCGCAAAGCGACCGGCCTCACCCCGAGCGGCTACCACCGAAGCGTCGCCTGAAAGGCACGGCGTCGCCACGCATGAGCCGCGGCAGCACGAGAGTGGACACCACTACTTGGACCAGACCCCCACGATCGCAATTGTCGACGACGACAACTCCATCCGCCTCGCAACCGAGAGCCTGGTAAGGTCTCTTGGATTCTTCGCTCGCACGTTTGCCTCGGCGCAGGAGCTTCTGCAGTCTCCGCATCTCTGGGACATGGCCTGTGCGATTGTGGATGTTCAGATGCCGGGCATGAGCGGCGTCGACCTGCAGCGCGTCTTGTCAGAACGAGGCCACCGCATCCCGCTGATATTCATCACGGCTTTCCCGGAGGAAAGAATTCGCGAGGGGGTGTTAAAGGCCGGCGCCGTTTGCTTCCTGAGCAAACCGTTCGATGGTCGCATCATGGTCGACTGCCTGCACACGGCGCTTCAGGGGCACCCAGGCAGAGTAAGCGAGTGATCGCCGATCGCGCTCGTCCTGACCGTCGAAACAATTGAGAAGCGGATGCCGCAGCCTCAAAAGAGCGGCGCTTGTGGATGCTGGGTGAGCTTTGGTGCGCCGTTTTGCTGCGCGGCTGACGCGAGCATTTAAGCAGGGACGATCGGTGCCTTCTGCTTGCGCAGGGCATCCATGAACTGCTGATCCAGCTTGAGATGTGCACTCACCAGCGCAGGAGGAGTGAGCGCCAGCCATTGGTTCAATGAAACGTCTGCGTAGTAGCTGCTCTTGAACATCTCGAGAAAGCGCAAGGGCGTCGTGCCAGTATTCTCGATGTAGTGGCCCATGGCAAAGGGGACATAGCCGACATCACCGGCACGGTAGTCGAAGGTGCGTGCCTGGCCGGAGGCGGCAAACACGCCCATGCGCCCCTCGCCTTCGATGTAATATTGCCATTCGTCGGTATTGGGATGCCAGTGCAGCTCGCGCATTGCCCCGGGCTCGACTTCCACCAGAGCTGCAGCGATGGTCTTGGAAACCGGGAACACGGCGGAGTCCGTGATCCGCACCGTGCCTCCCTTCGTCTTGATCGGCTGCTGCGCCATCATCCGGTGGCTGAAGCTCTGTCGTACTGTCGCGACGCCCGCGACCTTGTCGGAGTCGAGTGGTCCCGGCAGCGGAGCCGGGAAGATGTAGAGCTGGCTGGGATCGGGGGTATGACCGAAGGCCGAGGCTGGCACGCCAAAATTCTTGCCCAGAACCTCATTCGGCGTGTGTTTGAACCAGTCGCTGAGAAGAAACGTATTGTCTTCGTCGAAATCGCCGTCGTCGAACACGAGGAGGAACTCGCAGCCGTCCGGACCCAGGCCCTGGATCGAGTGCGGAATCCCCGCCGGAAAATACCAAAGGTCACCCACGCCCACGTCGTCGACAAAGCTTCTGCCGTCCAAGTCGATGGCCGTGATGCGCGCGCTGCCATAGAGCATGTAGGCCCACTCGGCGGCTTTGTGCCAATGCAATTCCCGCACGCCGCCCGCATTGAGGCGCATGTCAACGCCGGCGATGTTCTTGGAGATGCCCAGTTCGCGCACGGTCACCTGCCGCGCCCAACCACCCGCCTCCAACCGCATGTGGGCATCGGAGAAGGAGAAGCGCAGGTTCGGCAACGTCCCATGGTCGGTCGACGGCGGGATGAGCAGATCGGGGTTCTGACGATCGCGCATGAGGTTGCGCGGACCGGGATCGGTGGCCCCGCGACCCGGGCGCATAGGTTGCGGAATGCGCTGTTCGTTTTCCCCTCGCGCCGAGGTCGCCGCTGCAAGGAGCCCGCCAGCCGAGGTCGCGGCCAGCATCTTGCGACGAGAAATGGGTTTCATTGATAGGCTTTCCTGTGGGGCGCGACGGTCTGTTGCTCGATGCTGCAACAGAGTTCGGCGGCCTGCGCCCCTGTGTCTTGGTGAGCATTGCTCCGATCACGTCAGTCTTGCGGCATTCGCGACGTTCGAACGAACCGTCTGGTCTAGGCAGAAGGACCCTATTTTTTGGGCGGCTCTGCACTCTGAGAGGCAACGCGCACCTTGCTTCCTTCAGCGAGCTCGACGACAGGATTCGAGAATCACGAGGTCACCCGCTTTGACGCCTTTGGTTACCTCTACCGCCGTACCCAGATCGCGTGCCACCGTAACCTTTCTTATGCGGGCGACGCCATCTTCGGCGACGGCAACTTGCAGACCATCGCGATTGAAAATGATGGCCTCGGCCGGCACAAGCAGGGAGGGCGTCTTGCGCGGAATGTGCAGCTCGACAGTGCAATAGATGCCGGACGCCAGCGCGCCATCACTGTTCTTGACATCGATTTCCGTCAGCAGGGTTCGTGTGCCAGGCTGCAGCGCGTCGGCGATGCGCGTGACAGTGCCCGGGAAAGTCCGGTTGGGAATTTCGGGCACGCGTATGACCGCCTCGACTCCTGGAACCAATCCGAAAGCCTGGTCTTGCGGAACGTAGATCTGCGTACGAATGACATCGCCACGCATGATTGTGAACAGGAACGTGCCATTCGTCGCATCAGCTTGCACGAGCGAGCCCGCGTCCACGTTGCGCTGCGTGATAACGCCATCGAAAGGCGCCACCACTCTTTGATAGTCCTTTTGCTGGTTCAGGACCCTTAGCTGCGCCTCCTGGGCGACCACGTTGGCCTGCGCGACGGCAAGGCTCGCCTCCAGCGCCTTCAGGTTCTGGACATCGATGGAGCCCTGTTGAGGCGTAGTCCAACCTTTTTCAACCAGCGGCTTGTCGCGTGCCCAGGTCACGCGCGCAAGATCCAGATTGGCTTGCACCTGCTGAACCGTCGCCTTGTTTTGGCCCAGGGTGGCCTCGGCCTGGGCGATTTGATCGTCGAGTTCGACGGCAACAATTTTGGCGAGCAGCTGTCCCGCCTTCACCCGGTCGCCGATGTCGGCATAGCGCTCTGCGATATAGCCGGTGGCGCGGGCGAATATGTTGGCTGCCGCGAACGCGGAGGTCGTAGCTGGCAGACTAACGAGAATGATCCCGTCGCTCGCGCGTACCGCCGCCACGCGAACGTTGGGCACGAAGTCGCGACGCTGCTTGGCAGTCTCCATGACGCGTAGGTATTTCTGATAGTACCCCCACGCGCCGAATGTGAGGCCCGCGGCGAGGACGCCAAACACTCCCAATGCAAGCAACCGACCCATCCGGCGCGGCTTTGGCTGCGAGGAATGGTGCAGCGACTTCTCGCCCTCCCTGTCAACCGGTTCGGGCGGTCGACTGGTTGTTTCGACATCGTTCATCCGATGTCCTCCTGGAATACGCCGTGCGCCTTCTTGCCGTCGTTGCCTCGGCGCAGCAGCGCGAACAGGTACGGCACGACCAGCAACGTCGTCGGTGTTGCAAACAACAGGCCGCCGATCACCGCGCGGGCCAACGCGGCGTTCTGTTCCTCGCCGGCACCGCCGATCGCCATTGGAATCATGCCGACGATCATTGCGGCCGCTGTCATCAGCACTGGGCGAATTCGCGTGTGTCCTGCATCGATTGCGGCTTCCAGGGCCGTCTTGCCGGCCAGTTGCTGCTCGCGCGCAAAGGTGACGAGCAGGATGGAATTTGCCGATGCGACGCCGACGGCCATGATCGCACCCATCAGCGAGGGCACGCTCAGCGTCGTCCCGGTGATGAACAACATGGTGAGAATGCCGCATAGGGTCGCCGGCAGCGCCAGGATAACGACGAACGGATCACCGAAATTCTGATAGTTCACGACCATCAGCAGGTAGACCAGTACGGCTGCGAACAGCAGTCCGACGCCGAGGTCGTAGAAGGCCGCGTCCATACTCTGGATCTGGCCGGCGACCTGGATCGAATTGCCGGGGGAGAGCTGCTTCTGCAGCTCGGCGACTATCTTGCCGATCTCATCGGCGACCCCACCGAGGTCGCGACCTTGGACGCTGGCGTAGACGTCGTAGACCGGCTGAATATTGGTCTGATTCGAGTTGGTCGGGAGGCTGTCGCGGGTGATCGTAGCGACATTGCTGAGCATCCCCGGCACGGGATCGCCGCTCGCGGATGTGGCCGTCGATACTGGCGTATTGTTGAGCTCGCCCAACGAGCTCACCCAGTGCTCCGGTGTCTGAACTGCCAGGTAGTAGGGAATGCCAGTGGTTGGGTCGGTCCAGAAATTGGGTGTGACCTGCTCGGACGAACTGAGGCTGACGTTGAGGTTGTTGGCAATGCTGGTCGCGTTGAGACCAAGCTGGGCGGCGCGCGTGCGATCGATCGACGCATAAAACGCCGGGGCATCGATCTCCTGCTGGAGATGAGCATCGACAATCCCAGGAACGGTCGCGATGCGCCGCCGCAGCTCCTTTGCCACACGCAAGTTGGTCGCCCGGTCGTAGCCGACAGTGCGCACGTCGATCTGGGCCGGCAAGCCGAAGTTCAGGATTTGCGTGACGATGTCGGCGGCCTGAAAGTAGAACATCACTTCCGGGAATGCCTCGGGCAGGGCAACGCGAAGCTGTCGGACATAGTCAGCGGTCGGCGCGTGACCTTCCTTGAGGGCAACCAGGATCGCGCCGTCATTGGCGCCGATAGTGGAGCCGTCCGTGAACGCTAGGTTGTAGGAGCGCGCCGGCAGCCCGATATTATCGACGATCAGGCTGCGTTCGCGCTCCGGGATCACCTCTCGGATCTTGTCCTCGATGGCCTGGAAGATCCGCTCAGTAGTTTCGATGCGAGTTCCCGCAGGCGCCCGCACGTGCAGCTGAATTTGTCCGCCATCAATGGCCGGAAAGAAATCGCGGCCGACGAACACGAACATTATGATGCCCAGTCCTCCCATCAACGCCATGATGATCGGCACGACAATGCGCCGGTTGAGGAGCTCGCGGAGCAGCGCCACGTAACCCTGCCGCATCCGCTCGAAGTTTCGTTCGAAGCCGCCGTGCAGGCGGGAGAACCAGCCGTTCGAGTTGCTCCCGTCGGGACCGTGGCGTTCGCCCTTGAGCAGCAGTCCGATGGTAATGGGCGTCAGCGTCCTCGACAGCACGTAGGAGGCAAGCATCGCGAACACGACGGCAAGGCCGAGCGGGGTGAAGAGATATTTGGCCGGCCCCTCGAGAAACACCACTGAGGCAAACACACAGCTGATGGCCAGCGTCGATACCAGGGTCGGCACGGCGATGCCGGCCGATCCATGCAGGGTTGCCTGCGGAAGCGGCATGCGCTCCTCGGTGAGTAGACGGTGGGTATTCTCGATTGTCACCGTCGAGTTGTCCACCAGGATGCCGATGGCAAGCGCGAGACCGCCGAGCGTCATCGTGTTGAGCGTCTCTCCGATGAAGTAGAGCGCTACCAGCGACGAAAGGATGGCCAGCGGGATCGAGATCATGACGACCAGGGTGGAGCGCCATGAACCGAGGAATATCAGGATCATCAGTGCTGTCAGTCCTGCTGCGATGGCGCCTTCGCGCAGCACCCCTTCGACCGAGGACTTCACGAACACAGATTGATCAAACAACTCCTTGATCTCGAGACCAGCCGGCGCCCCGGCTCGAGCGATGTTGAGAGCTTCGCGGACGCCGTTGACGACATCGAGTGTCGATGCATTGCCGTTCTTGATGACGCTGAGCAGAACGGAGCGCTTTCCGTCCTCGCGCACCACGTTCTGCTGCACCGCCGAGCCGTCACGAACCTGGCCGATGTCCTTCACGAACACCGTCGCGCCGTTCTCGACCTTGATCGGGATGTTGTTGAGATCGTCGATGCTGGCGGGCGTAGCGTTGGTGCGAACCGTGTATTGCGTATCGCCGATCTTGGTGGCGCCTGTCGGCAGCGTCAGGTTCTGCAAGTTGACGGCGTTGACGACATCCAGTGGAGTGAGGCCTCTCGCCAGCAGCTTGGCGGGATCGAGATCGACCATGATCTGTCGGTACTTGCCGCCTGCAGGCGTGGGAAAGGTGACGCCACGCACGGGCGCCAGCTGTTGGCGCAAGCGGTAGATGCCGTAGTCGTAGAGCTGTTGCTCGTTGAGCGTGTCCGAGGTCAGGCTGATCTGCAGGACGGGAACGCTGGAGGCATTAAACTGCACGACGATCGGCGCCTGAATGCCAGGCGGCAGGAGCACGCGAATGTAGTTGGTGGCAGATACGATCTGCGCGATGGCGAGGTCGAGATTAACGTCCGGTTGGAAGAAGATCTTCTGAACCGACAATCCATTGAAGGTTTGCGCCTCCATGTTCTTGATGCCGTTGACGTTGGAGCTCATGGCGTACTGGCTATAGGTGGTGACGCGCTGCTCCATCTCGGGTGTGCTCAACCCCGTGTACTGCCAGATGACCGTCACCACGGGGATGTTGATCTGCGGAAAGATGTCGGTCGGCGTGGCGCGGATCGACGTAACCCCGAGAAACAGGATCAGGGCCGCCAGCACGTAGAACGTGTGCGGATATCTCAGCGCAAATCGAACAACGCCCATGACTCTCTGTTCCGGAAGAAGGCATGACCCACGTCACGGCTCGCAAGCGCTACGGCTAGAAGCGTTGCAGTGCTTGTTTGAGATTGCCGGTATCGCAACCCTATTGCGCCAAATCCGGACAGTGCGGCGATGCGCGCGGCAAGCACCGTCGAGCTGTCAACGATTCATTTCCGGTAATTGGCGCAAGATCCTCGCAACCGTCGCAACCGCTGCCTAGTCGATACCCGCACGGGTCGCCAAATCGGGAATCAGGCAGCGCCACATCACGAGCGCGCGATCGCGGGCCGCGCCAGGGGCGGTCCACGTTGAGCTGACGGAGCAAACCATGAAACGAGCATCTCATTGGTACATCGTTCCTATCCTGGCCGTTGCGGTCGCCCCGATCACGGCCTCGATCGGGCAGGCTGAGCCACTCCCGACCGTCGAGAATTCGGCGCCAGGGATCAGCGGGCGGGCTCAAGGGCCATCCGTGCCAACGCTTGACCAGGGCACCCCCCAAGTGGGGTCATCGGGCGGCGCAGGAAGCTCAACCGAGAAGCTCGGACCACCCGATGACGCGCGTGAGGAAACCCTCGCCGACTGCCTGTCCTTCTGGGACCCTGGGACACACATGTCGAAGGACGAATGGCGGCGCACCTGCGAGCGCACCATGAACGGCCGGTACTTCTAGGTCGACCTGCCACATGCCGTTGCCATCAGGCGGGAGCGCTGTTTGCGAATTGCGAAGGTTAACAAGCAGGCAACCATTGGCGCTCGTGGTTCGCCCTGGGGTCACGCTGCGATCTGGACAATAAACGGCATCAGATGGCAGCTTCGGCTTGGGGCAATGTGCCAGCTGCTGCTCCACGACTGCATCGCTCCAATGCCGGGCGGACCATGGCTGCTTCGCAACTATCTCCCTTAGTTTGCATGGATACTCGCACTCTGTGGGGTCACATGACAGAGGAACGATCCGTCGTCTTCGTGATCGACGACGATCAATCCGTTCGCGATGCTCTTGCCGGCCTGCTTCGCTCGGTCGGATTGGAGGTCCGATTGTATGGATCGACGCAAGAGTTCCTGCAGAGCGACAGGCCGGATGTGCCGGGTTGCCTGGTGCTCGATGTCAGGCTGCCTGGGCTAAGCGGCCTCGACTTCCAACGCGATCTCATCGTCTCGAGCATCCATTTGCCGATCATCTTCATCACCGGCCACGGTGACATCCCCATGAGCGTGCGGGCGATGAAGGCGGGCGCAATCGAGTTCCTGACGAAGCCGTTCCGCGATCAGGAACTGCTCGATGCAATCCAGGTTGGCATCGCAAGAGACCGCGCACAGCGTCAGGACGCTGGGATTGTCGGACGACTTCAGGAGCGCTTCGATGCCCTAACCGCACGCGAGCGACAAATCATGGCGCGCGTCGTGACTGGCCGCCTGAACAAGCAGATTGCCGGAGATCTCGGCTTGAGCGAGATCACGGTGAAGGTGCATCGTGGAAACGTCATGCGCAAGATGAGCGCAAAGTCATTCGCCGAGCTGGTGCGGATGGCCGACAAGCTTGGGCTGGCTCTGCATGAACGCTAGACGCACATTCAACCTGCGCGGAGACTTGGCGTGGCTGATGAACGATGGCCAACGCAACGCCGGGCGAGTTACCAGCCTGCGCAAGCAGATTTGACGTGCCTGCGACTTTCTACGTCTGGCGATGATCCCCACGTGGTCCCTACGAACAGGTTACTCGCGACGAGATGAAGATGCAGACAGAACGGGCCCACAAGTGTTCAGATGCGTTCGATCTAGTGACGGCTCCGGGAACTGCACCCTCGAGCGTGAGCCTGCTCGGAATGATCGCCGTGCTGGGCATGCTGGCGCTTGGGCCACCCGCGCAGGCCGGTCCGATCGATGACTGCAACCAGGTGCGCAATCTCGAACGTCAGCTGCGCGGCTGCACTGCCTACATCAAGGGCGGAAGCGGCACGCCGGAGAACGCCGCGGTCGCGCACTTGAACAGGGCCAACGTCTATGCGCGGCGCGGCAAGCTCGAATTGGCGCTTGCCGACTACGCGGCCGCTCTGGCTCTTGATCCGAAAAATCCGCTAGTCCCCTACAATCGCGGAAACGCGTATTTCGACAACAAGCAATACGAGCACGCCATAGCGGACTACACACGGACCATCGCTTTGGATGAAGGCTTTGCACTCGCCTACTACAACCGTGGCCTGGCGCGAGAAAGGCTGGGTGACCCTGCGGCGGCGGCCGACGACTATCGCCGGGCTTTGATGCTTGACCCGATGGTCGAACTGGTGCGGCAGCGGTTGGAACGCCCACGCGCTCAGTGAGCCCAAACCTGCGGTGCGCCACGAGCCATCGCCGAGACCAGCACCGGATCTCGTGTAGCGGGCGCGGGTAGCGCTCGTGGAATCCTGCAAGAACTGCTCAGTTACAGCAATGCGAATAAAGATGGCGCACGGTCGTCACGACTAGTCTGAGCCCGCAAACACCCGCAGCATAACAAACGGAGAGTCGACATGCGAGCCAAGCTCATCTGTGCGCTGATCCTCGTCGCGCAAACCGTTCCTGCGTTGGCGGCCACCGATGACGAATGCGATCGCTCATGGAACGCCCTCGACACCAACCGGCGCGGCGTCCTGCGTGGCGATGACGCTCAGCGCTTCATGGATGACATGCGATCCAAGGGTGTGCAGATCTACTCGCGCACCGGCGAGATCACCGCCCGGCAGTACAGGAGTGCCTGCATAAAGGACTTCTGGGCGAATCTGGATGAAGAGGAGCGCTGAGCTCTAGAACCCGATGCCGACGCGGCCGCGGCCGCCGCCGATGCCGATCGAGATGCCGCCCCCTCCGATGATCCCGCCGCCGGACGAGGAAGAGCCCTCGGACGACGAGGAGGACCGCTCGCGGCTGCGCGAGGACGAAGCTGACTTGCTCTTCTTCGTCTTGCTCTCGGTGGCGACACACTTGCCCTCCACCTCGGCCGTGCCCTTGCCGCACTCGAGCGGACACACCCGCTCCTTGCGGGCCGTCACCGCTTCCAGCGCGGCCGCCGTCGGCTCCTGGCTCGGCATCGACATCTTGGCGTGGCGGCCGAACTGGTCCAGCGCCTCCCGACCCTTGTCGCCCCACTGCCCGTCGATCTCGCCCGGGTCGCAGCCGACCCGCTTCAGTTCCGTCTGCAGCGATCGCGCCAGCACCCGTGGGTCAGGCGGCTTCACCTCCGGCAGGGCCACCCGGGTGGCCTGCTCCGGGGCCTTGACCGGCGCGCCTTTCAGCTGCGCCACCATCACCTTGGCCAGGCCCGCAAAGGTGCCGTTCGGATAGCGCTCCAGATAGGCCTCGATGACGGCCGGCGACTTGCTGTCCTTGACCGAGTTCCAGAAGGCGATCTCGAGCTCCGGGTCCGGGCCCCTGGCCGCCGGCAGCTTGGCCAGCTCGCCGGCCGCCGCCGATCCCGACGCCGGGCCCGCCTTCAGGTACACCTGGCCGGTCAGCGAGGTGTGCTCCCACGGCACTTGCTTGCCGCCGGTCGCCTTCAGCACGTCGTTGCGCACCTCCACCAGCACGCCGCTCACGTCCTGGCCGGGCGCTTCGATGTACTTGAGCAGGGCTTCCGCATAGGGCGAATTGCGACCCACCCCGTCGAGCGCCACGTAGCCCGGCTGCGTCGAGAAGGCGATCAGCGTGCCGACCCCGGTCTTGACCTCGGCCAGGCCCTGGCCGACCTGGCTGCTGCGCGTGCTCATGGCGCGGGCCAGGTTGCGCGACAACGGATTGTCGCGGCAGGCATCGAGCAGGATCAGGCTGGTCTTGGCCTCGCGCTCCATCTGCCGGGCCACCAGGCTGACCGGCAGGCTCTCGAAATCGACATCGCCTTCGCTGGCCAGCTTGGCATCGATCGGCACCAGGTAGTTCTGCCCGCCGACCTGCAGGCCATGCCCGGCATAGAAGAACAGGGCCACGTCGGCGCCGGCCAGCTTGATGCCGAACTGCCGGACCAGCCGCTCCATGGCCCGCTTGTCGAGATCACGCCCCTCGATCACCTCGAAGTCGAGCCGCTGCAGCGCTGCCGACAGGTCGGCTGCATCGTTGCTCGGATTATTGAGGGCGGCGGTGTTCTGGTAGGCGGCGTTGCCGATCACCAGGGCGACGCGCCTCTCGGCCCGCGCCTCTCCGCCCGGCGCCATCACAACCAGCGCCAACAGCAAAACAAACACCCACCGCATGGCTTCCTCGCAATATGGCGCGGCTGCATTGTCCGCACAGACACAGACGATAGAAACCACGCAATATTCGCCGTTTGCCAGCTCATCACTCTCGCCCCCCTGCTTGATCCCGCCTCATACGTTTGGAGGAGAAGCTTGAAATCCTCCAGGTCGGCCGTGCTCAGCGTGTGCGCAAGCACCAGTCCTTCAGCGATGCCTCACCGACTTTTCTGCCAAGGGCTCTCAACCTCGGGCGCATGTACGTCATGAAATCGTGATACAGCATCCTGCGAGAATGCGAGGCAAGCTCACGCTCGAAGCGGGGATTACGCGACCCGCCCGACAGCAGAGCGGCAGCCTCTTCGTGCACGCAATGCTGCAGCGAGGCGACCAGCGATGCGCGCTCGGCCAACGTCACCGACTGCTGTCGCAGAAGGCTGCGCCGTTTGGCAGCCGTCAGGCCAATCACCGTAAAGCAGCAGCCGGCATAGAGTGCGCTGACCGATGCAAGGTATGTGTCCCCGAGATTGACCAGGGCGTACGAAGCGGTTGCGATGTTTGCGGCCGCCCATAGCCCCCAGGTCGAATAGGAGATGGCTGTCGCGCCGTTCGCGTCCGACGCAACCCTTCGGATCTGAGGCACGTAGGAAAAGATGCGAATGCTGCTGAACGCGGCAAACAGGACAAATGTAAAGCTCGATAGGGTCATGGCTTATCCAGCAATCAGCGTGAGTGATACGCATGCCTAATGGCATGTTGCAAAGTCATTGCCTCTACCTATACGCGGCCGCCTCCACAATCCGTCGATCCGGTCGGAACATAATCTTCAGACGGCCTCCTCTCTCATTGCGGCGCCAGAGGCGCGCTTGGGATTGACTTAAGTCAACGCCGGTCACGTTTGATGGCATACAAGAGTCTTGCACCGTCGCCCCTCTTACCGGCCTCATACGTTTGGCGGAGCCCGAGATCTTTATTTGCGGGTGGTCGACATGATGTCCCCTGGCCGCCCGTTCATCCTGACAGGCTGCGCACTGGATCATCACCAGTGGCCTTCGATCCTGCGAAGACGGCGTTCGGCAGCACCGATGCATCGCGCGATCATGACGCGAATGGGCTGGAGAAATAGTCGACCTTGCAAATATACTGGCTTTCCGGTGTGCAGCTGCGCGCCTGTTCTGAGCAGAGGATCAGGGATGACCGAGACCGCCGAGCTGAAGAGGACGATCAAGGTGTGCATGTTCGACCAGTACGGAACGGTTGTGGACATGCAGGGCGGTCTGGTCAAAGTGGCAGCTCCCTACCTCAAGGCCAAGGGCTGGACCGGCAATCCAAACTCATTCGTCACGTGGTGGCGGCGCACGCATTTTGAGAACTCGATGATCGACGCCCTCCTGCACAAGGCGCACACGCCCTATCGCGAAATCGGCCAGCGTTCGGTCGCCTACGTGCTGGATCGCTGCAAGTTGCCTTACACGATGGATGAGGTGCGCGCGCTAGTCGCCGAAATCGAGAGGCTCGAGTGCTTCCCCGAAGTGCCCGCGGCACTGGTCCGCCTGCAGACTCGCTACAAGCTCGTCGTCCTGTCGAACGGCGATCGGGACATGCTGGAGACGGCCAAGCAGTACCATAAGGTGCCGTTCGACCGGATCATCTCCGTCGCCGAGGCCAACTCCTTCAAACCGCACGTTGGGACCTACACGAAGGGAGCGCAATTGCTCGGCCTGCGCATGGACGAGGTGCTGTTTGTCGCCAACCATGCATTCGATTGTATCGGTGCAAAGTCAGCCGGCATGCGCACCGCATTCATCAACCGGCGCCAGCGGCCCTTTGGCATCACCCCGCACCAACCGGACGTCGAGGTTCGCACCATGACCGACCTCGCTGAGGCCATGACCTGACACTTGAGCGCCGGCGAGCCGAGCCAATTAAAATCTTTGTGCCCACTCGCGACGAAACAGCGGAAGGAACGCGTCGGGCTCGAATGGGTGCTGCTCGGCAACTTCCGGACGGAACTCGCCGACACCGAGGCCCGGCCGATCGGAAATCTCGTAGCGGCCGGAGTGGGGTCGTGGCGCATGCTCCAGCAGATCGAAGCGCATCGGCACGTCGTACTCGCAGAAGCTCTCCTGCATGACAAAATTGGTGGTGCACGCATCAAGCTGGACTGCAGCGGCAGTGGCGACCGGGCCGAACGGGTTGTGGAACGACACCGGAATGTAGGCGCTGTCGGCAATGGCAGCGATTTTCTTGCCTTCCAGGATGCCGCCGACATGGATGATGTCGGGCTGAAGTACGTCGACCTCGTTGGTCGCCAACAGCGACTGCAGCAGGTAGCGGCTGGTGCATCGCTCTCCTGTCGCCAAGCGTGTCTTGATGCTGCGGCCGACAGCGGCCAATGCGCCGGCGTTCTCCGCGTCAACCGGCTCTTCCATCCAGTAGAGCTCGAACGGTTCGAGCTTGCGGCAAATGTCGACCGCTGCACCGACGCTGAACCGGCCGTGGGCATCGATCAAAACATCGACGTCGGGGCCGACGCCCTGACGCACCGCAGCGACGAGATCGACGGCTTGGCGCACCTCGCGCGCATCGGGATCGCGCCCGGCGCTGCCGAACGGGTCGAACTTAAGGCCGCGATAGCCCTTGGCAGCGACCGCTCTCGCCGCCTTCTCCATCTCGGCCGGCGATGTCGCCGCTCCGTACCAGGCGTTGGCATAGGCCGGCAGCGTCTCGTGGATGCGGCCGCCCAGCAGATCGTAGATCGGCCGGTCGAGCGCCTTGCCGACAATGTCCCACATGGCCATTTCCAGCGCGGCGATGGCGCTGTTGATGACCGGTCCGCGCATGAACTCGTTGCGCAGCGCGTCGTTGCACAGACGCTCGATCGAGAACGCCGACTGACCAATGAAGTAACGCGCCGTGAGTTGCTCGATCGCCGCGGCGACAGCCTGCGGTTGGTATTCCAGTGACCCCTCGCCGATGCCCTTCAGCCCATCATCGGTCGAGACATGCGCAAACACGCAATTGCGCCAGCGCATACCGACCACGTACACCTTGACGCCAGTGATGCGGCAGACCTTACGCGTGCGTCGGGTGTCCATAACATCTGCCATGGGGCTCACTTTCCGCGCGTGAGCGCGCGGCGCGCTGCTTCGACGATGTGCTCGGGGGTCAGGCCGTATTTTGACTGCAGGAACGGCACGGAACCGCATTCGATGAACTGGTCCGGCAGGCCGACGCGCTCGAGCGGTCGCACCAGCCGCGCATCGAAGACCGCCTCGGCCACCAGGCTCGCCAATCCGCCGCCGCTGACATGGTTCTCAACGCTCACCAAGGCCGGCACGCGTCGGGCCAACCCTACGACGGCTGCAGTGTCGAAAGGCTTCCACGTGGCCACGTGCAGGACCGAAGCGTTGATGCCGGATGTGGCCAGGTGTTGCGCCGCCGCCAACGCCCGCGCCGTCATGAGCCCGGTCGAAATGATGCCGACGTCGGCACCATCGCGCAGCAATGCCGCCTTGCCGATGCGGAACCGGTGCCGGGCGGGATCGAGAACCACCGGCACCGACGCACGCTGCAGCCGCATGTAGACCGGGCCGGAATGCTCGGCGATGGCGTGCGTTGCCTGCATGATCTCGGTGGCGTCGCACGGGTCGATGACGACCAGACCGGGGATGCGGATCATCAAGGCCAGATCCTCGATCGCCTGGTGCGTGCCGCCATAGCCGGTAGTGAGGCCAGGCAGGCCGGCGATGATCTTCACGTTGGCCTGCGAGTGGGCACAGGCGATGGCGATGAAATCGTAGGCGCGCCGCGTCGCGAACACCCCGTAGGTGGTGGCAAAGGCGACGCGGCCGGTCTTGGCGAGGCCGGCGGCGACCGCGATCAGGTTCTGCTCGGCCATCCCGACGTTGAAGAAGCGTCCGGGAAAAGCCTCGCGAAACGGATCAATGTCGGTGTACTTGCCGAGGTCGGCCGTCAGGCCGACGATGTCCGCCCGCGCGTGCGCCACCTGCACGAGAGCCTTGCCGAACGGCGCGTCGATGACCGGCCCGGCCTCGGCATCCTTCTCGCTCATGGCGAGCGTGCGGCCCTTATCAGCCATGGCTGGCCTCCAGCTCTGCCTCGAGCGCATCCCATTCGTCTGGCTCGACGCGGACGAAATGTGCCTTATCGCGCCGCTCGAGCGTCGGCACGCCCTTGCCGGGCGTGGTGCGCAGCACGATCGCAGTGGGCTTGCCCTCGTCTCGGCGTGCCGCCTTGAGTGCAGTTACGACGGCGGCCATGTCGTTGCCGTCGATCTCCTGCGTAGACCAGCCGAAGGCGCGCATCTTGTCGGCAACCGGCTCCATATCGAGGACGATCGGCCATCGGCCTGGATGCCGTTGCAGTCGATCAGCGCAACCAGGTTGTCGAGCCCGAAACCGCCCGGCGGCCATCGCCGCCTCCCAGGTCGCGCCTTCCTGCAGCTCGCCATCGGAGAACTCGCAGAACACCCGCGCGCCCTGGCCGTCGAGCCGCAACCCGAGAGCCATGCCGACGGCTTGGCCGAGCCCGTGTCCGAGCGACCCGCCGATGATCTCGACGCCTGGCGTCGTGTCGAGCGTCGACATGTCGAGCCGGCTTCCGTCGGCGCCGTACGTCGGCAACTCCTCGGCCGGAAGTATCCCGGCTTCCGCCAGCGCTGCCCACAAGGCAATCGAGTAGTGTCCGGTCGACAGCAGGAAGCGGTCGCGGTCCGGCCAGGCGGCGCTGCAGGATCGTAGCGCAGCTCGTGGAAATAGAGCGCCGCCAGCAGGTCGGCGATGCCAAGCCCCTGTCCGATGTAGCCCTGACCAATGCGCCGAGCCATAGCCAGCATGGATCGGCGCAGCTCCTTGGCACGGGTCGTGAGATAGTCCAGCGGCACCGCATCTGCTGGTTGATTGACAATCGCCATCGCTCAGTCCTTGTCCAAGCCGCCGGTGATATTCAGCCGCTCAGCGGTCATGTAGTCCGGTGCATCGAGCGCGAGCCAAACCACGGCATCTGCCATTTCGTCAGGGTCGCTGCGGCGGCCGAGCGGAATGCGCTGGGTCCGCTCATGTTTGAACACTTCGAGGTCGCTGCGGCCTTCGAGGCGACAGAAAATCTCTTCGGTGCGCGCTTGCAGCGGCGTATCCATCATCCCCGGCGACAGTGAATTGACGCGAATACCGTGGCGGGCAAGTGCCACCGCGCCGGAGCGCGTCAGGGAATCGACAGCCGCTTTCGATGCGGCATACGCCGCATAGTTGGGGAGCGACATTCGCGCCGCCGCCGAGGTGACGTTGATGATACGGCCGCCGCCCGTCTTGGCCATGGCCCTGCCGGCCGCCGCCATGATGAGGGCGATCGCCCGAACGTTGACCGAAAGGACCGAATCCCAAGCCGCGGCCGTCATGTCGAGAAATGCCTCAGCTGGCGCAGCGGCGGCGCAGTTGACGACGATATCCAACCGCCCTGAACGCGCGACTGCCTCCCTCACCATTCGCTCCGGTCCCTGAGCGTCGGCCAGATCGACAGCGATAGCGAAGCTGCCGGAAGCCTCGGCGCGGCAGGCAGCGGCGGTGCCGTTGGCACCGTCTGCGTTGACATCTGCGACAGCGACGGTCACCCCTCGCCGCGCCAGCTTGCGTGCCGAGGCCGCACCCAGCCCTTGCGCGCCTCCCACGATCAACGCGACTGTGTCCTGTCCCTTGGCCATATTCGCATGCTCCGCCGAATCCCTCGGCCGATACTGATCTCATCGAAGCCCCTGCTGCAAAGGGCATCTTGGAGCATGCGCATCGCGCGGGAAAGCGCACAAAGGCAATCCGCTGTTGTTGCATCGCTGTCCCGCTGCAGTGCAGCAAATCACCTGCCGGGGAAGGGGACCAGGGTCTGCCACGTATCTGCCGCACGCCTGGTGAACCACTCTCGCCGGCAGCTCTGGCCGTTGTTAGCTTCAGTGGGCGGGACGGCTCGATGGACTGGCTCCGCTTCCATCTGCGGTGCCTTGGGCGCATCGAACAGCGCGCCACGTCCGAGAGACCGAGCGACACACAAGGCGCTAGTGCCAGCCCATCACAAGCGGCGCCCACACGCCCAGTCCGGCCATCGCAACACGACACCGATCAGCGCCCAAGATCGAACTTCCTCGAAGGCAGCGACACTCATGGTGCCGAAAGGACACCCTTGATGCGTCCGTCGTTCTCAGGCGTTGAGTATTGCAGCAATCGGGAACTCGCGAATCTTTTACGCGTTCATCGATGTAAGAGAGCGAGTGACAAATGACCCTCGGTCGCGCCAAACAATCAATCGTCACGTCGCCGACGTGCATCGAGTTCGCGCTGCGAACGCGTGCAAACGCGACCGTGAACTGTGTCGTGAGCAGGACAACCGTCGAGTATTTCGCAGGGCGCTCCCTCTCCAACGCGGAGATGATCCTCGTGTTCGCCATGAATTGCAGCCACTTCGAGCAGTTGGCAAGCGCGCTGTACGACATGCCCGTCTAGTATCAGCCGACGCACTCGGCTCCGAAAAGCGGAAAAGAGCGGTGCGAGGGGCGCGCACCGCTCTTTCAAAGTTACCGGAGATGAGGGAACTCCTCCGGCGAGGGACGAACCGGGGGAGGCTCGTCAGGGGTGACACGGAAACACGGCACGAGCAGGTTCGTTCCGTTCCGCCCACGCCTCTGTTGGAAAAGCCCAGCAGGGCCTAGCCGCGACCACGTGCAGGCCGGAGGCAAATGCCATCTCAAAGGCAGCGGGCGAACTAGCCTGACGCATTGTGTGTGTTGCGAGCGATTGCACAATCGCCACACGATCATTCACGGAGGAACATCAGAGGCTGGTCTTACGGCGTCTCGAAGTGAGCACGGATCTTCTGCATTCGCCCAAGGTTCTTCTTCATTTTCCCGATCGAGGGATCACCCTTCAGGAGTTTTGCCCCCGCGTTGTCATCGATACGCGTATTTAGACGCCGGATGATGGCGTCAAGCTGTTCGGCCATTACAGTTTCAACGGTGTCCATGGCAGCCTCCTGCACACAGAAACGCTAAGCTTTAGGTTTTGGTTCCTTGCCATGGCAACTGGCACTGCGGCTACGCGAACGAACCTCGATTAGGCCTGCATAGCTTGTACGGAACCGCTTCGTGCTGATCGACATTGTCTCCGGAAGCGAACATCGGAGATCACTCATGTCCACCATTCTTCTTATTGTTCTCATCCTTCTTGTCGTTGGCGCTATTCCAGCTTGGCCACACAGCCGCGGCTGGGGCTACGGTCCATCCGGACTTCTCGGCCTTGTCCTCGTTGTGGTGCTGGTCATGGCGGTCCTGAACCGCGCGCCGATCTAGCAGCGACCTGTTAGGAAAGGGCGACCGGCGACAATCGCCGACCCAGGCCCGGACGCTTTGCCCATCAAAGATCGTCCGGTGCCCTGGTCGTCCAGCCTTGCGCGCCGATCTGGGCTATTTGGTTGCTGCCACGCTCGCCATCGGCGCGAAGTTCTCTCAATTCATTGCCGAACGCACGCGCACGTCAAAAAAGAGCGCCTGGCTGATCACCGCCTTCACGGTTCTGACGTTGAAGGGCTTGCGGATCAAGAACGTCGGTTCCGGCTTGGTCCCTGTCAACAGCAGCTCCGGAAACGCGGTGATGAAGATGATCGGCACCGAAAAACTGCGGAGGATTTCGTTGACCGCGTCGAGACCGGAGCTTCCGTCGGCCAGCCGAATATCGGCCAACACAAGACCAGGGCGCGTCTGCATTACCGCGTTGATGGCTTCCATCTCCGTGCGAGCGATACGCACCACGCGGTGACCAAGTTCTTGCACGAGCGCCTGCAAATCGAGAGCGATCAGGGGTTCGTCCTCGATGATGACCACATCGGTCGCCATTTGCGTCGCTAGATCCTGATTGGCCTCTTGGACAAGCGCATCCACATCCGCGGGCCTCATTTCCAAAACCAACGCAGCGTCCTCGAGACTGAACTCTTCCAAAGCCACGAGCAGGAATGCCTGGCGGCCAACCGGCGTCAGCGCCGCCAAGTTGCGCTGCGCCGCATCTTGAACACCATGTTGGACGGCCGAACCGGTCGTCGGTACTGCATCCTGCGCGTTTACCGCCGCCAGAAGTAGACGATATAGCGAAATCCGCGCGGGCGTGTCTCGACCTGCTCCGGCAAGCATGGCTTCGAGCGCTTTGACCACACAGGCATCACCAACGAGCTGGCTGCCGGTCAGAGCTCGCGCAAAGCGTCGCAAATAAGGAACGTACCCGACCAACCCATCATCAGACTGCATCATCGTGCTCACGATTTTCCAGACCTGCCCTATATAACGCGCAACACCACAGAACGGGCAACACGCTGGTTCGGCCCGACTCCAGCCATACGCGCGGCGGGCACTCTGCGCAACGGCGCTGGAACCGATGGTTCAAATCAGACGTTTAGAAACGTAAGCGTCGCAGGAGGGGCGCCGCCCCTGAACACCTGCGATCTTGCCAGCGTGCAATCGCATAAGCTCTGTCCGCACCATATCTCAACACTTTCCTTACAGGAGCCTGCGCGCGAATTTATTCGTTGCAGGGCAATCGCCGATGCCTAATCCATCTGAAGAACGGGACCAGCAGGAACGCGTGCAGCAGCGCAGCCTGCTTCGGCGGTTTTGGCTAACAGCGGCTCTTTTCTGGTCAGGCCCCGCACGGTCAAGTGCGTGGTCCATCTCAGGCGGCTTGCTGTTCATCATCGTCCTGGTGCTCGGTGCGGCCTATGCCATGAACACCTGGAATCGCGCCATGTTCGACAGCCTCCAAAACCGCGATATCAATGCGGTGGCGTGGTTGTCGATCATCTATTTTGTGATTCTCGCAATCAGCGTGGCGCTGAGTGTTATCCAGGTCTATCTGCGCATGACCTTACAGCGTAGATGGCGCGCTTGGCTGAACAATCAGCTTGTCGACCGCTGGATCACGAACGGACGATATTACCAGCTCAACCTTTTGCGCGGCGACCATGCCAATCCCGAATACCGGATCGCGGACGACGTCCGGCTTGCCACGGAATCCCCTGTAGATTTCGCGACCGGAATTACCCAGGCCTGTTTGTCGGCCGCTACATTCATTGTGGTGCTTTGGAGCATTGGTGGCGCGTTGGATGTCACGATCGCAGGCTTCCAACTCCACGTCCCGGGGTTTCTTGTGATCGCCGCACTCATGTATGCGGTGGTCGCCAGCGCCTCAATGGTGCTGATCGGCAGCAAGTTCGTGCGAGCCTCCGAGAACAAGAACCAGGCAGAGGCGGAATACCGGTACATCATCACGCGGCTGCGCGAGAATGGCGAGAGCATCGCCTTGATTCGTGGTGAGGAGGAAGAGCGCGCGGGTGTCGAACGTTCACTTCGCAAGGTGCTCAGGACGTGGCGGGAGATTGCCGCGCAGAACATGAAGACGACCATCGTTTCGCAAACCTCGAGCTACATCGCCCCCGTCCTCCCGATCATCCTTTGCGCGCCCAAGTTCCTCGATGGCTCCATGTCCCTGGGAGAAGTGATGCAAGCCGCCTCCGCGTTTACGATCGTGCAGGGGGCTTTCAACTGGCTGGTCGACAACTATCCGAAGATGGCTGACTGGACCGCGTCGGCTAGGCGTGCAGCGTCGCTCATGGTTGCGCTGGACGCGCTCGAGGAGGCCGAGAAAGGCGACGGTATTGGTCGCATCTCCGTCGACCGAGAGGGCGAGGGTTCCGCCCTGCACCTGCAGGATCTTTCCGTGCGCCTGAATGATGGGACCGCGGTTGTGGGCGACACCGATGTCGCCATTGAGCCAGGCGAACGCGTGCTGATCGCGGGCGAGTTGGGATCAGGCAAGAGCACTCTGGTGCGGGCGATCGCGGGATTGTGGCCGTGGGGCGGAGGATCGATCAGCATCAAGAAGGATGCCAAAATGTTCCTGCTGCCCCAACGTCCCTACGTACCAAGCGGCACCTTGCGGCGAGCCGCCGCGTATCCGGACGCCCCGGAAAGCAGGTCTATCGAGGATGTTGCGGACGCATTCAAGCGTGTCGGTCTGGAGCATCTCGTCGACAAGCTGAACGAGGAGGGTCCCTGGGACCAGACGCTGTCCGGGGGCGAGAAGCAGCGATTGGCTTTCGCCCGTATTCTTCTGCACAATCCCGACATCGTCGTGCTCGATGAGGCAACAGCGGCGCTCGATCCCAAGAGCCAGTTGAAGCTCATGGAGTTGCTTGTTGATAGGGAAGGCATGACGCTCGTAAGCGTAGGCCACCGTCCCGAGCTAGAGGCTTTCCACACGCGCAAGATCGAGTTGGAGAGACGTCCCGGAGGCGCGAAACTCGTCAGCGACGTCGAAATCATCGAACCTACTCGGCGCATACTCTGGCGACATCTGCGGCGCTTGGCGCAAGGGGGTGCTCGGCGCCGAGCGGCTGAGAGCTAGGAAGGGATTGTGCGCGCCTGGCCAGCTGGGTCTTCGACAACGCGTCGCGGAATGAGGGCCAAGTTCTGAATGAAGGACTGGCCGCCATGCAGCTCGACGAGGAACTCAATCGCGTTGCGCGCGATCAAACGAAAGTGACGGGTACGGAACACCGCCGCGAGAGTCGTCGCCAATTGGAAACATCGTCGCGTTCTCCCAAATCGACGTTGCTGACCCGCATGGTGGTTGAGCGAATAGGCACCTCAAAGATCAGGTTGAGCTGGTGGGCGCGACCAGCGAGCTTAGCAACGGGAGACTAGACCAAGAACGTCTGAGCGCCTATGTAGGGGCCGTTGGCAGCCCCACGCGCAAAATGGGGGTCGCCGTACGCAAGGCTCTGCACATCTATCCAGCAAATTCAGGTGGTTAGATGGGGGATAGTTTAACGGTAGAACAGCGGACTTCTGACTCCGCTAGTCTAGGTTCGAATCCTAGTCCCCCAGCCAGCAGAAGCCCCGTATTTCCTGGCTTTTCGGCACCCTCCGACACCTCCGATCGTTCTCGTTTTGGCCGCCAGACGCGCCATTTGCGCAGGGTGTTCCGCACAAAACACGTCACAGCGGCGTTCTCCGCTCGTTCTCAAAGTATGCGTTTGACGCACAAAACGACCGACTTGGCTGGTCAGCTTCATCCAATCCATCTCATTGCGCTGGCAAGCGCGGCGCACTGCCAGCGTGAGTGTACTGCCGTTGTGTCTGCGTCCTTGGGGGGAAACGCAGCCTGCATGCGTTCGACAACAAGGAGACTGGAATGGCTGTTTGCATCCTCGGCGCCGGTGTCGCGGCGCCAATCTCAACTCAGAGCGCGCTGATTCTTGGGTTGGGTTGAACAACAGGGACTCGTCTATGTCGACGCGATCGGCAGATAACCTTAGCCGCAAGGCTATCTCGGCTGGCTTCATCCTCACTGGCTTCGTGCTGATGGGGCCGGCGTTGACCATGGTTTGGATGTTCGGCGAGGGGATCGGCGCCACGTGGCTCGAGCAGCGCGTCTACGGAAGCGCGCACGTCAGCCTGCACATCTTCGGAGTGCTGTCGGCGTTCGCCATCGACCGCTTCGTCATCGATAAGTCCAAGACCTTCGCGGCCTTGGCGACGGTGACCGCGATCCTCATGGGTACCTACAGCATCATTAATATGGTCGGCTTCGCCAGCAAGAGCCGCTGGGGAGTTGCGCATGCTGCGGTCGAGAACAGCAAGCGCGAGATGACGACCTACAAGGAAAACCGCGCCTATCTCGAAGGCCGCATCAAGTGGCTCGACGGCCAGTCGCTCGTCCACGACAGCCCGGTGAAGGCCCGTAAGGACTACAAAGCCGAGAAGGCGGAGGCGCAGCGCAAGCTGGACGCCTTGCAGCCGCCCAAGGCCGACGTAGCCGTGGATGGGCCGGCTGCCCTGCCGTCGCGCTTCATTCCCGACACCGAGGCGGAAGATGTGTCCGACTTGCTGGCCATCCCGTTCGGCGTGCTGCTCTACATCGGCGAGGTGCTGTCCTTCATCTTCGGCGCGCGCATCTGGCCGAGGAAGCCGGAAGACGAGGTCGCGGGGCAGGAGGGCATGGCCACTGGCGCCAAGATCGTAGCCCTGCCCAAGCCGAAAGATCGAGCCCCAACCGTGCCCGAAGTCGTGCCCGCAGACCTGCCCACGGGACTGATGGTGCCCGCCGCGATCCTGCCCGCGGATGTACCCGGGGAAGAGGTCATGCCCGTGGACATGCCCTCGAAACTGCGCAATGCGCATCCGGCCGAGCACATCGGATTGGTTTTCGCTGCCCTGCGCAGTCTCGGTCTGACCCACATGGTGCCCTCGCAGGCGATCCGCTCCATGTATCCGTCGCTGATGGTGCAGGCCGGCATCCAGCCGATGGCGACGAACACGTTCTGCAGGCACCTCGCCAAAGCGTGCGAACGCAGCCGTCCGCGCGTCGGCGAAATCGAGGGCGCTGCGAGCAAAACCCGCGCCAAGGTGGTCGTATACACGCTTCCATGCGACTACACGGTCGAGGTTGGCAGAAAACCGCCGTCCCCAGGTGCCGTCAAAACTGCCCGCGCGCATTCCCGGCCGCTGTCACGGGCACAACTTGAGAGGGCTCCGTGCCCTACCGCCGAGGGCGCGGACAATGCCAAGGCCCCTCAGGCTCGCAGCCGGGCGGCGGAACGGCGCGGGCCAGTGCAGCGTGACGGTGTTTTGATTAATCGTCGGGGATGCGAGATGTTTCTTGGACTAGGGAGCGCGCAGGAAGCAGGCGATCACCGCAAGGCATACATCGGACTGTGTATCCAGCCGATCACGCTGCAGATCCCACTCGCAGGCGATGGTCAGCAGCGTGTCGCGCGCAGCGTGAGAATCGCGCGCGGCCGCCACTCTCACCCGCATCCGTAACGCATCCGCGACCTCTGTGAGGCCGATGCCCGCGGAGTTCGTCGGGCGCGACTGCGCAACCACGCGGTGGATTGTCGAAAGATCGTTGAGCCGGCGCAACTGCGCCGGCGTCTGTATTCGTGTCATGGCATTCCCTCCCCTGGCCGCCTTTGTAGGCAGACGGCCTTTGGAAGCAGGGTACACGAAGAACGTGCGATCCATGTTCCCCGCACCGGCAACATCGTAAATCTCCCCCATGGTTGGGATGCCGGAAAAAGCATGGCGCGCCATCGAAGCCGTAGGCGCCGCCGGCCTGAGCTGGATGCATCTCGGCCAGAAGCGTCACCGATGCCACGGCCGCCAGGAATTGGCACATCGCGACCGTTTGCGGCGCCGCGCAACCTCGTCGGGTTTTAGGGGTCAAGCGGACACGCGCGACGCGGCCAAGACCCAGAACAGACCTTCGCCGTACGGCAAGGTGCGATCTATGGCGTCCCTGCATCGTAAGGCTGGGTATACCCGTGGCTTACCTTGGCATCACATTGAGCTCCTGCGCGGGCAAGCCTGACGTAGTATTTCCTTGTCGGCTGACGGGCAGGCGGGCGAGGCGAAGCAATGGGCAAGGATAGGCACAAAGGTGTCGCGACGCGACATGCGGTTACCGAGCACGAGTTGGACAAAGATGGCCTCAAGCGCAAGGACTACGAGAACAGGCTACGCGAGTTGCACGTGAAGTTGGTTCAACTCCAGGAATTGATCCGGCACGAGGCCAAAAAGATCTGCATCCTGTTTGAAGGGCGGGACGGCGCCGGCAAAGGCGGCGCCATCAAAGCTATCACGGCCAGGGTGAGCCCGCGTGTCTTTCGGGTTGTTGCTCTGCCCGCACCCACCGAACGCGAGAAATCTCAAATGTACATTCAGCGGTACTTGCCGCATCTGCCATCCGGCGGCGAGATCGTGATCTTCGACCGCAGTTGGTACAATCGCGCTGGGGTAGAACGTGTCATGGGATTCTGCAGCGAGGAGGAAGCCAAGCGCTTTCTCAGCATTGCGCCGCAAGTGGAAAAAGCCATGACCGACTCCGGGATCATCCTCATCAAGTACTGGCTTGAGGTGGGTTCCGAGGAACAGGAAAAGCGCCTCCAGGACAGGATTGATGACGGGCGCAAGACCTGGAAGCTTTCGCCCATGGATTTGAAGTCGTTTGGGCGATGGGACGACTACACCCGGGCACGTGACGACATGTTCATGGCCACAGATACGGCGTGGGCACCTTGGTACGTCGTGCGATCGGATGACAAGCGGCGGGCCCGGTTGAACATCATCGAGCATCTGCTCGCGAGCATCCCATACAAGCCTCTGCCGAGGGAGAAGATCAAGCTTCCTAAGCGCCACGTATCGGGGAAGCCGGCGCTGCAGCTCGGCAGCAAGTTCATCCCTGAGGTGCACTAGGTAGCGTCCCTGGCAGGGGCGTTGGTCTGGTCGTGGCACCATACCCGAGTTCAGGGAAACCCAATGAGGCTTGACCGGTGACAAACTCGTCGGCGCCACGCAATGGACGGATGTGGCTCCAGTATGTTCCATCGGCGCAATGGCTGTCGGGTTATCAGATCGCCTGGCTAGGCAGCGATATGATCGCGGGCCTAACGCTTGCCGCCTACGCGATTCCAGTATCTCTGGCCTACGCCGCGCTCGCGGGCCTGCCACCCCAAGTCGGCATCTATGGCTATCTGCTCGGCGGGGTCGGCTATGCGCTGCTCGGCTCCTCGCGCCAACTGGCAGTGGGTCCGACGTCTGCCATTTCCTTAATGATTGCCGGCTCGGTGGGGGCGATGGCCGAGGGGGACGCGCAGCGATATGCCGAGATCGCCAGTCTGGCGGGTTTCACAGTTGCCATGCTCTGTCTCATCGCGTGGCTGCTGCGGCTCAGCCTGCTGGTGAGGCTCATCAGTGACAGCATTCTGGTGGGCTTCAAAGCCGGCGCCGGATTGACGATCATCATGACACAGCTGCCCAGCCTGTTCGGCATCGCCGGGGGTGGGCACAACTTCTTCGAACGAGCGGTCGTGTGGGCAGGCCAACTTGGCCAAACAAACCTCCTCGTACTAGTCATGGGCATCGGCGCCATTCTGCTGCTCCTGTTGGGCGATCGCTTTCTACCGGGCCGGCCGGTCGCACTTGCTGTCGTGGCGCTGTCCGTTGTCGCAGCGATCGCGTTCGGACTTCCCGCGCTGGGCGTGCCCACGACCGGGAAGATCCCAGCCGGTTTGCCTTCGCTGGAAGGCCCAGCGCTCCGTCTCCGGGACGTAGAGGGAATCGTTCCGCTTGCCGCCGGATGTCTGTTGCTCGCCTATATCGAAAGTGTTTCTGCGGCGCGCACGTTTGCCGGCAAACATGGATACAGCCTCGACCTGCGACAGGAGTTGCTGGGATTGGGAGCGGCCAACCTCGCCGCCGCGTTTGGTCATGGCTATCCAGTGGCGGGCGGGCTGTCGCAAACGGCGGTCAACGACAAGGCCGGAGCCCGAACGCCTCTCGCGCTCGTGTTTGCCTCGATCACACTGGCTCTTTGCCTGCTGTTTCTCACCGACCTTCTGGAAAACCTTCCCAAGGTGATGCTGGCGGCCGTCGTGTTGGTGGCGGTGTACAGACTAGTCGATATTGTCGCGATGGCCCGCATGTGGCGGATCAGTCGGATCGACTTTTACGCCGCTGCGATTGCGCTTGCTGCCGTGCTGCTGCTTGGCATCTTACAAGGGATCCTGCTGGCGGCGCTGGCCTCCGTTCTCCTACTGCTGGCACGGGCATCGAGTCCGCATGTGGCCTTCCTCGGCCGTGTTCCTGGGACAAACAGCTATTCCGATCTCGCCCGACACCCTGACAACGAAGAGTTGCCCAATGTCATCGCCTTTCGTCCTGAATCCTCGTTGCTCTACATTAACGCCGACTCGGTCCTTGAAGCCGTTTTGCAGCGTCTCCGCGCGGGCAATCCCTCCAATGTTCGCTTGGTCATCTGCGATCTGTCGGCATCGCCCCACGTCGATTTGGCCGGCTCCCGCATGCTGCACCAGTTGCATGACGGAGCTGGCACACCACGAGATCGATCTGCGCATCGTCGCCGCGCGTGGACGGGTCCGTGACTTGTTGCGAGCCGACGGTATCGGCGAAAAAGTGGGTGGGCTCGACCGGCTCGTGACCCTGAATAGCCTGTTGGGCCGTTCAGAGCTGCAGGGCTGACCCAGCTTTCGACATATGGAGGGCGGCTGCCATCGACATCAGGTACGGATGGCGGCAGTTCTTGGCACCTTTTCGCCGTGCTGCAACCACCGGCGGCGCGTCTGGTCCTGGGCGTGAAGCTGACGTGCTGGAGCTACCGCCACGACGGGAGAAGATGACCCGCAGCCGACTCTCCGCGCCGTCAGCTAGCCACCATGCGCAGTCCAGTGCGATGCCGGCTGAAGCGGAGCCCCGTTTTTCCTGGATTTGCCGATCCCATTCGTTGCGCCTTCCGAGACTCAGGAGCCGTGCGCAACCTGCGGGCGCTATGCGACGAACTGTAGGTCCCGATAGCGCATCAGGCCGCAGCTCTTCCACTTGTCGCACCCCAGTCTCTTCAGCTCAGCCGCAAACTTTGGCGGCGATAGTGGCTCAGAGCTATGCGTCGCGCACCAAGCCTCGTAGACCGCTCGGAGCTCCGTCGCCGCCAACGACATTCCCTGGGTCCTCTTCAATCGCTGCCGAACAAAGTGCGGCACGTGGGAAGGGAGGATCGTCTTCTGCACGAGGGTATCCCCCCGAGGGAGGCTCTTTGAGGGAGAACGCGGCCTCATAGGGAGGATGTTAGAGGGAGCGTCGTTGGGGTCCCTGTTCCCGGAGCCCTGTACTCTCCCTCTGCCAGAAACGAGGGCCCTGAGGGAGGGTTTAGGGAGGGTTGGCGCGCGCGGCTGACGGGGAGGTTCCCTGTCGGATTGCCTGACCTCGCTCCCTGCTCCTTCGAGGGAGCCGATTGGAGCCATCGCTCCTCCCTCGTGCTGCTCTCGCGACCCGTAGAGCGCCGCGATGCCGGCGAGCCCACAACAACTCATCAGCTCGACGACGACGGTAAGTAGAAGCGCCACACCTTCCGTGCCGCCGAGTGGCAATACGCGGCCCAGGGTAGCGCTGAATGCCGCTGGCAGCGGATCGGCTGTTGCCAGGATCGGAGCCTCGGCCAGGCGCTTGCGCAGCTCGGTGGCCTGGGACGACAGGCGCTCGTATTCCCGGGCAGCCGCCAACTCCTTGCGCAGCTGTACAACCTGCGCGCATGCTCTCGCAAAGTGGGCGCTTTCCTGGATCCTGCCGCACTCCTGGCTATCCTACCACACGCTAGCTGGCACGCGCTCCGCCAACAGCGCCTCTTGCACCGTCTTGGCCGGCCGGGGCGGCGTGGGACGGCTCAGGGTGCCAAGCTGCTCCACAACACTGGACAGCTCCGCCTTGGTATTCCCCCGTACTTCCATCTTCCATCTTCCAGGTTCCGGTCCGCTCGATCGACGCGATCGCAGCGCTAACCGTCGCGTGCGTTGCAAGGCAGCTGAAGGTCACCAGGCCGATCCAAGGGATGCCGAGGAGGATTGCAGCACCCAGCGCGCGCTGGGCCAGGAGCGCGAGCAAAGCCACGGGAAGTATGCCCTTGGCGATGTCGAAGATCGCGCCTACGGCGTAGCCGACCCTGGCATCGTAGCCCATGGCGACCGCAATGCGCGCCGTGCCGGTGGCCGTCACAAGGAGCGACAGCACCATGAAGGCAACAACCACGAGAATGAGCCCAATGATGATGGGCCACCCAATACCCTTGTCGCCGGGGGCAGGCCCCCAGGCGCTAATAAGGTACGCATGAACTTCCCTCGGCTCGCGCGTACATCAGACACGCCCGCAACGGAGCTAACGCTATTCGTTCCATTTGAATAGATCTGGCCACACGCCTACTATGAGACTCAGGAGACCGCTCACCGGTCGATCTACCGTCTCACCAAGGGCGGCCGTTTTGGTTCGAGGCTGCTAGGGCGCCGTGGCGGCCAAACGCCGCTGAGCGATCGGACGGCAAGGTGGCTTTCGGCTTACTAATGCTGCCGCGTGCTCGGGCCATCAAGGCCAAGCCCTGACGGGTGGCCTTGACGGCCAGCCTTGACGCCCGCTGTGCGCGCTGGCTGACCATCTCGTGGCCGGGACGGGAGAATGCTGCGCAGCGGCCGAACAAGAGAATGAGGGATAGGCTATCGCGCCGATTGCCAGCCGCGCTTTTTCCTGCTCGCCCACCCATTGCAGGAGGATGGACTTTCTCGCGCAGAGTACGGCACCCAATCGAAAGACCGGGAGCCGCGAGGTCTCCGCCAGGTGGTAAACCTTCCGCCGCTCATCCGCGCGAGGATCCCGGTCCCCCTTGCGGGATTGCCGTTGATGGTGGATGCGCCCCAACCCCGCCCGCGCGGGCCAGCCACCCCGTTCTGGTTGAGGCCCAGTGCAATGGCGCGCGGGGATCGACCAGCCATGTACTCGCGGAAGATCCGGCGGACAATGTCGGCTTCCGCTGCGTCGATGCGGCGGTCGCCAGCCTCCACGGTCCCATCAGCTCGATGGTTGCGCACGACATCATACCCGTAGGTCAAGCCACCGCCTGATCGCCCAGCCTCCACGCGTCCGCGAAGCCCGCGGCGCGTCTTGTTGGCCAAGTCCGTGAGGAATAAGGCATTCATGGGACCCTTCAGGCCGACGTGCAGCTCGCTGATCTCGCCCTCCGCATGCGTCATAATCCGCACGTCGGCAAAGCGCAGGCGCTTGTAGACACCGGCAACATCCTCCTGATCGCGACTGATGCGGTCCAGGGCCTCGGCATAGACGATGTCAAACTTGCGGTTGGCGGCATCGACCAGCAAGGATTGGACACCGGATCTGCCCAGGTTGGCCCCGGAGACGGCGCGGTCCATGTAAATCTGCGCGACCTGGTGCCCCTCTTGTTCAATGCGCTCACGGCAGACCCGCACCTGGTCCTCGATCGAGGCCGCGCTCTGGAGGTCCGTACTGAACCGGGCATAGATTGCAGCGCGCATGTCTCACCCCTTGAGTGGCTCAGACGCGACGCTGGCAATTAGGGTGTCAATTGCACCCTGATAGCGCCGAACCGTCTGATGCTGCTGACCTCGGATGTAGTAATCCCAAGCTATCTGAAGATCCTTGTGCTGGAGCAAACCTGTTCGCTGTGCTTGGTTGTTCTGGTCGGCATAGCGCGGCGCCGCGCCTCAGCGCGCCTTCTCTCTGATAGCGTGCGCGCGCTCCATCAGCGGCTCGGCTTCGGCAGTGCGACCCAGCGCCTGGTACAGTTCGGCCAGATCGTTTAGCGACCTGACGACATCGGGGTGGTCGAGGCCCAGCGCCCTTTCCTTAATCGCCAGCGCACGCTTCATCAGCGGCTCGGCCTCGGCGTCGCGGTGCTGCAACAGGTACAGCAAGGCCAGATTGCTGAGCAGGGGGCCGACCTCGGGGTGGTCGGGTCCCAGGGTCTTCTCCTGGGCAGCGAGTGCGCGCCGGTATAGTCGCTCGGCCTCGGTCAAACGGCCCTGCGCCCCGTACAATTCGGCAAGGTTGTTGAGCGAGGGGGCGTCATCGAGATTAAAGAGGAGCAGCCCCATCTCGGCGATCACCAGCGCCCGCTTCAGCAGGGGCTCGGCCTCAGCGGTGCGCCCCTGCTGTCGATACATCCAAGCCAAGTTTTTGAGCAATTGACCGACAGCGGGGTGGTCAGGGCCCAGCGCCTCCTCAGTCATGGCCAGACTGCGGTTATACAGAGGCTCAGCCTCGGCATAACGGCCCTGCAGCCGGTATAGCTCAGCCAGGTTGTTGAGTGAGGCACCGACCAAGGGGTGGTCCAGGCCTAGCGCCTTCTCGCGGATGGCGAGCGCGCGCTGATACAGCGGGTTGGCCTCTGCGGTGCGGCCCTGCGCTCGGTAGAGGTTAGCCAGCCAGGTAATGGCTGTGGCGAACTCTGCGTGCTCCTCGCCGTGCTTCTGGCGAGCCACGACTACATACCGTCTCGCCAGCGGCATGGCTTCGCCGTACTTGCCTTGGTTGTGCAGTCGACCCACCTGATGTTGCAGAGCAGCGAGGTCATCGGCACCCTGCGCCTGCCCCACCGTCGGCACAGCGCCGACCAGCAGCACCAGGACGAGCGTGAACCGAAGCGGAAGGCATCGTCCTCGGGTCATGGCGACCTTCACAATCCTTCGAGCCATCTGTTGAGAGGGGGTGCAAAGTGGCGCCGCAAGGGTGCCCCAGCTATTCCGGAAATCCGCATCGTCGAACAGCTGTCGTCTTGGTCCTCTGCCCCGGACCAACAACCCGCACCACAAGCGTGATTGCCCGCTCCTGGGCTCCCACGTCTGGTCGTGCCCAATACTCATGGGCACCCGCCGGCGTGGTCCGTCTCCACCGCTCGTGGTCGCGCTGCGCGCCGTCGTCCAGTCCGCCGGGGTCGGGACGTCGATACCCCAAGCGATCACGGTCGGGTGGCGCCCCGGAGGTTCTAGCAGCCCACTTTTCGCTTCTAGAGAGCCCTCGATGCGAGCTTTCGCGATCAGCGTTCCCGCGTAAGACCCGCGTCTGCTGTTATGCACATTGCACGATGAACATCCATGTGAACTTCAAGTGCCTTTTGTGCATCGGTTATTTTTGCCAGAAGTTCGTCAGCCCCCTGTCGCTCCTTCGCAAATTGCGCCACGTCGTTTTTCAGCTCATCGGCCATTGTCTTTACCGTCTTCTCGATATTTGGGAGGTCGGGGAAAGTGGCCTTTTCGAGAGCCTTCAAGACGAGATCGGTGCATTTGAGGCGCTCGTCATATCCGTCGACGAGGGCCTTGTATCTCGCATGGAAAGCCTTGCTTGTCTCGAAATCATCGGACAACTGGCTCAGCTTGAACGCGCAAACCGCACTCGCCGACGCAATTGAGGGATAGTTGGTTTCGACGAGCTTTTCATAGTCATGTTGGAGACTTGAGATCATTCCCGATAGCGCTTTGGCGAGGCAGATATTGTGCAACCGGCCCCTGTAGCACTTATCGAACTGAACCAGGCTTTTTCCGCCTGGTGATCTGAGGCCAAGCTGTTTGGCTTCCATTTGGTTGCAAGAGCTCAGGCCCTCGCTTCCAAGCTTTGAGCTATCTGGTTTGATCTGCGCGGGATTTTGACGAGCGGCTAGCGATATCGGTGCTTTCTTCGGCTTAGCAGGGTCCTCATAGGTACCCGGCAGACCCTGAGCCCGAGAGGAATTCGCGCTCGCAACGGAAAAGGCGGCAGTAACCACTACGAAGAGGAGAAGAGCGCGACTTGCCGAACTCGTGCCGGAAAGAGAACGTCTAGCGCGAAGCTGTTTGATCTTCATACTTTGAGCCTCGCTCAAGTTGGGCCAGTTATATCCGATATCATCTGATTGAATGCATGGGTTAAGCTGATTCGAATTCTTCTCGCAACGCCAACGGCTGGCAAGCTGCGGGCGACGTCTCCCTTCAAGGGACCGTGTGGCTTTTTTGTCGGTTCCCCTTGCCAAGGCCTACAATAGCTCCTCCTCGCCCTGCCATGCCTCGGGCGTTCGTTTGCGCAGGCCCATCTACAATCCGCTGGCGGACATCTTGGTTGATCGGCGGTGACACTGACGTGAACTACACGGCGCGGGCGTGCAGGGTGGCGTGAGAAGAGGGGCTTCGTTCAGCCAATGCGGAACTGACATGCCCAGGAGGCGGCACCCTTATCCGCAACTCGCCAGCAGCATCGATGCCGTTCTCCTCGTCTACCAACTGCGAGGCGCTAGCCGACAGACGATGGCGTCTGACCGGAAGAGAGGCGCAGCATATTGGCACCCCGAACGAGTGAGGAAGGCCCTGGGACCGTGATCTCTTGCAAGGCTGGCGCTGCGTCCCCACATCATTAGCCATTGAACAGCCGAGGCGTGTTCGGGAGATCACCGGGGGCTTACCCAAAAAATCTCCCACTGCTGGCCTGTGCGTCGATGTCGGCTGCCCCAAGGGTCGGACGCATCCGAGCAAGGAGAGCACGATGTTCGTGTGTCTCGTTCTCGAAGCCAGGCAGCCGAACGATGCGACGTACCGTCTTGGCCTGGGATGCCTAGTGCATCCACGATTGGCTTCGATGGTTGCCGTGCTAGTGCGGCTGCTTTGATACGAGAGGGCGCCTCTGAAATGGGGCGCCCTTTTTCATCTTGATGGCTGGGCCATCCGCCGCGGCAGTCACTGGCTCCCTAATCACGCCCGAACCAAAATCGGCCACAGACCGAGCACGAGGCCCAACAACGACGATGTCTCCGGTCAGGGCAATGGTCGTGCTACGGTTGATGGTGATCACGCTGATATCCGTCACGGGCGTGCGGAGGATTTCTGCCGCCTCAGGGGCGGGCGTCCGCATCGCGGATAAAGAGAAGCCATGACCACACCCTGGCCCGCACTTGAAAAAGGCAGCGGCGTTCTGAAATCGGCGGCGTCGGCATGGCGCGATTTTGCGGTCGTGACGACGCCCTCGCCATGGGCTTTGGTCAAAGCGGAACTGCCGGAGCCTCGCGCGGTGATCCTTGCAACCGATCTGAAACGCGAGACGCTTGAATCGCTGCGCGAGCGCGTTCGCGGCGCAAGTATGATCGTTGGTGTCGGCAGCGGATTGTCGATGGATACTGCAAAGTATCTTGCCAAGACCGAGAATGCGGCACTCGCGCAGGTGCTTACAACCTCGTCGAACAATGCCTGCTTCACGCGAACGGCATGGACGTTCGAGGGAAGCGCACGCATCCCCGAGCGCGACGTCCCGATTCCGCGCCAGCTGATCCTCGATTACTGCCTCCTGATGCAGGCCCCTGCCCGTATGAATCAGGCCGGCGCGGCCGAAATCCTTTGCAGTCACACCTCCCTCTTCGACTGGAGGATCGCGCACGAGGCGGGCGTCGACGTACAATGGGACGAAGAACTCTACCGCTCGACACAGGATGAACTCGACCGGCTCGACGATTACGCGCCCGCCATCGGGGCCGGCGAATGCGACGCTTTCGTCGAAATCATCGAAGTTGGCGCGAAATTCGCGCGCGGCTTCACAACCCGTCCGAAAGCCCGCTTCAACAGCGGTTCAGAGCACATTCTCGCGTGGGCTCTGGAACAGCAAAGCGGTCGGCGCCTCATTCACGGCGAAGCGGTGAACCTCGGTATTCTTCTGATGGCGCATATCCAGGGCAGTAACCCCGAGCGCGCCGCTGAGATCATTCGCACGGCGAAGATGTGCTTTCAGCCCGAGCAGCTCGGCATTACCTGGCCGATCGTGGAAGCGATCGTGATGCAACTGCCAGAGTTTGCCCGCAACGTGCCCTGGCACACCATCGTCACCGAATTCGACCAGCGCGGCGAAGACGGGCGGCGCGACCTCGCAAGTCGTTTCGCTGCTGCGCGGGACTACGTGCAGCGGCTCGGCTGAGGAGACTAAGCCGCGCGCGCACTCGCCTTGACGACGGGATTGGCGGCAATCTCTTTCAGCGCCTGATCGATCTCCTCGAGCGCTGCGCCCTCAAGATCGCGTAGAGGCGGGCGCACCGAGCCGCCCTTGAAGCCCTGCGCGTTCATCGCGGCCTTGGTCGTCTGCGGCTGGCCGCGCCGGCGGACAACCTCGCGAAGCGGATACCATGCGCGATGCAGTTCGCCGCCGGTTTTCAGATCGCCCCGCTCGATCGCGCGGTAGGATTGCAGGATCAGACTTGGCAAGGCGCAGCCGTTGGTCGAGCTGATCCCGTCAAAGCCCGCGGCCATCGGCCCGAGGAAAGCGAGATCAGACGCGCAGAAAAGGCGGAGACGCCCGCGCAGCCTGCCCGCAAGGGCATCGATCACGGACGGCGTCAGGTCGCCCTGCTTGATCCCGATCACGCCCGGAACGTCCGCGATCTTTTCGATCAGCGGAGCCGACAGTGTGATGCCGATACCTGGTGCATTGTAGATGACAATTCCGGTGCGCGAGTGATGCGTAATGTCGGCAAAAAACTGCGCGATCTGCCCGTCGGTGATCTCGGACACGAAAGGCGGCGTGATCATCGGAATGCCGCCGAGATCACTGGCAAGTTCGGTCAATTCTCGGACCAAACGCAAGTCGCTTGAAGCGCTGCACAGAAGAACTGGCACACGCTTGTTCGCGGCATCCATCGAGCGGAGGAATAGCTCCGCCCGCTCCTGCGTCGTCATTGCGGGGAATTCGCCGTAGGTGCCGCCGATCAGGAGGCCGTCATAGCCGAGCGAGATCACCCGCTCGATATGCTCGGCGAGACCTGCAAAATCGAACGCACCGTCCTTGTGGAACGGCGTGACCGCGATGCTGAAAATTCCTTTCAGACGCGATGCGCGTTCGTCAAGTTGCATCGGTTCTCTCCTAACTCGCTTTCAGCATATCCATCGCCACGTCGCGATAGATCAGGCTCGCGGTCACGAATTCATCGATCGGCACAAACTCGTTGGGCTTGTGGGCAAGCGCGAGCGATCCCGGCCCGATCACGGTGCCCTGCGCGCCGACCGTGCGGAAGTGCACGAGATCACAGCCGCCCTGGAAGCCCTGCGGCTCCGTGACTTTCGCTCCATGACGCTTGCTGGCCGCCAAGCTCGCAACCGCGATCGGATGACTCGCGGCCGTCTCCGTAGCTCCGCCCGTCGTCGGCTTGTATTCTATGATTTCAGCGCGCACGCCCGCTTCGATTGCGGCGCGCTCCAGCAGTCCGGAGATTTCCGCGATCACCTCCCCTTCGTCCTCGCCCGGCACCATCCGCCGGTCGAGCAGAAGATCGCAGCGATCCGGCAATACGTTGTCGGCGACGCCGGCCTGCGCGCGCGTGATCGTAAGGCTTGCGCCACCGACAAGAGGATGCGAGCGGTGGCGGATCACGTCGTGGTGAAACTTTTCCACCATCGCGATGAAGCGTGCCGCCTTGTAGATGGCATTCTCGCCGGCGTCGGGCGTGCCGGAATGCGCCGAAACGCCGTGCACGCGAATCCAAGGCCGCAGGCTGCCCTTGTGGGCGATGACGGTTGAATTCGACGTCGGCTCCCCGATCACGGCAAAATCGATCTTCGGACGCGAAGCGGCATAGTGCTTGGCGCCCTCGCTCGCCACCTCCTCGTCACCGACGAACACGCCGAGCAGAGTACCGCCCCAGCTCCGGCGATCTTCTTTCAGAAGACGCATCGCCTCGACCATGGCTGCGAGCGACCCCTTGGCATCGCACGAGCCGCGGCCGAACAGCTTTCCGTCGCGCTCGCGCAAATCGAAGGGATCGGTCGACCAGCCTTCGCCCACGGGCACGACATCCATATGCGTGTTGAGCGCGAAGACGGGCCCCGCGCCGTTCTCCAGCTTTGCGATGATGTTAGCGCGCCCCGGCTTGTACTGATCGATCTCTGCGGAAAACCCGTCCTTGCGGAACAGATCAGAGAGAAATTGCGCCGCCTCGACCTCGCGCCCGGGAGGGTTCTCGGTTTTGAACGATACGAGCCGTGCAAGATCGGCCTTCATCCTGGAGGCGTCTGGATCTGTCATCGGTACTCACGAACAGTTAGGAGTGGACTGGCGACGCTGGTGACGGCATTGCTCTTTTGGTGACAAAAAGTACAATATAAGTCAAGTCGTAGAGGGCCATGGGGCGGCATGTCCAAAACCAAGAAGGCGCAGAGCCAGTTTTTGCTCGCTCGCCAGATCGTCGCCCATGTCCTCGAGCAGAAGCTCGATCGGGGTCATCATCTGGTCGAGACGGCACTGGCGGAGCGTTTCGGGGTTTCGCGCACGCTGATCCGCGCATCCTTGAAGCGGCTAGCCGACGAAAGCGTGGTCGAGCCGCGCCGCAACCAGGGCTTTTTCCTGCTCAAGGGGTGGGATCAGCTCGACGGCGGTGTGATCGCCATTCCGCCGAGCGTTGAGGACACGCTCTACCGACGCATCGTACGCGATCGCATCAGCGGGAAAATACCGGAGAAGATCACGCAGGTTGCCTTGATCGAACGCTACGGCGCCGACCGGGCCGCGCTGCTGCGCATCCTGGAAACCATGGCCGACGAGGGCATCGTTACCAAGAACAAGGGGCACGGCTGGACCTTTCTGCCAACCATCAGCACCGAGACCTCTGTCCGCAACAGCTACGATTTCCGGCGCACGCTCGAACCCAGCGGGATCCTGTTGAGCAGTTTCCGCGTCGATCCAGCCGCGCTCGAGCGTCTCCACGCGCTGCACCTTTCCCTGCTTTCCCGCGCGGAAACCGCGAGCGGGCCGCACCTGTTCGATCTCGACACCGACTTCCACGAGACGATCGCTTCGTTCACCAATAACGTTTTCTTCATTCAGGCCATCCAGCAGCAGAACCGGCTGCGGCGGCTGATGGAATATCGCGGCTATGAAAACCGCCGCCGCGTCCGCGTCTGGGTCAAGGAGCATCTCGCAATCATCGAGGCGCTCGCCGCCAACAAGTATGGCCGCGCATCCCAGCTCATGCACGAGCATCTCGACAAGGCGTTCAATGCCACGATGATCCGCTCGAAATCGGAACGCGACAGCAACTAGCGCCGCCGGCGGCCCCACGCCTGTCGATTGACCACGTCAATCGGCGAACCGTCGAAAATCGCGACCAGCCGTTCGACAAGCTGCTCCGCAGTGCGTCTCAGCGCCTCCTCCGTGGAGCCCGCGACATGCGGCGTCAGGACCGTGTTCGGCGCAGACAGCAAGGGATGGGTATACGGCATCTGCTCGCTTTCGAAGACGTCGAGCCCCGCCCCAGCAATCGTGCCATTTTTCAAGGCTGCAACTAGTGCCGCCTCGTCGATCAGGATGCCCCGCGCCGTATTGACGAGAATTGCCGTCGGCTTCATCAGCCACAGCTCACGCGCACCGATCAGGTGCTTCGATTGCGCCATCAGCGGTAGATGCAGGCTGACCACGTCGGAGCGCGCTAGCAATTCATCCAGCGACGCTGGGCAATAGCCGAACCGGCTTAGCTCGTCCGAACTCGCGCTCCTGCTCGCAACCAGAACCTGCATGCCGAACGCGGCTTTTGCCATCGCCGCAACACGACGGCCGATTCCGCCAAATCCCACAATTCCGAGAACCTTGCCGGACAGGTCGAGCAGCGATGCCCGGTACTTGAAATCGAAGTCCGTTCGCCGCGTCGCCCCGTCACCACCCGTTACCCGCTTGGCGACCGCAAGCATGAGCGCAATGGTGTGCTCAGCGACCGATGCGCGGTTCGCCTCTGGCGTGTTGAACACTACAATGCCGAGTTTCGTCGCATGCGCGACGTCGATCGCATTGACGCCGACGCCGTGCGAACCGATGGCACGCAGGTTTGGCGCAGCATCCATCGCCGCCCTATTGAGCCCCGCGCTGCGCGTAATCACAGCCGCTGCGCTTCCGATGCCGCTTGCCACCGTCGCCATGTCCGATTTCGATGCGAGCCACGGCGTGAATCCGGCGGCACGCAAAAGCCCATCGGCAACGGTGTGGATCGGCTGCACGATCAGGCAGACGCGTTCGCCGGCGTTCAATGAAAATCCTCGCTCCAGACCGTCCGGCACCGCATGGGGTCGAAGGCCGTGCCCAGTCCCGGCCCGGGCGGCGTATGGATCTGCCCGCCAGTATAGCTCACGCCCGGCGTTACGTCGTCGAGCAGACCGTAGCAGCCGTAGAGCTCGGCATAGCGCGGCTTCAGCGCCATGACACAATGCGCGGTGATCGCGGTCGCGAGCGCGCCCTCATTCATCTGGCCGATCATCACGCCGACGCCGGCATCGCGGAAGCGATTCATCGCGGCCACGACCTGCATAGGGCCCCCGAGCTTGACGATCTTCAGATGCGCCAATGCACGACTGCCGATGGCGCACAGTTCGTCGACATCGGCGTCGCTTGCGAGCCCTTCGTCGACCATTAGCGGAATGTCCGTGGAGGCGAGCGCCTTGCGAAAAGCCGACCAGTCACCCGGCGTGGTCGGCTGCTCTACATAGGACAGCCCCACCGGCCCAAGCGCGCGCAACCGTTCGATTGCCTCGCTCGCATTCCAGGCACCATTGGCGTCGACGGCAATTGATACCGACGGCCCCGCGCGTTCGCGAAGCCGCCGCAGGCGTGCGAGATCATGATCGAACGCACCGATGGCGATTCTGACCTTGATCTGCCGGAATCCTTCATTCAGGAAACGCTCGGTGAGGAGATCGAACGTCTCGTCCGGACCCCAGAACAGGCATTGATTGGTGTCGACATCCGCACTCCATTGCCCGCCGAGATACTCGGCAACCGGCACTTTTTTGCTCCGCGCCAATCCTTCGATCAGTGCATTCTCGACCGCTGCGGTCGCAACATGTGGAACGGCGGCATTCAATTCCTGCGTGGCAGCGACAATTTCTTCGGGCGTCGCCCCCCATGACAGACGGCGGCAAAGCTCGATGATCGCCGGACCGACCGCGCTTTCCGGGATATGCGAGAGGTAGCTAATATTGGCGCGCACCTCCCCCATGCCGCGGAACCCGTCCGAACGTTCGACTACAAGATAGCGCGCAGAGAGCGATGCAACGAGGCCGGACGCCGCGGTGTGGACCTGCAACTCGCGCGGATAATGCAGGTCCGCGGCGTAGAGGCTGAGCGACGTGCGGATGCTCATACGGACGACCGTTCAGAACAGCGCACGCGTGCCTCCGCCGTCGATCGCGATAATCGAGCCGGTCATGAAGCCCGCCTTGCGGCTTGCAACAAAAGCGACGAGTTCCGCGAGCTCATCCGCCGAGCCGATGCGCCCTACCGGCAGGCGGCCGGAAATCTCGGCCGACGCTCTCTCGTGCGTCATGCCTTTTTCCTCCATCAGCGCGCGGACGCGTTTCTTGACCCGGCCCGTATCGAAATAGCCGGGCGCAACGACGTTGACGCGGATGTTGTCCGGTGCGAGCGAACGCGAAAGCGTCTTTGCCAGTCCGACGACGCCGAGCCGCATGACAGAGGAGAGAATGAGATTCGGCGGCGGTTCCTTCACCGTGGCAGAGCTGAGGATGACGATGTTCCCGCCCTTGTTCGCGCGCATTGCCGGGATGCACGCGCGCGTCAGGCGCACGACGCTCATCAGAATGAGGTCATAGGCGCTTTGCCATTGGGCATCGGTGAGGTCTTCGAGGCCGCCGTAGTCGACATGGCCGGAATTGACTACCAGAATGTCAATGCGTCCGAACTGCGCGAGGGTCTGAGCGACGAGGTTTTCCAGCTGTGCGGCATCCGTGAGGTCTGCCGGCACGGCCAGCACCTTGTGGCCAGCCGACGCCAATTTCGAGCGCGCCTCTTCCAGCACATCGGGACGGCGCCCGCAGATCACGACCGCGCAACCTTCCTCGGCAAGACGAGTTGCGCAGGCGTAACCAAGCCCTTCGCTGGCAGCCGTCACCAGCGCGACCTTGCCCACCAGTCCCAGATCCATGTCAGGACATCAGCGCCAGACCCTGCGCGAGAACGCGGGTCACGACGGCGAAGTCAGCCATTTTCATCTCCTCGTCGGGATTGTGGCTGCCATTTTGGTTCCGCACGAACAGCATCAGCGTGGGCACGCCTTGGCCGGCAAAGACCGCGGCATCATGGCCAGCGCCGCAGGCCATCTCGAAGCGCAGTGCCCCGGTCTGCTCCATCGCGGTTCCGAATACATCGAGAAGTTTTGCGTCCATCACAGCGGGCTCGCTACCAGTCAGGGGACCAAGCTCCACCTTGACCCGATGCTTCTGCTCCACGTCCTCAACGATCCTGTGCAGCCGCTCGCGCATGGCGTCGAGCGTCGGCCCGTTGTGGCTTCGGACATCGATCGACAGTCGCACGTCCCCGGAAATCTTGCTGAAGGCATGCTGTGCCGCATCGGTCGACAGCATGCCCACCGTGTAGACCATGTCGTGACCTTCGGCTTCCAGGCGCAGCCACTCGTTCTGCAAGCGCATGATGAGATCGGCCGCGCCGATCACCGCGTCGTGGCGATATTGCCGCGGCACGGCGCCGGAATGGGCGTATTCGCCGAGCACTCGCGCCTCGCGATAGCGGAAGCTGCCGCGAATGCCAGTGACCAGCGCGACGGGGAGATTCTTCTCGATCAGGATGGGCCCCTGCTCGATATGCATCTCGATATAGGCGCGGATGCCCTCGGATTTGATTTGCGGCACGCCCGCGCCAACCTCGTGCGGCTTGAGGCCCAGCTCCGTCATGTGATCAGCGAGCTTCCGCCCGGTGTCCGAGCGCCGCACATCCAGCGCGTAAGCGGGCAATAACCCGAGCGCGGATTTCGACCCGATATAGGAGTGCGGAAACCAGTTACTCTCTTCTGCCCGCGTGACCATGACGACGAAATCGTCCGCGAGACGGAAGCCCGCGCGCTTCCAGGCGACAATGATCGCAAGGCCGCTCAGCACACCCGCCGCGCCGTCGTAATTGCCGCCCATCGGAACCGAGTCGAGATGCGACCCCACGATGATTGTCTTGCGATCGGGCGTCGTGCCTTCAAGACGCACATAAAGGTTGCCGCCGGCGTCAACCCATGTCGGCAGGCCGACCTTCTGCGCCTCGGCGATGACAAGGTCGTGCGCGAATTGCTCGCCCTTGCCATAGGCGGCACGCGTCACGCCCGCGGTGTCAGCCGTCTCCCTCTTCAGGACGTCGAACAGCCGCTCGGCGAGCGCGATCTCGGGCTCCGGCACATTACGCGGAGCTGCGGTCCGGTCGAGCAAGTCAGCCTCCTTGGCGGCGGGGCGTCAGACCTGAACCAGCTCGCGACTGATTGTGCTGAACGTCTTTGGCCCCTTCTCGGTGACCATGATCGTCTCGCTCACCGCCACCGTCCACTTGTTGTATTCGCGCAGCGTGATCGGCACATGGAACACCATGCCCGGTTCGAGCGGGACGTCGACGCCGCGGAACAAGCTCAGGATGTTGCCCTCGCCCCAATCCGGCGCGAACGAGATGCCGATGCTATAGCCGGTGCGCTTGCGATAGCCGGCTGTGAAGCCGTTCTTGTCGACGATGGCCTGAACCGCGTTGTGGACGTCGGCGCAGGTGTTGCCGACACGCAGCTTGTCGATCGCTGTCTCAAGTCCTTCCGCGCAAACTTTGTACATATCGAGCGCAAGCTGCGGGATCTTCCCGCACGCGACCGTGCGGAACGAGGCGGCGTGATAGCGATTGTAGCAGGCCGCTGTCTCAAGAACCGTCACGTCACCCAGCTTGATCACGCGGCGACGCCAGGTCGTGTGTGGAATGCCCGAGCGGGGACCGGAGGTGACGAACGGCTCCATGCCGACATATTCGCCGCCCGCCTTGATCGACGCCGCCATGATCGCGGATGCGATGTCGTTCTCGTTCGCGCCGGGCCGCGTCGCAGCAAGACCGGCACGCATGCCGGCGTCATTGGCGAGGCCCGCCTTCTCCAACTGCTCGGTTTCGGATTTCGACTTCGTGCGCCGCAGCGGCTCGACGATGCCGGTGCAATCGAGCAAAGGGCCGCATTCGGCGACAAGACGGTTGTAGAGATTGATCGTCAGGAACCAGCCGCTCTGGTCGATCGCCACGCGCTTGCCCTGCCAGCCGCGCTTCTTGAGCGCCGCCGCCAGCACCATTGCCGGATTTTCGTCGTCGGCATAGCCGATGATATCGGGGATGAACGTATTGATCCTGGCGTTCGGCGCTTCGAGCGCGCGCAGGACGTGAAACGGCTCCCCGGTCGCCGGCACGCACAGCGACTGGAACGTATAGTAGCCCGGCGTCTGCTGCCCGCTCAGGTAAAAGACGTTTTCCGGCCCCGAAAGCAGGAGCAGGTCAAACCCCTTTTCCTTCATCCGCTCGCGCAGCCGCGCAATGCGCGCGTCATACTCCGCCTTCGGAAAAACAGACTCGGCGCCCTGCGGTACCGCAGCCAAAATCGATTCAAGTGTCACTTCCGTTGTAGCCATGGCGGCTCCCTTCTTCTGGCGCGGTGCAAGAATTGTACTTTACCAAGCTCGCCCCGTTGCGGGCGCTGCCGAGGGGGCGACCCGGCCGCAACGGTTCCGCGACGAACGCGCGTTCGACATGACGCATAGAGGGCCACGCCACGCGCTTATACTAGGCACGAACCTTGCTATTGTACAAGTTGCCGCTTAAAATACATCGGCGTTGGAGGCGCATTGCCTAGAATTCGACCATGCTGCGCGTTGAAGCGTCGGCACGTTTGCGGGGCGGTCACCATGCCGAATGCAATCGCCGATGGCTTTTGAGCCGGTCAGCCCATTTACGAGGTGTGTCCATGACCAATCATCCTGAAGCTCGCTCCGTAGAATTCCAGCCCCGACGCTCCAAGTGGCCTGTCCGGATTACGAGCGTCGTGTCCGCGGCGGCGATCCTCGTCTCGACCAGCGTCGCCACGCTTGCGCAGGAAGCGTGCACGTCGATGCAGGTCTATCTGGCGATCGCGCCCAATCACCGCGAAGACGTGATGGCCTACATAGCGCCGAAGCTGAAGGAGAAATTCAACGTCGACCTCGTTGCCGAGGCGATCGGCTCGGTGATGATGGTCGACCGCCTCACGGCCCAGGGCGCCAATCCCCGCGTTTCGATTGTGCAGTGGGACGTGCCGATCGGCATCGCCGCCTGCGACAAGGGCGGCTGCGCTCCGATCGACGTCGAGAAAGCGCCGAACCTAAAAAAGCTTCCGGCCTGGGGGCTGTCAAAGGGTCCGTCTGGCAAGCCGGAAACCTTGACCGCCGGCGTCGTCGGTGTCGGCATCCTCTATAACGAGGAGGCATTGAAGAAGAACAATCTGCCGGTGCCGAAATCCTGGGCGGATCTGAAGAATCCTCAATACAAGGGCCGGCTCGGCATCACCGCTCCTCAGAGCAGCATGGGCACGGCAGCGCTTGTCATGCTGGCGCGCATCAACGGCGGCGGCGAGCAGAATATCGATCCGGGGTTCGTCGCAACCAAGCAGATCACGCCGGACAACACGATCTTTACCTGGTCGTCCGAAATGTCCAACCTGTTCCAGCTCGGCGACCTCTGGATCGCGGTCAACTCCAACAATATCGCTCCGGCGCTGCGTGCCAAGGGGCTGCCGATCCGCTTCTCGCTTCCGACGGAAGGATCGCCCACGGCCAATACTGGCATGTCGCTCGTGAAGGGTGGGCCGTGCGAAGCGGCGGCCTACGAATACGTCAACCTCTATTTCAGCGACGAATTCCAGGCCAAGCGCATGGAGTCCGGCACGCTCAGTGCGTCGAAGGATGCGTGGGGCAAGGTCACGCCTGCGCTGAAGACCGAACTTGGGATGGGAGCGGAAGATCTCGACAAGTTCATCGATCTCGACTGGCGCACCATCAATGCTGTGCGTCCCGGCTGGATTGAGCGCTGGACGCGTGAGATCAAGTAGCCGATTATTGCGCTTACATCGTATGGCGCGCTCAGGGAGTTCGGATGTGACCGGTGCCATTCCTGCCGGCCGCCCATCATCGGGCCTGTGACCATGCGGGCCGGCACCGAGTCCATCCTGCGCTTTGAAAACGTATCCAAGATCTTCCAGGGGCAGGTTGTGCTCAACAACCTGTCCCTGGAAATGCGCCAGGGCGAATTCCTGACGCTGCTCGGACCATCGGGATGCGGCAAGACGACATCCCTCAATCTCGTTGCAGGCCTCCTTCAACCTGACACCGGAACGGTGTTCCTGCGCGGACAGGCGGCCAACGCGGTGCCACCGCGCAAGCGCGGGCTTGGACTTGTGTTCCAGTCATGGGCGCTGTTTCCGCACCTCAATGCGTTCGACAATATTGCGTATGGCCTGAAAATCCGTGGAGCCACGGACTCCGAGATCAAAACGCGCATAACGGCCATGCTCGATCTCGTGCGTCTGCCGGGCGTCGAGCAGAAATTCCCCTCCCAGCTTTCCGGCGGCATGCAGCAGCGTGTGGCGCTCGCCCGAGCCCTCGTGACGCGGCCGGACCTGCTGCTTCTCGACGAGCCGCTGTCGAATCTCGACGCGGCTCTGCGCAAGGAAATGCAAATCGAGCTGCGGCGGATTCACTCCGAACTGAACGTGAGCACGCTTCTCGTCACGCACAGCCAGGAAGAGGCGCTGATCATGTCCGACCGCATTGCGGTGATGCGGCGTGGCAGGATCGAATGCATCGATACCCCCTCGGTCGTCTACAATCGCCCACCCAACGAGTTCGTCTGCACCTTCGTCGGCGACGCCAACATTTTCCGGTGCGATGTCGAGCAGGTCTCCGGCGAGGAAGCGATGCTGAAATGGGGCGCGATACGCTTTGCCAGCGCCGCGCCGTCGGGACTGGCCGGCGGCCAAACGCTGACCGTCGCCATCCGACCGGAACACGTGATTCTGCATCGCGCGGGCAATGCCGATACTCATGATGGGTTGGTGAAAGACGCGATCTTCAAGGGTAGCCATTTTGATTATGTGATCACGGCGGGGAATGGCGATCTGCATGTGATCGCGCTGCCGCCGGTCGATGGCGTGCCTTTCGCGCCGGGCGAGCGGATCCGCCTCTCATTGCCCAAGAGCAGGGTGATCCCGCTGGCGGAGGATCAGGCAGGTGGCTAATACCGCGGCACACCCTCGCAATCCCAACCGCCGCCGCGCGCTGCTCTCTGCCCTTCTTCTGCTGCCGGTTTGCGCGCTCCTGCTGGCCTTTTTCCTTGCGCCGCTGATCCAGCTCGTCAATCTCAGCACATTCGCCCAGCAGCCATCGGCCCAGAATCTGAACCCTCCGCACTCGCTTGCAACCTATCTGAACGTTCTGAGCGACCCGTTCTATCTGCAGATCACCGCAAACGCGCTATTGGTCGGCTTTTGGACGACGATCGCGACGCTCGTCATCTCCTATCCTGTCGCCTACTACATCACCAAGATCAGCGGCTGGGAGCGGACGCTGATCTCGGTCGCCTGCCTCCTGCCGCTGTTCGTCAACGTCATCGTCAGCATTCTCGGCTGGTACATTCTGCTGCTGCCTTACGGCGTCATTCAGCAAATCCTTTCCTCGCTCGGCCTCGTGACCGGATCGTTGCAATGGCTGCGAACCATGCCCGCCCTGGTCGGCGTGCTGACCTATGAGCACATTCCCTTTGCGGTGCTTATCCTGGTGTCGAGCCTGCAAGCCATCCCGCAGGACAAGATCAATGCCGCACGTCTGCTCGGCGCCGGCGTACCCCGCATCTTTTTCACGCTGATCCTTCCCCTGACGATGCCGGGGCTCGTCGCCAGCGCGATCCTGGTCTTCTCGCTGTCGGCTTCGTCCTACCTCGTCCCGATCCTGATCGGTGCGCAGCGCATCAAGGTGTTGCCGCTCTTCATCTTCAGCTACGGCACCGAATTGCAGAACTGGCCTTTGGCCGCAGCCCTGTCCATCGTCCTTCTCGTTCTGGTCGTAGCCATCACCTATCTGTTCGCGCGCACGATGAACCGGCTCTCCCGCCGCGGCGAGTGGGAGATGGTGTGATGCTCGGCCTGCGCATCTTCGTCTACATCGTGGTCGCTCTGATGCTGCTGCCGGTGCTCATCACCTTTCCGGTGGCGCTCACTTCAGTCGCCCGTATCTCGTTTCCCCCTGTCGGCCTGAGCGGGCGCTGGTTCATGGCGATCTTCAGCGACACCGTGCTGCTCGACTCGATCGTCCGCAGCTTCTGGCTCGCGACGGCCGCAGCGATCGTAGCAATTACAATCGCCCTTCCCTGCGCCTTCGTGATCCATCGAAGCACGTCCCGCGCGCGCGAATTGCTGGAAACATGGATCACCGGGCCGCGCATGATCCCCCAGATCGTGTTCGCGCTTGCGCTGCTCGCCTATTTCGAAACGATCGGGCTTGCCGAAACCTTCATCGGGCTCGTGATCTCCCATCTCGTCATCACGATTCCCTTTGCCTTCCGCACGCTTCTGGTCAGCGTTTCGACCATGGACAAGCGGTTGGAATGGAGCAGCGACGTTCTCGGCGCGACGCCCGCCCAGACATTCTGGCGTGTGATGGTGCCGCAACTGAAGACCGGGCTGATCGCGGCCTTCATCTTCACGTTCATTCTGTCTTTCAACAACGTGACGCTCGCGCTGTTCCTGTCCGGCTTTGGACAGCGCACGCTTCCGGTCGAGATGTTCCAGCGCATGAATGTCGGCGGCATGACCCCGGCCATTCCCGCGCTCTCCTTCGTTCTGGCGCTCGTCGGCGTCGTGCTGTTTATCGTGCTCGACCGGACCGTCGGGGTTTACCGCTTCCTCGCCGGCCGGGACTAAACCGCGTAAAGCGAGGATACATCCGGGCAATATGGAAAGAGACAACCCTAAGGGTGTGTTGCAACACCAAGGTGCTGCGCGAAGAACCGAAGTGAGCGCTCTACGGCGTCTGCCGTCGCGGTCGAGTTGGCATCGACCTTCTGACGTTTGCGGCTCGGAGAGTCGAAGCTGTGCGTTGCACCCGGATACAACGTGATTTCTATATTGGCGCCGTTCTCGCGACTTCTGTTCACCAGCGCTGCACAGCGCTTGTAGGAGACCTCCTCGTCGCCGGTGCCGTGGAAGACCAAGGTCGGCGCGTATGGCCGGAACGGCTTCTCGTCAAATTGCCCCTTCAAGCCACAGGCAGGGTAAAACACCAGTGCGGCACGGAAGCCGGTCGCAGCCATCGGTGACGCAATGCCGGACACATCTGCGGCGATGGCCGAGATCGCAGCGCTGCCGCCGTTCGACCAACCTTGGAGGCCGATCCGGTCCGGCATCACATCGGACCGCGAGCGTAGGTAGGCGAGTGCACCGTAGGCGTCGAGCGGTCTGACGGTCACTTCATTGAGCTCTTCTGGACGCCTGTCATAACTGAAGCGGGGGAAGCCCTTTGGATAGCCGCGCGGACCGAAGCCGTCGACGAGTATCGCGATATAGCCTGCGTCCACCCACTCGCGCCCCCAGGCCTTGTGGCGCAGCGATAGGGTTGACGCGTCGTAAATGCCGTTCGCCCGCTCCGAATAAGGCCCGGCTCGGCCGTGCATCATGACCACGGCCGGCACGCGCGGCGCCGACATCGTCGTTGGCCTGTAAAGATAGCCAACCAAGACCGTGCGCCCGTCGGCGCTCATGAACATGACCCGCTCGGGAGTGGGGCTGTCTTCTTCCGCTCGCAGCGGGACCGGAACAAGAGCGATCAATGCGGCGACACCGAAGGAGGCTAGTGTTGAAGCTACGGTTCGCATGGCGTCAACTCGCTCGGTTGGTTCCAATAGTGATGATTGTTTCCGCGTCAAAGCCCGTGTTCGCGGAGGGTGCTCAACAGGGTCGTCGGTGCCGAGCCGTATCGACCCGCTTCGCACCTCGCCCGGGGTCACACCAATGTCCTTGAGTCTGAGAGCGTCCGAGGATTGGAGGAGCAGAAGCATGACCCTGCGCATCCGTCAATCACAGCAGGCTCCCCACACGTATCCGATGATGCGGCCAGGCGAGCCTAGCCACCTTAATCGGTCATTTTCGATACAGTCGCATCTCATTGTGGATGCTCTTTTCGTGTCTCAGCGGCTAGCGGCAATGACGGTCCATGGCATGCTCGGTTCTGGCCGCTCCACACGCACGCCTCCAAAGCGAAGCCTTTCGAGCGCGGCGATCACGTCTTCGGGAGCACGCAATGTGAAGATGTCCGCCGGCATCCGCATGTGCTGCATCTGCGACTTGGGAAGGAAGCCAACAAACACCCGACCACCAGGAATGAGGACGCGATGGATCTCTGCAAAACCCGCCTCCAGCGAGTCCCAGAAGTAGATGGTGTTGACGGTGCACACTTTTCCGAACGACGCGGTCTCAAAAGGCAGTGCCTCGACGCGTCCTTGGCGAAATTCTGCGCGACCAGCGGACACGGCTTCAGAAAAAAAAGCGCGCCTTCGCCCAACTGATCACGTCCGGCGAACGATCGACGCCACCGACAAAACCAATCCTCTTGATTAGAGTCGGCAAGCTTACACCGCCGCCAAATCCTATTTCGAGAACGCGATCTGAGGGCGTCAGTTGGAGAAGCTGAACGGCGAATGCATTCATCTTGGCATTGTGTTGATTCATGAGGCGCGCGATGAGGCGACCGAGCAGGCCTTTGGGGCGCGCAAGCTGTCGCGCGATGAAGCGAGGGGCCATTGTCAAGAACCTGTGGTCGACGAGGAGACAACGCGCGGTTTGATCGGCCTGAGGTAGCGTGCGACATCGGATTTGTAACAGCGATACCCATCGCCGAACTTGTGCTCGAGATACTGCTCCTCGCGCAGAACGACGCCGTAGTGGAGTAGGACCAGGCTCGCGACAAACAGCAGTAGGAGCCAATCAACTGCGAAGACGAGCGCAATCCCGATGACCGCGAAGCTAACGCCGACATACATGGGATTACGCGTCCATCCGAAGACACCGTCGGTGACAAGCGCCGTGGCGGTATGGGCGGGGCGTCGGCATTGTGCCACTGTGAACGCTTAATGCCAGCGCACGTAGCATGCGGCACGTGAAGCCATCCGTCGTGTAAGTGGACAAACTCGGGAGTTTCGTCGACATGAAAGTGGGAGCGGCGATCGCGGAAATCATGAAACGCGAGGGCGTGGAGATCCTCCTCGGATATCCGGTGAACCATCTCATCGAGTTTGCGGCAGCCGCGGATATCCGTCCCATCATGGTCCGCCAGGAGCGCATCGGCCTGCACATGGCCGATGCCATCTCACGCATGACCTCGGGAAAGAAGATCGGCGTCTTCTGCATGCAGCACGGGCCGGGCACCGAAAATGCGTACGGCGGCATTGCCCAGGCCTTCGCCGAATTGGTTCCGATCCTGGTCGTGCCGGGTGGCTATCCCGCGCCGCATCGCCCACATTGCGCCCAACTACCACGCGGTCACGCAGATGCGCGGCATCACCAAATCGGTCGAGCCGGTCGTTGCCGCCGCTGAGGTGCCCAACGTCATGCGGCGCGCCTTCTCGCGCCTGCGCAACGGCCGTGGCGGCCCGGTCCTGGTAGAAGTGCCCGCCGATCTGTGGAACGAGGAGCTGCCGGATCCCCTCGACTATGCCCCGGTGTCCACCAGCAGGTTCGGTCCCGAGACCGCAGCCATTCGCGAGGCGGCGCACTTGCTGGCCGAGGCCAGGCGTCCCGTCATCTATGCTGGCCAGGGTGTGCACTGGGCGCGGGCCTGGAAACAGCTGCGGCAGCTGGCGGAACTTCTTGGTGCGCCCGTCACCACCAGCCTTGGGGGCAAAAGCGCCTTTCCGGAGGTTCACGAGCTCGCGCTCGGCTCGGGCGGCCTCGCCGTCCCCAAAACCGTGCGCCACTTCCTCGACCACGCCGATGTCATTCTCGGGATTGGGTGCAGCTTCACCGAAACCAACTTCGGTGTCGCCATGCCGAAGGGCAAGACGATCATCCATGCCACCCTCGACCCCGACCACATCAACAAGGACGTCGCGGCGCAGATCGCGCTGGTCGGCGATGCCGGGCTCACCCTCGACGGCCTCCTCGCAGAACTTGCCAGTCTGGTCCCAACGCCGCACGACCGGGCTCAGGTGGTGCGCGAAATTGCCGACATGCGCGAGGCATGGCTCACCCAATGGAAACCGAAGCTGACCTCTGATGAGGTCCCGCTGTCGCCTTACCGCGTGATCTCCGACCTCCTGCACACCGTCGATGTTGCCAACACGATCATCACCCATGATGCCGGCAGCCCGCGCGATCAGCTCTCCCCGTTCTGGGTCACGCGAGAGCCGCTGACCTATCTCGGCTGGGGCAAGACCACGCAGCTCGGCTACGGGCTGGGCCTCGCCATGGGCGCCAAGCTCGCGTGTCCCGACAAGCTGTGCATCAATGTCTGGGGCGACGCGGCCATCGGCTTCACCGGCATGGACTTCGAGACGGCGGTGCGCGAGCGCATCCCGATCCTGTCGATCCTGTTCAACAACTTCTCCATGGCGATCGAGCTCAAGGTCATGCCGATTTCGACCGAGAAGTATCGCTCGACCGACATTTCCGGCGACTATGCCGCGATGGCGCGCGCCTTCGGCGGCTATGGCGAGCGCATCACTGAGCCAGCTCAGATCGTGTCCGCCATCAAGCGCGGCATCGAGCAGACCAGGAAGGGCGTACCGGCGCTGCTGGAGTTCATCACCTGCAAGGAGACCTCGATCTCCCGCTACCTGCCGCAAGCGTGAGGGCCTGGAGCTGAGGGAGGTACTGCATGTGGATGCTCGTTGGCGGGCTCGCGCTCTTCTTCGCGGCGCATCTCATTCCGACACTCCCGAAATTGCGCGTGCGTCTTGTCGGCAGGATTGGATCCGCACCCTATCGCGGGCTGTTCGCGCTCGCGTCTTTGCCGGCGCTCGTGCTGATCGTGTGGGGTTATGGCCAAATGCAAGGCCTCGGACGTGGCAACCCGCAATTGTGGATACCGCCTTCATGGACCAGGCAGGTGACCATGCTGGTGATGATTCCAGCGATGATCCTGTTGGTCACAGCCTACATCCCCTCGCGCATCCACAACGCCGTTCGCCATCCGATGCTTACAGCCTTGATGCTGTGGGCGTTCGGCCATCTGCTCGTCAACGGTGACCTGGCCTCAGTGCTTCTCTTCGGCAGTTTCTTGGCCTATGGCTTCTACGACCTAATTTCGGCCAACCGACACGCCGCGCTTGGCCCCCTGGGAACAGCGCAGGGTAGTACGGCGGGGGATGTTGCAGCGATCGCCGCTGGGCTCGCGCTTTACGCGCTGCTCCGTGTTCTGGGGCCACCAGATGCTGACCGGCGTACCATTGCGGCCGTAGGCACCAGCGTTGCCTTATGTCACTCGAAGATCACATTGCCGGTGGCAACGGGTCCATCGCGCACGTTTGGTCACTGGCATGAGCCCAGGACGTCGCTGACACTCGTCGGTCAACCGTCTCACCAAGGGTGGCCGTTTCGGTTCTGGGCCAACTGGGGGCGCCATGAGGGCGAAACGCCGTGGGCGATCGGACGGCACAGCAGCAATTGCCATGACAGGGTACTCTCTGGACATGCAGCCGGAGATCCCAACTGGCCAGTCTTGTTGATCTCGACCTTGTGCGACCACGGAAGAAGCCATCCGTGCCGCTGTGCTCGACGAAGACTCAAGCCAGCCCATCGCGCTAGGAGCTATAGCTAGGCCGCATCGGGCAGCTTGACAGCCTCGGCGCGGCCCTTGGCGCGGCGTGCTCCGATCATGTCGGTGCGCACCCCACCTTGGCCCCTCAGGCCACCCCCAAATAATAAAGGGTGCGTGCCAGAGAGATACCGTGCACCAATGTGGTCACTTGATTCGATATGGTGACCATAATGGTACATAACTCTGTCTCAGACGATCTCTCACCCGCCGTCGAAGACCTGCGGCTGCACGGCCACCAGATCGGTCCCGCGACGCAGCTCGCGCCGGTCGACGTCAAGCACACAATCTTCGAACAGATAGAGCAAGCGTTGAAGCCCTTGCTGCATGCGACCTTTCCAACCTTACCATGTGATCTCAGGGTGAGAATCAAAGAGACTCACAAGGGGTCAACAAGGGATTGCAAAGGCGTTGAAGAACGAAAGTCGACATCCTTCGGTGACGCCTTTCGGCTGTCTTTGGATCGCCTCACATGGCCGAGGCGGACGCCGAGATGCCCTTCGATGGAGAAACCCCTACCATGCATATGCGACGAGTAGTGCTCGCATCACTCGCCCTTGCGACGGCCCTGGTGAACGCAAATGGTGCTGCGGCGCACGACTATCCGTCGCGCCCGATTGTGATCGTCGTGCCATTTGCTGCTGGTGGTCCAACAGATACAATCGCCCGCATCGTGGCCGAACGGATGAGCGTCTTGCTAGGGCAATCGCTGGTGATTGAAAACATTGCCGGTGCTGCCGGCACGATTGGCACGGGTCGTGTGGCTCGCGCATCTCCCGATGGTTACACATTGATTGTCGGCTACCTCGGCACCCACGTCCTGAACGGAGCCATATACAGCCTGCAGTATGATGTGCTCACAGATTTCGCCCCCCTAGCCCTCCTCGCCAGCAATCCGCAACTGATCGTTGCGAAGAAAGCAACGCCAGCGAAGGACCTGAAGGAGCTGATCGCCTGGTTGAAAGCCCATCCGGGCGAGGCCGTTCAGGGAACCGCCGGCGTGGGTAGTCCGGCGCACGTGACCGGCGCATTCTTCCAGAAGGCCAGCGATACCAATTTTCAGTTCGTGCCTTATCGAGGCGCAGCCCCGGCCATGCAGGATTTGGTTGGGGGGCACATCGACTTGATGTTCGATCAGGCGTCGAACGCGCTACCCCATGTCCGAGACGGCAACCTCAAGGCCTTCGCCGTTACAGCCAAGATGCGCCTTGCCTCGGCCCCGGATATTCCCACCGTGGACGAGGCCGGTTTGCCTGACTTCCATATTTCAATCTGGTCCGGAATGTGGGCGCCGGCAGGTACACCGCAGTACATCATCGACAGGCTCAATGCGGCGGTCAATGAGGCGCTGGCTGATACCGCCGTCCAGAAGCGGTTGGCTGATTTGGGCCAGGATGTTCCCTCACACGACCAACGATCGCCGGCAGCGCTTGCAGCTTTTCAGAAGGCCGAAATACAGAAGTGGTGGCCGATCATCAAGGGGATGAACTTGCAGACGAAATGAGAAGTCAGGCCACCTGGAAGAGTGGCCTGTTGGAAAAGCGAGCTTCAATGGAGTGAAGATATGGCCCTGGCTACGGAGACCAAAGGCTCAAATCTTTTCACGTTTGCCATTATCAGCGACACCCATGTTCGGCCTCGGGACGGCGATCAGTCCTCCCCATTCTCCGTCAATCTGAAGGCGAATGCGCGGGCTCGCTTCGCGGTGCGGGAGATTGCACGGTTCATCTCGGCGACATGGTGCACGGAGACAAACCGCTCAAGGGTTTACCTGCCGAGTATGTCTCGGCCCAAAGCCTTGCGCTCTTTGAGGCCCACTTCGGGCCTTCCTGGCACGGATTCGAGCACGACGGCTGCCACTTTGTGGTTATCAACTCGTCGCTGATCAATCGCGGCATCGCTGCCGAGGAAGAGCAGCGCAGCTGAAGGTGAACTGGCACACGCAAGCAAACGTACATTCCTCTTTGCGCACTACCCGCCGTTCATCACCGCCGCCGACGAACCTTCACACTACGACAATATCGACGAACCCGGGCGTGGATGGCTGCTCAGCCTGATCGAGAGATACTCAGTCGAAGCCGTGTTTTCGGGGCATGTGCATCACTTCTTCTACAACCGCCATCACGCTAGCCAACTTTATGTGTTGCCACCCACAAGCTTCATCCGTCAGGACTACAGTGAGTTGTTTCCGATCGAGCCGGCTAGCGAGTACGGGCGCGATGACGTCGGGAAGTACGGGGTCACCTTCGTCGACGTGCTCGAACGAGGCCATGTTGTGCGTGTCGTGCCTACGGAGGGCACTGAACTCGAAGAGAGCCAGTTCAGCGACGTGCCCGGGCCTGTCCCCGCCACGCTTTCGACCGCACGGGGCAAGGGTCTCGTTGCTCATCTCCGTCACGCATGGGCGACGCCGATCGCGTTACCATACAACGGGCCCATGGAGGAATTCTCGCGCAAGCGGGCGCGAAACGATGCGCTGCTGATGCGACTCTGGCAGCTTGGTATCCGCAGGCTGCGCACGCCATTAGCCGACCTTCTCGATCCCGACATCCGGCCGCGCATTCATGATTTTCATGCGGCAGGGATACGGTTCACGTTCTTCTCCCTTGATATACCTGGCGCCAAGGCAATCGCGGCACTAATGGATTCGCATGTAGTGACTGAAGCGCTTCAGATCGTCGCCGCGAAGACCAATCTGACCGACATCGCGGATGGGCTGGTCAGCCTAGCGGTCCTTCGCGACATTGACATCATTGTGGGCAAGTAGCCACTCGTCTGCCGACGAGCCGCGCCAAGGGTCTCACTTCGCGCACGCCGTGAGCTTCGGCTTTAAGTGGGCGGAGCGACATGACGCGCTGTCCGCGTTGAAATCGCGCGACCCCGAGGCCGAGTCACCGGCCTCGCCTTCCAGATCAATCTTGAAGACCATCTGCGGGCGCGGCTCTCGGAGATCGACGCTTTCGGCGCGACCAACGATCTGCAGATTTGGGCTAACCTTCGTCTCGCCAACGAAAATCCTGCGATCGCCAATTTCGACGATGATCAAATTCTTGAGAGGGTCAGGGTGGCCGTGGAGGCCGCCGAGTCGCTCAAGCGCACCACGCTCGAGATCGATACGTTGATCGACATCGACCGAGGCTACAATCCCCGTCACGGGTTGTTGGATCGACGCTGCAATCTGCGTCCCGCCGGTAGATGGCTGGCCGGGTTCGAACACCTGGATCAAGACGGCTGACGGAGCCTTGCGCCTTTCAGCCGCAATATGATCGCTATGAAAGTCAATTTCGCGCGCGGTTCTCGCCGGACCATGGTCCAGCGGAATGACCGTTGTTGGCACATGGCGTCGGCGCGACAGTCGTCGATGGCCGATGCACCCTGAAAGCCGACAGTCTGACGCCATCGCGACCGGTCCATCACGTCTCGCGGTCAATGTCCGCTGTATGGTGTGCTGCGGTCAAGACCAAAGACCTATAGTGGCCGCGTCTTCTGGGGCGGGATGACGTCAGCAAACTCTGCATCTCGACGGTCGCCGAGAACTCGGCAAGATGGACCTCGATGTCTGTTGCGGGTCAGAAGCAGACTTGACGTCGGCGCTTGAACGACGTCCGCTTTGGCCTCGCAAGCGGACATCGTCGTCACCTGCTCTCTGTGAGGGGATTGCCGGCCGCAGTGGAGGCGCGCCGCGAACCAATTCCGAGCGACCCAAGTTGCGATGTCGGCTTTGCTAATATCTCACGTGTGAAATTTTGCGGCGTCCGATAGGGTACCGCAGCCGTGCGTTATGACCTTTCCGACAAGGAGTAGAGCATCATTCGCGCGATGCTACCGACCAAGCCATATGGAGTACCTCGCCTGGACGATAGGGGGCGTCCTCAATGGCATCCTCTGGTATTGTGATCCGGCACTCCTTAGAGCGACCTTCCTGCCATCTACGGTCCTCGCACGCCGCTCGGGGTTTTCGCCTTACGGGAAAAGCGTTTCTCACGTCAAGCCAGTGGCTTAACCGACGACAATCCGATTATCCACACCACACTGCCTGGGGGAACGGAAGGCCGCGTTTCGGATCCGGTGGAAGCCGACGCGATGCAAGCTTGTTTTTGCAGCTTGTCGCCGAATACCGAGGTTGCACTCCGGCGACAACGCAGGCGGGGAGTAGTTTTGACGTTGGCCTTCCAAGGTGCCTGATCGACTGGTCCCCAATATTGCTGTTGGTCAGGCAGCCCGTGCGAGGCGAGTTGCCGAACCATAACGCTCGACGAGAAGGCGTTTGAGATGTGTGGCGATGGCTTGCATGCCGCGCCGGCCGTCCTTGGCCTCAGCGTCGGGATTATAGTTGGTGTTCGTGTTGACGTCGTAGGTGTAGGGGCGCCCTTGCGCGTCCTCGATGAACTCGATGCCGGCAACACCGATGTCGTTCGCAGCCAGGAAGGATTGCCAGGCTGGGATGAGCGCGTGCTCGAAGCGTGGCACGATTTGGAACTTGTCGCCTGGAGCGACAGCAGGACAGGTCTCAATCGGCTGCTCGATCTGGCAGGCATCAGCAGGGCAAAGCTCGAAGCCTTGAGAGGTGTCGACCCGAACCGGGTAGAGCAACTGACCCCCAACGAACTCGACGCGCGTGATGAATGGCGCGGGTGCCTTAATGTACTGCTGAACGAGCATGATGCCGTCGACGGAGTCCTCAAAGGCTTCGCTCGCGAGATGTTCTTGAAGAGCAGCCTCGGAGTAGATCAACTTGACGCCAAGACCCTTCCCGGCACGGTTGTGCTTAAGAATGATCGGATAGCCGATGGCCGTGGCAGCGCGCGGAATGTGTTCGCGCCCAACGCAGGCAATGGTTGCCGGGGTCTCGATGCCGAACCGGGCCAAACTCTCATATTGTGCAACCTTGGAGACCTCGAGCTGGAGGGCGCGCTCGCCGTTGACGATGGTGCACCCATGCTTTGTAAGCCATGCGAGCACGGCAGCGGTGTACTCGGGCGCGTAGCGATGCCCACGCGTGTGCGAGGACGCACTCATACGATTGTAGAAGATGCCTTCGGGGGGTGCCGATGTGAGATCGACCAAGCCACGGTCGAGAAACCACTCGGAGAACGGCGCGTCGATGGTGGCAAACTCGCGTCTCAGCGGCTCGACCCACGGCGTATTCTCGTGAAGCACAAAGATGCGCGGCCGAGTGGGCTCGTTGGCGGACAAAGACATGCACATCCTCGTCTTGGGTAGCGCGATAAGCGCCACGACCAAGGACATATGGCCCACAATTTGATTGTGTTGAAGGGCTCCAAGCGCTCTTAGAAATCCTGTTCTATTTTGTGCATTCTCACGCACCGCTCGTTCTGATCGATGAGAGGTTGAGAGTAAGGCGATGCTTGTCGCCACCCGCCACCCAACCGTGTCCAAACAAGTCTTCCGATCAAACCAGGGATAGCGGCGGAAGGAGCTTGGGTGGCGAGCCGTGACCATTCTGCTTCGCTTGAAGCCGGGAGAGGTAGTCCTGGTCACATGAGTCCAGCGAAGAAGAAGCCGAGATAGGCACGTGCCTACGCCTTGTCCAATGCCCGGGGATATTGATCTGGCCTATGCTTTGCCGTTCCGCCGGTCGACCCACCGGGGTTGGGCGCAGATGTGGCCGAGAAACTCAATAATCGTGTGTGCACCCAGATACGCCGTGGCACCGGTCGGCACATCGAGCAGAGGATTGATCTCCACGAGATCAAAGCCGGCGACGTCCAGTCGTTCTGAGATCACTTTCAAGGCGCCACGCAGTTCGGCATACGACAGCCCATCCGGTTCCGCCGAAACACAGCCCGGCACGAGCGGCATGTCCAGCACATCGACGTCGATGCTGACGAAACATCGGGTTCCTGTCGGTAGATGAACGAGGATCTTCTCTACACCCGCCGTACGAAATTGCTCGATCGTCGCAATCCGATGGCCGTCGCGGCGGATGTCGGCCAGCTGCTCGGGTGAGGTTCGCAGGCTGCGGATTCCGATCTGCGTGATGCCAGTCACATGGCGCATCGCTGCGATGTGACGGAAGGCGTGACCATTGGTGAAGCGCAGCGCATCCGTGATCGGGGCGTAGTCCGTATGCGCGTCAAACTGAATGATGTGAATTGGCTCGTCGAAGGCGCGCATAGTTGCAAACGTAATCGAATGATCGCCACCGAGCACCACCGGCATTGCGCCGGCGCCGATCGCCGCACGGACCATGTCGGTCTGTACGGCGAAGGTGCGCTCCGGGTTTGTCGGATGGATGTCGACGTCGCCGATATCTGCAATCAACCCACCTTCAACCTCTTCTCGCAGATAGTCTAGCCCCGTCGCTATGTCGTGGAACCCGGGGCGCCCCGCGAAGCGCAGAGACTGCTCGCGCAGAGCGCGCGGTCCCATTCGGGAGCCAGGAAGGAACGGCGAGCCTTCGTCAAACGGCACACCGAGAACTGCGACCATCGCCTTCAACGCATCGATTTCCGGCTCATGCCGCGAGCGCAGAAAGGTCGGAATTCCGACGTATGGGCGGTTAACGCGCGTCATTTGAGTTGCCTTCCCTTGTTGCTTGGCTTCGAGAATTGTAGCCAGACCCAACTTAAATCTCGCCATGCTGCGCGGTATCTTGAGTAGGCCCTTTCGTCGCTTCAACGCGGTCATCCGCAACTTGGCAGAAACGCTTCTTCCCAGCTGCACTAGGTCCTCGCAGTCGAGCTTAACGCAGGGAAGCGGTACCGCTAGCTCAAGGAAGCCCGATCGTGCTTGGCCACCCCAAGGTAGCCGCGACCAATCGAATGAGGCTGGTTCGTGAGACGGTCCAACGGGAAACGCTACTCTGCATCTTCCTCTCGGGTTGCGCTTGTGTATGGCCTGTAGCGAGCGAGCCGGGGACCGTCTTTGGCGTTCTCGAGCGTCGTCAGCTTCGCGCCCAGCTCGATGTCGACCCTCATGCGAGGCACCGAGCCCCCGGGGCTGTAGGTCACCAGCGTTCCTGTGATGCCCCTGGCGAGCAGGGCACGGCAGGCTTCGAACTCTGGATCGCCAGCACTTTCGACCAGCGTGGCACCTAAGTAGGTCACCCGGTAGCGTGCGCCGGTCGACGCGTAGTGCGTATGCCGGATATCAACGCGATGCTCAATTGGCATCTTTCGCTGATCGGTCGCAACGGCCGCCAGGGGTTCGATCGCGCCGCCGCCCACACGTCGCATCCAGAGATTTTGGTGCAGCGGACGGGCTTGCGCAGGCTTCATGGGTTTCTTTGAGCTCATGGTTGCGCATCCTTTTGTGACCCTCGTGGAGGCATTCCGGCTTGGGCGGAGTCGTCCTGCGGCGACGGCGATTCGTGGTGTCAATACCGTCACTCAAGCAAGTTGCCACCAGAGGACCGCACCGTCTGGTACGCGCCGGTAGAGCCGCTGTATCGCACCACTGACGCAACGTAGCTCGGCGGCGTCGCAATGAATGGCCATCACCTGCGCCGGAACGACGCTAAGAGCTAGTAAGGGTATCAGACCCCAGTGGTCGAGACGGGCCAGGGGAGCGACAGGGTCGAGCCCGAACAGCTCCTCGAGGTGCCAGCCATTCGCGAGCGCCAAGGGAAAGTGACTGCCGCCGCAGAACTCTCCCTGTGGCCGCTGTCAGGCGTGCGAGGTGCCGGCTAGGGAGCCTTTTCGTCCCTCGGGACGGCAGGGTGATGACGGCGCCGCCAATAGTATCGCGCCAGGCGGCCGCCAGCGCATCCCACGACGCGTAGCCGGCCTCTGTTAGGACCTGCCTGTCGGCCTCGTGGCGAGGAGTACCGTCGGCCTCCAGAACTGCCAAACGCTCGAGAAGGCGGGGTCAGGTAGTGTCTCAGGGAGGGGCCTATCGGAGATCGGGCAATTCCACAGGGCCAATAGGTCAACGATCGGGTCCCCCTTATTTTCGCGGCCACCCCTGCGCCAGAATTGCCAAAATTGCCAAAAACATTAGGTGACTCGATTTTTGGCAATTCTGGCATTTTTGGCATGGCGGCATTGGGCGCGCGGGTCTTCCCGGCCTGCAAGTGACGTGCGTCCGCCGCCGCGGGCGGTTGTGCGCGCATCACTGTCGGAGAGATCTGGCCAGCATGCGCTCGGCGGCGCTTATCGGCCAACTCGCGCCACCGGCTCATCGTTGCTTCTCGCCATAAACACGAGGATTAACAACGTAATCCTCGCGCGGCCGGCCCCGCTCATGGGCAACCTGGGGTCGTACCAGCCAGCGGGCTTCGCGGAGGACGTTGATGGCCGCGGCCACGTCTGCGGTCTCGCGCAAGCCGGGCAGGCGCCAACTACGCCGCACGTCACGGGCGTTGATGCGCTCGGGCCGGCGGTCGAGGATCGCCCGGGCGAGGGTGGCGGCGTTCCGGTCGGCCTTGGGCAGGGCTGCATCCCCCGCAACCCGTCGCAGCATCGGTTTGACGTATTCCTCGATGAGGTCCATGGCGGCACCCATGGCGCGAGCCGTGACCATGGTCGGCTGCGGCGCATCCTGTTGGGCGGCCCACCACAAGTGTTCGAGGATTAGAGCCAGGCGCAGGACCTGCCCCGGCATCTCGCCGTAACAATCGGCCACCAACCCAGCCATGCACTGAGATTGCCCGTAATGCTCTTCGCGCCAAGAGTTGAATTCTTCCAGGACACCTTCCTCTACAGGAAGAGTAACCGGCATGAACCACCGGTCTCGGCAATGAAAACAAAATCCAATTGCCGAAGGCGGCGGAGCACATCGATCAGCAGCTGAGCGTCGATCTTGGTCGACGGGCGCCTCGGCGGTATTGGGTTCGGCCACACATACAGCATCCGCGCCCCTAACCCATCGGCAGGAGCATCGAGCACTAGTTCCGACAAGCGGTCCGGTTGGATACCGCCGAGCACGGAGATCACCATCTGAGTGATGAACAGGGGCTCAGCAAGCTTGCGCCGGTCGACAGTATATCCACGGCCACCATAACCTTCGAGCCAAAATGCACGGTCGCCCGCGCCGTACTTTTCGAGGTTTCCGAGCCACGCTGAGGCTTCGTCGCGCCAGAGAATAACCCCGCGCCGATTGCCGACGAGAATTACCGCGGCCGCCTCGATCGTCGTATCACCGATGGTAATCCGCTCAAGAATCGGCGCATCCGGCGCCCTGGCGGCATCGGGCTTGGGAGGCGCCTCTTGCTCGCCCTTAGCTGCATCCTTGACCTTAGCTTGCCAGGCCTCGTCGTTGGCCTCGGCGACGGCTGCGTCGGTCGTGTGCTTCTCTCGCTTTGATCTGTACTCGGAGGAGAACTCGCGCTCCAGGGTGGCGACCCCCTCGCGGACCGCATCCATAGCTGGACTCTTGGCTGCAGAAGGATTGCCGACCAGCGTCGCCCAGGCGATTGCTGGCTCGCTCCAGCCGCTCCATGGCGAGATCCAACGCGTGGCTCCGAGCATACCGGCAACGGCAGCGAGCAGGGACATGGCAACGTAGTCGGGCGGGGCTTTCTTTGCGGCTGCCGCGTTCTTGATCCAATTTAGCCAGCGGCCCGAAAATGGATAGGTCCAACTCCGGCGCAGGCAGTAGGGTGCGCTCCACGATCGACATATCCGGCTCGGTTTCTGAGTCTGCCGGAGGGCGCCATTCCGTGAGGCTGGCGAGTAAAGAGGTGACAGCCTCTGGCCCACGCGTCACCAGGAAATCATTGAGGTCCTTGTGCTCATTCGTGGGAGTGTACGCGATAAAGACTTTGCGTCCTTCGGCGTGGCGGCGCTTCGCGGCTTCTTCGGCATGGCGCTCCGAGCCGTGCTCGCCGAGGACGATGACTGCCGTGATGTTCTTGGGTAGAGGGGCGCGGCCGAGCGTGCTGTTGGAAAGCGTAGCGATACCCGGCAGTGCGTCTCCGGCGTTGGTAGCGCTTAAGACCGTTTCTATACCCTCCCCTTCGATAGCAGTTTCGCCTTGGGCGAGATCGCCGATCACGACAGCACCGCCGGCCGATGCGCCCAGGGTCGCCTTGACCGGTTCAGTATCCGCCTTATGACCGTCTGGTGGATGCTGCATCTTGCAGTGCCTTGCTGCACTGGATGGCCTTCCAACTGGCTGCTATGTAGTCGCGTATCTCCAGGGAGGCGTCCCTAGGAGCGTAGAATAGAGACTTCTACAGGAGTTGGCTTGGGGATCGCGTCAACGATGAAGGGAGCACTGGCAGCGTGCATGGGATCACCTACCTACCCGGACGGTGGCGCTCGCTGTGCGATCAGGATAGGTACTTTCCGAACCTTGGCCGCCGCAACGGTCGCATGGTCCATCAAGGCGTACATTTCGCTCCGCGATCAGAAAGGGCAGACCATGGAAGAGAGTTGGACATACTCGCTTTGGGGCGCCGCTGCTGGAGCGGCAACACTCGCTATAGTGGGCTTCACTTGGGGCGGCTGGGTAACCGGCGGCCAGGCCGAGGCAATGACCATGAAGCGATCCGAAGCCGCTGTAGTTGCGGCACTGACTCCAGTTTGCATCGAGAGATTCCAGGGCAATGCGAATGCCTCGACAAACCTCGTTGCATTGAAGAACATCAGCCAGTCCTGGTCGCGCCGGGATTATATCGTGAGCGGCGGCTGGGCGACCTTCGGCAAGGGCCGGCCATTCGAGTTGGCAGAGGCCTGTGCTGAAGCCCTCAATAAGCTGTGACAAGCCTTGGGGCCCGGTCCATCGCGCCCGCATAGTGATGATCCCGGCAGCCAACCCGAACCAAAGTGCTTGATGCCAGACGCCACCTCAACCGAGGCCTACGCCCGCCGCTGGCAAGCGCTACTTGCCGAGAGCAGTGCCCTGCAGAAGGAACATATGGATCTCATATCCTCGTGGAGCCCACCATTTACGGTGCAACAAACTGCGCAGTTGGCATCCAGCGTCGCTCGTCGCGACGAGATCAGCGCGAAGCTCGCCAAACTCGTGGACGACTGGGCAGCTGATGCTCGGTCGATGTGACCCGCAGACAGCCCGCTCTCTTCTTGCCGTGCCCCATCCTTCTGGGATGCGTCTTAGTCTCGACTAAGACAAGTGCACGCGCGCACCGCATAGGTACTTTCCGACTCTATCAGAGGGCATGATCCCCTGCGCCCATGCGTGGGCAGCATAAGAGGCGGAAATTGATCCGAAGCGGGCCAGATCTGCCAACGTCTTTCATCGCCCTCGGTCTCGTCGTCGCTGGAGGCATCGTCTACGGCCTGCACGGCGAGCAACTTGGGATCAGAACCGTCTATCACTCTCCGCAGAACTCTTTAGGGCCGTCGGGCAAGTAGGCTGATCGGCGGCAAGAGATAACCCAAAGGCTTCCGCGCCCCGCGGGCCCAATCGCATTGGAGCATAGTCGCATGAAGTTTCGTCCCCTGCACGACCGCGTGGCCCTCAAGCGGCTGGACAATGAGAGCAAGACGGCCGGTGGCATCATCATCCCCGACACTGCCGCCGAGAAACCCCAGCAGGGCGAGGTCGTCGCCGTGGGTCCGGGGGCACGTGGCGAAGACGGCAAGATTGTCGCCCTCGAGCTGAAGAAAGGCGACCGTGTGCTGTTCGGCAAATGGTCCGGAACCGAGGTCAAGATCGATGGCGCAGAGCTCCTGATCATGAAGGAGAGCGACGTCATGGGCGTGCTTTCAGCCTAGAGCGACACGCCATCGTCACCAGCAATCAAACCTCAATTAGATATCACCGGAGACTCACATGGCTGCCAAGGAAGTCCGTTTTTCCAGCGACGCGCGCGACCGCATGCTGCGCGGCGTCGACATTCTCGCGAACGCCGTAAGAGTAACGCTGGGGCCCAAGGGCCGTAACGTGATTCTCGACAAATCCTACGGCGCTCCCCGAACCACCAAGGATGGCGTCACCGTCGCCAAGGAGATCGAGCTCGAAGACAAGTTCGAAAACATGGGCGCACAGATGGTGCGCGAGGTTGCCCAGAAGACCAATGACATGGCCGGTGACGGAACCACGACAGCAACGGTTCTGGCTCACGCGATTCTGCGCGAAGGCATGAAGTCTGTCGCCGCCGGCATGAACCCGATGGACCTGAAGCGCGGCATCGACAAGGCCGTGATCCAGGTGGTCGAGGAGATCCAGAAGAAATCGAAGAAGGTCAAGGACACTGCCGAGATCGCCCAGGTCGGCACCGTGGCCGCCAACGGCGAGACGGCCATCGGCGACATGATCGCCAAGGCCATGCAGAAGGTGGGCAACGAAGGCGTCATCACCGTCGAGGAGGCCAAGAGCTTCGACAGCGAGCTGGAAATCGTTGAGGGCATGCAGTTCGACCGCGGCTATCTCTCGCCCTACTTCATCACCAACGCTGAGAAGATGACCGTGGAGCTGGAGGAGCCTTACATCCTCATCCACGAGAAGAAGCTGGCCAACCTGCAACCGCTACTGCCGGTTCTCGAGGCAATCGTGCAGACGGGCAAGCCGCTGCTGATCGTCGCCGAAGAGGTTGAAGGCGAGGCCCTTGCCACGCTGGTCGTCAACAAGCTGCGCGGCGGCCTCAAGGTGGCGGCCGTCAAGGCGCCGGGCTTCGGTGATCGCCGAAAGGCCATGCTGGAAGACATCGGTGTGCTCACCAGCGGCCAGACGATCTCGGAGGATCTCGGCATCAAACTCGAGAACGTCACGCTCGCCATGCTGGGCAAGGCCAAGCGCGTGTCCATCACCAAGGACCACACCACCATCATCGATGGCTCCGGCAAGAAGAAGGACATCGAGGCGCGCGTCAATCAACTCAAGGCGCAGATCGAGGAGACCACCTCCGACTATGACAAGGAGAAGCTGCAAGAGCGGCTGGCCAAACTTGCCGGAGGTGTTGCGATCATCAAGGTCGGCGGCGCCACGGAGGCGGAAGTAAAGGAGCGCAAGGATCGTGTGGATGATGCGCTCAACGCCACCCGAGCGGCCGTCGAGGAAGGCATCGTCGCCGGCGGCGGCGTGATGTTGCTGAAGGCCTCAAAGGCGATCACGGTCAAGGGAGACAATGCCGATCAGGACGCCGGCATCAACATTGTTCGCAAGGCCCTTCAGTCCCCCATCCGCCAGATTGCCGAGAATGCCGGCGTGGAAGGCTCGATCGTCGTGGGCAAGGTGATGGATGAACGATCCGGCTCGTTTGGCTATGACGCGCAAGCCGATCAGTATGGCGACCTGATCGAGAAGGGCATAATCGACCCTGCAAAGGTGGTGCGCATTGCCTTGCAAGACGCAGCTTCCATCGCCGGGCTCATGATCACCACGGAGGCTGGCATCGCCGAGGCGCCGAAGAAAGATGCCGGCCACGCCGAGCACAATCATGGTGGCATGGGCGGTATGTAGCCCCATCTTGCTCGATGGACGGTCGTATTGCATCGCTCCGATCGAGCAATTGCGGGGGCTTCCCAACCTCGAATGGTCGATTCAAATCGTTTGGCCTGCTCACAATCGGAGGGTCTCGGGCGCAATCCGAGACCCTCACTTTTGATCGCGTGGAGCTTGTGAGCTCTTGGGAAGACGAGGCGATCTTGTGTGCCTTCCCTTCCAACACCTACGATTTCGGAGTTCGCGATGCGCCTTGGGACGGTCGGCTACCACGCAGACCTATTCGGTGGCCTACTATGCAGCGGCGTGCTCTGCGCGATTGCAATGGTAGAAGGCCCCTGGTTCGGCCGGGTCGAATGGACGATCTGGCTGGTGACCGGTGTCGGCCTGTGGACACTTGCAGAGTACGGAGTCCACCGCTGGCTTTATCATGGCGTTGGCTTCTTTGTTCGGTTGCACGATACGCACCATCGCGAACCACATGCCTACATCGGTGCGCCGCCAATGCTGGGAGTCACACTAATATTCGCCGTGATCTATTTGCCGGCCGTTGCAATCAGCTGGCTTATGGCGAGCGGCCTCACGACCGGCATGCTGTTGGGCTATATGGGGTATCAGGTGGTGCACCACGCTACGCACTTCTGGCATGCCCCTCGCGGCAGTTATCTGTACCGGGCCCGCCTGCACCATTCAGCTCACCATTACCACCGGAAGCTGGGCAATTTTGGCATCACGACTGCTTTTTGGGATCAAGTCTTCAGCACTGCCGTGGAAGTTAGGCGGCCGGGCTGGAAGGACAGACCGGGGTCGCGAAGAAGCACCCCATCATAGCACCACCCAGCGCATGACCCGCCGCCCGTGAGCTTGCCTGGATGGGCATCAACCACGTCTAGCGGTGGCGCTGCGTAACAGCGTCCAGAGGTGCTGCGAAGGATTGACCAGGATCGGCGTCGAAGAGGTGACCACCCTCTAGGTTGTGGGCTGGTGCGCGCCGACGGCCTGAACGCTGCCAAGTCGGTTGCCGATATTGGCGATCTTGTAGGCTACCCAAGCCTTGAGGGTCTTACGCTTACTCATGGGGCGGGGGGATGCTTCCAGCGACGTGCTGCGTAGCTGCGCGGCACCGCGATGCGAAGAATTCCCCCGCCGATTGGTTCGTACGTAGCGCACTGGCCGTAGGAAGCGCTGTCGTCGGCCGGGCGGTGCGCCGCTACGGACGAGCCGAACCTGGCGAGACGGTAGCCGTATCGGCTGTGAGTTCTTTGAACAGCTTTATATGCGCAAGCGTCGCTGGACCTGCCCTTCCATCAACGACGAGCCCATTCTTCTTCTGGTAGTCGCGTACAGCTTTCTCCGTGCGTGGGCCAAACTGTCCATCGGCGCCAACGGCTAATTCCTCTTGCAGTTTCTTTACGGCATCGCCATGTGCCCGCCGCTTAAGCAACACCAGATCATGAAGTCCCATTAACATGAGCGTGTCCGGCCCTGCGACGCCGTCCGCAGCAAGTCCGTTCTTGCCTTGCCAGGCCTTCAGCGCCTTTACCGTGCTTGCGCCGAATCCACCATCTGCCTGGACGCCGACCTGCGCTTGCAGCCGCCGCATCGGCTCTCCCGAAAGCTGGGAGAGCTTAAGTCCGCCCTGTCGTTTGGCAGGCATGCCCGCTTTGCTGTGAGAACTCAACATTAGGACAGGCTCAGAGGCCTGCCGATGCTCACCGCGCGAGTGATCAAGGCTAGTCCGGTCGATTTGCGCTGGCTCCGCCACGATCGGCCGCTCAGCCGCTGTTGAGCGTTCTGCGCCAATCCCCTTGCGGCTGAATGCATCGACGAACCCACGCATTGGGCTGTTGCCGACGACACAGGCGCATACCATGAGAATGGTGGCCAAAGCAGCAAAGGCGCCGCCGTAGCGGCGAGGTTCGCTGCTCGGTATCCAAATGAACGTTTCGGTGCCTTCGGCCAAGACGGTCCTCGCGATGCGCAGCCGCCTTTGTATTCGCCAGTAAAGTCGATCCGGACGAACTTTGCTTGAAGATTTGGACAAGCACCACGGCTGATGTGTAGCCAGGGTGCGCGTTTCTGTGGATTCTCCTAGGTGGTCTTGGCTTTCATGTCGTGGAGACAATGCGAGCGAAACGCCTTGCGCTCCTTGCCATGCAGCCCTTTTGCATCCGCCTGCTTCGAACAATCGAGCGATTGGGCAGTGCGCGCCTGGGCTTTCGTCTGTACTGCGGCAACCACTGTTGTTGCCAGAAATGCTGTCGCGATTCCTGTGATGATCCACTGGCGCATGGTGTTACCTCCGAATGCACCGATACCGCATTCCGCTCAAGCCCTGGTCGGGCATGCTGCGTGCGGGCTTGGGCAGCGTGTCATTGACCGCAGCGCACAACACTCAGGCGAAACCCTGAAAGTCGAAGTGTGTTTCGCCGAGGGCGTCGACCTCCTGCGGCCGTTCTTTGCCTGTAGGTTCAAAAGGACGACGAGGGCCACGTATTTTGCAGAAGAGATTGCGCCGGAGGAGCACCGCTGAAATCTACGAGCAAGCCTCTGTGTACGCAATCGAGCCACGGCGACCTGCCCAAAGGCTGACAACCTTGCCTTCTGAAATCGACAAGACGATTCCGCTCGTTTGCGTACTCCCTACGGTCACCCAGCGGTCGCCATCCCTGTGACCGTAGGGTGCCAATGTCGTCTGGGCCGTGTTGCCGTACGCGTTTTCCACGTCGGCTTGGGTCGATCCAATGCCGATGCGTTTGGCCGTCACAATCCGCTGCCGCATTTCAGCTTGCGGCGGTGCGACATCGATGCGCGTGATCCTGCCGTTTTCCACCATGAAGGATACTTCCGGATCAATCCCATCGGCGCGCACAGCCAGCCAGCAACCTCGACCGTAGGCCGAGACAAGCGAACGAAGGCGGACGCCGAGCGCCCGTTCCGCTCCAGCAACGCTCATGCCAATTCGCACTTTGCCCAGGCCGTTGCTCTCCAGGATTCGCAGCTCCTGTGCACGCGCCGGCGCTATCATAGTCAACCCGAACATCACGACTGCCAAGCATGCAGCCCCACACCGCAGCGTCCGCGGCATCTTGCGTCTCGCAGCGTTGTGGTCAAAGAGGCTCGGCCGTGCGATGGCCTTCTGGCAGTGGAGAGAATGCACGGACGTTTCCACCGAGCTTGGAGATGGCGCTTGTGAGACCGGCTAGATAGATCATGGCAGACCAGCCGACCAAGGCGCAATCCAGGCTCCCCAACTTCGTTGAGTTCGTGGCGCTCATCGCCCTGATGATGGGGATGACGGCGGTGTCGATTGACAACCTCCTGCCCGCGTTTCCGTACATACAAGCGCGCTTCGGGATCGAAGACGCGAACCAGCTGCAGTTGCTGGTCTACGTCTACATGATCGGGTTCGCTGTGATGCAGCTTGTGTATGGCCCGGCCTCAGATGTGGTTGGGCGCCGGCCCGCACTGATGATCGGTATCACCGTGTACGCGGCGGGATGCGTTATGGCCGTCGTCGCGCCAAGCTTCTGGTTCCTTCTGCTCGCGCGTGCAGTACAGGGCATGGGGGCAGCCGCGGCGCGGGTATTGGCTGTCGCCATTGTGCGCGACTGCTTCGCAGGCCGCGAGATGGCGCGTGTGCTGTCAATCACCTTCGCCGTATTCATCATCGTGCCGGTGTTTGCCCCGGCCATTGGCGGCCTGTTTCTCCTCTTTGGCGGATGGCAAGTTCTGTTCGCTAGCATGCTCGCGCTCGCCATCGTTCTCGCCATTTGGTTTAGCTCGAGGATGCCGGAGACGTTGCATCCTGAATATCGGCTGCCCTTTTCTGCAGACAGGGTGCTGGCCGGCATCCGCCTGACGCTGACCTCACGCGTGACAGTCGGCTATTCGACAGCCGTTGCATTGATCTTTGGTTGCCTCATGGCCTACGTGGGATCGTCGCAGCAGATCTTTGAGACCGAGGTGTACGCTCTGGGTCCGCTGTTCACCGTGGTCTTCGGTGCGATTGCCACGACGATGGCCGTAGGCGCGGTAATCAATGCTCAAATGGTCAGAAGGCTCGGCATGCGGCGGCTTTCGCATGCAGCTACGCTCGGATTTGTGGTGATGGCCGCGATGCAGTGCGGGCTGGCGCTCGTTTACGACGGACGGCCGCCGCTGCTGGCCTTTTGCCTGGCCCTGGGAGGCAACCAGTTCTTTGCCAGCATCGCTATCTCGAACTTCAACGCGATGGCGATGGAACCTCTTGGCGCGGTCGCGGGCACGGCGTCCTCGTTCCTGGGTTTCTATACGACCCTTTTGGGTGCCCTTATTGGCTTGCTCATCGGACACTTATTCAACGGCACCGTAATTCCACTCGGCGCCGGATATCTTGTGCTCAGTGTCTTGTGTCTAGCTGTGGTTCTATGGACCGAGCGGGGTGCCCTTTTCAAGCCGCACCATCCAGACCCCCGGTCATAAGTCATGCTCGGATCGCAGGTCGTGGCACTGCAAGCCAAACGTCCATCATTTCTCAGGCCTTCGGTGCTTCGCTCGGACTTGCTTCAACGCTTTTCGATGCTGCGTCCTTTGACAATAGCGAGAACGCCTCCTGCACGGTCGTCATGAACTGCGCCGGGAAGATGATCGTCGAGTTCTTCTCGACCGAGATTTCCGCCATGGTCTGGAGCGTGCGCAGCTGAAGTGCCACGGGATGCTGCGTGATGATGTCGGCCGCTTCGCCGAGCTTTACCGCGGCTTGGAATTCGCCTTCAGCGGCGACGATCTTGGCCCGGCGTTCGCGCTCGGCCTCGGCTTCCTTGGCCATCGCGCGCTGCATGTTGTCGGGCAGCGTGATGTCTTTTATCTCGACGGCCGTCACCTGCGTGCCCCATGGCTCCGTGTGCCCGTCGATAACATTCTTGATCTGCTCGTTGATGCTCGCGGTGTCCGACAGGAGTTGATCGAGGCTGAACCTTCCGACGACGTTGCGTACAGTGGTCTGGCTGATTTGATTGATCGCGTTATAGACGTTTTCAATCACGATGACCGCTCGTTCTGGATCAGAAATATGGTAGTAAGCGACCGCTGCAATATCGATCGACACGTTGTCCTTGGTGATGATCTTCTGCGACGGGATCTGCATCGTGACCGTACGCAGGGACACGCGCGTCATGGTTTGGAAAGGGAGGAAGATGAGCGTGAGGCCCGGACCACGCACGCCGGTAAATTTCCCGAGAAGGAACACGACCCCGCGCTCGTACTGCCGTAGCACGCGAAGCGAGACCAAGAGATAGAGGAGTGCCGCAACAGCGGCAATGTAGGTCCAACTCATGGTGTTCCACTAGGTTGCAAACGCGTACAATCGAAAGACAGCGGGCAAATCCCAACGCGCGGGCGGGCCGCGCCTGGCGCGATAGCCCACTCAGTTAATCAAGCATACCATCGACGCCCACCACTTGATGCTAACGTAACAGCCATTTGACAATTTTCATGGATGAGACGGCTTTAGATCGCCGGCCTGCACGACTACAGCTCCGCTCTCCTCAAGCAGCCCACGCCGGTGTTTGACACTCGCGACTTGCTCGATTGCATTCCGATGCTTGTGGAAGCACGCGAGACGTCCGCCCACTCCCGTCGTCGCGCGGTCGATATCGTCAAGGGCTGCATGCGTGACTAAGACGGTGACGAGCGTCGGGCCATACAGCATGGAGAACCGGACGCCGCGTATCGTCTCCCACGCGGGGCACGCGACCGATGACAGGCTCATTGCGTTCCTCGCGCCAAGATAGTGCTCGTGTAGCCTCAGAATGAGGTCCAAGCGATCGGTGTTACCAGCAGCGAGTTTCTCGCCGTGGCAGATGGGCCGCGCTCTGACGCGTGCTGTTTGATCATGCCAGAAAGCCGATACCGCAGCGTTCGATGGGTTGACGTGGGACTGGTCATTACGCCGCTTGCTGAATAGCTGAAAGTTGCCAGCCGTCCGCGCGAGCACGATCGTCACGGCGGAAGGTCCACAGTTCCGTCGCCTCCGTAGGATGCGTCTGATCGCCTGACACCAACCGACCGTTGGCGCGATCTATCATCGCATCGATGAGCGAGAACCGCATCGCCACGGTTGCGTAGTCTGAGCCGTTCTCGCGCCAGGCCTCCGAGAGATCGCCCTGCAGTAGTTTCACATCGGAGATCTCGTTGTGCACACCCCGCTTGGTGTTCTCCGCGAGATCCTTGCTGAAGTAGGAGAGCATCTCTGGCGTGGTCTTTGCGCCGAGCTGTTCAATGTCCTCCTGGCCGTAGGCTGTCTGGATATCACCAAGCAGCTTCTCGAATGTGTCGAGGTCTGTCCGGCCGATCGCCAGCGTCGAGGGAGCAGCACCGCCGTTCGAGGCATAACTCTGAGCCTGGGGTGTTTCGCGCGGCCCCTGTGCGCCAGGCCCACGTGCATACACGGGCGCCGGCTGATTGCGGCTGCGAATGAAGGTCACGACCAGGTAGGCCGCGCCTGCGACAAGCGCAACCTGCAGCACGAATCCAAGCACGCTAGCCAACGCTCCAATTCCGAAGATGCCTGCCAGGCCCGCAGCGATCAGGCCACCCATGAGCAGACCACGCCATCCGCCAAAGCGGGACGTCTGAGCCGCGACACCCGCACCCGATGGAGTGTTTTGCGCCGTCGTCGGAGCGCCCTTCTGGGTCATGGATCGCTCAATCGGAGCGGCTCTGGGCGCCGTGTCTGTCTGCGACGGCGCCGTATAGGTGCGCGTACCCCGGCTGCCAAAGCTGCTGCCACCGCCGACCCGCGCTTCGGCCAGATCGGCCGCGACGACCGCGAAGCCGGCTGCCAAGGCGAGCGAATATACCGTCAAGCGTGAAAGCGACATCGTAGCCCCTTCGGTGGGTGACACAGGTCCTCCGCCTTATATGGGGCTGCTTGATCCTAATGTCAGCGCGAACCACCGCTGCCCCCGTCCCCGGAATGCCCTTGTTTGGGTCCGAAGAGCGTTTAGGTCCCGATAAAGAAGGTTATCGGACACTATCAACTTGTGCGGGCATCATGGCGAAGAACACCAAGTGCGCGAAACGGGGGCAATTGCTGCCGGTCGTCGAGGGCACTGCACAGCCTCCGCGATGGCTGGCCCACCCGAGTGGAAGGCGCGGCGCCGTAGCCGGCACCCCTCTGCCGAAACGCTCGCGGGCTGTGCGCGGGCGGCCGAGGATTGGACCGACAGCGGCCTCAAGGGCGTCGGGTTCTAGGCGCGCCTGCTGCCTGTGACAGGAGGAGTCCTATGGACGACGATGCCACCGTTTGGCCCGATATACCTTTCGCTGACTGGAGCGAAACTGTGATTAGGACGAACTCAATCTCAGAATTTCGTCGCCGACCGGAACCGGCGACGTGCCGAGCCCGCGCGCGGTGACGTACAGCGGGACCTGCCAGCCACCGCCTGATCGCGCGCACTAGCCGTGGCGAGGAACGCGCCCTCCCGCTCGAGCCACAATCGGTTCGGCACTGTCGCATCGCCCGAGCGGACCTCCTGCGGTCCGCTCTAGCACCCCCCAAAACGAAAAAGCGCCTCGGCCACGAAGGACCGAGGCGTCACTTGGCGACACTGCCGGGAGAAAATGTGGGCGTGCGGCCTGCTTGAACTAGCCACCGCCGCTCTTGCCGGTGCGCTCATCCTTCTGCAGCTTGTTGGCCTCGGGCTGCTTGCTCGGCAGGTTCGGATCGGTTGGCTTCTCGTTCTGCACCGCATTCTTGTCCTGGGTTGAGGTCTGCCCGGGCGAGTTCTGCCCCGACGACGTATTCGGCGTGCCCTGGGCAAGCACAGTGGTCGCGGCGAACATCAAAAGAGATGCACCAGTCGCGGCCTTCAGAAGTTTGCTCATTGTCTTAGCTCCATTTGTTGACGCTCCCGTTCAGTTTGACAACGCATGTACCGGCCTGCGTTCCCGCTGAGTCTGCTCAGTTGGCTGCGGAACATCAAAGTGCCGATCGCGCCGCGAAACGTTGCGTGCTGTGCAGCATGGCTTGGCCGCGAGCGTGAAGCCGGCAGCGTCGAAGCCATCTCGCTGAGGAACTCCGTCGCGAGTGCACCCAAGCAGGTACCGGCCTGCGCCGGCACTCCCCGCCGTGAGCTGTCCCGGCCCGAAGGTGCCATTCTCCACGGCAATTCGCGTTAGCGCTGCCAGCTGTCCAACCGTCTGGGTAAGCAAAAAGAAAGCCTACTTTTGGACGGCGAATGCCCGAGCGGGGGAGTTGTTCGTTTAGGGACCGAGGAGGTCCGCCATGATTGAGTCGTTTGGGAAACGAAATCGTCCGCAGATCACCAGGCCAGAGCGCGCAAAGGTTCAAAAACATGCCCGCTCCGTACCGCCGCCCGGCAAGTCCAGGTTCTACGTTCTCGTGGGCGTTGCACTTCTGGTGATAGTCGTCGGCGGCTACGCCTTGGCAATTTAACGCTGAGTTCAGGTTGGCCGCGCAGCGACAGGAAGGTCTTTGCCGAGCAACAACTGTTGGTACGGGGCTGTGATAGTTTTGGCTCCAAGGGTCTCGCAAAACTCTCGCTCGTCCTGAGGCGAAAATAGGCGCCGCTACAGACTGCCAAATGGTCCGACTGCCCGACCTTGCAGATACTGGCAGCGAGATCGAACACGTGCTCTCCCACCGCGCAGTAGCGGTAGGTATTTTCCGAACCTAACGGAGCATGCTGCCGACACTTACGGTTAGTCTGGATAGACACGACGGGTCCGCGCTTTTGTCGATCCTTTCCTCATAACGAGTGATCGGTGGTCCATGACGCCTGCCGTTGCGAGCTTTTTCTTCAGCGCCGAATTCAATGACTTTCTCTATGCGCCGATCGGCGCGGAGGAAAATGCGATGACGCTCAGTGTTCTTTCAGCGCTATCGCGGCTGAACATCGACCCCTGGGCGGAAGCCGCCCAGTTGTCCGCGTTGCCGAAGGACATTGCCGCGCAGAGGTTAGCTTCATTGATTGCGCGATTGCCCGGCGGCCGATGGGCACAAGCGGACTGCGCGCCGATCGCCCATCGCCTGATCGAGCTCTTGCCCCACGGCAGCCTTTCCAAAATCCCCATGGCTCCGCAGGCCCTCCGTCTGCCTCTAATCACCCACTCTACGGGCCTGAGAATACTCGTGTGTGCCGCACTAGCGCTCACTGTGCTCCTCGTTACAGCAAGCAATGAACCGTCGTCACGGAATGGCCATGTTGACCAGCCGGCCTTCAACACACGGTCGCCGTCGCAAGTGCAATGACTATCAGGGAGACGCCCATGAACCACGTCCCGGTTTTCATTCCCGTGCTTTTGATCCTCGCACTCACTGTGGTGACGATCTATCGGCCAGGGCCGGCTAACGACGGCGTCTTGTTACAGAAGGCTTCGATCGTCTGTGAGACGCCGCCCTGCAAGTAAGAAACGGATCGGGCCGGCGCCGAATGGGATACCAAGTCGTTTTGGGAGGAAGCGGCGCGCGGCGCAATGTAAGTGCGGCTTAAGTTCTTTTACGAGGCGCCCTGGTGCAAAACGCTCCGGGGCCTTTTTGTCTCTTATCTATCGCATTGCGAGGAAGCTTCTTGCGGCTGAGCTCGCCAGCTCTGGTCGTGCCGCCTTCGTTCACGAACCTCTGGAGGGCCTCGCTGGGCGGCTTCTCTGGCTTACCGATCATGCAGGGAAGGTGGGAGCGTTCGGAGAAAGGTTCAACCCAGTCAAGATCGTTCAGAATCCTAACCAACCACAACCTGGCCGCCCGTCAGGAAGCTTGTCCAACACCTCATCGATATCCAGAGCGGCGGTACGTCAGCGTGACGGACCAAGCCTGCCAGTCAGATGTTCTTGATCTTCCTTCACGACAATTGCGCTTGGAACGCCGCCGGCAAAGGTGATTTCGCTACCCATTCCGCCGCGATCCTTTTGGTACTGTCGCACTGTTGCGACGTGATCGAGGTTCACCCGAATCTCGTCGCCATGTGAGGTCGTGCACCTAACCCACGTGGCCATGGCTCGCTCTCCAGATTGGTTGATTGTCATCCGAGCAAGTTACCTGGAATGCTGTAAATCAGCGAGCAATGTCCGAAATGTCGAGTGTGAATTCGAGCGACTACCTGGATCTGGCACGATAGAGCGACCGCTCGTCAGGCACTGATTTAGGTTAGGGCCGAACGCGCGCGAGGGGTATCGGGTCAGTTGATGTCCTTGCCCGACCCTTCGCACTGGCGCATGCGAGCTTCAGACCTCCGGCGGCTCGCCGATGCAGCGTTGGATCTCGTCTATCGAGCCAAGCTGCAGAAGATCACCGCTTCTTATGACTGTTGGCGTGCGCGGGCGCGTTTTGAGTCAGCCACGGATATGACTCATGCACCGCGTCACCCCGCTTTCCACACACCAATGGCCCGAATCTCTGGGACCGGACCATTGGCATCCCAGGCATTACAAGGCGCAAACGCTACGCGCCCGCCGTAGGTGCGTAGGTTCACGCTTTCCGCATACGTCATGAGACTCGGGAAGTACCTACGGTTGTGGACAACCCGCACGCAAACCTCCGGCCGGGGCGCTTTGTCGACTGCGCGGGCCGGGGCCTCCAATATAGACAGTGACAGCCGACCGTTAGGGGCGCATGGTACCCTGCATACGCAACACCATGACCGTCCCAGCTACGCGCTCATGGCCTTCTGCCAGTCGATCATTACGCTTGTTGCGCGTTGAGGATTGATCGACGGCTCGGGATCCTGCGGCCCACCCAAAAAAGACCGCCCCTGGCATTTGCGCTTAGCCGCGCATAGGTGCCGTTATGAACCACCCCGGACTTCAGGGGGCGTTCGATCCTCGTGGTTGAGGACGAACTTTTGATTGCCATGGATATCGTTGCAGCTTTGGAGAAAGCAGGTGCGAACGCCACGGTGACCACGACCGCACGCCACGCGCTCATCCTCGTTGAGCACGACGGCTTGTCGGGTGCGATCATGGATCATTCGCTCAGCAACGGCGACAGCACGAACCTGTGCGCTCGCCTGAAAGAGCGTGGCATTCCCTATATCAGCTACAGCGGCTACGCAGCGGTGAGCGGCGCTGATCCGACAGCTCCGCATATAGTGAAGCCTGTCCCCATGCACATACTCCTGACTGCGCTGGAGGAGTTGCTTCCAAGCACGCCGAGGATTTCCTAGCGCATGAAGTTTTCTCATGGATACACCCAACACCGCGGCTGCTGCGCAGATTGATGAACTGCTCAGCCGATCTTTATTGCGCGCGCAGCAGCAGCGTAAGCCATGCCATGTGGGTGAGGCGCACGACTTCACATGGGGACGAAATTCGCTGAACCTCGATCATGTCGCGACAGTACGGCAATACCACAAGGATCTTGGCTAGCATTCTGTCGTTCGATTCTCGAGAAGCGTACACACGACGATTGCGTCGGAAGAAAGCTTCTCCAGTCGCAATGGCATCGTGGAAATAGGCACAGGGCACGTCATGAAATTCAGAATTGGCTACGAGCTGGACTATCATTTCCCGCAGTCCACGCCCGTTATCTTGGTGCTGAACACTCACTACACCCGCGTCTCCGATCTGGAGAGGCCAGACCACATCGTCATCAGCCCGTCGGTCACGATCTCAGGCTATCGCGACGGTTTCGGAAACTGGTGCAGCCGCATCCTCGCCCCGGCCGGGAAGATGCGCATCGCGGCCGACACGGTCATCAAGGATAGTGGACTACCTGACCCTATAGTGCCGGATGCCGCCCAGATCGCCGTTCACAAGCTTCCCGAAGAGGCCTTGGTATTCCTCCTAGGCAGCCGCTACTGCGATAGCGATCGCATGCTCGACCTCGCCTGGAAGCTGTTTGGTCATACGCAACCCGGCTGGGCGCGCGTCCAGGCCATCTGTGATGTCGTGCACCAGCGCATTGCTTTTGGCTACGAGCATGCGCGTGCGACGCGCACGGCTTTCGAAGCTTACGAGGACAAGCGCGGCGTGTGTCGGGACTACGCGCACCTTGCTATCGCCTTCTGCCGAGCCTTGAACATCCCGGCCCGCTACTGCACCGGATACTTGAGTGATGTCGGTACCCCCTTGCCTTATCCGCCCGGCGATTTCGCGGCCTGGTTCGAGGCCTATCTCGGCGGGCAGTGGCACATGTTCGACCCGAGGAACAACACGCCACGTGTCGGCAGAGCGTTGATCGCCCGAGGCCGCGATGCGGCGGACGTGGCCATCACGACGACATTCGGCCCGAACACTCTGAATAATTTTCGGGTCTGGATGGATGAGGTGGTGTCCACGTGACGCCGGATGCTGCTCCGCCGTGGTCCGGTGGCATCCGACGCCCGACTTGCGGAACCATGTTGCCGTTTGTGGGGTTGGTGCTGATCGCGAATCAACTATCGTCGGGCTCATGACACTGCTGACCGTTCGGCACATAACGACCTATCGGTACAAGCAGCCCGTGTCATTTGGCGAGCATCGGATGATGTTTCGCCCGCGCGACAGCTTCGATCAGAAGCTGTTGGACGCCCGGCTTAGCATCACACCCGAACCTTCCGCTCTGCGCTGGGTGCACGATGCGTTCGGGAATTGCGTCGCCATCGCCGAATTCCCCAACCAGACCTCGGATGAATTGCGCTTTGAGAGCAATATTTGGCTCGACCACGCGCCTTCGACGGGTCCGGACTTCCAGATCGAGCATTCCGCCCGGACCTATCCGTTCTCCTACGATGCCGCGGAGATGCCAGACCTGATGGCAGC
>CAWIZC010000004.1:0-58722 GCA_963840445.1 uncultured Alphaproteobacteria bacterium | reverse complement strand
TCTCCCACACGCTGCTCGAGCATTTCACTGTCGACGGGATAATCGAGACCACTCTGCTGCTGATGGCGGTGTGGTGGGTGTGGATCTACACCACCTGGGTCACGAACTGGCTCGACCCGGACAAAATCCCGGTACGGCTCATGCTGTTCGCGCTGATGCTGGCAGGGCTGGTTCTGTCTACGTCCATACCCGACGCCTTCGGCAGCCGCGCACCGGCATTTGCCGGCGCCTATGTGTTCATGCAGCTTGGGCGCAGCCTTTTCATGCTGTGGGCGCTGCGCGGGCACAGCCCCGTCAATTATCGCAACTTCCTGCGCATCAACGCCTGGCTGGCGCTGTCGGCGGTGTGTCTGGATTGCGGGCGCAGTCGCGAGGAATGACGCAACACTCGGGCTGTGGGCCGCCGCGCTTGCTATCGAATATCTGTCACCCTCGCTCGGCTTCTGGACGCCCGGGCTCGGCCGCTCGACGACGGCCGATTGGGACGTCGAGGGCAGCCATCTGGCCGAACGCTGCGGGCTGTTCATTATCATCGCGCTGGGCGAATCAATCCTGGTGACCGGTGCCGCGTTCGCCAAGCTGCCCTGGTCGCCGATCACGGTGGCGGCGTTTGCGTCGGCGTTCGTCGGCAGCGCGGCGATGTGGTGGATCTATTTCAACATCGGCGCAGAGCGGGGCAGCCGCCGCATCTCGCAGTCCAGCGATCCCGGCCGGCTGGCGCGGCTGGCCTACACCTACATGCACCTGCCGCTGGTGGCCGGCATCATCGTCGCCGCGGTCGGCGATGAGCTGGTGCTGGCGCATCCGACCGGGCATACCGATTTCAAGACCGCCGCCACATCTCTCGGAGGGCCGGCGCTGTATCTGGTCGGCAACCTGATGTTCAAGCGCACGACGGCTGATCCGCCGGCCCTGTCGCATCTGATCGGTCTCATTCTGCTGGCCGGCCTGGTGCCGCTGGCGCCGCTACTGCAGCCGCTGGCATTTGCAGCCGCGGCCAACGCCGTGCTGGTACTCGTGGCGGTGTGGGAGACGCGCTCGCTTGGTACGGGAGATGCGGAGCCGAAGGCCAACAAGCTGCCGACCCGGTGACACGGCCGAACCGGCGCGAGGCTGAACGGAGGGAGGGACATGCATACTTTGCGGATGGTGGTGGGCGGGCTTGCGGCGCTCGGCATTTTCATTCTGGCAGCGACCCTGCTGGGGCGAAGGGCAGCGGACGGCGCGCGCATCTTCATCCTGCCGTGGCTGGCGGCCGCCATCATCAACATGGTGATCGGCGTCTACTGGGCGGGCGTGCCGCTCAGCACCGAGCTACCAGTGCTGGTGGTGGTATTCGGCGTGCCGGCCGGGATCGCCTGGTACCTCGCCCGCTGGCTGCGGGCGCGGGCGGGAACCTAGGGTGTCTCGCTCCGGAATGAGCGCAACGGGTCCCATTGGTCATGGTCGGGCTTGTCCCGACCATCCATCCATCCACTTACTCCGGCGGTGGCGATGGGCTGGATCCTCGGGACAAGCCCGAGGATGACAGGATGCTGTCCGCTTCAAAACCGCCGGATGAACCCGACCAGGCGGCCCTGGATGTCGACCTGGTCGGGGCCGAAGATGCGCGTCTCGTAGTTGGGGTTGGCGGCTTCGAGCGCGATCGAGGCGCCCTTCTTGCGCAGGCGCTTCAGGGTGGCCTCCTCCTTCTCGACGAGCGCCACGACGATGTCGCCGTTCTCGGCCGTATCGCAGCGCTTGCAGATGATGATGTCGCCCTCGTTGATGCCGGCGTCGATCATCGAAGTCGCCCTTCACCTCGAGGGCGAAATGCTCGCCGCCCGCGATCATCTCCGGCGGCACGCCGATGTCCTGCGTGTGGTTCTGGATGGCGCTGATCGGCACGCCGGCGGCGATGCGGCCCATCAGGGGCACGCTGGAGGCGCTCGGGATTGCGCGTAGCCGGCCGGTGGCGGCGCAAGCTGCGGTTGCGGCCGGCGGCCGCTGCCCTCGATGACGTTCGGGCTGAAGCCGGTCGCGGCGCTGGCCGCCGCCCTCGGTCATGGCGTCGGGCAGCTTGATGACCTCGATGGCGCGGGCGCGATGCGGCAGGCGGCGGATGAAGCCGCGCTCCTCCAGCGCGATGATCAGGCGGTGCACGCCGGACTTGGACTGCAGCGCCAGCGCTTCCTTCATCTCGTCGAAGGAGGGCGGCACGCCGGTCTCCTGCAGGCGAGCATTGATGAAGGTGAGCAGCTCTTTTTGCTTGGTCGTCAGCATGGCTTCCCCCAGCGTGGGCTTGCGGAGCGGCTGCGACTCGAACGCTACCGTACAAATCGGGAACACCATAGTTGTTCGCCTCATGTTCCGCAAGGGGGCAATGCCTACGCGATCGCCTCGGAGCCATCCCGGGCGGTCGGCGGCTCAGAAGTCGAGGGGCAGGATCGACACGGGGCTGCCGGCAGGCGCCGCAGGGGCGCCGACGGGGCGGACCAGCAGGCAGTCGGCCTGCGCCAGCGGGGCCAGCAGGGAGCTGTCCTGCGAGCGCACGGGGTGACCACGGGCAGGCCGTCGCGGCCGGGCTGGGACGTGGCGCGCATGTAGTGGGCTGCGCGGGCCGTTGGCTTCCAGAGCGCACGGCCGTAGCGCGCCTGGCCGCAGGTCCTCGGCCCTGGTCGGGCCGGCCGAGCAGGGCGCGGATCAGCGGCACCAGGAACACGCGCGAGCAGACGATCGCCGAAACCGGGTTGCCCGGCAGGCCCAGCACGCGCGATCTGCCCGAGCCGGCCGAACATCAGCGGCTTGCCCGGCCGCATGGCGATCTTCCAGAACGCCAGCGCCATGCCGCGCGTCCTCCAGCACCGGCCCGACGAGATCGTGGTCGCCGACCGAGGCGCCGCCGATGGTGACGATGACGTCGGCGTCGGCGGCGTCGGCGATGTGGGCATCGAGGCTCTCGCGCGTGTCGCGGGCGATGCCGAGCAGGCGCGCCTGCACCGCCGTTCGCCTCCGCCAGCGCGGCGACCCCCAGGTGATTGGAGGCGATGATCTGGCCGGGACCGAGCCTGCTGCCCGGCGGCACGCAGTTCGTCGCCGGTCGCAAGCACGGCGACGCGCAGGCGGCGGCGCACCGGCGACTGCGCCGTGGCCCATGGCGGCGGCGAGCGACACCTCGCGCGGGCCGAGGCGGCGGCCGGCCTCGAGCAGCGCATCGCCGGCGCGGAAGTCGAAGCCCTTGGTGCGGATGTGGCTGCCCTCTCGACGTGCCTTCGCGCACCATGACGCTGGCGCCGTCGCGCGCCGACGTTCTCCTGGATGACGATGGCGTCGGCGCCAGCGGGCACGGGCGCGCCGGTGAAGATGCGCACCGCCTGGCCGTTGCCGACGCTGCCCGAGAACGGATGGCCGGCGGCGGCCTCGCCGATCACGGCGAGCGTGGCCGGGAGCTGGGCGACGTCGGCAGCGCGCACGGCGTAGCCGTCCATGGCGGAAGCATCGAACGGCGGCTGCGTGCAGCGACGCGCGGCAGGGCGCGGCCAGCGTGCGGCCGCGGCGGCGGCTCGATGGCGCACGGATCTCTGCGGCCGGTCGGGGTCGACGCCGTCCAGGATGTGCTGCAAGGCTTCCTCGACCGAGAGGAGGGCCATCGGTGCCTTAGCGCCGCGTTGGGTCAGCGCGCGCGATAGGTGCCGGAGCGGCCGCCGGTTTTCTCGAGAGGCGGATGTCGCCGAGCACCATGGCTTTGTCGGCGGCCTTCAGCATGTCGTAGATGGTGAGGCAGGCGACCGAGACGGCCGTCAGCGCCTCCATCTCGACGCCGGTCTGGCCCGCGACCTTCACCTCGGCGATGACGCGGATGCCGGCGGGATCGTGCGAGGTCTCGAAATCGACCGTGGCCTTGCGTGATGGCCAGCGGATGGCAGAGCGGGATCAGCTCGTGCGTCTTCTTGGCGGCCATGATGCCGGCGATGCGGGCGGTGGCGAGCACGTCGCCCTTCTTGGCGGTCGCCCGTTTCGACCAGCGCCAGCGTCGCGGGCGCCATGGCGACGAAGCCCTCGGCGCGCGCGCGTGCGCTGGGTGACGGCCTTGTCCGACACGTCGACCATGCGCGCCTCGCCCTTCTCGTTGAGGTGGGTGAGCTTGGTCATGGGGTTCTACGCACTCTGCTTGCGCCGAGCGGTTCCCCTCCCCTGACGGGGAGGGGCTAGGGGTGGGGTGATTTTCCATCGAAATAGACCCCGACCCCCGACCCCTCCCCGCATCATGCCGAAGGCGTGTCTTCGACACGATGGGGAGGGGAGCGCCGCGAGGCTCGCGTCGGCATTCTGTAAACAGCATCATCACTCAGCCCCCAAGCCAGCAGTGCCCGGGTGGCGGCGGCGACGTCGGGCTGGCGCATCAGGCTTTCGCCGACCAGGAAGGCGTGCACGCCCGCCTTCGCCAGCCGCTGCAGATCGGCATTGGTGTCTGATGCCGCTCTCGGCGATGACGATACGGTTCTTGCGGCACGCGCGGCGCCAGCCTCTCGGTGGTCTCGAGCGTGGTGTTGAAGGTCTTGAGGTCGCGGTTGTTGATGCCGATCAGGCGGCAGTCGAGCGTCAGGGCGCGATCGAGCTCGTGCTCGTCGTGCACCTCGGCGATGGCGTCCATGTCCCAGGCCTTGGCGTAGGCGCACAGCGTGCCGGCCATCACGTCATCGACGGCGGCCATGATGATCAGGATGCAGTCGGCGCCCCAGGCGCGCGATTGGGCGACCTGGTAGCGGTCGAGCATGAAGTCCTTGCGCAGGACGGGCAGCGCGTTGCCGCGCGCGCTTCGCGCAGATGCTCCGGCGCACCCTGGAACGAGGGGCCGTCGGTCAGCACGGACAGGCAGGCCGCGCCGCCCTGCTCGTAGCCTTCGGCATGCGCCGGCGGATCGAAGTCCGGCCGGATCAGGCCCTTGGACGGGCTCGCCTTCTTGATCTCGGCGATGAGCGCGAACTGGCCGGCCGCGATCTTGTCCTGCAGCGCCTCGGCGAACGGGCGCACGGGCGGCGCCCTGCGCGCGGCCGCCTCCATCTGCTCCAGCGACTGGGTGGCCTGCGCCTGGGCGATCTCCTGGCGCTTGTAGGTGGTGATCTTGGTGAGGATGTCGGTCATCCCGACAGAATACGCCGGCAGGCGAAAGGTTGCCACCCGTGCCTGCATTTCGCGGACGCGTCTTGGCCGCAGGAGAGGAGACGCTGGTAAACGCGGCGTTGCGTGGCAGGCTGTCAGTTGAAGGATTTGCCGATCGGCAGTTGCGGGATTTGCCGCAGCTGCTTCTCGAGCGTGTCGCCGTCGGGCAGCTTGTCGGAGGTGCCAATGCTGCGCGCATTGGCGGGCTCCAACACATGCACCAGCCCTGGTACTGCCAGCACCAGTGCCAGCACCATGATCTGCGCGACCGCAAACGGGGCGAGGGCCCGCGCCACAGACCCCGCCGATGCGCTTTCCGTGGACAATCCGCGCGTGATCATCAGTGCATAGCCGATCGGCGGCAGCAGGAAGCTCGCCTGCAAAGTGAGGAGCAGCAGGCTGGAGGCCCACACCGCATCCGGCACGCGCATCAGCAGAGCGGGCATCAGCACCGGCACGGCCACGAAAATGATCTCGAAGGCGTCGAGCACGAACGCGCAGGCAAATATGGCGCCGAGCACGGCCGCAGTTGGCAGCACGTTGCCGCCCGGCAGCGCGGTCACCCATGCTTCGATTAGTTTGTCGGTCCCGAGCAGACGCAACAGCAGCGTGAAGGTGGTGGCGGCCACCAGCGGCGCAAACAGCGCGCCGGTGGTCGACATGGTTTCGGCAAGCATGGGGCGAAGCGTGGTCCGGTTGATGCGGCCGCTCACGACGCCGGCGCAGAACAGCATGAAGGCACCGGTGGCCGCCGCCTCCACGGCATAGAAGTAGCCGAGCGCGACGCCGCCAAGCACGAGCAGCAGGAAGGCGACGGTCAGTGCCGACAGCGCCAGCTCGCCGGCCGACGGCCGGTCGGTGGGGGTGACATGTCGTCTGCCGCTACCACCGCGGTTGCCCATCACCCACGCGACCAGCAGGCACAGCACGAGCAGGATGCCGGCCGGCAGCAGAGCGCCGCGCATCACGTCCTGTGTGTTGATAATGCGGTCGGTGCGATGCATGGCGTTGCTGGCGATGGTGTGGGCGGTCAGCATGGCGTCGCCGAGCAGGATCAACACCAGTGATGGCGGCACCACCACGCCGAGCGTGCTGGCGAGCGCGATGGTTGCCTGTCGGGTCGGCACGGGAATGCCAGCCGCGGCGAGGGGCGGCTCCATGGTGCGCGACAGGGCCAGCGCGCTGGCACCGACCGAGCCACTCATCGGGCCGAGCAGCGCGCCGAGGCCGAGGCCGGCGACCAGCGGCGCCGCCGGCTTGCGCGGCAGGAGCCATGTAGCGGTGCGAAATAGTGCCGTCGTCACGGCCATGCGGTTGAGCAGCACGCCCATCAATACGTAGAGCGGCAGCGCCTGCAGCAGGTCGTTCTCGAGCAGGTTGACGATCCGCCCGGGCAGCCCCGAAAGGTGAGACATGGGCACGTGGCCGCTCGCAACGGCGGTCACGGCACCGACGACGGATGCGAGGATTAGGGCGGCGTAGGCCGGCAGGCCCGTGCCGATCAGGGTGATGCCGACAAGGGCCAGCAGCGCCAGCCCGAACCCACTCATGGCCGATGCTCCTCGTCCGTGCCGCCGAGCAGATCGAGAAGAATGGCCGCCAGCATGGCGCCCGTCAGCAGCCAGAGCGCCAGCTTGACGATGAAGTAGCCGGGATTGCCCGTGTCAGGAAAACCCTCCCAGTGTTGCAGCGAGGATGAGATCAGTGGCCACGCAGCGATGGACACGAAGATCGCCCACGGCGCCAGCGCCACCAGCTGGCCGAAGCGCAGCAGCAGTTTGCGTGTGCGTGGGCTGTAGTGACGGGCGATCGCGTCGGCGGCGAGATGTGTGCCCGCCAGCGTCGCGGCAGTCACGCTGGCCGCGACGTAGAGTGCAAAAATCCATTGACCGAGGTCGTTGGCCTCGCGCGAGTAGGCGTGCATCAGTTCGCGCAGGGGCCATTGCAGAAACAGGAGCAGGCCCAGCGGCAGGACCAGCCATTGCAACGCTGCAAGCGTCGCAGCCAATATCGTCTGCAAGACCTGTCGCAATGCGCGCACAAGACGCCTCCCACCTCGCCTTTTTTCGAGGACGATAGCACGAGGCGCAAACAGGGTAAGGCTCCGCGGCGCGCCTCAAACGCCTTTAGTCAGCAATATCCAATCCGTGCCGGCGTCTTGCCGACCCTCCTTCACCTTTTTGCGCCGTGCGGTCTCCCGGTAGCCGCAGCGCTGGTAGAGGTGCAGTGCACGGGCATTCGCGTCGGAGACGATGATGCTGAGGCCAGGTTGCCCGCCGGCGGCAGCGAGGCGGTCGGCGATACCGAGCAGAGCTCGGCCATGCCCCTTGCCGCGCCGGTCGGGGTAGGCGGCAAGAACGTTCACGTACCAGGTGCCGGGTGCCAGGTTCTCCAGTTCCTGCAGAGGCACGAACATCGGCGGCATGTCGGAGATGGGCTCTGGCCGATCGGAGAGTGCATAGCCGATCAGGGCGGCTGCAACCTCTCCGACGGGGTCCTCGACGACCACGGCGTTGCGATAGGAGAAGCTGCCCGTCTCACGGCGCGCCCGCTCACGGCCGACCTGCCAGGGGTCGCCGTTGGCGCCGGCGATGCCGGCCCACACGTAGAGCGCCAGGCCTTGGCTGGCGAAATGCACAAGATCGGCGAGCGCCGCTGCGTCGTCCGGTGTGGCCGGCCGGAAGGGTGGGTCTAGATCGATCATGCAGACGTTCTCCGGGTCACGCCCCTGTACGACCTGGCGCCATCGCCTAGCGGCAATGCAATAGCATGCATTGTGCGGCGGGCGCACGCGGGGCACATTCGCCGCCGGCAACGATTTGGGGCGTATGCGACATGGCAAACGGGGATGCCGGCTTGGTGACCTACCGGGGGGTGGTCTATCCCGCCCAGTGCGATCACATGAGCCACCTGAATGTTGCGTCCTACGTCTCCAAGTTCGACGAGGCGAGCTGGGTGTTCTTCTGCGCGCTGGGCCTCACCCCTTCCTACCTGCGCAGCGACCGCTTCGGCATGGCGGCGGTGCAGCAGAACATCGCCTACCGGCAGGAGCTGTTCGCGGGCGACGTGGTCGAGGTGCGCTCGCGCGTTCTCGAGATCGCGGACAAGCGCATCCGCTTCGAGCACGTCATGTACAACGTCGAGCGCGGCGAGATCGCCGCGTCCACCGAGATCACCGCCGTGCATCTCGACAGGGTGGCCCACAAGGCGTGTCCGTTTCCCGCTGCCGTGCGTGCGAAGGCGGAGACACTGCTGGCCAACGAGGCTTAGTGTGATGATGCCCATGTTTGGTACCGCGATTGTCATGGTCGGGCTTGTCCCGACCATCCAGCCATCCGCAAGCTCTGGCGCCTGCCGGACGCTGGATCCTCGGGACGAGCCCGAGGATGACGACAAGCATCACCCGTCGCGGGCGGAACGCTAGATGGCGCCGGCCGTTCTCGCCATCATCGCCGCGACCATCCTGGTCACGTCTTTCATCTCCGGCATTTTCGGCATGGCGGGCGGCATCATCCTGCTCGGCGTGTTGCTGCTCTTCCTGGATGTGGCGCCGGCCATGATGCTGTTCGGCACCATCCAGACTGCCTCCAATGGCTGGCGCGCGGCGCTGTGGCGACGCTACGTCAACTGGGGGATCGTGTGGCGCTTCCTGGTCGGGTCGACGCTGATGTTCCTGGCGCTGCGCTCGGTGGCGGTGCTGCCAAGCAAGGCCGTGATCTATCTGGGGCTGGGCTTCATTCCGTTCGCCGCCGATTTCCTGCCTAAGCGCCTGACGCCCGACATCACGCGGCCAGGTGCGCCCTACATCTGCGGCGCATTCATCATTACGCTGCAGCTTCTGGCGGGTGCGGCTGGCCACATCCTCGATGTGTTCTTCCAGAAGAGCCGGATGGACCGCAAGTCGATCGTGGCCACCAAGGCGGTGACGCAGGTAACGGGCCACCTCTACCGCATCGCCTACTTCGGCTCGTTTGCGGCAACCATCGACGACCGCATTCCTCTGTGGGCTTACGGCGTGGCCATCGCCCTGACATTTGCCGGCACCTCGCTGGCGGCGATAGTGCTGCACCGCATGACGGACGAGGGTTTCCGTATGTGGAGCCGGCGCGTCACACTGAGCGTGAGCGTGACGTACCTGGCGCGCGGGTTGTGGCTGGTCGCCGCGCCGTCATAAGGCCCTCTCCCCGTAAGTATGGGGAGAGGGAGTGCCTCGCTAGCCGCCGCTGTACGCACCCAGCGACACGAAGTGCGGGCCGATATCCACGTGGATGTGGCTCATGTCGCTGTAGGTCATGGTGCCGCCCGACTTGTGGTTGGCGATCAGCCAGCGGACCACCGCACCCTTGCGCCCGCCGGCACTGAAGTCGATGGCGTTGCCGCTGGCGTGTCTGGAGATGCGCCCCGAGCCGGCGATGCGTGCGCCGGGCCGGCAGGTGGAGATGATCTGCATGGCGCCGAACTGCGCCTCGATGCGTCCGAGCAGGGCGCGCGCCGCCGGTGTCAGGCAGTTGCGTGAGGCTCCGGCGACCTCGCGCCGCGATGGCGGATTGCGCCGCAGCGGGACGTGCGGCGGCTCGCTGGGTTTCGCGGCTTGTTGTTGCGGGGGCTCGTCTGACTGTTGCCGCTGCTGCTGTGACTGCTGCTCCGGCTTTGCCACCGCCAGCTGTTGCTGTTGCGGCTGCTTTTCCTGCGGTTGCTGCTCGGGCTTGCTCGCTTCCTTCTTGGTCGGCTTGGGTTTGTGCGCCTGGCGCCGATACCGCTGCACCGGTCGATCGTCATCATCGTCATCGTCGGAATAGGACTGATCGACGTAGCGGTGAGGCCGCGCATCGACGGTGGTTGCCAGCGCGCCGAACGCCAGCGCGCCGAGCGCAAATACGGCGGTGGCGGTGATGAGCCGCTTGCTCATGTGATCTCCTGGGTTTGTGCAGTTGCAGGATGCCGGCCGGGTGCAGGCTTCGGCCTGTTCCGGTGGCGCTGGGGGAGTGGCAGCCCTGAACGGCGACCTGCAGCGCAGACGCACGCACCGGCCCCTCGGCCCGTCCCTCACCCGATCGGTCCCGTGGCAGTCGCGCGCCTGGTTCCCCAGAGCGCCAACTAGGATCGATCATTAGGCATGCCTGTCTGGGTGGCGCATGTGGCGAGAATTAGGCCTATTTTCGTGCCTGGCGCACATGCGCTGTGCCAGCCACCTTGCGGCCGCGCGCATGAGCTATGGTGCGTCCATTGCTGTTGCTTGATGAGGCTCGCCGCCGTGCAACTCGCTCCCCTGCGCTTCACGAAGATTGAGGGCACTACGGTTGCCGTCAACGTGGCCTCGGCCGAGGAGGCCAAGGCGGCGGTGAAGGAATTGCGACACAAGAAGCGCGAGCTGAAATTCCTGCGTGGTGCGCTGGCCAAGCAGCACAAAGCGGCCAAGCCCAAGCGCACGAAGAAGAGCAAGCCGGACAAGGGCGGGTTCGATACCTTCCTCGACGACATGCGCTGGGGCATCTCGTCACTGCTGGAAGCGCAGCCTGAGATGCCGCAAGCACCGCGCAAGCCGACGCCGGCCGAGATGGAGCGCGAGCTGCGCGACCTCGACACCATCCTGCACAATATCGACGGCTGCATCCTGCAGCTGCAAGGCAAGCTGCTGTCACACAAGTAGGGCAGGAGAGGGAAGTCGCCTCGCGCCGACCTGCACCTTCCTTTGCGGTAGCAGGCATGGCATAGAACGCCACGCGCGCAAGCAGGGGGCGAGGCTTCGCGCGGTTTGCGACCGGAGGTGCGGGTACTGAATTCCGTCGCCTTCCTTGCTGTCCGTGACTTTTCGCAATGACGAGCCGGCCAGAGCTTTGGTTGGCTCTAGCCTGTTATTCACCCATTCAGCTTGGAGGAGTTCACGATGCCGGCACTCCGTCTCCTCAGCCTCATAGCCGCTCTAGTCCTGGCCCCAAGCGCATGGGCTCAGACGAACATGAGCTCTGCTCTGACCCAAGACCTCAGGGATGCCGAGGTGCAAAAACAGCTCATTGCAATTGGCGTCCTCGACGCGACAGCGGGACGTGCGTCAGGCCCCGATCTGGGCGACGCCGTGGCCTGGTTCCGCAAGGCGTACCAGTTCGCGGGGGGCACGGGGCCGCTGACGCCCGACGAGAGGCAGAAGCTGAAGGAATCCTACGACAAATTCATCGCCAGGACCGGCTTGCAGACGGTGACCTATACGGACGCTGCCACCAACACCGTGATGAAGCTGCACGTGCCCGCCGCGTTCGTGGGGACCAGCCCGCAGAAGATCGTCGGAGATAAGGCCAAAGAGTGGTGGGAGTACCGCGACAACACCGACAACAAGGTGTCCGTCGGACCCGAAATTCACATGCTGGCCGATTTCACCCCGATTGCGCTGTTCAGGGAGCGCATCATGAACGTGTCCCTGAAGTACAAGCATCTCCATTTGACGTCCGACGAATTCGCGGCAGAGGGAGAAGCCGCGGGCGATGACGGAGGATACGTCTCATCCAATCAGGTCCTCACGGCCAAGGACAGGCTGAAGGGCGTGTTCGTGCGCTATGCCAAGCGGGCGCCGCCATTGTTCGAGGTGCCGGACTTTCTAGGGCCCGTAGTTGCGACCGAACTTGTCTCGGCCAGTGAGTCCATACCGGATCCAAAAGACAGGGCCTGGCAACTCCTGATGCAAGGCGTCGCCAACCTGGTGATCAGCGAATTCCCCTTCGAGAAGGACAATGGCTGGGACCGTGTGAGCACCCGTCCATGCCCGCCGGCTCCAAGCGGAGTGAAGCGCATCCTGTTTGGCACCGATCGGAACGCGACCGGTGCATTGAAGCAAAGTGGAGCCGTTGCCGATCCCAATTCCCTGTTCGACAACACGCCGGGCAACCAGCTGCACCTGGGCTGCGCCTATGTCTCCGTGCCTGACAAGGAGGTGAAAAAATCTGGCGATCTCGGAGAGAGCAAGATCACCGACTTCCACTTGCTCCACTCCACCAAGAAGGCCGACATTGGCGATCAGCTGTTCCTGACCGACGAAGTCGCGGAGACCTCGCAGACGACAAACAGGTTTGCCGGAAGGGCGGACCGCGCGCGTGTTGCGCCACGAGCGAACACACGTGCGAACGCCGGCGGTGACACCGGGAGCAGTGCGCTCGTGTTCATTCACGGCTACAACACGTCGTTCAAGGACGCCCTGTTCACGGCGGCCCAGATCGCGTCGGCGACCGACTATCCGGGGCGCGTCTACATGTACAGCTGGCCCTCTGCCGCCAGCATGTTCGGCTACATCGGCGACATGGACAAGGCCGAGCAGGCCGAGCCGTTCCTGCAGTCGTTCATGAAGCTGTTGATGCGTGATGCCGATATCGACGCAGTCGACATCCTCGTGCACAGCATGGGCTCGCAATCGGCGCTGCGGGCTCTCAGTGCGCTGCGTTCCGTGTTCGAGACGGAACGGCAGGGTGCGGCGCGGCAGCAGGCGATCCGCATCGGCCAGATCATGTTCGCTGCGCCCGACGTGGCGATGCCGGTGTTCGACCAGAAGATACGCCGCATCGCGCCGTACGCGGATCGCGTTACCGTCTACGCGTCGATGACGGATGCAGCCCTGCTGGCGTCCAAGGTCCTGCGCAGCGGTGCTGGCCGCGTGGGCCAGCTCAACGGCGACACCAAGGAACCCCTACTGGTCGAGGTGGAGAATGTGCATGTCATAGATGCGACCGGAAAGGAGAACTGGTGGCGGCTCGACCGGATCATGTCCGGGTACGGCCACGACTACTTCCTGCAGAGCCCTGGTGTTCGGGCCGATATCCAGAAGATCCTGAAATCGATCGGGAAAGAGGACAAGACGACCCCGAAGGAGCGGTCGCCGGGGTGGTTCGACGAGAAGCGGTACAGCGAAAACAGCAAGTGGCGCTTCTGGCACCTGAGGGAAAGTGAGGCTGCGGCGGTCGCCGCGGATGGGCGCCAGTGAACACCCGTAACACGCCTCCCAAAACAAAAGCGCCGTCGCGGTTGCGGCGGCGCTCGTTGGTCTCTGCTTAGAGGCGGGGCCGGTTAGACGCCCAGCCACCACTTGGCGGCGAAGTAGCCCCAGGTCACTGTCAGCACAAAGGAGGCCGACATGGTGGTAGCAACGGAGCGCCACTCGCGCCGCGCCCGGTATCTCTGGGCGTCGTAGGTCGCGCGCGCCTTGGGATTGGCGAGCGTCTCATAGGCGAGTTTGACTTCCTTGAAGCGCTGCACCGCGCAATCGTCGTTGCCATGCAGGTCCGGATGCGAGGCCTTGGCCAAGCGCCAGTATGCTGCCTTCAGCGCGGTCTCATCGACATTGCTGGGAACGCCTAGCACTCCGTACAGGTCGGACATGGTAGTGACCCTCTCAAGTTCCTATGACGGCGCAGCGAACGCTCTGCAACTCGCTGATACATTGAGGAAATGCGCGCATTGGCGCGCAAGCTAGCCAGACGGTTCCGGTCTGGCAAATGCAGCGCGCCGCTTATCCACAGTCACAAAATGTCGTTGCGATTTGCTGAACGGATGCGATCCCGCCCAGAGCCGTCATGCACGTGACGCAGCAACGAAGGAGCCGATGGCACAACAACGCGGCTTGCCGCATTGGGGTTCACAGAGAAACTTGGATCGCCGCCGCACGCTTGGCGCGCAATGTTCACGCCGCCGGACGCTTGCCCGACAGGATCTCCCAGGCAACATTGATTTGCTTGGTGCGCTGCTCGCGCAGCCGACGGTCCGCCGCGCTGGTGGCAAAGTCCGGATGCCAGCTCTGACGTAGGCCATCGACAATTTTCTTGATCGAGGTCTCGCCAGCATCGGGACTGGCACCCAACACATCGCAGGCCTCTTGGCGCGTACGCGGAATTTGCCCGTCGCCGAACGCCGTGGTGTGGGTCTCCGGGGCCAGCCTGGGCGCGGCTTTCGGTTCAGCGCTCGGGCGAGGCAGCGCGGTGCTCCTCGACCACACCTTGGGCCGCGCACCTTTGCCGTCGAGGCTGACGCTGCCGAACTCGCGAACGCCCGCGGCGGCCAGGCTCAGCTGCTCGCGATGGCGCGTCCAAGCGAACAGGCCGAGCGCAAGCACCACCAGGCTGGCAAAGCCCATCAGCGCCTGCGTGGTCGCAGATGGCGCAAAGGCGGCCAGAGTGGAGTGACCCGCGGTGGTTTCGGGCGTGATCGGCTTGGTGACCGAGACAGGCTCGACGTTGGGCTTGGTCTCGGCGACGTGCGCCAGAGCCTGCTCCGCGTAGGGCGTCGTCGGCTTGGAGGTCATGCCCTGACCTGCCGGCGTTTGCTCGGCGGGGCGGTTGATGATCCTCGGCGTGATGGTGCCGGTACCGATGCTGCCTGTGCCGGTGTTGCCTGACGAGGTGATCGGCTCGGCGGCGGCCATCTCGCGCGGCGGCTCCGGCAGCTTGGGCTTGATCTGCACAGGAGCCGTGGTTTCCGCCGGCGTCACAGGCCGAGCTACCGGCTTGGGCGTGCTCGTCGGTGTTCCGGTCGCCGTGGTCGTGGAGCCTGCGACCTGCGGAGTTTTGGCCGGCAGTTCTTTGATCAGCGGTTCCTTGGTCGGCATATCTCGGGCCGGCATGTCGCGCGGTGTCTCGATGCGCGCCGACTTGGCGGGGCCGCTCATGCCGGGTCCTTCAACTCCCGCGCGCGGGTCGGCAGGCAGCGGCGGCAGATCCATGGCGGCAAATCGCACCTGCAGTCCGAAGGCCGGTGCGAAGCCGGCCGGCATCTCGACGACGGGGCCGCGACGCAAACCGCGGTCGGCGCAGTCGTCGCCGTAAGGGCCACGCCGGCGCCAGCGCGGACAGGGGTCGTCATCCGGTCCTACGTCGCGGCTCCAGTACTGATTCATGCGCATCCGCAGGCGGCCGTTCTCGACCCAGGCCCGGCCCGTGCTCTGCTCGGATGCCGCTTCGACCACCGATACCCAGTCGACACGCTTGCCGCCGCAGTCGAGGTCGAAGCGGTGCAGCACCCAGGTGCGGCAGGCGCTGGGGTTGATGGGCGAGCACACCGTGTACGGCCGCTCCTCGCGCTGGCCATAGATGCGATAGGATTCCTCGCGTGACGGCGTCAGCGTCACCCGGCCGTCATACGCGGAGCAGGTGTACGGCATAATCAGCCGCTCCTGCGCCAGGGCTGCGGTGCTGATAAGGGCCAGCGCAGTCGTGACGCCCAGGCGGGCCGTGAGGTGCCGGAAAGATCGGGCCAAGCTAAGCACTTTGGATGTCAGCCTCTTTTGCGCGATTTCGGAAAGCTTCACAAAGATCGCCCGATCCTTGGCAGCTTTGTGGCTGCGGCCATGCGGCGAGGCGCTGCAGCGCTGGATATCTCCGGTGGTGACCGCTATCAACCGGCCATGGACAGCGTGAACGGAGCCTTCCATGGGGGACTTTGACGGCAAGATCATTCTGGTCACCGGCTCAGCTACCGGTCTCGGTGCGGCGATCGCACTTGGGGCGGCCAAGCGCGGAGCCAAGGCTGTGGTCCTCAATTGTTCCAAGAGCCGCAAGGAAGCCGAGGCGACTGCGGAGACCGTGCGAGGGGCGGGCGCGGAAGTTCTAATCGCCCAGGGCGACGTGTCCGAGGACGCCCATTGCCGAAGGATCGCCGAGGTCGCCGCCCGCTTTGGCCGGCTCGACGCTTTGGTTAACAACGCGGGGGTCACCAAACACGTGCAGAACCACGCCAACCTCGACGGGCTGACGAAAGAGGATTTCCTGCACCTCTACGCGGTCAACACGGTTGGTCCGTTCCAGATGCTGCGGGCCTGCCGACCGCTGCTGGAAGCGGCCGAGCATCCCAGCGTGCTGATGACATCGTCAATCTCCGCCGTGACGGGCGTCGGCTCCTCGGTCGCCTATGCAGCCTCCAAGGGAGCCCTCAACACCATGGTGCTGTCGCTGGCCAGGGCCCTGGCGCCGAAAATCCGCGTCAACGCCATCTGCCCGGGCTTCATGGACACCCGCTGGTTCAGCAGCGTGTTCGGCGAGGAGAAGGCTGCGCGCGTGCGCGAGAACGTGGCGAAGTCGGTGCCTCTGCAGGTCGCGGCCAAGCCCGAAGACATCGCCGACGCGGCGCTGTTCTTCATCTCGGATGCGGCGCGGCACGTCACCGGCGAGACGCTGCTGATCGATGGCGGCGCGCACCTCGGCATGGCGCCGACGCGGGCGCGGTGAGGCCGCGCCCGCCGAGCTTCAATGCCGGGCAGAAGTTATTTTACGTGATTGGGGCAGCGCTCGTAGACGAACCTGTTGATCTCTTTGATCAGGTCGCCGTGCACCACGCCGAAGGTGTCTTCCAGCTGCGCGGCCGACCAGATGGCGCCCTTGACGACCGTGGGAGCCTGAATCTCGCCGACACCGATCCAAGCCTTCACCGCCTTGCCGTCCTTGAACTGGATGCGCGGCGACAGGTTGACATTGATGTTGAGCACTTCCTTCTCGCGCTCGACCTCGCACTTGACGGCATGCGTGGCGAGCTTGAGCTCATACTCGGGCTTGGTCAGCGCATCGACCATGTCTTTGCGGCTGGCGTCGAACTGAACGCCGCAGCGCAGGTCGCCGAGCGACCAGGTCAGCTTCTTCTCCTCCACGCCTTGCTTGATCTTCTTGCCGGCCCAGGTCTTCTGCAGAGTGCACTGCAGGTTGCTGCCGGACGTATCTTTCTTGACGAGGAGAGTACACAGATCCTTCTCGCAGGCCTCGAGCTGCGCCTTCTCCTCCTTCGGCTCGTCGAGTGCCGAAGCGCCAGCCGAGCAAACAAAAGGCAACGCCAATGCCGCAGCGAAACGCGCCGCGCCAATCCATGACCGCATGAAAGCCCCCCAGTTTTGACCGCATCAGTCGCCGCTCGACGGGCTCCAGACATCGCCGGCCGCGCGACGGGCACGCGTTTTATGTACCAATAAGGGCAGGTCAATGTTGGCGTGACGTTTTTCCACTTTCGCGTGCGTGCGGGGCTTTTTTGCCACTGCGTGCGGGAGGCCCGCTGCCGGGAGGGCTTGGGGCGGGCGCCAGTTCGGCTATGCTGAGCCATGTTCACCCTGGCTCTCTTCCGGCACGCCAAATCCAACTGGGACGACCCCGGCCTCAAGGATTTCGATCGTCCGCTGGCCCGGCGCGGCGAGGCGGCGGCTCCGCGCATGGGCGCCTTCATGGCCGCTCAGGGGATCGAGCCCGAGCTGATCCTGTGCTCGCCGGCCGTGCGCACCCGGCAAACGCTCGATCTGGTGCTGCCGTGCCTGAACGGCACGCCGACGGTCGTCTACGAAGAGGGCTTCTACCTGGCGGCGGCCTCACAGCTGCTGGCCCGCGTGCGCAGGGTGGAGGCCAACGTGCGCAACATCATGATCGTCGGTCATGATCCCGGCATGCACGGGCTGGCGGTCGATCTGGCAGGGTCCGGCACGCCCAAGCAGATGCAGGCGCTGGCCGCCAAATTCCCGACCGCCGGCCTGGCTGTGCTCGACTTCGAGGTGGACGAGTGGTCGAGAATTGGACCCGGGCTCGGCCAACTGCGCCTCTTCATGACGCCCAAACAGCTGGCTGACTAGAGAAGAGGCATCGCCCCCGCCTTGACCTGTGCCGCGCCGCTCCCCTAAACCCTAGAGCAAGATCGTTTCTGATCGAAGCAGTTCGCTTCGATCATGGAACGTGAATCTTGCTCTACTCAGGAACAGAGCAGGATTCGCGCTTCAGCCGAGACGGTATCTATGGGGTGAAGTGGTTCAACCTGAAGCGATCCTGCTCTGTCATGCTCGTCCTGATCGATAACTACGACAGCTTCACCTACAATCTCGTCCACTTCCTGGGCGAGCTCGGTGCGCCGTGCCAGGTGTTCCGCAACGACAAGATCAGTGTCGCCGGCGTCCTCAAGCTGAAGCCCAAAGGCATCGTGCTGTCGCCGGGCCCCTGCACGCCCAACGAGGCGGGCATCTGCCTGGAGCTGATCGAGAAGGCGGGGCCGACCGTGCCCGCTGCTCGGCGTGTGCCTCGGCCACCAGGCCATCGGCCAAGTCTACGGCGGCGTGGTGAAGCGCGCTCCGGTGCTCATGCATGGCAAGCTGTCCAAGATCACCAACACCGGCAAGGGCCTGTTCAAGGGCCTGCCCAAGAGCTTCGAGGTGACGCGCTATCACTCGCTGATCGTCGAGCGCAAGAAGCTGCCCGACAATCTGATGGTCACGGCCAAGACCGGCGACGGATTGATCATGGGCCTGCAGCACAAGACGCATCCGGTGCACGGCGTGCAGTTCCATCCCGAGAGCATCGCCTCCGAGCATGGCCACGCGCTGCTCGCCAACTTCGTCGAGCTGGCCGGCATCAGCCCGCGGCGCCCGAACGTGCGGCCCGCCCGCCACGCGGCCTGATGAGCTAGTGTGATGATCGAGAAATTCGCCGGAGCTTGCCGCTTGGGACGGGTTAGGCAAACTTCGGAATCGGGACACTAGTCAAATGGACGGCGCCAGTCAGCTTCGCAGCCTCATTCAGAAGGTCTCGGGCGGCACCACGCTCGAGGAGGAAGAGATCCGCCTCGCGCTCGACCTGATGACGGCCGGTGAGGCGACTCCGGCGCAGATGGGTGCGTTCCTGATGGCGCTGCGCGTGCGCGGCGAGACGGTCGAGGAGATTACTGGCGCCGCGCAGATGCTGCGCTCGCGCATGAATCGGGTGGTGGTGCCGCCCGACGCCATCGACATCGTCGGCACCGGCGGCGACAACCACGGCACCTACAACGTCTCGACCTGCGCGGCTCTGGTTGCCGCGGGCGCCGGCGTCAAGATCGCCAAGCACGGCAACCGGCGCGTATCGTCCATGTCGGGGGCATCCGACGTACTGACGACGCTCGGCGTCAAGCTCGACGTGCCGTTCGAGGTCATCACACGCTGCGTCACGGAGGCAGGTGTCGGCTTCCTGTGGGCACCGAGGCATCATCCCGCGCTGGCTCACTTCGCGCCGATCCGCGGCGAGCTGGGCATCCGCACCATCTTCAATCTGCTGGGGCCGATCTGCAATCCGGCCGGCGTCAAGCGTCAGGTCGTCGGCGTGTTCTCCTGGCAATGGGTGGAGCCGATCGCGCACGTGTTGAGAAACCTCGGCTGCGAGCATGTGTGGGTGGTGCACGGCCACGACGGCCTCGACGAACTGACGACCACGGGCGCCACCGACGTCGCCGAGGTCAAGGACGGCCACGTCACGGTGTTCGAGGTGACGCCCGCGGACGCGGGTCTGGCACCAGCCAAGTTGTCCGACCTCAAGGGCGGCGACGAGAAGCACAACGCGGAGGCCATCCGCGAGGTGCTGGCCGGCAAGAAGACGCCGCTGCGCGACATCGCCGTTCTCAATGCGGCGGCGGCGCTGATCGTCGCCGATAAAGCCGCCAATCTGACCGACGGCGCGGCGTTGGCCGCGCACTCCATCGAGTTCGGGCGCGGCCAAGGCGGCGCTCGACAAGCTGGTGGCGATCAGCAACGGGCTGGCATAACCCGCCTCTGCAACCACACTGCCGGCGCGAGCGCGAGGCGGACTCGGTTACCGATTTGTTGCGCGGCGCACCCGCCTGAGCAGCTGCTCAAGCATCTGTGAACTCTCGTGAGGTGCACCGGCGAGAAGGCAGTCACTACTATAGGATTAGACGGTCCAACAACAACGGCCGTTTGCCCGACTTCATCCATTCGGGCGTCCGGCCGGCCCGCTCGGGCGACTTCACGCACCGACGGGATCACGCCTTGGCCACGTTCGCTTCGTCGGCCGGCTATCGGAAATGGAAGTCTTCGGTGCCGGCCGCCCGGTGCTCTTGGCCTCGGCCGATGTTGGAGCGCCGCTCTGCAACCCATGGGAAGAATGGATATGCCGATGAAGAAGACATACGCAGTTGTTGTGGCGCTGGCGCTTGCCATGGCGTTCGTGCCGCTCTCGCAATCGCAGGCGGCCCATCGCCATCACGGCAAGGCCGCCGGCACGTGCGGCGAGAACATGTATTGGAAGAACGGCCACTGCTTGGACGCCCGCGACAAGGCCTCCTGATCTTTTTTGGGGGCGCGTGGGGATGACCCCGCGCCACCTAGGGGAGCGAGGCGGGACCTCCCGCCCGCCTTGCTCACCTGCCGCGGCGATGAGCAGATTTTCCGAACGATCCTGCTCCCGGTGGCGGCCGAGCAGGACGGCAGTAGCCAATCCTTGCTGCCTCAGTTCCCCTTCGCGCCCGACGCCTTGATGACTGGCGCCCACTTCGCCAGCTCCGCGGTGAGCTGCACCTTGAGCGCCTCGGGCGTGGCTTGATCCTGGGCCACCGGCTCGGTGCCGAGGCTGGCGAAGCGCTCGATCACCTTCTCGTCCTTGAGCGCGGTCTGCAGCGCCGCCACCAGCTTGGCCATGGCATCAGCCGGCACGCCTTTCGGCGCCCACATGGCGTGCCAGGCGGACACCTCGAAGCCTTTGAGGCCGGATTCATCGAGCGTCGGCAGCTCGGGCAGCACCTTCAGGCGTTTGGCGGTGGTGGCGGCGTAGCCCTTGATCTTGCCTTCCTTGATCTGGTTGGTCGTGCCGGTGGTCTGGTCGCACATCATGTCGAACTGGCCGCCGACCAGGTCGTTCATGGCGGGGCCCGTGCCGCGATACGACACGGCCGTCATCTCGGCGCCGACGGCGCTCATGAACAGCAGCGCGCACAGGTGCGAGGCCGAGCCGATGCCGGCGTGCGCGTAGGTCACGTCCTTCTGCTTGGCCTTCACCCAGGCCAGCAGGTCGCCGACGGTCTTGGCCTCCAGCGCGGCCTTGCCGACGATGGTCATCGGCACGTCGGTGATGCGGCCGATGCCGTCGAAGTCGTCGAGCACGTTGTACTTCAGGTTCTCGTAGAGGGCCGGCGCGGTGGCTTGGCCGATATGCCAGACGACGAGGGTGTAGCCGTCGGGCGCCGACTTGGCGACGCGGGCGACGCCGATGGTGCCGCCCGCGCCACCGACGTTCTCGACGATGATCTGCTGGCCGAGCGTGCGGCTCATGGACTCGCCGACGAGCCGGGCCACGGTGTCGGTGGGCCCGCCGGCGCCGGCCGGCACGACGATGGTGATGGGCTTGTTGGGAAAGCCCTGCGCAGCTGCGCTACCGGCAGCGGCCGCAAGAGCCAGGGCCAGCGCGAGGGCATGGCGAACGGCAGTCATGTGCTTCTCACTCCCTGAAGTTTCCGTTTCATTGATTGTCGCCGAGCAGGGCTTCGCACACGGCGCGCGTCACCTGCTCGGTTCGTGGCGCTGCCGCCGAGATCGGGCGTGTGCAGGGACTTGTCGGCGGTGACGCGCTCGATGGCGCGCATCAGGCGCTTGGCGGCGGCGGCCTCGCCCAAATGCTCGAGCATCATGACGGTCGACCAGAAGGTGCCGACCGGATTGGCGATGCCCTTGCCCATGATGTCGAAAGCCGAGCCGTGGATCGGCTCGAACATGGAGGGGAAGGTGCGCTCGGGGTTGAGGTTGGCCGTCGGCGCGATGCCGAGCGAGCCCGCCAGCGCAGCCGCGAGATCGGACAGGATGTCGGCGTGCAGGTTGGTGGCGACGATGGTGTCGAGCGTCTGCGGTTTGAGCGTCATGCGCATGGTCATGGCATCGACCAGCATCTTGTCCCAGGTGACGTCGGGAAACTCTTGCGCCACCTCCAGCGCGATCTCGTCCCACATCACCATGCCGTGGCGCTGGGCGTTGGACTTGGTGACGATGGTCAGGAGCTTGCGCGGGCGCGAGCGGGCGAGCTTGAAGGCAAAGCGCATGATGCGCGCTACGCCGGCGCGCGTGAACATCGACACGTCGGTGGCGACTTCCTCGGGCAGGCCGCGGTGCACGCGGCCGCCGACGCCGGCATACTCGCCTTCCGAGTTCTCGCGCACGATCACCCAGTCGAGCTCCGGGCCTGTTACGGCGCGCAGCGGGCTGGTGATGCCGGGCAGGATGCGCGTCGGGCGCACGTTGGCGTACTGGTCGAACGGCTGGCAGATGGCGAGCCGCAGGCCCCACAGCGTGATGTGGTCGGGCACGTCGGGCGCGCCGGCCGAGCCGAACAGGATCGCGTCATGCCCCTTGATGAGGGCGAGGCCGTCCTTGGGCATGAAGGCGCCGGTCTTCTTGTAGCGCTCCGAGCCCCAGTCGAAATGGTCGACGGCGACGGCAAAGCCGTCCCGCTTGGCGCTCGCCTGCAGCACCTCGATGCCGGCGGCGATCACTTCCGTGCCGATGCCGTCCCCAGGGATGGCGGCGATTTTGTAGGTGCGCATGAGGATCCCGTGCGATCGAGGTGGAATGCTACGCATGCCTAGCCAGCAGCGTGCAGGCTGTAAAGCTACGCGTGCGAGCAAGACCCTGGCGGCTAGGTCGAGCGCGAGCGCTTGCGGTCGCTAATCCGCGCCGACAGCAGGGCCGCGTGCACCACCCGCAACGCCTCGTGGCGCGGCTTGTCCTTGTGGATGGCAACATGCAGGCGCGTCGTGATGGCGGGCTCGATCGGTCGTACGGCCAGGTTGCGCAGCGTCACTGCGGCGTGCTGCACCTCACTCGGCAATATGGAGGCGCCGAGGCCCGCATCGATCAGTCCGATGATGCTGAGGCCCGATTCGAACTCCATGGTCGCTCCCGGCTTGCAGGCCGCTCTCTCGAACCAACCATGCACAAGCTCGTAAGTAAGCGTGCCGGGCGTATAGAAGATGAACGGCCGGCCGGCCAGGTGATCCGGCCTGACGGCCTTGGGAGGCGGCCCGTAGGCGCGCGGCCAGAACGCCATCAGTGAGGACTCGCTGGCAACGTGCACGGACAGCGTTGGGTCGGTCACGGGGCCCGGCATGTTGACGAAAGCGAGGTCCGCCATGTTCTCGGCCACACGCCGCAGCACCTTGCCGGCCGAGCCGGCGGTGACGGCCACCTCCAGGCGAGGATAGCGCTTCCTCAGCTCCAGCAGGATCGGCGGCAGCACGTACGCGGCCAGCGTCGCGCTGGTGGCGAGACGCACGCGACCCCAGCCTGCATCGCGATGCGCACGCATCGCCTCGACGACCAGATCCGACTGTTGGATGAGGCGGCGCGCATGTTCGAGCAGCTCCTCGCCGGCTGGGGTCGGATGAGCTTTCTTGCCGAGGCGGTCGAGGATGCGGGTGCCTAGGCGCGCCTCCAGCTCCTTGATCTGCTGGCTGACGGCCGATTGCGTGAAGTTGAGGCGGCGGCCGGCTTCCGAGAAGCTACCGGTCTCCGCCACCGCGAGAAAAGTCTGCAGCTGGTCGAGGTTGAGCCTGCGCATATGAGAAGGAGAACTTATCGTATTGATAAGATCAATCGATTTCTCTGCTCGAGATTCCGGCGTTACAGAGATGGCCCAATGCGACGAGATTGTCGCTATTGCGGAATTCTAAGGAGATTGTCATGGAGACGCATACAGCCAGCTCGTTGTTGCAAGTGCACGGAATACAGAGTGGGTCGGCGTACGGAAGCGGCCGGCTTGCATCGTGGCTCAACGCTATCAGGTCGGTCGCTCGTGTAATCGCGCAGTGGAACCGCCAACGGCGGGATATCGTAGAGCTGCGGCGGATGGATGACCGGCTGCTCGCCGATATCGGCATCACCCGCGGCGAGGCGGAGCACATGGTGCGCCACGGCCGCTGGGTCCAGGCATCCTTGGAGGCCGATGCGGGGTTTCCCGTCACCAATCGCAGGCTTCCGGCTGCCTTGATCTGGGACAAGGGGTTTGGCACGCGTGCGTAAGCGGCGTCGCGTACCGGGCGGCGTGCCTGGACACAAAGAAGAGATATCGGCGGCAGCGCGATGAGCGAGCCGCCGATTTTGTTTTGTTAGCTCGCGAAGGCATGAGGTGAAACCGGACGCCGCATGCGCTACGGTCTGTGCATGCGAGACGACGTCGAGCCGCATCCACCCACGACAGGCAGCTTCCTGACGCTGTTTCCGTCCATCATGCTGCCGATGTTCCTGGCGGTGGTGGACCAGACCATCGTGGCCACCGCGCTGCCCGCCATTGCCGCCTCTCTCGGCAACATCGACCGGGTATCCTTGGTGGTTGTGTCGTACCTCGTCGCCACAACCGTGGCGGCACCGCTCTACGGCCAGCTGCGTGACACGCACGGCGGCAAGCGCATGATGCTGATCGCCCTGTCGGTGTTCCTCGGGGCCTCGCTGCTGTGCGCACTCGCTACCAGCATCGAGATGCTGATCGTGGCGCGCGTACTGCAGGGACTGGGCGGCGGCGGCCTGATGACGCTGACGCAGTCGCTGATCGGCGAGAGCGTGCCGCCGCGCGAGCGCGCTCGCTACCAGGGCTATCTCGCCGCGGTGATGGTTACCTCCAGCGTATTCGGCCCGGTGGTCGGCGGCTATCTGGCGCACAATTTCGGCTGGCGCAGCATCTTTCTGATCAATCTGCCGCTCGGTGCGCTTGCCGCGCTGCTGACCCTGCGACTGCCGCAGCGGCCGACTCGGTCGCAAGACTGGTCCTTCGACGGCCTCGGCATCGTTCTGTTCGTCATCTTCATCGTGCCGACACTGGTGGCGCTTTATCAGGCCCAGGAGGTCAGCCTCGATCGACTGCCGGCGCTGATCGCGTTGGTGGCGGTGGGCGTCGCGGCCCTGGTGATGTTGGTAAGACATGAGCGGCAGGTGGCGTTCCCGCTGTTTCCACTGGCGCTGCTGCGCCAGCCCACCATCTGGCGCAGCGACGCCCTGGCGGCCTGCCACGGTGCGGCGCTCGTTTCCATGGTGACGTTTCTGCCGCTCTATCTGCACATCGCGCAGGGCGTATCCGCGGCCGGAGCCGGGCTGCTGCTGCTGCCGCTGATGTTCGGCATCGGCACCGGCTCGATGGTGACCGGGCGCACCGTGAGCCGCACGGGCTACACGACCATCTTTCCCTCCGTCGGGCTGATCGTGGCCACCATCCTGCTGATCTGTCTCGGACTGCTGGTGCCAAGCCTGTCGCACACACAACTTGCCGTACTGCTGTTCTGCACCGGCCTCAGCATGGGAACGGTGATGGGCGTGGTGCAGGTGACGGTGCAGAGCGCCGCCGGCGTGGCCTCGCTCGGCTCGGCGGCGGCCTCGGTGCAGCTGTCGCGAGCGCTGGGCGCCGCGTTCGGCACGGCGCTGGTCGGCACGGTGCTGTTTGCCGTCCTGACGTGGCGGGATGCGGAAGCGGCGTATCTGTTCGGCGCCATGGTCCGGGAGGGCCAGGAGGTTGTTACGAGCCTGCCGGTCGCGCGGCAGGCCGAGGTGCATGCCGTAATCACCGGCGCGTTTCGCGCGGCGTTCCTGGCCATCGCCGGGTTCACAGCGATGGGCGTTCTGCTGGCATGGACAATCCCAGCACGGCGGCTGAGCTAGGGGACGCAAGGACCTTCAGCCCCGAGCTTGTCGCAGGTCGAATGAGTCCGGCAATGCCGTGCTTCGACAAAGCTCAGCACTGGGCAGTGGTTGCTGACTGCGGTTCGCCCAAGTCCGAAGACCTGGCAGGGGAAGTCAAATTCGCGGTCATGCCGGGCCTCGTGCCCGGGATCCATCTTTGCGCTTGCTCCGATGCGTGTTGATCGCTGGATACCGGGGACCAGCCCCGGTATGACAAGGAGCGATGCGGAAGATCGCAGGGAGGGGTCATTGAAGATCACCACGGTCACAACCCATGTGCTCGAAGCGCCGCTGTCGGAGCCGTTCGGGTGGTCGTTCTCCTCGACCTCGGTGCGGGCAAGCTGCATCGTCGAGATCGGCGCTGATGACGGGACGGTCGGCTGGGGCGAGTGCTATGGGCCCGCGCGCATCAATGCGGCGATCGTTGCAGCTTTGAAAGACCGGCTGATAGGCCGCGACCCGCGCATCACCGACGTGATCTGGATGGATCTCTACAATCACTTCCGCGACTACGGGCAGAAGGGCGTCGTCATCTCAGCGATCAGCGGCATCGACATCGCGCTATGGGACCTCAAGGGGCGCCATTTCGGTGTGCCGGCATCGATGCTGCTCGGCGGGGCGACGCGCGCCGCCGTCGACGCTTATGCAACCGGCACCTACCGGCGCGGCTCCGGCGATCCGCTCGACTACATCGTCGAGGAAGTGAAAGGCCATGTTGCCGACGGCTTCAGGGCGGTGAAGCTGAAGATCGGCTTCGGCGTTGCGCAGGACGTGCAGCTGATCAAGGTGGTGCGCAAGGCGATCGGGCCGGACATCGGGCTGATGCTCGATGCCAACCACGGCTTCGACGTGCTGGAGGCAATCGCGCTCGGCCGGGCGGTGGCGGACCAGGATATCGGCTGGTTGGAGGAGCCGGTGGTGCCGGACGAACTCGACAGCTACGTCGAGGTGCGCCGGGGCCAGCCCATTCCGGTGGCTGGCGGCGAGTGCGAATTCACCCGCTGGGGCTTTCGCGAGGTGTTCCAGCGCCGCGCCATCGACATCGTACAGCCGGATACGTGCGCCGCCGGCGGCCTGTCGGAGTGCAAGAAGATCGCCGACATGGCCGCGGCGTTTGGGGTGCGCTACGTGCCGCACGTGTGGGGGACGGGCATCGGGCTGGCGGCTTCGCTGCAGCTGCTGGCGGTGCTGCCGCACGTGCCGCCGCGCGTTTCGCCGCTCGAGCCGATGCTTGAACTCGACCGCTCCGAGCACCCGTTCCGCCAGGCGATCCTGAAGGCGCCCATCGAAGTGGTCGATGGGCGCGTGACGATCCCGACCGCTCCCGGTCTCGGCATCGAGGTGGACCGGGCGGCGGTGGAGCGCTTCCGCGTCGCCTGACTATGCGTGGACTTATCCCGACGCGGCAACTGATGGTCTGATGATGCCGCTGCCGGCCCAACGGCCCGCCAGGGCCCAGTAGGCAAGCCCGCCGCACGCTCCTGGAATGAGAGCGACGAGAGCGATGTTGCCCAGCAACTCGCTGGTGGGCGTGGTGGCGGCGTGGCCAGTCATCACAGTCGAAAATGCCCAGGCACAGGCGAATACGAGCAGTCCTGTCACCGCCCCGCCGACCGAATACGCCGCCGCCGCGCGGACGCCGGCAATTTCGGCGCACGTGATGAATATGATCGCCGGCAGCGCGGTGAGCGCGGGCATGTACATGAAGCTGAACATAGCGATGATCATTGCCGCGGCCTGAGCTTCGGTGACCGACAGCGGTTTAGTGCCAAGGCCCGTTAGGTGAACGAAGAAAAAGCCGGCGGCCATGGTCAGCACGGCGGTGGCCACTGCCAGGACGTAGCCCATCAGGATGACGCCAAATCGGTCTCTCGGAGGTCGGCCGTAAGAGCCGTAGATCAGTCTGCCCAGAGCGACGACCGCAACCGCCCAGATCAGGAAGCACGCTAGTATGGTGTCTAAGTTGTGGCTGATGTCGAACGGCGACTGGGTCCACAGACCTCTGCTCACCAGATAGAGGCCGATCCCAAGCGCCAGTAACCGTCCGATGGCCAAAGCCCACGCGCGCATGTCACCACCTATTTGCCAAGTATGAATTTGCCTGGCTCTGCTGAAACGGTCGCAAGTGCCCATATCCGTCTTTGCAAGGACGGTCTGGATGGGTCGGGGTGGACGGCAGACTTGGGTCCAGCGTGCGAGCCGAGCGACGAGTCCGTGCAGCCCGCATCGCGACCGGCCGTGGCCCAATAGGTCAGGCCGCCCACCAAGCCAGCCGGACCGAGTACCAGCAGAACGCCGGCGAGTTCGCGCAGGATTGCAACAAAATGACGCGGCGCGGCTGACGGTACCTTCGAGGTGCCTTGGACCAACTGCCCGACGAGGGCAATAGCTGCGATGACGACGACGGCGGACAGCACGCCCATCGCCGCATAGAACCAGCTCGAACGGATCCTGTATCGCTCGGCAAGCACGGTTACACCGGCGGCGGGAAGTGCCGCCAACATGACGGTGAAAGGGATCGTAAAAGCACTCAATAACAGCCCGAAGAGAAGCGTAGCGCCAAGCGTCGACAGGTTGTCGAAACGGGTGGCGATCAGGGCCAAGGTCAGGCTGATGGCCGTGCCGGCCGCCGCAGCGGCACAGGTGTATCCGGTAATGATGACGCCAGTTCTCGGGGATCGCAGGCATCCCAGCATGTCACATACTCCTTGCTTCTAGCTCGCGTCCTTCTTGCGCCTGGCCGCCGCCTTGCTCTCGCTACGGAACGGACGCGAGCGCGGGCACACCTCGCCGAGGAAATGCACGAGCGTGCCGGTCAGCGCGTCTTCCTTGAGCCCGTAATGCACGTTCTGGCCGCGCTTCTCGCGCCACACGAGGCCGGCATTCTCGAGCACAGAAAGATGCTTGGAGATGGCCGGCTGTGACATCATGTCGGCGAAGCGCTCGGCGATCTGCCCGGCCGTCATGTCCGTCTTGGACAGGTAGGCCAGGATGCGTCGGCGCGGGGCCGAAGACAGCGCCTCGAAGATCTTGTCGACCGACATGAGCGGGTCCGGATGGCGTCGCGAAAGGAGTACGAGACATAGCACACCCCGTGCCTCAGCGAGATAACTATTTACACTTATAACTACAGAGTTATATAGTCAAGAAGGTGAGGCATTTTGACAAAGTCGTTTTGTGAGGAGTAGCCCATGGCTCTGATGGAGCAGGAACGCAGGCAACCTGGCCCCGGCCCGGATCCGATCGACGAAGCGCTGCAGACCTCGATGAACTCGTTGCGCTCGCCGCGCATGTTCGATGCCGACGATACCAGTGCGTTGGAAGGGAGCGTGCACTGGAAGCCAGGCAAGTCCATATGGATCGCAGGCATGACGCTGGCGGCGCTGGTCGGCGGGCCGATCTTCTTCACCTGGGGCGCGCTGGCGTTGTTCATCGTCACCACGGCCGTCACGGTGTGCCTCGGCCACTCACTCGGCATGCACCGACGGCTCATCCATCGTTCCTACGACTGCCCGCTGTGGCTGGAGCGTCTGTTCGTCTATCTCGGCACGCTGGTCGGCATGGCCGGTCCCTACGGCATGATCCGCCAGCACGACATTCGCGACTGGGCGCAGAGGAAGCCCGCCTGCCATCCCTACCTGGCGCATCGCTCGTCGATTCTGCGCGACGGGTTCTGGCAGCTGCATTGCGAGCTGAAGCTGGCGCATCCGCCCGCGCTGGTGCTGGAGCGGCGTGTCGCCGAAGATCGCTTCTACCGGTTCATCGAGCGGACCTGGATGGCGCAGCAGCTGCCATGGGCCGCACTGTTCTTCGCGCTAGGCGGAATGCCGTGGCTGGTGTGGGGGATCGCGGTGCGGGTGGCGGCATCCGTTACCGGGCACTGGCTGGTCGGCTACTTCGCGCACAACCAGGGCCCGCGCTCCTGGCACATCGAGGGCGCCGGCGTGCAGGGCTACAACGTGCCTTACTGCAGCCTGGTGACGATGGGCGAGGCTTGGCACAACAACCACCACGCCTTCCCGGGCTCGGCGCGCCTGGGCGTCGGCCCCGGCGAGGCCGATCCTGGCTGGTGGGTGCTGGTGGTGCTGGAGCAGCTCGGCCTGGTGTGGAACGTCAAGACGCCCGAGGTGCTGCCACACCGGCCGAACCTGGTGGCGCTGCATTGAGGATGCATCTTCAGTTCGAATTAGGCGTGAGTGGCGGTTGGTGCCTGACCTACCGCAGCAAATGGGTTAGTATGTGTGCGTGGCATCTGAGTAAGGAGTGGTGCCGTGGCCGAAGTGAAGAACCCTGCGCCGCCAAGGATGCGCGAGTGGCCGATGTTCCGGGCCGCGCTGGCAAAGCGAGCGCGTCAAGCGAGATCGTCAAGGGGCGACGGAAGCCCGTGGCCAAGGATTGCCGAGCTGGTCATGGAGCACGTGGCAGGCACACCGTCGGAAAAATCTGCGTGGCTGCGTGAACAATTGGTGGCCGGCAAGCTCGACGGCGATGATCCTGAGGAGATCGCGCAAGCGGAGGTATTGCTCGCGATGCTCGCGCGTTTCCCAGGGCCGAAAACGGATCGGAACCGGGAGCACCTGGAAGACCTCGTCGATGAGGGGCTGAGGGCGACTTTTCCGGCGAGCGATCCTGTATCGGTCGGCAGCTTCACAGGCACGGAGCCGCCGCGTCGGCGGATTGGCAGACCGGCGACCATCCCGACCAGCGCGAGCGAGAAGAAGCGCAGACGCGCGCCGACCAAAGGCGTTGCCAGGTAACGGCTGCTTCGTATCGCGCTTAATGGGTACCTACCGGTTGCCGCGCTTGGCGCGCTCGGCGAAGCGCACGGCTTCCTCAGCGGCCTTGAACAGGGCACGGGCCTTGAACTCGCATTCCTGCTGCTCGGCCTTGGGGTCGGAGTTGGCGACCACGCCGGCGCCGGCCTGCACGTGGATCTGGCCGTCCTTGACCAGCGCGGTCCTGAGCACGATGCAGCTATCCATCTCGCCGTCGGCGGAGAAATAGCCGACGCAGCCGCCGTAGGGGCCGCGCTTCTGCTTCTCCAACTCGTCGATGATCTGCATCGCCCGCACCTTTGGTGCGCCTGACAACGTGCCGGCCGGAAAACCCGCCATCAGCGCGTCGATCACGTCGTGCTTCTTGTCGAGTGCACCGGTAACATGACTGGAGATGTGCATGACGTGGCTGTAGCGCTCGATGACGAAGCTCTCCTTGACGCGCACCGAGCCGATCTTTGAGACGCGGCCGACGTCGTTGCGGCCGAGGTCTAGCAGCATCAGGTGCTCGGCCCGCTCCTTGGGATCGGCCAGCAACTCGGCTTCCAGCGCCTTGTCCTCCTCAGGCGTGGCGCCGCGGCGGCGGGTGCCGGCGAGCGGGCGGATGGTGACCTCGCCGTCGCGCACGCGCACCAGGATTTCCGGCGACGAGCCGACCAGCGAGTAAGCGCCGAAGTCTAGATAGAACAGGAACGGCGAGGGGTTGGTGCGGCGCAAGGCACGATAAAGCGCCAGCGGCGGCAGGTGGAAGGGAGCGGAGAAGCGCTGCGAGAGCACCACCTGGAAGATGTCGCCGGCGGAGATGTAGTCCTTGGCGCGCTCGACCATGCCGATGAACTCGGCCGGCGTGGTGTTGGAGACCGGCGTCGGCAGGGCCAGCTCCACGCCCGACATGCTGGTGGCATGCGGCAGCGGCTCATCGAGCGCATTGACGACCTGGCGCAGACGGTCGACGGCAGCGGCATAGGCGGCGGTCGCTGCCGTCCCGGCGTCGGGATACACCGGCGTGACGACGATCATCTCGTCTTTGACGGCGTCGAAGATGACCATCACGGTCGGACGGACAAACAGGCTGTCCGGTACGCCGAGCGCATCCGGCCTCTCATGCGGTAGATGCTCGACCAGGCGCACCGTGTCGTAGCCCATGTAGCCGATCACGCCGGCGGCGATCGGCGGCAACTCGGCCGGCAGGTCGATGCGCGACTGGGCCAGGAGCGCGCGCAGCGATTTGAGGGTCGGCAGCTTCTCGGGCTCGAAGGCGTCCGCATGGCTCTGCGGCTGGCGGTTGATCTGGGCCTTGTCACCGAAGGCGCGCCAGACAATGTCGGGGTTGATGCCGATGATGGAATAGCGGCCGCGCACCGCACCGCCCTCGACCGATTCCAGCAGGCAGCTCATGGGGCGCCCGTCGGACAGCTTGAGCATGGCCGAGACGGGCGTCTCGAGATCGGCGACCAGGCGCGTCCATACCACTTGCGGTCTGCCGGCCGCGTAGTGCTTGGCGAACACGCCGGCGGCGGGCTCGGCCTCGAAGTCCCTGCCGAAATCCTTGGTGCCCACGTGGAGCTTGGTCATCGATCGATCCCTCTGGGGCGCTCCTAGTGTCCCAATTGCGAAGTTCGCCGAACTTTGCCGCCAGTATCCGTCACCGTCATTGGAGTTACTCGGTCATCCCGGTGCTCGTCATCGGGATCCATCGTGCCACAGGCGCCGCGTCTGCGGATGGGTGGATGCCGGGGACAAGCCCCGGCATGACAGCCCTTGATCACTCAATATCCTGCTGCTGCGTACTGGTGCCCAGGGCCTGGCGCAGCGCCGCCTCGTTGATCGCCAGCCCATAGCGCTTCTGCAAGGCGTCGAGATACTCACCGATGACGTCGCCCTGCATCTGACGGGTGATCTCGGCCTTGAGCCTGGCCACCTGCTCCGGCGTCGCGGCGGGGGCAGGCGTGACCTCGGCAACCCGGAGGATAATGCGCGACTTGCCGTCGGCTGTGAGAGCCGAAGAGGCGCCGCCCTTGGGCAGCGCAAAGGCCTGTTGGACAGCACCCTGCGTCAGCCCTTGCGGCACCGCGTTGCGCATGACGCCGACGGCCTTCTGCACCTTGGCGCTCGTCTCCTTGGCAACGGCCTCCATGGTCTCGCCCTTGTTGAGGCGATCCACCAGCTTGCCGGCATAGGAAGCGATCTCGGCACGCTTCTGCTCCTCGACGGCCGCGGCCATCACCTCGGCCTTGACGTCCTCGAAGGGTTTCTGCCTTTCGGGGGTAACGGCCAACACGTCGACCCAGGCGTAGCCACCGTCAGCCAGCTCGACCGCTTCGGCCTCGAGGCCGGGACTGCCGGCGAATGCACCCTGGGCAACCTGTGCGGCCGCCGGGCCGTCGATGGCGGGCTTGCCGGCCGCGGTCTTGCCGGTGCTGTCGATCTCGGGGATCTCACGGAACTCAAGCTTCAGCTGCTCGGCGATCTCCTTGAGAGGCTTGCCTGCCGAACGCTCGTCCTCGACCTTGTCATGCAGGCTCTGGAGTTCCTGGTTGATGCGCTCCTCGGCGAGCTTGTCACGGATCTCGCCTTTTACTTCCTCGAAGGTGCGCTGTTTGCCGGGCACGATCTCGCTGACGCGGACCAGGACGATCGCGAACTGACCCTCGACGGGCATGGACAACTCGTCCTTCTTCAGGGCGAAGGCGGCCTCGGCGATCTTGGGGTCGATCATGTCGCGGCGCGCGAGCAGGCCGAGATCGATGTCGGCTTCCTTGAAGCCGAGCTTGGCAGCGGCCTCGTTGAAGTTCTTGGCCTTGGACAGCTCGGCGTAGGCTTTGTCGGCGGCCACCTTGTCCGGGAAAACCAGCTGCTGGACGCGCCGCTTCTCCGGCGTGTCGATCCTGTCCTTGGTCTTCTCGTAGGCCGCCTTGATCTCCTCGTCGGTGATGTTGATGCGGGCTTTGACGGCGTCATGATTGAGCATCAGCACGTTGATCTTGCGCAGCTCCGGCGCCACGAACTGGCGCTTGTTCTGCTCGTAGTACTCGCGCAGCTTGGACTCCTCCAGCGGCGCAAGGGTGATCAGTTTGTCGAAGTCGGGCGCGATGTAGTCGATGTCGCGCTTTTCCTCCCGGTACTGGTACAGCTGCTCGATTGCAGACAGCGGCGGAACCACGCCTGCGAGCAGGCTGTCGGTGATTTGGTCGCGCACCTCCTCGCGTCGGCGATCGCGGATGAAGCGCGCTTCGGTGAGGCCGTTCTGGCGCAGGAAGCTCTGGAACAGGAGCGGCGAGAACTTGCCGTCCGCGCCCTTGAATTGGGGCTCGGTCTTGATGATGTCGGCGATGCCGGCGTCCGATATGGAGAGGTTGAGGTCGTGTGCGTGCTTGTCGACGGCCGCGGCGTTGACGAGACGGGCCAGCGCACTCTGCTCGATGCCGAGCAATTTCGCCTGCTCCGGCGTCAGCCGCCGCCCGAACCGGCGGGAGATGGCGTTCATCTCCTCCTGGTAGGCCTGGCGATACTGCTCGGCCGTGATCTCGGTGTCGCCAATCTTGGCGGGCGGGGCGCGGCCGATCTTGCGCACGTAGTCGCCCACGCCCCAGATGCCGAAGGCGATGATCAGCAGGCCCAGCAGCCCCTTGGCGAGCCAGTTGGCCACGCCCTTTCGCATTTGATCGAGCATTTTCGTATGTTCCGAGTTGCTGGCCGGCCGTGCGTCGAGGTGGCCGCCTTGCCGGCGCTGCGGAAGGTCGACCGGTCTGAGGGAGACACCCAGCGCCTTGACGCGCTCGCGCGGCATATTATGAACCCAGCGACGAGCCGGCAAGTCAGAGCCGTGGACCGGGTCCCGTTAAGGCATTTGCGAGGTAAGCGAGCATGGCATCCCCTGCGTCGATCCGCCCGCTGGTGGCCGGCAACTGGAAGATGAACGGCCTGGCGTCGGCTCTGGCGGAGGCGCGCCGGGTGCGGGATCGGCTGGGGGAGGCCGAGTATGGCGCCGCCGATGCCATGATTTGCCCACCCGCGACCCTGCTGGCTGAGCTGGTCAAGGAGGCGGCGGGCTCCCGGCTCGAGGTCGGGGCCCAGGATTGCCACACGGAGGCGAGCGGCGCGCACACCGGCGATATTTCTGCGGAGATGCTGAAGGATGCCGGCGCGACGGCGGTGATCGTCGGCCATTCGGAGCGGCGCGCGGACCACGGCGAAGGCGACCGCGAGGTGCGGCAGAAGGCGCTGGCTGCGCATCGCGCGGGTCTGACGGCGATCGTGTGCGTCGGCGAGACGGCCGGCCAGCGGCGGGCCGGCCTGACGCTCGACGTGGTGGCCCGGCAACTGGCGGGCTCGCTGCCGGACAAGGCGACGGCGCGCGATACCGTCGTCGCCTACGAGCCGGTGTGGGCGATCGGCACGGGGCTGACCGCCAAGTCGTCCGACGTGGCCGAGGTGCATGGCTTCCTGCGCGGTGCGCTGACCGGGCGGTTCGGCGCGGAGGCAGCCGGCATGCGCATCCTGTACGGCGGCTCGGTGAAGCCCGACAACGCGCGCGAGCTGATGGCGGTGGCCGATGTCAACGGTGCGCTGGTCGGCGGGGCGAGCCTCAAGGCTGACGATTTCCTGGCCATCATTGCCGCCTGCCGCGCTTGACCGTGCCGCCCAAAAAGCGACTTAGTGGCGAATCATTGCATGATGATCGAGGCTGTCTGCAAAGGGACCGCATGATGCGCTGGGGCATGACGCTCGTTCTCACGGCTATCCTGCTGCAGGGGACCGGTGCGCAGGCCGGGAACCTCGACAAGGAGAGCTGCGCGCGGCTCGAGGAAGAGCAGGTCAAGCTCGAGAAGGCTGGTCTGCGCGCCACGCTTGCCAAAGGCGCAGCTTGGGCCAAGGACAACCTGCCCCTGGACAAGCTGCAGGAGGTGGGCCGCCTGATCGACGTGGACGAGCAAATCCTGTTCCGCTGCCAGGGCAAGCCGCTGGTTCTGCTGCCCTCATCGGTGGATGCCGACCCGGTCGTGACCGAAGAAACGGGACCGGAGGGTGAGAAGCCGGCCGACGGCAAGGCCGTTCCGGCCAAGGCTGCGCCCGCCAAGGACGCCAAGGCGCCGGCACCCAAGGCGGCCGCCGTCGTGAAATCGGACAGTACGCCGGGCGAGATCAAGGCCGATGCACCGGCCAAGAAGGCTCCGCCCGCGGCGCCCAAGGCCACCGCTCCGGTGCAAGCCAAGCAAAAGGACGCGGCGGCCAAGCCCGAGGCGGTCACGGCGGCCAAGCCCAAGGCGGCGCCCAAGAAGGTTGATGATGCCTACAAGCCGCCGCAGGCCGACGCTGGCCAGAGCCCGTTTGGCGTGCAGGACACCAATCGCAGCGCGCAATAACCCGTGAAGGCCCATGGGTTGGCACCGGCCTGCCGTCTGGTGTAGAAGCGCGGCCAACCGGTCCCCCTGTCCGGGCTTGGGCCCCGGGGGCGCAAAGGCTGAGAGACCCATGACCACCGTCATTCTGATTGTGCATATGATGATCGCTGCCGCCATGATCGGGGTGGTTCTGCTGCAGCGCTCGGAAGGCGGTGCGCTCGGCATCGGCGGTGGAGGCGGCGGGTTCATGACGGGCCGCGGTGCGGCCAACTTTCTCACTCGGGTGACCGCCGGGCTGGCAGCGGCGTTTTTCCTCACCAGTCTGCTGCTGTCGCTGATTGCCAGCCGGCCAGAGAAGGCGCCATCGCTGTTGGGCAGCGAGCCCAGCACCACGCAGCCGGCGTCCAAGACCGTGCCGGGGGCGGCCAAGGAGCCGGCCACCAGCAAGGCGCCGGATGCGCCCAAGTCGGGCGGCGGCGGCATTCTGGAGAAGTTCGAGACTCCGGCGGCAGGCGGCGGCTCGCGCGTGCCGCAATCCAAGTAGCGCTGCTCTGGGGTCCCGGATATGCGCCGGCGCGCATTCCGGGATGAGGACGCGGAACCGGCAGATGCGACGCGCTCTTACGCCGCGCCACGAAGGGCGTGGATGGATCGCAAAAAACGCTCTTCGAATCGGGCGGTTCGGATGTATTCTACAGGCCCATGGCGCGGTACATCTTCATCACCGGCGGCGTGGTCTCCTCGCTCGGCAAAGGGCTGGCTTCAGCGGCCCTTGGGGCACTTCTTCAGGCACGCGGCTATTCAGTACGTCTGAGGAAGCTCGACCCCTATCTCAACGTCGACCCCGGCACCATGAGCCCTTACCAGCACGGTGAGGTGTTCGTGACGGACGACGGGGCAGAGACGGACCTCGACCTCGGCCACTACGAACGCTTCACCGGCGTGCCGGCGAAGAAGTCGGACAACATCACCACCGGCCGGCTCTACCAGGAGATCCTCGCCAAGGAGCGGCGCGGCGACTACCTCGGCGGCACCGTGCAGGTGATCCCGCATGTCACCGACGCCATCAAGCAGTTCGTGCTGGACGGCAACGACGGCATCGACTTCGTGCTGGTGGAGATCGGCGGCACGGTGGGCGACATCGAGGGCCTGCCGTTCTTCGAGGCGATCCGCCAGCTCGGCAACGAATTGCCACGCGGCGACTCGGTGTTCATCCACCTGACGCTGATCCCGTTCATCCCGAGCGCCGGCGAGCTGAAGACCAAGCCGACGCAGCATTCCGTGAAAGAGCTGCGATCGATCGGCATACAACCCGACATCCTACTGTGCCGCTGCGACCGCGAGGTGCCGGCTTCGGAGCGCAAGAAGATCGCACTGTTCTGCAACGTGCGGCCGGAGGCGGTGATCCAGGCGCTGGACGTGGCTTCCATCTACGACGTGCCGCTGGCCTATCACCGCGAAGGTCTCGACGCGCAGGTGCTGGCCGCGTTCGGCATCAAGGACGCGCCGGCGCCGCATCTGGAGAAGTGGCAGGCCATCTCCAACGCCATCGCCAATCCGGAAGGCGAGGTGACGATCGCCATTGTCGGCAAGTACACGGGTCTGAAGGACGCCTACAAGTCACTCAACGAGGCGTTGTTCCACGGCGGCATCGCCAACCGGGTGAAGGTGAAGCTGGAGTGGATCGAGAGCGAGGTGTTCGAGAGCGAGGACCCGGCACCCTATCTCGACGGCGTGGACGGCATCCTGGTGCCCGGCGGCTTTGGCGAGCGCGGTTCGGAAGGCAAGATCCTCGCCGCCAAGTTCGCGCGCGAGCGCGGCGTGCCGTATTTCGGCATCTGCTTTGGCATGCAGATGGCGGTGATCGAGGCGGCACGCGACCTGGTCGGCATCAAGCAGGCGGGCTCTACCGAGTTCGGGCCCAGTAAGGAGCCGGTGGTCGGCCTGATGACGGAATGGATGCGCGGCAACGAGTTGGAGAAGCGCAGGCTGAACGGCGACCTCGGCGGCACCATGCGGCTCGGCGCCTACCCGGCCGTGCTGGCCAAGGGCAGCAAGGTGGCCACGATCTATGGCGACACGCAGATCTCCGAGCGCCACCGGCATCGCTACGAGGTCAACACCAAGTATCGCGAGCGGCTGGAGAAGGCCGGCGTGCGCTTCTGCGGCCTGTCACCCGACGGCCTGCTGCCCGAGATCATCGAGCTGCCGGAGCATCCCTGGTTCATCGGCGTGCAGTTCCACCCGGAATTGAAGTCGCGCCCGCTCGAGCCGCACCCGCTGTTCGCGAGCTTCATCCACGCGGCGGTGGAGCAGAGCAGGCTGGTTTAGGGTCTCGCCGCGATTTTATCTCACGCCACGTCGGCCCGGTGCACCAGGGTGGCGACAGGCTCGGCGGTCTCGACACGGTTGCGACCTCGTGCCTTGGCACGGTAGAGCGCGCGATCGGCGGCGGCCAGCAACGACTCGGTACTGCTTGCCTTGCTGCCCATCATTGCCACGCCGATGCTGACGGTGGCCGTGTATGCGGAGTTGAAGTTGTGCGAAGTGGATTCGCAGGCGGCGCGCACGCGCTCGGCCAGCGACAGAGCCGCATGCTGAGAGGTGTCCGCGAGCAGGCAGGCAAATTCCTCGCCCCCGATCCGAGCGAACAGATCGCCCGGCCGCAGCAGCGATGTGGCTATCTCGCAAAATGTGACAAGCACCTGATCACCGGCCTGATGGCCGAACATGTCGTTGATTTCCTTGAAGCGGTCGAGATCAAATAGCAGCAGCACGACAGGTTGGCGCGCATGCTTGGCGCGGCGCATCACTCTGGGAGCCTGATCGAGAAAGGCGCGGCGGTTGGCGGCGCCTGTCAACGGGTCGCTCAGCGAAGCCTGCTTGAAGTGCCGCACGGTGCGCTCACTAACGACGCTGCCGAGCAGGTATGCCGTGCAGATGCTGATGAAAACTGCCTCGAACGCGACAAAGGCCAGCAGGTCGATATGGGTGGGCTTAAGGCCCGAGAGCGAGCCCGCCAGCGGAATACGCAACGGCATGAGCACGGCATGGGCCACGAGCAGCCCGATAATCGGCCAGCGCGAGGTAAGAGCATCTCCACGGCCGCGCCAGAGCTCGAAGGCGGCGAGCAGCAGATAGACGCCGAGGATCGGCGTTATGACAGTCGCGCGTGCGGCGGGGCTGTCATAGATGAAGCTCAGCGTGCAGGCCGCGAGCCAGATTACCGGTCCGGCCAGGGTGCCGAGTACGGAAATCGGCCGGCCTTCGAAATTGCGCGTGCCGCTCCACAGGACGCCGTGGCCGAGGACGAGGATGGCGTTGGCCACCACGATCGACCAAGTATTGGCAATCTCGCCGCGGGCGGCAATCAGGGCGGCGCTGAGTGCGCTCAGAAGGAAGGAGGCACCCCAGTAGGCGAGGGCGGTGGTGTCCCGATGCTGCAGCCACGACACCAGCAGCAGGAAGCCACCGGTGGCTGAGGTGAATACGACGATGGCGAACAGCGTCTATCGAATGACATTCGGACCCGCTAGATAGGTGGAGCTGCCCCTTCCGCAGCGCAGCAAACCTAGCCGCTCAATCTGCACGGCGGTTTCCCGTAAACGCTAAAAAGCATGACAAATGCCAGGGATCGGAAAGCGTGGGGCGGCGCAGCGCGCTTTCGTGCGAGCGCCTGGCTTCGGCATGCAACCATTGACTTTGCGGCCCGCCTGCCGCTCCTAGACGGCCGGCTGGTCGCCTCGGCCATCAATCCAAGGGGGAGATCTGAGAAATGACTGCATCGTCCCGGTTGCGTATCGGCGTGCTCGGCGCCGCCAACATCGCGCGCATGTTCTGCACGTCGGTTGCTCCATCCAAAGAGGTGGTGGTGAGCGCCGTCGCCAGCCGCGGCAAGGACAAGGCGGAGGCCTTCGCGCGCGAGCAGCGCATCCCGCGCGCGCTCGGCAGCTACGAGGCGCTGCTCTCCGATCCCGATATCGACGCGATCTACATCCCTCTGCCCAACAGCATGCACGCCGAATGGGCCATACGCGCGGTCGAGGCCGGCAAGCCCGTGCTGTGCGAGAAGCCGATCGCCATGTCGGGGGCCGAGGCGAAGTCGATGTTCGAGGCGGCGCGCCGCCACAAGGTGATCCTGCGCGAGGGTTATCCGTACATGGCCCAGCCGCACGTGGCGACCATGCGCAAGTGGCTCGCCGAGGGCGCCATCGGCAAGGTGCGGCTGATCCGGTCCAGCTTCGGCGTGTATTTCGACGATCCGTCCAACATCCGTCTCAGCGCCACGCTCGGCGGCGGCGCGCTGCTCGATGCCGGCAGCTACGCGGTGAGCCTGGTGCGGCTGGCGGCGGGCGAGCGGCCGACGCGGGTGCAGGCGGCGTCCGAGCGTGCGGCCAATGGTGTCGACCTCACCACGGTGGCGACGCTGAGCTTTGCCAGTGGACTGCTGGCGCAGATCTCGTGCAGCTTCGCCACGGGCTACCACCGCCACGCCCTGATCGCCGGCGACAACGGCGTCATCGAGACCAACTATCTCAACCATCCGCCGATGAGCGGCCCCGCCGTGCTGCAGATCAAGAAAGGGCGCGTCAATACGGCGGCGTTCGAGCCGTCTCCGGTTCCGGATGGCAACGGCTTCCTGCTGCAGACGGAGTTGTTTGCCCGCCTGCTGCGCGAGGGCGAGGCGCATTGGACCGGTGCTACGCCGCAGGAGTTGATCGACATCATGCTGACGCTTGATGCCATCCGCAAAAGCGCAGCCTCGGGGCAGTGGGAGGACGTTCAATCCTAGAGTGCTTCCGACCCGCTTCGCAGCGCGATCGGCAGTCCCTGCCCAGTGCTGAGCCTGTCGAAGCACGACATGGCCGGACTCATTTGCCCTTCGACAAGCTCAGGGCGGCGAGTCTTGGGCTTCCACAAGAACTCTAGCGGCCCAAGCCGGCAGCTGCGGAGCACCTGGTTAAGCGTGCGTGAACCTTCGCTCCGCTCACGGTCAGTTGAGGTGGCGGCCCTGGACACGTGGCCGATCTCGGGGCACGTGTCCAACATCCAATCCTGGAGGACCGACCCCATGTCGCAACGCATCGACTATCGCAAAGCCTCGCCTGCCGCCTACCAGGCCATGCTCGCGCTGCAGGCAACGGTGGAGAAGAGCGGCCTAGAGAAATCGCTGCTCGAGCTGCTCAAGATCCGCGCCTCGCAGATCAACAAGTGCGCCTACTGCCTGCACATGCACACGCGGGACGCGCGCAAGGCGGGCGAGACGGAGGAGCGCATCTATCTGCTCGATGCATGGCGCGAGTCCTCCCTGTACAGCGAGCGCGAACGAGCCGCACTGGCGTGGACCGAGGCTTTGACGCTGCTGCCGCAGCAGGGCGCGCCGGACGAGGTGTTCGCGGCGATGACGGCGCAGTTCAGCGAGGCCGAGATCGTCAACGTGACGCTGGCCATCGGCGCCATCAATGCGTGGAACCGTATCGGCGTCGGCTTTGCCCTGCTGCACCCGCATGCGGCGGCCAAGACGGTGGCGGCTTAGGTCTGTCGGAGACAGATGCAAGCGTCGCGCTGATCGTCCAGCCTTGGGTCTGTCGAAAGGAGCCATGCTTCGACGAGTTCACCACTGACGTGGGCTTTCCCGCGCTGCCGCTGCGGCTCGCCTCAAAGTCCCGTCAGCGGCTGCAGCAGGCGCGGCAGCAGACCCTTGAAGCGGGCAGGGCGCTCGAAGGCCAGCACGCAGATGCAGCCGGCCTCTGGATCCGCGACCGGCCGGTGCTCGATGCTTTCGTCGAGGTCGGCGGCATCGCCCACTCGAAACTGGCCGGTCTCGTCCTGATAGGCACCGCGCAGCACCAGCGTCAGCTCCGCGCCGTTGTGCCCGTGCTCCGGCAGGTCGCGTCCGGCCGAGGTACGTATGAGGTGCAACTCGCCCATGTCCGGACCATGCAGCGAGATACGGTGATGCCAGATGCCGATGCCGAGCGGCCGCCAGCGCACGGCATCGAGCGGGCGACCGACCAGCTGCGCGAGCGGCGCCGGCAACTCGCTTGGCAATGCCGCATGGCTGAGCGGCGGGCGCACCGCGTCGGGCTCTACTTGCGGCATCGGCGGCGGCTCGCGACCGATCGGCACGGGTGCCAGGTCGGCCAGCAGCGCGGCACCGAGCGCCTCCGCCGCCGCGAGCCCCTGCCGGCACGCGGGGCACCAGGCGACGTGGCTGGCGGCAACGACGGCAAGCGCGGGCGTGAGCGTGCCCGCCGCGAGGCTCATCAGGGTCGCGTCATCGAGGTGCCGGGTGATGCTCATTGCAGGTCACCGAGCGACTCGCGGATGCGCTGGCAGGCGAGGCGAATGCGCGACTTCACCGTGCCGAGCGGCAGGCGCAGCTGCTCGGCGATGGCGCTGTGCGACAGGCCATCCACAAACGACAGGGTGACCACCGCGCGTTGCTCGTCGGGCAGCTCGGCGAGCACGGCGCCGACCCGCCTCTGGCGTTGCTTGGCATACAGGGCCTCGTCGGCAGGCACATCCGCGGAGGCTTCCTGCAGGCGCCCCTCCGGCAGTTGTTGCCAAGGCAACTCGCGGCGCAGCCGGTCGATGCGCAGATTGCGGGCAATGGTGAAGACCCAGGTGCCGATGCTGCCGCGATCGTTGGCGTAGAGGGCGGCCTTGCGCCAGACCGTCAGCAGCGTTTCCTGCACGAGGTCGTCGGCGGTGGCAGCATCTGCCCCGCAGCGCATCATGTAGGCTTTCACGCGAGGGCCATAGGTCTGATAAAGCTCGCGAAATGCGGCAGGCTCCGCCCGCTCCGCCACACGCCGCAACAGATCCGCCATGATGCTAAAGACCAGCCCTGGTTGCGGGCCAAACGGCCGCGCCGACACTGCAGGGCCGACCATAGCGGAACGCTGTGCGTTCAAGCAAAGGCTACGGCGCGGCCGGCGCTTTGGATCAGCGGCACAAGTCCAAAGGCGATAGTTACCGGTTCGACGCACGTACAATGCGGCCTGCACGGCCATGCTTACCCATACCGTAATGATCGGTTAGGGTGCCATGAACCTACTTGAAACTTAAGATTGAATCCGGCCAGGGTTAGAAATGGCAGACGCCAAGCGCATCCTCTGCGTGGGACATTCGGCCCTCGATCGCATCTATCGCATCGAGGCGTTTCCGGCCCAGCCGAGCAAGGTGCGGGCGCTCGAGCATATCGAGGCCGGCGGAGGCATGGCAGCCAACGCGGCCGTGGCTGTCGCCAGGCTGGGCGGCAGGGCCGAGCTTTGGAGCCGCATCGGCGATGATGCCGCAGGCGTTGCCATTCGCGCCGGCCTGAAGGCCGAGCGGGTCGATGTGCGCTACGTGCAGTCCTTCGAGGGCGCGCGCTCCTCCACCTCGGCCATCATCGTCGACGACAAAGGCGAGCGCCTGATCGTCGGCCAGCGCGACGCCGGCATGCCGGGCGGCACCAGCTGGCTGCCGCTGGAGCGCGTCAGGGAGGCCGATGCGGTACTGGGCGATCTGCGCTGGTTGGAAGGCCTGCGCGCCGTGTTCACGCGCGCCCGCCGAGAAGGCGTGCCGACCATTCTCGACGGCGATCTCGGTGCGCGCGAAGCGCTGGGAGGCATCCTCAAGCTCACCGATTACGCCATCTTCGGTACGGCGGCCCTGCGCGAGTTCGCGCCGGGTGGCAGCGATGAAGACCGCCTTGCCCACGTGTTGTCGCTCGGGCCTCTGCACGCCGGCGTGACGCTCGGCGCAGACGGCTACACCTGGCGTGAGCGCGACGATAGTGGCCATTTGCCGGCATTCAGCGTGAGCGTCACCGACACGACAGGCGCGGGCGATGCCTTCCACGGCGCCTTCGCGCTGATGCTCACCGAAGGCAGGCCCTCGCCGGAACGGGCGCGCATCGCGTCTGCTGTGGCGGCGCTGAAGTGCACTAGGCTCGGCTCGCGCGCCGGGTTGCCGACGCGCGCCGAACTCGACGCCTTCCTCGCGTCACACTCGAGTTGAGGATGACCAGAGCTGGATCTGCAGCGACCCTGCGGGAGCTGGGGCGAGACGCCGGCACGTGAGTTATCCACAAGATTCCGGATGTCTCTCACATATTTGATTTGAAATAAGATGCGCTCGCCGACGGCGTGGATAGATTCTCTATCGGGGGGGGTGGTGTCCCAGCAGCGGAGGATCGAGTGCATGCCTGAGAAAGCGAGCAACGGGCGGGCCGAGTCAGCGTTTCCGCCCATGATGATGCCCTTTGGGTTCGACGCGTTCATGGAGTTTCACAGGCCGGCGCTGACGGCCGTGGCGCAGATGAACGGCAAGGTCTACGACGGCATCGTCGCCATGAACAAAAACTGGTTGGCCTTCGTCAACCGGCGACTGAAGGAAGATCTCGCCGTGCCGCAGCAGCTGGCGGCCTGCAAGACGATGCACGACATGTACGGCGTCTATACGGACTTCTTCCAGACCGCTTATGCCGACTATCAGTCCGAGTTCGAGCAGATCAGCAAGCTCGGCAAGTCGCTGGCCGAAGACACCGCGCAGGCCGTGCAGTCAGGCGCCGAGGACGTGATGAAAAGCGCCACCGACAAGGCCCGCTCCAAAGCCGCCTAGTACGCCCGTGTAGGCCACTACTCCGTCGCCGCGCCCGTAACTGGCGTGCGGCGGCTTGTGTGCGCCGCCCGGCTTTGTGTGGGTCAGTATCGATGGCGCAGAACTGCCAGAGGCAGAAGTGACCCGCGCCCTGTTTGGAGACGTGCAGTCCCATCCCAGAGTGGGCGCCGCTGCTCGGAATTGCTGGCGTCCCTTAGAACAGCCTCTTCCCAGAAAATGACCCTAGCAGCGTGATCGTGAAGAGCACCGATAGCAACGCCAGGAACACCACCATGGCGGTGGTGAAGGCGTTGCTCTTGAACCCGGATCGGGATGGTCGGGGGTCTTTTTGATCGTCCACGTGTCGCTCTCCAAGCTTTGATCCTCGCCAAATTGTCTATTTGGGTAACACGAAATTGGGCAACGTTAGATTGGGCAGCGGAATCTCGATCTTGCCTGGGTCGATCACGGGTCCCTTGTCGATCCAATAGGTGACCGATCCCGGCCAGAAGATCACGACGATGACGAGGATCACCTGCAGGAACACCCAGGGAATAGCGCCCCAATAGATATCCGATGTCTTGATGGACGGCGGGGCGATGCCTCGCAGATAGAACAAGGCAAAGCCGAATGGCGGATGCATGAAGCTGGTCTGGATGTTGGCGCAGATCAGCACGCCGAACCAGACGAGATCGATGCCGAGCTTGTCGGCGACGGGCGCCAGCATCGGGATGATGATGAAGGCGATCTCGAAGAAGTCGAGGAAGAATGCCACCACGAAGATGAATGCGTTGGCAAACACGAGAAAGCCGACTTGCCCGCCCGGCAGCGACGTGAGCAGGTGCTCGATCCAATCCCTGCCGCCGAGCCCCTGGAACACGAGGCTGAACACGCGTGCACCGATCAGGATGTAAACCACCATGGCGGTGAGGCGCATGGTGCTTGCCATGCCCTGGTAGAGAAGGTTCCAGGTAAGGGTGCCGTATGAAGCAGCCAGCGCGATTGCCCCCACCACGCCCATGGCTCCCGCCTCGGTTGGCGTGGCCAGTCCCAGGGCCATTGTACCCAGAACGAGGAAGATCAGTCCCAGCGACGGGATAATGCCGCGCAGGGCCTTCTTCCAGAGGGCCCAACCATGCAGGGTGCGCGCCTCAAGAGGGAGCGCCGGCACGTCCTTGGGCCAGATAACACTGACGATGGCAACCCAGAGGCAGAACAGACCGACCTGGATGATGCTCGGGCCGATGGCGCCGGCATACATATCGCCAACCGATCGCCCGAGCACATCGGCAAGCACAACGAGGACAAGTGAAGGCGGAATGAGCTGGGTGATGGTGCCCGACGCGGCGATCACGCCCATCGTGTGCCGCGTAGAATAGCCGTACTTGATCATCGGCGTCATCGAGATGACGCCCATGGCGATCACTGAAGCAGCCACTGTGCCTGTAATCGCGCCGAGGACGGCACCCACGAAAATCACTGCATAGGACATGCCGCCGCGTACGGGGCCGAACAGCTGGCCAAATGAATCCAACATGTCCTCGGCAAGACCGCAGCGCTCCAGAATCGCTCCCATGAACGTGAAGAACGGGATGGCCAGAAGGAGGTCATTCGAGAGGATGCCGAACAGCTGATAGGTGAGATTGCCGAGAAAGGCAGGACTGATGAGGCCGAACTCGATGCCGATGAAGCCGAAGAACAGGCCGGTGGCCGCCAGCGAGAACGCGGCCGGATAGCCGATCAGCATGAAGACAATCATGCCGGCGAACATCAGGGGCGCGAGGTTGTCGTGGATGAAGCTCATTGCAGCGGCTTTTCGTATTTGAATTCGATGTCGATGACATGCTCGAGCGCGGCAATGCGCTTGATGAGCTCCGAGATGCCTTGAAGGATCATCAAGCCGAAGCCGACCGGCAGGAGCAGCTTAACGGGCCATCGGAGAAGTCCGCCGGCGTTCGAAGATGCTTCGTTCAGGTTCCAGGATTGTACGAACCAGGGCCAGGTGAAGTAGGTGAAGATCACGCAAATGGGCAGGAGGAACAGGAACCCGCCGACAATGTCGATCCAGAGGCGGGTGCGCTCGGAAAGCATGCCGTAAATAAGATCGACACGGACGTGCTCATTCATCTTGAGGGTATAAGGTCCGCCGAGCATCACGATGCCCGCGAACATGTACCATTGGATCTCGAGCCAGGCGTTCGAGCTCTCGCTGAACAGATAGCGGCTCCCGGCATTGCCCGCGCTGATCAGGCAAGCCAACAGCACGAGCCAGTTGGCAATCACCGCGATCCGCTCATTCACCCAATCGATGGCGCTGCTCAATGCCAGCAGAACGGACATGCTCCCCCCTTGTATGCAGTTGCGCCGTAGCGTGGACTAGCCCGCTATTACTTGAGGCTTTCGTTGTCCCAACGGCGTTCAGTCGCCCGGCAATTTCCCCCAGAGATTGGCGATCACATCTGACACGTTTGAGATTGTCAATTGTTTGCGGCCCCCGCACGGACCCTTGCGGCTGGCCTTTTGTGCCCATTCAACAGGGAGTTAGCATTTCGGCGCCTGCCCCCACGGTGCGCCCGCCCTTGCGCTACCGAATGCCGCAGAGAACTGCTGCGTTGGTCAGGCCCGCGCGGCGTCGCCGACGGAGGCCTGCTGACGCCCTGGTGTGATGATCGAGAAGCTCCTCGGTGCTCGACACCGGAAGTCGGAATTCCTAAGTCGGCGACCCTAAACGCCGGCTACTTCCACCTGCGATGGTGGCGATACCCGCCGCCGTACGAAGTGACGGCCGGGCGATAGTAGTAGCCGCGTGGATAGGTGTATTCGTATGTGGTGGGCTTGTAGTAGTAGCGCACCGGCGGCGCGTAGTACGTGTAGGTCGGCGGTGCATAGAAGCGGGGAGCTACATAATACGTCGGAGCATACCCGTAATAGGGGCCACCGTAACCGTAGGCGGGGCCACCATAATAGTAGGCGCGCGGACCATAGTCGCAGTCGCGCCACGCCGAGGCCGGTCCACTGCCAAGTGCGAAGAACGCCAGCGCAAAAACCCATCCGACCAGCTGTCTTCGCATTTCAAGTGTCTCCGTGGAAATCGGTAGAGTTACAGATGCAGGACGCTGCACGATGGCAGGTCGGCAGCGCCCGCGCACTCGGGCAAAACCCCGATTGCCGCCGAGGATGACCCCCTAGAGCCGAGTTGCACCGTCAGCGTCTGTGAAAGACTGAGCCGTCGCGGGTGGACGCGGCGCGCGGCTGCGGTTAATGGTCCCCGTACAACTCGAAAGCCATAGAGCGGGGGCAGCGTGGCCAAGCCGGCGGTGAAGATGAGCGCAGACAATGCCTCGATGCATAAGGACATGGCCAACGCCATCCGCGCGCTGGCCATGGATGCGGTCGAACAGGCGAAGTCGGGCCACCCCGGCATGCCGATGGGCATGGCCGATGTGGCAACCGTGCTGTTCACGCAATTCCTGAAATTCGATGCATCGGCACCCGACTGGCCGGACCGCGATCGCTTCGTGCTGTCGGCCGGGCACGGCTCGATGCTGCTCTACGCGCTGCTGCATCTGACCGGCTATCCCGGCATGACCATCGACGAGCTGAAGCGCTTCCGCCAGCTCGGCTCCAAGACGGCAGGCCATCCCGAGTTCGGCCACGCGCCCGGCATCGAGACCACCACCGGTCCGCTCGGGCAGGGGCTCGGCAACGCCGTCGGCATGGCGCTGGCCGAGCGTCTGCTCAATGCGCGGCACGGCGACGCCATCGTCGATCACCACACCTACGTGATTGCCGGCGACGGCTGCCTGATGGAAGGCATCAGCCAGGAAGCCATCTCGCTGGCGGGCCACCTGAAGCTTGCCAAGCTGATCGTGCTGTTCGACGACAACTCGATCTCCATCGACGGTGCGACCTCGCTCGCCGAGTCCGACGACCAGGTGAAGCGCTTCCAGGCCTCCGGCTGGGCGGCCACGCGCGTCGACGGTCACGATGCGGATGCGGTTGCCAAGGCGATTGCGGCCGCGCACTCCTCCGACCGGCCGAGCCTGATCGCCTGCAAGACAGTGATCGGCTATGGCGCGCCGACCAAGCAGGGCAAGGCATCCACGCACGGCGAGCCCCTCGGTGCTGAAGAGATCAGAGGCGCACGCGAGAAGCTGGGCTGGGCGTATGCGCCTTTCGAGGTGCCGGCCGAGGTGCTGGCGGCTTGGCGGGCAGCCGGTGCACGCGGTGCCGCGCCGCGCAAAGCCTGGGAGCAACGTGCCGAAAAGCTCGCGCCGAGCGTTCTGCGCGATCCGATCGACAGGCAGGCAGCCGAGGCCATCAGGGCAGCGGTCGCCGAGATCAAGGCGGAGTTCGTGGCGGCGCCGCCCAAACTGGCCACCCGCCAGTCTTCGCAGAAGGTGCTGGAGAAGCTGGTGCCGGTGCTGCCCGCCCTGATCGGCGGCTCGGCGGATCTGACCGGCTCGAATGGCACGCGCACCAAGCACCACACCCCCGTGACTTCCAGCAACTTTGCCGGCAACTACATCCACTACGGCGTGCGCGAGCACGGCATGGCCGCCGCCATGAACGGACTGGCGCTGCACGGCGGCATCGTCCCCTACGGGGCGACCTTCCTGGTCTTCACCGACTACTGCCGGCCCTCCATCCGGCTGTCGGCGCTGATGGGCAAGCGCATCATCTATGTCATGACGCACGACTCGATCGGCCTCGGCGAAGACGGCCCCACGCATCAGCCGGTCGAGCAGCTGGCTGCCCTGCGGGCCATGCCCAACCTCAACGTGTTCCGCCCCGCCGACGCCGTGGAGGTGGCGGAATGCTGGGAGCTGGCGTTGCTCGGCTCGGGCACGCCGTCGATCCTGGCGCTGACCAGACAGGGACTGCCCGCGCTGCGCACGAAGTCGGACGGCGAGAACATGTCCGCCAAAGGTGCCTACGTGCTGGCCGAGGCCGGCGGTGCCAAACGCGACGTCACCATCCTCGCCACCGGTTCCGAGGTCAGCCTCGCCGCCGAGGCGCGGGAACAGCTGGAAAAGGCTGGCGTTCACGCTGCGGTGGTGTCGATGCCGTGCTGGGAGCTGTTCGCCTCCCAGCCGGACAGCTACCGCAAAACGGTGCTGGGTTCAGCGCCGCGCATCGGCGTCGAGGCCGCCATCGGCATGGGCTGGGAGCGCTGGCTGGGCGACAGCGGTACGTTCATCGGCATGACGGGCTTCGGCGCTTCGGCGCCAGCGCCCAAGCTGTTCGAGCATTTCGGCATCACGCCCACCCACATCGTGGCGACAGCAAAGAAACTGGTGAGCTAGCCTGAGATGTTACTCGATAAACTGAAGACAGCCGCAGGGCTAGACCTCAGGGGCAAGCGCGTGTTGGTGCGCGCCGACCTAAACGTGCCGGCCAAGGACGGCAGGGTCACCGACGCCACACGCCTGGAGCGTATCGTGCCCGGGCTCGAGGACCTGTCCGAGCGCGGCGCCCGCATCGTCGTCATCTCGCATTTCGGCCGGCCCAAGGGCGGACCCGATCCGCAGTATTCGTTGAAGCCCGTCGCGGCCAAGCTCGCGGAGTTGCTCGGCAGGCCGGTCGCCTTCGCCACCGACTGCATCGGCGAAGCGGCCACCAAGGTCGCAGGCTCGTTGAAGGACGGCGACATCGCCGTGCTGGAGAACCTGCGCTTCCACGTCGGCGAGGAGAAAAACGATCCAGCCTTTGCCAAGGAGCTGGCCAAGCTCGGCGATATCTTCGTCGGCGACGCCTTCTCGACGGCGCACCGGGCGCACGCCTCCACTGATGCCGTCACGCGGCTGCTGCCGTCCTACGCCGGGCCGCTGCTGATGGAGGAGGTCGACGCACTGCGCAGCGTGGTCGATCGGCCGGTGCGTCCGACCGCCGCCGTGATCGGTGGCGCCAAGGTATCGACCAAGATCCCCGTGCTCACCAACCTCGCCGGCAAGGTCGACAAGCTGATCATCGGCGGCGGCATGGCCAACACCTTCTTCGTGGCGCAAGGCGTCAACGTCGGCAAGTCGCTGGCCGAGCCCGACTTCGCCAAGACGGCGCTCGAGATCATGCACGCCGCCAAGGAGCAGGGCTGCGAGGTGGTGCTGCCGGCCGACGTGGTGGTGGCGGCCAAGTTCGAGGCCGGCGCGCCCTCGCGCGTGGTGCCGGTGCTGGAGACGCCGTCCGATGAGATGATCCTCGACGTCGGTCCCAAGGCGGTTGCGCACTACGCCGACGTGATCGGCCGGTGCAAGACGCTGCTATGGAACGGCCCGCTCGGTGCCTTTGAGATTGCCCCGTTCGGTGAAGGCACGTTCGCGCTGGCGCGAGCTGCGGCCGAGCTGACCTCCGTCGGCAAGCTGATCTCGGTGGCGGGTGGTGGCGACACCGTGGCGGCGCTCAATGCCGCCGGCGTGACTGACCAGTTCAGCTACGTCTCGACGGCTGGCGGCGCCTTCCTGGAATGGCTGGAAGGTCGTGAGCTGCCGGGCATCGTCGCGTTGACGCGAGCGGCGCGCTGACCTGGCGCGGAAGTCGCTCGATCTGCGCTAGCTCCGCGAGTTGCGGATGGCCTGAGCCACCTTGGTTGCCTGCGAGATGCTGCCGATCATTCGAGGAGACACGGTCTTCCGCCGACGCACCTGAGCGTGCGGTTGCATGCCCTCGCGTGCGGTGACGCCGGCACCGGGGTGTTGGACGAATTTTTCCGCACGTCGTAGCGCGAGTGCCCGGTGGGCGGCCTGCACCTGCGTCTCGCGCGCCTCGAGCGTGCGCAGGCGATCCAGTTCCTTGTTGATGCGCTTGAGGGCCGCGGCGAAAACCTGCTTGCGCTTCAGCGGCTGCTCCGCATCGCCCGGGAAATTCTTGCCCCGCGGCTCGGCCTTGCCTCGCGCTTCCCGCTGTTTGTGCCTGGCCAGTCCCCGCTCCTTGTCGCGTTGCGCGCGGATGCGCACCTTCAGCCCATGCAACTCCTTGCCGTCGAGGTCGTAGATCGCAGGATGGTGCGTCGGGCGCACCATCTCCAGCTCACCATGGCTGAGCAAGCTGCGTTCGGACTTGCAGGATATCGACAACGGGCGCCTCCACGTCTCTTCGCACGAGAGTTGCGCAACGCGAGCGTGCCTCGGCGAGGCTCGGAACTCTCGGACTGATCAGAGTGTGATCATGCTAGACCGTCGCCGGGACGCCATCGGCTCAAACCCGGAGCCGTCCACGGATAACTAGGTAGGCCACCGTTCCTTGGCGCTTCTGGGAAACCTATTGACTCACATTGCTCCAGATCGATCGCTGCGGCCGAAGCGCTGGCCCCTCTCCATTCCTTGCGTCCGGAGTAAGATCGACGTTCCGGTGGAAGCCAAAGTGCTTCCAGCAGGAACGATCTCGCTCCAGGCGGCCATGCGCCATGCCGCCAGCTTTGTCGCAGGAAACCGCGACCTGATTGACCTCGCCCGGGCGCCTTACCCGAGCCGCCGGAAGCTCACCATTTGCCGGTGTTGGGCATCGACAGCCACGGCTCCGCCTTGGGCTTCGCCTCGCCCCGTTGCAGCAGCTCGATCGAGATATTGTCGGGTGAGCGAATGAACGCCATGCGGCCCTCGCGGGGCGGGCGGTTGATGGTGATGCCGGCCTTCATCAACTGGTCGCAGGTGGCGTAGATGTCGTCGACCTCGAAGGCCAGATGGCCGAAGTTGCGGCCCTCGCCATAGACTTCGGGATCCCAGTTGAAGGTCAGCTCCAGGAGTGGAGCCTTTTCGGTGGTGGCGCGCGACTTGTCCTCGGGCGCCGTCAGGAAGATGTTGGTATAGCGGCCAGCCTCACTCTCGATGCGCCGGACCTCCTGCATGCCAAGCTTGTTGCAGTAGAAATCCAGGCTTTTGTCGACGTTGGCGATCCTCACCATGGTATGGAGATAGCGTAGCGGCACCCTCTTCACTCCCTGCTCGAGTTGGCGATTGAGCCGGCACCATCGCCGGTTGCCGCCGTGGAGGCAAGGAGCGCCTGCCATGTGATTCGCAGGCTGCTGGCCTCATCCTGTTGTGGTCCTACAACAGACTCGCTGCCGGGGGCGCAGGTCATGATTTCGTGACAATCGCTGTCTCAATCTTGCCATGAAAGGGCAATGAGTTAACCATACGTCAGGTGCCGCCATGATTCGGTCACGCACCAAGGTCTTCTGTATTTAGCAAGATGTATTTTGATCTTTCCAAGCTTTTGAACAGCGCAAAGCGGCTCAAGCTCAGTCCACAAGCTATGCGACTCACCAGACGGTTTCAGAACGCGAAGAATTATCAGTGCCTTGAGACAGTTCTTTTCTCCAAGTTATTCACATCTATGCTAGCTTTTCAGGGTGCATCCTGAAAAAATTCTAGCAAGCCTTCCGACCCTTGATTATATCTGTGTGTCGCTGATCCGTTTCCAGGCGCTTCGAGAGGGCAAATCGGAGTTCCAGGGGAGCCGGGTCGGCAGATGTGGCTCAACGTTGCGGGGGTTAAAGTATGGCGGGGGATGACGACAAGTTCCCTCCGGAATTTCCGGTAGATGAACCACACAAAGGTGGAGCAGTCACCGGTAATGATCCGGCGGTAGAGGTCTTTGAGATCGCAGGAACCATCAAATGGTTCGACGTTTCAAAGGGCTATGGCTTCATAGTGCCTGATAACGGCTTGGCCGACGTCTTGCTGCACGTAACTTGCCTGAGGGCCGGTGGCTATCAGACGGCCTATGAGGGCGCCCGCGTGCACTGTCAGGTGCTGAAACGGCCGCGAGGCTTGCAGGCCTTCCGGGTGCTCAGCATGGACGAGAGCACCGCGATCCATCCGTCGCAGTTGCCTCAACGTACCCATGTGGTGGTAAATGCTGAGAGCGAATGGGAGCGGGCCAGGGTCAAGTGGTTCAATCGGGTCCGCGGTTTTGGGTTTCTGACACGTGGCGAAGGCACTCCCGACATTTTCGTGCACATGGAGACGCTGCGGCGTTTCGGGTTCACGGAGCTCCGGCCGGATCAGGTCGTGCTCGTCCGCTTCGGCGGCGGCTCCAAGGGCTGCATGGCCGCAGAGCTGCGCCCCGACGGGCCACCAACAGGACTGCCGCCCAAGCATTGAGGGCCGACGTCCACGGTTTGCAAATTTGCGCTGGGCCGCCCAATTGGCGGCCCAGTTGCTTGTGGTCGCCGTCCTGTGCTCAGCATTCATCCGGCCGGCTGACGCCATGCGACGGGAAACGCTAACCCTCGTCACGGGGCACGGCCCGGTGGTCATCGATATCGAGGCCACCGAGACCATGGACGAGATGCAGCGTGGGCTGATGTTCCGCACGCACCTGCCCGAAAAGGCCGGCATGCTGTTCACCTACGACCAGCCGCGCGAGGTGACAATGTGGATGGAGAACACCCACATCCCGCTCGACATGGTGTTTATTCGTGCCGACGGCGTCGTGCATCGCATCGAGGCGTGGACCGAGCCGTTCTCGCGCAAGACCATTCCCTCGCGCGGCGACGTGCTGGCCTGCCTGGAGCTGGCAGGTGGCGCGGCGGAGCGGCTGGGCCTCAAGCCCGGCGACCGCGTCGAGCATCCGGCCTTCAAGCCCGCCAAGAAATAGGTTTAGGGGTGCCAGGCGCTTGCCTGTGCTTGACGGTGTGGCCGGCGAAACCGGCACTACAAGCCCGTCACTGCGGCCGGGGCCTAGCTCAGCCTGGTAGAGCACCTGCTTTGGGAGCGTAAGGCGCCCAAAAGTCAATTTGTTGCTTTCATTTTGAAGGCATGCACGCAGATGTCATTGCTCATTTGGAGATGACACGCCGAACTCCCCCGGGGTCAAGGTCATCCCAACTTGGTCTTGATCGCCAATTCGGCGGGGTCCGGTAACTTCTGTAAAGTGAATGCATTCTGCAGCGCTTGAACAGCGAGTTCACCACCTCGGACGGCGTGTGTGTAGTGGGCTAGCGTTACGGCTGGATTGGTGTGGCCCGCGAGCTTTGCGACTAAGCCCACTTCAATTCCCTGCAACTGCAGCGTGCTGATGAAGGAATGCCGCGCGCTATGAGGCGCCACATAGGGCAGGCCGAGCGTGGAGAAGATCGGTTGCCAGTAACGCGACCGAAAATTGGCATATGTCAGTGTGCCACCCACCTTCCAACGCCCTCCTCTCACAGAGCCAAGGCGTGGGAAAACGCGCTCCGGCTCGTTCGGGCGCTTAGGGCACACAGCCTGCCACTTCGACAACATCTCTCTGAGAAGCGGGCAGATGGGAATCTCACGAACACCGGCGACGGTTTTGGTATAGGGAGTAAGGCTGCCGTCCTGTTCCTGCATGCGATGGATGCTAATCACGTTAGCAGCAAGATCGATATCCTCCCATAAGAGTGCAAGCTGCTCACTAGGCCGCACGCCCGTGAGAAACGGAAAAGCAAAATAGATACCTCTGCAAGGATCTCGTTGGGCGTATTCGATCACTACTGCGATCTGAGTCGGCGACAGGATCGCTTTTGGAACTTTCGTTCGCCCACGCCCCAACTGGGAGGGCATTGGCGTAGTTCGCAAATCGAAGTCCTCCGCCGCGAGTGAAAGTGCCGCTCTCAAACATTTTCTAGCGACGTTGGCCGTAAAAGCGCTCACGTAGGTGATTACAGACTGATGCCAATTCCGTATGTCGGCGGTCGTTAAGTCGGAAACACGCTTATTTCCCAACATCTCTGCGCGCGGTGCTTCCGATGCCGCCCCCGGTTGCATCTTTGCGGCGCGCCGCTGTAAAGCCGTGCCGACAACTAAAGGTCCGACTACATATTGAGAAATCTGCTGATATCCACGCCACGTGGTTTCCTTCACACTGCCTTTGCGGCTTTTCAGCCAATGCTCAATAGCTTGCGCGACCGTAAGTTCATTGCGTGTATGGGAGAGCGGATGGGTAGCGAACTCCGCAACGAGCTTGTTGCGCTTTGCAACTGCATCGCTGTGGCGTTGAAAAAAAAGTTGTGCTCTACAGCCCGTGCTTGGATCTTTGAAGTTGAGCACATATCGAGTTTGAACAACGTAACGGCCCGATCGAAGGCGTCGGTTTCTACGGCGCTTGGTGATCGAAGCGTCGAAGGTCATGAACAACGACCTGGTGAGCGGCCGAGACGAGCCACGACGACGCGACCGGCTTGCCGGACCGCAGAAGCCTATTGGGCCCGCCAAGGAGCAACAATCAGGTGAAAGCCTGATTTTCTGTGTGCAGAGAAATCTGCGCCAGTTGGGCTCGAGCTGTCAACGTTGCGAACGAAGGGGGCACGTCGACCTTTGAGAGGTGTGATCGCCGGACATCACCCCTTGGCAATTTCTCATATATTGATCTCAAGTAACCTGGCCGTGCTGCAGGCGTCAGAACCGAACTGACCGGGCCCACCAAGAACTCATTGGCAATTACCTTGTGCCACCTTCGTAAGCGGCCTCGAGAGCCCTCACAGCCTCGGCACCACCTCGGACAGCTTGCGTGTAGTGGCCGATTGTAACCATAGCGTTGGCATGTCCCGCCAATTTGGCAACTAGTCCAACCTCCACCCCCTGAGCCTGGAGCGTGCTGATGAAGCAATGTCGTGCGCTGTGGGGCGTGACGTAGGGCAGCCCCAACGCTTCAAGCGCGGGGCGCCAGTAGCCAGTTCGAAAATTCGAATACGATAGTTGCTTGCCGGCTTTGCTACCGAGCGCAGGAAACACCCTGTTTGGTTCACCTGGGTGCCTAGGACATACGGACCTCCAGCCCTCCAATAGCCTGTGCAGCAAAGGAGCGATGGGGATGGTGCGATTACCAGCGGGCGTCTTAGTCAGCAACGAGATTGCGCCTTGGTTGGTCTGCGCGCGCTGAATGTGGAGCATCCCGGATAGCAGATCGATGTCTTCCCACAGTAAGGCTAATTGCTCGCTGGGGCGCACTCCAGTTAGAAACGGTAGTGCATAGTAGATACCCCGCTCCGCATCCTCACTTGCAGCCCGTAACAGGCGCCCAACCTGCTCAGGCGTGAGAATAATTTTCTTTGGTCTTGTCCTGCCGCGTCCGAGCCGCGACGGCATCAAAGGAACTTTCACATGATAGTCTTCAGCCATAAGAGCAAGTGCGGCGCGAAGATATTTCTTAGCGACATTGGCGGTGTAGGCACTTACTTCACCGCAGAGCAATTGATGCCATCGTCGGATGTCACCGGTCGTGAGATCTGCAATAGGTGTGGAGCCTAGCATTGGGAGGACCGCAAGGCCTCTTGGCGCCTGACCGGTCATTGCAAAGAGCCTTCGTTCCCTTCTTGTGCCTATCAGGAAGGGGCCAGTGACGTAGTGCGCCGCTTGCCGGTAGCTGCCCCAAGTGGTTGCTTCGACCTCGGACTTGGAGTTTTGAAGCCAATACTCAATCGCCTGTCTGACCGTCCAGTTCGCATAAGCATCGCGATATGTTCCGGTTGCTAGGCTTGCGAGCAACTCGTCTCGCATTAGGGCTGCTTCTTTGTGCGTTTCATAGAAAAGCTGCTTGCGCCGACCCGTGTGAGGGTCGCGAAAATTAATGACAAACCGCGTCTGCGTAATTTGAACTCCGGCTCGCGTTCGACGCTTGCGGTGGCGTTTGGTTATTGAGACCCTGAGGGTCTTTGCTTGTCGACCTCTCGGAGACCACGAGTGCCTTACTGGTATGTCTAATCTAACCGAATGTAAGATACTCGACCCTTTGGGGTCTTTATCAGTACGCTGCACTTACTTCCCCGCATGTTAGGAAACCTTGGTCAATTCAGTCTCGCGGCCGTGGTGTTGTCCGAGATACAGATGCAGTGCTGCATGGAGAAGTATTGTATTTCAAGGACATCGTTGACGCGCCCACCTTCAAACCGTCCCTGTTTCGGTAAAAATATTGTTACAGCGTTGAGCAAGCTTCGGGGCATCCAAGTAACCAGCGGTGTAACCGGCTAAGACGTACTCCCGTCTCTGCGCCCCACTCGAGCATTTCTCCAACAGCTCGGGGGACTGTTGTCAAAGTCAGTCTAGCCGCTTGGCCCTTATGGCCGTGGCTGGCGTTTTCGTAGGCGGCATGGCGGTCCCGTCCGCTAAGGCGGCCGATTTGGGCGGCGACTGCTGCGCCGACCTGGAAGAGCGGGTAGCCGAGCTCGAGGCCACCACGGCCCGCAAAGGCAACCGCAAGATGTCCCTGACCGTGTACGGCCAGGTCAACCGCGCGATCCTGTACTGGAACGACGGTCGTCGGTCGAACACCTACGTCGGTCTCGACAACCACAACTCGGCGAGCCGCTTCGGCTTCATGGGCAGCGCCAAGATCAGCCCGGCTTGGTCGGCTGGTTACAGCATCCTGTTGGATTGGGGTGATAAGGCCCGTACCTCGACGGTCTCCCAGACCAACGAGGAAGGTGGCGACCCGTGGCAATCCGAACGCCGACGTTCGCAACGGTGACGGCTTCGTGCGCTTCCGTGACGTCAACTTCTGGTTGGAGAACAAGACGATTGGTCGTGCGACCGTTGGCCGCATCACCAACTCTGGCCAGAACGGCTTCATCGACCTCGGTGGCACGTCCGCTGGCGCCGGCTCTGATCCGGGTTGCGACGGCGGCGGCTTCTCCTTCCGTCGGAAGGACACGAACCTGCTGTCTGGCACGACGGTTGGCCAGCTTGTGTTCAACTGCGGTGGCCCGATCGGCATCCGCATGGAAGGCATCAAGTACACCAGCCCGACGGTGGCCGGCTTCATCTTCGATGCGTCGATTGGCGAGGCGTTGAAGGCCGAGACGTCGACGGTTGACAATCCGGCTGGTCAGCTGACCAACGTCGGTCGGGTGATGGGCTGGAACCTGAAGTACGCAGGCGAGTTCTCTGGCTTCCGTCTCGCCGCCGGCGTCGGTGGCGAGTACTCGAGATCCAACGAGGACGACTCGGCCGGGTTCGTGTCAGCTGAACTCGGTGGTTCCGCTGGGCGCCACCAGCTTTGGTGTGAAGCCGACCAACGCTTCATCCGACAACGCCTACATTGCCGGTGCCCTGTCGTTGATGCACGTGCCGAGCGGTCTGTTCGCTCAAGGCCACTACACCAAGCTCTCGGTTGGTGCGCAGAACCCGCTCACCGGTGTCTTCGAACTCCGACAAGGATGCCACCCGCTGGGACATCCAGGCCGGTATCGCCAAGAACTGGTTCGGGATCGGCAACACCGTGGTGTACGGCGAGTACAACCAGCATCACAACTTCAAGTTTGCCGACGCAGTCTACAGCTGCTCGACGGTGAATGCGACCAACGGATGCGCAACGGTGGCTGCACCAGACTCAGCTGAAGGGCGACGACCTGAGGATCTGGGGCCTCGGCTTGGTCCAGAACATCGACGCTGCAGCCACCGAGCTGTACGTCAGCTGGCGCCACATGGAGGCGAAGGATCCTGGGTCGAGCACAGCAACGACGACCGCTCCAGGTTGAAGGATCTGGACATCGTGATGACCGGCG
>CAWIZC010000003.1:0-79682 GCA_963840445.1 uncultured Alphaproteobacteria bacterium | reverse complement strand
GCGTCCGCTCGGGGAGTAGGCAGGAAATGCGGGCAGATCACTCTGCTACAAACGATTGCACAAATTGGTAGTGTCTCAGTTTGAAATTTCTGCCAGCCGCTTCCTGTAGGTCTTGGGCCGGGGTCGGTTTCTCGGATCTCGCATCCATCAGATGGCCGGATGCGATAGGATAGCAACACATGGCATCGTAGATCCTGGGGACCGGGATGCACGAGATTCTAAGGCTATTACGGTCGGGCTCGAACGGAGATTGGGCCACACCTTCCGCTCGTGGTGAACCGGATGCTCGACGTCGGTTGCGGCGATGGAGCAACGACCGCATTCGTGCAGAGCCGCAGGTCGGTGGCATGGGCAGGGGGCGTCGAGGTTTCCCCGGATGCGGCCGAGCGGGCGAAGGGCCATTTCAGCGAAGTCTGGTGCGGCGATGTAGAAAAGCTGGATTTCCATCGGAAGATCCCAGCGTCATCGCTTGATCTGATCCTGTGCCTGGACGTCCTTGAGCATCTGGTCGACCCTTGGACCGTTGTCAAACGTCTCTCCGTGCTGATCGCACCCGGAGGGCGCCTTATCATTTCTGTACCCAACATCAGGAATTGGAAATTTATTGCAAAGCTACTTTTCCGGGGCCAATTCCGCTATGGCGATGCGGGCCTCCTCGACCGCACGCACTTGCGCTTCTTCGTTAAAGAAACGGCCGAGGAATTGGCGGTGGCCGGTGGGATACCTCTGCTTTGGAGTGGCAACGCGCATCCGTGGAGGCCGAACGATATGCGCGCGCTGCTTTCGCGTATGAGCTTCGGTCGATTGGATAGCCTATTGATCAAGCAATTCATCGTCGTCGCCGAGGCCTACCGTGATCCTTACGGAGCCACAAAAGCGGGCTCAGATTTCAAACTGAGACACTGCCCATAAATTCGACGCTTTTGCCTGGATCCAAACATTTCACTCGGCTGAACAATAACATCCTATTCAATCTCGAAAATGATATCGAGTTTACGCGCAAGATAATGGCGGCATATCCGGACCTAGGCTTTGTTCCTCGGCAGGGGCTGAACCACGCCGCAATGCGTGCCATTCTGGGCTGCGCCAAATTGTATATCGATTTTGGCCATCATCCGGGCAAGGATCGAATGCCTCGAGAGGCCGCGCGCGCTGGATGTTGTATTCTGACGTCGAGAAGCGGATCAGCTCAGTATCAGCCGGACATGCCGATACCGGACGATTACAAATTTGACGCCTCTGAAAACCAAATTCCTGCCATCGGAGAAATGATCAAAAGCATCTTTGCCGATTTCCCCGATCATGCCGAGCGTTTCGATGCCTACCGCCGGGCATATCGCTGCAGAGAAAAGCGTGTTTGAAACCGAGGCAGCCGCGCTTATAGAGTTGTTGGAATTGACCCAGGCCTGATCGGCCGCCAGGCCCTTAAAATGCCTCGCTCGAAAGCGGCTCAGCTCGGAAGGCCGAGCAGGCGGGCACGCAGGTAGTCGAGCTGGTCATAGTTGCCGTATTTGATGGTGAGCACGCCGCTCTCGCCGGAACCGGCCTTGATCTCGACCTTCAGGCCAAGCCCGTCGGCCAGATCCTTCTCGAAGGCGCGCGTGTCGGGGTCCTTCTCCTTTCGGCTAGGAGAGGGATAGGTGCCAGGGCCTCCGTCCTGATCGGCGCGCGGGATGTTCTGCACCATCGCCTCGGCGGCCCGCACGTTGAGCTGGCGCTCGACGATCTGTTCGGCTAGCTGCACGGCGTCGTCGCGACCGACCAGGGCGCGCCCGTGTCCGGCGGAGAGCTTGCCATCCTGCACCATGGCGCGCACTTGGGGCGGCAGCTTCAAGAGACGCAGGGTGTTGGCGAGATGGCTGCGGCTCTTGCCGATTACGTCGGACAATTGCTCCTGGGTATAGCCGAAGCGCTCCATCAGGTCGTTGTAGCCGGTCGCCTCCTCGATGGCGTTGAGGTCGGTGCGCTGTACGTTCTCGATGATGGCGACCTCGAGCGCCTCCTGGTCGGACAGCTCGCGGACGATCACCGGCACCTGGTGCACGCCAGCCCGCTGCGCCGCGCGCCAGCGCCGCTCGCCGGCTACGATCTCGAAGCCGCCTCGCCCATCCGGTCGGGCGACGATCGGCTGCACGAGACCCTTCTGGCGGATCGAGTTGGCGAGCTCGGCCAACTCGGCGTCCCGGAAGTCCTTGCGCGGGTTGAAGGGACCCGCACGCAGCTGGTCGATATTGAGCAGGCGCTGCTCGCCCTCGGCCGGCACGCGAGCCACAGCGCTCGGTGCCTCTCCGATCAGCGAAGCAAGACCGCGACCCAGCCGACCCTTTTGCATGGGGACCACCATCGGAATTCCTATGTGCTTGAGATTATCGGACATTCGCCGTCCTTGGGGCAACCGGGGGCCCGCCTAAGCAGCCCGCAGCTGGCGCTCGCGCTGGATCACCTCGGTGGCCAGCTTGATGTAGTCCTGGCTGCCGTGACAGTCATAGTCGTAGATCAGGATCGGCTTGCCGTGCGAGGGTGCCTCGGCAACCTTGACGTTGCGCCGGATCATGGTGGCGTAGACCTTGGGGCCGAAGAAAGCCCGCACCTCGGTCTCGACTTCCTTCGACAAGGCCGTGCGGGAGTTGTGCATGGTCAGCACCACGCCCTGGATCTCCAGGCCGGGATTGAGCGTGGCCTTGATCTGATCGATGGTCTCCTTCAGCTGCGAAATGCCTTCCAGCGCGAAGAACTCGCACTGCACCGGCACCAGCACGGCGTGCGCCGCCACCATGGCGTTCAGCGTCAGCAGGTTCAGCGACGGCGGGCAGTCGATCAGCAGGTAGTTGTAGGGCACCTCGCTCGGCCGGGCGCGCTGATCTGCGATCAGGGCGGTGACAGCATCTCGCAGCCGGAATGGCCGATTGCCCGCCTCCATCATCTCGGCTTCAAGGCCGACCAGGTCGGAATTGGCCGGTACGATAGAGAGGTTGGGCACCAGCGTCCGAACGGCAGCCTTGGCGATCCCGACCTTGCCAGTGAGCACATCGAAGCTGGTGACGGGCCGCGTGGCTTCTGAGACGCCGACGCCTGTCGATGCGTTGCCCTGCGGGTCGAGGTCGAGAATCAGCACCTTCTCGCCGACGGCTGCCAGCGCGGTGCCTAGGTTGATGGCGGTGGTGGTCTTGCCGACGCCGCCCTTCTGATTGGCGATAGCAAGAACGCGGAGCGTGCCGATCACGGCTCTAATCCTTTGATTTGGGTTGCAAATCGCGAATGACGACGACGCGCCCGGTGGCTTCGGTGATGCTGGGGACCATCTCGACGGCGAATGTCCATGCCTTTGCGGCTGTCTCGATCTCCAAGGCAGCATCTCGCCCCTTCAAGAATACGCCCACGGTAGACGGCGTGAACAAAGGGGCCGCCAGGCCGAGCAGACGGTCGAGGGGGGCAAGTGCACGCGCCGAAACCACTTCCGGCTGTTCGAGCTTAGCTTGAGTCGCCGCCTGCTCGATCCTTGTCGACAGGATATCCACAGTGGTGCCCGTCTTGCGGGCAACCTCGCGAAGGAAGGCACACTTGCGGGAATCGGTCTCGATGAGCGTTACGCGAGGGCCCGCCCCCCCCAGGAGAATCGCCACCACCAGACCCGGGAAGCCGGCGCCGGAGCCGAGGTCCACCCAGGAGCGAGCGCCTTCTGGTGCCAAGGGCAGAATTTGCGCGGAATCGGCGAAATGCCGATGCCAGATGCCACCCAGCGTGCTCGGCGCCACCAGGTTGACGGCCTTCTGCCACTGCAGGAGCAACGTCTCGTAGGTCTCCAGCCGCTCCAATGTTTCACGTGAAACATCGAAGGCGGCAGCGAAGTCTTCCGGCGTGGCGATCTGGCGAATCTCGGAGGCCATGGCGCTGCTTACGCCGGACGCGGCATGCGTGTCACGCTTGCGGCCGCCAGGCTCGCTGTGCAATCTTCGATTGCAATTACCGTCACGGTAACCAGCAGTAGACGGCACAAGGGCAGCGGCCGGCTGTTTCACGTGAAATATTGAGGCGGCCTACGCTGATCGGCGGGCTGGGGCCTTCTTCAGGTGGGCCAGCAGCAGCATGAGCGCGGCTGGCGTCATGCCTTCCATGCGGCTGGCCTGGGCCAGGGTAGCGGGGCGCAGGCGGTCGAGTTTCTGGCGCACCTCGGCCGACAGGCTGGCAACGGTGGCGTAGTCGAAATCTGCCGGAATGCGCACGCCCTCTTCCTTGCGGAAGGCGAGCACGTCGGCCTCCTGCCGCTCGACGTAAGAGGCATAGCGGGCATCGACCTCCAGCTGGACCGCGATCTTGTGCGCAACGCTGGCGATCTCCGGCCAGATGGGCTGCAGCCGCACCAGGTCGATATCGGGATAGGCTAGCAGCTCGAAGGCGCTGCGCCGGCGGCCGTCCTTGTTGATGTCGAGGCCATGCCGGGCGGCCTCGTTGGGCGTGATGGTGAGGGCTTCCAGCAGCCGCCGGCCCTCGGACAGCGCCTGGGTCTTGCGGGCGAAGGCCTGCCTGCGATCCGCCCCGACACAGCCAAGTGCCAAGCCGGCTTCGGTGAGGCGCTGATCGGCATTGTCGGCCCGCAGCTGCAGGCGATACTCGGCGCGGGAGGTGAACATGCGATAGGGCTCGGACACGCCGCGGGTGACCAGGTCGTCGATCATCACGCCGATATAGGCCTCGGCGCGGTCGAGAACGATGAGCTCGCGACCTCGCCGGCGGCCGTCAGCGCGGCGTTGAGGCCGGCCACCAGACCCTTGCGCACGCGGCCTCTTCGTAGCCGGTGGTGCCGTTGATCTGGCCGGCCAGATACAGGCCGGGCAGCGCCTTGACTTCCAGGGTGGGCGCAAGCTCGCGCGGATCGACGTAGTCGTACTCGATGGCATAGCCGGGCCGCTTGATGACCACACTTTCTCCAGGCCCGGAATGGTGCGCAGAAACGCGTCCTGCACCTCGGCCGGCAGGGAGGTCGAGACGCCGTTGGGATAGACGGTGTCGTCGTCCAGGCCCTCCGGCTCGAGGAAGATCTGGTGCGCGGTCGCGGTCGGCGAAGCGCACCACCTTGTCCTCGATGGACGGACAGTAGCGCGGCCCGATGCCCTCGATCTGGCCCGAATACATGGGCGCGCGGTGCAGGTTGGCGCGAATGATCGCGTGGGTGCCTCGCTGGTCGTGCGGGTGACGCCGCAGGCGATCTGGCGATGTGGTGATCCGCTCGGTGAGAAACGAGAACGGCACGGGATCGCTCGTCGCCGGCCTGCATTTCGCAGGCTCGCCCAGTCGATCGAGCGGCCGTCGAGCCGCGCCGGCGTGCCGGTCTTGAGGCGGCCGAGGCGAAGCCCGAGCGACATGAACCGATCGGACAGGCCGAGCGCCGGCGGCTCACCGACGCGCCCCGCCGGGATCTTGCGCTCGCCCATGTGGATCAGGCCGCGCAGGAACGTGCCCGTGGTGATGACGACGGCGCGCGCCCGGATCTCTTCGCCGCCAGCGCCGACGACGCCAGCGACGTGGCCGTCCTCGATAATGAGGTCTTCCACCGCCGCCTCGATCACCTCGAGGTTAGGTGTGGCGCGGATGCGCCGCCTGCATGGCGGCGCGATAGAGCTTGCGGTCGGCCTGGGCGCGCGGACCCTGCACCGCGGGACCTTTGGAGCGATTGAGCAGGCGGAACTGGATGCCTGCCGCATCGGCGACCCGGCCCATCAGGCCGTCGAGCGCATCGATCTCGCGCACCAGATGGCCCTTGCCGAGCCCGCCGATAGCCGGGATTGCAGGACATCTCGCCGACGGTGTCGAAGCGATGCGTGATCAGCGCCGTGCGCGCGCCCATGCGGGCCGCGGCAGCCGCGGCCTCACAGCCGGCGTGGCCACCACCGACCACGATGACGTCGAATATCGCGCGTTGCATTGCAGGACCCGCTGGGCTCGGCGATCGGCGCGGACCCTACTGAAACGCGCCGGCGCCGTCTACTTCTTGACCGGGCTCGGAGCGAGCAGGCCAGACAGAAATGCCAGAACGCTGGTGAAGACGGTTACCACGGTCTCGATCTTGGCAAAGTAGGTTGCGTTGGCCGTGGTCTCCAAAAACACGGCCCGGCAAAGCACTGCCGCCGAACCGAGCAGCACAATTGCAAAGGCGCCTACGATGATGACCCAGATCAAGTCTCGCGTGCGATCGCTCGGTGGGCCGAGTACAGCCTGGGCAAACTCCTCTTGCTGCTTTTTCGGAAGGTCCCGGTACAGACCCAGCAGCAGATCGACTCTTTCCGGCGGGCTCTTCGTCTTCATCTCCGCAAAAAAGTGGTCCTCAGACGCAGTCATTGTCGATCCCCTCTGCAATGGATCCCCGCACCCAAGCTATATCCACGCGATGCAGCGGGCGCCGTGCGAAAAGCAACAGTCCGTACCGATTGGATGATGGCTCACCCGGCCACGCGCGCGCACTTATGTGCGCTGGCCGACTGGTATAGCTTGGCAACCAGCTCAAGCAGGCCTCGTTCAAAGTTTGCAGAGTTCCTGCGGCCCCGCGCGATTGCCGGCCCGCACTAGGGAGGGAGCGTCAATGTTCAAAAATCAGCTGCGCGTATTATTCGGCCTGGTGCTGATCACTTTCGCAAGTGCCTCTCAGCTCTTCGCGCAGACCAAGCCCAGCGTTGTCAGCGTCGGCCCGGACAAGCCGGCATCCGCGATCTTCATCGGCAACAGCTTTTTCTACTACAACAATGGCATCAACGGCCATTTGACCGCGCTGCTGCGCGCCGCCGAGCCTGACGTCAAATTCCGCGCCACCATGGTGACCATCAGCGGCTCGGGCGCTGACTGGCATGACGTCGACTCCTATTTCCGGCCGAATGCCATCGGCGCCTATTCGTTCGACGCCAACAACAACATCGTCTTCAACAAGCTGGACCGCCTGTTCGACGTTGCCATCCTGATGGATTGCAGCCAGTGCCCCATCCATCCGCAGCTGAAGTCGGTGTTCGCCGAGTTCATCAAAAAGCACAGCGACAGCGTGCGCAAGCATGGTGCCGTGCCGGCCTACTTCATGTCGTGGGCCTACGCCGATAAGCCGGACATGACGGCGGAGCTGGCCGAGGCCTACACCAAAGCGGCAAACGAGAACGGCGCGCTTGTCATTCCGGCGGGACTAGCGTTTGCGAAATCGGTCAAGCGCAATCCGGAGCTGAACCTTTACGCCGCCGACAAACGCCACCCGAGCCTGGCCGGAACCTATCTCGCGGCGTGCACGGTATATGCCTCGTTGTTCAAGAAATCGCCGGTCGGCCTGAAGTACACGGCGGGCCTCGACGAAGCGTCGGCAACCACGCTGCAGACGGCTGCCTGGGAGACGGTGCAGGAATATTTCGGCACCGAGGTCTCGTCGCGGCAGTAGTTTCGCGGCGGGCTTGCGGCGAGTGTTTCACGTGAAACACTCTGCTGAGCGCGAGCGCAATCGGTCGCAGTTTGACCACGGGCAGGGCGATGGATCTGCCGATCTACATCATCGATGCGTTCGCAGAGCGGCCTCTCACCGGCAACCCGGCGGCCGTCTGCCCGCTCGAGGCCTGGCTGCCGGCTGCGACCATGCAGGCGATCGCCTCGGAGATGAACCTATCGGAGACGGTGTTCTTCGCGCCGGACCAGCAACGCAACGGCTTCGGCATCCGCTGGTTCACGCCGACGCGCGAGGTCGACCTGATCGGGCACGCTACCCTGGCCGCCGGGTTCCTGGTGCTCGAGCGCCTGCAGCCGAACGCGGCTTCGGTCCGGTTTCTCAGCGGCGGCGACGAGCTCGTCGTTGCGCGCGATCTCGATCGTTCTCTCTGGACATGCCGGCCTTGCGACCGCGGGCCATCGAGGCACCCGCCGCGCTGGTGCAGGGACTGGGCCGGCGCCCCAGGGCGGTGCTGGCCGCCAAACATTATCTGTGCGTCTTCGATCACGCCGATGACGTCGCAGCACTGAGCCCCGACATGGGCATGATCGCCGCGCTGGAGCTGCCCGCCGTTATCGTGACAGCACCCGCCACTGGCGAAGCCGATTTCGTCTCCCGCTTCTTTGCGCCTGCCAACGGCGTGCCGGAAGACCCGGTGTCGGGCGTAGCGCATCTGTGCCTGGCACCCTATTGGGCCGAGCGGCTCGGCAAGACGAAATTGATCGGGCACCAGCTGTCACAGCGTAGCGGTGTCGTGCGCTGCGAGGACCTCGGTTCGCGGGTCCGGCTCGGCGGCAACGCCGTCGTGTTCCTCGAAGGCCGCATTCGCATCTGAGCGACCCGGTGGGGCCGGTCATTGTTTCACGTGAAACATCGCACGTGTCACCCGCCTTACTTGCCGATGCAGAAACGGCCGAACACTGCGTCGAGCACAGCCTCGACATCGACCGCGCCGGTCACCCGCCCCAGCGCGTCCGCAGCGCGCCGCAGGTCCTCGGCACCGAGCTCCGTGGCGCCTGCCCGCTGAGCAAGCCCTGCCCGCAACGATGCCGCGCATTGCTCAAGGTGGTGTCGGTGGCGTTCCTGCGTCAGTGCCGGCGCCTCGTCCGCCCCGATGCGGGTACGCGCCGCGTCGGCCAACAGCCCGGTGAGCACGTCGATGCCCTGGCCGGTAAGTGCCGATACCGCGATAGCGTCACGCGCAGCAGGCAGTCGGCCGGCGCCCACCAGGTCGGCCTTGCTCAACACCAGCAGCGTCCTCGCCCTATCCCCGTCCTGAGCCTGTCGAAGGACGGCCGGGTCCGCCGAGCCGTGGTTCGGCAGGCTCACCACGGGATCGAGGCTCGCGGCTTCTCGCACCTCGGTCGCATCGACCAGCCACACCACCAGGTCGGCCTGCTTCGCCCGTTGCAATGCCCGGCGGATGCCTTCCTGCTCCACCTTGCCGGCCGCCTCGCGGATGCCGGCCGTGTCGCTGACCATCACCGGCAATCCCTCGAGATCGAGCTTCACCTCGATGATGTCGCGCGTGGTGCCAGCCTCGTCCGAAACGATCGCCACATCGCGCCGCGCCAGCGCGTTGAGCAGGCTCGACTTGCCGGAGTTGGGCGCACCCGCCAGCACTACCTGGAAACCGTCGCGCACCAGTTCGCCGCGATGGCCATCGTCGAGATGTCGGGCAATCGCATCGGCCAAAGCCGCAACCTTCGCCCGCGCCATCGTCTCGGCGTCGTGCGCGACGTCGCCCTCATCGGAAAAATCGATCGCCGCCTCCAGCAGGGCCATGGCCTCGATCAGCTCGGCCCGCCATCCGCCATACAGCCGCGCCAGCGCGCCATCCGCCTGCCGCAGCGCCTGCCTGCGCTGTGCCGCCGTCTCCGCATCGATCAGATCGGCCAGGCCCTCGATGCCGGTCAGGTCGAGCTTGCCGTTCTCGAAAGCGCGCCGTGCGAACTCGCCGGGCTCAGCCGGCCGGCAGCCAGCGATACTGCCAATGGCGCCCAGCGCGCCGGCAATCACCGCCCGGCCGCCGTGCACTTGCAGCTCGGCCATGTCCTCGCCGGTCTCGCTCTTGGGCGCCGGGAACCACAGCACCAGTGCCTGATCCAGCACCTCGCCGCTGCCTGGATGCGCAATCGTGCGGAACGCGGCAAAGCGCGGCTTCGGCCGCGGCGCCGCCATTCGCTCGATGACCGCGCCCGCCATCGGCCCCGACACGCGAACGACGGCAACGCCAGCCCGCCCGTGCCCACTCGATAGCGCAAAGATGGTATCGCCGCTCGCCATGCCTGCTCCGAAATGCAGTGACTGCCAATGTAGATCGATGGGCTCGCTCGACCTAGTGCTGAACCTGTCGAAGCACGGCGTTAGCCTGGCTTACTCGCCCTTCCACAGGCTCAGGGCTTAAGGGCGTAGCATTGCTTGAAGGGGCTGCGCGCCCTCGGCGGGTGCTCCGGCAGACCAGCATCACGCCGACGCCGGCCATAGCAGGCTGACCAGGAAGCGCGCCGCCACCGCCAGCAGGAACACCGCGAACGCAATCTCCAGCCGCCGCTTGGGCAGCCGATGCGCCAGCCGCGCCCCGAACGGCGCCACCAGGCTGGAGACCGGCGCCATCAACGCCACGCCGATGATCGACACGAAACCGATCGACAGCGGCGGCATCAACCCCTGCTGCGGCAGGCCAGCCAGCATGTAGCCGATGGTGCCGGCCACCGTTATCGGCACGCCGATCCCCGCCGACGTGGCGATCGCATTGTGCAGCGGCTGGCCGTACAGCATCAGCACCATGCTCGACAGCGAGCCGCCGCCGACGCCCATCAGCGCCGAGGCGAGCCCGATCAGAAAGCCATAGCCGCGCATCGCCGCCACGCCCGGCAGGGTCGAGGCCACCACCCAGCGCGCGCGATTGCCGAGCAGCCGGGCCGCGATCAGCCCGGCAATCACGATGAAGGCGATCTTGAACACGCTGGCCGGGGCATAGGCGGCGATCAGCGCGCCCGCGGCAACGCCGGCAACCACCGGCACGACCCACGTGCGCACGATGCCCGGGATCACAAATCCCGCGGCCCGATGCGTGCGATAGGAGCTGATGCTGGTCGGAACGATAATGGCCAGCGAGGTGCCGACGCACAGCTGCATGCGCACGCTCTCTGGCACCTCGAGCACGCGGAACACCTCGAACAGCACCGGCACGATCACCGCGCCGCCGCCCACCCCGAACAATCCCGCGAACAGGCCCGTCGCCATGCCCGCCACGCCGATCGCCAACGCGAGCCAAAGGATCTCGCTCACCGGATGTCCAAGGATCATGGGCTTGTTTCGATCGAGCTGGCAGGAGGCGCCAAAGGGAGGAAGAAGCTGTCATCCCGGAACGCGCGACAGCGCGTATCCGTGACCCAGGCCAAACTACACGCCTTGGCCCTGTGCGCCTACGCAAAGGCAAGTTTCGCCGCGCACCACTCGTTGTTTCACGTGAAACAAATCGGGGAGGCCCGCAGCCGGCGCGATGTCGTCCCGGAATTCGCGCTAGCGAATATCCGGGACCTACGGCGGGAGAACGTGACGCTGGGTCCCGGCCCTGAGCTGCGCCCAGGCCGGGATGACAAACGACGGCCTGCCCGAGACGATGATCGCCGAGATCGAGGCATGACAGGTGCCATCCCCGCTTCGTGTCGAAGACGCGCATCCGGCACCAAGGCGAGGATCCACGCCGGCCTGCCGCACAAGCCCACGCTGATGTCCGATCGTCGCGTGTTTTGCCGGTCCCGGAACTGCGCTACGCTGCGCCATGAGCGAAAACCGCCTCGGCCGCGAGACCAGCCCCTACCTGCTACAGCACAAGGACAACCCCGTACATTGGTGGGCCTGGGGTGCCGAGGCGCTGGCCGAGGCCAAGCGTGCCCACAAGCCGATCCTGCTCTCCGTCGGTTATGCCGCCTGCCATTGGTGCCACGTCATGGCGCACGAAAGCTTCGAAGAGCGCTGACACTGCCGCGGTGATGAACGACCTGTTCGTGAACATCAAGGTCGATCGCGAAGAGCGCCCCGACATCGACGCCATCTACATGCGCGCGCTGCAGTCCCTGGGCGAGCAAGGCGGCTGGCCGCTGACCATGTTCCTGACAGCGATGCGCGCCCGTTCTGGGGCGGCACCTATTTTCCGCCGACGCCGCGCTACGGACGCCCGGGCTTTCCCGACGTCTTGCGCGAGGTCGCCCGCATCTACCGCGATGAGCCGACAAGGTCGCCCAAACGCCGACCTGCTGGTCGATGCCCTGAAGCGAGCGGCAGCCGTCCGGCTCCGCCAACATCAATGAAGAGGTGCTGTCGGATCTCACGCTCGCGCATGGTCGGCGCCGTCGACGGCGTGCATGGCGGCCTCGACGGCGCGCCCAAGTTCCCGCAGTGGAGCTCCTTCTGGCTGCTGTGGCGCGCGCCGTCCGCTACGGCCGAGCACCCGCGCGCCAGGCAGTGGAGATCACGCTCGCCAACATGTGCCAGGGCGGCATCTACGATCATCTCGGAGGCGGCTTCGCACGCTACTCGGTCGATGCGCACTGGCTGGTGCCGCACTTCGAGAAGATGCTCTACGACAACGCGCTGCTGATCGACCTGATGTGCGAGGTCTACCGCGAGGGCGACAAGAACTCTACGCTCGCCGCATCGCGAGACCGCGCACTGGCTGCAGCACGAAATGATCGCCGGCGGCGGCGGCTTTGCCGCCCCGCTCGATGCCGACAGCGAAGGCGAAGAGGGCAAGTTCTACGTCTGGACGCAAGCCCGAGATCGTCGACGTGCTGGGCGAGGCCGACGCCACGATCTTCTGCGCGGCCTACGACGTCAGCGACGCTGGCAACTCGGAAGGCCACACTATCCTCAACCGCCTGCACAACCTCGAGCTCGGCTCACCCGAGCAAGAGACTGCGCTCGTCGCCATGCGCGCCAAGCTGCTCGCGCGCCGCGCCGGCCGCCACATCCGCCCCGGTTGGGACGACAAGGTGCTGGCCGACTGGAAAGCACAGGTCTCATGATCGCCGCGCTCGTCCATGCCGCGCGGCGTTCAAACGCGACGATTGGCTCGCTGCAGCCAAGACGGCCTTCGCATTTGTCGTCTCTGCGATGGAAAAGGACGGCCGCCTCATCGCACTCCTACCGCGCCGGCCAGGCCAAGGCGCCAGCCACCGCCAGCGACTACGCCAACATGATCTGGGGCGCGCTGCGTCTCTACCAGGCCACCAACGAACCCGGCTACCTCGCGGCCGCCGAGCGCTGGAGCGCCGTGCTCGATGCGCACTACTGGGTCGCCGACGGCGGCGGCTACGCCTTCACCGCAGACAACACGCCGGACGTGATCGTGCGCATGCGCAGCGCCCTCACGACGCCACGCCCAATGCCAACGCGATTCAGATCTCCAACCTGGTCGCCCTGCATTTGCTGACCGGCAAGCAGGCCTACCTCGACCGCGCACTCGCCATTCCGCAAGCCTTCGCCGCCGAACTCGGCCGCAACACGCTCGGTCACTGCGGTCTGCTGGCTGGCACCTTCGATCTGATCGCGCCCCAGCAGATCGTGGTCATCGTACCCGCAGCTGCTCACCCGGCCCTACCGATCTTGGATGCCATGTTCAAGCTGTCGCTGCCTGGCGCGGCGCAACAAGTAGTGGGCGTCTCGCAGCTGCCGGCCAACCCGGCCCTAGCCGGCAAAACCCCGGTTAACAATGAACCGACGGCCTATGCCTGCATTGGCCCGCTGTGCTCGCTGCCGGTAACCGATCCCGACGCCCTTGTAGGCCTGCTGCGCGAGCAGAGAACGCGGCGTCAATAGCAAGCCCGCGGCGACGGCAAAGCTTCGGCAGCTTCCGCAGGTGTCTTTAGGCTATAGTCCTGGCGAGATGGACGATCGGGCTTGCCGGGGAGTAGCTGAAGCCCCGGGCAACCAATAAAGACGCGAGGCGGAGGAACAGATGATCGGGTTGCGAGGCTTTATCGTGGCGGGGGCGATTGGCGCCTTCGGGCTCGGACATCCCTTCACCTCGGCGATTGGGACGGCCCAGGCGCAAACCGGCGTGGTGACCAAATCCGAGGAAGAGTTGATCAAGAGCAATTTCGATCAGTGCATGAAAGACTGGGACGCCTCCACGCACATGACGAAGCGGGACTGGGAGCGGGTGTGCCGGCGCGTCGCAACCGACCGCACCAAGTTCAGGATGCAGCAAGAGCAGTCGGAGCAACGCCTCAAGCCCAAGTGAGCGGGCTCGCACGCTCACCTGGTCCGTCGTCCCCCGCGTAGTATCGCGCCACGGATGGCCTAGGGCTTACCTACTCATCCATCCGCGGCACTTGCCATTTTGGCTATCGGAGATACGGGCAGAGCCGCTTCTCGCCGCCATAGGTCGTAAAGAGGCCGGTGCGCCGCTCGAAGGAGCGGAAGTTCTCCGCGCACAGTACGCGCGGGTCGCCCCCGTAGCCGGCCGGACGGTAGTACGGACCGTCGTAGGCGTAGTCGTCGTAGTAGTAGCCGGCCCGCGGCCGGTAGTAACGGTCGGCGATGATGGCGCCGGCTACGATGCCCGCCCCTACTCCCAACCCGATCCAGGGACCGCGGCGATAGCCCCAGCCACCACCACCATAGTATCCATATCCGCGGCGCCATTGCACTTGTGTCACCTCGGAAGACGACGGCAACGCCCCCGCCTTCAGCACTTCCGACCCGGCCGGCATAGGTCCGGCTTCGGCCGACGTCAGCACGGCCAGCAGTCCGACCGAGACCGCTAGCAAAAGTTTCCAGATGGACATCAGAGCCCCTCCATTGCTTGCAGGTGGACTTCGCGATGGAACCCTGCCCCGTCATTCGCGCAGCACCAAGGCACTAATACGTTGTTTGAGCATAGTTTCCGTCTGTGAAAACGCTCGAAATCGATTTCATGGAGCGCCAGCGGACGATCAATTCCCTGTTACGTCGGGGACAGCGCAGGTCCAACGCGTCCCTTACTGATGGCGCCGCCGATGCAGCCAAGCGGCTGCCATTCCGAGGAAGCCTACAGGAGATCTAAAATGCGGTTGGCCAGCAAAGCATCGACGATCAGTGGCGAGGGCGTGCTTGCCGAGGACGACATCGCAAGGGGCACCTCATTGATCGCATCGGAGAGCGCAGGCTCTCCCTAGTCCATAGCACCCCCAAGATCGCTATCGGTGCCATTCGCATCGACGACCCGCTGCGCATCGGCCAATACCAGTACCTCATGCTCGACGTGTTCTCGGGCCTGTCCTCTGAGGCCGATGTCGGCATAGCCAACCAGGTCGATCCCGTCGCCCATGGCCGACATTCCGCGCGGCGCCGTGGCATGGCGGAACCCGGAGTCCCCGCCGGCTTTCTGCCGGGCGCTACCACACGCTACGCTCTGCCCCATTACAACAGCTGGGGAAGCACGCCATGGGCAAGAAAATTGCGATCGTCTGCACAGGCGCGGTCGGCGGCTATGCCGGGGCGCACATGGTGCAGGCCGGCGAGGACGTGACCTTTATCGATTTCTGGCCCGAGCACGTCGAGCACATGAGCAGCACGGGCTGACGATCACCCACATCCGCGAGGTCGAGCCGTTCACCGTGCCGGTGCGCGCGCTGCACGTCACCGAATTGCAGCAGCTCTCAAAGGAAAAGCCGTTCGACATCGCCTTTGTCTGCACCAAGTCCTACGACACGGCCTGGGCGACGATGATGATCAAGCAGTACCTGGCGCCCGACGGCTATTGCGTCTCCCTGCAGAACTGCATGAACGAGGAGACGATCGCCGGCGTCGTCGGCTGGGGCAAGACGTTGGGCTCGATCGCCAGCTCGATCACCGTCGAACTGCACGCGCCGGGTCAGATCCGCCGCGCCGCCGGCAAGTCCGGGCGCCAAGCACACCGTGTTCCGCGTCGGCGAGGTGCATGGCCGCATCACCGACCGCGCCAAGGAGGTCTGCGGCCTCCTCGCCAACGCCGACAGCGCCTTCGTCACCGAGAACATCTGGGGCGAGCGCTGGTCGAAGCTGGTCACCAACGTCATGGGCAACGGCGCTCTCGGCCTGCACCGGCCTGATCGGCCGCGACGTCGTCAAGAACGACGTGCTGCGGCATTTCTCGAACCGGCTCGGCAGCGAGGCGATCCGCGTCGGCCAGGCGCTCGGCTACACGCTTCGACGAGGTCAGCCACATGGACCCCGAGACGCTGGCGCGCGCCGGCGAGGGCGATCCGGCGGCGCAGAGGACGACGACCACCGCCTCGCCGAGGTCAACCGGCCGCGCGGCGGCGAGCATCGCCCGTCGACCGGCCAGGACATGCAGCAAGGGCCGCCGCACCGAGATCCAGTTCCTCAACGGCTTTGTCGTGCGCGAAAGGCGAAGAGGTTGGGCTTCCGTGCCGACCAACGCGCCTCACCGACATCGTCCGCGGGTCGAGATGGCGAACTCAACCCCGATCCCCGACACATCACCGATCTGCGGCTGAACTGAGCGAGGCGAGTCGCAAAATGAAAGGGGCCCGAAAACCGGGCCCCTTCGCATCTCGATACTGTCAGCTTACCACTTGTTCTTGATGCTCACCGAAACGATGTCGGCGCTCTGGTCGGCGCTGCCGACGATGTGAGATGCGCCAGTGAGGCGTGCGGTCAAACGGTGCGTCGTCGAAGAAGATGTGGGTGTAGGCAAGATCGAACGCCATCTTCTCCGACCACCTGTACGTCAGGCCGGCGCTGGCCCACCAACGATCGCTATCGGGCACCTGGATTAGTCGCTCGGTCGCATTCTGGATCGGCGATTTCTCGAACGCGACGCCGGTCCGTAGCGTCAGCTTTTGGCTGTAGTCATACTCGAGACCAACCGAATACAGCCAGCTGTCATGCCAATTGGCGGGAAGGGACCGATCCGTAGCGCTTCCCGTTATCGGCCCGGAACCAACGATCGGAATTACGCCGAAGCGGCTCCAGTTGGTCCACTCGATCGTACCCAGCAGGCGCGTGTTGGGAGCAATGGCCTGCCGCACGCTGAGTGTCACGATCTCTGGTGTCTCGAACGTCGCATTGACGGGTGCCGATGCACCACCCGCGGCGGGAACAGTCAGGCTCCCATCCATCTTGTGCTCGATGGAAGACCGGAAGCCCAACCCGATGCTCGTCGACTTGGACGGCTGCCACAACAGTCCAGCGGTGAAGCCCACGCCCAAGTCATCGTTGATATCGGCGGTGGCGGACCCGACTCCGTCAAAGAACTTAAATCTCAAGCTCATGTATTCGAGCTGAACGCCAGCGCCGACAAACAACCCGGGGGCAATCTGGTAGCTAAGCGTTGGCGTGGCGTTAGCCGTGAACATCTTGGACGACTGACCAACGGGGCTTCCTTGCCAAAGATTTGGATCGGGCTTGGTCGCAAGACCGAACGGCGAGTTGATCGACAAAGCCAGCACCAGGTCTTTGTTGATGCGATAGGACGCGTAGCTGGCAGGAACCAAGGCAAGGCTGCCGATATCGGCTGAGGTTGGAGAACGGGTTGCCGGCATTTCCCGTCAGGTCCGAATTCGGAACGATCAGCGCGTAGTGGCTCTCCGTATAGAACCCCCAACCGGCGATGCCCGCCGCGGCCGGGTTCCAGAACATCGAGCTAAGGTCGCCACCCGCCGCCGAGCCGGCGAACGAGGCGCCCTGCGATGAAGTGGACTGCTCTCGCACCGCCAGGCCGCCGGCCTGTACCACCGAGCGCTGACCGCAAGAGCACTGGCTGCTACAACTAGAGCCTGTCCCGAGACTCGAACGCCACTCATTGCTTACCCCCCGAAGACTACAAACGTCTTCTGCTACGGTTGTAAGGGGGAGCGGCGGGTTGACGCAATGGTAAGGTGCCCAAATTGGGGCCAAGTCGGTCAGGAATTGGGCGACAATGTGTCCCGCAGTAACAGCTGCAACTTAAGCTCAGCATGTGCCGCCGGCAACGCCGGGGGCCGTCAGACGTCGCAATTCGCCAGACCCAACAAGCGATACTCAGCGGGCGGCCCCTCGAGGACCGCTCCGCTAACGTCATATCCCCTGCAACCCGACCGCTGCAGAACTCGCTTGCGAATCAGTTTTTGCCCGAGCTCATCGAATTGAAGAAGTCGCCGTTGGTCTTGGTCGAGCGCAGCTTGTCGACCAGGAACTCGATGGCATCCATGGTGCCCATCGGGTTGAGGATGCGCCGCAGCACGTACATCTTCTTGAGCTGATCCGGCGGCACCAGCAGCTCTTCCTTGCGCGTGCCGGAGCGGGCGATGTCGATGGCCGGGAACACGCGCTTGTCCGACGACCTTGCGGTCGAGCACGATTTCCGAGTTACCGGTGCCCTTGAACTCTTCGAAGATCACCTCGTCCATGCGGCTGCCGGTATCGATCAGCGCGGTGGCGATGATGGTCAGCGAGCCGCCTTCCTCGATGTTGCGCGCCGCACCGAAGAAGCGCTTCGGCCGCTGCAGGGCATTGGAGTCGACGCCACCCGTCAGCACCTTGCCCGAGCTCGGCACCACCGTGTTGTAGGCTCGGCCGAGACGCGTGGTGATGGAATCGAGCAGGATCACCACGTCGCGCTTGTGCTCGACCAGGCGCTTGGCCTTCTCGATCACCATCTCCGACACCTGCACGTGCCGGGTCGGCGGCTCGTCGAAGGTCGAGGAGATCACCTCGCCCTTCACCGAGCGCTGCATGTCGGTCACCTCTTCCGGCCGCTCGTCGATCAGCAGCACGATCAGGTAGCACTCGGGGTGATTGGAGGTGATGGAGTGGGCAATGTTCTGCAGCAGCACGGTCTTGCCGGTGCGCGGCTGCGCCACGATCAGCGCGCGCTGGCCGAGGCCGAGCGGCGACACGATGTCGATCACCCGCGGCGACAGATCCTTCACCGTCGGATCCTCGATCTCCATCCGCATCCACTTGGTGGGATAGAGCGGCGTCAGGTTGTCGAAGTGCACCTTGTGGCGCTGCTTCTCGGGGTCCTCGAAGTTGATCCTGTTGACCTTCAGCAGCGCGAAGTACCGCTCGCCCTCCTTGGGGCTGCGGATCTGGCCTTCGACGGTATCTCCGGTCCTTAGCGCAAAGCGGCGGATCTGCGAGGGCGACACGTAGATGTCGTCGGGGCCGGGCAGGTAGTTGGCGTCGGGCGAGCGCAGGAAGCCGAAGCCGTCCTGCAGGATCTCGACCACGCCGGTGCCGATGATGTCGGTCTCCTTGGCGGCCAGTTGCTTGAGGATGGCGAACATCAGCTCCTGCTTGCGCATGGCGCTGGCGTTCTCCACGCCGACCTCTTCGGCGAAGCTCAACAGCTCCGTCGGAGTCTTCACCTTGAGGTCTTGGAGCTTCATCTCCTTGACAATGTCTTGCATAAGAAACTCTCTGGATGGGCTGCGCGGCTTGGGAGGTGGGATGTAGGTGTGCGCGGAGCCGGAAAGGGAGGGCGCCGAATGGCGTTCCGGGTAAGGTCTCGGGCTCCCGGGTCGCAGCTATGGCGATCCCGACAGCCGGCATCTGCCCGAACGGGAGATGCTGACAACTCGCTATCCTATCACATCGTGAAAAAAAATAAAAGAACGACTGTGTGATGCAAGCGTCAAATCCTGCGGCGTGTGCGGAGCTGCCGTCGCGCCCCGCCTACCCGCCCGCCTAGAACGGCTTCACCACCACCAGCACCACGATCGCCACCATCAGCAGGGTCGGCACCTCGTTGGCGATGCGGAAGTACCTCGGCCGGATGCTGGTTGCGGTCCTCGGCGAACGCCTTGCGCCAGCGCCCCAGCACGTGGTGGAAGACGGTCAGCAGGCACACCAGCCCGAACTTCGCCGCCAGCCAGCGGTCGTGCATGCACGCCCATCTGCCAGGCCAGCAGCGGCCCCGTGATCCACACCACGAGCATGGCCGGATTCATGATCAGGCGCAGCAGTCGCTGCTCCATGACCTTGAACGTCTCGGTCTGCTTGGAGCCGGGCTCCGCCTCGCTGTGGTAGACGAACAGCCGCGGCAGATAGAGCAGCCCCGCCATCCAGGAGATGACGGCCACGATATGCAGCGCCTTCAGCCACAGAATCATGTTTGTCATCCCGGAATTCGCGTCGGCGAATATCCGGGACCCAGGGGCCGTACCTTCGACCGGTTTGGGTCCCGGCTCTTGAGCTCCACTCAGGCCGCGATGACACCTATCCGGCCTGCGCAGCTCTTACCAGCTCCACCAGACGCGCCACGTTCTCCGGCGGCGTTTCGGGAACGATCCCGTGCCCGAGATTGAAAATGTGCGGCACGCCTTTGAGCGCGTCCAGAATCGCGGCGACCTCGCGATCCAGCTCCGGGCCACCTGCCACCAGGAGCAGCGGATCAAGATTGCCCTGCACGACTACTTCTCGCTCCGGGCCAGTTCAGCCATGTGCTCGGGCTCCATGCCGGTGTCGCAGCCGATCCCCTGCACCTTGGTCAGACTCGCATATCGCTGCAGCTTCTGCCCCGCCCCGCGCGCAAAGCCGATGATTGGCACCTCCGGATGCCTCGCCCGCACCGCTTCCACGATCCGCGCCGTCGGCTGAACCACCCACGTGTCGAAGCCATTCGGCGGCAGGCTGCCGGCCCAAGTGTCGAAGATCTGCAGCGCATCCACCCCGGCATCGGCCTGCATCGTCAGATACTCGATCGATGCATCGACCAGCAGCCTGGATCAGCCTGGAGAATCCTTTCGGATCGCGATAGGCCCACAGCCGCGCGTCGGCCTGATCGGGCGTGCCGCGGCCGGCCACCATGTAGGTCGCCACCGTCCACGGCGCGCCGCAAAAGCCGATAAGAGCCGTCTCATTGGGAAGATCCTGCCGCAGCCGCGCCACCGTCTCGCAAACGCTGGCGAACTTGGTCCGAGTCGCCTCGGGGCGCAACCGCGCCAGATCGGCCTCGCTGCGGATCGGATCGAGCCGCGGTCCTTCGCCTTCGACGAACTCGACCTTCTGGCCCAGCGCATCGGGCACCACCAGGATATCCGAAAACAGGATTGCCGCATCGAAGCCGTAGCGCCGGATCGGCTGCAGGGTCACCTCGGCGGCCTTCACCGGCGTGTAGCACAGATCGAGAAAGCTTCCGGCTTGCGCGCGCACGGCGCGGTACTCCGGCAGGTAGCGCCCCGCCTGGCGCATGAGCCAGACCGGTGGCGGCGTCACAGCCTGCCCTGCAAAGGGAGCAAGGAACCGCCGCTTCGCCGCTTTATCCGCCAAGCTCATCGCCGATCATCCAATCATAAGAATCTAGATTCTGAATCTTGTTGTTTTGACTAGTTAGGGGCATGGATTGCGGAGACACGCCGTTTGCATCGCCTTGCACACAAGTTCCGAGGTCCCGCCGACAAGCCAGCCCAGCACTTGGGTGCCAAGGCATGCCCGAGCCACAAGACCCGACAACCTCTGACGGGATAAGATGGAATCCGCCATCGGCTGGATCCGCCCGCATCCATAACTTGTTGACAGCCGTTCAGTCGAGCCGGCACATCGTCCTTGTTACCGTGGAGGGCGAAGCGCCGTCTGCCGTGCCTCCCGGCCGGGCTTCCTGTGCGCCGTTTTGTCGATAACTGCACCGACCGGGGCCGGAATATCCGCCGCCAGCTTGGCAGCCCCCGCGAACTCTGGTCTTTTCAACAGATGCCCAACCGGTTGCCCAGCTACTTCCACCTGCACCTCATCTCGGACGCCACCGGCGAGACGCTGACCACCATGGCCAAGGCCGCCGCCGTGCAATACTCGCAGGTGCGGCCGATCGAGCACGTGCATCCTCTGGTGCGCACCGAGAAACAGCTCGAGCGCGTGCTGAAGGAGGTCGAGCAGGCGCCCGGCATCGTTCTCTATACCATCGTCAAAAGAGAGCTGATCGAGGAGATCGAGCGCCGCTGCCGCGAGCTGAAGGTGCCGGCGCTGCACGTTCTGCAGCCCATCATGAACGTGTTCGAATCCTACCTCGGCGCGCCGCAGACGCCGGTGGTGGCCGGCCAGCACATCGTCGATGCCGACTACTTTCGCCGCATCGACGCGCTCAACTTCTCCATGGCCCACGACGACGGCCAGCTGCCGCAAGATCTCAACGCTGCCGACATCATCATCCTGGGCGTCTCGCGCACCTCAAAGACGCCGACCAGCATCTATCTGGCCCAGCGCGGCTACAAGACCGCCAATCTGCCGCTGGTGCCCGGCATCGAGCTGCCGTTGGCGCTGACGCAACCGCATTCGGCCTTTGTGGTCGGCCTGGTGGCGAGCCCCGAGCGCATCGCCGAGATTCGCCGCAACCGCGTGCGCCTGCTGTCCGACCGCAACCTCGACGACTACGTCGATCGCACGCAGATCGCCAACGAGATCAACCACTCGCGTCGACTGTGCGCGCGGCACGGTTGGCCGGTCATCGATGTCACCCGCCGCTCCATCGAGGAGACCGCGGCGACCATCATCCGCCTGTTGCACGACCGAGAGGAAAATAGCCCAGCCGCGAGCGAAGAGACCGGCGATGCGTGAGGCGACGGACGCGCCTGCCCTGATCCTGGCGTCCACCTCGCCCTATCGCCGGCGCATGCTTGAAGCGGCCGGACTGGCGTTTGCCGCGGTTTCGCCCGAGGTGGACGAGGCTGTCCTCAAGCGAAGCCTGGCGTCGGCTCGCCCTCCGGCTGGTGCAAGCGACATTGCCGCCGCCCTGGCACGGGCGAAAGCCTTGGCCGTCAGCGCCCACATGCCGTCTGCGCTCGTTATAGGAGCTGATCAGGTGCTGGCGCTCGGCAGCGAGCTATTCGATAAGCCCGGCAATCTCGCTAGTGCCCGCCAGCAGCTGCAGCGCCTGCGCGGCAAGCCGCATGAGCTGCACACCGCTGTTGCGCTGGCTGAGGCCGGCAACATTGTTTGGAGCCACATAGGCGTTGCAACTCTGCACATGCGCGAATTCAGCGATGCCTACCTCGACGCCTACCTCGCCGGAGCCGGGCCGGCAATTTTCGGCACTGTCGGCGGCTACGAGGTAGAAGGCCGCGGCATCCAACTGTTCGAGCGCATCGACGGCGACCATTTCACCATCATCGGCCTGCCGCTGCTGCCGCTGCTGGCCGAGCTGCGCAAGCGCGGGATCATCGCCACATGAAGACGGCGTGTGCGCGCTGGCCCGCAGGCCATCCGGGAGCCGCCTGATGCTGGTCATCGGACTGACCGGATCGATCGGCATGGGCAAATCGACGGCCGCCGCCCGCTTTCGGGAGCTGGGCATTGCCGTGTGCGATGCCGACGCGGAAGTGCACAAGCTGTATGAGGGGCCAGCTGTTGCCGCCATCGAAGCGGCGTTCCCCGGCACCACCGCCGACAACAAGGTCGATCGGCAAAAGCTCGCCCAGGTGTTGATCGCCGATCCCGGCCAATTCGCTCAGCTGGAAGCGCTCGTCCACCCGTTGGTGCAGGAGGCCGAGCGCCAGTTCCTCAGGGCCGAGGCGGCGCGCGGCGCCAACATGGCGGTGCTGGAAATCCCTCTCCTCCTCGAGGGTGCAGGCCATGGGCGCGTCGACGTCGTGGTGGTGGTCAGCGCCCCGGCCCACCTGCAGCGCGAGCGGGTTCTCGCCCGTCCCGGCATGTCGCTCGAGAAGCTGGAGCAGATCCTGGCGCGCCAGCTGCATGACAGCGAGAAGCGGGCGCGCGCCGATTTCATTGTGGACACTGGCGGCACGATTGCTGAGAGCGCTGCGCAGGTCGATAAAATCGTCGAATCGCTGCAAGGTCGTCGCGGCGAGGCCTACGCCAAACATTGGGCGTGAGGGCTGGGCCCGATCTGCCCGGCTCAAGGGGTTGGGACCGTTGTGCACGCGTTTGCAGGGGGAAGGCGATGCTGCGCGAGATCGTTCTCGACACCGAGACGACGGGGCTCGATGCGCTGCGTGGTGACCGGCTGATCGAGGTCGGCTGCGTCGAGATCGTCAATCGCATCCCGACTGGGCGCGAATTTCACCGCTACATCAACCCCGAGCGCGACGTGCATCCGGAAGCGGTCGCCGTGCACGGCCTCACGCGCGAGTTCCTGCGCGACAAGCCGTTGTTCGCCGAAGTCGCCGACGAGTTCCTGGACTTCATCGGCGACGCCCCGCTGGTTGCGCACAACGCCAATTTCGACGTCGGTTTCCTCAACGCCGAGCTCGATCGCCTGGCCAAGCCGCCGCTGCGCGCCGATCGCATCGTCGACACGCTGATGCTGGCCAGGCGCCGCAATCCCGCCGGTCCGAACACCCTCGACGCTCTCTGCAAGCGGTTCGGCATCGACAACTCCGAGCGCACCAAGCACGGCGCCCTGGTCGACTCGTTGCTGCTGGCCGGTGTCTACGTCGAGCTGCTGGGCGAGCGGCAGGCCACACTCGGCCTCGGTGGTCAAACTGTTGCCGAAACACGCGCGCGCCTGCAGATGCGGGCTGCCAAGTTGCGACCGGCGCCTTTGCCGGCACGCCTGAGCGAGCAGGCGCAGGCCGCGCATCGCGAGTTCGTCAAGACGCTCGGTCCCGACGCGCTCTGGCTGCGCTACCTCACCGTCCCGCAGGCTTGAGAGGCTGGAGCCTGCCGGACCACAGCGCCCAGAGCCCTTCTGGATTGCGTGGAGCAAAGAGCCGCAGCCCTGAGCTCGTCGAAGGGCGAATGGGATCGGCAATGCCGTGCTTGGACAAGCTCAGCAGCGGGCAGTATTCGCTGATCGCGATTCGATCCGAGCGAAAGAACCCTAGTTCACCCTGATCGTCGTCTGTCCCGCCTGCTCGCGCTGGCGGTTGAGGTAAAGACTGCCGAAGTCGATCGGATCGAGCACAAGCGGCGGGAAACCGCCCTCGCGCGTGAGATCCTGCACGAGGCGCCGGAGATAGGGGAACAGCAACGAAGGGGCGTTCACCAGCAGGAACGGCTCGAGCATCTGCTCAGGCATGTTGTCGAGCTGGAAGAGGCCGGCGTAGGCCAGCTCGAGATCGTAGACCACGCCTGTGTCGATGGTCGCTTCGGCCTTGAACTGGATAGAGCTCTCGAACACCTTCTCGGCCATCCTTGCGATGTTGACGCTGACCTCTACGCGCAGGTTCGGCTGCTGCTGCTGGCCCGGGTTGTCGAGCAGCTTGCGCACATTCGGGTTCTCGAAGGACAGGTCCTTGATGTACTGGCCGAGCACGCGGACCTGCGTCTGGGGCGTCGCTTCGCCAGCCTGCAGGCCTCCCACCTTGCCCGCGTTGCTGTTGTCGCCTTCGGCCATTGATTGTAGTCCTCTTTGATCATCATCGCGCATTGCGGGAGGGTGGCTAGCATGTTGGCATCGTCGACCGCAACGCCTTCGGCATTCAGCGTCAACGGCCGTGCTCGTCCTTGCGCTCAGCGCCGCGTTCGCCGAGGCGCTCGAACTCCCCTTCGATGATGGGTCCGCTCTCCCGGACTTCGGGTGCGAGCCGGCCCTCCGTGTGCACGGTCATGTGGGTCTCGGCATTGCGCAGCACCCGCCCGACGGTCCATCGGGCCACCAGCCGCCGCACCGGCGGGATCAGCAGCAGCAGACCAGCTGCGTCCGATATCAGCCCAGGCGAGAACAGCAGTCCGCCGGCCAGCACGAGAAAGGCCCCGTCCAGCACGGGCGCCAGCGGCGGCTTGCCTTCGTTGACGGCGTTCATCACGCCGCTGATGACGGCAAAGCGCTGGCGCACGAGGACCGCGATGCCCAACACGCCCGTGCCGACGATGATTGCCATGACTGGCCATAGACCGAGCATTTGCCCGGCCCGAATCAGCAGGGCGATCTCCAATAGGGGCAGGGCCAGCAGCCCCAGGCCGACGCCCAGGCGCATCATTGCGTGACCTTTCCGCACGTACATCGGGTCTCCCTACAGCCATAGCGGTTGGCTTGCGCTTTGCAATGCCCTAAGATTTAGGTCGCGGCGGCGGCGGACCCAGACGCCATACTCATTAACCTGGCATAGCGGGGGGCTGGTTCTTGCCGGCGTGGCAACCTACATGACGAAGGTTGAGGCACTGGCTCGAAAGCACGGCGATGGATGGTAGAATCGACGTTACGACGCTATTGTTTCTGGTGTTGGCGGTCGTCATTTTCCTGAAGTTGCGCAGTGTCCTCGGCCGGCGCACAGGCCATGAGCAGGCCCGCATGGAGCGCTACAAGGCCCAGCAAGAAGCCAGCCAGCGCAGCCCCAAAGTTGCCGCACAGGAGAAGGTCGTGACGCTGCCGCGCCGCGAGCGCGAGGAGCTGGAGCCCCGCCCTGTCGAGCCGGTCGTGCGCACCGACGTGGAAGAGCGGGCGAAAGGCTTGGCCGCTGGAAACGCGGGGCTTGCCAAGGGCTTGGTGGACCTCATCCGCGCCGATCTGAGCTTTGATCCAGATCAGTTCCTGAAGGGCGCCAGGGCCGCCTACGAAATCATCGTCACGGCGTTCGCCGAGGGCAATCGCAAAACCTTGAAAGACCTGCTCAGCCGTGATGTCTATGACGGCTTCTCCGGCGCCATCGGCGAGCGGGAGAGCCGCCACGAGCAGATCGATCAAAGCTTCGTCGGTATCAAATCTGCGGATATTGTAGAGGCCGAGTTGAAAAACGGCATGGCGCAGCTGACGGTCAAGTTCGTCAGCGAGTTGATTTCCGCAACCCGCGACAAAGCTGGCGAGGTGATCGCGGGAGATCCCAAGCGCATCAAGGAGGTGACGGATATCTGGACATTTGCGCGTGAGGTAGCGTCCCGCAACCCGAATTGGAGGTTGATCGCCACACAGGCGGCGAATTAATGGGGCACGCCTCTCCGGGCTTTCGGGGGATAGCAATCGGGGGAATGCGTCTTGCGGTCGTCATGCGTTGTACTGGGGTGCGTCGTTGTCGGAGTCCTGGCTGTCGGCTTGGCTGGCAGGACGATTGGCACGGTTGAGGCCAGTTCGCCGGGTCGGGCGCCGGGAGCTATGAAGAGCGCCAGCTTGTCCTACACACCGATGACCTTTGCCGAGTTGCCGGGCTGGAGCGCGGACGACCACTTGGCCGCCTTCGATACCTTCCGCAAATCCTGCGAGCGCATCCAGGCGTCTGCCCGCGAGCGGTCGCCCGTGGCCGGGATTGCCGCCAAGGTCCCTCCCAATCCGGCTCTGGTGAGCGCGTGTGAGGCTGCCGGGCGCATTCCCGGCAAGGTCACCAAGGAAGCTGCGCGCGCATTCTTCGAGGCCAATTTTACGCCCAACGCCATCGCCCACAAAGGACCGACGGGGATGCTGACCGGCTACTACGAGCCCATCATGGAAGGCTCGCGTACGCCGCAGGGCGTGTATCAAACGCCGATCTACAAACGTCCGCCCGATCTTGTTAACCTCGTCGACGAGACGCAGCGCGGCGCCGTCGGCGCGTCGCTCACGCACGCCCGCAAGACGGACAAGGGCGTCGAGCCGTTCGCGACGCGGGCCGAGATCGAGCAGGGCGCCCTCAAGGGCAAGGGGCTCGAGCTGCTCTATTTCGCCGACCCGGTCGATGTCTTCTTCATGCAGATCCAGGGCTCGGGTCGCGTGAAACTGACGGACGGCAGCATCATTCGCGTCCACTACGACGGCAAGAACGGGCATCCTTATTCGTCCATCGGACGCTTCCTTATCGAAAAGGGCTTGTTGGCGGCCGACAAGGTGTCCATGGGGGCGCTGGCCAACTGGCTGCGCGCCGACCCAGAGCGCGGCAAGATGGTCATGTGGCAGAACGCGTCCTACGTGTTTTTCCGTGAGCTTGCCAATGACGCGCGCGGGCCTCTCGGCGCCATGAACGCGCCGCTCACCCCCGGCCGCAGCCTGGCCGTGGATCCCAGCCATCACGCACTCGGCACGCCGATCTACGTCACGGCTGCAAAGATGGGCCACGTCGTGAAATCCGGTGCCTTCAACCGCCTGATGATCGCTCAGGACGTCGGCTCCGCCATCAAGGGCCCCGAACGCGGCGATATCTACTTCGGCTCGGGTAATGAGGCCGGCAAGCTGGCGGGCGTGACCAAGCACGCTGCCAAGTTCATCGTGCTGTTGCCCAATGAGACGCTGGCCAAGGCCCAGGCGGCGCAAGCCAATCCATGAGTCGGCCATGAGCCGATCGGGCAAGTCGGGCGATCGCAAACGCGCCGTTACGCCGGACGAAGCCGCACTTTGGGACCACGCGACGCGGGCGCTGTCGCCCGTCAAAGCCAAGCCGCGCGTGACGGAGGCGGCGCCGGCCACCCCCTCCAGGTCTGCCCCGTCCGAGCCCGCCACCAAGAAAAGCCCACCCAAGGTCACGCCCCGGCCGCCGCCCGATCCGCCGCGTCCGTCAACCCTCTCCTCCACTTGCCGACTTCGACCGCCGCCAGATCCGCCGTATCGCCTCCGGCAAGGTCGAGATCGAAGCCCGCATCGACCTGCACGGCCTGCGCCAGGCCGATGCCCTGGCGCGGCTGCGTGCCTTTCTGTTCGACGCGCATGCCCGCGGGCTCAAGACCGTGCTGGTCATCACCGGCAAGGGTGGCGAGGCGCAGCGAGGGGACTACATGCCGGAAGCGTCGGGTGAGCCGCGTCGCGGCGTGCTCCGACGCAGCGTGCCCGGCTGGCTCGATGCACCCGAGCTGCGCGCCGTCGTGGTCGGCCATACCACGGCTGGCATTCGCCACGGCGGTGAAGGTGCCCTCTACGTCCAGCTGCGCCGGCCCCCGCGGCGGGACGGCTGATCCAGGTGCATAGGACACCGGCGAAAGTATTTGGCCGGACCGCTTGACGGGCGACGGCGGCGGTTGTTGGAGTGGGGGTGTGGGGCGCCGCCCTCACCCGGCCGACCAGGACCCCGTGGTGCCATGACCGACACTGTGCTGCCGCGGCTTGCGGCCATCATCACTGCGCGGCGCCAGGAGGTCGCGGGCAAGTCCTACACCAAGGAGCTGCTCGATGGTGGTGCGGAGAAGTGCGCCAAGAAGCTCGGCGAGGAAGCGGTCGAGACGGTGATCGCCGCGCTCGGCAACGACGCCACCGCCCTGAAACGGGAAGCCGCCGATCTCCTCTATCACCTGCTTGTGCTGCTCGAGGTGCGGCGCGTACCGCTCGGCGACGTGCTGGCCGAGCTTGAGGGCCGCATCGGCACGTCCGGCCTTGCCGAGAAGGCAGCACGGCAGGGCAAAGCACCGTGAACCCGCTCGATCAGCTGCTGACACCCGCGTCGTCGACCATGGCGAGTCGTTCCAACATCCAGTTCTCGCCCTATCGCGAGTTCAAACGCGAGGAATGGGCCAAGCTGCGCGCCGACACTCCGATGACCCTGGTGCCGCGCGATCTTGAGCAGCTGTCGGGCGTGATCGAGGAGCTGTCGATGCTGGAGGTGGAGCAGATCTACCTGCCGCTGTCGCGCCTGCTCAACCTGCATGTCGCGGCCGCCCAGGAGCTGCACGCCGTCACCAACCGGTTCCTCGGCCGCAAGGACGGGCGCGTGCCTTACATTCTGGGCATCGCCGGCTCAGTGGCCGCCGGCAAGAGCACCGCAGCCCGCGCGCTGCGCGCCCTGCTGGCGCGCTGGCCCGATCACCCGAGCGTCGATCTCATCACCACCGACGGCTTCCTGCATCCCAACGAGGAGCTGGAGCGGCGGGGCATCATGCACCGCAAGGGTTTCCCCGAGAGCTTCGACACCGCCCGTCTGCTCAACTTCCTGCACGAGGTGAAGTCGGGCAAGGCCAACGTCGAGGCGCCGGTCTATTCGCACTTCCAATACGACATCGTCCCAGGCCAGAGCACCGTCGTCGATCGCCCGGATATCCTGATCGTCGAGGGCCTCAACGTGCTGCAGCCGGCGCGCATGCCCAAGGACGGCGAGGCCATTCCGTTCGTGTCGGACTTCTTCAATTTCTCGATCTACATCGACGCCGACGCCGACGTCATCGAGAACTGGTACGTGACGCGCTTCATGCGCCTGCGTCAGACGGCCTTCCGCGATCCTGCCGCCTACTTCCATCGCTACACGCACCTCACGCCCGACGCCGCGCGCACGACGGCGCTGGAGATCTGGCGCACCATCAACAAGAAGAACCTCGACGAGAACATCCTGCCGACGCGCCAGCGCGCGCGCCTGATCCTGCGCAAGGGCCGCGACCACCGCGTCGAAAGCGTGGCGCTGCGCCGGATCTAGTGGGTACCCCAGTGCTGAGCTTGTCGAAGCACGGCTTTGCCGCGCTCATTCGCCCTTCGACAGGCTCAGGGCTGAGAGTGTGCTTCAATCTAAGTCAGCAACGCCTAGCAACCGAGGTAGCGCTACTTCAGCAGCCCCTGCTCCTGCGCCAGCTTGTGCAGAGACACCTGCGGCCGGGCGCCGAGGTGGCTGATGATCTCGGCCGCCGCCAGGCTGCCGAGCCGTCCGGCAATCTCCAGATCGAGCCCGCGCGCCACCCCCAGCAGGAAGCCCGCCGCGTAGAGATCGCCGGCGCCGGTGGTGTCGACCACCTTGGCAACCGGCGCCGCGTCGATCGCGATGCGCCTGCCTTCGCCCAGGATGACGCTGCCCTTCTCGGAGCGGGTGATGGCCGCGAGCTTGGTGTCGCTTTGGCGCGCGCCGTGCCGCCTCCTCGAACGACGTCGCTCTGATAGAGCGAGGTGATCTCCGCCTCGTTGGCGAACAGGATGTCGACGGAGTCGCGGATCAGGCCGATGAACTCGGCGCGGTGCCGGTCGACGCAGAAGGCATCGGACAGGCTGAGCGCCACCTGCCTGCCGGCCTTGCTCGCGATCGCGGCAGCCTGGCGGAACGCGGCCTTCGCTTCCGGCCGGTCGAACAGATAGCCTTCGAGATAGACGATGCGCGCCGAGCCGATCAGCTCAGCATCGATCTCGCCGCCGCCCAATTGCGGGCTCACGCCCAGGAAGGTGTTCATGGTGCGCTGGCCGTCCGGCGTCACCAGGATGAGCGAGCAGGCGGTCGGGTCGCTGCCGGCTGCGGCTGCGGGCGTGGTGAAGGTGACGCCGGCGGAGCGGATGTCGTGCGCGAACACCGTGCCGAATTGATCCTGCGCGACCTTGCCGATGAAGCCCGCCTTGCCACCGAACGAGGCAATGCCTGTCATGGTGTTGGCGACCGATCCGCCCGAGATCTCCACGCCCGGCCCCATCGCCTCGTAGAGCTTGGCAACCGTGTCGGCTTCGACCAGCTGCATGGCGCCCTTGCTGCGGCCATGCTGTGCCAGGAACGCGTCGTCGCAGCGGCCGATGATATCGACAATGGCATTGCCGATACCGACGACGTCATGCTCTTGCATGGCTCGCTCCCTGGCCCGATGGCGTGACTACTTGGCCCGGCGCACAGGCCTTGGTCAACCCGAGCGATCCGCGGTCGACTGAGCGGGGCGAGCCTGTGCCAATGCTCCCAAGTCCAGGAGCAAGTGCTCGGCCAGCACGCTGTCGAGCGCAGCGGTCAGGCGCGCGCGCTTGGCGGCTTCGGCGATCGCGGCCAGTGCCGTCGTTGAGCTTGGGCAGGGTCCAGTCGCGGCATTGCCGCTCGAAGGCGTCCTTCTGCTTGAAATGCGGGGCGGGCTTCAGCTGGCGCAACGCGTCGTCCATGGTCCGTCCGGCGTCGAGGGCGCTGCGCGCGCGGTGCAGCCGCAGGAAGTGCCGCTGCAGGGCCAGGATCACGGTCTGCGCATCCTCGCCGCCCGCGATGCTGCGGTCGCATTCGTTGACCGCTGCCGCAGCGCGGCCCGACGCGGCGGCCATCACGATCCGGTCGAGCGCCAGCTCGGCCGCGTCGCCGACGGCGGTCTCGCACGTCGCCTTCCTCGATCGTGCCCTTGCGCAGGGCATAGAGCGCGAGCTTCTCGACCTCGGCGCGCGACAGGCCGCGGTCGGCGCCGAGCCGAGCTATCAGCATCGCCCTCGCTTCCGGCGTGATCTGCAGCTTCGCCGCGGCCAGCACCTCGCGGATCATGCCTTCGAGGTCGCGCGCCTCGTCTGGGAAGCAGGCGACGGCGGCCGCGTGCGGCGCTTTCTCGAACAGGCCGCGCAGGGCGTCGTCGGGGCGCAAATTGCCGGCCTCGACGATCAGGAAACCTTGCAGCGTGCCGCTCTCGACCAGAGGTTTCAGCGCCGCGGCGGTGATGCGCCGGCCCGCTGCCGCGCGCACGATCTTGCGACCGCCGAACATGGGCGCGGTCTGCAGCTCAACGGTGATGCGGCCCGGATCATCCTCCAGGCTGGTGTCGTCGATGCGCAGGATCTCGCCGGGGGGGTTCTCGCGCTCGGCGAGGCGTTTAGCCAGCCCTGCCGCCCGTTCGGCCACCAGGCCCGCGTCGGTGCCATACAGCAGCACCGCCGATGGGGCCGTGGCGGAGGACTTCTCGAAGCCCTTCAGGAAGGCGTCGGCCTGGTGAGTCTTGACGGCGACCATGACATGTCATCCGGAAATCGTGCGGAGCACGTCTTCAGCCCGATCGATGCGCGGACGCGTCAGACCCGGAATTGGCTGGCATGACGGAAGTGGGCAGGTCTCAAGCGTCGCGGGACAAGTATGTCGCCACGCGTATCTTGATATCCTCGGCGACGGTCTTTGCCACGCGGTTCTCGGCGTCCTCGCGGGCCCGCACATTCGAGTACACCGACTGGAAGCGCTCGAAGCCGCCGCGAGCGTTGCTGGTGCCCTGGAACACGACCTGCTTGTCGCTGATGTTGATCAGCCGGAACGACGCCTCGAGGGCATAGATCTGGCTAAGTGAGTCGCCGTCGGTCTTGACCAGAGTGGAGACGAGCGATTCCTTGAGCACCACCTCGAGGCGATGCACCGGCTTGTCGGCATTGCCGCCGCCCGTGCTCTGGAACACCAGCTCGTTGCGGACGCGCTGCCCGACGCGACCGGGGATGGGCGCGAAATCGACCCGAGCCAAGCGCTGCTCAAGGCCCACGCCAGATGCCGATGTGCCGTAGAGCGGCCGAAAGCCTTCGGAACCGCAAGCCGACAGCGCCGGGGCCGCGGCCAGCAGCAGAGAAAGTCCTCGCACTAAACTCCGGCGGCTCATACGAGCCTTGCCAGTCTCAGCCGACGACATTCACGATCCTTTGCGGCACCACGATCACCCTCGTTGCCGATCGTCCATCCAAGGCTCGCGCTACAGTCTCGAGTTTGAGAGCTGCCGCCTCGATCTCTTCTTTGGACGCGGTACGCGCGATCGTGAGCTCATCCCTTCGCTTGCCATTTACCTGTACGGCAATGGTAATCCGATCGTCAACGAGCAATGCCGGCTCCGCTTCCGGCCAGGGCTGATCTGCGAGCAGGGTGTTGTATCCGAGCCGCGCCCAGCAATCCTCGGCCAAATGCGGCAGCATTGGGCCGATCATCTGCACCAGCAGCTCGGCCGCCTCCCGCACCGCCCAATCCAGGCCTTCACCGGTTGTCTCCAGCGCCGCCGACAGGGCATGGGTGAGCTCGTAGATTTGCGCCACCGCCACGTTGTAGCGCAGGCCCTCGATGTTCTGGCTAACGCTGTTCAACGTCTTGTGGGCGGTACGCCGAAGAGCCAACGCCTCCGGCCCAAAGGCAAGCGCCTTGCCGTTGCGGGTGTGCTTGCGCTCTGCGACCTGATCGATCAGCCGGGAGATGCGCTGCACCTGGCGGGCGGCTCCGGCCACTCCACCGTCCGTCCAGATGATGTCGCGGTCGGGCGGGCTGTCCGACACGATGAACAGGCGCGCCGTATCGGCTCCGTAGTGGGCGATGATGTCGTCGGGGTCGACCACGTTCTTGCGCGACTTCGACATTTTCTCGATGGCGCCGATCTCGACCGGGCGGCCGGTGGCGATGGAGGTTGCCTTGCGGGCGGGGCCGTCGCCCTCGAACCGCACCTCCGCGGGCGTCAGCCAGTCGCCGTTCTCGCTGCGGTAGGTCTCGTGCACGACGATGCCCTGCGTGAACATGGAGGTGAACGGCTCGTCGAAATTGACGTGCTTGGTTGCCTTCATGCCGCGCGTGAAGAAGCGCGCGTACAGCAGGTGCAGCACCGCGTGCTCCTTGCCGCCGATGTACTGGTCGACGGGGGCCCAATATTGCAGGGCCTTCTTGTCGGTCGGGGTCTTGGCGTGCGGGGCCGTGTAGCGAAACTGATACCAGGAGCTGTCGACGAAGGTGTCCATGGTGTCGGTCTCCCGCACCGCTGGCTCGCCGCACTTGGGGCACTTGACGTACTTCCAGGTCGGATGGTGATCCAGCGGGTTGCCCGGCCTGTCGAAGGTGACGTCCTCCGGCAGCTGCACCGGCAGCTCCTCCACCGGCACCGGCACGATGCCGTCCTTCTCGCAGTGGATCACCGGGATCGGGCAGCCCCAGTAGCGCTGGCGCGACAGCAGCCAGTCGCGCATGCGGTAGTTGACCTTGCTTTCGCCGATGCCGCGCTCTTCCAGCAGGCCGGCGATCTTGTCCTTGGCGGCCTCGATGGTAAGCCCGTCCAGGAAGTCGGAATTGATCATGGTGCCTTCGCCGACGTAGGCCTCGTCGGCGATGCTGAAGGTGCTGGCGTCAGCCCCCGGCGGCAGCACCACCGGCACCACCGGACGGCCGTACTTGCGGGCGAAGTCCAGATCGCGCTGGTCGTGCGCGGGGCAGCCGAAGATGGCGCCGGTGCCGTAGCCCATGACGATGAAGTTGGCGACGTACACCGGCAGCTTCACATCCGGCTTGAAAGGGTGCACGGCGACGATGCCGGTGTCGAAGCCCTTCTTCTCGGCCTTGGCCAGCGCCTCCTCGGTGGTGCCGATCTTGCGGCACTCCTCGATGAAGGCGGCCAGCTCCTCGTTCTTCTGCGCCAGGTTCGCGGCCAGCGGATGCTCCGGCGAGATCGCCATGAAGGAGGCGCCGAAGATGGTGTCGTGGCGCGTCGTGAACACCTCGAGCGTGGCGAGCTTCTTCGGCAGTTTGCCGCCTTCCAGCGCGAACTGCATGTTCGCGCCCGTCGACTTGCCGATCCAGTTGCGCTGCTGTGTGCACACGAAGTCCGGCCACGTGGCCTGCAGGCGATCCAGCTCCTGCAGCAGCTCCTCGGCGAACGCCGTGATCCTGAAGAACCACTGCGTCAGGTCGCGCTGCTCGACCACGGCGCCCGAGCGCCAGCCGCGTCCGTCGATCACCTGCTCGTTGGCCAGCACGGTATTCTCGACCGGGTCCCAGTTGACCTTGGCGGTCTTGCGGTACGCCAGTGGTTGGCCATTGATCTTCTTCTTCAGGAAGTCCAGGAACAGCCGCTGCTGGTGCTTGTAGTAGTCGGGATTGCAGGTGGCGAACTCGCGCTCCCAATCGATCGACAGGCCCATGGCCTTGAGCTGGCCGCGCATGGTGTCGATGTTCTCGTAGGTCCATTTGCGCGGGTGGACCTTGCGCTCCATGGCGGCGTTCTCGGCCGGCAGGCCGAACGCGTCCCACCCCATCGGGTGCAGCACATTGAACCCCTTGGCGCGCATGTAGCGGGCCATGACGTCGCCCAGCGTGTAACAGCGCACATGCCCCATGTGGATGCGCCCGGACGGATAGGGGAACATCTCGAGCTGATAGCGCTTGGGCTTCTTGCTCTTGTCGTTGGTGCGGAACGTGCCTTTGTCGTTCCACACCTGTTGCCAGTGCTTTTCGCGCACGGGCGCGTTGTAGCGTTCGCTTGCCATCGTTCATCAATCTCTGGAATTGGGGCGCCGTAATGAGCCCGAAACTCCTGCGCGGGTCAAGCTCAGGGCGAGTTTGGTGTCGCCGAGGACGACATGTTCGCTCTCACAAGTCGTCCGAACCGCGTTTTTGCCGACATATTGGCAGCTAAGCCGCTCATTCCTGCACGGCTCGGGCCTCGTAGGGGACGACTTGGTTGTTGTCCGTCATGAGCAGGTCCAGGAACCTGGTGTTGATATAGAGCTTCTCTCGGCCTTCCTTGCGCTCTTGCAGCACTCCAGCGGACACAAGGTCGCCGAGGTACTTCGCAGCAGTTTTGCGCGTTCCGATACCGCGCTGCACGAGATCGTTCATTCTGCAGTAGGGTTGAACGAATATTACTTCGATCAACTCGCGGCTGTAGATCTTCGGTCTGGTGGCGGCGACATGTCGGACGCTTTCTTCCATCAGCAGTTTGATTGCTTTGATTTTCGCTCGCGTCCACATCGCCGTGTTCTCAACGGCTTCCAGCATATAGAGAATCCACGGCTCCCAGGCACCCTTGGTCGTCACCTCGAGCAGCAATCGATAGTAGTCTTCCCGATGCTGGTTGATGTAGCGGCTGAGGTACAATATCGGCTGGTCGAGCAAGCCCTGCTCGATTAGGAACAGGATATTGATGATGCGCCCTGTACGGCCGTTTCCATCGGGAAAAGGATGGATTGCCTCGAACTGGTAGTGGCCTATGGCCATCCGCACGACCGGCTCGATGTCATGATGCTGGTGGAGGAAGTTCTCCCAGTTGGACATCTTGTCCCGCAGCAACGCCTCGCCCTCGGGCGGGGAGTAGATGACATTGCCGGTCAGGTTGCTGCGTAGCGTCGTTCCCGGGGTGCGTCGGATATCGAGGTCGATGCCCTTGATGGCTCGACAGATGGTGGTTGCTGTTCGAGTCGTCAGCGGACGGGTACGGATGTCCTGGTAGCCTTCCAGCAAAGCGGTGCGATACCGGAGGGTCTCCTTGGTTGCAGGGTCGGCGGCTTCCGCGTCGACGTTGGCGAAGCGGAATAGCCTATCATTGGTGGTGACGATGTTTTCTATCGCCGAACTGTCCTTGGCCTCGCGCAGGGGAATGCTGTTGATCAGGACTTCCTGATTGGGGATGAGTTCCGCAGCCTGCTGGAGAGCAGCAAGCTCGCTTGCTGCGCGGCCACTTTTCTTCAGGACCGCCCGCGTCTCGATCTCGCCCGCCGGGGGCAGGGCGGGAAGGGCGTTGTAAGGTTGGCCAGGATCGAAGGGCATGGGCGGCGATATGGGTAGGATTCTGGAGTTTTTACTCATGAGACTAGGATATGGGTAAGGTCGACCCGTGTCGAGCAATTATGGGTAATAATCAACATATTCTACCCACGTTCCTAGGACATGGGAACGAACAGACCTTTACTACCCATATCGAGTTCCATCTGGGTATGCCGTACACAAATGCAGATGCAGCGCGTCGGGCCGGCGCAAGCCATTGAGAACAAATGACCTCTGACCCTTCCACCGCCAACCTCGCCGCCGTCCACGCCCGCATCGATGCGGCTGCGCGCGAAGCCAAGCGTGATCCGGCCTCCGTCCACCTGATCGCCGTCACCAAGACGTTTGGCCCGGAGGACATCCTTCCCGTCCTCACTGCTGGCCACCGCATGTTCGGCGAGAACCGGGTGCAGGAGGCCAAGGCCAAATGGCCGGGGCTGCGCGAGCGCTATCCCGGCATCGAGCTGCATCTGATCGGTCCCCTGCAGTCCAACAAGAGCAAAGAAGCCGTGCAGCTGTTCGACGCGATCCACACCATCGACCGGCCGAAGATCGCCGAAGCCATCGCTGCCGAGATGGCGAGGCAGGGCAAGCGGCTGCAGCTGTTCGTGCAGGTCAACACCGGCGAAGAGCCGCAGAAGGCTGGCATCATGCCGCGCGAAGCAGCTGCGTTCGTGCGCCTGTGCCGCGAGGAGCTGAAGCTCGACATCGCCGGCCTGATGTGTATCCCGCCGGTCGACGAGGAGGCAGCGATCCACTTCGCCTTCCTGGCCAAGCTTGCAAACGACGTCGGCCTCAGCGGAGCTCAGCATGGGCATGAGCGCCGATTTCGAGACGGCGGTCGCTTTCGGCGCCAGCCACGTGCGCGTCGGCTCGCAGATCTTCGGTCACCGTGCGTGATCGCGGCGCAGCCCGCCAAGCCACGGCGCTCACAGCTTTTTTGCACATGCGTGCAGCTGCGCATTTCCTGATCGGGCAGCGATGCTAACGTCCACACACTGATTCGCGCCGTTGTGCTGCGTGCGGGCGCTTCTGCAGGAGGCCGCAGCATGGCAGACGGAAGCAGGACGGCGGAACTGGAAGCGAATGCGGCCGCCGCCGAGGCGGCCAGCGAGGCTCGCGCCGAGGTGCTGCAGCGCACGGCCAAGTCCGCCAGCACGACGGAACCCACAAAGGCCGCAAAGCGCTCCCTGCGCAGCAAGGCCGAGTTCACCGAGTTCGTCATCGACGTCTGGATCACGAACTTCAACTCGATTGAATTCGGCATCTACAAGCACAGCCGCAACCGCGCCAAGTCGCGCCAGTTCACCACCGACATGGATATCTTCGCCGAGGTGATCGAGCACGGCGAGCGCACCGGGCTGCTCGGCTACCGCGAGGACCTCTGGAAGAAGAACACCGGCATGGACAAGCGGCTGGTGTTCAAGCTGTTCAATGAGACGCTGAACTGGCGCGCCACCATGGACCTCATGATCGGCCGCAGCCTGCAGCTCACGCTGGGTGCGCACGGCCTGCCGGTGACGTGCTTCTCCATCAACGTCTCCGATCACGAGAACATGGTCTATCTCGAGCGCTCGGCGCACAAATGGCCGCTGCTGCCCGAGAACTTCTCGTTCTTCCTGCTGGAGGACGGCAAGCCGCAGTTCTTCCGCCTGCGCCGCGATTTCATCGATCTGGGCGGCGACTACACGCTCTACAACCACCACAATCAGGCGATCGGCACGCTCGACGGCAGGGTCTTGTCGATCGGCGGTCACTGGAAGGGACGCGTCAAGGCCGAGTATGCAGACCCGCGGCTGATGATGGTGCTCAAGTTGTTCTGCGGCATGCTGATCTTCAACGCCGATGCGCGCCGCCACATGCGCACCTTGGCGCGCGAAGTCGCGGCTGGCAGATACACGCCCAAGCTCGAGAAGCAGGAAACCGACCTGTACATGAACCCGCGCCGCGTACGCTGACGCACGGCCTCGCCGCACTCCCAGGCCTGCCGCACTTGCTAGCCGTCGAGCTCAGCGACTTGCGACACCCGGTCAGCGCATCCCCGGCGTAACGGCATGCGCGCGCGAGCTGCAGAAGCTCCTTGACAGGGAAATGATCATTCTGCCTATAGAGCGCGTGTGCCCAAAGAATGGGCAACCGCTGGCAGGGGGAAGGATGGGGACGTCCAGAGCAAGCTTGGCCGGGATGCAGTCGGTGCGGATGTGCTGTTTCTGCTGGTGGGCGCCGTCCTGGTGTTTGCCATGCACGGCGGCTTCGCCTTTCTGGAAGCCGGCACCGTCCGCCACAAGAACCAGGTCAACGCGCTGTGCAAGATCCTGGTCGACTTCGCCATCTCCACGGTCGCCTATTTCCTCGTCGGCTTCACGATCGCCTACGGAGTGACCTTCTTCCTCAGCGCCCCGGCGATCAGCGGCGGCGCAGCAGGGCTACGACGCGCATGGGCTTACCCTGGTGCGCTTCTTCTTCCTGTGCACGTTCGCCGCGGCCGTTCCAGCGATCGTCTCGGGGGGCATCGCCGAGCGCGCCAAGTTCCTTCCGCAGTGCGTCGCGACGGCCCTGATCGTCGGCCTCTTCTATCCCTTCTTCGAAGGCATCGTCTGGAACAAGAACTTCGGCCTGCAGGAAGAGCTTCTTCAAAGCCAGGTTCGGCGCCGAGTTTCACGATTTCGCCGGATCGATCGTCGTGCACGCGGTCGGCGGCTGGATCGGCTTCTCCGCCGTTCGTCAGCTCGGCCCGCGTCTCGGACGCTATGAGCCGGGCCGTGTGATCGGCATTCCCGCCGTCGTCGATCCCCTGGCTGGCCATGGGCTCCTGGCTGCTGTGCATCGGCTGGTTCGGCTTCAACGTGATGAGCGCGCAGTCGCTGAAGGCCGTCAGCGGGCTCGTCGCCATGAACTCGCTGATGGCCATGTGCGGCGGCATCATCGCCGCGCTGATCGCTGGCGACGGCGATCCGGGCTTTATTCACAACGGCGCGCTGGCCGGATCTGGTGGCCGTCTGTGCCGGTTCGGACGTCATGCATCCGATCGGCGCGCTGGTCGTTGGCGGTGTGGCAGGCGTCATCTTCGTCTATGTGTTCCAGCTCGCCAGCAACGAATGGAAGATCGACGACGTGCTCGGCGTGTGGCCCCTGCACGGCCTGTGCGGCCTATGGGGCGGCATCGCCTGCGGCATCTTCGGGCTGACGGCGCTCGGCGGCATGGGCGGCGTCACGTTCACCTCGCAGCTGGTGGGCAGTCTGATGGGCGCGGCCTATGGCGCGCTGGCAGGCTTTGTCATCTATGGGGCCGTCGATACCGTGATGGGGCTGCGCCTCAGTGCCGAGGAAGAGCGCCGCGGTGCCGACCTGACCGTGCACAAGATCGGCGCCAACCCGGAAGAAGACGTGCGCATGGGTCGTATATGATCTGAGCGACGATACGGCCTCGCGCCCCGCACGCTCGGGGAACTAAGGATTGCCCATGCTCGCTACCTCCGGCCTTCAAGCCCTCACCCAGGGCAGGATCATTTCGCCCTTCACCAGGGCGCGACGCCTGTTCGAGAACGTCGCGCCTGGCCATGCGCGGCCGATCGAGCTCACCGTCGGCGATCCGCGCGAGGCGATGCCGGCGTTCGTCGCCGAGAAGCTGGCCGAGGCACGAACCGAGCTGTCGAGCTATCCGAAGATCCGCGGCTCCGACGAATTGCGCGAGGCCATCGCTGCTTGGATCGGCCGGCGCTACGGCCTTGCCGGCGCCATCGATGCGGCGCGCGAGATTCTGCCCATCAACGGCTCTCGCGAGGGCTTGTACTTCGCGGCGCTGCCGGCAGTCGGCCGCAAGAGTTTCGATGGCCAGCCGGTGATGCTGGTCACCAACCCGTATTACCAAGCCTATGTTGGTGGAGCATACGGCACCGGCTGCGAACCTTATTTCCTCAACGCCACGGCGAATACCGGCCACCTGCCCGATCTCGATGAGTTGGAGCAGCAGCCCGACATTCTGCGGCGCACGGCCGGGTTCTACCTGTGCTCGCCCTCCAACCCGCAGGGTGCCGTCGCCACGCCCGACTACATCCGCCGCGCGCTCGCATTGGCGCGCCGTTACGACTTCATCCTGTTCTTCGACGAGTGCTATTCGGAGATCTACACCAACGCGCCGCCGACCGGCGGCCTCCAGGTTGCCGCTGCCACGCCCGAGCGTTTCAAGAACCTGCTCGTCTTCAACTCGCTGTCCAAGCGGTCCAACCTGCCCGGCCTTCGCTCGGGCTTCGTCGCCGGCGACGGCGATCTCCTCGATACGCTGACCGAAATCCGCAATCAGACCGCGCCACAAATGCCGGGCGTCGTGCAGCATGCTTCGGCAGCGGTCTGGTCCGACGAGGCGCACGTGGACGCCATCCGCAAGGCCTATCGCGCCAAATTCGACGTGTGTGACGAGCTGCTGGCCGGACGCTTCAGCTACCAGCGGCCGGGTGGCGGCTTTTTCCTATGGCTCGACATGAGCCACCTCGGCAACGGCGAGCAGGCGGCGTTAACCATTTGGCAAAAGGCAGGTGTCAAGGTCATCCCTGGCGCCTACCTGGCCCAGAGCGATCGAGCGGGCATCAATCCTGGCGATCGCTATGTTCGCGTCGCGCTTGTGCAAGATGCGGTCGACCGTCAGGGAAGCGCTGGAGCGTGTTGTCCAGTTGTCCACTTAACCGCGTTTGTGCCCATGGCGTATCGGGGTGTAGCCCCCTCGCTTTCGGCCTCCCTCTCGGGTTGGCTAAAGGGGTGGCTTTATAAAGTGTCGGGCGTGCTCGTGCTCGGTGGCTGTGCCGCCGGTGCCCTGAGCCTGCTGACCTGGTCGGCCGCCGATCCGAGCCTCACGCATGCCACCAGCGGCCCCACCCACAACCTGCTCGGCCCGCTCGGCGCCATTCTGGCCGACCTGCTGATGCAGATGGTGGGCTTGGCCAGCGTCTTTGTGTTTCTTCCTCCCCTTTTCTGGGGACTGCAGCTGGTCTCCGAGCAGAATGTGGAAGGCCTGCGCACCAAGCTGGTCGCAGCGCCGATCTCCGTCATTTTTATCGCAGGCGCATTCGCCTCGCTGCCGCCCACGGTCAACTGGCCGCTGCATCACAACTACGGCGGCATCCTCGGCGATTTCGGCATCGAGCTGCTGGCGAGCCTGCTTCTGCCCTTCAGTCCGGATTGGGCCTGGGCTGCCGCCGGCCTCATCTATTTCGCGGGTGGACTGCTGATAATGGCGGGCAGCCTCGGACTGTCGCAACGCGACCTGGAGCAGATGGGGCAACGCGCCCAGCGTGCGGGTTCGCAGGCACTTGCTGCCGCTTGGCGGGTGCTGGTCGAGTTCGCCGCTGCGCGACGCGAACCGTTGCTGGCCGCGGCCGCTTCATATCGATCGCAGAGGTTCCACATCGAGCCTACCCTGACCCTTGAGCCGCAAAGGACGGTGCCTTCGACCGTGACGCTCGAGCCGGAGCAGGCGATGCGCGACGCGTCCTTCGACCGCAACACGGACTTCGAAAGCCGCAAGATCGCCGAGCGGTTCGCGCCGCAGAGCAGCGAATCCGCATCGTCGGTTGAGTTGCCCGACGAGCCGCGACTGGCCGCGCCCGCTGGCGCACAGCCGGCCTACAAGCGGCCGCCGCACAGCATTCTGAAGCGTCCACCCGTGGTCAGGGCCGGCTCCGATCTCAGCCAGTCTGCACTACGCGAGCAGGCCGATGCGCTGGCGGTTGTGCTTGGCCGATTTCGGCATCAGGGGCGAGGTGAAAGACATCCATCCCGGCCCGGTGGTCACGCTGTTCGAGTTCGAGCCGGCGCGCGGCATCAAGTCCTCGCGGGTGATTGCGCTCGCCGACGACATCGCTCGCTCGATGAGTTCGGAGTCCGCACGTGTCGCCGTCGTGCCGGGGCGCAACGCCATCGGCATCGAGCTGCCCAATGCGCATCGCGAGACCGTGTTTCTGCGCGAGCTGTTCGAATCGGAGGCCTTTCGATCGGGCGATGCCACCCTGCCGCTGGTGCTCGGCAAGAGCATCAACGGTACGCCGGTGTTCGCCGATCTGGTGCGCATGCCGCATCTGCTGGTGGCTGGCACCACCGGCTCAGGCAAGTCGGTCGGCATCAACTCGATGATCCTGTCGCTGCTGCATCGGCTGTCGCCCGAGCAGTGCCGCTTCCTGATGATCGATCCGAAGATGCTGGAGCTGTCGGTCTACAACGGCATCCCGCATCTGCTGGCGCCGGTCGTCACCGACGCGCGCAAGGCTGTCGCCGCCCTGAATTGGGTGGTCGGCGAGATGGAGAATCGCTACCGGCGCATGGCCAGCATCTCGGTGCGCAACATCGACGTGTTCAACAATCGTGTTCGCAGCGGCCGTCACCCAGGCGGGCTCGAGCCGATGCCCTACATCGTCGTGGTGGTCGACGAGTTCGCCGATCTCATGAGCGTTGCCGGCAAGGAGATCGAGGCCGCGGTGCAGCGCCTTGCGCAAATGGCGCGCGCAGCCGGCATCCACCTGATCATGGCGACGCAACGGCCCTCCGTGGATGTGATCACCGGCACCATCAAGGCCAACTTCCCGACCCGCATCAGCTTCAAGGTCGCCTCCAAGGTCGACAGCCGCACCATCCTCAACGAGCAGGGCGCCGAACAGCTGCTGGGTCAGGGCGACATGCTTTTCTCGGCCGGTACCGGACGTACGCTGCGCGTGCACGCCGCGTTCGTTTCCGATGAAGAGGTGGAAAGCATTACCGCCTACCTGCGCGAGCAGGGCGAGCCGCGCTATGTCGAGGGCATAACCGACACCACCGACCGGCAGGAGGACCCTGCAACCCCGGCCCGACCGGGCGCCGGCGATCTCTACGATCGCGCCGTGGCCATCGTGCGGGGCGACCAGAAAGCCTCCACGAGCTACCTGCAACGCCGTCTGGGTGTCGGCTACAACCGCGCTGCCGACCTGGTCGAGCGTATGGAGCGGGAGGGCGTTCTCAGCCCGCCTACCAATCAGGGCAGACGCGAGATCCTGGCCAGCGAGGCGGTGGATCCTGCAGCGGCCGCGCGGCGCACACGCTGAGCGGCGCATTTGGCGGGGAAAGTGGCGCGCCTACGCTTGTCCACAGGTTCGTCCCGGGTAGTATCGCCCACAATCTCGTCTCAATGTTGAGACAAACGAGGCGTAGCGGTGACAACCAGCGCCCTGAAGGCGTGGTTTGGGGGATGCATATGAACGCACGCAGGGCGGCGCAAATCGCATTTTTCGCGGCGCTGGCAATGGCTTCGGCATCGGTGTCGGCTCAGGATGCCAAGAAAGGCTTGCCGGCCAACCCGGTTGGCGCCGGCACATGGACCCAGACGGTTAACAAGGAACCGGTTGCCGGTGCTGACGAGCTGCAACTCGACAAGAAGCAGATTGAGCTTCTGCAGAAGGTGAACACTTATTTCAATCAGATGCCTGATCTGAAGGGCACTTTTGTGCAGACCAGCCCCGACAACAAGCGGACGCGTGGGAAATTCTATGTGCAGCGCCCGGGCAAGTTCCGCTTCGACTACGCGCCCCCCAGCCGCCTCTTGATCCTCTCTGACGGCGACTATCTGGTCATCCAGGACGCCGACATCAAAACCGACGATCGCGTCGGGCTCGATCAAACACCGTTCAGGGTGCTACTGCGCAAGGATGTCGATTTGCTTCGCGATGCCCGGATCCTGGAGGTCAAGGACGTCGACGACGTGATCGCGGTAGCCCTGCAGGATAAGAGTCCCGATGCGCCCGGTCGGATCAAGATCTTCCTGGCCAAAAAACCCGCCTTGGAGCTTCGGGAGTGGATTACTACCGACTCGCAAGGCCTTGATACGCGGGTGGAGCTGTCTGAGCTGGCCAAAGTCGACAATCTGGATCCAGGGCTGTTCAAGCCTCCGCAGATTGCATTGGAGAAGCTGCGCCAGCAGTGATCGAGGTCCGACCGCGACTCAGCACCTGTGCTCCCAGGGAATCTAGGCAAATATAAAAACTGGGGAAAACTGAAACAATCCGTAACAATATCGTGATCACCCCCCGGTCGCCCATTGCAATGGGCCCTACAAGTATTATTTTGAACTTGTAGCGAGCGGCGTCACTCTTCATCGGTAGTGCCCCCCGTCTAGCCGAAGACGCCGCTTGCAGTGCCGGCTTCCCTCCCGGCACATGCGCATGACGCGCTTCTTGCGCCCAACTCCTCCCCCGGGGTTGGGCGCTTTTCTTTTGGCGGCGGCTCCTACTGCACGCCCAGGATACGGTCCAGCGGGGTTGCGGAGGGGCGAGAGCCCACGAAGTTGGCCTGCCGGACCGCCGAAGCTTCGCTCCTGGCCAGCAGATCATCGATACGCATCAGTCGGTTAGCGGCTTTCTGCAGGCGCGCGCTGATGTGCTGGGAGAGCAGGTCCGCCAGCGATGGGTCGGCCAACATCTGGTCGCGCAGGGCGGCGCGGGTAATTTTCAGGCAGTGCACGCGGCCGTTGGTGACGATAGTCGCCCCGTAGTTGTGCTCAATCAACATTGCAAGTTCGCCGATCAGCGAGCCTGGCGGCAGGGGTTGCTCCGGCGCTGCCTCACGCTCGGCGTGGCCGGAGACCAGCAGGTAAGCGCCATCGCCCGAGTTGCCAGCCTCGGTGATGCATTGACCGGATCGGAATTTGACCTTCTCCGCCTTCCGGACGATCTCGGCGATCTGCGATTGGCTGAGGCGGGCGAAGATTGGAATGCGCTGCAGTAGCGCAACACTCGCGTCGACGGACATAAACCAACCTCCCAGCGGGACACGGCTTTCCCGTGGAAGCTCCAGCGATTCGGCCGCTCGGGTCCAGACGGTTGAGCCCGCAGGTGGACAAGTTGTGCGCTGTCTCGGAGGCAGGGTGGCGGCTGAAGCGTGAAACCTGCTGTGGCTCTAGGGGACAAGCTTGTAGCCGCCCGTCTCCGTCACCAGCAGTTCGGCATGCGACGGATCTTTCTCGATCTTCTGGCGCAGCCGATAGATATGCGTCTCCAGCGTGTGCGTGGTGATGCCGGAATTGTACCCCCACACTTCCTGCAGCAGCACGTCCCGCGTCACGACTTTCTCGCCGGCGCGGTACAGGTATTTCAGGATCGAGGTCTCTTTCTCCGTCAGCCGGATCTTGGAACCCTTCTCGTCGACGAGCAGCTTGGATGCTGGCTTGAACGAATAGGGGCCGATAGCGAACACGGCGTCCTCGCTCTGCTCGTGCTGACGCAACTGGGCGCGGATGCGCGCCAGCAGCACGGCGAACTTGAAGGGTTTCGTGATGTAGTCGTTAGCACCGGAGTCGAGGCCCAGAATCATGTCCGCGTCGGAATCGTTGCCGGTCAGCATGACGATCGGACTCTTGAAGCCCGTCTTGCGCAGCAGCTTGCACGCCTCCCGGCCGTCCATGTCGGGCAGACCGACGTCCAGGAGAACGAGGTCGAGGTGCTCGGCCTTGACGACGTCGATGCCCTTCGATGCAGTGCCCGCCGTCAGGACTTCGAACTCGTCGTGCAGCGCGAGCTGGTCCTTCAGCGAGTCGCGAAGGTCCTCGTCATCGTCGACGATGAGCAGCTTTCGCGCTGTGCTCATGCCAATTTGCTCCGCTTATTGTGGGTGTTGCCGACGCAGCGCACTCTAGCACCAGAATTGGAACGGAAACAGTGTGCTGACGCCCGCCGAAGGTTGAGGTTTATGAAATGTAGTCGCCGACACCCGCAGAACAAGAACAGGGTGACCGTCACCGTTGTCGCACTGTCGTCGGCCGCACGCAGGGGGCGACTGTATCTGGGTCCGCTGTCCTTTCCCTGCGCACTTGGTCGCAGCGGCAGCCGGGTGCACAAGCGGGAGGGCGATGGCGCCACCCCGATCGGGCGCTGGCCGATGGTTGGGGTTCGTTTCCGCCCCGACCGTCTGCCCCGGCCTCGCACAGCGCTGTCGGTGCAACCCATGCGCAGATTGGACGGATGGTGCGATGCCCCGGGTGATCGCAACTACAATCGCCCTGTCCGCCACCCCTACCCGGCCAGCGCCGAGCGGTTGTGGCGGGAGGATGAGCTCTACGATGTGTTGGTGGTGCTCGGGCACAACCAACGACCGCGTCTGCGCGGAGGCGGCAGCGCCATCTTCATGCACGTGGCGCGGCCCGGCTATCTGCCAACCGAGGGCTGCATCGCCCTTGAGCGGCGTCATCTTCTGGCGCTTCTGGAGCGGCTGGGGCCAGGCGCGATGGTCCAGGTGCTGCCGGATCGGCGCGGCCATAAAAAACGCCCGGAGTTTTCACTCCGGGCGTAGCAGGAGCACGTACCGGGGAAAAATGGCGTGCTCGACTATGCGACGGGGCTCCGATGGAGCGCGGGCCCCGCCGCAAACCGCGTATCAGTAGTTGTAGGCGCGCTCGCCGTGATCGACGAGGTCGAGACCCTCACGCTCCTGATCGGCGCTGGGCCGCAGACCCACGATCACTCGCAGGACCAGCAGGATGACGATGGTGCCGACGCCCGACCACACCAGGGTGAGGCAGACCGTCTTCGCCTGGGTGATCATCTGCGCCATCATGTCGTAGTCGGCGACCTTGCCCGTCGTGTAGTCGAACACGCCGGTGCCGCCCAGCGACGGAGCGGCCAGGATGCCGGTGCCCAGAGCGCCGAGGATGCCGCCGATGCAGTGCACGCCGAACACGTCCAGCGCATCGTCGTAGCCCAGCGCATTCTTGACCGCCGAGACGAAGAAGCAGCAGACGAAGCCAGCGGCAATGCCGAGAACGATGGCACCCATCGGACCGGCAAAGCCGGAAGCCGGCGTCACCGCGACCAGACCCGCGACGGCACCAGAAGCACCACCGAGCAGGCTGGGCTTGCCCTTGAAGATCGCCTCGGCGAGCATCCAGGCGAGCGCTGCAGCCGCCGTGGCTACGAACGTGTTGATCATGGCCAACACGGCGGTGCCGTTAGCTTCCAGCGCCGAGCCGGCGTTGAAGCCGAACCAGCCGACCCACAGGAGAGCGGCGCCAACCAGCGTCAAGGTCAGCGAGTGCGGAGGCATCGCTTCCTTGCCGAAGCCTACCCGCTTTCCGACCATCAGAGCACCCATCAGGCCGGCGATGCCGGAATTGATGTGCACGACGGTGCCGCCGGCGAAGTCGAGCGCGCCCCACTGGAAGGCTAGACCGGCATTGGCCTGCGCCGTGGCCAGTGCGGCTTCAGCGGCAGCTTTGGCGTCACCGGACGCTTCGGCGACGGCCTTGGCTGCGGTCACGATGGCGCTCGGACCGGACCAGTACCAGACCATGTGCGCGATGGGGAAGTAGACAAGGGTGACCCACAGCGGGATGAACAGCACGATGGCCGAGAACTTCATGCGCTCGGCCATGGAGCCGACGATCAGGGCGGGAGTGATCGCCGCGAAGGTCATCTGGAAGCAGATGTACACGTACTCGGGGATCACCACGCCGTCGGAAAATGTCTCGGCGTTGGTGTCGGGCGTGATGCCGGCCAGGAAGGCCTTGGAGAAGCCGCCGACGAAGGCGTTGTAGGCGCCGCCCTCGGAGAAGGCCATGCTGTATCCGTACAGCACCCAGATGATGCACACGACGCAGACGGTGTAGAAGACCTGCATCAGCATCGACAGCATGTTCTTGGTGCGCGCCAAGCCGCCGTAAAACAGGGCGAGGCCCGGAATCGTCATCAGCAGGACCAGCACCGAGGCCGTCATCATCCAGGCGGTGTCGCCCTTATTGGGCGTGGGCGGCGTCGGCGCCTGCGCGAACGCAGCCGCTGCAGTCAGACAGAGTAGTGACGCCGCGATTGCCGTCGTGGCAATTCGGCGTGAAGTTCCAAGTGTCATGAGATATGCCTCCAAGAGCTTACGGCGGATTGAACTAGTCGCGGGTGAGCGCTTCAGATCGCGCTGTCGTCGGTCTCACCCGTGCGGATGCGGACCGTATGGTCGATCGATGAGACGAAGATCTTGCCGTCTCCGATCTGTCCGGTTCTGGCCGTACGGACGATGGCCTCAACGGCCTTGTCCACGGTGCCCGACGGCACCACGACCTCGAGTTTCACTTTGGGTAGGAAGCTCACCGCATATTCAGCGCCGCGGTAGATCTCCGTATGCCCTTTCTGGCGGCCGTACCCCTTCACTTCGGTCACGGTCATGCCTTGCAGCCCAAGATCGGTCAGCGCCGAGCGGACTTCCTCGAGCTTGAACGGCTTTATGACCGCCGTTACGAGCTTCATGTGGTTCCCCTTGTTGCTCGGCCGGCCTGCTCGACATGCGAGCAAACGCGGCACCCCTACCGCACCAAACTGTGGAGCGGCTCTGTTAAGAGTCAAAAGACGTGCCAATCGCGGGATGACGAGCTAAGGCGCTGACAGGAGGAGGAAAACCCTCTTCCAAGCGGGTCAGGCAGAGTATGCGGCATTAGCCCAAGAGTTGGGCAAAAGTTAATTTCTGCCTACTATCTAGGCACGTACCGAGAATCCCTCTGCCGCATCAGTCCCTCCTGCGCGACGGATGCTACCAACGTACCATCCCGGGTGTAGACGCTGCCGCGGCAGAAACCACGTGCTCCGTGGCTGGAGGGACTGTCCATGGCATAGAGCAGCCATTCGTCGGCCCGGAATGGCCTATGCAGCCACAGCGCATGGTCGAGGCTTGCCAGCTGGACGTCCTTGTCGAACATCAGCTTGCCGTGCGCGATCAGGGCCGTGTCCAGCAGCGAGAAGTCGGACGCATAGGCGAGCACGCACTGATGCAGCGACAGGGTGTCGGGCAGGCGGCCGCTCGCCCGCATCCAGATGCACTGCTCGGGCGCGCGCTTCTCGCGTGCGAAATAGCGCGACACGTCGACCGGGCGCAGCTCGATCGGGCGTTCCCTCTCCCAGTAGCTGCGCAACTCCGGCGGCAGGATGGCCAGCATCTTGGCCTTGAGGTCGGCCTCGCTCGGCAGATCCTCGGGGAACGGCACCTTGGGCATGGGGCTCTGGTGGTCGTAGCCCGGCTCCTCGATGTGGAACGAGACGCTCATGGCGAACATGGTCCGCCCGTGCTGAATGGCCTTGACCCTGCGGGTGGTGAAGCTGCCGCCGTCGCGCGTGCGCTCCACCTCGTAGACGATGGGCTTAGAGGGATCGCCGGGCAGCAGGAAATAGGCGTGCAGCGAATGGGCGAAGCGCTCTTCGCTCACGGTCCGGACGGCTGCGACCAGAGCCTGTCCCAGCACCTGTCCGCCGAACACACGCTGCCACCCCTGCTGTAGGCTGCGGCCGCGAAACAGGTTTTGTTCCAGAGGCTCGAGGTCCAGTATGGAGATCAGGTTTTCGATGGCGCCGGGTGGCCTTGGCGTGTCTTCGGACATTGGTCTACCTGCATGATGGTGTTGCCAGAGAGGGGAGGCCCGGCGTGACGGCCTGTCAAGAACGGACATTGCCCGCCGGAGCAGACGGCTCAGCTTGGTCATGATGCAACCGCAGCCCCGTTACGATGTGGTTGTTGCCGGCGCCGGTACAGTGGGCCTGGCGCTCGCGTGTGCGCTAGCCGATGCGCTGGGACCGGAGACCAGTGTCGCCCTGCTCGATCGGGCGGAGTTGCAATCGGAAACCCCGGGCCGCGACATTCGAGCCTGGGCGATATCGGCGGGCTCCAAGCGCCTGCTGGATGTGCTGGGCGTCTGGGGGGAATTGGCCGAGCACGCCCAACCCGTTACGGCGGTAGATATTACCGACTCCAGCCTCAATGATGCTTTCCGGCCGGTCCTTGTCTCCTACGACAACCGGGTCGAGGGCGACGAGCCGGCGACCTATATTTTGGAGAGCCAGCGGCTCAACGCGGCGCTGCTGCGGGCCGCGCAGGTACGCGGGTCGATAACGCTGCTGGGCGGCCGAGCCATCGCCGGTTTCGAGATCGACAACCATGGCTGCACCGTTGATCTGGAGGGCGGGGCGCGGCTGCGTACGCCGCTGTTGGCAGCCGCCGACGGCCGCGCCTCGCGGCTGCGCGAGATGGCCGGCATCAAAGTGGTGGGCTGGAGCTATCCCCAGGTCGGCATCGTCACCACCGTCAGGCACGAGAAGCCGCATCGCGGCCGCGCCGTGCAGCATTTCCTGCCGGCAGGTCCGTTCGCCATCCTGCCGCTGGTCGGTGATCGATCCTGCGTGACCTGGACGGAGGAGGCCGAGCGCGGTCGCGCCATCGTCGCGCTCGATGATGCAGGCTTCCTCGCCGAGGTGCAGCAGCGCTTCGGCTATCGGCTGGGCAAGGTGGAGCTGGCCGGCCCGCGCGCCAGCTGGCCGCTCGACATGCATCTCGCCCGCGCGCTCGCCGTCAACCGGTTCGTGCTGGTCGGCGATGCGGCGCACGGTGTGCACCCTATTGCCGGCCAAGGACTCAATCTCGGTCTGCGGGATGTGGCGGCGCTGACCGAGGTGGTAGCCGATACGGCCAGGCTCGGGCTGGATATCGGCTCGCTGGCGGCCCTCGAGCGCTATGAGCGCTGGCGCCGGCTCGAACTCGATGCTGTCCGCGGCGGCCTTCGACGGCCTCAATCGTCTGTTCTCCAACGATTTCACGGTGGCGCGCACGGCCCGCGATTTCGGTCTCGGTCTGGTTGAGCGAATGCCGGCCCTGAAGGGCTTCTTTGTAGCCGAGGCAGCGGGGCTCACCGGTGACATCCCCAAGCTGCTGCGTGGCCAGCAGCCATGACATGGCGATTCCTGTGGATGATTGCCGTTCATCACCGCATCGGGGAACCGCACGGACGTGCGCCGCATTATCATGCTCATGGGACGCTAAGAACGCGCTTCGGCGCTGCCCTGGTACCCCGAGCAAATGGACCCCGGTCTCAGCGCCGGGGTCTACTGCGTTTCGGGGGCTTCTGGCCCGCCTCTCCTTCGGCCTGGTCCTCCGATGCCGACGGCAGCGCCACCACCAGCCGGCGCGCCGCCAGGTCCACTTCGGGCACGAACGCATCGCGGAACGGCACCAGCTCGGTCTTGGACGAACCGGCCAAGCGGATTTCCAGCAGGTCGCCGGCGCCGTAGTTCTGTACGGCGACGACGCTGCCGAGTGTGTTGCCTTCGGCATCAAGGGCCGCCAGACCGATCAGATCGGCATGGTAGAACTCGCCCTCGGCCGCCGCTGGCAGGCGCGCGCGATCCACGTACAGCTCCACGCCTTTCAGAGCCTCGGCCGCGGTGCGGTCGCCGATGTCGGCAAGGCGCGCAATGACGCCCTTCGGGGTCACGCGGACAAGCCGGATCTTGAATGCCCGGCCACCACTTGCGTCGGACAGGGCGCCGTAGGCGCAGATGCTTTCGGGTGCCTGCGTGAAGGCGTGAATCAGCACCTCGCCGCGAATGCCATGCGCGCCGGCGATGCGGCCAAGCAGAATGCGCTGCGGTGCAGTGGTCACGACCCGTCGGAGTTCAAGCAGAAGAACTTCCTGAGCTTGTCATAGTCGTTGATGCTATCGCTGATCGGCTCCAGCGACCTCAGGTATTTGCACAAGCGCGTTGCCACCCGCTTGCGGTAGCGCTCCAACTCGATTTCGTCGAAGGACCCGTCCAAATCACGCTTGTAATATTCATTGATGAGCGTGGTCAGTTTGGTCTTCTCCTTGTCGAGGACGATTTTCAAAGCATCGTCGACCTGCACTACGCTGTCGCCGGTGGCGAGCTCCTTGCCGAGCTTGGGCGAGGTGGAGTTGCGCAGCTTGGCATGCACTTCCGAGATCTCGGCGAGCACATTGAGCGTTTGCAGGATCGGGCTGACGGTCTCGACACGAGCCCTCTTGTCCTCGGATATTTTGGCCATCGGCCCACCCTCGAGGTCGTGGTTCAGGCGGACTTGGCGGCAGAGTCGAAGAATGCCAGCAGCGCATCATAGTCCGGCAGGCTGTCCTTGATGGGCGCGCTGCTCTCCAACAAGGACCTGGCTTGGGCGGCCACGCGCCGGCGAAAGGCAGCCTTCTCGATATTGTCGAAGCGCGGGTCGGCATCCTTGCTGGCAAATTCGTCGACCAGGGTCTTCAGGCGCTTCGCCTGGCCTTCGATCAGGGTGGCAAGGGGCCCTTGCGGCGCCTTGCCTCCGCCCTTGCCGATCAGCTTGTTGATCTGATCGACCACATGCTGACCGGCCTTTTGCACCTCCGGGATCGACTTGACGATGTCGATGGCCGATTTCAGCACGCCGAGTATGGTAATCCAGTCCATGCAGTGGGCTCCCAATATCCGCCGGCAGCTCGGAAATGCCGCCGAACGTATCGAGCGGGCGCCGCATTGCCAAGCTGACGCGGCACAGGCTCGTGCACTGGAGGTCCTGTCACGAACCAGCCGCCAATTCAGGCGGCCGGCTTGGCCTCGCCGCCTTCAGCCGCAGCCTTGGCCGCCGCTTCACGCTCCAAGCGCTTCTTGCGCGGCTTGGCTTTGTTCGGGTTATTGCCGGCGGTGCGCTTGGCGAGGCCCGCAGCGTCGATGAAGCGGGCGACGCGGTCGGTGGGCTGCGCGCCAACCGACAGCCAATGCTTCACGCGATCGATGTCGAGCTTCACGCGCTCCGGGTTGTCCTTGGCGAGCAGCGGATTGTGCGTGCCGATCTGCTCGATATAGCGGCCATCGCGCGGCGAGGTCGAGTTGGCGACGACGACGTAATAGTACGGGCGCTTCTTGGTGCCTCCACGCGAGAGGCGGATCTTCACGGACATAGCTTTCTCCTTGTCATGATGATGAGTGCAGGTTTCGGTTCAGTGTCTCGCGGCTCGGATGGCGGTAGATGCCGACCGTGTGTCCGCGCAAATCGAAGTCGCTCTCGCGTTCGGCGCCGAGGCGCCCGGCAACACGCTGCGAAGGCGCATTGGCGGGATCGATGAAGCTGATCAGCGTGCTCCAACCGAGTTCGCGGTATGCAAATTCACGCACGCGGCGCGCAGCCTCGGTTGCATAGCCGCGCCCCTGGTGCTCGGGCGGAACGCCCCACATGACCTCGGGCTCCGGCCACCCCTCCGGTTTCCACAGCCCGGCGTAGCCGACGAACGCCTTGTGTGCCTTTTCCTCCAAGGCCCATGGCCCATACCCGCGCAGCACCCAATGCCCGGTGAACATGGCCATGCGGCGCCACGTGCCGGCCCGATCGGACGTGCCGCCGACGAACCGCATGGCCGCTTCGTCCGAGCAGAATCGCGTGTAAGGACCGAGATCCTCTTCACGCCACGCTCGCAAGCGCAGACGCTCGGTTTGAAGTTCGGGGACCATGCTACTTCTTCTTCCCCGGCAGGCCCGGTAGACCCCGGAATTTGCCGCTGTCACCACCGAGCCCCGGCAGACCGGGCAACCTCGGCATTGCCCCGCCGAAGCCCGGCATACCCTTGGGCAGGGACTCCTTCAGCTCCTTGGGCAGGCTATCCAGCGCCTTTGGATCGAGCGTGGCGAGCTCCGCCTGCATGCGCTCGATCTCGGCCGGGCTCGGCCCTGCGCCGCCGCCGCCCATCATGCGCTGCATGAGGCCGCCGCGCTTGCCCATGGTCTTCATCATGTCGGCCATCTGGCGATGCATCTTGATGAGACGGTTGACCTCCTCGACCTTGGTACCCGATCCGGCGGCGATGCGCCGTTTGCGCTTGCCGTCGAGGACCTTCGGATTGCGCCGCTCCTTCTTGGTCATCGACTGGATGATGGCGCGCTGGTGCTTGATGATGCTGTCGTCGATGCCGGCCGCGTCGACCTGCTTCTTGATCTTGCCGATGCCGGGCAGCATGCCCAGCATGCTCGACATGCCGCCGAGCTTCTGCAGCTGCGCGAGCTGATCCAGCAGGTCATCGAGGTCGAACGAGCCCTTGCGCATCTTCTGCGCAATGGCCTGCGCCTTCTCGGCGTCGATGGTCTGGGCGGCCTTTTCGACCAGGCTCACCACGTCGCCCATGCCAAGGATGCGGCCGGCGATGCGCTGCGGATGGAAGTCCTCCAGCGCGTCCCACTTCTCGCCGACGCCCAGCAGCTTGATCGGCTTGCCGGTTACCGCACGCATCGATAGCGCGGCGCCGCCGCGGCCATCGCCGTCGACGCGGGTCAGCACGATGCCGGTGATGCCGATCCGCTCGTTGAAGTTGCGCGCCAGGTTGACGGCGTCCTGGCCGGTCAGGCTGTCGGCCACCAGCAGCGTCTCGTGCGGATGGGCGATGTCGCGTACCTCGGCCAACTCGCGCATCAGGTCTTCGTCGATGTGGATGCGGCCGGCGGTGTCGAGCAACAGCACGTCGTAGCCGCCGAGCTTGGCGGCATCGAGCGCGCGCCGGGTGATCTGCTGTGGCGTCTGCCCCGGCACGATCGGCAGCGTGTCAACGCTGGTCTGCTCGCCCAGGATCTTCAATTGCTCTTGCGCGGCCGGACGGCGCGTGTCGAGCGAGGCCATCAGCACTTTCTTCTTGTCGCGGTTGGTGAGCCGATGCGCGATCTTGGCGGTGGTGGTGGTCTTGCCCGAACCCTGCAGGCCGACCAGCATGATGGCGACCGGCGGCTGCGCGACAAGGTCGATCGGCTGGGCGTCCGAGCCCAGCATGGCGACCAGCTCGTCGTGCACGATCTTGACCACCATCTGGCCGGGCGTGATCGACTTGACCACGTTCTGGCCGATGGCCTTGGCCTTCACCTTCTCCGTGAAGTCGCGCACCACGTCGAGGGCGACGTCGGCCTCGAGCAGCGCGCGCCGCACCTCGCGCATGGCCTCGGCCACGTCGCTATCGGTGAGCGCACCGCGCCGCGTCAGCTTGTCGAGGACGCCGGACAGGCGATCTGACAGGGATTGAAACATCGAACCTCGTTCACCGTCGCGGATGTGCCAAAATGCAACCCGCACGTATGTGGCAAGCCGACGGGCCAAACGCAAACGCGCCCGCGGGCGCTAGGCGCTGGCGGACGTTGACCACCCTGCCTCCCGGTGCCGGCCAACTGGGCCAAACCATGTGCAGGGCAGCGGCTCGCGTTCACGGGCCGTCTGAATGGGCCGCAAAGTGTTCCGGCAGCCGGGGGATGTCAACAAAAAAGGCCCCAGCCACTTGGCTGGGGCCTGTCCCCGCGTTTTCCCCCACGGAAGCTTGGTTAGTCCCGGTTTGAAGCGCTGGTGCCAGGGCGGGGCATCAGCGCCTGCTTGCCAACATAAGGTTGCAGGAACCGGGCCAACGGGTTTTGACGGCGGCGGCCGTTCTGCGAGAAGGGGGGCACGGGGAGCCCGCAATCGGCATGCCTTCACTGCATCCACGCACGGTCGTGATGCTTGTTGCGCTGGCCGCCGGCGCTGTCGGCTGCGCAACGCAGGACTCTCCGCTCGGGTCGGCATCCGAGATCGATCGCGCCTTCGCGTCTGCCGCGGCGACCTGGGACATCAACCGCGACGGCGAGGTCACGTGCGAGGAGTGGAAGAAGTACGCCAGCGGGCTGTTTGCCGATGCCGATGCCAACAAGGACGGCGCCCTGTCGCGCGAGGAGTTCGCGGCCATGGCACGCGTGGATCACCTGTTCGGGATAGCCAACTTCGACTACTTCGATGCCAACGGCGATGGCAAAGTGACGGTCGCCGAAATCATCGACAAACCCAATCCGGCGTTTCGCCTGCTCGACAAGAACGGCGACTGCGTGATCGGCCGCGATGAGAAGATGGGCGAGCGCAGTCCTGGCCCGACAGGACAGGGCAAGGGCAAGCGGCAGCGTGGACCGGGCGGGGGCGGCCAGGGTCTTTAGGAAGCCGGCACCACGCGCAGCACGCGGCCTTGCGGATCGTCGGTCAGCAGCCAGATGGCGCCGTCCGGTCCCTGGCGCACGTCGCGGATGCGCTCGTGCAGGTCCGTCAGCAGCGCTTCCTCGCCAACGATCTTCTCACCATCGAGGACCATGCGGTGCAGGGCCTGGCCAGCGAGCGCGCCGACCAACAGGTTGCCCTTCCATTCGGGAAACAAATCGGCCGTGTAGAAGGCGGCTCCGGACGGGGCGATCGATGGATCCCAATAGTAGATCGGCTGCTCCATGCCCGGCTTCGCCGTGCCCTCGCCGATCTTGGCGCCCGAGTAGTCGCGGCCGTAGGTGATGACCGGCCAGCCATAGTTCTTGCCTGATTGCGGCACGTTGATTTCATCGCCGCCGCGTGCGCCGTGCTCGATGGTCCACAGTCGGTTGCTGGCGGGATGGAGAGCGGCGCCCTGCACGTTGCGATGCCCGATCGACCAGATTTCCGGACGCCAGCCTTCGCGCTTCGGGTTGTCAGGGTGCGGGCGCCCGTCCGGCAGCACGCGGATCAGCTTGCCGAGATGATTGGCGGGGTTCTGCGCCTGATCGCGGGCCGAATAGCGCTCGCCGAGGGTGATGAACAGCGAGCCGTCCGGCATGAAGACGATGCGCGAGCCGAAGTGTTGACTGGAGACGTAGTTGGGCTCCTGCCGGAAAACGATCTGGAAATTGTCGAGCCGGCCGCCGTTGCCCTGCGTGACGAGCCTCGCCCGTGCTACCGTGGTGCCGTTGCTGCCGCCGCCGCGCGGCTCGGCGTAGGAGAAGTAGATCAGACCGGACACCGCGAAGTCGGGGCTCAACACCACATCGAGCAGTCCGCCCTGCCCGTTGGCGTAGACGGCGGGCACCCCCTGCAGAGGCTCGGACAGTTTGCCGTCCTTGCCGATGATGCGCATGCGCCCGGGTCGTTCGGTGACGAGCTGCCGTCCGTCGGGCAGGAAGGCCAGCCCCCAGGGGTGCACCAGCCCCTTGGCCACCGTCTCCACTTTGATGGCGCGTTTGGTTGTCTCGTTGGGTGCTTGGGTGATCTGGGCGGCTGCAGGCACGGCTAAGCCCACAACGGTGCCGGCGACGGCCAGGGCAGAAGCGATGCGCATCAGGTTGGCTCCAAGCGTTTGCAGGTTAAGGGTTTGGTCACTGATGCCCGGCGCTGCAAGGGCAGTGTTCCTAATATTCTCGCCATTCGCAGGCGCGATTGTGCTGGGCAGCCGACCCGCCATATAAGGGGGCATGACCACGGCGCTCCCCTTCCGCAAGATGAACGGTCTCGGCAACGAGATTGTGGTGGTGGATTTGCGTGGCACGGGTCGCGTGCTGAGCGATGGGGAGGCACGTGCCATCGCCCGGCGCCCGGGCTCGCATTTCGACCAGATGATGGTGCTGCACGATCCAAGGACCGCCGGAAGCGAGGCCTACGTGCGGATCTACAATACGGACGGGTCGGCAGCGGAGGCCTGCGGCAACGGCATGCGCTGCGTCGGGTGGACGGTGGCCCAGCAGACGACGCGCACGGTGCTGAATTTCGAAACGGTGGCGGGCTTGCTCGAGGTCAAGGTTGGCGGCATCGACCGCATCACCGTCGACATGGGTAGTCCCAAATTCGGCTGGCGGGACATCCCGCTTGCCGAGCCTTTCCACGATACGCGGGCGATCGAGCTGCAGATCGGGCCGATCGACAAGCCGCTGCTGCACTCGCCGTCGGTCGCCAACATCGGCAACCCGCACGCCATCTTCTGGGTCGAGGACGTGCAGGCGTTCGACCTCGGCCGCTTCGGCCCGATGCTGGAGAACCATCCGATCTTTCCCGAGCGCGCCAATATCTCGCTGGCCAGGGTCACCTCGCCGAACTCCATCATCGTGCGAACCTGGGAGCGCGGCGCGGGCCTCACCAGGGCATGCGGCAGCGCGGCTTGCGCGGCCACGGTATGTGCGGCGCGCAAGAGCCTCACCGGCCGGCAGACGGTCGTGACGCTGCCGGGCGGCGACCTGGAGATCGAATGGCGCGCCGACGATCGCATCTTCATGACCGGGCCTGTCGAGGTCGAGCACGATGGCGTGCTCGAAGCGCTCGAGCCGGTGTGAACGATGGGTAGGCTCTCCAATTCTCCCTCTCCCCACTTGTGGGGAGAGGGTCGGGGTGAGGGGCAGCGGCACACACCGATGCTGGAACCTGCGGCTGCCCCTCACCCTAGCCCCCTCCCCACGGAAGAGTGGGGGGAGGGGACGCAAGGGCCCGTTCGCGTGGTGACGCTGGGCTGCCGTCTCAATGCCTACGAATCCGAGGTGATGCGCCGGCACGCGGCCGACGCCGGCTTGAGCGACGCGGTGATCGTCAATACCTGTGCGGTCACCGGTGAGGCTGTGCGCCAGGCGACCCAGACCATCCGCAAGCTGCGGCGCGAGAATCCTGGCGCGCAGATCATCGTCACGGGTTGCGCCGCGCAGATCGAGCCGGAGCGCTTCGCCGCCATGCCCGAGATCGATCGCGTGATCGGCAACGCCGAGAAGATGCAGGCGGAGACGTTCCGGGAGTTGGGCCGCGGCCTCGGCACCGGCGACAGCCTGCGCGTGCAGGTCAACGACATCATGTCGGTGCGCGAGACGGCGCACGCCATGGTCGACGGCTTCGGCAGCAACGCACGCGCGTTCGTTCAAGTGCAGAACGGCTGCGATCATCGCTGTACGTTCTGCATTATCCCCTATGGGCGCGGAGCCATCGCGCTCGGTGCCGGCGGGCGAGGTGGTGGCGCAGGTGCGTAGGCTAGTCGAGGCCGGCTACGCTCGAGGTCGTGCTGACCGGCGTGGACATCACTTCCTACGGCGCTGATTTGCCGGCGGAGATGACGCTCGGCAAGCTGGTGCGGCACATCCTGCGGCATGTGCCGGAGCTGGCCCGTCTGCGGCTGTCGTCGATCGACCAGGTGGAGGCCGACGCGCATCTGCTGGCTGCCATCGCCGATGAGCCGCGCCTGATGCCGCATCTGCACCTGTCGATGCAATCCGGCGACGACATGATCCTCAAGCGCATGAAGCGCCGGCATTGTCGCGCGGATGCAATCGGCTTCTGCGCGGAGGCGCGGCGGCTGCGACCTGGCATTGTTTTCGGTGCCGACCTGATCGCCGGCTTCCCCACCGAGAGCGAAGAGATGTTCGCCAATTCGCTTGGCCTGGTCGAGGATTGCGGGCTGACTTTCCTGCACGTGTTCCCGTTCTCGCCGCGCAAGGGCACTCCCGCCGCACGCATGCCGCAGGTTGCAGGCTCGGTCGTCAAGGACAGGGCAGCGCGGCTGCGGCAGCGGGGTGAAGCAGCGCTGGCCGCCCACCTCGATCGACAGGTCGGTGCGCATGTCGAGCTGCTGATCGAGCGCGAGCGGTTGGGACGCACGCCCGGCTTTGCCGAACTCGAGCTTGATGGTCTCGCCACACCCGGCACGCTGGTCGAGGCCCGCGTCACTGGGTCCACCGGACGGCGGTTGCGTGGTGAGCTGCTTGCGACCATGTGTGTGGCGTGACCGACAAGCCGGCAAAATCCCGTGGCCTGTTCAGCGCGTTTCGCCGTAGTGCGGAGCCCGCCCCTGAAGCAGCGCCGGAGGTTGCGCCCGATCCGACGCCTGCGCAACAATCGGACGCGCCGGCCGAGCCGGCGCCGAAGCTTGGTTGGTTTCAGCGCCTCAAGGCCGGTCTGACCAAGACGTCGGCCAAGCTGTCGCAAGACATCGCCGGCCTCTTCACCAAGCGCAAGCTCGATGCCGATACGCTGCAGGAGTTGGAAGATCTGCTGATCCAGGCAGACCTCGGCGTGGAGACTGCCGCACGCATCTCTGCCGCGCTGGCCAAGGGACGCCACGACAAGGAGATCGCGACGGAAGAAGTGCGCGCGGTACTCGCCGCAGAAGTCGAGCGTGCGCTGGCTCCCGTCGCCAAGCCGCTGCGCATTAAGGGTGATCACAAGCCCCATGTCATCCTGGTCACCGGCGTCAATGGCACCGGCAAGACCACCACCATCGGCAAGCTGGCGCACCGACTGAGGGCCGAGGGCCGTACCGTCACCCTCGCCGCCGGCGACACCTTCCGTGCCGCGGCCGTCGAGCAGCTCAAGATCTGGGGCGCCCGCACCGGGGCCGAGGTGGTTGCCCGAGAGACCGGGGCGGACGCAGCCGGACTGGTGTTCGATGCACTGAAGTTCGCGCGTGAGAAAGCAAGCGATGTGTTGCTGATCGACACCGCCGGCCGTCTGCAGAACAAGCAGGCCCTGATGGACGAGTTGGAGAAGGTGATTCGCGTGCTGCGCAAAATTGACCCCAGCGCACCGCATCAGGTGCTGCTGGTGCTCGATGCAACCACCGGTCAGAATGCGCTTAACCAAGTGGAAATATTCAAGGATAAAGCTGGGGTTACAGGGTTGGTCATGACCAAGCTGGACGGTACCGCGCGAGGCGGTATCCTAGTCGCAATTTCGGCCAAGTTCGGCCTTCCTGTCCATGCCATAGGGATCGGCGAGGGCATCGAGGACCTGGCCGCGTTCGACGCCGGAGAGTTTGCACGCGCCATCGCGCTGGGCTAAAAAGGCCCAGGGAGGGGCTGGATCTCGGAAGAGCCGCCTAAGAAAGAAAACGTGGCAGTCGAAACAATGAATTGGCGGCGACGACACTTCCCGTTCAACGCCGAACAGACCGTAAATATCGTGGGCGAGATCGGCCCACTGTTCGCGATGTTCCTCGTGAACGGCATTTACGGCATCGCGGCCGGCACTTGGGCCCTGATCGGCTGCACGCTCGTCTCGCTGGTCGCGACCTTGTGGGTGCTCGGCCGCCCGCCCGTAATGCCCTTCATCGCCGGCGCCGTCAGTGTGACTTTCGGCACCATGACGCTGATCACGGGCGATGCGATGTGGGTGCAGATCAAGGTCACCCTGTTCAACCTGATCGTGGCCGCGGTGCTGTGGATCGGGATGCGGACGGACCACAACTTCTTCAAATTCGTGTTCGGCAAGACCTTCGGTTACACCGAGGAGGGTTGGACCAAGCTGACCCGCAACGTCGCCGTGTTCTTCCTGTTCACGGCTGTCGCCAACGAGGTGGTGCGGCTCGGATGTGCCCACGCACACGTCGTTGCGCTCAACCGCGTGTTCACGGGCATCGATATCTGGATCCTATTCAAGATCTTCGTGATCATGCCGTTAACGGCAGTGTATTTCTGGTGGCAGGTGCGTGTGCTGCAGAAGTACCGGTTGCCGGAGCCGGTCGCGGCGCGCGATCCCATGTGAGCGCCTCAGCTCGCAAAGCAGCAGTCGACCAAAAGATGCGGAGCATTGGGCCATGAGCGTGGAGGGCAAAGGCTCCAACCCGACGGCCCAGCCGCACGGCACCAAGCTGATGATCGAGCTCGGACCGCTGCTGGCGTTTTTTGTTGCCTGGTTCCTGGCCGACATCTTCTGGGCTACCGGCGTGCTGATGGCCGCAACGCTCGTGTCCGTGCTTGCATCGAAAGTGCTGCTCGGTCGCGTGTCTCCTGTGGTTATTGCCACCGCGGCGCTGGTGCTCGTGTTCGGCAGCCTGACATTCTGGTTTGGCGACGCGCACTTCATCAAAATGAAGCCGACCATCATCAACCTGCTGTTTGCCGGCGTGCTGCTCGGCGGCCTGCTGACGGGCAGACCTCTCCTCAAGCTGCTGTTCGGGGAGGCGTTCAATCTCACCGAAGAAGGTTGGCGCAAGCTGACGCTGCGCTGGATGGTGTTTTTTGTGGTGATGGCTGTCGTCAACGAAATCGTCTGGCGCAATTTTTCCGAAGGCGCGTGGGTCAACTTCAAGGTGTTCGGCATCCTGCCCCTCACCCTAATTTTCGCCATGTCGCAAATTGGGTTGATCAAAAGACACGAGCCGAAGGCCGAGGTGTGAGTTTTCACACCTTTTCTAAAAAGGTGAGACACTGCGCCGCGCGTATCGGCGCCACATCGACGTGGTGTTGGCGGTGACCGTTGTGCGATCATGAGTCGTAGGGGGCTCTGCCGTACTCGTCTCAACGTTTTGTGGGAGAGGGGCGTCGGCGTGGTCGCCCGTGCAGACCCTCAGCGATCGCCGTTCTGGTGTCCTCGCAGCAATCCGAAAGCGAAATGAAACGAGACGCGAGCTTGGACCGGCTTAGTCGGTCACCCATTCATCTTCTGCATCGTGCGGGGCAGTGTGCGGGAGATATCTTCCACGCCGAAATGAAGGATGGCGATCTGACGCCTCGTCAGCTCGCCGTGCTCGTCACCGTGGCGAACAACGAAGGTTTGAGCCAGACCGGCTTGGTCGATCGAACCGGTATCGATCGATCGACGCTCGCCGATATCGTCCGACGCTTGCAGCGTAAGGGTCTGCTGCAGCGCCGCCGCACCAAAGAGGATGCGCGAGCCTATGCCGTGAAGCTGACGGATGAGGGCCGCCGCGTCTTGCGCAGCGCCGAGCCGACCGCCAAGCGGGTCGATGAGCGCATTCTGGAAGCGCTGCCCGGCAAGCAGCGCGAGCAGTTCATCGATGAGCTGCAGGCCATCGTCGATACGCTGCAGAAGCTGTCGCCGCAGGCTTGACGCAACAGCAGTCGCCGGGACACGAAAAAGCCCTGCAGGCCTGAGCCCGCAGGGCTTTTCTTCGCGCGTGTTTGTGTCCCTGAGTGGGTCCGATCAGGCCGCCTTCTTCAGCAGCTTGCGGTTGATCATCAGCTCGGCGATCTGCACGGTGTTGAGAGCTGCGCCCTTGCGCAGGTTGTCCGATACCACCCACATCGACAGGCCGTTCTCGACGGTCGCGTCCTCGCGGATGCGGCTGATGTAGGTCGCATCCTCGCCGGCCGCTTCCATCGGCGTGATGTAGCCACCGGGCTCCCGCTTGTCGATCACCAGGCAGCCCGGAGCCTCGCGCAGGATGGCGCGCGCCTCATCGGCCGAGATCGGCTTCTCGAACTCGACGTTCACGGCCTCGCAGTGGCTGACGAACACCGGCACGCGCACGCAGGTCGCCGTCACCTTGATGCGCGGGTCGAGGATCTTCTTGGTCTCGGCCACCATCTTCCATTCCTCTTTCGTGTAGCCGTCCTCCATGAAGACGTCGATCTGAGGAATGCAGTTGAAGGCGATCTCCTTGGGGAACTTCTTGGCCTCGACCTCCTGGCCCGGCACGTACTTGCCCTTGGTCTGCGACCACAGCTCGTCCATGGCATCCTTGCCGGCACCGGAAACGGACTGGTAGGTGGCAACCACCACGCGCTTGATGGTGGCGTGGTCGTGCAGCGGCTTCAGCGCCACCACCATCTGCGCCGTCGAGCAGTTGGGGTTGGCGATGATGTACTTCTTGGTGTAGCCGGCCACCGCGTCCGCGTTCACCTCGGGCACGATCAGGGGCACGTCCATGTCGTAGCGCCAGGCCGACGAGTTATCGATCACCACGCAGCCCTTGGCAGCGATCTTCGGCGACCACTCCTTGGACACGCTGCCGCCGGCCGACATCAGGCAGAAGTCGACGTTGGAAAAATCAAACGTCTCCAGGTTCTTGCATTTCAGCGTCGCGTCCCCGAACGATACCTCGACGCCCTGCGACCGGCGTGAAGCAACCGCGTGCACCTCGCTCACGGGGAACTGGCGCTCGCTCAGGATCGACAGCATCTCGCGGCCCACGTTTCCGGTGGCCCCGACAATTGCAACGCTATAGCCCATCGTATTGGCTCTCCCAGAGCAAGATCGCTTCGGCTTGAACGCACCTCGATCGATCACGATCGTAGCGGCCGAAGCGTGAATCCTGCTCAATTTCTAGCATTGTCGAGCGAGATTCACGGTCTTGAGTGAAGCGAAATGCCTCGATCAAGAACGATCTCGCTCGGCCTTTCAGCACGGCCGCGGCGGCCGATGCCGGCCTTCACATAGCCGATTTGTGGTAACAATCAATATATGGATGGCTGAGGGTTATTCCGGACAGGGCTCAGGACGCACAAACTGCTTGCGCCAACGCGCCCATTTGTCGTTATTCACCCAACCCCATTTTCCAAGTAACCGGCACAGGGATGGAGCACATGTCGTATACATCGCTCGAGCACTATATCGACGGCAACTGGGTCAAGCCGACCGGCTCCAAGACCCAGGAGGTCATGAATCCGGCCAAGAACACGCCGATCGGAGAGCTGGGCTTTGCCTCCAAGGGCGACCTCGACAAGGCGCTGGCCGCCGCCGACAAGGGTTTCAAGACCTGGAAGAAGGTGTCGCCCTACGAGCGCGGCAAGATCCTGCGCAAGGCCGCCGACCTGGTGCGCGCCCGCGCCGCCGACATCGCCAAGGTGCTCACCCTGGAGCAGGGCAAGGTCTTGATGGAGGCCACGCTCGAGGTGCAGAGCGCCGCCGACATCATCGATTGGTTCGCCGGCGAAGGCCAGCGCGCCTACGGCCGCATCATTCCGGCCCGTGCCGATGGCGTGCGCAACATGGTGATCATGGAGCCGATCGGCCCGGTCGCCGGTTTCGCGCCCTGGAACTTCCCCGTCACGCAGGCCGTGCGCAAGATCGCCGCGTCGCTGGCGGCCGGCTGCTCGATCATCATCAAGTGCCCGGAAGAGACACCCGGCTCGCCGATCGGCCTCGTCAAGTGCTTCCATGACGCCGGCGTACCCGCGGGCGTGATCAATCTGGTCTACGGCGTACCGGCGGAGATCTCCGAGTATCTCATTCCGAGCCCGATCATCCGCAAGGTGTCGTTCACCGGCTCGATCCCGGTCGGCAAGCACCTGAACGCGCTGGCGGCGAGCCACATGAAGCGCGCCACCATGGAACTCGGCGGGCACGCTCCGGTGCTGGTGTTCGATGACGCGGACGTGGAGGGCGCGGCCAAGCTGATGGGCGCCTTCAAGTACCGCAACGCCGGGCAGGTGTGCGTGTCGCCGACCCGTTTCTTCGTGCACGAGAAGGTCTACGACAACTTCGTCGGCAAGTTCATCGATATCGCCAAGAAGACCAAGGTGGGCGACGGTATGGAAGCCGACACCCGCATGGGGCCGCTGGCCAATCCGCGCCGCGTCAACGCGATGGAGGCGTTCATCGCCGACGCGCAGGACAAGGGCGCCAAGGTGCAGACCGGCGGCAAGCGCATCGGCAACCAGGGCAACTTCTTCGAGCCGACGGTGCTGACCGACGTCCCGGAGAACGCCCGCATCATGAACGAGGAGCCGTTCGGCCCGGTCGCCGTGATGCTGCGCTTCAAGGAGACCGACGACGTGCTGGCCCGCGCCAACAAGCTGCCCTTCGGTCTCGCCAGCTACGCCTTCACCAAGGACGCCAAGGTGGCGACCAAGGTGGCCGACGCGCTCGATTCCGGCATGGTGACCATCAATCACTTCGGCATCGCGCTGCCTGAGACGCCGTTTGGCGGCGTCAAGGATTCAGGGTTCGGCCACGAAGGCGGTATCGAGGGTCTGCAGGTCTACATGCAGGCCAAGTTCGTCAGCCATCTGGGCTGATCGGGCGATCAGGTGTTTGCGAGGCGGCGGCCCATCATCGGGCCGCCGCTTTGACTTTCTTCTTGGATGGCTTCGACGCCCGTTTTGGCTGAACTGCGGCGGGTTCGACTGAGCGCTCGTCGCCCTTGCTGTCGACTGCGGCTCCCGCCAGGATCGACCGCGCTCGGTCCTCGATCGCCTCGACGAACTTCGGCATCAGCACGTGCGTGCCTGCCGGCATGGCATCGACCTCGGCGGCGGCAGCGCGGACCTCGCGCAGCACGCGGTTGGCAAGGTCCTCCACCCGCTTGACGAGGCGCGGCCCGTTGAGTCCGCACTCGAGTGCAAAGGCCAGCCAATGGCGGCGCTTCAAATGCTCGCCGCGGTTCTTTCCGGCGATCTTCTGCGCCAGATTGCGCGTGATGCCGTCCCAGGCGGCCGCGCACATCACGTCGTAGATCGGCGCCAGCGCGAAGCCGCGGCCCGAGATCATCAGCGAGTAGTTCTTGGCATGCGCGTCGGTGTTGCAGGCCAGCACGTTGAAGACGACATGGTCGAGCAGGGCCAGGACGTCCGGCGCGCGCATGGCGTTGCGCGTCAGGGCAAACATGTCGAGCAGCGTCGGCCCCTCGATGCCGGTTTGGTTGGCCTCGTACTTGGCCGACGGCGGCTTGCCCAGGGCCTGGCAGAAGTCCTCCTGGTGCAGCCGGCGCCACCGCTCTCCCTGCTGGATTCGATCGTAGCGCGTGACCAGCAGATAGGTGCGCTTGCCAGCCTTGCCGGTCGTGACGTGGGGGACGTTGAGGCCCATGCGCCGCGCCAATGTCAGGCACAGCGCCTCGTTCTGCACGCCGCCGAATAGTCGATCGGAGTCGGGCTTGAGGATGTGCGTGGACGGCGCGCCGTCATGGGGGATGCAGATGCGGCCTTGGGCATCGACGGCCACTCCGATCTTGTTCTGCACGCCAGCCAGCGACATCGACACGCCTTCCTCGCCGACCAGGAATGGCTTGCTCGGAAGCTCGGCGATGATGCGCTCCAGCGCGGCCTCGTCAGGGACCGGTCGCCAGCCGCCGGTTCTCGTCGAGCCGGGCTGGCCGATCGACAGCGCACCGGCCGTATCGCGGCCGATCTCGGCGAGGATCGCCAGTGTGTCTCCCGGATCGGCACCGAGGCGGCGGCCTACAGTCTGCAATTGCCCTGCCTCGGGCAACAGGTTGGCGGCCCACGGCGCGAACACGTGCGGCTGTGTGCGGCGTGGCGACAGCGGCATCAGGATCGACAGCGGGAAGGCACCGCGCGTGCGCAGCCACTCGGGCTCGTAGACGAACGACGGCCCGTCGGCATGCGCCTCGATGGTGCCGACCCGCCGCTTTTCGTAGAAGACCGGAAAGTCAGCCACGCTAAGGTTCCTCGTCGAACAGGTCGGGCAGGAGGGCGTTGTCGTCTCTGTTCTCGGCCATCAGGTCGAGCGGCCGCAAGCCGACCTCGGTTGCGACCGCCAGCGCCTTGCCGAGATGCGCCGTCGGCTTGCCGGCCTCGAGGTCGATGACGAAGCGGCGACCGACCCCGGCTGCCAGGGCGAGGTCGTCCTGCGTCATCTTCTGGGCTTCGCGCCGCTCGCGGACGAGTGCGCCGAACGCCTTGGCGTACTTGGCGGCTGTCGCGTCGGTCAGACCTTGAGATCGTGCCATTCTGTTCCCGTACGGGAACAATAGGCGCGAATCAGGCCGATTTCAAGTTGAATGTTCCCGATCGGGAACACTAGACGCTGCGAGGGGCCAAATGTTCCCGTTCGGGAACATCAGGCTCGATTTGGTGCTCCATGTTCCTGATCGGGAACGCGCCTTGCTACGCCGCCACCTCGCGGCCGAGGTAGTCCACGGCAGCCTGGATGCCGCCAGCGCCGTGCGGAATGCGCAATGCCTGCAAGCCCATCTCCACGGCGCCGAGCGTGCCGAGCACCATCGGCGCATTGACGTGGCCCATATGGGCAATGCGAAAGGCTTTGCCGGTCAGTTCGCCAAGGCCGACACCGAGCACCACCCCGCACTTGTCCCTGCAATAGTCGAGCAGCGGCTGCGGATCACGCCCCTGCACCAGGATGTTGGTGATCGAGTTGGCCCGCTCGGCCGGGTTGGTGATGTTGAAGGCCAGCACCTGACCCTCGACCCACTTGGACACCGCCGCCCGCGTCGCCTCGGCCAGCAAGGCGTGGCGCCGGCTGGCGTTCTCCAGGCCCTCGGCCAGCAGCATGTCGAGCGCCTTGCGCAGGGCAAACAGCAGGTGCTCGGGCGGCGTGCCGCAATACTTCTGGTAGTGAATCTCACCCTCGCGGAACGTCCAGTCCCAATACAGCGTGCGCATGCCGGCGGTCTTGTGCGCCGTGCGCGCCCTGTCATTCGCGGCCACGAACGCCAGACCGGGCGGCGTCATGAGGCCTTTCTGCGACCCTGCCATGGCGACATCGACGCCCCAGTCGTCCATGGCGAACGGCATGCAGCCGAGCGAAGCCACCGTGTCGACCATCAGCAGCGCCGGGTGCTTGGCCGCGTCCATCGCCTTGCGGATGGCGGCGATGTCGTTGACGACGCCAGAGGCGGTGTCGATCTGCACTGCCAGGACGGCCTTGATGGTATGGCCCTTGTCGCGCTTCAGGCGCTCCTCGAGCGCGGCCGGGTCGACGGCGCGGCGCCAACTCCCTTTCAGCGCTTCCACCTCAGCGCCCATCATCTTGGCCATCTCACCCCAACCGGTGGCGAAGCGTCCGCTCTCCAGCACCAGCACCGTGTCGCCGCGCGACAGCACGTTGCTGATGGCAGCCTCCCAGCCGCCGTGGCCGTTGGCGGCGTAAATGTAGACGCGGCCGTTGGTGCCGAAGATGGTGCGCAGATCGGCCAGGCACGTGTCGGTGATGGCGATCATCTCGCCCGAGTAGATGTCGATGGCCGGGCGCTGCATGGCCTGCAGCACCTGATCCGGCACGTTGGTAGGCCCGGGGATGCTGAGGAACTCTCTGCCCTTGGCGACACTCATCGGTTGGCCTTTGCTGCTGTGGGGACGCGCGACTTTGGCGGGTCGCAGTCGAACCATTTGTCTTCCGACCTGCACAGGTCGCACACGATACACGCATCACAGCGCGGTTTGCGCGCCTGACAGACATAGCGGCCATGCAGGATGAGCCAGTGGTGTGCGTGCCGCATATAGCCTTTGGGGATCACCCGCAAGAGGCCCATTTCGACCTCCAGCGGCGTCTTGCCGGCGGCGAGATCCAGGCGGTGGGCGACGCGGAAGACGTGCGTGTCGACGGCCAGCGTCTCCTCGCCGAAGGCGATATTGAGCACGACATTGGCGGTCTTGCGGCCCACTCCAGGAAGTGCCTCCAGCGCCTCGCGGTCTTTGGGCACGTGGCCGCCGTGCTCGGCCAGCAGCCGCTCGGACAGGGCGACCACGTTCTTGGCCTTGTTGCGGTAGAGTCCGATGGTCTTGATGCGCTCCTGCACTTCGTCGAGACCCAGGGCGATCATCTTGGCCGGTGAGTCAGCCACCTTGAACAGGCCGCGTGTCGCCTTGTTGACGCCGGCATCGGTGGCTTGCGCGGACAGCACCACGGCAACCAGCAGAGTGTACGGATTGACGTATTCGAGCTCGCCCTTGGGCTCGGGGTTGGCCGCCTGGAAGCGGCGGAAGATCTCCTCGATGCGTGCTTTCGACGCGACTGCGGAGCCACGCGATCGCTTGGCGGGCTTGGGCGTCGGGCCCGGTCGGACGGCTTTGGGCATGGGGATGCTTCGCGTGGATTGGCGACCCTGGTAGGGTGGCAGTCATGGCCGAAAAGGGGACTCCAAGGCAAGCGCGGTCGGATCGCTAGCAGGCCGTGCTGACGCGCGGCTTGGCCGGCGAGCTGAAGGCCGCGCTGCTCGAGGCGCGGGGCGGCGCACACATTTAAGGGGCTTGCGCAGGAATCGGGTCGATTTGGCATTCCGGACCGCCTAATTCACAGGTCACCGCCGCTAACAACCGCGAGATTGACCATGCTGCACACCGAAATAGCTACGGGCGCCGTCGAAGCATCGCTGAGCACCGACCGTTCGGGCGACTATGATCTGATCCGCCGCGCCATCGCCTTTCTGTCGGAAACGTGGGTGGAGCAGCCTTCCCTGGATCGCCTGGCACAGCACCTGGGACTGAGCCCGGCGCATTGCCAGAAGCTCTTCAAGCGCTGGTGCGGGCTCTCCCCCAAGGAGTTCGTGCAGGCCATCACCGTCGACCATGCGCGCAATCTGCTGGGCGGATCCGCCAGCATATTGGACACCGCCTACGAGGTCGGCCTGTCTGGCACCGGCCGCCTGCACGATCTGTTCGTCTCCCACGAGGCCATGACGCCCGGCGACTACAAGCGGCGCGGCGAAGGTCTCGAGATGGCATACGGCTTCCATGCTTCGCCGTTCGGGGAGGCGCTGCTGGTCGCAACCGAGCGAGGTGTCGCGGGGCTCGCCTTCGTCAACGAGGACAAGGGGCAGACGCGCGCGGATGTGCTGGCCGACATGATGCAACGCTGGCCCAAGGCGCGCTATGTGGAGGCGCCCGACAGGACGGCGCCGCACGCCAAGGTGATCTTCAACGCAACCAAGTGGAGCAAGGACCAGCCCGTACGGCTCGTCATGATCGGCACCGACTTCGACGTGAGGGTTTGGGAGACCTTGCTCAAGATCCCGATGGGGCGTGCGGTCAGCTACACGGATATCGCCCGCCATATCGGCTCGCCGTCGGCGTCACGCGCGGTCGGCTCGGCGGTGGGCCGCAATCCGATCTCGTTCGTGGTGCCATGTCATCGCGTGCTGCGCGGCGACGGGACCCTTGGAGGCTACCACTGGGGCCTCACCCGCAAGCGCGCGCTGATCGGCTGGGAGACGGGTCAGGTGGCCAGCCGGAAAAACTAGCGATGCCGCTTGGGGCGCGCGCAGACTTTCCGTCAGCAGCGTGCCCGATGCGGGTGGCTGAGATTTCCTCATCGGTCGGGCGAGACATTGTCGTTTGTTGCCTCGTGCGCCGGCGCTTATTTGCAGGTGCAGGCAGCAAGACCGCCGAGGAGACCTCAAAATGCCGCTCGCTCGCATCACAATTCCGAAAGGCAAAACGCCAGAGTATCGCAAGGCGATTTCGCAAGGTGTTCACTCGGCCCTGGTCGAGACGTTCAATGTGCCGCAAGACGATCTATTCCAAATCATCACCGAGGGCGCACCGCAGGCTGACATCGTGCACGCCCCGAGCTATCTCGGCATCGCCTATACCGACGACCTGATCCTCATTCAGATCACCGTCACCGACTCGCGCACGGTCGAGCAGAAGAAGCATCTGTTCCGGCGCATCGCCGATCACCTGGCCGAAAGGCCCGGCCTCAGGCGCCAGGACATCTTCATCAATCTGCTGGAGGTAAAGAAGGAGAACTGGTCGTTCGGTATGGGCGAGGCGCAATACGCCTAGAACCGTTGTCACGGTCCCGACCACGCATCCATCAACTCGCTTTGAAGCTTGGTTAGTTTCCCAGTTTGAAATCTGAGCCTGCTTTTGCGGTAGACATTGGGCCGTTCCGGCGCTGGTGCTGCGCCATATCCTCGAACCCCATCAGCTTGTCCGTCAAGGCACCGGCCACGGCCGGCGTCATAGGCGTTCGCGGCCAAGTGAGATAGGGTTGCAATATGGGACCCGAGGACGAAGAGTTAGAGGCCGAGAACCTTGACTTGCGCCGCCTGCTGGCGAAGGCGGGTAACGATGCGGCCGAACAGGAGGTTGCTCGGAAACTGCAACGCGTCATGCTGGAAGAATTGCACCACCGCGTCAAAAACATTCTCGCCACGGTGCAGGCAATCACATCCCTGAGCCTTGGCGCCGCCCACAGCGTCAAGGAGGCCCAGACGGCTATTGAAAGCCGACTTCATGCCCTCAGCCGGGTGCATGATTTGCTGCTGCAAACGAACTGGTCCAAAGCCAAGCTCCAATCTGTCGTGGCGGCTGCTATTGAACCCTTCGACGCATCGGAGCCCCGCCGATTCAAGCTACGCATGCCAGACGTGGAAGTCGCGCCGGCAGCGGTGCTTCCGCTGGGGCTGGTGCTCAACGAGCTATGCACGAACGCCGTAAAATACGGTGCACTCTCCAGCCCAGGTGGGCGGGTTGAGATCAACGCATCGATCCAGGACGGGGCGGAGCGCATCTTGCTGCTCAAGTGGGCGGAACATGGCGGCCCACCAGTTGAGCAACCACAGAGGCGTGGCTTCGGCTCGACGCTGATCGAGCGCGCGTTCGTGGCCCAGCTGCAGGGTCGGGCTCGCTTGGATTTCAATCCAGCCGGCGTTCAATATGAACTTGAGGTGCCACTTGCGGCGCTGCTGCCGAGAATCTCAAACTGAGACAATACCGAAGCCTGAGGATGGCTGGATGCTCGGGACGCAGAGCCTTGCCCCCAAGATGACCGATCATACCATCGAGCCAATGTCTTGACCTGTCGGCATCCTCCGACGTCATTCCCGCGGAGGCGGGAACCCACGACACCAGGCGATGAATCTCCCAATAGTTGCGTGGATCTCCGCCTGCGCGGAGATGACGGCGCAATGGTTCGACGCGAGTCGGTTCTTCCGCTCACTGGTATCAGTCGGCTTTGGCGGCGCCGGCCGCGAGCTGGTCGAGCGCCCGCTCGAAGCCGCTGCGGCTGGCACTGGAGATCGGCAGGAACGGCTTGTTGAAGCGTCGGCACAGCACTTTTGCAAGCTTGCAGGCGCCGTGGCTGACGCAGTCGATGGGGCACACCACCGCGTCGCAACCGCCGACCAGCTCCTCGATGCGGTGCGCGCTGTCCTCCACGCCGCCGTCGTGCACCAGCAGGACTGCCTCGCGCGCCTCGGCGGCGGATTTCAAGTGCGGCAGGACACTCTTGCGGCCGCCCAGATAGAGGATGCGGCGACCATCCAGGCGACAGGGGTAGGTCCTGTCCTTGCAGCACCCGCAAGTCGGGAGCGCCTGTGGATGCATACGCTGCGTGCGCTGCAGGCTTTGCAGAGAAGCCTGCAGTCGCGCATTTTCCGCCTCTGCCTCCCGGGCGCGGGCGCGGGCCGCCGCCAACACGCGATCGCGCTTGCCGGACGTGTCCTTGCGTGCGGCGACCGGTGCTGCGACTTGGTCGGGGAGATCGCCCGCTTCCGTTGCGTTCAGGCTGGCGGCACGCGCTTCGAGCTCGGCACGGGCCAGGTCGCGCTCGGCTAGCGCTTCGTTGCGCGCAGACTCGGTACGGCGCAGACGGGCGTCGACTTCGGCGGCGCGGCGCTCCATATCGGCGATCTGCGTGGCCATCTCGCGCGCGCCGCGGCCATGCAGATGCGACAGCATGTGGACTTCACCGAATGCCTGCCGGGCCAGCTCGGCCGGCACGTGCGTGTGCGACACGACAGCCCAATAGGCTGCGCCGATCTGCCCCGAGTCGCGTAGCTTCTCCCACAGTGCCAGCATCTGCTCCGCGGTCTCGGCCCGCGAGACCAGGCGCACGCCCCCTTCGTACCGCTTGTCCAGCAGCTTGTGCAGCGCCTTGGACAGCGCGTTGGCGGAGGTCGCCATTTTCACGCAATGGGCGTGGATGTCGTAACTGGTCGCCCGAGGCGGCAGCGACAGGCCGCACTTGCGGAGTGCGCTCAGCAGGTCGTCCTCGCTCAGGCATGTGCCCAGTACCGAGCATTGCATGCTGCCGCCGATCTCCCACAGCATGCGGCGCTTGCCGGCCCGCTGCGCAGGCAACCAGGCAGAGGACGGGGCATCGCTGTGCGGGGGCTTTGGCAGCTTGTGGTCGATCATGCGCGAGATACGCCGCGCTCATGCGGGTGGCGGCTTATTGTTGACTAACACAGTCAAGAAATAGCATGCCTGTGACCAAGTCAAGCCGCAACCCCGGATGGGGACGGCCGGCCGCGCCAGTGTTGGTTACTGAATGCGAAAGCGGATGGGGATGGTCAGGTGCAGCGTCTCGCCCTGCACGGCGACAGGCAGAGGCGGAAGCGGCGAAGCCCGCTTGAGTATTTCGAGCGCCTCCTGATCCAGCAGCGCAAAGCCCGAGCTGCGCCCCACCTCCGTGGCCATCAGCTGGCCGCCGCGATCGATGACGATGCGCACCTCCACCACCCCCTGCATCTCCTGCGTGCGAGCTGCCGAGGGATAGCGCTTTTGCCGATTGATCTGCAGCATCACCGCGTTCTGCCAGGACACGACGGTGCGCGCGGCGCTGGCCGCCGTGCCGGCGTCGGGCGCCGCCGACTTGGTCGAGAGCGGCGCATCGGTATGAAGTGGCGCCGCCGCCTTGCTCGCCGCAGTCGCCTCCTGCGCAACGCGCACCTGCGGGCTCGTCTCCTCTTTGACTTCCTCGGTCGGCTTCTCTTCGACCGGCGTCGGCTTGGGCAGCGCCACTTCGGGCTCGGCCGGTGAGGGCAGATCCTCTTTGGGCGCTTCCTCCTCGACCTTCTGGACCTTGCGATCGGAGGCCGCCTGCGTCGCCTCGCGCTCGTCCGACAGTTTGCCCAGCAGGGCGGTCGTATCTGCCTCGAGCGCGGTGGCGATCGGAGCGATCTCCACGACGATGGCGCCCGGTGCCTCGTCGAGGAATTCCTCCTGCCAATACAGCATGGCGAAGCTGCCGCCGCCGAGGTGGATGGCGCTGATCAGCGTCGCCGCACCGATCCAGCGCGTCAGCCGGCGACGGCGCGGCTCAACGAGATCGACGCTCGGGATCACTGCGGCTTGTCCGGGATGAGCACGGGCTCGCCCGGTTTCGGGACGTCCGGCCCGGCAGCGGCGGGCCCGCCGACGCTTTCCAGCCCGACCAGGGCAATCTTCGTGTAGCCGGCTGCGCGCAGCATGTTGAGCACGTTCATCAGCTCGCCGTAGGGCACGGTCTGATCGGCGCGCAGGAACAGACGCTTGCCCTTGTCGGACTGCGTCGCCGTCTCGACCGCGGCCGCCAGCTGCGCGCGCGCAATGGATTCGTTGCCGATGTTCAGCGACAGGTCGGACTTGATGGTGAGATACAGCGGTTTCTCGGGGCGCGGCTGCGGCCTGGCCGTGGAGGCCGGCAGATCGACGTGCACGTCGACGGTGGAAAGTGGCGCGGCAACCATGAAGATGATCAGCAGCACCAGCATCACGTCGATGAAGGGCGTGACGTTGATCTCGTGCGCTTCGACGAGTTCGTCCGAGCCTTCGTCGATGCGGCCTGCCATCGGCCTACTCCGCTGCCTTGATCACGTGCAAGGGACTGGCGGTCCGGTCCATGTCGCGCGAAACCAGCCGCTGCACGTGCGCCGAGGTGTCGCCGACCAGCGCGCGATACCCCGCCGTCCAGCGCGCGAATTGATTGTAGATGATGACGGCCGGGATGGCCGCAACCAGGCCGATGGCGGTGGCGAGCAGCGCCTCGGCAATGCCAGGTGCGACCACCGCGAGATTGGTGGTCTGGGCCTTCGAGATGCCGATGAAGCTGTTCATGATGCCCCACACCGTGCCGAACAGACCGACGAAGGGGGCGGTCGATCCGATGGTGGCCAGCACCCCGGTGCCGCGCGCGATGCCGCGGGCGGCTGCGGCCTCGATGCGCGCAAGGTGCGAGGCGACCCGCTCTTTCACGCCGGCCGGATCGGGGACGGCGCCGGACAAACGCAGCTCGCCCGCGGCCGTCTCGAGCATGGTGCGGGCAAGACCGCCGCGACCTTCGAGCCGGTTGAGGGCGCCAAGCAGCGAGCCTTCCGCACTGATGCGGCGCAGGGCTCCGCGCAGGCGTCGGCTGGCCAGGATCAACTCCAGGCTCTTGGCAACGCCTACCGTCCAGGTCACCACCGAGGCCACGAACAGGCCGATCATCACGCCTTGCACGATGATGTCGGCCGACAGGAACATACCCCACGGCGACAGGTCGTGGGGCAGATGCGCTACGCTCCCCGCCGTCTCGCCCTGCTGTGCTGTGGCCGCTGTGGCCGAGGCTGCGACTGCAAGCGCGCCGAGGATACCTCCTCCAGCCCAGCGGCCAGTTCTGCCGCGGCCTTTCCGGACCAACCCGCTGCCCGCGCCCATTCTGGTCACCCCGTACATTCCCATGCGTTCCGCAGCGTTATACTGTAACATTGGTCAAAATTCGGGCCGCCAGCCGCGGTAAAGCGCGCGACAGCAACGCAAAGGCTGCGCCAAGCGTCGGGAATGCAAGCCGCAGCAACCGCACGACATGTGTGCGTCGATTAATAATACCTGAATATCCTTGTCAAGATTTGCCGTGGCGCAGCCGGCCAGCTACGCGCGATGGTAGGGGTGGCCGAGGAGGATGGTGGCCGCGCGATAAAGCTGCTCGGCGAGCACGACGCGCGCCAGGCCATGCGGCAGCGTGATGGCGCCGAGCGACAGCACAAGATGCGCCGCCTCGCGCACGTCGCTGGCCAGCCCGTCCGGGCCGCCGATCAGCATGGCGGCCGATTTGGCACCGCCGTCGCGCGACTTGGCGAGATGGCGGGCGAATGCATCGCTGGACAGCGCCTTGCCGCGCTCGTCGAGCGCGATGATGGCATCGGCCTCGCGGGCCAGCCTCAGCAGTCCGGCGCCTTCGTCCTGCCTGCGCTGGGCGACGCTCGCGGCACGGCTTTCGCCGATTTCATGCCAGGCGATGGGGGCTAGCGCGACCCGCTTCGACAGCGCCTCGAACCGCGTGCGATAGAGATCCAGAAGCTCGCGTTCCGGCCCGTCTTTCAGACGGCCTACGGCGGCAACCATCAGCCGCATGTTAGCCTCCGGCGCATCGGCGGTTCGCCGCCCGCGACGCCTTGCAGGTTCGCGCCGATCGGCCCTTCAGTGCGTCGTCGTGTCGGCCGCGGGATCGGCCGGCCGCTCGGCTGACCACATCTTCTCGAGGTTGTAGAACTCGCGCACCTCGGGCCGGAACACATGCACGACGATGTCGCCGACATCGATCAGCACCCAGTCGCACTGCGGTTGACCCTCGACGCGCACGCGGCCGAAACCTGCTTGCTTGAGCTTGCGGTGAAGCTGGTCGGCGATGGCGCCCACATGCCGGTCGGACCGGCCCGAGGCAATCACCATGTAGTCGCCGATGGAAGACTTACCCCTGATATCGATCGCCACCACCTTCTCCGCCTTGGCGTCATCGAGCCAGGCCATCAGGTGGGCGAGTAGGACTTCCGAGTCGTGACTGGGCACGAGTTCGGCCGGAGGCGTGCTCTTGCGAGCATCCTCAAGTGCGCTTGGCATCTTGTGCTGGGTATCCTTTCGTCATCAAACCCCGGTGGGGAAGGAGCGCCCAAGGGTCTATGCACGCGCACCAAGGACGCCAGGAACGAGCCTGCGAACAGAACTCGCTTTGGGGAAGATAGACAGCCACCACCTGGCTGTTTCAAGCCCCCGCGCTGGGCGTTACGGGTGCTCCATCTGCATTAGTGGCGACCGGTGTTGCCTGGTCGGCTCCATTTTCGACCGTCTTGTCCTTGCGCCAGGGCAGCTCCGCCGTGCGAATGCGACTTTTTTGCCACAGTAGTGGAGCGAGCCTTGCCCTTGCCGCGCAGAGCGGTCGAGGACAGATGCGACAAAGGACCAGTCAAGAACGTCCAGGCCGGCGCGGGAGCATGCAGCAGCGCGCGAGCGTCGGTCTCGGGCACGCGCTGGTCAGCGAAGGCCTGGGCCGCTTTTGAGGCCAACGCCTTCATGCGCCAGCCGGGCCGGTCGACCACCACGATCGGCACGGTGGTGAAGATCTCGCGCCAGTTCTGCCAGCGGTGGAAGGAGGCGAGATTGTCGGCGCCCATGATCCACACGAAGCGAACCAGCGGGCTGCGGCGCTTCAGGAAGGCGATGGTGGAGGCGGTATAGGGCGTCGGCAGGTCGGCCTCGAAATCGGTGATCTCAATGCGCGGGTTCTTGGCGATCGCGCGGCAGAGCACCATCCGCTCGGCCAGCGGTGCCTGCTCGGCGCGGTTCTTCAGCGGATTGCCCGGCGAGACGATCCACCAGATCTTGTCGAGCCCGAGCCGCTTGAGGGCGGTCTCGCTGATCAGCCGATGCGCGGCATGCGGCGGATTGAAGGAGCCGCCGAGCAGGCCGATCACCTGGCCGGGCGCTGCGTAGGGAGGCTGGGCCTTGATGCGGCCGTAGGTGCTTGGAGCAGGCATGAACTCACGCGCGGTTCGCTACAGCGGAAATGATTGTAGCGCGAGGATTCCGCAGTGCGAAAGGGCCTTTCTGACAAGCGGTTCGCCGCAGCCCTCGAGACGCGGCCCGCGAAGGCGGCTTGGCCTCTGCCGGACGCCTCGACGTCAGCCGGGCAAACGCGCGATGGCTTCCACCTCGAGCAGGAACTCGGGCTTCACCAGGCGGTTTACGATCAGCAGCGTGTTGGGCGGATATTTGCCGCCCGGGAACATCTTGGGGAACAGACCGGCACGCGCGGACATGAAGGCCGGGATGTAGTCGGCGCTGGTGAGATAGGTCGTGAGCTGCACGACCGACTTCGAAGTCGGCGCCCAGGTCTTTGAGGATCTTGCCGAGGTTGTCGAACACCACCGGCACCTGCGCGGCGACATCGCCGACGCCGATGGGAGTGCCCTTGGCATCGATTGCCACCTGCCCGGCGATGAACGCGATCTCGCCCGGCGTCATACGCGCCACGTGGCTGTACATGCCCTGCGCCGGCCCGGCGCTCGGCGGATTGACGTAGGTGACGCCGGATTTGCTCATTGTGCCTCCTTTGGGGCCACCCCAACGGGGTGCACCAGGCGATTGGTCACGAACTCCACAACGGCAGCCAGTCGATCTTCTCGGCGGCAGCGCAATTGCGGGGTGCGGCTACGAACAGCACCGTATCCAGCCTTGTGCGGAAGGGAAAGCCGAGCAACGGACCGAGTTTGTGCTTGAGCCATTCCAGACGTACTCGAGCGCGCCGTCGCCGCGCTCCAGGACTGCCCGACGAAGACGTAGTGGCTTACATCGCCGGGCACCAACGAGCCTTCCAGCAGGGGCACCTCTTCCAGGCTGAGACGTATCGGCGTGACCCTTACCGGCCAATCGCAGCCTGGCACGGCGACACTCATCGATCGGGAATATCCGAGATAGACCGGCAGGACAGACGTGCTGAACCCTTGATCTTTGAGGATGTCCGCCAGCTTCGAAAGCGCATCGGTTTTCGGCGCGTAGAATGCGTGGAACTGGCTCGCCGGCGTCGCGACCAGCAGCGCCGCAAATATCACACGGAGAACCGCCGGCCTCATGCGTGCGCGCGTCGCAACGCCCCCCAGACACTGATCGCGATGACTGCGGCTGATGCCACGAGCGCGAACAGATGGGCGCCGAAACCCGTGTGCCAGTAGGCATACATCTCGGCGTTGAGGGCCATCAGATAGACCCTCCCCGTGTTCAGGAGCACCACCGCGACCACCACCAAGGCAGCGACCCAGGCATCGCCCGGCGCCCAATCCGGACGGCGCAGTTTGGTGATAGCGACCCAGCAGAGCAGACCGAGCGAGATGTTGTGAAACGATGAACAGGGGCCGAACATGGCTATGCCATGTCCTTCGGTCTGTATGACGGTGCCGTGCCAAGAATAGCCAGAATGGAGCAGCGACAAGAGGCCGCCGACAAGGGCCGTGTCCGCCGACAAGAGCGGGAAGGCCAATGCCTCGAACATCTTGGGACCCCAAAAGCCATTGAAGGCCAATGCGAGCAGCACGACGCCGGCCGCCCGCAACTTGGCCTCGCCTCGCGCTGTCGCCCACAGATAGAAGGCCGTGGCCGTGATCGAAAGCCACAGAGGTGAATACGCAGGCACGAAGGGTATAAGGGCAGCGATCAGAGCGAAGGTGACGTCGTAGCGTGAGGCCGCTTGCCCGGCGCCGGCGCTGACTACGAGCTGAAAAACGACATACCAGCCCAGATAGTGAAACACGCTCCTTGATGCGAGAGACCGCGTGAGCGAGCGCTTCAGCGAAGCTGCTCCCGGCGTCACATTGATGCGAACACCCGCCC
>CAWIZC010000002.1:0-28530 GCA_963840445.1 uncultured Alphaproteobacteria bacterium | reverse complement strand
GCGACCGCTCGGGGAGTAGCAGGAATTGCGGGCGCACTGAGACCGGAAAATCGCCACACCGACCAAGGTAGACACCTATGCGAGCGCCTTGTACATCCGACCCACGCGACCGGAGTCAGATTGCTCGGACATGGATGCTCAGCCGCAGCTGATCGTTGTGGGTGCCGGCTTTTTCGGCCTCACCATCGCCGAGCGCACGGCCACGAGCCTGGGCCTGCCGGTGCTCGTTCTGGAGCGACGCGCGCACATAGGCGGAAACGCACATAGCAGCATCGATCCCCGCGCCGGTATCGAAGTCCACGATTACGGCTCCCACCTGTTCCATACGAACAGCACCGAGGTCTGGGATTATCTGCGCAGTTTTTCTGAGTTCACCGACTATCGGCATCATGTTTTCACAAGACACGGCGACCGCATTTATTCGATGCCGATCAATCTCGATACGATTTGCTCGTTCTTTGGCAAAGCTTTTACTCCAAGCGAAGCGCGCGAGCTCATTGCATCGCAGGCGACCGAACTGGCGGGCCGTGCGCCGCAAAATCTGGAAGAAAAAGCGATATCCCTGATAGGCCGCCCCCTCTACGAGGCGTTTATCCGCGGGTATACCGCCAAACAATGGCAGTGCGACCCCAAGCAGCTTCCCGCTGACATCATCACGCGGCTGCCGGTCCGCTTCAATTTCGGCAATCGCGATCTCTCCGACCGTTACGAAGGATTGCCGCGTGATGGATATTACCGAATTTTCGAGCGCATGACTAAAAGCCCACTCATCGAGATCAAAACCAACGTTGACTTTTTCTCAATCCGCCCCACGCTTCCGACTGGAATTCCGGTAATCTATACTGGGCCAATCGATCGCTATTTCGGCTACAGCCTCGGGCATCTCGGCTGGCGCACCCTCGATTTCGAGCGGGAAGTACTCCCGGTACAGGATTTTCAAGGTACCTCTGTCATGAACTATGCAGACGTCGAGATCCCATACACACGCATCCACGAGTTCAAGCATTTGCACCCGGAGCGACCCTGCTATCGCGAGATGTCCACCGTGATCATGCGGGAATACTCACGCTCGGCCGGCAAGAACGACGAGCCCTACTATCCGATCAACACCCCCGAGGACCGCGCAAGCTACCGCAAGTATCGGGAGTTGGCCGAACGGGAAGCCAATGTCGTGTTCGGCGGACGCCTCGGCACCTATCGCTATCTGGACATGCATCAAGCCATCGGCGCCGCGCTGCGGCTCTTCGCACATGAGATTGTGCCTTATTTCAAGGAAGGCCGTCCAATTCGCGGCGACGAGGCGTAGCGCAACCGCGAGCGCCGCGCTGCGGGCGCGTCGCGAGGGCCGGGTCGCAGATCAGGAGCACTGACGCCTAAATGCGGTTTGTCATTTTCTGCCCTGCGAGCACCGTTACCGGCGGTCCCGAAGCTATGCATCAGCTATGCGCGATGCTGCGCCAGAGGGGCGCTGACGCGGCCATGCACTATTTCGGACGTGTGCAGAAGGGTCAAGCCAAGCCCGCCGAGTACGCGGAATATGACACCGTCGAGACATACAAGATGGACGATCAGCCCGACTGCGCGGTGATCGTGCCGGAAATGCGCCCGCAGCTTCTGGCTTCCTTCAAGCGTGCCCGGCGTTGCCTCTGGTGGCTCAGCGTCGACAACTATCTGTCCGCTGCGGCCAAGCGCCGACGCTCTGTTGCGCACCGACTGAAAGCGCTCGTGCATGGGCGGGAGCCAGACATCGGCGACCCGCGATTGATCCACTTGGTGCAGTCAGCCTACGCCGACGACTTCGTGCGACGCAATGGCGCCAAGATCGTCTTGCCGGTCAGCGACTACATAAACAATAGGCTTTTGGCTGAAGCCAATGCCGATCGGAGGCACAATATCATTCTATTCAATCCCAAAAAGGGTATGGAGTTTACGCGCGAGATAATGGCGGCATATCCGGACCTAGCTTTTGTTCCTCTGCAGGGGCTGAACCACGCCGCAATGCGCGCAATCCTGAGCTGCGCCAAACTGTATATCGATTTTGGCCATCATCCGGGCAAGGATCGAATGCCTCGAGAGGCCGCGCGCGCTGGATGTTGTATTCTGACGTCGAGAAGCGGATCAGCTCAGTATCAGGCGGACATGCCGATACCGGACGATTACAAATTTGACGCCTCTGAAAAACAAATTCCTGCCATCGGAGAAATGATCAAAAGCATCTTTGCCGATTTCCCCGATCATGCCGAGCGTTTCGATGCCTACCGTCGGCATATCGCTGCAGAGAAAAGTGTGTTTGAAACCGAGGCAGCCGCGCTCATAGAGTTGTTGGAATCGACCCAGCCCTAATCGGCCGTCGCAGGCCCTTAAAATGCCTCGCTCGAAAGCGGCTCAGCTCGGAAGGCCGAGCAGGCGGGCACGCAGGTAGTCGAGCTGGTCGTAGTTGCCGTACTTGATGGTGAGCACGCCGCTCTCGCCGGAACCAGCCTTGATCTCGACCTTCAGGCCGAGCCCGTCGGCCAGATCCTTCTCGAAGGCGCGCGTGTCGGGGTCCTTCTCCTTTCGGCTAGGAGAGGGATAGGTGCCGGGACCGCCGTCCTGGTCGGCACGCGGGATGTTCTGCACCATCGCCTCGGCGGCACGCACATTGAGCTGGCGCTCGACTATCTGTTCGGCCAGCTGCACGGCGTCGTCGCGACCGACCAGGGCGCGCCCGTGTCCGGCGGACAGTTTGCCATCCTGCACCATGGCGCGCACTTGGGGCGGTAGCTTCAAGAGACGCAGAGTGTTGGCGAGATGGCTGCGGCTCTTGCCGATTACGTCGGACAATTGCTCCTGGGTATAGCCGAAGCGCTCCATCAGATCGTTGTAGCCGGTCGCCTCCTCGATGGCGTTGAGGTCGGTGCGCTGTACGTTCTCGATGATGGCGACCTCGAGCGCCTCCTGGTCGGACAGCTCGCGGACGATCACCGGCACCTGATGCACGCCGGCCCGCTGCGCCGCCCGCCAGCGCCGCTCGCCGGCTACGATCTCGAAGCCGCCTCGTGCATCCGGCCGGGCGACGATCGGCTGCACGAGGCCCTTCTGGCGGATCGAGTTCGGCGAGTTCGGCCAACTCGGCGTCCCGGAAGTCCTTGCGCGGGTTGAAGGGACCCGCACGCAGCTGGTCGATATTGAGCAGGCGCTGCTCGCCCTCGGCCGGCACGCGAGCCACCGCGCTCGGTGCCTCTCCGATCAGCGAAGCAAGACCGCGACCCAGCCGACCCTTTTGCATGGGGACCACCATCGGAATTCCTATGTGCTTGAGATTATCGGACATTCGCCGTCCTTGGGGCAACCGGGGCCCGCCTAAGCAGCCCGCAGCTGGCGCTCGCGCTGGATCACCTCGGTGGCTAGCTTGATGTAGTCCTGGCTGCCGTGACAGTCGTAGTCGTAGATCAGGATCGGCTTGCCGTGCGAGGGTGCCTCGGCAACCTTGACGTTGCGCCGGATCATGGTGGCGTAGACCTTGGGGCCGAAGAAGGCCCGCACCTCGGTCTCGACTTCCTTCGACAAGGCCGTGCGGGAGTCGTGCATGGTCAGCACCACGCCCTGGATCTCCAGGCCCGGATTGAGCGTGGCCTTGATCTGATCGATGGTCTCCTTCAGCTGCGAAATGCCTTCCAGCGCGAAGAACTCGCACTGCACCGGCACCAGCACGGCGTGCGCCGCCACCATGGCGTTGAGCGTCAGCAGGTTCAGCGACGGCGGGCAGTCGATCAGCAGGTAGTTGTAGGGCACCTCGCTCGGCCGGGCGCGCTGATCTGCGATCAGGGCGGTGACGGCATCACGCAGCCGGAATGGCCGATTGCCCGCCTCCATCATCTCGGCTTCAAGGCCGACCAGGTCGGAATTGGCCGGTACGATAGAGAGGTTGGGCACCAGCGTCCGAACGGCAGCCTTGGCGATGCCGACCTTGCCAGTGAGCACATCGAAGCTGGTGACGGGCCGCGTGGCTTCTGAGACGCCGACGCCGGTCGATGCGTTGCCCTGCGGGTCGAGGTCGAGAATCAGCACCTTCTCGCCGACGGCTGCCAGCGCGGTGCCTAGGTTGATGGCGGTGGTGGTCTTGCCAACGCCGCCCTTCTGATTGGCGATAGCAAGAACGCGGAGCGTGCCGATCACGGCTCTAATCCTTTGATTTGGGTTGCAAATCGCGAATGACGACAACGCGCCCGGTGGCTTCGGTGATGCTGGGGACCATCTCGACGGCGAATGTCCATGCCTTTGCGGCTGTCTCGATCTCCAAGGCAGCATCTCGCCCCTTCAAGAATACGCCCACGGTAGACGGCGTGAACAAAGGGGCCGCCAAGCCGAGCAGACGGTCGAGGGGGGCAAGTGCACGCGCCGAAACCACTTCCGGCGGTTCGAGCTTAGCTTGAGTCGCCGCCTGCTCGATCCTTGTCGACAGGATATCCACAGTGGTGCCCGTCTTGCGGGCAACCTCGCGAAGGAAGGCACACTTGCGGGAATCGCTCTCGATGAGCGTTACGCGAGGGCCTGCCCCCCCCAGTAGAATCGCCACCACCAGACCCGGGAAGCCGGCGCCGGAGCCGAGGTCCACCCAGGAGCGAGCGCCTTCTGGTGCCAAGTGCAGAATTTGCGCGGAATCGGCGAAATGCCGATGCCAGATGCCACCCAGCGTGCTCGGCGCCACCAGGTTGACGGCCTTCTGCCACTGCCGGAGCAACGTCTCGTAGGTCTCCAGCCGCTCCAATGTTTCACGTGAAACATCGAAGGCGGCAGCGAAGTCTTCCGGCGTGGCGATCTGGCGAATCTCGGACGGCATGACGCTGCTTACGCCGGACGCGGCATGCGTGTCACGCTTGTGGCCGCCAGGCGCGCTGTGCAATCTTCGATTGCAATTACTGTCCCGGCAACCAACAGTAAATGGCTCGAAGGGCAGTGGCCGGCTGTTTCACGTGAAACATTGAGCCGGCCTACGCCGATCGGCGGGCCGGGGCCTTCTTCAGGTGGGCCAGCAGAAGCATGAGCGCGGCTGGCGTCATGCCTTCCATGCGGCTGGCCTGGGCCAGGGTGGCAGGGCGCAGGCGGTCGAGTTTCTGGCGCACCTCGGCCGACAGGCTGGCAACGGTGGCGTAGTCGAAATCTGCCGGAATGCGCACGCCCTCTTCCTTGCGGAAGGCGAGCACGTCGGCCTCCTGCCGCTCGACGTAGGAGGCATAGCGGGCATCGACCTCCAGCTGGGCCGCGATCTTGGGCGCAACGCTGGCGATCTCCGGCCAGATGGGCTGCAGCCGCGCCAGGTCGATATCCGGATAGGCTAGCAGCTCGAAGGCGCTGCGCCGGCGGCCGTCCTTGTTGATGTCGAGGCCATGCCGGGCGGCCTCGTTGGGCGTGATGGTGAGGGCTTCCAGCAGTCGCCGGCCCTCGGACAGCGCCTGGGTCTTGCGGGCGAAGGCCTGCCTGGCGATCCGCCCCGACACAGCCGAGTGCCAAGCCGGCCTCGGTGAGGCGCTGATCGGCATTGTCGGCCCTTAGCCGCAGGCGATACTCGGCGCGCGAGGTGAACATCCGATAGGGCTCGGACACGCCGCGGGTGACGAGGTCGTCGATCATCACACCCATGTAGCCGTCGGCCCGGGAGACGATGAACTCGCGGGCATCGCCGGCGGCCTTCAGCGCCGCGTTGATGCCGGCCGCCAACCCTTGCGCACCGGCCTCCTCGTAGCCCGTGGTGCCGTTGATCTGGCCGGCCAGATACAGGCCGGACAGCGCCTTCACTTCCAGTGTGGGCCGCAACTCGCGCGGATCGATGTAGTCGTACTCGATGGCATAGCCGGGCCGCTTGATGACAACCTTCTCGAGGCCCGGAATGGTGCGCAGGAACGCGTCCTGCACCTCGGCCGGCAGGGAGGTGGAGACCCCGTTGGGATAGACGGTGTCGTCGTCCAGGCCCTCCGGCTCGAGGAAGATCTGGTGCGCGGTGCGGCTGGCAAAGCGCACCACCTTGTCCTCGATGGACGGGCAGTAGCGCGGCCCGACTCCCTCGATCTGGCCGGAATACATGGGCGCGCGGTGCAGGTTGGCGCGAATGATGGCGTGGGTGGCCTCGCTGGTGGCGGTGACGCCGCAGGCGATCTGGCGATTGGCGATCCGCTCGGTCAGGAACGAGAACGGCACCGGATCGTCGTCGCCGGCCTGCATCTGCAGGCTCGCCCAGTCGATCGAGCGGCCGTCGAGCCGCGCCGGCGTGCCGGTCTTGAGGCGGCCGAGGCGAAGCCCGAGCGACATGAACCGATCGGACAGGCCGAGCGCCGGCGGCTCACCGACCCGCCCGGCTGGGATCTTGCGCTCGCCCATGTGGATCAGGCCGCGCAGGAACGTGCCCGTGGTGATGATGACGGCGCGCGCCCGGATCTCTTGGCCGCCAGCACCGACGACGCCAGCGACGCGGCCGTTCTCGACGATGAGGTCGCCCACCGCCGCCTCGATCACCTCCAGATTGGGCGTGGCGCGGATCGCCGCCTGCATGGCGGCGCGGTAGAGCTTGCGGTCGGCCTGGGCGCGCGGACCCTGCACCGCCGGACCTTTGGACCGATTGAGCAGGCGGAACTGGATGCCCGCCGCATCGGCGACCCGCCCCATCAGGCCGTCCAGCGCATCGATCTCGCGCACCAAGTGGCCCTTGCCGAGCCCCCCGATAGCGGGATTGCAGGACATCTCGCCGACGGTGTCGAAGCGATGCGTGATCAGCGCCGTGCGCGCGCCCATGCGGGCAGCGGCAGCCGCGGCCTCACAGCCGGCGTGGCCACCACCGACCACGATGACGTCGAATATCGCGCGTTGCATTGCAGGACCCGCTGGGCTCGGCGATCGGCGCGGACCCTACTGAAACGCGCCGGCGCCGTCTACTTCTTGACCGGGCTCGGAGCGAGCAGGCCGGACAGAAATGCCAGAACGCTCGTAAACACGGTTACCACGGTCTCGATCTTGGCGAAGTAGGTCGCGTTGGCCGTGGTCTCCACAAACACGGCCCGAGCCAAGCACGCCGCCGAACCGACCAGCACGATTGCAAATGCCCCTACGATGATCAGCCAGATCGCATCTCGCGTGCGCTCGCTCGGCGAGCCGAGTACAGCCTGGGCACACCTTTTGCTGCTTTTCGGAAGGTCCCGGTACACACCGAGCAGCAGATCGGCTCTTTCCTGCGGGGTTTTCGTCCTCATAACCTCAAAAAAGTGGTCTCAGGCGCAGTCATTGTCGATCCCCTCTGCAACGGATCCCCGCCCTCAAGCTATATCCACGCGACGCTGCGGCCGCCGTGCGAAAAGCAACAGTCCGTACCGATAGGATGATGGCTGACCCGGCCACGCGCGCACTTATGTGCGCTGGCCGACTGGTATAGCTTGGCAGCCAGCTCAAGCAGGCCTCGTTCAAAGTTTGCAGAGTTCCTGCGGCCCCGCGCGATTTGCCGGTCCGCACTAGGGAGGGAGCGTCAATGTTCAAAAATCAGCTGCGCGTATTATTCGGCCTGGTGCTGATCACTTTCGCAAGTGCCTCTCAGCTCTTCGCGCAGACCAAGCCCAGCGTTGTCAGCGTCGGCCCGGACAAGCCGGCATCCGCGATCTTCATCGGCAACAGCTTTTTCTACTACAACAACGGCATCAACGGCCATTTGACCGCGCTGCTGCGCGCCGCCGAGCCTGACGTCAAATTCCGCGCCACCATGGTGACCATCAGCGGCTCGGGCGCTGACTGGCATGACGTCGACTCCTATTTCCGGCCGAATGCCATCGGCGCCTATTCGTTCGACGCCAACAACAACATCGTCTTCAACAAGCTGGACCGCCTGTTCGACGTTGCCATCCTGATGGATTGCAGCCAGTGCCCGATCCATCCGCAGCTGAAGTCGGTGTTCGCCGAGTTCATCAAGAAGCACAGCGACAGCGTGCGCAAGCATGGTGCCGTGCCGGCGTACTTCATGTCGTGGGCCTACGCCGACAAGCCGGACATGACGGCGGAGCTGGCCGAGGCCTACACCAAAGCGGCAAACGAGAACGGCGCGCTCGTCATTCCGGCGGGACTGGCGTTTGCGAAATCGGTCAAGCGCAATCCGGAGCTGAACCTTTACGCCGCCGACAAACGCCACCCGAGCCTGGCCGGAACCTATCTCGCGGCGTGCACGGTGTATGCCTCGCTGTTCAAGAAATCGCCGGTCGGCCTGAAGTACACAGCGGGGCTCGACGAAGCGTCGGCAACCACGCTGCAGACGGCGGCCTGGGAGACGGTGCAGGAATATTTCGGCACCGAGGTCTCGTCGCGGCAGTAATCTGCGGGCGATCTTGCGGCGAGTGTTTCACGTGAAACACTCTGACGCGCGCGAGCGCAATCGGCGCAGTTTGACCACGGGCAGGGCGATGGATCTGCCGATCTACATCATCGATGCGTTCGCAGAGCGGCCATCTCACCGGCAACCCGGCGGCCGTCTGCCCGCTCGAGGCCTGGCTGCCGGCTGCCACCATGCAGGCGATCGCCTCGGAGATGAACCTATCGGAGACGGTGTTCTTCGCGCCGGACCAGCAACGCAACGGCTTCGGCATCCGCTGGTTCACGCCGACGCGCGAGGTCGACCTGATCGGGCACGCTACCCTGGCCGCGGGATTCCTGGTGCTCGAGCGCCTGCAGCCGAACGCGGCTTCGGTCCGGTTTCTCAGCGGCGGCGACGAACTCGTCGTTGCGCGCGATGGCGGATCGTTCTCTCTGGACATGCCGGCCTTGCGACCGCGGGCCATCGAGGCACCCGCCGCGCTGGTGCAGGGACTGGGCCGGCGCCCCAGGGCGGTGCTCGCCGCCAAACATTATCTGTGCGTCTTCGATCACGCCGATGACATTGCAGCACTGAGCCCCGACATGGGCATGATCGCCGCGCTTGAGCTGCCCGCCGTTATCGTGACGGCGCCCGCCACTGGCGAAGCCGATTTCGTGTCCCGCTTCTTTGCGCCTGCCAACGGCGTGCCCGAAGACCCGGTGTCGGGCGTGGCGCATCTGTGCCTCGCACCCTATTGGGCCGAGCGGCTCGGCAAGACGAAACTGATCGGGCACCAGTTGTCACAGCGTAGCGGTGTCGTGCGCTGCGAGGATCTCGGCTCGCGGGTCCGGCTCGGCGGCAACGCTGTCGTGTTCCTCGAAGGGCGCATCCGCATCTGAGCGACCCGGTGGGGCCGGCATTGTTTCACGTGAAACATCGCAAGTGTCACCTGCCTTACTTGCCGATGCAGAAACGGCCGAACACCGCGTCGAGCACAGCCTCGACATCGACCGCGCCGGTCACCCGCCCCAGCGCGTCCGCCGCGCGCCGCAGGTCCTCGGCACCGAGCTCCGTGGCGCCTGCCCGCTGAGCAAGCCCTGCCCGCAACGATGCCGCGCATTGCTCAAGGTGGTGCCGGTGGCGTTCCTGCGTCAGTGCCGGCGCCTCGTCCGCCCCGATGCGGGTACGCGCCGCGTCGGCCAGCAGCCCAGTGAGCATGTCGATGCCCTGGCCGGTCAGCGCCGATACCGCGACGGCGTCGCGCGCAGCAGGCAGTCGGTCGGCGCCCACCAGGTCGGCCTTGCTCAGCACCAGCAGCGTCCTGCCGCTATCCCCGTCCTCAGCCCGTCGAAGGACGGCCGGGTCCGCCGAGCCGTGGTTCGGCAGGCTCACCACGGGATCGAGGCTCGCAGACTTCTCGCACCTCCGTCGCATCGACCAGCCACACCACCAGGTCGGCCTGCTTCGCCCGCTGCAATGCCCGGCGGATGCCTTCCTGCTCCACCTTGCCGGCCGCCTCGCGGATGCCGGCCGTATCGCTGACCACCACCGGCAGTCCCTCGAGATCGAGCTTCACCTCGATGATGTCGCGCGTGGTGCCAGCCTCGTCCGAAACGATCGCCACATCGCGCCGCGCCAGCGCGTTGAGCAGGCTCGACTTGCCGGAGTTCGGCGCACCCGCCAGCACCACCTGGAAGCCGTCGCGCACCAGCTCGCCGCGATGGCCATCGTCGAGATGTCGGGCAATCGCATCAGCCAAAGCCGCAACCTTCGCCCGTGCCATCGTCTCGGCGTCGTGCGCGACGTCGCGCTCGTCGGAAAAATCGATCGCCGCCTCCAGCAGGGCCATCGCCTCGATCAGCTCGGCCCGCCATCCGCCATACAGCCGCGCCAGCGCACCGTCGGCCTGCCGCAGCGCCTGCCGACGCTGTGCCGCCGTCTCCGCATCGATCAGATCGGCCAGGCCCTCGATGCCGGTCAGGTCGAGCTTGCCGTTCTCGAAAGCGCGCCGTGCGAACTCGCCGGGCTCAGCCGGTCGGCAGCCTGCAATGCTGCCGATGGCGCCCAGCACGCCGGCAATCACCGCCCGGCCGCCGTGCACCTGCAGCTCGGCCATGTCCTCGCCGGTCTCGCTCTTGGGCGCCGGGAACCACAGCACCAGTGCCTGATCCAGCACCTCGCCGCTGCCTGGATGCGCAATCGTGCGGAACGCGGCAAAGCGCGGCTTCGGCTTCGGCGCCGCCATTCGCTCGATGACGACGCCCGCCGTCGGCCCCGAAACGCGGATGACGGCAACGCCGGCCCGCCCATGCCCACTCGACAGCGCAAAGATGGTATCGCCGCTCGCCATGCCTGCTCCGAAATGCAGTGACTGCCAATGTAGATCGACGGGCTCGCGCGACCTAGTGCTGAGCCTGTCGAAGCACGGCGTTAGCCTGGCTTACTCGCCCTTCCACAGGCTCAGGGCTTGAGGGCGTAGCATTGCTTGAGGGGGCTGCGCGCCCTCGGTGGGTGCTCCGGCACACCAGCATCACGCCGACGCCGGCCATAGCAGGCTGACCAGGAAGCGCGCCGCCACCGCCAGCAGGAACACCGCGAACGCAATCTCCAGCCGCCGCTTGGGCAGCCGATGTGCCAGCCGCGCCCCGAACGGCGCCACCAGGCTGGAGATCGGCGCCACCAACGCCACACCGATGATCGACACGAAACCGATCGACAGCGGCGGCATCAACCCCTGCTGCGGCAGGCCAGCCAGCATGTAGCCGATGGTGCCGGCCACCGTTATGGGCACACCGATCCCCGCCGACGTGGCGATCGCATTGTGCAGCGGCTGGCCGTACAGCATCAGCACCATGCTCGACAGCGAGCCGCCGCCCACGCCCATCAGCGCCGAGGCGAGCCCGATCAGAAAGCCATAGCCGCGCATCGCCGCCACGCCCGGCAGGGTCGGAGGCCACCACCCAGCGCGCGCGATTGCCGAGCAGCCGGGCCGCGATCAGCCCGGCAATCACGATGAAGGCGATCTTGAACACGCTGGCCGGCGCATAGGCGGCGATCAGCGCGCCCGCGGCAACGCCGGCTACCACTGGCACGACCCACGTGCGCACGATGCCCGGGATCACAAATCCCGCGGCCCGATGCGTGCGATAGGAGCTGATGCTGGTCGGAACGATGATGGCCAGCGAGGTGCCGACGCACAGCTGCATGCGCACGCTCTCTGGCACCTCGAGCACGCGGAATACCTCGAACAGCACCGGCACGATCACCGCGCCGCCGCCCACCCCGAACAATCCCGCGAACAGGCCGGTCGCCACACCCGCCACGCCGATCGCCAACGCGAGCCACAGGATCTCGCTCACCGGATGTCCAAGGATCATGGGGGTTGTTTCGATCGAGCGATCTACAGGACGATGAAGCTGTCATCCCGGAACGCGCGCCTGTCCTCGGGCTCGTCCTGAGGGCCAGCGCGCATCCGGGACCCAAGCCAAACTACACGCCTTGGCCTTGTGCGCCTACGCAAAGGCAAGTTTCGCCGCGCGTCGCTTGATGTTTCACGTGAAACAATCGGGAGGTGGGCCGCAGCCGGCGCGATGTCATCCCGGAATTCGCGCTAGCGAATATCCGGGACCTACGGCGGGAGAACGTGAGGGGCCCCGGCCCTGAGCTGCGCCCCGGCCGGGATGACAAACGACACCCGCCCGGGACGATGATCGCCGAGATCGCGGCGTGACAGGCCATCCCCGCTTCGTGTCGAAGACACGCCTCCGGCACCAAGGCGGGGATCCACGCCGGCCGGCCGCACCCGCCCCTCGCCGCGGCCATCGGCGCGTGTTTTGCCGGTCCCGGAACTGCGCTACGCTGCGCCATGAGCGAAAACCGCCTCGGCCGCGAGACCAGCCCCTACCTGCTGCAGCACAAGGACAACCCGGTGCACTGGTGGGCGTGGGGTCCCGAGGCCTTGGCCGAGGCCAAGGCTACCCGCAAGCCGATCCTGCTCTCCGTCGGCTATGCCGCCTGCCACTGGTGCCACGTCATGGCGCACGAGAGCTTCGAGAGCGCCGACACCGCCGCGGTCATGAACGACCTGTTCGTGAACATCAAGGTCGACCGCGAGGAGCGCCCCGACATCGACGCCATCTACATGCGCGCGCTGCACTCCCTCGGCGAGCAGGGCGGCTGGCCGCTCACCATGTTCCTCGACAGCGATGCGCGCCCGTTCTGGGGCGGCACCTACTTCCCGCCGACGCCGCGCTACGGCCGGCCGGGCTTCCCCGACGTCTTGCGCGAGGTCGCCCGCATCTACCGCGAGGAGGCCGACAAGGTCGCCCACAACGCCGGCCTGCTGGTCGATGCCCTGAAGGAGCGGCAGCCGTCCGCCGCCGCCGACATCACCGATGCCGTGCTGTCCGATCTCACCACGCGCATGGTCGGCGCGGTCGACGGCGTGCACGGCGGGCTGGCCGGCGCGCCCAAGTTCCCGCAGTGGAGCTTCTTCTGGCTGCTGTGGCGCGGCGCCATTCGCTACGGCCACGCACCCGCGCGCCAGGCAGTGGAGACCACGCTCGCCAACATCTGCCAGGGCGGCATCTACGATCACCTCGGCGGCGGCTTCGCCCGCTACTCAGTGGACGCGCACTGGCTGGTGCCGCACTTCGAGAAGATGCTCTACGACAACGCGCTGCTGATCGACCTGATGTGCGAGGTCTACCGCGAGGGCGGCAACGAACTCTACGCCCGCCGCATCGACGAGACCGCGCAATGGCTGCTGCGCGAGATGATCGCCGATGGCGGCGGCTTCGCCGCCTCGCTCGATGCCGACAGCGAAGGCGAGGAAGGCAAGTTCTACGTCTGGACCAAGTCCGAGATCATCGAGGTGCTGGGCGAGGCCGATGCGGCGATCTTCTGCGCGGCCTACGACGTCGTCGACGCTGGCAACTGGGAAGGCCACGCTATCCTCAACCGCCTGCACAACCTCGAGCTCGGCTCACCCGACCAGGAGAACGCGCTGGCCGCCATGCGCGCCAAGCTGCTCGCGCGTCGCGCCGGCCGCATCCGCCCCGGTTGGGACGACAAGGTGCTGGCCGACTGGAACGGTCTGATGATCGCCGCGCTCGTCCATGCCGCGCGGCTGTTCGAACGCGACGATTGGCTCGCTGCAGCCAAGACGGCCTTCGCGTTTGTCGTCTCTGCGATGGAAAAGGACGGCCGCCTCATCCACTCCTACCGTGCCGGCCAGGCCAAGGCGCCGGCCACAGCCAGCGACTACGCCAACATGATCTGGGGCGCGCTGCGTCTCTACCAGGCCACCAACGAACCCGGCTACCTCGCGGCCGCCGAGCGCTGGAGCGCCGTGCTCGATGCGCACTACTGGGTCGCCGACGGCGGCGGCTACGCCTTCACCGCCGACGACACGCCGGACGTGATCGTGCGCATGCGCGGCGCCCATGACGATGCCACCCCCAACGCCAATGCGATTCAGATCTCCAACCTGGTCACTCTGCATTTGCTGACCGGCAAGCAGGCCTACCTCGACCGCGCACTCGCCATTCCGCAAGCCTTCGCCGCCGAACTCGGCCGCAACACGCTCGGTCACTGCGGTCTGCTGGCCGGCACCTTCGATCTGATCGCGCCCCAGCAGATCGTGGTCATCGTACCCGGAGCTGCTCGCCCGGCCGCACCGATCGTGGATGCCATGTTCAAGCTGTCGCTGCCAGGCGCGGTGCAACAAGTAGTGGGCGTCTCGCAGCTGCCGGCCAACCCGGCCCTAGCCGGCAAAACCCCGGTTAACAATGAACCGACGGCCTATGCCTGCATCGGCCCGCTGTGCTCGCTGCCGGTAACCGACCCCGACGCCCTGGTAGGGCTGCTTCGTGAGCAGAGAACACCGCGTCAATAGCAAGCCCGCCGCGGCGCCAAAGCTTCGGAAGCTTCCGCAGGTGTCTTTAGGCTATAATCCTGGCGACGTGGACGACCGGGCCTGCCGGGGGTAGCTGAAGCCCGGGGCAACCAATAAAGACGCAAGGCGGAGGAGAGGATGATCGGGTTGCGAAGGTTTATCGTGGCGGGGGCAATTGGCGCCTTCGGGCTCGGACATCTGTTGACCTCGGCGATTGGCACGGCCCAGGCGCAAACCAGCGTGGTGACCAAATCCGAGGAAGAGTTGATCAAGAGCAATTTCGATCAGTGCATGAAAGACTGGGACGCCTCCACGCACATGACAAAGCGGGACTGGGAGCGGGTGTGCCGGCGCGTCGCAACCGACCGCACCAAGTTCAGGATGCAGCAAGAGCAGTCGGAGCAACGCCTCAAACCCAAGTGAGCGGGCTCGCACGCTCACCTGGTCCGCCGTCCCCCGCGTAGTATCGCGCCACGGATGGCCTAGGGCTTACCTACTCATCCATCCGCGGCACTTGCCATTTTGGCTATCGGAGATACGGGCAGAGCCGCTTCTCGCCGCCATAGGTCGTATAGAGGCCGGTGCGCCACTCGAAGGAGCGGAAGTTCTCGGCGCACAGCACGCGCGGGTCGCCCCCGTAGCCGGCCGGACGGTAGTAGGGACCGTCGTAGGCGTAGTCGTCGTAGTAGTAGCCGGCCCGCGGCCGGTAATAACGGTCGGCGATGATGGCGCCGGCTACGATGCCCGCCCCTACTCCCAACCCGATCCAGGGACCGCGGCGATAGCCCCAGCCACCACCATAATATCCATATCCGCGGCGCCATTGCACTTGTGTCACCTCGGAAGACGACGGCAACGCCCCAGCCTTCAGCACTTCTGACCCGGCCGGCATAGGTCCGGCTTCGGCCGACGTCAGCACGGCCAGCAGTCCGACCGAGACCGCTAGCAAAAGTTTCCAGATGGACATCAGAGCCCCTCCATTGCTTGCAGGTGAACTTCGCGATGGAACCCTGCCCCGTGATTCGCGCAGCACCAAGGCACTAATACGTTGTTTGAGCATAGTTTCCGTCTGTGAAAACGCTCGAAATCGATTTCATGGAGCGCCAGCGGACGATCAATTCCCTGTTACGTCGGGGACAGCGCAGGCCCAACCCGTCCCTTACTAATGGCGCCAGCGATGCAGCCTCGCGGCTGCTTTCCGAGGAAGCCTACGGGAGATTGAAAATGCGGTTGGCCAGCAAAGCATCGACAATCAGTGGCGAGGGAATGCTTGCCGAGGACGACATCGCAAGGGGCACCTCATTGATCGCATCCGAGAGCGCAGGTTCTCCCTGGTCCATTGCATCGCCAAGATCGCCATCGGTGCCATTCGCATCGACGACCCGCTGCGCATCGGCCAATACCAGTACCTCATGCTCGATGTGCTCTCGGGCCTGTCCTCTGAGGCCGATGTCGGCATAGCCAACGAGGTCGTTCTCATGGCGGCGGCTGCCGAGTAGTCCAGCGCAAGCAGCGGTCGCGTGCTGTGCAAGCGCAGCCGCTCCCGAACACCGCCACCTCTCCGGCTTGCTGCCGGGCGCTACCGCACGCTACGCTCTTCCCCATCATAACAGCTGGGGAAGTATGCCATGGGCAAGAAAATCGCCATCGTCGGCACAGGCGCGGTCGGCGGCTACGCTGGTGCGCACATGGTGCAGGCCGGCGAAGATGTGACGTTCATCGACCCTTGGCCCGAGCACGTCGAGCACATGCGCAAGCATGGGCTGCGCGTCACGCACGCCAAGGACGTCGCCGAATTCACGGTGCCGGCGCGCGCCCTGCACATCACAGACGTGCAGCAGCTCTCCAAGGAGCAGCCTGTCGACATCGCATTCGTGTGCATGAAAGCCTACGACACCGCTTGGGCCACCATGCTCATCCGGCAGTACTTAGCACCCGACGGCTATGTCGTCTCGCTGCAGAACTGCATGAACGAGGAGACCGTCGCCGGCGTTGTCGGCTGGGGCAAGACGGTCGGCTGCATCGCCAGCCTGATCACCGTCAACCTGCCGGCGCCGGGCCACATCCATCGCGGTGCAGCCAAGCACGGCGCCAAGCACACGGTGTTCCGCACAGGTGAGGTGCATGGCCGCATCACGCCGCGCGCCGAGGAAGTCTGCCGCCTCGTCGCCTACGCCGACAGCGCCAAGGTCACCGATAACCTGTGGGGTGAGCGCTGGTCGAAGCTGGTCGCCAACGTGATGGGCAACGGCCTCTCGGCCTGCACCGGACTATCCGGCGGCGACGTGGTGAGGAACGACGCCCTGCGCCGCTTCTCCGCCCGGCTCGGCAGCGAGGCGATCCGCGTCGGCCAGGCGCTGGGCTACGCGCTGGTCGACATCCAGCGCATGTCACCCGAGACCATTGCCCGCGCCGGCGAAGGCGATGACGCGGCCGCGCGCGCCTACGACGAGAACCGCTTCGAGTACGCCAGCCACACCGCCGACGAACAGCGCCCATCAATGGGCCAGGACATGCAGAAGGGCCGCCGCACCGAGATCGAACATCTCAACGGCCTGGTGGTGCGCGAAGGCGAGAGGCTCGGGCTTGCTTGCCGGGCCAATGCGGCGCTCACCGACATCGTCAAGCGCGTCGAGCGGGGCGAGCTCACCGCCGATCCCCGCCACATCACCGAGCTGCGCTTGAACTGATCGCAGCCGCAAAATGAAAGGGGCCCGAAACCGGGCCCCTTTGCTGGCGTGCTCAATCACCATGAACAGCGCATCGCTTCTTCCGGCATTTCCAATACCTCCGCGATGGCTCGTTCCAACAGCTTCGGTATATATTCAGTATACCATACGATATTCGCGCGCATTCTGGCTGCCCCTTGCAGAGACCCACACCGGGTGCATTGGCCACCTGGGGCCGAAGCCGGTCGCGGCCTGCCACGGCCGGGCGTCAGCCGCAAAAACGAAAAGGCCACCCGGTTGGGTGGCCTTCGGACGAGCAGGAACGTGACGTGGCCTGACCTACCATTTCATCTTCAAGCTGGCCGACACGATGTCCGCGCTCTGGTCGGCACTGCCGGTGAAGGTGATCGTGTGACTGAGGTTCTGCCGCGAGATCGGCGCATCGTCGAAGAACACGTGGCTGTAGGCGAGATCAACCGCGATCTTCTCAGTGAACCTGTACGTCAAGCCGGCGCTGGCCCACCAACGATCACTATCCGGCACCTGAATAAGGCGCTCCGTCGGGTTTTGGATCGGCGACTTTTCGAACGCCACACCAGTACGAAGGGTCAACTTCTGACTATAGTCATGCTCCAAGCCAACCGAGTACAGCCAACCATCGTGCCAGTGACCATCGATCGAGGCAGTTCCAAAGCCCGGGCCCGCTGGCGCGGAATTGTTGATTGTGATGCTCTGGAACCGGCTCCAGTTCGTCCACTCGATTGTTCCCAGCAACCTGGTGTGCGGAGCAATTGCCTGACGCACGCTCAAAGTGACCATCTCAGGCGTCTCTAGGCTGAGCGAAATCGCTTTGTTGATCGGCGCGACTCCGAGTACGAGGCTGCCATCCATGTCGTGGGTGATGGACGAGCGGAAACCCAGACCGATGCTTGTCGACTTCGACGGCTGCCAGAGCAAGCCGGCGGTATAGCCGATGCCCAGGTCGTCCTTCACGTCCAGGATAGCCGTCGTCGTCGCGCTGTCGGCCACCTTAAAGACGAGCTTCGCATACTCCAACTGCACGCCGGCGCCGATGAAGAGGCCTGGCAGAATTTGATAGCTCAGAGTTGGCGTCGCGTTCGCCGTGAACAGCCTCGAGGTCTGACCGACGAAGCTGCCTTCATAGAAGAACGGATCAGGCTTCGTCACGAGCCCGAACGGCGAATTGACCGACAGGCCCAGCACGAGATCCTTGCTGAGACGGTAGGCACCATAGCTGGCGGGAACCAGAGCGATATTGGCGATATCGGCTGAATCCGAGAAGGCGGGGCTGCCGACACTCGTGCCCGTCACGCTCCCATTCGGAATGACCAGCGAGTAGTGGCTTTCCGTCGTGAACCCCCATCCCGCGATGCCGAACGCCGCAGGGTTCCAAAACCCAGAGCTGAGGTCATAGCCCGCCGCCGAACCGGCCCATGACGAACCTTGGGCAGAAGCGGACTGCTCGTGTACCGACAGACCGCCGGCTTGTACCACCGATGCGCTAACCGCAAGAGCACTGGCTGCTACAACTAGAGCCCGTACCGATACGCGGACGCCACTCATTGGTTACCCCCCGAAGATTACAAACGTCTTCTCCTACGGTTGTAAGGGGGAGCGGCGGGTTGACGCAATGGTAAGGTGCCCAAATTGGGGCCAAGTCGGTCAGGAATTGGGCGCCAATGTGTCCCGCATGTAACAGCTGCAACTTAGGCTGAGCATGTGCCGCCGGCGACGCCGGGGGCCGTCAGACGTCGCAATTCGCAAGACCTAACAAAGCGATAGTCAGCGGGCGGCCCCTTCGACGACCGCTCCGCTAACGTCATATCCCCTGCAACCCAACAGCTGCAGAACTCGCTTGCGAATCAGTTTTTGCCCGAGCTCATCGAATTGAAGAAGTCGCCGTTGGTCTTGGTCGAGCGCAGCTTGTCGACCAGGAACTCGATGGCATCCATGGTGCCCATCGGGTTGAGGATGCGCCGCAGCACGTACATCTTCTTGAGCTGATCCGGCGGCACCAGCAGCTCTTCCTTGCGCGTGCCGGAGCGGGCGATGTCGATGGCCGGAAACACGCGCTTGTCCGAGACCTTGCGGTCCAGCACGATTTCCGAGTTACCGGTGCCCTTGAACTCCTCGAAGATGACCTCGTCCATACGGCTGCCGGTATCGATCAGGGCGGTGGCGATGATGGTCAGCGAGCCGCCTTCCTCGATGTTGCGCGCCGCACCGAAGAAGCGCTTCGGCCGCTGCAGGGCGTTGGAGTCGACGCCACCGGTCAGCACCTTGCCGGAGCTCGGCACCACCGTGTTGTAGGCTCGGCCAAGACGCGTGATGGAATCGAGCAGGATCACCACATCGCGCTTATGCTCGACCAGGCGCTTGGCCTTCTCGATCACCATTTCCGACACCTGTACGTGCCGGGTGGGCGGTTCGTCGAAGGTCGAGGAGATCACCTCGCCCTTCACCGAGCGCTGCATGTCGGTCACCTCCTCGGGCCGCTCGTCGATCAGCAGCACGATCAGGTAGCACTCGGGGTGATTGGAGGTGATGGAGTGGGCAATGTTCTGCAGCAGCACCGTCTTGCCGGTGCGCGGCTGCGCCACGATCAGCGCGCGCTGGCCCATGCCGAGCGGCGACACGATGTCGATCACCCGCGGCGACAGGTCCTTCACCGTCGGGTCCTCGATCTCCATCTTCATCCACTTGGTGGGATAGAGCGGGGTGAGGTTGTCGAAGTGCACCTTGTGGCGCTGCTTCTCGGGATCCTCGAAATTGATGCGGTTGACCTTCAGCAGGGCGAAATAGCGTTCGCCCTCCTTGGGACTGCGGATCTGGCCTTCGACGGTGTCGCCGGTACGAAGCGCAAAGCGGCGGATCTGCGAGGGCGACACGTAGATGTCGTCGGGGCCCGGCAGGTAATTGGCATCGGGTGAGCGCAGGAAGCCGAAGCCGTCCTGCAGGATTTCGACCACGCCGGTGCCGATGATGTCGGTTTCCTTGGCGGCCAGTTGTTTGAGGATGGCGAACATCAGCTCCTGCTTGCGCATGGCGCTGGCGTTCTCCACGCCGACCTCTTCGGCGAAGCTGAGCAGCTCCGTCGGGGTCTTAACCTTGAGGTCTTGGAGCTTCATCTCCTTGACAATGTCTTGCATAAGAAACTCTCTGGGTGTGGGCTGCGCGGCTTAGGAGGCGGGATGTTGATGTGCGCGGAGCCGGAAACGGGAGGGCGCCGAATGGCGTTCCGGGAAGCGTCTCGGCGTCCGGGTCGCATGTTGGCGGCGATCCCGGATGCCTGCGTCCGCCCTAGGGGGACGCTGACGATTTGCTATATATCATGTTGCGAGGAAAATAAAAGAACGACTGCGTGATGCAATGCAAATTCTTCCAGGCTGTGGAGAGGTTAAGTCGCGGGCCGGATGAACCCGCCCACCTAGAACGGCTTCACCACCACCAGCACCACGATCGCCACCAGCAGCACGGTTGGCACCTCGTTGGCGATGCGGAAGAACCTCGCCGGATGCTGGTTGCGGTCCTCGGCGAATGCCTTGCGCCAGCGCCCCAGCACGTGGTGGAAGACGGTCAGCAGAACGACCAGCACGAGTTTCGCCGCCAGCCAGCGGTCGTGCATCACCCCCATCTGCCAGGCCAGCAGCGGTCCGGACACCCACACCACCAGCATCGCCGGGTTCATGATCTGGCGCAGCAGCCGCTGCTCCATGAGCTTGAATGTCTCGGATTGCTTGGAGCGCGGCTCCGCCTCGCTGTGGTAGACGAACAGGCGCGGCAGATAGAGCAGCCCGGCCATCCAGGAGATGACGGCAACGATATGCAGCGCCTTCAGCCACAGAACCATATTTGTCATCCCGGAATTCGCGTCAGCGAATATCCGGGACCCAGGGGCCGTACCTTCGACCGGTTTGGGTCCCGGCTCTAAGCTCCACTCAGGCCGGGATGACACCTATCCGGCCTGCGCAGCTCTTACCAGCTCCACCAGGCGCGCCACGTTCTCCGGCGGCGTTTCGGGAACTATCCCGTGCCCGAGATTGAAGATGTGCGGCACACCTTTGAGCGCGTCCAGAATCGCGGCGACCTGCCGATCCAACTCCGGGCCACCTGCCGCCAGGAGCAGCGGATCGAGATTGCCCTGTACGACTATCTTCTCGCTCCGGGCCAGTTCAGCCATGTGCTCGGGCTCCATCCCGGTGTCGCAGCCGATCCCCTGCACCTTGGTCAGACTCGCATATCGCTGCAGCTTCTGCCCCGCACCACGCGCAAAGCCGATGATTGGCACCTCCGGATGCCTCGCCCGCACCGCTTCCACGATCCGCGCCGTCGGCTGAGCCACCCACGTGTCGAAGCCATTCGGCGGCAGGCTCCCAGCCCAAGTATCGAAGATCTGCAGCGCATCCACCCCGGCATCGGCCTGCATCGTCAGATACTCGATCGATGCATCGACCAGGACCTGGATCAGCTTGGAAAATCCTTTCGGATCGCGATAGGCCCACAGCCGCGCATCGGCCTGGTCGGGCGTGCCCCGGCCGGCTGCCACGTAGGTCGCCACCGTCCACGGCGCGCCGCAAAAGCCGATAAGAGCCGTCTCATTGGGAAGGTCCTGACGTAGCCGCGCCACCGTCTCGCAAACGCTGGCGAACTTGGTCCGAGTCGCCTCGGGGCGCAACCGCGCCAGATCGGCCTCGCTGCGGATCGGATCGAGCCGCGGTCCTTCGCCTTCGACGAACTCGACCTTCTGGCCCAGCGCATCGGGTACCACCAGGATATCCGAAAACAGGATTGCCGCATCGAAGCCGTAGCGCCGGATCGGCTGCAGGGTCACCTCGGCGGCCTTCACCGGCGTGTAGCACAGATCGAGAAAGCTTCCGGCTTGCGCGCGCACGGCGCGGTACTCCGGCAGATAGCGCCCCGCCTGGCGCATGAGCCAGACCGGTGGTGGCGTCACAGCCTGCCCTGCAAAGGGAGCAAGGAACCGCCGCTTCGCCGCTTTATCCGCCAAGCTCATGGCCGATCATCCAATCATAAGAATCTAAATTCTGAATCTTGTTGTTTTGATAGTTAGGAGCATGGATTGCGGAGACACGCCGTTTGCATCGCCTTGCACACAAGTTCCGAGGTCCCGCCGAAAGCCAGCCCAGCACTTGGGTGCCAAGGCATGCCCGAGCCACAAGACCCGACAACCTCTGACGGGATAAGATGGAATCCGCCATCGGCTGGATCCGCCCGCATCCATAACTTGTTGACAGCCGTTCAGTCGAGCCGGCACATCGTCCTTGTTACCGTGGAGGGCGAAGCGCCGTCTGCCGTGCCTCCCGGCCGGGCTTCCTGTGCGCCGTTTTGTCGATAACTGCACCGACCGGGGCCGGAATATCCGCCGCCAGCTTGGCAGCCTCCGCGAACTCTGGTCTTTTCAACAGATGCCCAACCGGTTGCCCAGCTACTTCCACCTGCACCTCATCTCGGACGCCACCGGCGAGACCCTGACCACCATGGCCAAGGCCGCCGCCGTGCAATACTCGCAGGTGCGGCCGATCGAGCACGTGCATCCTCTGGTGCGCACCGAGAAACAGCTCGAGCGCGTGCTGAAGGAGGTCGAGCAGGCGCCCGGCATCGTTCTCTATACCATCGTCAAAAGAGAGCTGATCGAGGAGATCGAGCGCCGCTGCCGCGAGCTGAAGGTGCCGGCGCTGCACGTTCTGCAGCCCATCATGAACGTGTTCGAATCCTACCTCGGCGCGCCGCAGACGCCGGTGGTGGCCGGCCAGCACATCGTCGATGCCGACTACTTTCGCCGCATCGACGCGCTCAATTTCTCCATGGCCCACGATGACGGCCAGCTGCCGCAAGATCTCAACGCTGCCGACATTATCATCCTGGGCGTCTCGCGCACCTCAAAGACGCCGACCAGCATCTATCTGGCCCAGCGCGGCTACAAGACCGCCAATCTGCCCCTGGTGCCCGGCATCGAGCTGCCGTTGGCGCTGACGCAACCGCATTCGGCCTTTGTGGTGGGTCTGGTGGCGAGCCCCGAGCGCATCGCCGAGATTCGCCGCAACCGCGTGCGCCTGCTGTCCGACCGCAACCTCGACGACTACGTCGATCGCACGCAGATCGCCAACGAGATCAACCACTCGCGTCGACTGTGCGCGCGGCACGGTTGGCCGGTCATCGATGTCACCCGCCGCTCCATCGAGGAGACCGCGGCGACCATCATCCGCCTGTTGCACGACCGAGAGGAAAATAGCCCAGCCGCGAGCGAAGAGACCGGCGATGCGTGAGGCGACGGACGCGCCTGCCCTGATCCTGGCGTCCACCTCGCCCTATCGCCGGCGCATGCTTGAAGCGGCCGGACTGGCGTTTGCCGCGGTTTCGCCCGAGGTGGACGAGGCTGTCCTCAAGCGAAGCCTGGCGTCGACTCGCCCTCCGGCTGGTGCAAGCGACATTGCCGCCGCCCTGGCACGGGCGAAAGCCTTGGCCGTCAGCGCCCACATGCCGTCAGCGCTCGTTATAGGAGCTGATCAGGTGCTGGCGCTCGGCAGCGAGCTATTCGATAAGCCCGGCAATCTCGCTAGTGCCCGCCAGCAGCTGCAGCGCCTGCGCGGCAAGCCGCATGAGCTGCATACCGCTGTTGCGCTGGCTGAGGCCGGCAACATTGTTTGGAGCCACATAGGCGTTGCAACTCTGCACATGCGCGAATTCAGCGATGCCTACCTCGACGCCTACCTGGCCGGAGCCGGGCCGGCAATTTTCGGCACCGTCGGCGGCTACGAGGTAGAAGGCCGCGGCATCCAACTGTTCGAGCGCATCGACGGCGACCATTTCACCATCATCGGCCTGCCGCTGCTGCCGCTGCTGGCCGAGCTGCGCAAGCGCGGGATCATCGCCACATGAAGACGGCGTGTGCGCGCTGGCCCGCAGGCCATCCGGGAGCCGCCTGATGCTGGTCATCGGACTGACCGGATCGATCGGCATGGGCAAATCGACGGCCGCCGCCCGCTTTCGCGAGCTCGGCATTGCCGTGTGCGATGCCGACGCGGAAGTGCACAAGCTGTATGAGGGGCCAGCTGTTGCCGCCATCGAAGCGGCGTTCCCCGGCACCACCGCCAACGGCAAGGTCGATCGGCAGAAGCTCGCCCAGGCGCTGATCGCCGATCCCGGCCGATTCGCTCAGCTGGAGGCGCTCGTCCACCCGTTGGTGCAGGAGGCCGAGCGCCAGTTCCTCAGGGCCGAGGCGGCGCGCGGCGCCAACATGGCGGTGCTGGAAATCCCTCTCCTCCTCGAGGGTGCAGGCCATGGGCGCGTCGACGTCGTGGTGGTGGTCAGCGCCCCGGCCGACCTGCAGCGCGAGCGCGTTCTCGCCCGTCCCGGCATGTCGCTCGAGAAGCTGGAGCAGATCCTGGCGCGCCAGCTGCATGACAGCGAGAAGCGGGCGCGCGCCGATTTCATTGTGGACACTGGCGGCACGATTGCCGAGAGCGCTGCGCAGGTCGATAAAATCGTCGAATCGCTGCAAGGTCGTCGCGGCGAGGCCTACGCCAAGCATTGGGCGTGAGGGCCGGGCCTGATCTGCCCGGCTCAAGGGGTTGAGACTGATGTGCGCGCGTTTGCAGGGGGAAGGCGATGCTGCGCGAGATCGTTCTCGACACCGAGACGACGGGGCTCGATGCGCTGCGTGGTGACCGGCTGATCGAGGTCGGCTGCGTCGAGATCGTCAATCGCATCCCGACTGGGCGCGAATTCCACCGCTACATCAACCCCGAGCGCGACGTGCATCCGGAAGCGGTCGCCGTGCACGGCCTCACGCGCGAGTTCCTGCGCGACAAGCCGTTGTTCGCCGAAGTCGCCGACGAGTTCCTGGACTTTATCGGCGACGCCCCGCTGGTGGCGCACAACGCCAATTTCGACGTCGGCTTCCTCAACGCCGAGCTCGATCGCCTCGCCAAGCCGCCGCTGCGCGCCGATCGCATCGTCGACACGCTGATGCTGGCCAGGCGCCGCAATCCCGCCGGCCCGAACACCCTCGACGCGCTCTGCAAGCGGTTCGGCATCGACAACTCCGAGCGCACCAAGCACGGCGCCCTGGTCAACTCGTTGCTGCTGGCCGGTGTCTACGTCGAGCTGCTGGGCGAGCGGCAGGCCACACTCGGCCTCGGTGGTCAAACTGTTGCCGAAACACGCGCGCGCCTGCAGATGCGGGCTGCCAAGTTGCGACCGGCGCCTTTGCCGGCACGCCTGAGCGAGCAGGCGCAGGCCGCGCATCGCGAGTTCGTCAAGACGCTCGGTCCCGACGCGCTCTGGCTGCGCTACCTGACCGTCCCGCAGGCTGAGACTGAGCCTGCCGGACCACAGCGCCCAGAGCCCTTCTGGATTGCGTGGAAGCAAAGAGCCGCAGCCCTGAGCTCGTCGAAGGGCGAATGAGATCGGCAATGCCGTGCTTGGACAAGCTCAGCAGCGGGCAGTATTCGCTGATCGCAATTCGATCCGGGCGAAAGAACCCTAGTTCACCCTGATCGTCGTCTGTCCCGCCTGCTCGCGCTGGCGGTTGAGGTAAAGACTGCCGAAGTCGATCGGATCGAGCACAAGCGGCGGGAAACCGCCCTCACGCGTGAGATCCTGCACGAGGCGCCGGAGATAGGGGAACAGCAACGAAGGGGCGTTCACCAGCAGGAACGGCTCGAGCATCTGCTCAGGCATGTTGTCGAGCTGGAAGAGACCGGCGTAGGCCAGCTCGAGATCGTAGACCACGCCTGTGTCGATGGTCGCTTCGGCCTTGAACTGGATAGAGCTCTCGAACACCTTCTCGGCCATCCTCGCGATGTTGACGCTGACCTCTACGCGCAGGTTCGGCTGCTGCTGCTGGGCCGGGTTGTCGAGCAGCTTGCGCACATTCGGGTTCTCGAAGGACAGGTCCTTGATGTACTGGCCGAGCACGCGGACCTGCGTCTGGGGCGTCGCTTCGCCAGCCTGCAGGCCTCCCACCTTGCCCGCGTTGCTGTTGTCGCCTTCGGCCATCGATTGTAGTCCTCTTTGATCGATCATCGCAGCGACTTGCGGGAGGGTGGCTAGCATGTTGGCATCGTCGACCGCAACGCCTTCGGCATTCAGCGTCAACGGCCGTGCTCGTCCTTGCGCTCAGCGCCGCGTTCGCCGAGGCGCTCGAACTCCCCTTCGATGATGGGTCCGCTCTCCCGGACTTCGGGTGCGAGCCGGCCCTCCGTGTGCACGGTCATGTGGGTCTCGGCATCGCGCAGCACCCGCCCGACGGTCCATCGGGCCACCAGTCGCCGCACCGGCGGGATCAACAGCAGCAGACCGGCTGCGTCCGATATCAGCCCGGGCGAGAACAGCAGTCCGCCGGCCAGCACGAGAAAGGCCCCGTCCAGCACGGGCGCCAGCGGCGGCTTGCCTTCATTGACGGCGTTCATCACGCCGCTGATGACGGCAAAGCGCTGGCGCACGAGGACCGCGACGCCCAACACGCCCGTGCCGACGATGATTGCCATGACTGGCCACAGACCGAGCATTTGCCCGGCCCGAATCAGCAGGGCGATCTCCAATAGGGGCAGGGCCAGCAGCCCCAGGCCGACGCCCAGGCGCATCATTGCGTGACCTTTCCGCACGTACATCGGGTCTCCCTACAGCCATAGCGGTTGGCTTGCGCTTTGCAATGCCCTAAGATTTAGGTCGCGGCGGCGGCGGACCCAGACGCCATACTCATTAACCTGGCGTAGCGGGGGGCTGGTTCTTGCCGGCGTGGCAACCTACATGACGAAGGTTGAGGCACTGGCTCGAAAGCACGGCGATGGATGGTAAAATCGACGTTACGACGCTATTGTTTCTGGTGTTGGCGGTCGTCATTTTCCTGAAGTTGCGCAGTGTCCTCGGCCGGCGCACGGGCCATGAGCAGGCCCGCATGGAGCGCTACAAGGCCCAGCAAGAAGCCAGCCAGCGCAGCCCCAAAGTTGCCGCACAGGAGAAGGTCGTGACGCTGCCGCGCCGCGAGCGCGAGGAGCTGGAGCCCCGCCCTGTCGAGCCGGTCGTGCGCACCGACGTGGAAGAGCGGGCGAAAGGCTCGGCCGCTGGAAACGCGGGGCTTGCCAAGGGCTTGGTGGACCTCATCCGCGCCGATCTGAGCTTTGATCCAGATCAGTTCCTGAAGGGCGCCAGGGCCGCCTACGAAATCATCGTCACGGCGTTCGCCGAGGGCAATCGCAAAACCTTGAAAGACCTGCTCAGCCGTGATGTCTATGACGGCTTCTCCGGCGCCATCGGCGAGCGGGAGAGCCGCCACGAGCAGATCGATCAAAGCTTCGTCGGTATCAAATCTGCGGATATTGTAGAGGCCGAGTTGAAAAACGGCATGGCGCAGCTGACGGTCAAGTTCGTCAGCGAGTTGATTTCCGCAACCCGCGACAAAGCTGGCGAGGTGATCGCGGGAGATCCCAGCGCATCAAGGAGGTGACGGATATCTGGACATTTGCGCGTGAGGTAGCGTCCCGCAACCCGAATTGAACCTGGCTGTCGCAAACCCGGGCGCGTGCGCGCACCTCGCCTCCGGTAGATTCCAAACAAGCTTGATGAAATCTCCCGTCGGAGGAGGTTCCGGCGTCGAAATGAATAGTCCTCCAAGGGCCAGCACGGTAGCTCTCGATACCCTACGCTCGCCCAGATGCTCCCAGGCGACGAGCGCGCCTTTGGGCAGTGGCACGCGCACATATTTCCGAAGATTCAGGCTGGAAGGCATGGAACCCACCGTGTGTTCACAGTAACCGATTTGGACTGAGGCAGAGGACAGTTCTCCCAGGCGATTGTCTTAACAGCAACCGTTCCGCCGGCCCAGACGGTCAGCGACACTCGGATTTGCAAGCCTTCGAGGATTCGCCGATTTTTCGTGAGCAGAAAGTCGCTATTCAGTTACCATTGTGCGTCTACGCAACTTGGCATTGACCGAGTCTTGCTCCTGATTCCTGGTTCCGTTAATCTCAACGTCTGTGAAAAAGTCAGCCAAGAAAAACAGCTTGCAGGTCTGCCTGCTTTCGCCGCATCCGCTGGGCGCTCAGCGAATTCGAGCGCGTGCTTTCAAATCCCGAATTCAAAACGATTTCGCGGCATTTGGAATCGACGCTCGGGCCGGACCTGCGGCATCTGCCGATTCCGAAAGCGACGGTGTACGTGGTGGACGCGCACGTGGCCAAACCCGCGGCCGGTGCCCTGCTTTCCAACATCCTCGATCAGCACACCGAAGCACGCATCATCGTGGTCGCGGAAAAATTCGACGCCACGGAAAGCTATTCGTTGTTGCAGATGGGCGCCAAGGGATTGCTGAGCTACACCGAAGCGAGGGAACCAATTGCCTCGCGCGCTTCCACTCGTCGCCAACGGCGGGTTCTGGGTTCCGCGCTCCGTGCTTCCTGGCTTTGTGGTACTCCGCGCTGGCCGGCTCGCACAGCCGGCGCCTGAAAGTGGATACTGCGGCAGACTTAAGCCGCCGCGAGCAGGAAGTTTTGAATTCGCTGCTCGAGAATCTGGCGAATAAAGAGATCGGAAACAAACTGAACATTTCGGAACGAACCGTAAAATTTCATGTGTCAAATTTATTGAACAAGTTTGGTGTGCGCCGCCGGGCGGAT
>CAWIZC010000001.1:0-205906 GCA_963840445.1 uncultured Alphaproteobacteria bacterium | reverse complement strand
TCGCCCCTCTCATGGCGGCGATGTTCGTTGGCGCGGTGGAAATGAGCCAAGCCATCACCGTCGATCGCCGCGTCACCCAGATCGCCAGCTCGACCGCCGATTTGGTCGCGCGCGCAAGCAAGACCATCTCCCAAAGCGAGATCGGCGACATCATGCGGGTGAGCAGCTATATCATGAAGCCCTATACCGCCACCCCGATCCGGATCGTGTTGCGCAATGTGACGTCGTCGCCGGCTAGTGCGACCAACACCAAGCAATCTTGGACCTGCTCGTACAATGGCACCGGCGGGACGCAGACGTGCGAATGCACGAACACGACTTTCCCGCTGCCTTCCAACATGGTGACGACCAACGACAGCGTTATCGTGGCTGAGGTGACCTACGACTACGTCCCGCTCGTCTTCAACTACATCATGAAGCGGACGTGGGGCGGGGGTGGCACGTCTTACCGCCTGTCGGAGACAATCTACATGAAGCCGCGCAGCCAGACAGCGATGCTGCTGCAGAGCGATAACGTCACGCCCTGCGCGTCGCCGACCTTCTAGCCTTTCCCGATCACTTTCAAATGTCGCGGCGCCGGCCGATGCCACAACCGAAGAGCGTTGGGCGGAGACGACCTTAGCGGCCGGTTGGAAATGTCCCCGCTCCCCCCTGTCACATGCGACAGCTGCCCATGCGCAACCGCGGTGGTCTACTGCCGCCATGCAACTCGTCGCCGATGACCTGCTCGAGGTTCTCGCACGCGCCTACGGTCCAGGCAGCAGCGAGGCCGCGGCGTTGACTGCGCTTCGCTTCAAGAGATCAAGGGACAGGCAGGTGTTCGCGTTCCGGGTCCGCGAGTCCTATGTGATCGGCCCGATGCCCGACGCCGAGACCAGATTACTGGTCTTGCTTGTCCACGAGTGCTGCGCTTGCAACGGGGCGATGTGATTGATGCGCGCGGAAGCGAGGCTCCTCGCCATGCGCCGAGCGTTCGCCAAACGGGGTCGTCGGAAAACACTGAGAGGCAAACCGTATTGCTCGCAAAGAGCCCAGACAGATGACAGAAGTGCAACAGCGACATCAACAAAAAGTCATGCAGTTGCCTATACTTACTTAACTAGCCTGCTCCCACATACATCGTGTGAGGCTGGATCCCTGGCAACGGAGGCACGATGTCTGGAGACACAATTTCTCATCGACTGCTTCTTCTCGTCGAGGATGAACCACTGATCGCCTATCAGCTGGAATGCGATCTGCGAAAAGCCGGCGCGCGCGTCATAACGGCAGGACATCTGGAAGCTGCCGCGTATATGGCGCAACACCCCGACCTGTGGGGGGCGGTCATCGATCTTCAACTCGGCGATGAAGATGCCGTTGCTGTTTGCCGCCGCCTGGTCCAGCGCGAGCTGCCGTTCGTAGTCCATACCGGCCATTCCGCGGAAGCGGTTCGGCGAGAGTGGCCGGGAGTTCCCATCATTCGGAAGCCGGCCTTGCCGGGTGAGATCGCGACCGCTCTTTGCGGTTTGGCTCGCAAGCACGAAACTGCTGCGCCAAGCGCGTGGTGACTCGGCGCCCTGCCAGGTTCGCACCACGCAATCCAGGCTATTGTCGCGGCCCCGAAGCGGCACACTCCGCGCTCGCCATCGAATGCAGGGCAATCAGCATTTCTTGAGGACCGCGGAGATTTTCTTCACGGGCAGGCCCTCCTCGATCTCGATCGTGACCGACTGCTGGCACGCAGCATTTGCCACGGTCATCTTGGCGTCGAAGAAATCCCCGCTCAGGAGAATGTCAAATCCGTCGGGCTTGACGGTGCCGTTCACCGTGCCGTCGATGTTGTTGACCTTGTCCTGCCAGCGACCGGTGATCTTGCCCGCCGCGATCTGCAGCTGCGTGGTTCCGTCGAACTGATAGTTCTCGCTTTTGCAGCGCAGATTTTGGATGAGGCGCGCGCCGTTGTCGGTCGGAAAATAGGTCGCCACACAGTTGTAAGCCTGGTTGGGCCCGGATGCTGGGACAAGGGTTGCGACACCAGCCCAACGACCCGCGAGGGCAAGGATCGGGTCAGCTGCCTGTGCGAGCGCACGGTTCCCCGATGCGCCGCCCTCAAGCAGCAATAGTACGGACACAGATAGTATCGCGAAAAATCGACGGTTCATGGGCCCCCTCGTATGCGTCGATGATCCGTGCATGGAACACCTCGGCCAAGCCGAATTTAAGGCGGAGCGCCGCCGGGGTCGAGCCAGTCCGTTTGAAGTCCTGCACATCCTTGGCAAATCCCAACGACCGGCATCGGGCAAAGCTGCAGGGTGCACATGGCCCCGAGAGGCCGGCGGACGGCGACGATGGTGTTGCCCGCTCCGCCCAATCCCAGGAGGTCCGTCATGAAGACGATCCTTGCCACGCTCATCGCTCTGTCGGCTCTGACAGCTGTCGCCGCGTCCGCGAACGCCTTCGATGCCAGGAGCTTCTATGAAGAGCTGGATCGCAGCCGCACGTAAGACGAGATCGTCCGTGCGCTCCAGCACTGCTTCTCGGCCCGTGCCGCGGACAGCATTGCCGCAGCACGAGCCGAGAAACGCGTTGCCCGCATAGACAGGAGCAAGCCAATGCGCCAGACAATCATTGTCATTGCAAGCACGGCCCTGGTCACAGCGATTATCGCCATCTGGGGAACCAGCGTCATCATCGCCAACACACAGGGCGACCGCAGCGTTGGCGTGACGTCAGATTCGGCTGACGTGACGCAGCTGATGCGGATGATTGAGGACGCAAACCACCGTGCGGATGAAAAGGCCGACCCCGTCGATTGACGGACGCATCGCCGGCCTGCCTACTTCACCGAGGACGGAGCGTTTTGCTAGCTCTGTGGCAGCGGGATGAATTCCGTTTCGCCCGGCACCGGCTTGAACCGGCCAGTCTTCCACTCTTCCTTGGCCTGCTCGATGCGCTCCTTGCGCGACGAGACGAAATTCCACCAGATGTAACGCGGCCCCTCCATGGCGGCGCCGCCCAGATAGAGTAGGCGTGCTGGGCGGGTAGCGCGCACGGTGATGCGGTCGCCCGGCCGGAAGATCAGCAGCCGCGGGCCTTCGAACGACTGTCCGGCGACCTCGATCTCACCGTCAACGACGTAGATGGCCCGCTCTTCCTGGTCGGCATCGAGCGGAGCGCTGGCGCCTGCCGCCAGCACCACCTCCACGTACAGCCACGGCGAGTGCATGCCGACCGGCGATGACTTCCCGAATGCCGACCCGGCGATGACACGGGCCCACACGCCGTTGTCCTCGACGACCGGCAGATCGGTGGCATCGAAGTGCTGGAACGACGGGTCGATCTCCTCATGCGTCTCGGGCAGCGCGATCCAACTCTGGATGCCGTACATGCCGCCGCCACTGCTGCGGACGGTTGCCGGCGTGCGTTCGGAATGGGCGATGCCGCGGCCAGCGGTCATCAGGTTCATGGCGCCGGGCGTGATCTCCAGCGCGTTGCCCTCGCTGTCACGGTGCATGATGCGGCCGTCGAACAGATAGGTGACGGTGGCCAGGCCGATGTGCGGATGCGGCCGCACGTCCATCCCCTGTCCGGCAATGAACTGCACCGGCCCCATCTGGTCGAAGAAGATGAAGGGCCCGACCATCTGCCGCTTGCCGTGCGGCAGCGCACGCCGCACCTCGAAGCCGCCGAGGTCGCGCGCCCGCGGCACGATGACAAGGTCGAGAGCATCGCAGGAGTGGGGATCTCCGAGGGTGGGGTCGCTCGATGGCATCCAGCTCATGGCCGATATTCCTGTTGCCTGTGCGTGGCGTCATTCTGGCACGGCGCCCATTTCCCGCGAGCCTATTTTGCGGGGCCTTGCCGACATTGTGATGCGGGGCGACTACGGAGCTTGCGCGCGACAGTAGGTCTCGCGCACCGCCAGCAGGCAGGCCAAGCCGATGGTGCTGCACACGAGCACCGACGCGAATGCAACGCGGTAGTCGTCCGCCTCGTAGACCCGCGCACCAAGCGACGTCTGTCCCTTCCAGGCCATGTCCAGCAACAGGCCGACCAGCGGCTGAAACAGAGCTCCGGCTCCTGTGACAATGCCGTTGAGGAAGCCGATGGCCGTGCCGCTCAGCGCCGCGGGATGGTTGTCCTTGACCAGCGCGAAGCACAGGATCTGCGCGGCGCCGAGGAAGCCGACCAGAAAGCACAGGGTAGCCAGAGCAGGTATGGGCAGACCCGGGATATAGACCAGCGCGGCAAACGCAGCCGATTGCAGCACCAGCCCGACCACCAGCGGTGCCTTGCGGCGTCCGATACGATCCGACAGCCAGCCGAATGTCGGAGCGCCGAAGCCCCAGCCGGCGATCAGCGTCGACGTCAGGGTGGCCGCGGATGTGCGCGGCAGCGCGTAGGCAGTCTCGAGAAACGGCACGCCCCACAGTCCCGCAAAGCCGAGCAGCGGCGAGGAGGTGGCAAGTCCGGTCAGCGCGATCAGCCAAGTCTGCCGATGGCGCAGCACGACACCGAGACCGGATAGTACATTGCCGATACCGCCCTTGCCCCGCCACTTGTCGCGCACGGTGGCCCAGATGGCCACGCCGAGCACCACACCTGCCAGGGCCAGCAGCAGGGTGGCGGTGCGCCAGTCGGAAGCCTCCACCACCAATCGCAACGGCGCCTGGCCGAACACGCCGCCGGCCATGCCCGCCGCCATGGCCAGGCCCGAAAGCAGCGCGAAGCGAGACGGGGAAAACCACTGGCCCGCAACGGCCATGGCGCCGACCAGGCTGAAAGCGGCCGAGGCGCCGATCAGGATGCGACCGGCGGTGGCGGCAGCGAGCGTCTCGCCGGTCGCAAACAGCACGCAGCCGCCCGCGCAGACGAAGGCGGCGACCGTCATGAGGCGCCTGGGGCCGAAGCGGTCGAGCAGGATGCCGACCGGGATCTGCATGCCGGCATAGCCGTAGAAGTAGGCAGCTGACAGATGCCCCAGCACGGCGGCGCCGACGCTGAAATCGCGCATCAGCTCCACGACCATCACGCTCGGAGCTACGCGCAACACCCAGGCGTAGAAGAAGAACACGGCTCCCGCCAGCCAGCCGAGCAGGGGCAGGATCAGGCGCGATCGATCGTCTGAAGGCACAGGCGCGCGCATACGACGGATTCCAAGGTCGCGGGGTCAAGAATTAGGCACAAGGCCTGTCCTACCCCGCCCAGGCTGTCAACAGCACGCACCGGCTGGTCAGGCATGCACGGGTGCGCGCGGATGTTCACGAATTGGAGGAGAGCCGCTCGCAGACAGCCTGCGCCGCCACGGCATCGCGCCGAGCCTCCTCCGAGCCCGCGTCGCACATGTGCTCGCGGACGGCGGGCACGGCCTCCGGCTCCAGCTGTTCCAGGGCGGTGGCGTAGAGGTCAGCCAGCACCGTGATTTGCGCGGACGAGAAGCGATAGGAATACCGGCGCAAGGCAGTGGCGATGCTGCGCTTGCAGAGTTGACCGGCAGGGCTCGCGACGGTCGTATTGAGAGCGCATTTCACGACCACCCTGTTGTCATCTGCGGACAGGTTCTGGCGTGCAAATTCGTCCACAGGCGTGCCCTGTAGCAGCGTCACGATCTCCATGACTATGCGGGCTTTGCTCATCGAAAAGCCGGCGGAATCTGCCTACATAAATGGCAGTATATGTCTAGATTATAGGCAACCGCAATCCTGCAGTGATTACGTGCGGGCCCGTCGCAGAGTCGACATGGCGTTGGAATCAGGAGACGTCTGCGCCGGAAGACGCCCAGGTGTTTCGTTTGTCGGGCTTACTTGTAAAGTGTCGCCATATTGCAATTGGGGGTAGACCTTATGCGTGGTGTTATCCGCCTGCTTGTTGCGACGTTTGTTCTGCTGATCGCCGCTCCTGTCTGCGCACAGGACAACAAGGGCTACCTCGGGCTCGATCTGCAAGACGTCACCAAGGAGGAGGCCGATAAGCTTGGCTGGGAGTCGCCCCACGGCGTTCGCGTGACCAAGCCGCGCGACGGCGGACCGGGCGCAACCGGCGGCATTCTCGCCAACGACATCATCCTCGTGATGGACGGCGTCGAGGTCGAGAACAAGGATGGCTTCATCGCCGGCGTTGCCAACAAGGGCGCCGGCGCCCAGGTGAGGCTCAGACTGCTGCGCGACGGCAGGGAGCGCAGCGTGAGCGTCACGCTCGGCCGCCGGCCCGTCGAGCAGGCCCAGCAGCAGCAAGTGATCGACGCCAACGATGTGCCGATCCTGCAGCTCGATACCGGCGCGCACATGGCGCTGATCAAGGGCATTGCTTTCACGCCCGACGGCAAGCAGCTGGTGTCCGCCTCGGACGACAAGACGATCCGTGTCTGGGACTGGCAGAGCGGCAAGACGGTTCGCATCATTCGCGGCAACGTCGGCCCGAGCCACGAGGGCAAGTACTTCTCCATGGCGCTGTCGCCCGATGGCCGCTGGGTCGCGGCGGGTGGCTGGCTGCACAAGGAGTGCGCGGGCCGCTGCGGCGAAATCCGCCTGTTCGACTTCTCAACGGGCCGGCTGGTGGCGCTACTCAACAAGGGCCATGTCGGCGTGGTGAGCGGTCTTGCCTTCTCGCGCGACGGCAAACTGCTGATGTCCGGCAGCGGCCTGCAGGATCTCACAGCGATCATCTGGGATGTCGAGAACCGCAAGATGCTGCATCAGCTGCGCGGCCACACCGACCAGATCTACGCGCTGGGCTTCTCGCCGGACAAGGAGCGCGCCTATTCGGGCGGCTACGACCGGACCGTCAAGATGTGGTCGGTGCGCGACGGCAAGGAGATGATGACGCTGACCGGCCACAAGGACAAAGTTCAGTCCCTGGCGGTCTCCCCGACCGACGGAACGCTGGCGACCGGCGGCTGGGACGGCGAGACCCGCCTCTGGGACGGCCGAAGCGGTCGCTACATCCGCAGCATCCAGAATCAAGGTGCGCTGGTTGGATCACTGAACTTCACGCCGGACGGCAAGTTGCTGGTATCGGGCACCGGCGGAACGGCGGTCGCCTTCGTTTGGGAGGTCGCCACAGGCAAGACCGTCGCCACCTACACCAAGCACGACAACGTCGTCGTCGCGTCCGCCATCAGCCCGGACGGGCGTCTGGTGGCGACGGCCGGCGGCAACGCCTATCCGATCCATATCTGGGAGACCAGAACGGGTCAGGGCCGCCAGATCCTGGAAGGGACGGGCAAGAACACCTGGTCGGTCGGCTTTGCACGTGACGGCCAGACGATAGCGTGGGGGCAGTCCCCGCAATTTGTATCGCACAACGCCCGCGGGCCTCTGGAATTGCAGCTGCGGTTGCCTGCCTCCAAGCAGCCTCTCGGCCAGCCCGAGACCGTGGTCGACCCGTCGAGCTTCGTGCGGGCGTTCACGACCTACGGCTCGTATTCGCTGGTGCATCGCAAGGGCGGCGACTTCGGCTACGACGCCTTCCTCGACATCCAGAAGGACGGCAAGACCGTCGCCTCGATCCAGCGCGATCCGACGTCAGGCTACGGCCACTGGTCCTATTCCTTCACGCCGGATGGACAGACCATCATCTCGGGCGACGCCAACGGAACCATCCAGGCCTACGATCTGACCGGCAAGAAGATCGGCGACTTCATCGGCCATCAAAGCGTGATCTGGGCGTTGGCGCCGTCTGCCGATGGCCGCTATCTGATCTCCGGCGCCGGCGATCAGACCGTCCGCCTGTGGAATCTGCAGACCCGTGAGCTGATCGTTACCCTGTTCCGCGGCGTTGACGGCGAGTGGGTGACTTGGACGCCGCAGGGCTACTACATGGGCTCGCCGGGTGCCGACACCATCGTCGGCTGGCAGATGAACAAAGGCCCCGACAACGCCGCGGATTACGTGGGTGCGGATCAGCTGCGCACGCACCTGAACCGGCCGGACATCGTCGAGAAGGCCATCATCCTGGCGTCAGCCGAGCGGGCAGTGCGCGAGTTGTTCGGCACCACCTTCAAGCTGGCCGACCTGCTGGCGCGGCCGGTGCCGAAGTTCCGCATCGTCTCGCCGGCCGCCGGCTCCAGCCTGCGCAGCGGCCGGGCCGAGGTGAAGATCGACGTGGAGGCGGTGCGCGATCCCATCAAGGTGATCCGCGTGCAGGTCAACGGCCGCCAGGTCGACGAGATCACCCCTGAGATGGGCACCGGCGGCTTCTCGGCCGGCCTGCGCACGCTCGACATCCCGCTCGGCAAGGGCCGCAACGACATCCGCATCACGCTCAGCAACGACATCGGCGACAAGGCCGAGACGACCACCCTCACCCAGGAGGGCGAGGGCGTGCTGGACGAGCGCGGCACGCTGTACATCCTGGCCATCGGCGTCGACCAGTACCCGCGCCTTGGCCAGACCTGCGGGGCGACCGGCAACGGCACCTGCGACCTCAGGTACTCGGGCGCCGACGCCCGCAAGTGGGTGGAGGCGGCCGAGCGGCGGCTTGGTCCTGCGCACTCCAAGGTGGTCAAGCGCATGCTGATCAACGGCGCCAACTGGACCGAGCTGCCGACCGCCAACAACATCCTGGACGCCATCGACCTGCTGAAGCAGGCCAAGGAGACGGACACGGTGATGCTGTTCATCGCCGGGCACGGCTTCAACGACGGGCCGAGCTACCGCTTCCTTGCCACCGACGCGGAGCGGGTCGGCGAAGGCTTCCGCGGCGCCACGGTGGTGCCCTGGCAGGTCATCCAGGAGGCGGTGGAATCGGCCAAGGGCCGGCGCGTGCTGTTCATCGACACCTGCCACTCGGGCAACGCCTACAACCAGAAGCTCGGCAACGCGGCCTATCACGCCAACATCATCGCCTACACGGCGGCGCGCTTCGACCAGGAGGCGATGGAGGACTCCAACCTCGGCCACGGGCTGTTCACCTACGCGGTGGTGGAGGGTCTGGAGGGCAAGGGCACGGCCAAGCGCGAGCTGTCGACCAAGGAGCTGGCCGAGTACGTGGTCAAGCGGGTCGACGAGCTGGCCAAGACCCTGCGCGGCGAGCAGGAGCCGCAGTACTTCAAGGGCCGCGACGCCGAGGACTACGTGCTGGCCAGGTGGTGAATCGCGATCATCACCTGCCATCCCGGCCCGAGCCCAGCTCGGAGCCGGGACCGGGGTGAGGCAGGACCGCTCCTGCCCGCTTTGACGCCTGCGCAGGGCGCACGCATTCCTCCCGATGCGGCATTCCATACACACGCGCCCGGTTGCTGCGCCGCTCGCCGCGTGGTATGCGCGGGCTGCACTGGGCGGGGCACGGGCAGCTACCGCCGCGGGTTCGTGTCGCGCGGCCCTTGCAGCCGGCTGCGCTTCCAAGCTGATCTCCTTTGCGGGGCTAGAGATTTCACGTGTCGACGGACGATCCCATGATGGCCGGCATGGCGGGGCGCTACGCTGCCGCGCTGTTCGAGCTGGCCAAGGATCAGCGGCAAATCGAGACGGTGGAGGCGGACGTCAAGGCCTTCCAGGCCTTGTTGGGCGAGAGCGAGGATCTGCGCCGGTTGGTGCGTAGCCCTGTCATCTCGGCGGACGATCAGATGCGTGCCCTGACGGCGCTGCTGGCCAAGGCCGGCATCTCGGGTCTCACCAGTAACTTTTTCAGGCTGATCGCCCGCAACCGGCGCCTGTACGCCGTGTCCGACATCCTCAAGACCTTCCGCGCCCTGCTGGCGCGCGAGCGGGGCGAGGTGAGTGCCGATGTGGCCACCGCCCATGCTCTCACCCCGGCGCAGATGCAGGTTCTGTCCGATAGCCTGAAGACCTCGATCGGCAAGAACGTGCAGATCAATACGCGCGTCGATCCTAACCTGCTAGGCGGGCTGATTGTCAAAGTCGGCAGCCGCATGATCGACAGCTCGCTCAGAACCAAGCTCAACAACCTCAAAGTCGCGATGAAAGGTATCAGCTGATGGACATCCGCGCGTCCGAGATCTCCTCGATCCTCAAGGAGCAGATCAAGAACTTCGGTAAGGAGGCCGAGGTCTCGGAGATCGGTCAGGTCTTGTCGGTCGGCGACGGCATCGCCCGCGTCTACGGTCTCGACAAGGTGCAGGCCGGCGAGATGGTGGAATTCCCCGGCGGCATCCGCGGCATGGCGCTCAACCTCGAGACCGACAACGTCGGCATCGTCATCTTCGGCGAAGACCGCACCATCAAGGAAGGCGACACCGTCAAGCGGACCGGCGCCATCGTCGAGGTGCCGGTCGGCAAGGGCCTGCTCGGCCGCGTGGTCGACGCACTCGGCAACCCGATCGACGGCAAGGGCCCGATCAAGGCCGATGTCCGCAAGCGCGTCGACGTCAAGGCCCCTGGCATCATCCCCCGCAAATCGGTGCACGAGCCGATGGCCACCGGCCTCAAGGCCATCGACGCCCTGATCCCGATCGGCCGCGGCCAGCGCGAGCTGATCATCGGCGACCGCCAGACCGGCAAGACCGCCGTGGCGCTGGACACCATCCTCAACCAGAAGCCCCTCAACAAGGGCAGCGACGAGAGCCAAAAGCTCTACTGCGTCTATGTCGCTGTCGGTCAGAAGCGCTCCACGGTGGCCCAGTTCGTCAAGGCTCTGGAGGAGAACGGCGCACTCGAGTACTCGATCGTGGTCGCCGCGACGGCTTCCGATCCGGCGCCCATGCAGTTCCTCGCCCCGTTCTCCGGCTGCACCATGGGCGAGTACTTCCGCGACAACGGCATGCACGCCGTCATCATCTATGACGACCTGTCCAAGCAGGCCGTTGCCTATCGCCAGATGTCGTTGCTGCTGCGCCGCCCGCCCGGCCGCGAGGCCTATCCGGGCGACGTGTTCTATCTCCACTCGCGCCTGCTCGAGCGCGCCGCCAAGATGGGCGACGCCGCCGGCAAGGGCTCGCTCACGGCTCTGCCAATCATCGAGACGCAGGCCAACGACGTGTCGGCCTACATCCCGACCAATGTCATCTCCATCACCGACGGCCAGATCTTCCTCGAGACCGACCTGTTCTACCAGGGCATCCGTCCGGCCGTGAACGTCGGCCTGTCCGTCTCTCGCGTGGGCTCGTCGGCCCAGACCAAGGCCATGAAGAAGGTGGCCGGCAAGATCAAGGGCGAACTCGCCCAGTACCGTGAGATGGCGGCCTTTGCCCAGTTCGGCTCCGACCTCGACGCCACCACGCAGCGCCTCTTGAACCGAGGCGCCCGCCTCACCGAGCTGCTCAAGCAGGGGCAGTTCTCGCCGCTCAAGATGGAAGAGCAGGTGTGCGTGATCTATGCCGGCGTCAACGGCTACTGCGATCCGATGCCCCTCGACAAGGTCAAGCCGTTCGAGGAGGCGCTGCTGCTCAACTTGAGGAATCAGAACACTGCGATCCTGAACGACATCCGCGACAGCAAGGACCTGTCGGATGCGACCGCGGCCAAGCTGAAAGGCGTGGTCGAGACGGTCGCCAAGCAGTTCGCGTAAGGCACAAGCGCGGCGCTGGCCGTCATCTGCGAAGGCTCCCATGGCCTCCTTGAAAGACATGCGCAACCGCATCGCCTCCGTGAAGGCGACGCGCAAGATTACCAAGGCCATGCAGATGGTGGCTGCCGCCAAGCTGCGCCGCGCCCAGGAGGCCGCCACTGCCGCGCGCCCCTACGCAGAGCGCATGGCGCGCGTGCTCGGCAACGTCAACGCCAACATCACGGACAAGGCAGGCGCCTCGCCGCTGCTGGCCGGCACCGGCAAGGATCAGGTGCACCTGCTGGTGGTGATGACGGCCGAGCGCGGTCTGTGCGGCGGTTTCAACTCCAACATCGCCCGCCTCGCGCGCCAGGACGCGCTGAGGCTCGCGAGCGCCGGCAAGACCGTCAAGATGTTGATGGTCGGCCGCAAGGGCGCCGACGCGCTGCGCCGCGACTGGGGCCGCACCGTCGTCGACCGCGTCGACCTGAAGTCCGTCAAGCAGCTTGCCTACGTCAATGCCGAGGCTATTGCCGACAAGGTGCTCGCCATGTTCGCGGCTGGCGAGTTCGACGTTTGCACGCTGTACTTCTCCGAGTTCAAATCGGTGATCGCGCAGAAGCCGACCGCGTTGCAGCTGATCCCCGCGCATTTGCCGGGCCAGGCCGCCGCTGCGCAGGTGCCTAAATCTCAGGCCGTGCACGAGTTCGAGCCGAGCCAGGAGGAGATTCTGGGCCCCTTGATCGCCCGCAACATCGCCACGCAGATCTTCCGCGGCCTGCTGGAGAATGCCGCCAGCGAGCAAGGCGCGCGCATGTCCGCCATGGACAATGCTACGCGCAACGCCGGCGACATGATCAACAAGCTTACCATCCGGTACAACCGTCAGCGCCAGGCCAACATCACCAAGGAGCTGATCGAGATCATCTCCGGCGCCGAGGCGCTCTAGAAATAGCTGTCAGCCCGGGCCTTGTGCCCGGGGTCCAGTCATCCGCAAGCACTGGAGCAGGCGGATAGATGGATGCCGGAGCCAAGCCCCGGCATGACGACCAAACGAAGGACGAGGACGTAAGGAAGAGCCATGGCATCCAACAAAGTCGGTAAGATTCGCCAGGTCATGGGCGCCGTCGTCGACGTGCAGTTCGACGGGCATCTGCCTGAGATCCTGAACGCGCTCGAGACCAGCAACCAGGGCCAGCGCCTGGTGCTCGAGGTCGCCCAGCATCTGGGCGAGAACACCGTGCGCACGGTCGCCATGGACTCCTCGGAAGGCCTGGTGCGCGGCCAGGAAGTCACTGACACCGGCCAGCCCATCGCCGTCCCAGTCGGCGACGAGACGCTCGGACGCATCATGAACGTGATCGGCGAGCCCGTCGACGAGGCCGGCCCGATCAAGACGGCCAGCAAGCGCGCCATCCATCAGCCGGCGCCGACGTTCGCGGAGCAGTCGACGGAAGCCGCCATTCTCGTCACCGGCATCAAGGTCGTGGACCTGCTCGCGCCCTACGCCAAGGGCGGCAAGATCGGCCTGTTCGGCGGTGCCGGCGTCGGCAAGACGGTGCTGATCATGGAGCTGATCAACAACGTCGCCAAGGCGCACGGCGGCTATTCGGTGTTCGCCGGCGTTGGCGAGCGCACGCGTGAAGGCAACGACCTCTATCACGAGATGATCGAGTCGAAGGTCAACATCGACCCGAAGAAGGCCGGCGGCTCCACCAAGGGCTCCAAGTGCGCGCTGGTGTACGGCCAAATGAACGAGCCGCCCGGCGCTCGCGCCCGTGTCGGCCTCTCTGGCCTCACCGTCGCCGAACACTTCCGCGACCAGGGCCAGGACGTGCTGTTCTTCGTCGACAACATCTTCCGCTTCACGCAGGCGGGCTCCGAGGTGTCGGCGCTGTTGGGCCGCATTCCTTCGGCGGTCGGCTATCAGCCGACGCTGGCGACCGACATGGGCGCGCTGCAGGAGCGCATCACCACCACGCAGAAGGGCTCGATCACCTCGGTGCAGGCGATCTATGTGCCGGCCGACGACCTGACCGATCCGGCGCCCGCCACCTCGTTCGCCCATCTTGACGCCACGACCGTGCTGTCGCGCTCGATCGCCGAGAAGGGCATCTATCCGGCCGTCGACCCGCTCGACTCCACCTCGCGCATTCTCGAGCCGCGCGTGGTCGGCGAGGAGCACTATCAGGTGGCCCGGCGCGTGCAGCAGATCCTGCAGAAGTACAAGTCGCTGCAGGACATCATCGCCATTCTGGGCATGGATGAGCTGTCCGAAGAGGACAAGATGACGGTCGCGCGCGCCCGCAAGATCGAGCGCTTCCTGTCCCAGCCCTTCCACGTCGCCGAGGTATTTACGGGTTCGCCCGGCAAGCTCGTGTCGATCCAGGACACCATCAAAGGCTTCAAGGGATTGTGCAACGGCGACTACGACCACTTGCCGGAGCAGGCGTTCTACATGGTCGGCACCATCGAAGAGGCGGTCGCCAAGGCCGAGCAGTTGGCGGAGGCGGCCTAGTGTCCCGATTGCGATGTTCGCCTGACCTCGCTGCTAGCATCCCGAGCGAACTTCGCAATCAAAAGGGACACTAGGAGCATAGTCTTGCTAGTGTGATTCAGATCGAGAAATTCGCTCAGAACCACGCGGCAAACTCCGGCGAATTTCTCGATCATCACACTAAACTGCCAGCAACCAGAAAAGGACAGAGGGCACATGGCGGACAGCAAGTTCGGAAGCTGCTGCGAGATCCTGAAGGATGTACTGCATAGCGACGAGTTCGAGCCGCTGATCGCCGAGGAGGATGGCGTGCTCTACATGTCGATCGGTCTGATGGCCGAGGAAGACGATGAACCCAACATGGTCGACCATCCGGTATTCTTCTGCCCGTTCTGCGGCAAGGGCGTGCAGACGCCGGCGGAAGTTGACGCCAAGACGGGCGCAGGCAGCACAAACTAGCCCGTATGCAAGGCAATTGACTTTAAGGACCCGCGTGGATGGCTGACACCTTCAAGTTCGAGCTCGTTACGCCCGAGCGCATGTTGATGTCGCAAGACGCTGCGCGGGTCGTCATCCCCGGCATGGAGGGGCGCTTCACGGTCCTGCCCGGCCATGCTCCGGTGATCTCGGCCCTGCGGCCGGGTGTGATCGAGCTGTCGCTCGCCGACGGGCAGACAGCGCGCATCTTCGCCAAGGGTGGCTTTGCCGAGGTCGATGCCGCCCACGTTACCGTCCTCGCCGAGCGCGCCTGGGACGTCGAGCACCTGGATCAGACCGTCATCGCATCCGAGCTGGTGACCGCCGAGGCCGAGCTTGCGGCTGCCACCAGCGACACCGCCCGCCTCGCCGCCGTCTCCGCCGTCGAGCAGCTGAAGGCGCTGCAGCGTTAGGGTGCATCTGCCGGGGCCGTCGCGTTGGCCCTGCGCTTTTTCGTCGACTGCGCACGCATTCGCCTAAAGAACGTATAGGGTGAGGCCTCCACCGTGTAGCTCCAGACACGGTACAGCCCCTTGAGCACCACGAAGCCCATCGCGATCTGAAAGGCCCACACCACCAATGCATCGAGGATGCCTTCGGCGACCGGATTCACCCAGTCCACAAGCTTGAGCCCCTGGATCAGCGCGAAGGCAATGAACGGCAGGTTGATGAGGGCCTGCACGACCAGCATGGCGGCGATGAGCAGCGGCGGCCGGATGGACTGGGCTTCGGTCAGATCGGACAGGATCTGCAGCGACGTGAACGCCGCGATCAGATACGTGCCCCATATCACTAGGTGAATGGCAGACCACCAAGCCCGCTTGCCGAAGGTGTGCTGGGCGGTCATGACCTCGTCCCATCGCGTCACGAAGTGATCGAGGCCGCCGACGATCCAAGGCTGAATCCTGCGCGGAGACAGGCGGAAGATCCAGTTGAAGATCTTGTCCCGGTGGGTGGTGGGCACGATAGCCCACAAGAAGGTTAGAATCGCGCCCCACGTCCACCAGTAGGCGACTCGCGCCCAATCCGGCAGCCCGAGGCGCGCCGTCCACCATTCGAATTGGTCCTGCGGGCCTTGCCAATCCAACCATTCACCGACCGCGAGCAGCGCGGCGCAGCCCCAGAAGTACATCATGGTGAGGGCGAAGACGCCCCACACGACACCCGCTGCGCCTCGCCCGACCTTGGTCGTGAGCCAAGTCAACCAGTCGCGCAAATACTGCCAAAGCTCGAAGCGCTTGATGCGTTTTGGAATGCTCAGGCAGGCCGGGCCTGGAAAGGTAGGCTCACGCACGGTGTTGCTCTGAAAGAGCAGCTCCGCATGGCTGAGGATCGGCACGCCGGTGTCTTGCGGTACCCGAAAATCGACCGCGAACACCGCATGGCGAAACTGGATGGGAGTGCGGCCCAACGCGCTGAACGGTTTGATACGCCGCCGCCTGTACCTCAGTGGGACTATGCGCTGGTGGCTTCCCTCGTCCAGGAAGTGCCAGATCGCCCCGCGCACCAAGCACTCGTCGCTGCAACTCGTCCGGGCGGAAGTCGCCGCTTGTCCAGCACCCTCGATTTCGAGGTCGTCAATGCTACGGGGAACAGCGAACTGCGATGGGCCTCCGCCCCCCGGCATACGCGACAGCATGGGGTCGTCGTTGGGGGTGAAGGCGAAATAGAAGTTCAGGTAGTCGGCAACGTTGTCGATCGTCAGAGCGAGCGCGTACTGCCTGTTGGCGCGCTCCACGGCGCCGACGGCATTTGATATCGGAACGAGCCGGCCTCTCCTCCCCCGTGGTCGGGTCAGGAAGTAGTATCGATCGCCATCGGCTAGCTGTATCAACCCCAACCACACGTTCCTGTAGAACGTGACTTCCCCGCCGCGCAACCGGCTACTCTTTTCCAGCGCCTCCGGGAGTTTGCAGTCCCTAGCTATCAGGCGGCGGACGAGAGGCTCCAGGTCCGACGGAAACGACCCCAAATCGCGATCCACGCTCTGTCCCCATAAATATGCCAAAACAGCATATTATAGAAACAAAACGACACGAACCGTCAAGATGACAGAGAGATTACAGGTCGTAGTCTTCCAGATTGTCGGAGAATGAATGCCTTATGCGCGATCGCTCAGCCCAGAAACCGCCCGAACGTCCGCACGACATCCAGATAGATTTGCCGCTTGAAGGGCACGGCCAACTGCGGGATCTGGGCCGCTGGCGCCCAACGCCAGTCGTCGAACTCGGCCTTGTGGCCGAGGCGCGCGGAGATATCGATGTCGCTGTCCTGGCCGGTGAAGCGCATCGCGAACCATTTCTGCTTCTGGCCGCGGTACCTGCCCTTCAGTGCGATGCCGAGCAACTCGTTCGGCAGGTCGTAGCTGAGCCAGCCGGGCGCCTCCGCCAGAACCTCCACGGAGCGAACGGCGGTCTCCTCCTCCAGCTCGCGCACGGCTGCGGCTTCGGCGCTTTCACCGGCTGTGATGCCACCTTGCGGCATCTGCCAGATATAGGCCGAGCGATCACCCTGCCACTTCGGCAAGCGACGACCAACCCACACCAAACCGTCGCCGTTGATCAGCATGATGCCGACGCACGGGCGGTAGGGCAGATCGAGACTGGTCGTCGCAGTAGTCATGGTCGACGGTGCACCTCGGAATCCCGAGTGTTGCGTGATTTGCATCCTCTTGTCACGCAAAACCGCCAATAATGTGAAGGGGTTCGCAACCGCCGTTGCGATGCTGTCACGAGCCAGGCTTGGCCAGCGGCGCAAAATCCCGCACGACCTGCTCGTAGACGCCGCGCTTGAAGGGCACGATCAGGCCGATCAGTTCATCCAGATCGGCCCAGCGCCAGGCCTCGAATTCGATCTGGTGTCCCGGCGGACGTGTGACGGCGATTTCGTCTTCGGAGCCGACGAAGCGCAGTGCGAACCACTTCTGCTTCTGGCCGCGGTAGCGCCCGCCCCAGGCTTTCAGCGCTAGCTCCGGCGGCAAGTCATAGGTGTACCATCGAGGGCTCTCGGCGATCGGCTCGACCGAGCGGATGCCCGTCTCCTCGTAGAGCTCGCGAATGGCGGCCTTGGCCGGGTCTTCACCTTCGTCGATGCCGCCCTGCGGCATCTGCCACCAGGCTCCTGGCCCTTCCGGCTCGCCGGGCGCATCGTGCCGGCGCCCGATCCACACCTGACCCGCCCGATTCAACACCATGATGCCGACGCAGGGGCGGTAGGGCAGGCTCGCGACGTCCATGCCGATGCTCTCCCTTGGGGGCCGGGCGCCCTGCTTGCTGAGCTTTGTTGAAACGCAAAGGGCGCCAAGACGGCGCCCCAAGCGTCACTGCGAGAACTCGAGAGTGCTCACTTCTGCTTGGTGGCCGCCTTCGGCTCGGTCGGAGTGGTGGAGGGAACCTCCGCCTTCTTCAATTGCGGGTCGACGGTGATCTCGCCGCGCGCCACCTTCAGGGCGTACTGGAGCTGCGCATCCTTGTCCGCCTCCTTGGGCACGTAGCTGGACGAGCCCGAGCCTTCCTTGCCAGTCTCGCTCTTCAGGTGGCCCCGAAGGCTCGACTCGCTCGGCGTGCGCCCAGCGCCGGGGCCGCCCTTGGTTTGCAGCTCAGGCGGCAATTCCTGCTCCACCACCACATCGGGATCGATGCCCTTGGCCTGGATCGAGCGCCCGGACGGCGTGTAGTAGCGCGCGGTGGTCAGGCGGATGGCGCCGTTCGCCCCAAGCGGAATGATGGTCTGCACGGAGCCTTTGCCGAACGAGCGCGTGCCGATCACGATGGCCCGCTTGTGATCCTGCAGGGCGCCGGCGACGATCTCCGAGGCTGAAGCCGAGCCGCCGTTGATCAGCACCACGACCGGCTTGCCGTCGGTGATGTCGCCCGGACGGGCGTTGGCGCGCTGCGTCTCCTCCAGGCCGCGACCCTTGGTCAGCACGATCGCGCCCTTCTCGAGGAAATCGTCCGACACCTGGATCGCCTGGTCGAGCAAACCGCCCGGATTGCCGCGCAGATCGATGACATAGCCCTTGATGTTCTTGCCCATCGTCTTCTTGAGGGCTTCGACCTGCTTCACCAGGTTGGCGTGCGTCTGCTCGTTGAAGGTCGAGACCTTGACGTAGATGACATCGCCTTCCTGACGCGCCTTGATCGCATTGATGCGGATCACATCGCGCACGATCTTGATGTCGAAGGGATCGTCGCGACCCTTGCGCAGTATGGTCAAGGTGATCGGCGTGTTGACCGGGCCGCGCATCTTCTCGACCGCCTGCTCCAGCGTCAGGCCGACGATCTGGTCGCCGTCGAGATGCGTGATGAGGTCGTTGGTCTGCAGGCCGGCCTTGGCTGCCGGCGTATCGTCGATCGGCGAAACTACCTTGACGATGCCGTTCTCCATCGTCACCTCGATGCCGAGGCCGCCGAACTCGCCGCGCGTCTGCACTTGCATATCGCGGAAGTTCTTCGGGTTTAGGTAGGCCGAGTGCGGATCGAGCGCCGTCAACATGCCGTTGATCGCGGAGTCGATCAGCATGGCATCATCGGGCTTCTCGACGTAGTCGGCGCGCACGCGCTCGAGCACATCGCCGAACAGATCCAACTGCTTGTAGATCTCGGAGTTCGACGTAGTGGCGGAATAGGTGCGAGTCACGTTGAGGACGGTCGTGGCTCCCGCAAGGCAGGCGAGCATAACGAACGTCCAGAAAGCGTAGTCAGATTTGCGCGTCATCCTTGCACCTTTCGAGAGGCATCAGACATCCACCAGGGGTCAGGATCTATTGGCCGCTGATCTTTGCGGAACTCGACATAGAGCACGGGGGCATTGTCCTGCATCGTCGCCTGCGCAGCTTTTGGGGCCGCGGCCATCACGCCAACAGGCTCCCCGGCCAGCACGAACTGGCCCAGCTGTACATCGATCTGAGATAATCCTGCCAATAGAATATGATAGCCGCCTCCGGCGTTAATGATCAAGAGGCGACCATAGCTGCGAAACTCGCCCGAGTAGACGATCCAGCCGTCCGACGGCGAAACGACCTGTGCCGCATGCCTGGTCTCCAGCACTAGGCCCTTGGATTGGCTGCCATACTGGGTCTTGTCGCCGTAATTGAGGACACGGCGACCGTTGGCTGGCAACGGGAGCAGGCCCCTGGTCTGCGCAAATGGCATGGCCGGCTTGATGCGGCCCGGCGTGAGCATGGCGACCCGCTCTTCGGTCGGTGCCAGTACAATCGCAGTATCACGCTCCTCCGCGGCGGCGCCGGGCTTCTCGGTTGCGCCTCCCGTCTGGCGCCGCTGCTCGGCCAACTGCTCCTCGTAGGTGCCGAGGCCGGTCCGCTCGGCAACCTCCTTGTCGAGCTTGGAGATGAGGTCGCTCAGGTCGGAGACGCTCTTGGAAATATCGGCCGCGGCCCTGCGTACGTTGTCGAGTTCCTGCTGCCTGTCGGCCAACGACTGGCGCTTGGTTTCCTGCAGCGAGGCGATGCGGGTACGTGCGTCGTTCAACCGCGTCGTCTCAGCCCTGAGCTTGTCGCCCTCGGTCCGAATCCCGGTCATCACACGCACGAGGTCGTTGAGCTGGTCGGCCAGCGAGAGAGCCTGGCCTCTCAGCTCAGGAAAGGCCGCAGCCAGCAGCATGGCGCTGCGCACCATCGACAGTGCGTCCTCGCGCCTAGTCACCATCACCGGCGGCGGGTTGCGGCCCATGCGCTGCATGGCGGCTAGCAACGAGGAGATGGACCCCTGACGCTGCGCCAGGGAACCGCGCAGCTGCTTCTCCTGCGCTTCGAGGTCACCCAGCCTGGACTCGATGAGGTTGAGCTGGCCTTCGCTTTGCTGAATCAGCCGGGCCGTATCGACCAGCCGCTCGTTGATGCGCTGCCGCTCCGCGCCGATCTTGTCGACGTCAGCCTGCAGCTCTTTGGAGCGGCGCTGTGTTGCTTCCAGTCGGCCGCGGTCGGCATCCAGGCGCTTGCGGGCTTCGTCAGGGTTGGCCGTACCCTGGGCTGCAACGAAGGCTGCCGCCGCCGTTGCTCCCGCAACGGCAACGCAAGAACCGATCAGCATCTTGCGGGTGCCGGCCACGTTCTAGCGAAGTCCCTTTCCGATCGAAGCGATCGTTGCTTGGCTCAATCCCGCCGAATTCGGCTCGGCCGCAAGCCAGATCTACCCCAAATTCCCTATCAAAGATCACACCAATTGTGGCATGGGTGAGTTGCGCTGCCGACTCCAACCCGCTCCTGTTGCACAGCTTGTTCATTCGCCGAAGATCGGGCTGCAGGCTGGGCTGCAAGAATGGGGCCGCTTTCCAGATCCCGCGCCGGTTCTTTGCGTAACTACACAGCTACGGAAGCACTGACAATGGAAACGACCGTTCGCCTTCTCAGCATGGTGGCTGCCTTCGCCGTCTTTCTGGTGCTGTTGGCAGGCTTATGGAACATGACGCGCGGCACCAGCCCGAACCTGAGCCAGAAGCTAATGCGTTGGCGTGTGGGCCTGCAATTTCTGGTGATCGTGATTGGCATGCTCCTGGTGTATTTTTGGCGCACTTGAAAGGGCTGCTGCTTGACCGCCACAATGCACTCGCTACGCTGCGTCTGAGACAGGCAGGTCGCTTGCCGCAGGGCGGGCAGAGTTGGCAGCCATGGTCGTCCTCAACAAGATCTATACCCGTGGTGGCGATGCCGGCCTGACGTCGCTCGGCACCGGCGAGCGTGTGCCCAAGCATGCCTTGCGTATAGCCGCCTACGGCACGGTCGACGAAACCAATGCGGCGATCGGCATGGCCCGCATCCACATCACCCAGGAATACGCCAACGTCGACGCCATTCTCCTGCGCGTTCAGAACGATCTTTTCGACGTGGGAGCCGATCTCACGGTACCCGAGCGCGGTAACAGCGGGGGAAAGGAGCGGCTGCGCGTCAGCGATGTTCAGGTCAAGCGTCTCGAGGACGAGATCGACGCGCTGAATGGCGAACTGGCCCCACTGCGGTCCTTCGTATTGCCAGGCGGCTCGGCAGGCGCCGCGGGGCTGCACGTGGCGCGCACCGTTTGCCGGAGAGCCGAGCGTCTCATGGTTGAGCTTGCGGGTTTGCCGGACGAGCCGGTGGCCGCTCCGGCATTGAAATACATGAACCGCCTGTCGGACCTGCTGTTCGTTGCCAGCCGATACGTCAATGATCGCGGCGCCAATGACGTGCTCTGGGTGCCTGGCCAGAATCGATAGTGACCGCAACGCGGGCCTGCGCCCCGCCCATAGTAAGCCAAAGGATATCGCCCGTGGTTTTCATTCCCTTGTCAGACGACAATCCCCTGCGCTCGATCAGCTTTCAGTGGGTGACGGTTGGGCTGATCGCCGCCAACGTGCTGGTGTTCATCTGGCAGGTTACTGGCAACGGACCGGTGATGGCCGCCAGTTTCGCGGTCGTGCCGGCCCAGCTCTTCCAGGTTCACGTTTTCGGTGGCGCCGTGACGGTGCCGAACGAGCTTTTGCACGTCCCGGAAATTTTTACTCTGGTCACGTATCAGTTCCTGCACGGCGACATCATTCATATCGCGTCGAACATGCTGTTCCTCTGGGTGTTCGGTGACAACGTCGAGGACGCCATGGGGCACCTGAGGTTTCTTATTTTCTACATCGTGTGCGGCGTCGCGGCTGGTCTCACGCACGCGTGGATGCTGCCCACCTCGCAGTTGCCGTTGATCGGCGCCAGCGGCGCGGTGGCGGGCGTCATCGCCGCCTACCTGCTGCTGCATCCGCGCGTGCGGGTATGGGTGCTGGCCTTCCGCATCATTCCGCTGAGAATTTCCGCCGCTTGGGTGCTCGGCATCTGGGTCGCCACCCAGTTCGTCATGGTGCTGCTCCAGCACGCCGACCAGGTCGCCTGGTGGGCGCACATCGGTGGCATGGCCGCGGGCGCAGTGCTGATCCTGTTCATGCGCCGGCCTGGCGTGCCGCTGTTCGATCGGCGGCTGTCAACGGCCTAGTCAGCCGATCGCCGCATGCGGACTAGTTAACGCGGACAGGCGCGGCTGTTGCCGTCGCGCAATCTGCCCAAGCTTTGTCCAAAAGGCGGCTCCTTTGCCCAATTGACACCCAATTGTCATCGCCCTAACTTTGCATTTCGCACTTGCGAAAGCCTTGCCCGCATTCGTCTCAAACTAGACACAAACTGCCACGGCGTGGGAAGACGACCGCAGTGCAGCACGGCAATCTCCCGGACGGTTCGGGGCCGTGCGTAAAATGGAGCCCCTTGGGGAATGAAGGTACTTGTCGCTGTAAAGCGGGTGGTGGACTTCAACGTCAAGATCCGCGTCAAGTCGGATGGATCGGGCGTCGAGCTCGCGAATGTGAAGATGTCGATGAATCCCTTCGACGAGATCGCGGTCGAAGAAGCGGTGCGTCTCAAGGAGAAAGGGCAGGTCCAGGAGATCGTCGCAGTCTCCGTCGGCGCCGCCAAGTCGCAAGAGACGATCCGCACAGCACTGTCGATGGGTGCAGACCGCGGTATCCTGGTCGAGACAGCGGAAGGCCAAGCGGTGGAGCCGCTGGCTGTTGCCAAGCTGCTGAAGGCGGTGGTGGAAGCTGAGAAGCCTGCCTTCGTCATCCTGGGCAAGCAGGCCATCGACGACGACTGCAACCAGACGGGCCAGATGCTGGCCGCGCTACTGGGCTGGCCGCAAGCTACGTTCGCGTCCAAGATCGTCATCGAAGGCGAGGGGGCGCACGTGACCCGCGAGGTCGATGGCGGGCTCGAGACGCTCAAGATCAAGTTGCCGGCCATCATCACCACCGACCTGCGCCTCAATGAACCGCGCTATCCGTCGCTGCCCAACATCATGAAGGCGAAGAAGAAGCCGCTCGACGTGAAGAAGCCGGCTGATCTCGGCGTCGATCCGGCGCCGCGTCTCAAGGTCGTGAAGACGGTCGAGCCGTCGGGCCGCAAGGCCGGCGTGAAGGTGGCCAACGCAGCGGAGCTCATTGCCAAGCTCAAAGAGGCAGGAGCCCTTTCATGAGCGTTCTTCTCGTCGCCGAACACGACAATGCGACGCTGGGCGCCTCCAATGCCAAGGCCATGAGTGCCGCCAAGGCGCTCGGCCAGGACGTGCATGTTCTGGTCGCGGGCTCCGACTGCAAGGCCGTCGCGGACGCTGCCGCCAAGCTCGATGGCGCTGGCAAGGTGCTTCTGGCCGATGCACCCCACCTTGGCCACGCGCTTGCCGAGGAGATGGCCGTTCTCATTACCGGCCTGATGGGGGCTTACGACGCCGTCGTTGCGGCCTCCACCGCGTCCAGCAAGAACTTCATGCCGCGGGTCGCCGCATTGCTCGACGTGATGCAGATCTCCGACATCATCAAGGTCGTCTCGCCTGATACCTTCGAGCGGCCGATCTATGCCGGCAACGCTATCCAGACCGTGCAGAGCACGGACAAGAAGAAGGTCATCACGGTCCGCACTACCGCCTTCCAGGCTGTAGGCAGCGGCGGCTCTGCTCCGGTCGACACCGTTTCGGTGCCCGCAGCGGTGGGTCTCTCCAGCTTCGAGAAGGCGGAGATCCAGAAGTCCGATCGGCCCGAGCTGACAGCCGCGAAGATCGTCGTGTCCGGCGGGCGCGGACTGCAGTCAGGAGAGAACTTCAAGAAGTATATCGAGCCGGTTGCCGATCAGCTCGGCGCAGCCGTAGGCGCCAGCCGCGCGGCTGTCGACGCAGGCTACATGCCAAACGACTACCAGGTCGGTCAGACCGGCAAGGTGGTGGCGCCCGAGCTCTACATCGCGGTCGGCATCTCCGGCGCCATCCAGCACCTGGCGGGCATGAAGGACAGCAAGATCATCGTCGCCATCAACAAGGACGGCGAGGCGCCCATCTTTCAGGTCGCGGACTACGGTCTGGTCGGCGACCTGTTCCAGGTGTTGCCCGAGATGAAAGCGGAGCTGGAAAAAGCCAAGTGATGAACGACAACAAAATGCGGAAAGTGCAACCGGGGTGTTGAAGGAGCGAGGCGTCATGGACGCAGGCGTCAAGGCCAAGAAGTCTGGCGGTTCCGTGGAGCGATCCCGCAAAGGCACCGAATCCGGCGCGATCTCTACCATTAAGGCGGTTGGCATCATCGGTGCCGGCCAGATGGGCAACGGCATCGCTCACGTCGTCTCGCTGGCCGGCTACGACGTCGCCATGTTCGACGTCAAGAAGGAGGCGGTGGACAAGGCGCGCAGCACTATCGAGCGCAACATGACCCGCCAGGTCTCGCGCGGCATCATCACCGATGCGCAGATGGGACAGGCCCTCAAGCGCATCGGGGCCGCTAGCGACATGTCCTCGCTCGGCGAGGCGGATCTCGTCATCGAGGCCGCCACCGAGGACGAAGCCGTCAAGCGCAAGATCTTCACCGATCTTTGTCCCAGGCTGAAGAAGGACGCGATACTGGCGAGCAATACCTCGTCGATCTCCATCACGCGCCTTGCCTCGGTGACGGATCGCCCCGAGCGCTTCATCGGCATGCACTTCATGAACCCGGTGCCGATGATGCAGCTGGTCGAGCTGATCCGCGGCATCGCCACCGAGGACGACACCTTTGCCACCGCCCGCAACTTCATCGAGAGTCTGGGCAAGAACATTGCGGTGTCGGAAGACTTTCCGGCCTTTATCGTCAACCGCATCCTGCTGCCGATGATCAACGAGGCGGTCTACACGCTCTATGAGGGCGTCGGCACGGTCGAGTCGATCGACAAGGCCATGCGGCTCGGCGCCAACCATCCGATGGGTCCGCTGGAACTTGCCGACTTCATCGGGCTCGACACCTGTCTGTCCGTCATGCAGGTGCTCTACGAGGGCTTGGCCGACTCCAAGTATCGCCCGTGCCCGCTGCTGGTGAAGTATGTCGAGGCGGGCTGGCTCGGCCGCAAGACGCAGCGCGGCTTCTACGACTACCGCGGCGAGAAGCCGGTGCCGACCCGCTGAGGGGCCGGCCGCTTTTCCGCCTCTGGTTCTAGGCCACACGTACCGAGGTGACGGGTGGCAAATGCGCGGCCAGCGTCGACCAGCTCTCACCCCCATCGGCAGATCCAAACACCTCGCCCGACTGGGCGCCGAAGTAGAGGCCGAGCGGCTTGCCGGTGTCGCTGCAGAAAGCCTGTCGCAGCACCGTCAGGTAGGCCTGCGACTGCGGAAGCCCTTTGTCGAGAGCCTGCCAGCTGGCACCACGATCGCGCGTCTCGTACACGCGCACCTTGCCCTCGGGGGTGACGCGATCGGCGTCGGCTACCAGCGGAATGACGAACGCCCGGTTTGGGTTGTGCGGGTCGATGGCGAGCGGGAACCCGAAGTCGGAGGGAAGCCCGCTCCCCGTGCCGATATCGGTCCAGCTTTCGCCCGCATCGTCCGAACGGTACACGCCGCCGTGGAATTGCAGGTAGATGGTCGAGGGTTCCCGCGGCGCGCGCTTCATGTTGTGCACGCAGTGCATGTGCGTGTCCTTGCGCGCTTCCTCCGGGATGTAGCGTGGCACGAGGCCACGGACGGCCCGCCGCCAGTGTTTTCCGGCGTCTTCCGTGAGCCAGACACCTCCCGCGGATATTCCAATCGCCAGGCGGCGGGCCTCGCCGGGCCATGGACAGATCGAGTGCAGGCAGAGCCCGCCGGCGCCAGGGTTCCACTTGGCTCGCTCGGGCACGTCCCACAGCGATTGCACCAATGCCCAGCTCTTGCCGCCGTCCGTGCTGTGAAACAGCGCTGCCGGCGCCACACCGCACCAAAGCTCGCCGTCGGCAACGCCAGGCTCGACAACCCAGATCCGTTCCACGGCCGCGCCGGCGGCGGATGGAAAGGCGGGGCCTTCGGCTTGTTGCCACTGGCCGGTGGGATCGTCGGCATAGAACAGGTGCGGGCCGAACTGGCCGTGCGTGACGCTGGCGAAGTAGCGGCCGCTGCGCGGATCGCGGATGGCATACTCGACGACCTCGCCCGGGAAGCTGCGCGCCGCAATTTCCATCGCGCCGGCGCGCGGGCCGCGCAAGACGACCAAGCCCTTCTTGGTGCCCACCAGCAATTCGGTCATAGCTTCATCCTCCTGAGATTGCGGCAACGATGTGCAATTCGTCGCCCGGCGCAATCGATGCATCGAGTGCAACGGCCTCGCCGCCTCGAAACAGCTTCACGTGACGCCGCAGAGCGCCCTGCTCGTCGACAACCCACCCGCGCAAGCCGGGATGGGATGCTTCCAGCCTCGCAACTACTTCCCTGACCGTGGCGCCCGACACTTCGACGGTGCCAAGGCCGCCGACGTGTTGGCAGATCGAGCCGGTCAGGATCACTCTCGGCATGCAACCTCGTGCCCTAGCCGGCGGCCTGCTTGAGGGCCGCGATGTCGATCTTGTCCATCTGCAGCATGGCCTGCATGGCGCGCTTGGCTTTCGCGGGATCCTTATCCTGCAGCAGTTGGCCGAGCACCGGCGGAATGATCTGCCAGGACACGCCATACTTGTCCTTCAGCCACCCGCATCTCTGCTTCTGGCCGCCCTCGGAGAGTTTCTCCCACAGATGGTCGATCTCCTGCTGCGTGTCACATCTGACGAACAGCGATATCGCCTCCGTGAACTTGAACATGGGGCCGCCGTTGAAGGCGATGAATTCCCGCCCATCGATCTCGAAGGTAGTGCTCATACTGCCGCCGCTCACGATCCTCGCGTTCTTGAAGATGGACACATAGAAGTTGGCGGCCTCTTCAGCCTTGCCGTCGAACCACAGGAATGGGGTGATCTTTTGCATATGGCTTTCGCCCTCCCTGCCCCAGATTGCCGCCATGCCGCCCTTTTGCTGGACGGCTGTGGCTGCGCATATGTGTCGGCGGCCGAGCGACGCGGCCGCCGACGGGCTCAGGCCGCTGCGGCCTTTGCTTCGGGGAACGGCTGGCGCCAGGCCGGCAGCTCGTTCAATCGCGCATGCCAGCGCTCGATCTCGGGGAAGCCGGCTAGCGGCAGCTTGATCTTCTCTGCATAGGGCAGCGTCACGCCAACCGAGAAATCGGCGATCGTCAGCGTGTCGCCCAGCAGGTATTTGCGCCCGCGCAGGTGGTCGTTCAGCACCTGGGCAAACTGCTTGAAGAAGCCGGTCGCCTCCTCGACCGCCAGCGGGTCCGTGGCCTGGCGAAGGAGATCAGGCTTGATGAGGTACTGGAAGTACAGGCTACCGGCATGACGCGTGAAGTGCTGCGAGCTCCAGCTCAGCCAGCGCATCAGCTCGATCTGGCGATTGTCCTTCGGGAACAGGTCAGACCCCTCCACCTTCGCGAGATAGGCCATGATGGCGTCGGCTTCCCAAAGCTTTGTGTCACCGTCGGTGAAGGCGGGAACTTTGCCGTTGGGATTGATGGCCAGGTAGCCGGGCTGCTTGTGCTCGCCCTTGGTCAGATCGACGCGTACAAAGTCGACGGGTGAGCCGAGGTACTTGGCGACGGCGCAGGCCTTTCGCGGATTGAGCGTCTCGAAGTAGTAGAGTTTCATGTCGATTGTCCTTTCGCCACTTCGTTGCAGAACGGGGTGATCCAGCCGAGGCCGGCGCCGCCCGGCTGGGTGAGGACGGCAATGCGGCCGACATCGGGGATGTCGAAGATCGGCTTCATCAGCTTGGCGCCGGCCTTCACCGCCTTGGCGACGCGCTTGTCCACATCGTCGACCGCCAGATAGGGCATCCAGCACTCGGGCATCCCGTCGAACTCGGGTGCGGCAATCGAGTAGATGCCGGCCACCGGCCGTTCACCCAGCATGGCCAGCCAGTAGGTCTGGCCGTCCGGCGTCGACGTGGATTGGAAGCTCCAGCCGATGGTATTGCGGTAGAAGCGCTTGGCGCGCTCCACGTCGCGAGCCAGCAGCTCGTTCCAGTGAAAGGCGCCGTGTCTCCACAGCGACGGCGCGGGTGTCTCATCGCGTTTCGGGCGGCGGGCGGTTGCGGTCTGAGCCATGGCGTTCTCCTCTGCGTGCTACGAGAGATAGTTGTCGAGCTTGTCCAGCGTTCCGGTCCAGCCGCGGCGGTGTCCGTCACGCGCCTGCTCGTCGAAGAACTGCTCGTGATGCAGCGTGAGCATGGTGCCGTCGCCGTCCTCGGCCATGGTCAAGACCACCAGCGACTCGCGCTCGGGCGTCGAATGCCAGGCCCAGGTGAACACCAGGCGGCTGGGCGGCGCGACCTCGCGGTAGACCCCGCCGACCTCGTGGTTTTCACCGTTCTCGGTCTTGAAGCTGATGCGATAGCGGCCGCCGACCCGCACATCCAACTCGGCCCGCGCGGAATTGGCTATCGTATCGCTCGGGCCGATCCAGCGGATCAGCTTTTCCGGGTCCGTCCACGCGCTGAAGACTTGCGCCGGCGGCGCTTTGAGGCGGCGCTTGAGGGTGAGGCTTGGCTTGGTGAGCATTGTTCTTCCTCTAGAAAGGCTGCCAGGCGATCGAGCTGGTTGTTCCAGAAGCGTTCATAGCGGGCGAGCCACTGCATGGCGCTTTCCATGGGAGCTGCCTTCAGGCGGCACCGCACAGTGCGGCCGCTCTTGGCGCGCTCGATCAAATCGGCCCGGGCCAGCACGTCGAGGTGCTTCATGACCGCGGGCAACGACACCGGGAACGGCTGCGCCAGCTCGGTGACCGACTGGCCATCCTGCCGCGCCAGCTGATCCAGAATCGCGCGTCGCGTCGGGTCCGCCAGTGCGGAGAACGCGCGATCGAGCTGTTCGTTCTGAATGTAAACCATGTGGTTAAGTATCGTGGTATGCGGTGACCTGTCAAGAGAGTGCATTTCGAAAAATGCAAAGAGAGGTGCCGACGCGTGCGCTGCTGCGCGACGACAATCTTCAGCACTGCGCGGCGTCTAAGATCGCGGCTCTAGGCTGCGCGCACTCGCCGAGATAACGAACTGCTTGATCAGGGCTTGGCCTTCAGCCGCTTCAGGGCATCGAGGCTCGACTGCAGGGCGGGATCTTTCAGCAGGGCCGCGCGGTAGTCGGCAATCGCCTCGTTGCGCTTTCCCATCGCCTCGAAGACGTGCGCGCGCGTATCGAGCGCTGCGGCATCGTCGGCGGCCAGCTCCAGGGCTCGCTGAACGTCGGCCATGGCCTGCACCTTGTTGCCGGCCTTCAGATATGCCCAGGCGCGTCCGTTGTAGGCCTTGGCGAACCTCGGATTGAGGTCGATCGCTTTGCTGTGGTCGGCGATGGCGCGTTCGAAGTCAGCCTTGCGCCCGCTGGCAATGCCGCGATTGAAGTAAGCGGCGGCGTACTTGGGGTTCAGCTCGATGGCTTTGCTGCAATCGGCAATGGCCGCATCATAGTCGCCCTTCAACGTGAAATCGCCGCAGCGGCTGTTGTAGGCCACGGCAAAGGCCGGATCGAGCTGGATGGCCTTGGTGTGATCGGCGATGGCTTGATCGTATTGGCCCGCGGCGCGGTAGCCGTTGCCCCGGTGATTGTAGGCAACGCTATTGGTGGGCTGCTGGCGGATCAGCTCCGTACAAGCGCGTATGGAGCCCTCCGCATCCTTTGCCCGCACGCAGTCGCTGGCCTCGTCCGCGCGCGCGGCACCCGCAGGGATGATGGCCAAAGTGATCAGCAGGGTGGCCGACATACGCAGCAGCATGGATGGATGACCTCCCCCAAGGAGCACGGGATCGATCTAGCGCCCGTTTCTATGTTTGCAGCCAGCGAGGAATGCTTCCACCCGTCACCAGTGGGAGGACCATGTGGCCGAAAAGTGTTTCGGTCAAATTCCCCAGCTGCCTCAAGGCAGCATCTTGTCACATTCATGCAAGCGGTCCGACCGGTGGCGCTCTAGCGAGAGCTGGGCGGAAGGCGACAGACGCGTCCGCTCGCCCGTGCGGACTGAGGTCAGCGACCAGTCGAGGCGATTGCCGCGTTCATGCCGGGTTCACGGCACCTTCGCGATCATTAGGCGGATGGATTTTGTGTCCTCTTTTGGGGAGCTATAGAGCAAGTGTCAGACGCGGGGAAAGCGGGCATCGACGCCCGGTGCGAAGTCGATGTTTCGATCATCATGCCCTGCCTCAACGAGGCCGGCTGCCTGCCTGCGTGCATGGCCAATGCGCACGAGGCGCTCGAGCTGATGCGACAAAGGTACGGTCTCAGGGGCGAGATCGTGATAGCCGACAACGGCAGCACAGACGGTAGCCCGGCGATCGCCGAGAAACTAGGCGCCCGCTCAATCCACGTGCCGCGTCGCGGCTATGGTGCGGCACTGGTGGGAGGTGTTTCCGCCGCGTACGGCCGCTTTCTGATCATGGGCGACGCGGACGGCTCCTATGACTTTCGCAACGCCGTGGCCATGGTCGGCAGGCTGATGCAGGGCGCCGACCTGTGCATGGGATCGCGTTTCAAAGGGGGCATCGAGCCCGGCGCCATGCCCTGGAAGAACCGATACGTCGGCAATCCGATCCTGACCGGCATTCTCAACATCCTGTTCCGCGCCGGCATCAGCGACGCCCATTGCGGCCTGAGAGCCTTCACACGCAGCTGCTTCGATCGTCTGCAGCTATCGGGCGACGGCATGGAATTCGCGAGCGAGATGGTGATCAAGGCGGCTCTCCTCGGGTGCAGCATCGCGGAGGAGCCGGCCACTCTGTCGCGCGACCTGCGTGACCGGCCGCCGCATCTTCGTCCCTGGCGCGATGGCTGGCGGCATTTGCGCTATCTCTTGATGCTGAGCCCCACCTGGCTGTTCGCAGCCCCCGCCGCGATGTTCGTGGCTCTGGCGATGACCATCTTCGGTCTCGCCGGCATCGCGGCCCTGCAGGGCGCGTTCACCTACATCGGCAACTACTGGTTCATCCTGGCCGGTGGACTGCTGACGGTGGCGCACTCGGCAGCCCTGCTGGCGGCTGCCGGTAATCTTTATGGCATCCGCGAAGGCTATCGGCGGCGCAGCGACTGGTCAAAAACGTTCGCCAGCTGGGTCTCGCTCGAGACGATGCTGGTTGCGGGTGCAGTTTGCCTGCTGGCCGGCGGCGGCATCCTTGGCGGGGTGTTCAGCTATTGGTCGGCGCAGAGTTTCGAGCCTATATTGAACGTTCTGCCCGCCGTGCTCGGAACCTCGCTGATGGTGATAGGCGCGCAAAACATTCTTGGCGGTTTCCTGATTGCGATCGTCAACGGCAACGACGCAGATTACGTTCGGCCCACGCCCAGCCCGGTTTTGTCTGCCCCGATCCAGCCCAGCGGCGCTCCAACCCTGCTTACCAACGAAGTTGTTTGATGGCGGCGCCGAAGGCGGACCATGGCATGCGGGTGTTGATCGGGTCTGCCTACTTCGAGAGCCATCGCGGAGGCATCGAGATCGTTGCCGGCCGGTTGGCGCGCGAACTGCAGCGACAAGGGGCGGAGGTCACCTGGTTTGCTACCGGCGATACGCCGCCCCCTGACCGGAGCTCCGGTTGTGGCGCGTCGCTGCCGATCAGCGCTTGGAACATGACCGAGCGCAGGTTCGGTGTGCCGCTGCCCTTGCCCGGACCCGCAGGTGTTGCGGCCATCTGGCGCGATGTGAGGGCGGCCGACGCTGTGCTGCTGCACGATAGTCTCTACCCAACCAACGTGGTCGCCATGCTGGCCGCCCGCTGGCACCGAAAGCCGGTCGTTCTGGCTCAGCACATCGCCGCTATTCCCTACCGCAATCCCGTGTTGCGGCTCATCATGAGCCTCGCAAATGCACTGATCGCCCGACCGATGCTGGCCTCTGCCGATCAGGTCGTGTTCATCAGCGCCGCCGTGGCCGAGCACTTCTCGCATGTGCCGTTCAAGTCCAGGCCTCGGCTTATCTTCAATGGCGTCGACACGGATGTGTTTGGGCTGCCGCCTGCCGGCTTCGACAAGGGCCGGGCAAGGACGTCACTGGGTCTGCCGGTCGATGGACCCGTCGTCGTGTTCGTGGGTCGCTTCGTTGAGAAGAAGGGGCTGCGCCTCATCGAGCGGCTGGCGCGCCGCCGCCCCGATCTGACGTTCGCGCTGGCAGGCTGGGGGCCGATCGACCCAGGTAGATGGCAGCTGACCAACGTGCACGTGCTGAGCAATCTGCAGGGGCCGTCTCTCGCGCCGCTCTATCAGGCGAGTGATGTGTTCATTTTGCCCTCGATTGGCGAGGGATTGCCCTTGGTGCTGCAGGAAGCGCTCGCATGCGGCCTGCCGGTGATTTGCGGCCGCGACACCGCCGCCGCCGATCCTGATGCCGGTGCGCTGATCGAAGGCGTGGAGATCGAGGGCGCTGATGCGGACGCGGTGGCGGCAGCGCTGGCCGCACGCATCGACCGCATTCTGGCCGACGAGGCGAAGGCGCGCGACGCCGCTCGCGCACGCCACGCCTATGTGCTCGCCCGCTACAGCTGGGCCGAAGCAGCCAGGGCCTACCTGTCGATCATGACCAATCTGATGGAGCAGGCCTCGGCTCCCGTTATGGGCCAGGTTTCCAGGACGTGACAGGACCGTTCATGACCACCGGTACGACCCCAGCCGCTTCCGGCTCCGTGCAGGAACTGTCTCCTCGCGCGGCGTCAGGCATGCCGGCCAAGGCCGCGCCAGTCTTCGAACAACAGCGCCGGCTGCAGCCGCGCCTGTGGGATACCGACTGGCTGGTGCTGCGCGGCATGCGGGCGGCTATCGAGCAACTTGCCGGCCGCATTGCCTCGCCGGGCAAGGTCGCGCTCGACTTCGGCTGCGGGGCCATGCCCTATGCGGACCTGTTTACCGCGAGGGGCGTCACCTACAGGGGCGCGGACCTTGGCAGCGCGCAGGACATCGAGATCCGTGCGGACGGCACGCTTGCAGCCGTAGATGGCAGCGCCGACTTGGTCGTTTCCTTCCAGGTGCTCGAGCACGTGCGCGATATCGACACATATCTGCGGGAGGCCAAGCGCGTACTGCGCGATGACGGCCTGCTGTTGTTGTCTACGCATGGGACGTGGTTGTATCACCCGCACCCGGAGGATCATCGTCGCTGGACCCGGCAAGGCCTGATTGCCGAACTCGAACTGCGCGGTTTTGTGGTCGCCGACTGTATTGCCGTTGTGGGGCCGCTGGCCTGGACCACCATGGTCCGGCTGACCTGCATTGCCGTGGCGCTGCGGCGGCTGCCGTTGATCGGTCGCAGCCTTGCCAACGCAATCGCGGTCGTCATGAACCTGAAGGCCGTCGTCGAGGAGCGGATCACGCCCGCGTGGGTGACCAAAGACAACGCCTGCGTATACGTGACTTTGTCGCGGCGTTCACGTTCTGAGGGGCAATGACCACCGCCTGCGAGAGACTGTTATGACGGTACCTCAATCCCAGCTCATCTCGGCAGACGTGTCGCTCGCAACCGTGCAGCCGCTGATCGCGCGCCACATCCCGCTCTATAGGTCATACGCACCGACGTATCACACCGCACTGCTGCAAGGCTTTCAGGCGCTCTGGAATCCTGGGCACGCCCGCGTTCTCGATGTCGGAGGCGGGACGGGGATCATCGCGCAGGCCATGAAGGATTTGTTCGGCATTGCGCACGTGACCTCGATCGATGTGGAGGATCGCTTTCTCCGGTCGCTCGATATCGAGACCCGCGTCTACGACGGCGTAACCCTGCCGTTCGCGGACGCCTCATTCGATTGTGTCACCTTCACCAATGTGCTCCACCACGTTCCGCTCCAGGTCCGCGCGCCCCTCATGCGCGAATGCGCGCGGGTCGCCGGCGCCGGTCCGATCTACGTCAAGGATCATCTGGCGGCCTCGCGGCTCGACCATGCGAGGCTGCTGGCACTCGACCTGATGGGCAACCTACCGTTTGGCGGGATGGTGCAGGCGCGCTATCTCACGGCCGAGGATTGGCTTCGGCTCTCCGCCGCCGCGGGTTACCGAATCGAGCGGCAGATCAGCGGCACCTATCGCAACGGCAGTTTCGAGCGTCTGTTCCCCAACCGCCTCGAGGTGACGATGCGATGGGTTACAGCCGGCAAAACACATGCGGTGCCGGCCGCATCGCACATCGCCTAAATTCTCGGATCTTCCGCATCATGCGCGTGCCCGATCGCCTGGCGTAGGCGCTTGTCGAGCTTGGCGCAGTCGACGATGACCTTCTGCGAGTGCACGGCCTCGACGGCATCGAGCGACACAACGAAGTCACCCGCGTTCTCGACATAGACGACGAACTCGGGCCGCCCGTGCGGTGAGACCTGGCGCACGGCACCGAACGCCTTGGCGTCGTCGGCCACAAACACCTCGAACCCTTCCTGCAGCTTCTCGCTGGCCATTCCAGTCTCCATTGCTCGAGTGCCGTGCCCGTTCGACTCAGGACGCCGGCCCATGCTCACCGCACGGCCACTTTACCCAGCTCTCACCTTAAGCCCCGCTTAAATACTGCATGGCGAAGGCGAGATTTCGGTCCAGATTCTGGCCGGGATCTATGTCGATGTGCGACAACGGTATCTTGTCTCCGACGGACCGCTGCGAACGAACTCGGGCCAGTTGGCAGCTTGTCCATATCATGTTGCTCGCCGCGTGCCTCGATCTGCCGTCATTTCGAGGCTGTGCAGCGTAGGGCCTTCCGGCGCCGCCAGACGCCGGTCCCATCGCGACATGCACCATGTGTGCTCCGGCCGAATTGTGACGAGGTGCATCGGCTGTTCCCTCGGTAACAGACCGCCGCCTTTCTTTCGGGATAACAATTTGAGCCGCTGCTGCGGCGCCGCCGGGATAGTTATCGCCAACTCAACCTTAGGAGGAGCTTGCCATGCAGGCGGAAACCGCGCCCCGTCCCGAGACGGCGACGCACATCATCAACCTCACCCGCTTTGCCATTCTGTGTACCCTCGGCATGGCCGCGGCTCTGCTGGTCGCCGACTTTGTTGGCAGGGGATGGAGCAACGAAGTGCTGCGCTTTCTGTCGGAAAAGGTTGTCGTTACGCTGGTTTGCGGAATTGCCGCGCAGGTTGTGGTCGCGATTGCGGCGGTGACCAGCCTGGCGCTCTGGAAATCCTAGCCCGCGCAGCGTGGGTTGGGGCGAGGCTCCCTGAAGGACGGCCCGAACCCGTCACAATCGTTAATACCGCGCTGCCCACCTCCCTAATGCTGCTTACCGGTCGCCAAATATTGAGGCCGAAGCCGGCGCGCCGGGGGCGTTTTTTGTGCTATGCGGTGCGTCTCGAACGTCCATCCGCCAGCCGCAACTGCCGAAGCGCATGATCAAGGCCGACCACAGCATCGAACAGGCCGATGAAACCCGTCAGCCGCAACTTGCGCGGTCCGAGTGGGCCAACGCGCGGCGCGTCGTGGTCAAGATCGGCTCGAGCCTGCTGGTCGACCGTGCCAGCGGCCAGCTCAAGGCGGCTTGGCTGGAATCGCTGGCAGAGGACGTGGCTGCGCTGAACAAGGCCGGCAAGGACGCGATCGTGGTGTCATCCGGCGCGATTGCGCTCGGCCGGCATCTGCTTTCGTTCGGCACGGGCAGCCTGGCGCTCGAACAGTCGCAGGCGGCGGCCGCGGTCGGGCAGATCTCGCTCGCCAGCGCCTATCAGGCGGCCTTCAAGGCGCAGGGCCTTACCGCCGCGCAGATCCTGCTCACGCTGGGGGATACGGAGGAGCGCCGCCGCTACCTCAACGCGCGCCAGACCCTATCCACCCTGCTTGCCCAGCGGGCGATACCGGTGGTGAACGAGAACGACACCGTGGCGACCGCCGAGATCCGCTACGGGGACAACGACCGCCTGTCGGCTCGCGTCGCCAGCATGATCAGCGCCGACTGCCTGGTGCTGCTGTCCGACATCGACGGCCTGTATACCGCGCCGCCGGGCAGCACGCCCGCCGGCACGCTGGTGCGCGAGGTGCGGCAGATCACGCCGGACATCGAGGCGATGGCCGGTAGCGCGGGATCGGAGCTGTCGCGCGGCGGCATGGTGACCAAGATCGAGGCGGGCCGCATAGCGCTCGCCTCCGGCGCCAACATGGTGATCACGTCCGGCACCATTCTGCACCCGTTGCGCGCGCTGGACCGCGGCGCGGCATGCACCTGGTTCCTGGCGCCGTCCGATCCCGTCACGGCACGCAAGCGCTGGATCGCCGGACAGCTCGAGCCCAAGGGGCACCTGACCATCGATGCCGGCGCCGAGCGGGCGCTGCTGTCCGGCAAGAGCCTGCTGCCGGCCGGCGTGACGCGCGCCGAGGGCACCTTCGAGCGCGGTGACGCGGTGGTGATCCGCGCCGCCGACGGTCGCGAGCTTGGCCGCGGGCTGGTCGCCTATGCGCAGGCCGACGCGGCGCGTATCATGGGCAAGAAGAGCGGCGAGATTGCCGCCATCCTCGGGTTCGAGGGGCGCGCCGAACTGATCCACCGCGACGACATGGTGCTGAGCAGGGCCTGAACAGTATGGTCGCAGCAAGCAAGAGCAAGCCGGCCGCCACCCAACCGGTGGCCGACCTCATGGCGAGCCTCGGCCAGCAGGCTCGTGAGGCCGCACGCGCCCTGGCTCAGGCCACAACCCAAGCCAAGAACACCGCGCTGCTGGCTGCAGCCCGAGAGCTGCGGGCGCAGACTCCGGCCATCATGGCCGCCAACGAGCGCGACATGGCCGCGGCGACCGAAGCCGGCCGCCAAGGCTCGTTCCTCGATCGTCTCGCCCTCGATCCCAAGCGCATCGAGGGGATCGCCAAGGGCCTGGAAGACATCGCCGCACTGCTTGATCCGGTCGGCAGCGTGATCGCGCAATGGACGCGGCCGAACGGCCTCCAGATCTCGCGCCTGCGCACCCCGCTCGGCGTGATCGGCATCATCTACGAGAGCCGACCCAACGTCACGGCCGACGCCGGCGCGCTATGCCTGAAGGCCGGCAACGCCGCCATCCTGCGCGGCGGATCGGACAGCTACCACTCGAGCCGGGCCATCCAGGTGTGCCTGGCCCGCGGCTTGCGAGACGCCGGCCTGCCGGAGACTGCGATTCAGCTCGTCCCCACCGTCGATCGCGAGGCGGTCGGCCTGATGCTGGAAGGCCTGAGCGGCGCCATCGACGTGATCGTGCCGCGCGGGGGAAAAAGCCTGGTGGCGCGGGTGCAGGCCGAGGCGCGCGTCCCGGTGTTCGCGCATCTGGAAGGCCTGTGCCACACCTACGTCGATGCCAGCGCCGACCTGGAGATGGCCAAGGCGATCGTCGTCAACGGCAAGATGCGCCGCACCGGCGTATGCGGCGCCACCGAGACGCTCCTGGTCGATCGCAAGGCGCAAGGCGGCGTCCTCGAAGCTTTGATCGCCGCCTTGCTGGAGGCCGGCTGCGAGGTGCGCGGCGATGCGATGGCCCAGAAGGCCGACCCGCGCGTCAAGAAGGCGACGCCCAAGGACTGGTCGACCGAATATCTCGACGCCATCATCGCGGTGAAAGTGGTGGACGGCGTCGACTCGGCAATAGCCCATATCGAGCAGTACGGCTCGCAGCACACCGACTGCATCGTGGCGCAGGATCAGGCCACCGCCGAGCGTTTCCTGACGCGGCTGGACAGCGCCATCGTCCTGCACAACGCCTCGACGCAGTTCGCCGACGGCGGCGAGTTCGGCATGGGCGCCGAGATCGGCATCGCCACCGGCAAGATGCACGCGCGCGGTCCGGTCGGCGTCGAGCAGCTCACCACGTTCAAGTACGTGGTGCGGGGCAGCGGCCAGATCCGACCGGGCTAGCTTCCTCACGTCGTACTCCAGCCCGATCGCGACGGGCGCGCCAGGCCTCGGCCGCCAGCAGCACCCAGATCGGCACCCAGATCAGCCAGACGATGCGGTCCCGGAATACGGGGTAGGCGCCCTGAGCGATGTAGTGGAAGGACAGGTAGTACAGCGGGACGGTGACGTTGATCGCCAGCAGCCCCCAATAGGGCCTGAACACCGTGAACGGCATCACCCAGATCATGTACCAGGGAAACTGCGCGGGGCTAAGTAGGATGAGAGCCGTGGCGATCAGGGTCGCGCGCTGCAGGACGTCGTCGGTGTCGCCGAGCGGACGCCAAGCCTGCCACACCGCAAAAACGCCGAGGCCGCCGCCGATTGCCGCCCGCGCAATCGCCCAGGCAAGGTCCTGCGAGCCGCCGACAAGCCGCTGAGCCAAAGCGCTGCCGGCCTCGAGCAGCGGCAACAGGGCGCTGTTGGTCGCCCAGCGCTGCAGGTAGGCCGCATAGCCCAACTCCGCGCTGATGCCGCCGAGATAGGCGGGCAGCAGCCACAGCACGCACATGAGCCCGAGCAGACCGGTTCCCGCGACGAACGCCACAGGCCGCGGCCACAGGCGGCGCAGGAACAATGGCGCAAGCAGCACCGGCCACAGCTTGGTTCCGATGGCGAGCCCGAGGACGGCCAGACCCGTGCCGTGACGCTTGCGCGTCAGCAGCAGCAGCGCCGCCAGCACGAGAGCCATCAGCACGCCCTCCATGTGGGCGGAGTTGATGAGTTCCTTGATGACGATCGGATTCCAAAAATAGAGCGCCACCCATAGCTCGGAGCGGCCCGTTTGCCGGAGCAGTGCGATCAGGAGCGCGGCGCAAGCGAGATCGCATGCGAGCAGGATCAACCTCCACGCCGTCAGGCTCCATGGAGCGATCAGGTAGGAAACCGCAAAGGCGGCTTGCGCCACGGGTGGATAGGTGCTCGTCAGCTCCGGGTGGTTGACGCGATCAAGGATCGGGCCGGCCTCTTGCGCCAGCCGGCCCAGGCGTGTTTCGAGCGCAGCCCGATGGGCGGCTTCCGGCGAGACGGCGTAGGGGCTGATGCCGTTGGCGACCAGGGCGCCTTCCCAGAGAAAGCGATTGTGATCGTCTTCCAGGGCAGGCTCCGTAAAGAACAGCGCGAGCCGAAGCCCCAATCCGACCAGGATGATCAAGCGCAGAATCTGGCGTCTGGTGACTGGTGGGGCTGCAAGAGTAGAGCCGATCAAAGCGGGTAGGGCGAGGTAGACAGCTCCCGCCGCAACCATCCCGAATGCCAACCAGGCAGCGGGAACCTGCGTGACCGCCAGCTGCCAGTCGAACTTGTCGGAGTTGGCCACCAGCAGCGCGGCAAGCAGGACAAGCACCGCCGCGACGGCAAGCCACAGGAGCAGGAGATGGCGGTGCGCGCTCATGCCTGACACGTCTGCTTACGGCTCCTTGGCGCGTTCGCTTCCGCCGGGCTGCGTTGCAAGCCAGATGCCGCGGACCACGGCCGACAGCAGGAGCAGTCCGCCAAAGAACCATGCCGAGACAATAGTGCGCGCCGCCAGGCTGCTCCACCAGCTCGGCTCCTCTACCGGCACAATAATGACGGGCAGCGACGTCAGCACGATGCTGCCGCGCACCAGCCAGCGACTCGTCGCATCATCGGTCAGCGGCAACCGACCACCAAGGTAAAGCCCCCACGCCAGCAGCAGCAGCAGATAGTAGTGAGTCCATGCCAGCGGGCTTGTCAGCAGGGCGAGTGTGAGCACGAGCACAAACTCCAGCAGATCGCGCACGCTCAGCGCCCCGGCCACCCGGGGCATCGGCTCGCGTCGGTCCGCGCGCCGCAGCAGATAGAATGCGCCGCCATACAGGATCGCCAGGATCGCCAGGCGCGCCACCGCATGGGCGGCGGGTAATTCGATGGGGTCCCACTCTCGCAACAGAGCATGGCCGGTGGTCAGGCGGATGAGAAACCCATCCACCGACTGCACGTTGAATGCCGGTACGGCGCGGCCGACGAACGGCTCTACACAATACTCATACCAGCCGATGTTGATGTCCGGCCCGAACACGGCAAGCGATGCCAGCAGCGTCGCGCCGATCGTTGTGGCACCTCCTGCGACCACCAGCCAGCGTCGCCGCGCGAGGAAGTAGATGCCATAGAGCAGCAGCGGCAGCTTGAGGACCGCGCAGACACCCAGCACCAGACCTGCCGCATAGTCCCTCTCTGCGCGCCACAGCAGCAAGGCCATGACCAGGAAGAAGAGGACGATGTGCGTGATGTTGCCCTCGCGCAGGCTGTTCACCAGCGGACCGTTGACGAGAAAAAGCGATAAAAGCGTCCAGCCGCATGGCGAGTCCGACCGGGCCGAGCGCGTCAGCAGCAGCCAGGCGGCAAGCGTTGCCGCCACGCCCAGGCCGAAGAAAAGCCAACCCGCGCCCGCCTGGCCCAGGGGCACCAGCGGTGCAAACAGCCATGCCACGACCGGCAGATTGGCGAAGCCGGAGACACACAGCTCATCGGACGGCCAGGTGGCGCGCGGGCCGCTTTGCAGCAGCATTTCCGCGGTGGGGTAGTAGGCCTTGTAGAAATCGCTAAAGAGCTGCGCCGGCTCCGAGAGGAGCCAGAGCGCAATGCCTCCCGCCGCGGCGGGCAGCACCAGCCACGCCTGATTGATTCCCGATCGGATCCCGCTCAATCAGTACGAGCCCTTGACGCCGAGAATTCCGGGCCCGATCCCTGGAGCCCCCACAAAGCCCGGCACTGTGTAGCCACCGCGCGGCGTCGTGGCGGCAACTGCCGCGACCTCGACGTCGACGATCATCTCGCCGACCCTCTCGAACACCAGGGTCAGCTTGAACCGGTCACCATCCCTCAACGGTTGAGTGAGGTTGCTCAGCATGATGTGATATCCGCCGGGCACCAGGGGCGCCAATTCTCCTGGCCCGATGGTGATGCCCGGAACCTGCGCCATCCGCATCACACCGCCGTCGCGGGTATAGCTGTGAAGCTCGATCGTTTTGGCCACGTCACCGTAGGCGCCGACCAGCCTATCCTGGGCATCCGGTGCCGTACGGATCACCATGTAGGCACTTCCGACCTGGGCTCCGCGAGGCGTTGCCCGTGCCCACGGATCGTAGACGGTTACCCCATTCTTCGTGGTCTCGGCCGCCAGTGCTGGTCCCGCGACGATAAGTAAGGAGAGCGTCGCTGCAATCATATGAAGTTTCATGGACATTTCCTCCGTGCCGCGCGATTTGTCGACGCCTTGGATGGCGATTGCAATGCGACGTCCGAGGCCCTAACCGATGTGGGCCCGGCCGAGATGTTATCCTCAGCACTCTCCCTGAATACGCCGTGAATGTTGGCGGCGTCGCACAACAGTGCATGCGGCTGACGCCGGCTGCGGACCGCGGGCGTCTGCCGCTGTCGAAATTACACGCGTTGTGAGCTTTCTGGGGCGCGCGCTGGGAGGCACCGGACAAACAAGCGCCGGCGCCCCGCAGGTATTTCTCAGCGCGGCTTCCACACGCGCGATGCATCCCCGTCGAACTCGGCGCTGCAGAATGTGCCGCCCTGGAAGAAATCGCCGACCGGATCGGGCGCCGCCTTGGCCTGCGCGGCCAGCGCCTCCTCCCGGTAGTCCTCGGCCTTCCCGGTCGGCCGGTAGCCGTACTCGTAGGCGCGGCTGTTGTCCCACCAGGCGCGTTCGTTGTAGGAGGCGCCGTAGAAGATCTCGAAGCGCAGATCGGGATTCTCGAAGCCGATGCGGATCAATTGCACTAGGTCCTCGGGCTTCAGCCAGATCGACAGCCGCCGCTGGTCGAGCGGCTTGTCGCCGACGTTGCCGATGCGCAGGCACAGCACGCGCAGATCGTGCTTGTCGGAGTAGAATGCACCGAGCGCTTCGCCGAATGCCTTGCTGATGCCGTAGCGCGAGTCCGGCCGCACCGTGACGTCGACGCCGATCTTGGCCGTGCGCGGATAGAAGCCGACTGCGTGGTTCGAGGACGCGAACACCACCCGCTTGACGCCTTTGCGACGTGCCGCCTCGAACAGATTGTAGCAGCCGATGATGTTGGACTGCAGGATGGTCTCCCAGGGTCCCTCCACCGAGAAGCCGCCCAGATGGATGATGCCCTCGACGCCGTCGCAAATCTTCTCGACCTCGTCCATGCGCGCGAGATCGGCGGCCAGGAAGCTCTCGTCAGCCGCCAGATCGGCCGGCTGCTTGATGTCGCTCAGGCGCAAGCCTGGATAGATCGGCTTCAGCAGCTTGCGCAGGCGTCCGCCGACATCGCCGGCCGCGCCGGTCAGCAACACTCGTTTCATGTTCCCTCCTGATTGGATTGCAATTGCCGCTCCGCCAGACGCCGGTAGCGCTTCAGGCTGTTGGTCAGATGCACGCGCATGGTCTTGCGTGCGTCCGCGGGTCGGCGAGCGGCGATGGCTTCACAAATGCGGGCATGCTCTTTCTGAATGCCCATTAGATACAGTCGCTGCTGCTCTGGCGCGTCCACGGACACCCGCACGCTCTGGCGGGGAATGACATAGCCGCCGAGATACCTCAACAATTCGGCGAAGCGGGGGTTGCCCGAGGCCACGGCGATCGCGCGGTGCAGGGCGAAGTCCTCGCCAACCGCGCCCTCGCCACGGCTGATGGCGGCCTCCATGTCACGCAATGCGCTAGCGATGGCGGCCACCGTCTGCGGCGTCGCCCGTGCCGCCGCCAGCGCCGCCGAATTCGACCTCGATGGCCAGGCGCAGCTCCATCACGTCCAGCACATGCTGGATGGAGACGAGCCCGTCCGGATCGATGCGAAAGGGCACGCGGCTGGTATCGGCCGACACGAAAGCTCCCGACCCCTGCCGCGTGGTTACCAGGCCTTCGGCGCGCAGCGCCGCCACCGCTTCGCGCACGACGGTGCGGCTAACACCCATGGCCTGCATGAGTTTTTGCTCCGTAGGCAGCCTTGCCCCGGGGGCCAGGCGGCCGCTGCGGATCTCGCCGGCGATGCGCGCAACCACCTCTTCCATCAGGTTGCGATGGTGTCGCACAGGCTGCAGTAGAGTGGGCTTGCCAGGGTCGCGTGACACGGCTAAATTCGGTGCTTGTCTGGTCATCGTACAACTTCTAATTCTGATCCAGCTGCCATTCAACACCTCACGTATGAATGTCGCCGGCTGGCAAGAAGAAAAATAAGCACAGCTCAGCTCCAGAGGAGGAACGCATGGATAGGCGATCAGTTTTGAAGCTCGGTTTGGGTGGATTGGCGTTCGGCGCTACGGGCGCTCCAGCCGCCTTCGGTCAGGCCAAGTTGGTGATCAAGGCCACCGACGTGCACCCGCTCGGGTATCCCACGGTCGAGGCCGTGGTGCGCATGGGCAAGAAGCTCGAGGATGCCACCCAGGGCCGCCTCAGCATCCAGATGTATCCCTCGATGCAGCTCGGCGGCGAGAAGGAGATGATCGAGCAGGCGCAAGTCGGCGCCTTGCAGATCGCCCGCATCAGCCTTGGCCCGATGGGTCCGCTGGTTCCCGAGCTCAACGTCTTCAACCTGCCGTTCGTGTTCCGCGACGCTGAACACGCCGAGAAGGTCACCGACGGTCCGATCGGCGACGAGATGCTGAAGAAGCTGTCCGAGCATCCGACCGCCGGTCTGATCGGCCTGTGCTGGATGAACGGCGGCACGCGCAACGTCTACAACAGCAAGCATCCCATCAAGACGGTCGAGGACCTGAAGGGCCTCAAAATCCGCATGATGGGCAATCCGCTGTTCGTCGACACCATGAATTCGCTGGGCGGCAACGGCGTGGCCATGGGCTTCGATCAGCTCGTCAACGCCATGCAGACCGGTGTCGTCGACGGTGCGGAGAACAACGAGCCGAGCTACGAAAGCGGCCAGCACTACCGGTACGCCAAGTTCTATTCGCGCACCGGCCACCTGATCATTCCCGAACTGCTGGTCTTCTCGAAGAAGACCTGGGAAACCCTGTCCAAGGACGACCAGGCGCTGATCATGAAGGCCGCCAAGGAAGCGCAGGCCGAGCAGCGCAAGCTCTGGTACGAGCGCGAGGCGGCGTCGGTCGAGGTGCTGAAAAAGGCCGGCGTCGAGATCAACGATGTCGCCGACAAGAAGCAGTTCCAGGCGGCCGTGAAGCCGGTCTGGGACAAGTACGGCGCTCAGCACGCCGCGCTTATCGAGCGCATCCAGGCAGTGAAGTAACACTGAACGAATGCCAATAAGGCGCCGGCCGGTTTTCTTCAGGAGACCGGCCGGTTTTCCATGTCGTCCAGGGGGGACTGGGTATGAAGGCGCAGTACATCCACTTGATGGATGCCATTCATCGCGCTTGCTTGTTCGTGGCGGGCGCTTGTCTCGTCATCATCACGCTCATCATTCCGTATGGTGTGTTCTGCCGCTACGTGCTCAACAGCGCCGCATCGTGGCCGGAGCCGATGGCCACTCTATTGATGATCGTCGTGTCGTTCCTTTCCGCCGTGGTCTGCTATCGCGAATATCTGCACATCGGTGTCGGTGTCCTGCCCGCATTCTTGAACGAGCCGGCCAAGAGCTATCTGGGCTGGGTGCTCGAAGTTTGCATGCTGGCCACCAACCTGTTCATGCTGTGGTGGGGCATCAAGCTCGCGCAGACCACGTGGTACCAGGCGATTCCAGAGTTCCCCATCATTTGGGTCGGCCTCGCCTATTTGCCGATCCCGATCGGCGGCGCCCTCACGGCCCTGCTCGTGATCGAGCGCTTCATGACGCGAAAGTTCTTCTCGGAACCTGATCCCGAGACGGTCAGCCAATTGTCGACCGAATAAGAGGGCTCAGTCATGGAAGTCTTCGTTCTCATCGGCAGCTTCACCATTGTGTGCCTGCTGGGCATGCCAGTCGCTTACGCGCTCGGGCTCGCTTCGATTCTGGCCGCCCTCTACATCGGCCTCCCTCTCGAAGCAGTGATGCTCAAAGTGGCGGGCGGCATGAGCGGCTTTTCTCTGCTCGCGATCCCCTTCTTCATTCTTGCCGGCGCCATCATGGCGGTCGGCGGCATGGCCGAGCGGCTGGTCAACCTTGCCAAGGTGTTCGTCGGTTTCATCAGAGGCGGAATGGCACTGGTCAACATTCTGGCCTCGACCATGTTCGGCTGCATTTCCGGCTCCTCCGTCGCCGACACCGCTGCAGTCGGCTCGGTCATGATCCCGCAGATGATCAAGAACGGCTATCCGCGGCTGTTCGCTGTGAATGTGACGATTTCCGGCTCGTTGCAGCCGCTGCTCGTACCACCCTCGCACAATATGATCATCTATTCGATCGCCGCTGGCGGAACGATCTCGGTCGCCCACCTGTTCATGGCCGGCATCATTCCGGCCCTGCTGTTGGGGCTCTCGCTCATCATCCTCGTCCTCATCATTGCCTATCGCAACGATTTCCCGAAGGGCGAGGTCATCCCGCTGCGGCAGGCGCTCAAGATCGCAGTCGATGCGATCTGGGGCATGGTCACGATCGCCATCATTCTGGGCGGCATTCTGTCGGGCATCTTCACTCCGACCGAGGCGGGGGCGGTCGCGGTCGTCTACGCGTTTTTCGTGACTATGTTCGTCTATCGGGACGTCAAGTGGAGCGAGCTTCCAAAACTGATCGGCCGCGTCGTCCGCACCGTGGGCATGGTCATGATCATGATCGGCTTCTCGATCGCCTTCGGCTACATGATGGCGATCATGCGGGTGCCGGCTATCGCCACGCAGTTCTTCATCGATATTTCCAGCGACAAGTACATGTTCTTGCTCTGGATCAATATCCTGCTGCTGCTGCTCGGCACGTTCATGGACTTAGCCCCGATGCTGCTGATCTGCACGCCGATCTTCCTGCCGGTGATCAAGACCTTCGGCATCGATCCGGTGCACTTCGGCATCATCATGATCCTCAACCTCGGCATCGGCCTGCTGACCCCACCTGTCGGACCGACCATGGTGGTGGGCTGCGCCATCGGCAAGGTGTCCATGGAGGCCGTCTCGCGCAGCATCCTCATTTTCTACGTGCCGATGATCATCGTGCTTCTGCTCGTCACCTACATCCCGGCGCTGACGCTCTGGCTGCCGTCCGTCGTGCTGGGGAAATAGGCGAGACCGCTATTGTTGATGGGAAATTCGCCTGTGCCGGCATCGCCGGCGCAGGCGTTTCTCATTGGGCAACCCGCTGATTCCCCTGCCTCTCGTCTTCCTTGTGGTCGGGTGCTTCCTCGATGCGATTCCCGCCATCGTGATCGTCGGCACTGTTCTCGAGCCCCTCGCGCGCTCGGTCGATCTGCATCCCGTTCAGTTCGCCATCATCTCGATCGTGTCGCTGGCCTTCGGTCTGGTCACCCCGCCCTACGGCCTCTGCCTGATGATCTCGTGCGCCGTGGCGGGCGTGCGCCTGCGCTACGCGTTGAAGGACACGATCATCATGCTGATACCCATGATTGTTGTGCTGATGGCGTTATGCATCTGGCCTGATATTGCGCTTCTCCTGCCGCGTCTGATCGCGCCGGAGTTGCTGAAATAGCCAATGAGGCTGACCGCTCCGCGCGAGCTAGCTATCGAGCCGTTGGGGTCGCAGAACGCGCATGCCGAGATGCACGAGCGCCACGGTCAGGATGGCGCCTGCCGCCGATTTGACGATGCTGGTGCCGATCAGACTGTCCAGTGAGCCGAACGTGGCGTAGATGCCGAATAGCTGGGCGATCAGAACCTCGACACCGAACGCACCGGCCAGCCCGGCGGCCACACTGAGGATCAGGATGCCACCAGCCCTCTTGGCGGTGGCGAGCCAGCTGATCAGGCCCACCGCGATCCCGACCACGACATATGTGACGGTCACCTGATCGGCAAGCGACATTCCAGCACCTCATCAGCGATGGATCAATCTCGATACTGGAACGGCGGAGCAGCAACGCCAAGCAAACACCGCTCCGCCACTCTCGCCTCACGCTCGTCTGACGAGGCTTATTACGAACAGCACGATGATTGCGCCGATCGCGGCGTTGATGATCGCACCGACGATGCCCCCGCCGATGTAGACGCCCAGCCGCGGCAGCAGCCAGCCGCCGACAAGGGCGCCGATAATGCCGACAATGATATTGCCGACTAAGCCGAAACCGCCACCGGTCATGATCTGGCCCGCAAGCCAGCCGGCAACAGCACCGATGATCAGCCAAATAATGAGAGTTTGAGGATCAATGGCCATGCGTTTGCTCCCTAAACGGGCCGCAGCCTTCATTCAGTACGCACACAGCAGCCTTCGTCCGCCTGCGGCCCTGCTGTTCCGGCGGCTCGGGCAGCTGCAGGTTATCGCGCCCCCTGTACCCTAACCAAGCACTACGGCGCCATTCGGACGAATTACCCACGCCTGTTGTGGCGCATCCTCGCGTTATTGCCGTGCTGCAGCGCGGGAGAATGGCAGCCCTGCAAAGCCGATCACTTCCATCGGTCGGAAACTCGCACTAGGCTGATTTGTCGACGCGTCATTGGGTTAAGCGGCGCTGCGCGCGTATCTGCAACAAGTCGCCTGCGGGATAGAAATCTTATGCCGGGAGTACTCGAGGGCATTCGCGTGCTCGACTTCGGCCGCTACATCGCCGGCCCCTACTGTGCTGCGTTGCTGGCCGAGCAGGGCGCCGAAGTGATTCGCATCGAAAAGCGCGAAGGCAGCGAGGACCGCTTCCAGGCGCCGGTTTCCGCGACCGGCGATGGTGCGCTGTTCATGCAGATGAATCGCAACAAGCTCGGGCTTACCCTCGACCCGATGCAACCCGATGGCCAAAAGATCGTCCGCCAGTTGGTGGCGACCTGCGATGTTGTCGTGGCCAATCTGCCCCCGCAGACTCTGCTGGACATGAAGCTCGACTACGCCAGCCTGACGGCGGTGAAACCCGACATCATCCTCACCACCGCCACAGCCTACGGTCGCGGTGGTCCCTATAGCGATCGCGTCGGTTTCGACGGCATCGGCCAGGCCATGTCGGGCGCTGTCTACATGACGGGCGAGGAGGACCAGCCTTATCGCGCGCAGGTGCCGTGGGTAGACTTCGGCACGGCGTTGCACTGTGCGTTCGGCACCATGGCTGCCCTCATGGCGCGCAAGGTCACCGGCAGGGGCCAGATCGTGGAAGGCGCGCTGCTTGCGACGGCCGTCACCTTCAACAACGCCATGCTGATCGAGCAGGCAGTGGTCAAGCCCGATCGCGTGCCGACCCGAAATCGCGGCCAGACGGCGGCGCCCGTCGATCTGTTTCGCACCAAGGACGGCTGGATCCTGGTGCAGGTCATTGGCCAGCCGCTGTTCAAGCGCTGGGCCAAGCTGATGGGCGAGGAGCATTGGCTCACCGACCCGCGTTTCAAGGACGACATCTCGCGCGGCGACAACGGTGCAGCAATCAGTGAGCGCATGAGCCGATGGTGCGCGCAGTACTCGACGGCGGAAGCCCTCGACATCCTGGCCAAGGCCAAGGTCCCCTCGGGGCCCGTCTACAAGCCGCAGCAAACGCTCGATGATCCGCACATCCAGCAGGTTGGCTTCTTCCAGCCCACCGATTTCCCGGGTGCGCCGAAACCCATACCGATCGCCAAAGCTCCAGTGTGGCTGTCGATGACGCCCAACTCCATCCGCCGCCGCGCGCCGACGCTGGGCGAGCACACCGATCAGATCCTGGCAGGCCTCGGCTACGACAAGAAAGCCATCGCCGCTCTCAAGCAAAAGCGCGTCATCTGATAAAGTTCGACGCTTGCTTCTGGCAGTTGATCTGTCCGCGGCCGCACAGCCGACTGCGTGGCGCCTGCGCAATTTGTGCCGGCGATTCTGGGTAACGGCATTTTCCGGAGACGCCAATGTTCAAGCTCTCGCCTTTGCGCATTGTTCTCGCTCACATCGGCCTCACTATCGTCCTGGCTCCCGTCGGTGCGCAGGCACAAAGCTTCGTCTATCGCGGCATGTGCGAGGCGTCCGCGGCCGTCGCAATCGGTCCTGACCACTTCCTGGTCGCGGACGATAACGACAGCACCCTTCGCCTCTACGCGCGCAACAACCCCAAGCCGATTTCGGCGACGGATTTCAGCACGGCGTTGGGCGTGAAGCCGACCACCAAGACGGACATCGAAGGCGCGGCCTCGATCGGCAACCGCATCTATTGGATCACGTCGCACGGGCGACACAGCAGCGGCGAGGAGCGGCCCCAGCGGCAGCGCTTCTTTGCAACCGACGTCACCGGGCAAGGCGCCGACGCCAAGCTCACACTGGCTGGCACGCCTTACCTTCATCTTCTCGATGACCTGTTGGCCGATCCGGCCCTGGCCAGTTACCGCCTCGGCGAGGCTGCAATGCTGCCGCCCGAAGCAGAAGGAGGCTTCAACATCGAAGGCTTGGCGGCCACGCCAGAAGGCAAGCTGCTGATCGGCTTCCGCAACCCGATACGGAACGGCAAGGCCCTGGTTGTTCCGATCGACAACCCGCAGGATCTGCTGCGGAGTGCACGGGCGAAATTCGGCAAGCCCATCGGACTCGGTTTCGACGGCCGCGGCATCCGCAGCATCGATCGCGTCGGCGATGCCTACCTGATCGTCGCGGGTCCGTTCGGCCGTGGCTCCGGCTTCGCTCTCTACCGCTGGTCGGGCGCTGCCGGCGATTCTGCCGTGCTGCTGCCCCAGGTCGATCTTGCCAAGCTTCATCCCGAGGCCCTGTTCGCCATTCCCGGCACCGATTTGGTGCAGATCCTGAGCGACGATGGGGGCTTTCAGAACTCGAAATGCGAAAGTCAGTCACCCGACGACAAGGAATTTCGCAGCATCGTCGTCAAGCCTTGAGCGACGGGCAGCCGCTTTCCCAAATTCGGAGGTTTGAGGCTATAAGTGTCGTCATGACGAACTCTCTGGCTTCCGACAGCTTCCCCTATTTCGGCGAGGAGCACGCCATGTTGCGGCAGACCTTGCGGCGCTTCATCGCCGACAAGGTCCTCCCGCACGGCGATGCCTGGGAGGAGCAGGGCTGCGTGCCGCGCGAGGTGCTGCGCGAGATGGGCTCGCTCGGCCTGCTCGGCATGCGCTATGCGCCCGAGCATGGCGGCGCCGGGCTCGATGCGCTCGCCAATGTCGTGCTGGCCGAGGAACTGGGCCGCTGCACTTACGGCGGCTTTTCCGTGACGGTGCTGGTGCACACCGACATGGCCTCCCCGCACCTCTATCACGCCGGCACGCCCGAGCAGCTGGCGCGCTGGATGCCCGACATCACCGCCGGCCGAAAGATCACGGCGGTGGCCATGACGGAAGCCGATGCAGGCTCCGACTTGGCCTCCATGCGCACCAGCGCGCGCAAGGTCGAAGGCGGCTACCGGTTGAACGGCGCCAAGATGTTCATCACCAACGGGGTGCATGGCGACCTCTATTTCGTGGCTGCCAAGACTGGCGAGCCCGGTCGCAGCCATCGCATCACGATGTTCGCCGTGGAGAAGGGCGCACCCGGATTTCGCGTCGCTCGCGCTCTCAAGAAGCATGGCTGGCTGTGCAGCGACACCGCCGAATTGCTATTCGAAGACTGTTTCGTGCCGGACGAGAATGTGATCGGCGAGGAAGGCCGTGGCTTTTACGCGCTGGTGCGCAACCTGCAAAACGAGCGCCTGGTGATCGGCGCACTGGCCCTCGGCGAGGCGATGAAGGCTATCGAGATCACTCTCGACTGGGTCAAGCAGCGCCAGGCTTTCGGGTCGCCGCTGTGGGAGAAGCAGGCCATTCGCCAGCGCCTGGCGATGCGCCTTGCCGAAGTCGAAGCCGCGCGGGGGCTGGTGTTCAACACCGCCTGGCGCGATACCAAAGGCGAGAACGTCGTCAAGGAGGTGTCGATGATCAAGGCGCTGGCCGGCACCCTCGTCAACGAGGTTATGTACGATTGCGTGCAGTTCCACGGCGGCATGGGCTACATGCGGGAGTGCGCCATCGAGCGCATGTCGCGCGACGCCCGCGTGCAGGCGATCGGCGGCGGCGCCACGGAGGTGATGCTGGAGGAGGTCGCCAAGCGCATCTGATCCATATCGATCAGACGGGCGCGGCGGCGACCGCTGCCGTCTTGCGGACATCGGCAGGCCATCTGCGGGTTTCCGGCATTGCGAACAGGTAGACCAGGAATCCGACCAGGGCCACGCCGCCCAGTGTGGCGAACGCTGTCCCGTAGCCCGCCGTCACAACAATCGCACCCGCGACCGCCGTCGATAGCGCCGCTCCGGTACCTTGCGCGGTCGCGATGGCGCCCTGCGTGACGTTGAACCGGCCCGTACCCTGTGTCAGGTCTTCGACGATCACGGGGAACAGCGCGCCGAAGATGCCGGCGCCGACGCCGTCCAGCAGTTGCACCCCGACCAGCCAGAAGGGATTGTCGGATAGTGGGTAGAGAAAGCCGCGCAGCGCCAGAACGGCGAATCCGCACAGAAAGATCGGCTTGCGGCCCCACACGTCGGCGCGTGCGCCAACCAGCATCGCCACCGGCACCATCACCAGCTGCGCGGCGACAATGCACACTGCCATCAGGCTGGTGCCGACCTCCTTGTTGACCAGCGCCAGCTTCTGTCCCACCAACGGCAGCATGGCGGCATTGGCGAAGTGGAACAGCACCGCCACGCCGGCGAAGATCAGCAGCGGCGGGGAGGCCAGCAGCACCGCGAAGCCCGAAGGCGCGTGTTCGGCGCGCTCCTCTCCAACCTCGAGGCCGCGCGCCACATCATTGTCGATCGCCTCGGCCGGAATCGACAGTGTCGTGACGATGCTCGCCACCGCCAGCACGGACATCAGCCAGAACACCACCATCGGCCCGAAGAAATAGGCGGTCGCCGCAGCAATCGCAGCGGCGGTCGCATTGCCGGCATGGTTGAACGCTTCATTGCGGCCGATGCGCTTGGCAAAGGCCTGCGGTCCGACCATGCCCAGCGTCATGGCCGCCATGGCCGGCGCAAACAGCGAACCCGACATTGCCGTCACCGCGTTCAGAACGGCGACCATGGTGAAGCCTGAAAACAGCGGCAGGGCCAGCGCACCGAGGGTGACGAGGACCGCCGCGGTCACGAGGATTGCCCGCTTGGCGTGGCTGCGATCGACCAGCGCTCCGGCCGGCGTTTGCGCCAGCAGCCCGGCGACACCGCCGATCGACATGACGAGGCCGATCGACGCCTCGTCCCACTTCTGGATGGTCAGCAGGTAGATGGCAAGGTATGGACCTAGGCCGTCGCGTACGTCGGCGAGGAAGAAGTTCAGCGCATCGAGCCGCCGCGCGTGCTGCCCGCCGGCCTCGCTCGTCACAATGGCCCTTTGAATACGAAGAAGGCGCCGAGCGCTATCAATCCGAACCCGAGCGCATGGTTGGCCGTGATCGGCTCACGCAGGTACAGCACCGAGAAGCCCATGAACACGACCAGGGTGATAACCTCCTGCATCGTCTTGAGCTGCGCAGCGCTGTAGACCTGATGACCCCAGCGGTTGGCTGGAACGGCCAGGCAATATTCAAACAGGGCAATTCCCCAGCTCACCAGCACGACCACGGCCAGAGGCCGGTCTGTGAACTTGAGGTGCCCATACCAGGCAAAGGTCATGAAGACGTTGGACGCCCCCAGCATCAAGATGGGCAACGCGTAAGCTGACAGGTTCATGGGGTGGTCCGGGTTTTTGCGTTCCGGCAGGAACACCCGGCAAAGGCTATGGTTCCGGGGCCGGCGAACCCGTTCGAAACCAGGGCCTTGACCCGTGGATGATTGGCCATCGACAAGGCCGGCGTTTCGGGCTAGAAACCGGGCCGAATTCCCAGAAAGCCGCCTACCGCCGTGGCTCCTGTCATGAGCCGGCCGCTGGCGCGTTCCTGAACCTGAGGTTTGTCATGGCCCTGACCGTCATTCAAGAGATCGAGCGCGAGCAGATCAATGCCGTCGTCGCCAAGCGCGGCGTGCCCGAGTTTGGCCCCGGCGACACCGTCAAGGTCATGGTTAAGGTCATCGAAGGCGGCGAAGGCGACGGCGGCAAGGAGGGCGCCAAGACCGCCGGACGCGCCAAGGCTGCCGCTCCCAAGGAGCCGACCTTCCGCCTGCAGGCCTACGAAGGCGTGGTGATCGCCCGCTCCGGCTCCGGCATCAACGAGAGCTTCACGGTGCGCAAGATTTCCTACGGTGAGGGTGTGGAGCGCGTGTTTCCGATCTACTCGCCCTATATCGCCGAGATCGAGGTGCTGCGCCGCGGCAAGGTGCGTCGCGCCAAGCTGTATTACCTGCGTGGTCGCCGCGGCAAGTCGGCCCGCATCTTCGAGCGCACGGATGCCCGCGCCAAGCGCCTCAACGCTGCCTTCAAGGGCTTCAAGAAGCCGAAGGGCGAGGGTGACGATCTCACCAAGATCAAGGGTGTCGGTCCGGATCTGGTCGGCCGTCTCGCCAGCATCGGCGTGATCAAGTACGAGCAGATTGCCAACTTCTCCGACGACGACATCGCCAACGTCGATGAGGCCCTCTCCCTGGGCGGCCGCGTGGAGAAGGAAGACTGGGTCGGCCAGGCGCAAAAGCTGGTCGCCGAGCAGGCCGCCGCCGAAGTCCCCGCCGAGGACGAAAAGAAGGCCTGAGCCGGGTGCGTCGCCCGGGCTGCGTTGTTGGCTCGGCGAGGCGGCACGCAGCCACCTGTTCGGTTAGCTGAAGCGATCCGGCAAGTTCGGGCGCCCTGATCGCGCATTGCGTGGCTTGCCCGCGCTCCAGCAATCGCTTCCACACTGATCAACAAGGACCGAAGTTTTGCGTCTAGTGGAGCGTGCCTGACTGGCGGCCGGTCAGCACCTGGACTCGGTCGGGGCCAAGGCAGTGGCCCGCCCATCACGCGTGGAGTGGCTGCGCCGCAACAGCGCGAGCGTGATTTTGCGATGAGGCAATTCAGCGCCTACTCGCGTGTCCGATGGAAGGCGCGGCCATCGCCTTTTTCCGCGCGGGGCAAGGCGGGAAAGCATTGCCAGCATTCGTTCTGCAAGCCGTTCGGCATCTGCTACTGTCGCGATGGCGACCCTGCGTAACAGCCGCTACCATGCGGTCTGGGGCGATAGTGGGTGGGATAGTCGGGCGGAGCAATTCACCCGAACTGCGGTAGCTTTGCCCCGATTTTGACCACATGCCGGCACCTCAATATGCTGACCAACGCCAATCGATCCTCGTACGTCTGCGTTGTTCGGGCCGTGGCCAGAACCTGAGCTCACGCCGTGTGCGGTATTAACGGCATCTTCGCCTTCCACTACGCAGCCAACCCGATTGACGGGGCAGAGCTGGCGCGCACGCGCGACCACATGGCGGCGCGCGGGCCGGATGGCATGGGCGAATGGATCGCCCCCGATCGGCGCATCGGCTTCGGACACCGGCGTCTCTCCATCATCGATCTCTCGCCGGCCGGGGCCCAACCGATGGTGAGCGCCGACGGTAAGCTGGTCGTCACCTACAACGGCGAGGTTCTCAATCATCGTGAGCTGCGCGCACAGCTCGAGGCGCGTGGCCGGACGTTCCGCAGCCAATCCGACACCGAGGTACTCCTGCACCTCTATGCCGAGAAAGGTGCGGACATGGTGCACGACCTGCGCGGCATGTTCGCGTTTGCCATCTGGGATGCCGAGCGGCGTAGCCTCTTCCTTGCTCGCGACCCCTACGGCATCAAGCCACTGTACTACGCGGACGACGGTTGGACCTTCCGCTTCGCTTCGCAAGTCAAGGCGTTGCTTGCGGGCGGGGCGATCTCCCATGAGCCTGAGCCGGCCGGGCAGGTAGGCTTCTATTTGTGGGGCAGCGTGCCGGAGCCATTCACTGTCTTTCGTGACATCCGCGCGTTGCCAGCCGGCACGACCCTTGTGGTCGACCATATGGGCGCCCACGAACCGCGCCGCTACCATTCGATCTCGGCCGTTTACGGCGATATTCGCACGCAACCTGCTGCGTCAGACGATGAGGTGCAGGCGGAAATCCGCGACGCCGTGCTGGACAGCGTGCGTCAGCATCTTGTCGCCGACGTTCCAGTAGGCGCGTTTCTATCGGCGGGCATCGACTTGGGCGCTCTGATTGGCCTGATGCGCGACTCCGGTCAGCAGGACATTCAAACAGTCACCCTGGCCTTCTCGGAGTTTCGGGGCGAGGCCTCGGACGAGGCGCCGCTCGCCGATCAGGTGGCGCGCATCTACGGCGCGAGGCACACGACGCGCCTGGTCACCCAAGGCGAATTCAAGGCCGATCTGCCGCACATCCTCGAGGCCATGGACCAGCCCAGCATCGATGGCATCAATACCTGGTTCGTCGCCAAGGCCGCGCGCGAATTGGGGCTCAAAGTTGCCATATCCGGCCTCGGCGGCGACGAACTTTTCGGCGGCTATCCCTCGTTCCGCGACATCCCGCGCTGGGTGGCCACTTTCGCGCTGCCCTCCAAGATTCCGCTGCTCGGCAAGGCCGCGCGAACGGCAGCGCGCCCGTTGATCGGCGGTCTGGGCTGGAACCCGAAGGCAGCCGGGATGCTGGAATTTGGTGGCAGCTACGCCGGCGCCTACCTGCTACAGCGCGGCCTGTTCATGCCGTGGGAGCTGGGCGACGTTCTGGAGCACGACGTCGTCGACCTGGGCTTGCGTCGCCTCGCTCCGCTGCAACGCGTTCGGCAGGAGTTGGGCTCGCACGCTCTGAGCCCCCACGCCAAGATCGCCACGCTCGAAGCATCGCTCTACATGCGCAACCAGCTCCTGCGCGACACCGACTGGGCCGGCATGGCGCATGGACTCGAGGTGCGCGTGCCTCTGGTCGACAGCGTGCTGCTGGGCAGGATCGCGGCGATGAGCAGCGGAGCAGCCCGGACTCGGGCAACGGTATCCAAGGCGCATCTGGCACGCTGCCCAAGGACGCTGATGCCTGCAAGCGTGGTCAGCCGCGCAAAAACTGGCTTTTCGACACCGATAGCGCATTGGCTGCAGGGCGAGTTGGTTGGCGGTTCGCGGGACGCGGTGACGCGCTGCAGGGTGCCGCGCACAGCCCACTGGTCTCGGCAATGGGCCGAGCGGCTGGCCGTCGCGTAATATGCGCCTTCTCGCCCTGTCGACGGATGCATTTGGAGCTGGCGGCGGCATTGCCCGCTACAACCAGGCTCTGCTGACGGCGTGCTCGCAATCTGCGGCCGTGACGGAGGTCGTGGTATTGCCGCGCTTTGCTTCGGCAGCGGCAGCGTTGCCTGCCAAGGTGCGCCAGCTGCCCCCGAGCGGCGATCGTGCGATGTGGAGTGCGCGGGCCATCGCGCTCGCCGCGCGAGGCCGATACGAAGGCGTCTTCTGTGGTCATCTCAACGCCCTGCCGCTGGCCGCCATGATCGCGGCGTTGTTGCGCGCCCGCCTGTGGGTGCAGGCGCACGGCATCGAAGCGTGGCACCCACGAGGCTGGGCTTATCGTCGCGCGTTGGCACGGGCGGACTTGGTGACCTCAGTGAGCCGGCATACGCGGCAGAAGTTGTTGCAATGGGCGGATCTGCCGGCGCATCGGGTTCGCGTGCTGCCGAACACGTTCACCTCTGGCCCTGCGCAGGCAGCGGGTGTGCCAATAGGCGGCGAGGATCGAATCATCCTCACCGTCGGGCGCCTCTCCGCGAGCGAAGCCTATAAGGGGCACGACCGCATCATCTCGGCGATGCCCGCCATCCTGGCGCGCATTCCGAAGGCCGTGTATCGCATCGTCGGCTCGGGCGACGACGAGGTGCGCCTCCGCCGGCTGGCCCGGCGCACCGGCGTTGCCGAGCGCGTCGTGTTCGCCGGCCAGGTCGCAGACCGTGACTTGCCCGGCTGTTTTGCCTCCGCGCACGCCTTTGCCATGCCGAGCACAGGCGAGGGCTTCGGCATCGTCTTTCTCGAGGCGGCGGCCGCAGGCCTGCCCGTGATAGGCGGCAACCGCGATGGCAGCGTCGATGCCCTGGCCGATGGGCGCATCGGCCGTCTCGTCGATCCCAGCTCGCAAGACGAAATCGCCGACGCGGTAGTGGAAGCCCTGGAAGGCCGCGGTCGAGGCGATCCCGCCGAGGTTGAGCGGTTCCGCTTCGAGAACTTCTCGCATCGTGTCGACGACCTCGTCAAAAGCCTTGCCCGCTGATGTGAAGGATATTGCCGGCGTGCCCACGCCACTAGCCGCGCTGACAACGACCCGCCCCTCGCGCGCCCGCGAGCGCTTGCTCATACTCGAGCCCGGCCGCGCCGAGCGCCACTACTGGGCGGACCTGTGGACCTATCGCGAGCTGTTCGCCATCCTGGCCTGGCGCGACGTTGCCGTGCGCTACAAGCAGACTGTGATCGGGCTGGCCTGGGCGATCGTGCGCCCCTTGCTGACCATGGTCATCTTCACCGTCATTTTCGGCACGCTCGCCAGGTTGCCAAGCGACGGCGGCACGCCCTATCCGCTGCTGGTGTTTGCCGGCATGCTCCCCTGGTTCCTGTTCTCGAGCATCCTGACTGACGCTTCGAACAGCCTGATCAATAATACCCACCTGATCGGGAAAGTGTATTTGTGCCCCGTTTACAATTACATGCTCGCGCAGGGGGCGAGGATCGGGGTGTATGAGGTTCCGGCATCGGCCATGCACGGGCTCGGCACGCCGGAGGATCTCGACGCCTATCTGGCGCGACGGTCGGGCTCCGCGAAAGGCGTTCGTTCTTGAAGGTGATCGTGCCGCTCGCCGGCCCCGACTTCGAGCGCGAGGACGGCGGCGTCAAGGCCGCGCTGGCCATCGACGGCCAGCCGCTGCTGCGTCGCTGCCTCGAGGGACGCAGCTGGTGGCAGCGCGGACAGGTGCGGGGCGAGGACTTGGTGTTCGTACTGCGGGACACGCCGCGCTCGCGACGCTTTGCCGGGGAAGCGTTGGCTGCATGGTATCCCGGTGCCCGGGTCGTGACGCTCTCTGCGACGGCCGATGGGGCTGCGTTGTCCGCGCTGGCAGGCATTGCCCTGGTCGGCGCTGAACCCGGACCGCTGTGCGTCGATCTGGCGGACATCGAGTATCGGTCCAGCTTCGATCCGGTTCGCTGCTTCGCTCAGCCGTTCCGCATGGCCGCCGCCGCCGCCCTGGTCTTCCACTCGACCAGTCCGGCTTACAGCTACCTGCGTACAGACAGCGAGGGCAACGTGGTAGAGGCAGCCGAGAAGCGGGTGATATCCACGCACGCATCGGCCGGGACCTATGTCTTCGACTCAGCGGCCACCTACCTCGAGGCGCTGGCGCACAACCTGCGCCATCGCGATCAAGTCACACACAGGGGGTTGTTCTTCGTGTGCCCCTTGTACAACGGAGTGATCGCGATGGGACGCCGGGTGGTCCTCGAACAGGTGCACGACGTGCGCGACGTCAAGACAGGCTGAGCAGACCACCCTGCAAGCCGTGACCACCTCGCAGGCTCCCGATCTCGTCTACATCTGCGACTGGCTGCCGCCGGACTTCGGGGCCGTTGGCCAGTACAGCCTCATGTTCGCAACCCAACTTGCCGAGCAGGGGCAGCATGTGGCGCTGATCGGCTTGTCCAGCTCGGGATCGGCGCATGAGACGGCTAGTGTCGGGCGCGGCAGCCTCACCGTCCACAGGCTCTCCGCCGCCCCTTACAGCAAGGAACGCAGAGGTGCGCGCCTGCTCTGGACGGTCAAGACCAACACCAGACTGGTGCGCGCCGCCTGGCCGCTGATGGCGACCGCCAAGACCATCCTTTTCACGGGCAGCCCGCCCATGTTCCTGCACTGGATCGCGCCGGCCAACCTGTTGCTGCGCAGAAGGCTCGTCTACCGCATCACGGACTTTCACCCCGAGTGCGCCATCGCCGAGTTCAGCCATCCTCCCTTCTGGCTGCACCTTGCGTATTGGGCAACGATCTTCTGGCGCCGCCGGGTGCACGAGTTTGAGGTGCTGGGCCACGATCAGGCCCAACACTTGCGCGACATCGGCATTGCAGACGATCGCATCCGCCTGAAGCCGGATCCATCACCCGTCTCCATCACGCCGGATACGCAACCGCTGCCGCGTCCGCCCGGCTTCGACGGCAAGCATCTTCTTCTCTACTCGGGCAACTGGGGGATCGCCCACAATGTGCAGACGTTTCTTGACGGCTACGCCGCGCATCATCGCCGTGGAACCGGTCGCGTGGTGCTCTGGCTGAATGCCGTGGGCAGCGGCGCGCTGACCGTCGAAGAAACCTTGCGTCGATATGGCCTCCCGTTCCATCGCAGCCAGCTTGTGCCGATCGACCACCTCGGAGCCCTGCTGGTCACGCCCGAACTCGCACCTGATCACCCTGTCGGATGCATTCGTCGGCTTTGTCGTGCCGTCGAAGGCGCACGGCTGTATCGCTTCGCGCAAACCGATCGTATTCATCGGCAGCGAGAGGTCCGATGTGCACCGCCTATGCTGGGAGAGTGGGTGCGACTATACAAGGGTTGCGGCGGGAGACGCTGCCGGATTTGCGCGCACCTTGGAACATCTCGCCGATCTGTGCGAGGACAATCCTGCCGCCAATGATCTTCGGCCCCATGACGTTCCGCCCGCCGGTTCGACGGAACAGGCATGAACGCACTTGCTTGCGGTGCCAGCGGCGTCACCCGATCCCATCTGGCCAATCGGCCGCAGCGCTAGGCGTGGGTGCCTCTATCGGGCAGCGCTGACTTCAATCGTTGGGTTTACGGCCCGGCCGAGTACGAAATCGTCAAGTAGGCCGGCCGGCTGCTTGCTGCTGGGCGGGCCGCCGTCAGAAGCCGGTTCCGACGCCGACATTGGGCGTGCCGCCATTGCTTTTCCTGGGCGCGGGCTGATTGCCGCCGGAGCCGCCGCCCGTTGACGGACGCGCCGCCTGCGCGCGGGGCGCGTCTGAGCCCGGCAGGAACTTGAAGTTCTCGTTCAGAGCCGCTTCCTCCCACGGGATCTGCTGGTTGTGGGTCTCTTCCATCACCGACTTGCGCACGCGCATCATTACCTCCTGGATGATGATGTCCTTGGTGCCCATGTGCTTGAGCAGCGCCTTGGTGAACGGGCTGTTGCGACCTGCCCCATCGGAGGCAACGTTGTTGAGCTGGGTGGCATAGGCGCGGAACACGCCCGCCGAATAGGCGCTGGGCTTGACCTCCATCGACCCGGCACCGCGGATGAGCGGCACACTACGCGTCTGCCCGAGCGACACCATGCGCATGGTCATGCCGAGGCCGACATCGGTGGCACTGTTGCGGCAGGCGTCGAGAAACACGATGCCGATCTTGGAGGCCTCGAGCGGCGCCAGCACCGAGGCCATGCTGACCATCGCCCGGTTGGCGGCGTCTCCGCGCAGGTCGCCCTTGTCGTCGACCTCGATGGCGTCGGGGGTGTCGATCGGCAGCAGGAAGCTTTCGCGATTCACGGTGACGCCGTGACCGGCATAGAACACCAGCGCCACGTGCTCTCGTGTCACCTTCGCTTTGAATTCCTCGAGCAACGCCGTCATCTGGGCGTGCGTGACGTCCGTACCCAACAACACCTCGAACTTGAGGGTCTTCAGCTTCGCCGCAATGTCGGTGGCGTCGTTCTTGGGGTTCGTCAGATCAGTGATGTTCTGATAGGCGGAATTGCCGAGCACCAGCGCGATGCGCTTGCCTTCTTGGGCCTCTGATCCCGGAGCACCAATGGTCCAAGCCAGCGCGACCGCAAAAATAAGTGCCGAGAGTCTATGCAGATTGCCAAGCATGCAATCACCCCTTCCTTCGAGCAATCGGGCGGCAACAAATGCAGATCAGCGTTCAGTTTCACGTTCAATCAACGGTGCCTCGATAGCACGAGAACGGAATTCTATCAATCGCTTGGCCGCCAGATCGGCACGCTCGTACAGTCGGCGGCGGGGCAAATATATCACACCCGTCCGTGAGGTGAAGATCCGTTCCGCCTCTCTGTTTATTGCGCCACCGCGATCTGCTTTAGTCGTCCTTATACGAAGCGATATGTTGCGTGGAGTATCGTGTATGTGGGTGGCGTTCGGTGATCGTGTCCGGGCCGCTGCGAGCAAGCAGCGATCGATCGGGAAATCAGCTTTGGCTGGCGTTGCGCTGGCAGCAGTGACCCTCGCTCCCTCGGGCGCCGCTGCGCAGTGCACAGACACTTTCAGCTATTTCTTCAAAAACGGGGCGACCAACGCCCCCCTCCAATACGCCGTTCCCTTGGGAGTGGGCTCCTCGCTGAATGCGCTAATGACCACGATGAACACCGTCAACACGGCGTTCCTGTCGCCATCTTCGTCTTTCGTCAGCGCGCGCGGGGGCGCTCAAGCCGATCAGCTTGGAGGAGGCGTGTGGGGCCGCGCGGTCAGCGGCACCGTCGACAGCCAAGCCACGACAACCGCGAAGATCGATTTCGCGTACGCAAAAATATTTTTCATTGAACCCCTTCCCACCCCACACTTTGAAACCGGTAAGCTTGCCGCCAGTGTAATTGATCCCAGCCTGCAGGCGGGAACCGGCACCTGCAAAGGCAAGCTCAGCGAGAACTATTCCGGCTATCAGTTCGGCTTCGATCTGGCACGGCTCAACGCCGGTGGGGAGGGCGGAAATTTCCACCTCGGTGTGACCGCAGGTCTGTTCGATTCGAAGACGAAAGACACCACAGCGGCGAACAGCTACACTAAAACATTTCAGTACCAAGGCGAGGGTCCGGTGAGTGACACGATCGACTTGCCGGCCGGAAGTTTCGCTGCTGACTCAAAGGTGCCATTCATTGGCCTGTACGCCACCTATACCAATGGCAATTTCTTTGCCGACGCGCTGGTCCGGCAAGACTTCTACTTGATGACCTTCAACGATCCCCTGAACGGTCTCAAAGACTACGCGCACAACGCCTACGGGTTCTCGACGTCCGTGAACGTCGGCTACAAGATACCGTTGCCGGGCAATTGGTTCATCGAGCCGTCTGGTGGCGGCTTGTGGTCGCGCGTCAAGGTCGATGACATTCAGAGCCCCGGAGGCGCCTTCTTCTCCGCGAAGAACGCAGGCACGGTGAAGATCGACGACATCGAAAGCTTCCTCGGTCGCGCCACGCTCCGCGTCGGGACCACGGTCAACACCGGAGAGGTGGCGTGGCAGCCGTTCGTGACGGGGACCATTTTTCACGAGTTTGCCAATAGCGTGAAGGCAACGTCCAGTGTGGCAGGTGCGGGTGTTGACGTGGCCACCAACTGCGGCGCCGACCCTACCAAGAACTGCGAGGTTCCGGCCAACGGCTGGGACTGGCATACTCTCAACATTACGGATGTGAGTACCTCGACGTCGCGCATTGGCACCTTCACCCAATATGGGGTCGGCACGGCAGTCGTCTTCGGTAATTCCGGCTGGCTGGGCTATGGCCGCTTCGACTATCGAACCGGCGAGAATGTCGAGGCCTATAGCGTCAACGGCGGGGTGCGCTACAATTGGTGATCTGATCGGTCCTGAGCGCTGATCCGTCCCGCTGGATCTTGCAGCGGGGGGTATCGCGGCCGTTAGGCGGCCGCCTACGAACTCGCTAGGCGCGGACTACACCCCACGCCCCAGTTCCCCGGAAAGAACTCGCAACAAGCGGAAAGGTGCGGCGATGGCGGCAGACGGCTGCCGCCACGATCATCTCCCTGTCGGCAATCGACTGATTTCACGGGAGACCGTCATGAAGATATTTCCTGCCATTGTTTTGTCTGGCGCGCTGCTGATTGCGGGCGTCGCTGCCAGCGTGAGCGGATATTCGCTGAAATCGCGCGCCACCGCCGGGCCTGAAACCGATATGGCGCCCACCCGCGCGTCTGCCGGCTCGACGAGCGGAGGCCGGATATTTGTCGGCCCGGTCCTGCACCGCACGGACTACTGCGCCGACGACTACGTGTGTGACGAATACGGCGCATGGATCGCAATCCAAGCCGCTCGTTAGGAGGCGGCATCCTCCCAGAGAACTCATGCATCACACATGGAGACAATCATGCGCCCCCGCAACATCACTACGTCACGGTTGGCCAAGACCTGCCAGACCGGCGCGCTGCTTCTCGTTCTGTTCGGCGTTCTGGGTTTGCTCGCCCACACGATGGCGGTCGAGCGGCGGCTTGGCCAAACGGCCGGCGCGACCAAGGTCGAAATGCGCTAAGCAATCGCCGGCTTCAACCGACCCGCACCCACTTGGCAAAGCCTTCGGCCTCCACCGCCGCGAGTTCCGTTTGATAAGTCTTGTAGAACGGGTCGCCCGGTGCCATCCGTCCGACCATGCGCGTTTCGACCTTGCTGTGTTTGCTCATGATGACCGGCACGGCAACGGGCGAATAAATGTTGGCGAAGGCGTGCCCCATGGTCAGCATCACGCCTTGCATGCGCTTCAGCACGTTGAGCTGGGACAGGATGATGGTTTGCACCCAACCGTTCTCATTAGACGCGACAAATATGTGGGTGGAGCCGCGTGGTATGTAAATCTTGCCGACCTGCGGGGAGACTTCGTCGTCGCGCGCGTGCTCCTGCAAAACGAGCACGTTGTCCTTCGGACCCCAGACGATCTCCATGCGAAAGGCCTGGATGATGCCGTCCTCTTGAAAGGAGGGGCGGGCAAAAACGTATTCGCCGATGAAGTAGGAGGCTTCCTCGCGCGTATAGCTGCCGTATTCCGCAGGTGCGGTCGCCGTGCTGGCGCCAGCGTCGCGCAGCTTGATGTTCAGCCGGGCCTCGATCTGCAAAATCGTCCGTTCCGAAAAGATGCCGGTTGCCAGCTTATCGATCGTGGATTTGCCGAGCTTGGCGCGCTGGGCGAACTCCTCACGGGAGATGCGTTCGCGCGCCATGTAGGTGCGGATGGCCTCGATTATTCTCTGCCGGTCTTCATCGGTAATGGACATGGTGGGGACTCAGGGTCGGGCAAGCTGGCACTGTGCCTGCAACCGTGATTAGCTCTTCAGATGGTGGGAAAAAAGGGGGATCCGGCAATGACCTGGCAACGCATGGTGCTGGCTGGCCTGCTGATGCCTGCCGCGCTGACGGCTTGGAGTGTATGCGCGGCGGCCCAGGAGACCAAACCGCGCACGACGGAGGTCGGCAAGCCGAAACAGTCCGTCGAACGCCCGTTCGGCGGGCCACCAAACCGCAACCCGCAGGGTCTCGGGAAGCAGTGTGCGGCAGAATCTGTGACCTGTCCCGCAGAAAAGCCGACCAAGGTCGGCACGGATTGCTGGTGTGCGAGCGACAACGGCCAGAAACTCCAGGGCCGCATAATTCGATGACGCAGCCAGAGGGCGTCACATCCGGAACACGCCGAAGCGCGGTGGTGGAATAGGCGCGTTGAGAGCGGCCGACAGCGCCAGCGCCACTACGCGGCGCGTCTCGCCTGGCGCGATGACCCCGTCATCCCACAGGCGGGCGGTGGCGAAATAGGGGTGGCCCTCGCGCTCGAAGTTCTCCAGCACCGGTTTCTTGAAAGCGGCCTCCTCCTCGGCGCTCCAGGTCTTACCCTCGGCCTCGATGTTCTCGCGACGCACGGTGGCCAGCACGCTCGCTGCCTGCGGGCCGCCCATCACCGAGATGCGCGCGTTCGGCCAGGTGAACAGGAAGCGAGGGCTGTAGGCCCGCCCGCACATCGCATAGTTGCCGGCGCCGTAGCTGCCGCCGATGATGACCGTGATCTTCGGCACCTGCGCGCACGCAACGGCCGTGACCATCTTGGCGCCGTCCTTGGCGATGCCGCCAGCCTCCGCTGCCTTGCCGACCATGAAGCCGGTGATGTTCTGCAGGAACAGCAGCGGGATGCGTCGCTGGCAGGCGAGCTCGATGAAGTGCGCGGCCTTCAGCGCGGTTTCCGAGTAAAGGATGCCGTTGTTGGCCAGGATCGCCACCGGCAGGCCCTCGATGTGTGCGAAGCCGGTCACCAGCGTGGTCGCGTAATTGGCCTTGAACTCGTCCATCTCGCTGGCATCGACCAGCCGGGCAATGATCTCGCGCGTATCGTACTGCGTCATCAGCGAGGCCGGCACGACGCCGTCGAGTTCGGTGGGGTCGTAGGCCGGCGGCCGCGGCTCTCTGAGCGCAATGTCGACCGCTTTTACCGTGTTCAGGTTGGCGACGATGTTGCGCACGATCTCAAGCGCGTGCTCGTCGTTGAGCGCATAGTGGTCTGCGACGCCCGACTGGCGAGTATGTACCTCGGCGCCGCCCAGCTCCTCGGCGCTGACGCGTTTCGCCGGTGGCCGCCTTCACCAGCGGCGGGCCGCCGAGGAAGATGGTGCCTTGCCGGCGCACGATGATCGATTCATCCGACATGGCCGGCACGTACGCGCCGCCGGCAGTGCAGGAGCCCATAACGCAGGCGATCTGCGGAATACCCAGCGAAGAGAGTGTTGCCTGATTGTAGAAGATGCGCCCGAAATGCTCGCGGTCGGGGAACACTTCGGTGTGCTGCGGCAAGTTGGCGCCGCCGGAGTCCACCAGGTAAATGCACGGCAGACGGTTCTCGCGAGCGACTTCCTGCGCGCGCACGTGCTTCTTGACGGTCATCGGGAAGTAGGTGCCGCCCTTGATGGTGGCGTCATTGCAGACGATCACGCATTCGCGGCCGGAGATGCGTCCTACGCCCGTGATGATGCCCGCGCCGTGGATGTCCTTGGTGTACATGCCATAGGCAGCCATCGGCGACAGCTCGAGGAAGGGCGAGCCGGGATCGATCAATCGCAGGACGCGATCGCGCGGTAGCAGCTTGCCGCGCGCGGCGTGCCGCTCCTTCAACTTGTCAGGACCGCCCGAGCCCGCCTCCAGGCGCTTGTGCGCCAGGTCGGCCACTAGCGCTCGCATGCCCGCGGCGTTGACCTTGAACTCATCTGACGAGGCGGAAATGGACGTCTTGATCTTGGGCATCGCTGGTCCCTGGATGTCGAATTCCACCTAAGCAGCCCCGCGATTCGGACGCAAGGCGCGGCGCCGCGCTCAGCGTCTCGCGCTAGGCGGCATGGGAGCGGTCCTCTCGAGGCCGGCGAAGGGGCGGCATCACTCCGGCTGGAAGTTCATGGCCACTCCGTTGATGCAATAGCGCAGACCGGTCGGCGGCGGGCCGTCGTCGAACACGTGGCCCAGATGGCTGCCGCAGCGGCTGCAATGCGCCTCCGTGCGCACCATGCCGTAGCCACGATCCTCGGACGTCTCGACGGAGCCCGGAACAGGATCGTTGAAGCTGGGCCAGCCGGTGCCGCTCTCGAATTTTCTCTTGGAGACGAACAGCGGCTGGTCGCAGCCTGCGCACGTAAACGTACCGGCACGCTTCTCGAAGTTGAGCGCGCAGCTGCCCGGCGCTTCGGTGCCGTGCTCGCGCATGATCTCATACTGCTCAGGCGTCAGCAGCTTGCGCCACTCTGCCTCGGTGTGCGTAACGGGGTACTGCTTGGTGTCCATGATTTGCTTCCTGCCTGCCGCACTGCCGGCGCGCAAGTCTCGCGGTAGTGCCTTTACTTTTTCTGTGCACTTGCCTTGTTTGCGCCCACCTCCACCGCACCACCCGCCTCCTTCCAGGCCTTGAAGCCGCCGAGAATGTGGGCGACGGGTTTCAATCCCATGTCCTGGGCTGTCTTGGTGGCGAGCGCCGAGCGCAGGCCACCGGCGCAGAAGAACACGAATTTCTTATCCTCCCCGAAGACGGGCTTGAAGTAGACGCTGTCGGGATCGATCCAGAACTCCAGCATGCCGCGCGTCATGTGGAAGGCGCCCGGCACCTTGCCGTCGCGCTCAAGCTCGCGCGGATCGCGGATGTCGACCAGCACCACGTCGTCCCGGCCGGCCAGGTTCACGGCTTCCACGGCCGGAATCTCTTCGATTTGTCCCTTGGCGGCGTCGACCAGGGATTTCGAGCTTGTCGTGATCTTCTGTGGCACCTGTTTCTCCTGCGGCAGGGGCAGAAGCCCTCGCCTCGCCATGTTTGGACGGGTACTCTCGCCGCCGATTCTAAACAGCGTGGTGTCCATGCACAAACCTCTTTCGCTCGGCGCCGCCACCCTTGTGCTGATGGCGCTTACCGCCGCCCTGCCGCTCGCCAAGGTGTGGTCGGCCGACGAAACATCTCCGGGCCAGAAGGCGGCCGACCGGAAAAGCGCCGACGATCTCAAAAAGAAGCTCGGCAAAGCGCTGACCAGCGGCGAGGTGAAGGATGGCCGGTACGAGATGAGCAACGACGAGCTGGCGATGGATTGCAAGCGCATGACCGGCTCGATGAAGATCACTATCAACCGGGTTAGAGATGCCGAAAGTCGCAGGGGCGGCTCCAACTTGGCCGAGACGGCGCACAAAACCGTGCCGCTCATCATGCAAGGGTCGACGGCGTCCGCCGACCGCCAGGCGTCGCTGGCCCGCGAGCGCGCCAAGCTCGATGCCTACAATCGCCAGCTCGCCGCACGCAACTGCAAGACGCTCGACATCGATGCCGAGCTGGCGCGTGCGCAGGACCCAATGAAGAAGTACTGATCGCTTGCTTGCCGCGCCGCCGTGCTGAGGTTGTCGAAGCAGCGTTCGCCGCACTCCTTCGCCCTTCGACTGGCTCAGGGCTGAGGTGGATGTTCGCCGAGCCCAAAGCGGCGGTGTTCGGCGTTCACGTCAGAAAGCACTCAGCTGGTAGGACCGTCCAGCTTGCGTGTGAGGTTCTCGAACTCGCGGCGCAGCTCCTCGTTCTTGAAGATCTGATCGAAGGTCGGCGCCTCGAGCTTCTGGATCGCCTCGAAGGATGAGGACGAGTCCTTCATCAGGTTGCGCAGCTGGAAGCTCGCCTCCACGGTCTCGAAGGTGTTGTCGGCGATCTTGAGATCGTGCGTGGCGCGCTGCCGCGCTTTGGCAACCTGCTCGCGTTGCTGCAGAAGATAGCGCCGATAGCCCTTGGCCGCATCGTCAGCCAGCTTCTGGCTCTCGCGGTTGCTCTCCAGCACCCGCTTCTGGTCCTCGCGGTTCTCTGCCCGCAGCAGCTCCGCGGTCTTGTTGCGTGCGGTGCGAATGTCCTGCTCGATCGCCGACAACTTGGGCAGATACTGCTTGTCGATCTTGCCGACCAGCATGTCCTGGGCATGCACGAGCAGGGCGAACAGGGCGGCGTGCATGGCGAAATACTTGCGCGCCGCGCCGATGTTCTCGCCGGACACGGTCATCAGGCGGGCGAGCTGTCCGTCGATGAGCTTGGCGGAGTTGAACACCGCCACCAACCTGACCAGGTCACCCGAGAGCACGCTGTCGAGCAGCAAGTCGACCTGCTCGGGCGCCAGCTGGATGCCAGCCTTGTTGAGGGCCGTTTGGATCTCCTCCTTGGCCTTGGCGATCTCTTCGCGGTTGCCCTCGATGCGCTTCTTGGACTCCTCGATGTCCTTGGAGAGGCTGTCGACCGTATCGGTGATGTAGCCTGGCAACATGCCGTCCTTCGGCGCGGTCAGCTGCTTCTCGCGCAACTTGACGATGCGATCGTCGAGCTCGCGGATGTTCTTGCGCAGGCCTTCGACCTTCTTCTGCACGTCGACAATCGGCACGTCGGTGACGATGCCCATGGCCGCATCGAGCAAGTCGCGGATTTTCTTTTCGCGATCCTCGCGCGTTTCGGTCCACAGCGGCTTCATGAGGAAGTCGCCCTCGGAGGGCAGCTTCTTGGCCTCGCCGCGGTTCTTGGCGGTGTCCTGCAGGATGGCGTCGACGGCTTTCATCAGGCGCTGTGCCTGCTCGTAGCCGGGATCGCCCTCGCGCACGTCCTTCTCGGGCGTCGCCTGTTTATCAGGCCCAGCCTGCGTGGCGCCGGACGTTGTGGGGGTGCCCGGCCCAGTCTTCTGGCCCCCCGCTTGTGACTGGGCCAGCTGGGTGGCGGCGTCGGGCGTGCTCTTCAGAAGATCGCCGATGCCATCTCGGCTGGCCGTCTGGGCCGCGGCACCCACCGCAAAAGCTCCCGCCGCGAGCCCAAGGGCCAGGACGGAAACCGAACTGCGGACCGTGTTGCGCATACCCCGCACCTCCCTGAATCCTCAATGAGATGGGGAAGGGATTGGGGCTTTTCCATGGTCCCAGCGCAAGCTAGGCATTTACCCGAGCGTTAGCGGCCGCCACCAGCGCCAGCAGGGCACCATCCACCTGCCGCGCATCGGTCAGGACCACCATGTGGGTGATGGCCGAACCGGGCCCTTTCAGCCTGGATTTCTGCAGGTGCGGGTCGAACGGACGGTCGCCCAGATCGAGGCCCAGGCGCACCTCGGCGGCATGCAGCGTGACGGCCGCGAACTCCTTGGGTGCGCCGATCGACAGGTAGCTGGTCTTCGGGCAGGACCAGGAGGTCGGGAAATGCCTTGCGCATCTCAGCCTTCCAGCATGAGGTACAGCGGGCGGTAGCCCTTGCCGGCGGCCAACAGTTTTTCGTAGAGCGCCGCCTCGTCCGTGCTGAGCGGTTTTTGTACCTCCGGCTTGCGGGCGGGCTTGGCTGGGGCCGCCGGCGGGTTCGGCTTCCGGCTTGCGCGGCGTCGCGTGCTCGTAGATCGGACGACCGCCGTTGCTGTGAATGCGTTCCAGCCACGACGCGCGCGCAAAGGGAAAACCCTCCCGGCGCAGCCAGTCGATGGTCTCGTTCTTGTCCGTAAAGGCCTGCGCCGTGATCGCCGCCATCCAGTCGGCAAGGCTGCGCCCCGTGCGGGCTTGCAGTTCCGCCAGGAACTCCTGCTCCTCCTCGCGTTCGTCTCGTGCCATGGCCGACCGCTTTGTTAGAACCAGCGCCGCGTGCGGGCCTTGTAGTCCAGATACTCCTCGCCGAAGCGCGCTTCCAGATGGCGCTCCTCGGGAAGAATCGCGAGCAGCAGAATAGCAACAGCGAACACCGGCGCCATGACGGCGAACCAGAAGTTCAGCGTCGCTTGTGCCAGGCCCAGCAGGATCAGAATCTCGCCCATGTAGATCGGGTTGCGACGGAAGCGGAATGGTCCGTGCGTGATCAGGCGGTCGGCCGCCTTGTGCGGCCAGATGTTGGTTCGCGCTGAGTGGAGCGTGGCGAGCCCCCAAACCATCAGCGCCACTCCGGCAACTCCGAAGGCATAGCCCACCACGCGCGCCGGCCGATCATCGAGTCCCGGCCATGGCAACCGATAGATGCGATTCAGCAGCAGCGCCATGACCACCGCCGCGATGAACAGAACGGGTGGCCAGGGTACGGCGGCGGGGCGGCAGGAGGGATCGCTGTCCATGACATTCGGTGCTCGTGCGGGGTCCCTAATATGCGTAGACTGCGTAGAGGAGGTAAAGATCCTTGCCGAGGCGCGGCGCCGGCGGTAGCGAAGGGCGCCAGTCAGGGAGGAACGAACTCATGATCCCCAACGACTTTCCCTCGCTCAACTTCGATCTCGGCGAGACGGCAGACCAGCTGCGCGACAGCGTGCGCGGTCTGACCTCGGACGAGATTGCGCCTATTGCCGACCAGATCGACAAGACCAACGAGTTTCCGCGTGCCCTGTGGCCAAAGCTCGGCGCGCTTGGCCTGCACGGCATCACCGTGGAAGAGGAATACGGCGGCTCGGGCCTCGGCTATCTCGAGCACTGCATCGCCATGGAGGAGATCAGCCGAGGCTCGGCCTCGATCGGGCTGTCGTACGGCGCGCACTCCAATCTCTGCGTCAACCAGATCCGGCGTAACGGCAGCGATGCGCAAAAGCGCAAATACCTGCCCAAGCTGATCTCGGGGGAGCACGTCGGGGCGCTGGCCATGTCGGAGTCCGGCGCCGGCTCGGACGTCGTGTCGATGACCCTGCGCGCCGACAAGAAGGGAGACCGCTATGTCCTGAACGGCACCAAGTTCTGGATCACCAACGGTCCCTGCGCCGACACACTGGTTGTCTACGCCAAGACCGATCCCAAGGCTGGTCCGCGCGGCATCACCGCCTTCCTGATTGAGAAGGATTTCAAGGGCTTCCGCACCGCGCAGAAGCTCGACAAGCTCGGCATGCGCGGCTCCGACACCGGCGAGCTGATCTTCGAGGACTGCGAGGTGCCGGCAGAGAACGTGCTGGGCGAGGTCGGAAAGGGCGTCAATGTCCTCATGAGCGGCCTCGACTACGAGCGCTCCGTACTGGCGGCCGGACCGCTCGGCATCATGCAGGCGGCCATGGACGTGGTGATACCTTACGTGCACCAGAGAAAGCAATTCGGCGCCCCGATCGGCTCGTTCCAGCTGGTGCAGGGCAAGCTCGCCGACATGTACACCACCATGAACGCCTGCCGGGCCTATGTGTATGCGGTGGCCAAGGCCTGCGATCGCGGCGAGACCGCGCGCAAGGACGCGGCCGGCGCCATCCTCTACGCGGGCGAGAAGGCCACGCAGCTCACCCTAGATGCCATCCAGCTGCTGGGCGGCAATGGATATATCAACGACTATCCGACCGGCCGCCTGCTGCGTGACGCCAAACTCTACGAGATCGGCGCCGGTACATCCGAGATCCGGCGCTGGCTGATCGGCCGCGAGCTGTTCGAGGAGACGGCGTGAGGATCACGATCGGCTGCCACGTTGCGAGCAACTATCACCGCAAAGCGGGTTCGCATCGGCGCTTCGATTGACGCGCCGCGGCGCGGTCAATAGTTTTGCGCGGCTCATGCGGGGCTACTGGAGCTTGTTCCAAATCGCAAAATTTGGAGGCTTTCATGCTTCGCCTTTTTTGGGTGTTGGGTGCCGCCACCGTCGCATTGGCGATTGTGTTGCCTGTATCCGCGCAGCAGGCCGGAGTGCGCATGTTCGTGCGCCTCGATGTCGTTCAATTCAGCGAATGGGTCAAGATCTATGACGGATTCGCCCCGGCCCGCAAAGAGGCCGGCATCACGCAGAGCACTTTGTGGCAGTCCGCCGACGATCCCAACGATGTGACCATCATCAACGAATTCCCGAGCATCGAGCAGGCCAGGGCATTTGCCGCCTCCGGCGAGCTCAGGGACGCGATGCGCAACTCGGGCCTGAGGGGCCCGCCGCAAGTTTGGTTCGCAGCGAAGGTCAAATAGGCGGACCGCGATTGACGCCATGCGGCCCGGTCAATAGTTTCCGCGGCTTACGCGGTTGATGGCCATCGAGCTTGGCGCTGCTGCTTTTTCTGAAGGTGACGAGAGCATGTCCGAGCCGCCCGATGCCGGTCTCATTGCCGCCGCCGCGGAGGCGCGCGCCTGGCCGTTCGAGGAGGCGCGCCGCCTCATCAAGCGGCTGGAGGGCCTGAATGGCGGCGCCGACAAGACGGTGATCTTCGAAACCGGCTACGGACCCTCCGGGCTGCCGCACATCGGCACGTTCGGCGAGGTGGCGCGTACCAGCATGGTGCGGCACGCTTTCGAAGTGCTGACTGGGGGAAGGCGCAAGACGCGCCTGATCTGCTTCTCCGACGACATGGATGGCTTGCGGAAGGTGCCGGACAACGTGCCCAACAAGGACATGCTGGCCGCGCACCTCGACAAGCCGCTGTCCTCGGTGCCGGACCCGTTCACGAACGAGTATCCGAGCTTTGCCGCGCACAACAACGCGCGCCTGCGCCGTTTCTTGGATCGGTTCGGCTTCGAGTACGAGTTCTTCTCGGCGACCGAGTGCTACAAGGCCGGCCAGTTCGATGAGACCTTGCTCGCCATGCTGAAGGTCTACGACAAGGTGATGGACATCATCCTGCCGACGCTTGGCCCAGAGCGCCGCGCCACCTACTCGCCGTTCCTGCCGGTCTGCCCGCGCACCGGCAAGGTGCTGCAGGTGCCGATGGTGGAGCGCCACCCGAGGAAGGGCACGGTGGTCTACGTTGATCCCGACACGGGCAAGAAGGTCGAGACGCCTGTGACGGGTGGGCACGTCAAGTGCCAGTGGAAGGCCGACTGGGCCATGCGTTGGACCGCGCTCGGCGTCGACTACGAGATGGCCGGCAAGGACCTGATCGATTCCGTCACGCTGTCCTCGCGCATCTGCAAGGCGCTGGGGGCCACGCCGCCGGAAGGCTTCAACTACGAGCTGTTCCTGGACGACAAGGGCGAGAAGATCTCCAAGTCGAAGGGCAATGGGCTGGCCATCGACGAGTGGTTGACCTACGCGTCGCCGGAAAGCCTGTCGCTCTACATGTTCCAGCGGCCCAAGAGCGCCAAGAAGCTCTACTTCGATGTGATCCCACGCGCCGTCGATGAGTATCTCCAGTTGCTCGCCGCCTACCCGCGCCAGGACGCCAAGGCCAGGCTCGACAACGCGGTGTGGCATATTCACGCCGGCACGCCGCCGGCGGCAGAGCTCCCCATCACGTTCGGCCTGCTGCTCAACCTGGTGGCTGCCTCCAACGCCCATGACAAGGACGTGCTGTGGGGCTTCATCCGCCGGCATGCCCCCGATGCAGGCCCTGAAACGCAGCCGCTTCTTGATCACCTGGCCGGCTACGCGGTGCGCTACTATGAGGATTTCGTAAAGCCACAGAAGAAGTTCCGCCTGCCCGACGAGGTCGAGGCGGGTGCGCTGCGCGCACTGTCGGAGGCGCTTGGCAAGGCCAACCCTGGCGCATCGGCCGAGGAGCTGCAGGGCATCATCTACGACGTCGGCCGCGCCATCCCCCGCTACCAGGATCCCAATGCCAAGGGCGCCACGCCGGACAAGCCCGGCGTATCCAATGCGTGGTTCGGCACCATCTATCAGGTGCTGCTGGGTGAGGAGCGCGGCCCGCGCTTCGGCAGCTTCGTGGGGCTGTACGGCATCGACAATACCCGCAAGTTGATCGACAAGGCGCTCAAGGGGGAACTGGCCCGGTCATGAGTGTCTGGACCTGGCGATGCCGGCCGGGGAATCCCGCACCTAAGATAGTGCAGGTGCAATCGCCGCCGCAGTTTCGGTAGCTGTCCTTCCGTTCTGCCGCCAGCCTATCGCCGTGGTGCGGCGACCTTCAGGTGGGGCGCCTGCGGACTGATGCCGCTGGCGCGCAGGATCGCCCTGACCAGGGTGTCACGCGCACCCGGCGCATACCACCCCGCAATCGCCAGCGTCAGGAGGTCATCGCGCAGCGCACGCGGCTTGCTGGCGATGCGGGCGGCCAACTGGGTTAGGCGCTGATCAAATTGTCGGCGGGTATGATAACCGCGCACGGCGCCGCCGATGCCGCGCTCCTCGGCCTGCGACTTGCGCGCCAGTGCGGCGATCTGCCGGGCCTCGCCAGTTAGCTTGAAGGTTATGACGGGCTTTCGGGATTTACGCGGAGGCGTCGTCCGCTTGGCTGGCTTGGACGGCTTGGCGCGGGGGATATGTCGCATCGAATTGCTGAGCTTTCGGCCAATGCAGGCTGGGTCGAGAACCGCAATTGTGCGATGCACACCAGCAATCGTCAATGACGGTCAGGCGTCATGGTTGCATCCGCCAAGGGCCGATGGGAGGCGCCCGTCGCAATACTGTCGCCCGACATCTCGGGATGTCCATGTTGCTTGAGTGGGCGATTCCCGCTCAGAGCACGCAGGAGCACGTAGAACACGGGCGTCAGCAAGATGCCGAATGCCGTCACACCGATCATGCCGGAGAACACGGCAATGCCCATGGCTTGACGCATCTCGGCGCCCGCGCCGGTCGAGTACACCAGCGGCACCACGCCCATGATGAAAGCAAGCGACGTCATCAGGATAGGCCGCAGCCGCAGCCGGCTCGCCTCCACCGCCGCCTCGCGCGGGGTACGGCCGGCGAACTCCAACTCGCGCGCGAACTCGACGATCAGGATGGCGTTCTTGGCGGACAAACCAACCAGAACGATGAGGCCGATCTGGGTGAAAACGTTGTTATCGCCCTGCGTGATGAACACGCCGGCAATCGCCGCCAGCAGCCCCATCGGCACGATCATGATGATGGACAGCGGCAGCACCAGGCTCTCGTACAGCGCTGCCAGCACCAGGAACACCAGCAGAATGGCGAGTGGGAACATCCAGAGCGATGAATTGCCGGCCAGGATCTCCTGGTAGGTCAGCTCCGTCCACTCGTAGCCGATGCCTTTGGGAAGCGTCTCGGCGGCGATGCGCTCGATGGCGGCCTGCGCCTCGCCGGACGAGAACCCCGGCGCCGCGCGACCGTTTAAGTCCCCGGCCAGGAAGCCGTTGTAGCGCATGGCACGCTCCGGCCCCGCGCTCTGGCTCACCCTGAGCAGGGCTGCCAGCGGCACCATCTCGCCGGTACGCGAGCGCACCTTCAGCTGGCCCACATCTTCCGAGCGAGCGCGATACTTGGCATCGGCCTGCACGCGTACCGAGTAGGTGCGCCCGAACTTGTTGAAGTCATTGACGTACAGCGATCCCAAATAGATCTGCATGGTCTCGAATACGTCCGGCACGGCTACACCCAACTGGCGCGCTTTGACGCGATCGACGTCCGCATAGAGCTGCGGCACGTTGATCTGATAGCTGGAGAACAGGCCGGCGATCTCCGGCGCCTGCGAGGCCTTGGCCACGAACGCCTTGGTGGCCTGGTCGAGCGCCTCGTAGCCGAGGCCGCCGCGATCCTCGATCTGCAGCTTGAAGCCGCCGATAGTGCCGAGCCCCTGCACGGACGGCGGCGGGAAAATGGCGATGAAAGCGTCCTTGATCGCACCGAACTTCTGGTTGAGCTGGCCAGCAATCGCCATGCCGCTGAGATCCGGGGTCTTCCTCTCCTCGAAGGGCTTGAGCGTGGCAAACACGATGCCCGAGTTCGAGCTGTTGGTGAAGCCGTTGATGGACAGCCCCGGGAACGCTACCGCGCTCTGCACGCCCGGCTGCTTGAGGACGATGTCGCTCATGCGGCGGATCACATCTTCGGTGCGATCCAGGGTGGCACCGTCGGGAAGCTGGGCGAAGCCGACCAGATACTGCTTATCCTGCGCAGGCACGAAGCCCGACGGAACGGCCTTGAACAGGCCGAAGGTGACGCCGATCAGGATGAAATACACACCCATGGCCAGCGCCTTGCGCGAGATGACCCGCCGTACGGCGCCGCTATAGGCGTTGGTGCCGCGCCGGAACGTCCAGTTGAAGGCGCGGAAGAACCACCCGAACAGGACATCCATGAAGCGGGTCAGGGCATCCTTTGGCGCATCGTGCGATTTGAGAAGCAGAGCGGCCAGCGCCGGCGATAGCGTCAGCGAATTGACGGCCGAGATCACCGTGGAGATGGCGATGGTAAGCGCGAACTGTTTGTAGAACTGCCCCGTGAGCCCACTGATGAACGCGAGCGGGACGAACACGGCGATCAACACCAGCGCAATAGCGATGATGGGGCCGGACACCTCCTGCATAGCCCGGTAGGCCGCCGCGCGCGGCGACAGGCCCTCCTCGATGTTGCGCTCGACGTTCTCGACAACGACGATGGCGTCATCGACGACGATGCCGATCGCCAGCACGAGTCCGAACAGCGTCAGGGCGTTGATCGAAAAGCCGAACACATACATCACCGCGAACGTGCCGATCACCGAAATGGGCACAGCGACCAGCGGTATGATGGAGGCACGCCAAGTCTGCAGAAAGATGATGACCACCAGCACCACCAGCGCCACGGCCTCGAGTAGCGTGTGCACGACCGCCTCGATGGAGGCGCGCACGAACTGCGTCGGGTCGTAGACGATCTGATAGTCGACACCTTCCGGCATGCTCGACTTCATCTCGGCCATGACCTTGCGAACGTTGTCGGAGATGGCGATGGCGTTTGAACCTGGCGCCTGGAAGATCGGCACGGCTACCGCCGGCTTGTTGTCCAGCAGGGAACGCAAGGCATATTCCGACGCACCAAGCTCGATGCGCGCTACGTCACGCAAGTGCGCGACCTCACCATTGACGCCGGATTTGATTATTATGTCGCCGAATTCCTCCTCGGTCTGCAGGCGCCCTCGAGCATTGACGGACAGTTGCAGGTCGAGATTGGGCAGACCGGGAGACGCGCCGACCACGCCGGCTGCAGCCTGAACGTTTTGGGTGCGGATCTCGTTGACAACGTCGCTGGCGGAAAGACCGAGCTCGGCGACCTTTTGCGGGTCGAGCCAGACGCGCATGGAATAATCGCCCGATCCGAACAGCAGCACCTGGCCGACGCCGTCGATGCGTGCCAGGCGATCCTTGACGTTCAGCACCGCGTAGTTGCGCAGGTAGGTCATATCGTAGCGGTCGTTCGGCGACAGCAAGTGCACGACCATCGTCAGATCAGGCGCGCTCTTGACCGTTGTGACGCCGAGGCGCCGCACGTCCTCAGGCAGCCGCGGCTCGGCCTGCGAGACACGGTTCTGCACGAGTTGCTGGGCCTTATCGACGTCCGTGCCCAGCCGGAAGGTGACGGTCAACGTCATCAGGCCATCGGTGGTCGCCTGACTGCTCATGTAGAGCATGCCTTCTACGCCGTTGATCGCTTCCTCTATGGGGGTCGCCACCGTCTCCGCAATCACCTTGGGGTTGGCGCCGGGGTACTGCGCGCGCACTACCACGGAGGGTGGCGCCACCTCCGGGTACTCGGAGATCGGCATCACCCGCAGCGCGAGAAGCCCGGCGAGGAAGATCAGCACCGATAGCACGCCGGCAAAGATCGGGCGATCGATGAAGAACTTGGAGAGGTTCATGGTGAGCCCCGTCGGCCTTTCTCAATATTTGCCTGTTAGCGCAGCACGGCCTTGGCCGCCTCCGGCGCCGTGCGCGCCTGGCTCACCGACTGCCCGTCCATCGTGACGGTTTCCGGGGCCACCAGCGCACCCGGGCGCACGCGCTGCAGGCCGTTGACGACGATGCGCTCGCCGGCCGCAAGCCCGCTTGTGATGACCCGCTGGCCGCCGACGAAGGCACCGAGCACCACCTCGCGGTAAGCTGCGATGTTGCCCTGATCGACCACGATCACGAACTTCTTGTTCTGGTCGGTGCCGATGGCGCGTTCGTTGATCGCCAGCAGAGGCGCGGCCTTGGCGCCGGCCATGCGCAGGCGCACGAACTGGCCGGGCATCAGCCGCCCCTCGGGGTTCTCGAACACGGCGCGCACGCGCACTGTGCCGGTGCGGGCATCGACCTGGTTGTCGATCAGCTGCAGGCGGCCTTGGATCGGCTCGCCCTGTTGGCTGGCGGTCGAGATCTGCACGGGGATCTGCTCGATCTGCGCCGATCCCTGTGCATCGCGATCGAACGCATTGAGGGCCCGCGTCACCACCTCCTCGTCCGCATTGAAGCTGGCGTAGATGGGGTTGACCGAAACCAGCGTGGTCAGGATCGGCGCGCCGGGGCCCGCGGCCACCAGGTTACCGACCGTGATCTCCAGACGCCCGACCCGGCCCGCCACCGGCGCACGCACCTCGGTGTAGCCCAGGTTCAACTGGGCAGCCTGCAGCGCAGCCTTGGCCGCGCGCAGATTGGCATCCGCCTCGCGATAGGCATTGGTGCGCTGGTCGAAGTCACGCGGCGAAACCACGCGCGAATCCAACAGCGGCTGGCCGCGGTCGACTTCGCCCTTGGTGTAGGCAAGCCGCGCTTCGGCCGCCACCACCTGCGCCTGCAGGCGATCGACCTCGGCGCGATAGGGATCCGGGTCGATGGTGACCAGCAGTTCGCCCTGCTTCACTAGCGCGCCCTCGCGGAAGTGCACCGCCTGCACGGCGCCCGCCACCCGCGAGCGTACATCGACGCGCTCAACCGCCTCCAGGCGACCGGAGAACTCGTCCCAGGCCACCGTCTCCTTCGGCTCCACGACGGCAACCGAAACCGGCACGGCCAGCACTGCCGCCTTCTTGGCCGCGTTGCTCTGTGTCTGGGCGTTCGGTACATTCACCAGCAGCGCCACCCCGACTGCGGCGGCGGCAGCAATAGCACTGCCGCCCCAGAGGCGGCCACGAATCGATGGATGCTTCACGATTGAACTCCTGTAGCGAGTGGGCGACAGTCAAGGCTTGCGCGCCCTTGGCGTCGCCGAGACATGCGTGATGACGAAGATTTCCCCCCGTAGGGCATGGCCGGCAGACCTGTTGCGGCGGTCCGTTCCGGCACTCAAGTCACTGGGCGATGCGCCCCGACGAAATACCCATGCGCCGCTCCACGGCTATATGTGTACCGATCGGTATCGATATAGCTATGGCATCCCGCGTGTCAATCACTATTTGTATCGATAGGTACGAAAATGCTAGAGTGGGGCGAAAACAAGGACGACGCCATTGCTGCAGAAAGGACGCCCACGCGAATTTGACGCCGACGAAGCCCTCGACCGCGCGCTGGAGATATTCTGGCGCAAGGGCTACGAGGGCGCCTCACTGGCCGAGCTAACCGAGGCCATGGGCATCAATCGTCCTAGTCTATACGCAGCGTTCGGAAACAAGGAGGCGTTGTTTCGTCGCGCGCTCGACCGCTACGCCGAAGGGCCCGCAGCCTACACGCGAGAAGCATTGAACGCGCCAACCGCGCGGCAAGTTGCTGAGCGCCTTCTCCTGGGCGCCGCCGACGCACTGACGGACCCCTGCCATCCTCCGGGATGTCTCGGCGTGATGGGAGCGCTCACCTGCGGCGAGGCGGCCGAATCGATCCGCGAAGAGCTTTGCTCGCGCCGCATGTCGTTCGAGAAGCTGCTTCGGTTGCGCCTGGAGCGTGCCAGGTCGGAAGGCGATCTGCCGGTCGATGCCAACTGCGCCGATCTGGCGCGGCTGATGATGACGATCACGCAAGGCATGTCGGTGCAGGCCGCAGGCGGTGCCAGCCGCAAGGACCTGCGCCGGGTTGCCGAGATGGCGCTCCTGGCCTGGCCCACCTGACCGCGGCCTGCGGCCTCCACGAAACCCGCTTTTCGTGCCTCTTTGCGGAGCTGCGCCGTCACGTGCGGCATTGGCGTTGCTGCCGCGCCAGCAGTCATCCATCCGCGCGCTATTACCTGAGAAACAGCCATTACGCTGCGCCGGCCCGAGCCTAAGGTGTTCGAACACGACCGGAGAGCCACCAGATGTCAAATACCGTTCTCAGCTTCATGGATTTCTTCTGGATCTGGTTTGTCGTCACGATCGCCAGCGGCGGCACCACGTATTTGTCCAAACCCGATCCGCACGCCAGTGATTTGGAAAACCTGAAGCAGCAATTGGCCGCCCTGACCGAAGAGGTCCGCCGCCTCAACCGCGGCAATAGCTCGTCAAGCTAGGGTGTCATGCCGACGCTTGGCCGCTGTGCAGCCTATTCCGCCCCGTGCCCGCGCGAATACCCGCTGGGTTGCGGTGAGCGCCATCCGGCCAGAGCTTGGGCGCGCGGCCGATAGATCTCGACCAGCAGCGGATAGCACTTGGCCACGTCGCTCGAGTGGTCGGCGCCGCAGTCGCCGCCGGGGCAGGCCGACAGCGCCGCCAGCACATCGATCTCGGCGAAGAACTCGATGAAATCCCCAGGCCGCACCGGGCTCGCCTTCATGAAGTACTGGTGGTTGTCGCGCGTATACCCCGTGCACATGAACACGTTCAGCACGTCGTGCACGTGCGGCTCGGCGACCGTCAGCGGCATCTTCTTGTATGCAGCCAGCGCGCGCGTCAGGTTGGAATGACAGCAATAGTGGTACTCGTTGCCGTTCAGCAGGGTATTCGTGTACGGGTCGCAGCGAGTCCCGATCGCATCGTGAATGCCGCCGCCGTCAGCATCCCAGCCGTACCAATCGAGCGTGTCGTGCGTGATGGTCGCCAGCGGACGCAGGCTCGGCAGCGTGCTCCACAGACGATCCCCGGTGCTGACATGCGTTGCGTGCAGCGCGCGCGTCTTGCCGCTGAAGAACCGCTCGGACAGGTCGTGCGCATTCCAAACATTGAGGTCGCCGACCTGCGGCCCCTCAATGCTCACAATCCTGAAAAAATGACCGGCCGGAACCTCGAATGCCGCGGCGTCGCGCGGCTGCACGATAACCTCGCCGATCTTGGTCAGGCCTTGCCTGGCCGCTGCGTAGAACGCCGCATCGAAACGCGGCACCCGATCGACGGCGTAGACCACCACCGGCCTCGCCGCCCGGCGTTGTTGCGCGTCCGCAGGAGCGGCCGTCTCCGGTGCCCGTTTCATCGCGACCCCTCGTTCCCTTGCCGCCGCGCCTACTTGGACGCCGGTGTCAGCCCCAACGCCGACTCGAGCTTGCCGATCTCCTCGCGCAGCTGACGCTGCTCCTGCGTGCGCCGTGCCATTTGCATCTGGATGGCGCCGATCTCCATGGCTTGATTGCCGCCGCTCCCGGGCTGCGATGGCGATGTGCTGTACTGGATATCATACAGGCGCTTCTGGTCTTGGCGGTTCGCCTCCTCGGACTGGCGCAGGCGCTCCTTCGCCAGGGACAGCGCGACCGTATTGGCCGTCAACTGCGGATCCGACTTCTTCTTCATCTGCTCCTCGAGCTCGCGCAGCCGCTTCTGCGTGGCATCGCCGTCGGGTTTCGGCAGGTTGCCCGGCGCCGCCGCGAGCTGGAAATAGAAGTCTCCCGTCAGCGCCGAATGGTCCCAGGGCACCTGCTTGCCGCTGGTTTGCGCCAGCACATCCTTGCGCACGTCGACCATCACGGAGGTCAAGTTGCGGCCGGGCTCGGCGATGTGCTTCGTCAAGGCCGACGTGAAGGGCGAATTGCGGCCCTGCCCGTCGAGCGCGACATTTCCCGGCTGCGTCGAGTAGGCGATGAACGTGCCGACGCCGGTCTGCACCTGGGCCAAGCCCTGGCCGACGCTGGTCGAGCGCGTACCCATGGAGCGCGAAAGGTTGCGCCCCAGTGGGTTGTCGCGGCAGGCATCGAGGAACACCACGTTGGTCTTGCCCTCGCGTTCCAGCTCCATCTGCTTGAGCACGAAATCGAGCGAGACGGCCTCGAAGTCCAGATCGCGCTCGCCTTGCAGCCTGGCGTCGACCGGCACCAGATAGTTGCGGCCCGACACCTGCAGCCCGTGCCCGGCGTAGAAGAAGAGGGCCACGTCGGCCTGTTCCAGGATGCGGACAAAATCACGGATCTTGGCGTCGAAGGCGGGCTTGGCGAGGTCGGTGCCGAGCACCACCTCGAACCCGACCGCCTTGAGAGCGGCGGCTACATCGTTCGCGTCATTGACCGGGTTGGCGAGGCCCGGGCTGCTCACGTAGGCGGAGTTGCCGATCACCAACGCGACGCGCTTCTCGGCTGCAGCAGGTGAGGCAAAAAGCAGGCAGGCGGCAATGGCGACAAGGAAATCCCGAACGCGCAACATGGCAGTCCCCACTCAGGCTTGAACGCCGTCGACAAAGCAGGCGATTTGGGCAGTTCGAAGACTCAGGCCGCCGCCTCGCGTCTGGAGTATCGGTTCGACTCCCTAAACCCGCAGCTTGAAACGCTGGATCTTACCGGTCAGGGTCTTGGGCAGGGCAGCCACGAACTTCACCGAGCGGGGATACTTGTAGGGCGCGACGATCGCCTTGACATGGTCCTGCAGCCGCCTGATGCACGCCTCGTCGCCGACCACGTCAGGCTTGAGGACCACGTGCGCCTCGACGATCTGCCCGCGCTCCTCACTGGGGGCGCCGACCACGGCGCATTCGGCGACGTCCGGATGCGCCAGCAGGGCTGCCTCCACCTCCGGTCCGGCGATGTTGTAGCCCGACGATATGATCATGTCGTCGGCGCGGGCAGCAAAGTGGAATACCCCATCCTTGTCGCGCACGAAATCGTCCCCGGTCAGATTCCAGCCGTCGCGCACGTATTTGGTCTGACGGGTGTCGGCCAAATAGCGGCAGCCGGTCGGCCCGCGCACCGCCAAATGACCGATGGTCCCGTCGGGCACATCGTTCATGTCGTCATCGACGATCCTGGCGTCGTAACCGGTGACCGGCTTGCCGGTGGCGCCGCCCTTGGCATCCGGGAAGCGATTGGTGATGAAGATGTGCAGGATCTCGGTCGAGCCGATGCCATCGAGGATTGGCTTGCCGGTCTTCTTGGTCCATTCCTCGAACACGGGTGCGGGCAGCGTCTCGCCAGCCGACACTGCCGCGCGCAGCGAGGCCAGGTTCGCGCCCTTGTCCATCGCAGCCATCATGGCGCGGTAGGCCGTCGGCGACGTGAAGCTGATGGTCGCCTTATACGTCTCGATGATCTCGATCATGTTGGCGGGCGAGGCGTTCTCGAGCAGCGTCGCCGTGGCACCGAAGCGCAGCGGGAAGATCGCAAGCCCGCCAAGCCCGAACGTGAACGCCAGCGGCGGCGAGCCGACGAAGACATCGTCCGGCGTCACGCCCAGCACCTCCTTGGCATAGCCGTCGGCGATGATCAGCAGGTCGCGATGGAAGTGCATGGTGCCCTTGGGCTCGCCGGTGGTGCCGGACGTGAAGCCCAGCAACGCCACATCATCGCGGCCGGTCTTCACGGGGTCGAACTTGACGGACTTGGAGAGCGCGATGCGATCGAGCTCGGCATCGTGGTTGGCGGTGCCGTCAAAGCTGATCACCTTCTTGAGGAACTTGCTGTCCTTAGCGCAGGCGACGATCTCGTCGGCGATGCGGCTGTCGGTCAGCGCCAGCGACACCTCCGCCTTGTCGACGATCTTGCCCAGTTCGCCGGCGCGCAGCATCGGCATGGTGTTGACGGCGACGCCGCCGGCCTTGGTCACCGCCAGCCAGGCCGCCACCATAGCCGGGTTGTTGCCGGAGCGGATCAGCACACGATTGCCGGGCTTGACGCCGAAATCCTCGATCAGCGCGTGGGCGAGGCGGTTCGACCAGTCGGCCAGCTCCTTGTAGGTGCGGCGGCGGCCGTTGCCGATCAGCGCCGTGTTGTCCCCGAAGCCCCGCTCCACCATTTTGTCGGTCAGCTCGACGGCGGCGTTGAGGTATTCGGGGTATTGGAACTCCGGCCGATCGAGCACCAAATCGGGCCACAGCTCGGCGGCCGGAAGATTGTCGCGCGTAAAGGTATCGACGTGCGCGCTGGGCCCTAGACCTGCAGCTCCCTTGGCGGCCGAACGGTGATGATGCTTGCCCGGCTCGCGCGCAAACAATTTGGCGAACATTGCGGAGGCTCCTGGCGCTTGGTTGACACATGGCGCGGCAAGACGAGGTGGCGCGCCTCCTATTCGGGCACGACGGCAATGGCCTGGATCTCGACCCTGGCACGATCCTCCACCAGCGCGGCGACCTGCACCGCCGCCATCGTCGGGAACGTCCGGCCGATGACCTTGCGGTAGACCTCGCCGATCGCCTTGAGGTTGGAGAGGTACTCGCGCTTGTCGACGAAGTACCAGGTCATCGACGTGATGTGTTCCGGCCGCGCATCGGCTTCGCGCAGGATGGCCACGATGTTCTGCAGCGTCTGCCGCACCTGGCCGACGAAGTCGTCGGTCTCGAACTGGCATTGCGCGTTCCAACCGATTTGACCGCTGATGAACACCGAACGGCCGCGCGCGGCGATGCCGTTCGCGTAGCCAGCCGGTTTGGCCCAGCCCTCAGGCTGCAGGTTCGTATGCATCCTCAACCTCCATGAATTTCTCGACCGCGCCGCGCACATCCTCCTGCCACGGCTTTGCAGCTCCGGTGCTGATGTCGGCCGAAACCAGCACCTGCTTGGCCGTCCACCGCACCTCGCTGCCGCAGACGATCCGGTGCGCCAGCTCGAGCGATGTGCGGCCGATGCGCACGACGCGCAGCTCGAATGTCAGGCGGTCGCCGAAACGCGATGGCCGCACGAAGTCGCAGCTCAGATGCGCCGTCGGCGTCCCGCGCGACCGCTCGTTGATCTGTTGCGTCCACGGATGCCCCAATTTCATCCAGAAGTCCTCGACCACTCCGTTCAACAGATCGAGGTAGGCCGGGAAATAGGCGACGCCCGACGGGTCGCAGTCCCCGAAGCGCAATGTCAGCTCGATTCTGAACGTCGACATCTAAACTCCCTGGTCAGACCTGCTTGAGCAGCTCGCGCGCCACGATCAGCTTCTGTACCTCGGTGGCGCCTTCGTAGATGCGCAGCGCCCGGATTTCGCGGTAGAGGCTTTCGACGACCTCGCCGACCTTCACGCCGCGCCCGCCGAACATCTGCACGGCCGCATCGATGACCTGCTGCGCGCTCTCGGTGGCGCTCATCTTGGCCATGGCCGCTTCCCGCGTCGTCGGCTGCTTCTCGACATCGCGCCGCCAGGCCGCGCGATAGGTGAGGAGTGCGGCCGCGTCGACCATGGTCGCCATCTCGCCCAGCTTGGCCTGGGTCAACTGCTGGTCGGCGAGTGTCGCGCCGAACATTGGGCGGGTGCGAGCGTATCGCAACGCTTCGTCGAGCGCCCGCCTGGCAAACCCGAGGGCTGCGGCAGCGACCGATGAGCGAAAGATATCGAGCGTGCGCATGGCGATCTTGAACCCTTCACCGGGCATGCCCAGCCGCCGCGCCGCCGGTATGCGCATCTCGCTGAAACGGATGGTCGCCAGCGGGTGCGGAGCCATCACATCGATGCGCTCCGCGATCGAGAAGCCCGGATCGCTGGCCAACACGACGAAAGCGGAGATGCCGCGGGTGCCCGGCGCCTCGTCGGTGCGCGCAAACACCGTATAGACGTTGGCAACGCCACCGTTCGAGATCCAGGTCTTCTCGCCGGACAGCACATAGTGGTCGTCGTCGCTGCGCGCGGCGCAGCGCATGGCGGCGACGTCGGAGCCCGCGTCTTTCTCAGACAGCGCGAATGCCGCGATCAACTCGCCGGCCCCGACCTTGGACAGGATCTCGGCCTTCAGCGCCTCCGATCCGGCGAGCGTAATGGCGCCCGTGCCGAGTCCCTGCATCGCGAATGCGAAGTCGGCGAGGCCGTCGTGATAGGCCAGCGTCTCCCGTGCGAGGCAGATGCGCCGCGACTCGAGCGGATCGGTCAGCCCACCGTAGCCCGCTGGCACGCAGGCGCGCAGCAGCCCGGCGTCACCGAGCCTCTTCACCAGCTTCCGGCAGGCATTGTCGGTGTCGTGATGATCGATGCCATCCAGCGCGCCGGACTCCGCGAACTTATCGAGCTCGGCGGCGAACGCCCGATGCTCCGGGCCGAAGAACGGCCAGGCCAGATGCTCGCGGGTCGGCGTCAGGGGCGCGGACAAGACACCTCTCCTCTCAATTGCCCTCGAAGACCGGTTTCTGTTTCGCGGCGAATGCCTCGAAGGCACGGCGGAAATCCTTGGTCATCATGCAGATCGCCTGGGCCTGCGCCTCCGATTCCACCATCTCCTCGATGCCCATGGCCCATTCCTGGTTCATCATGGTCTTGGTGATGCCGTGCGCGAACCAAGGGCCGTCGGCGAGCGCAGCGCGCGAAGCTTTGCGCTTCCGTCCGCAGCCTCTCGGCGCCGACCAGCCGGTTGTAGAACCCCCAGGCCGCGCCCTCCTCGGCGCTCATCGCCCGCCCGGTGAACAGCAGCTCGGCAGCGCGTCCCTGGCCGATCAGGCGCGGAAGGATGCCACAAGCGCCCATGTCTGCCCCGGCCAGGCCGACGCGCGTGAACAGGAACGCGGTCTTGGCAGCAGGCGTGGCAAAGCGGATGTCGGACGCCATGGCCAGGATCGCGCCGGCGCCGGCACAGATGCCGTCCACCGCAGCGATGATCGGCTGCGGACAGCGGCGCATGGCTTTGACCACGTCGCCCGTCATGCGGGTGAAGGCGAGGAGGTCCGGCATCGACATCTTGGTCAGCGGCTCGATGATCTCGAACACGTCGCCGCCCGAGCAGAAGTTGCCGCCCTCGCCGGCCAGCACCACCGCCCGCACATCTGACGCCTGGTTAAGGCCGCGAAACAGGTCGCGCAGCTCGGCGTAGGACTGGAAGGTCAGCGGGTTCTTCCGATCCGGTCGGTTGAGCGTGATGGTGGCGACGCGCCCGTCGGCGTCTGTCGACCAGTCGAAGTGACGCGCCGCATAGCCCTTGAAGGGCTTGAGCTCACTCTGCATCGCTGACGTCATGCTGCAGTCTCCGCGTTGCAAGGCTTATCCGGTCATCACTTCGCCGCCGGCGATGGCGATGGCCTGCCCGTTGATCGCCGAGGCTCCGTCCGACACCAGCCAAAGCACGGTGCTCGCCACCTCCTCGACGCTTACCAGCCGCTCCTGCGGATTGACATCGGTGAACGTCTTCAAAGCGTCGGCGCGGCTACCGCCGCGCTTGCGGGCGATGGCCTCCACGGCATTGGCGATCATGTCGGTGTCGGTATACCCGGGGCAGACGGCATTGACCGTGATGCCCGCCGTGGCGACCTCGACAGCCAGCGCTCGCGTCAACCCGACTACGCCGTGCTTGGCCGCCGTATAGGCTGACAGGCGAGCGTAGCCGACCAGGCCGGCGGTCGATGCGACGTTGACGATCCGGCCCGATCGCTTGGCCAGCATGTCGGGCAGCACCTCTTTCGTCACCAGGTAGGTTCCGGTCAGGTTGACGGCGAGCGCCCGGTTCCAAAGCGCCAAGTCGGTCCTGGCGAACGGCGCGCTCGGCGCCTCGCCGGCGTTGTTGACTAGGACGTCGACGGGGCCGAACTTGCCGCGTGCCTCCGCCACGCCTCCCGCAACCTTGGCCGGATCGGTGACGTCGAACCCGGCCACGACCAGCATGTCACCGGCGCCGGCCTGCGCGGCGAGTGCCTGCAGCGGACCGCGCCGTCGTCCGGCAAGACTGACGCGTGCACCCGCACGCCCAGGGTAGCCGCAATCGCCGCGCCAATGCCGGTGCCGGCCCCCGTGACGAGGGCATGACGTCCGCTGAGCGGTGATGCGTGCGATGCCATGTGCACCTCAACCCTCGTGCCTGCCGTCGCGCGCGCCAGATTGGTCTCGTACTGACTCTTGCCGGACAGGTACTGGTTGGGCCAGGCGAGGCTGCGCACGCCGATCTTGGCTGCCTCGTGCAACGTCCACGCTGCGTCCGCGAGATGCGGACGGGCCAGCGCGCACAGGTCGGCGCGGCCTGCCGCTATGATCGAATTGGCGTGATCGGCCTCGAAGATGGCGCCTACTGCCATGGTGGCGATGCCGATCTCGTTGCGGATCTTGTCGGCGAACGGCGTCTGGTAAAGCCGGCCATACACCGGTTTGTCGTCGTCCCACACCTGACCGGACGAGCAATCGACCAGGTCGGCTCCAGCCTCCCGAAACAATTGCGCGAAGATAGCGGCGTCCGCCGGCGTGTTGCCGCCCTCAGCCCAGTCGTGACAGGACAGGCGCACCGAGATCGGACGTTCCTTCGGCCATACCTCGCGGACGGCGTGGAAAATCTCGAGCGCGAAGCGGGCGCGATTGGCATGGCCGCCGCCGTATTCGTCATCGCGGAGGTTGGTGAGCGGCGACAGGAAACTCGACAGCAGATAGCCGTGCGCACAATGCAGCTCCAGCACGTCGAAGCCTGCATCGGCGCCGCGCCTGGCCGCCGCCACGAAGTCGGCCTTCACCTCATCCATGTCCTGACGCGTCATGGCGCGCGGGATCTGCCCGTTGCGATGGTATGGCACCGGCGACGCCGAGATCAGCGGCCAATTGCCCTCATCGAGTGGCTGATCGATTTCCTCCCAGCCGAGTTGGGTCGACCCCTTGCGGCCGGCGTGGCCGAGTTGCAGTCCCGCCTTGGCCGGTGTCATGCTGTGGATGAAGGTTACGATGCGTTTCCACGCCACCGCCTGCTCGTCGTTCCACAACCCCGCGCAGCCAGGCGTGATGCGGCCGTCCGCGGACACGCAGGTCATCTCGCCGAACACCAGCCCGGCGCCGCCCAGCGCGCGGCTGCCCAGATGCACGAGATGGAAGTCGCCGGGTATCCCGTCAACGGCCGAATACATGGCCATCGGCGACACGACGATGCGATTGGGCAGCCTGATGCCGCGCAGCCGGAAGGGCGTCAGCATCGGGGGCACCACCGGCTCGTCTGCAGACACCGGCACGCCGCAGCGGCCGGCGAACCAGCGCTCGTAGCCCTCGAGCCACGTCTTGTCGCGCAGGCGCAGGTTTTCGTGGCTGATGCGCTGCGAGCGGGTCAGCAGCGAGTACATGAACTGCTCGGGCTCGAGCGTATCCGCATACCGGCTGCCGACCACCTCGAACCATTCCATGGCGTTGCGCGCGGCGTTCTGGATGCGGATCACGTCGATCGCTCGGATCTCCTGGTAGGCCGCAAGCACCGCCGGGATGTGCTCGGGCTTATCGCCGATCAGCTTGAATTGCCGCGCCAGCTCGATGGCATCCTCCAGCGCCAGCTTGGTGCCGGAGCCGATGGCAAAATGGGCGGTATGGGCCGCATCGCCCATCAGCACCACGTGGCTCTTGCCATTGAAGTGGCTCCAGGAGCCGCACACCAGGCGCTGGAAGTTGAGCCACGCCGAGCCGCGCAGATGGCGTGCATTGGTCATCAGTTTGGCACCGTCGAGCACCTCGGCGAACAAATCCTCGCAAAAGGCGATCGATCGCTCCTGGTCCGCTTTGTCCAGGCCATGCGCCTTGAACGTGTCCTCGGTGGTCTCGACGATGAAGGTCGAGGTCTTGTCGTCGAATTTGTAGATGTGCGCCTGGAACCAGCCGTGCTCGGTGCGCCGGAAGTCGAACGTGAAAGCATCGTACGACTTGTCGGTGCCGAGCCAGATGAAGCGGTTCGGGCGCACGATCATGTCGGGCTTGAAGGCGGCGGCGTATTTGCTGCGGATCTTCGAGTTGACGCCATCCGAGGCAATGATGAGGTCGGCCTCGGGGAACTCTTCGTCAGAGTCGACCTCGCGCTCGAACACCAGCTCGACGCCGAGCGCCTCGCAGCGCGCCTGCAGGATGTTGAGCAGCTTTTTGCGCCCGATGCCGACAAAGCCGTGACCCGAGGTGCGCATGCGCCTGCCCTTGATGAGCACCTCGATGTCGTCCCAATGGTTGAACGCGGTCTCGATCTCCTGCGCCGTTTCGGGGTCCCACTGGCGCATGTTGTCCATGGTGGCGTCCGAGAACACCACGCCCCAGCCGAACGTGTCGTAGGGCTTGTTGCGCTCGATCACTCGCACCCTGTGCGCCGGATTGAGCTTCTTCATCAGAAGCCCGAAATAGAGGCCCGCCGGGCCGCCACCGATGCAGACGATGTGCAAGGTCATGCCTCCTGTGGTCGAGGCGGGCTTGCCGGTCGGTCCGAAGTGCGGCGTCGCCGGTCGGACACGGCAAATTACTTTACAACTAAAATATCTACCATAGCGCCACGCGTGTCAATCCTCTTGCGCGACGCGGCGGTGCAGGGGCCCCGGCACGCCTGCCGGTAATGATCACGGTACGGCCTGTAACGGTGTGTAATAACTCATAAAAATCGCGCAAAGGAGCCGTCGCGTTTGGCGACATGAGGCGTCGAGGGGGGTCTCCCTTCCGTTGGGTGACTGATCCACACGCTTTGCATCTGGCGGCATGCGCCGCGCCGCAATTGACGCAGTATTTATTTCATGCGTAAAGTAGACATGGAGCCAGCCTGATGAGGCGTTGACCTCGACAACCCGGTGCCGCACACCGTCCGGTGCGGCGGGAGGAGCGCGTGGCAGAGCGGTCTTTTGCCAAGGAAGTCGAGCATCTGCGGCTCGGTGCCGGCGAAGAGTTCCGCGGCGAAGGTATCCTCGCGATCACCAAGGCGCTGCTGCAGTCGGGTGTCGGCTATGTTGGCGGCTACCAGGGCGCGCCGATTTCGCACCTGATGGACGTGCTTGCCGACGCGCAGGACATCCTTGCCGATCTGGGCGTGCGCTTTTCCGCATCTGCGTCAGAAGCTGCCGCCGGTGCCATGCTGTCGGCCTCGGTGATGTACCCGATCCGCGGCGCCGTCACCTTCAAGTCGACGGTCGGCACTAACGTCGCGTCCGACGCGCTGGCCAATCTCGCCTCTGGCGGCGTCACGGGCGGCGCTCTGATCATCGTCGGCGAGGACTACGGCGAAGGCTCCTCCATCATGCAGGAGCGCAGCCACGCCTTCGCCATGAAGTCGCAAATCTGGCTGCTCGATCCGCGGCCGAACCTTGAGTGCATCGTCAAGGCCGTCGAAGATGGTTTCGAGCTGTCCGAGGCCAGCAACACGCCCGTGATGCTGGAGGTGCGCATCCGCTCCTGCCACGTGCACGGCCGTTTCATCGCCAAGGACAACAAGCGCCCGCCCTTCACCCTGGCTCAGGCGCTCGAGAACCCGGTGCGCGACACCAACCGCATCGTGCTGCCGCCGGCCTCCTTCGCGCACGAGAGGGAGAAGATCGAGAAACGCTGGCCGGCCGCCATCAAGTTCATCAAGGAGCGCAAGCTCAACGAGGTGTTTGCGGGCGACATCGGCGAAATCGGCATCATCCTGCAGGGTGGGATGTATAACGGTGTCATTCGCGCGCTGCGCGGCCTGGGGCTAGCCGACGTGTGGGGCAAGACGCGCGTGCCCCTCTACGTCATGAACGTCACCTATCCGCTCATCGATGACGAACTCGTCGAGTTCTGCCGGTCCAAGCAGGCCGTGCTGATGGTCGAGGAAGGCCAGCCCGACTACATCGAGCAGTCGCTGCACAAGATCCTGCGCAAGGCCGATGTCGCGGCCAAGATCTACGGCAAGGACGTGCTGCCGATGCCGGGCGAGTACACCGCCTCGGTTCTGAGCGCTGGGCTGCGCGATTTCTTTGCCGCCGCCATGCCCTCCGCGCTATCAGATCAGGCGCGCGCACCCAACCTGCCCGCGGTGCCCGACGACAAGATGAAGGCGCTCGCCGAGGTCGTGCCGCAGCGGCCGGCCGGCTTCTGCATCGGCTGTCCTGAACGACCGATCTTCGCCGCCATGAAACTGGTCGAGAAGGATCTCGGAAAACATCACGTCTCGGCCGACATCGGCTGCCACCTGTTCTCGATCCTGCCGCCGTTCGACATCGGCACCACCACCATGGGCTACGGCCTTGGGCCGGCCTCGGCGTCGGCCTTCAACGTGCCAGCGGCCAAGCGCTCGATCGCCATGTTGGGCGACGGCGGCTTCTGGCACAACGGCCTGACCAGCGGCATCGGTGACGCGGTCTTCAACAAGCACGACGGCGTCGTGCTGGTGGTCGACAACTTCTATTCGTCCGCCACCGGCGGGCAGGACATTCCCTCCTCGCGCGCCGACAACCGCTCGCGCTCGACCAAGCACCCCATCACCGAGGCGGTGAAAGGCATCGGCGCCACCTGGGTGCGGCAGATCGATCGCACCTACGACGTGGCCAAGATGCGCGACACCCTCAAGGAGGCCCTCACCACGAAGGCGAAGGGACCCAAGATCATCGTCGCGTCGTCCGAGTGCATGCTGAACAAACAGCGCCGGGTGAAGCCGCTGTTCAGCAAAGCGGTCAAGGACGGCAAGCGCCTCGTGCAGGAGCGCTTCGGGGTCGATGAGGATGTCTGCACCGGTGATCACGCCTGCATTCGCCTGTCCGGCTGTCCCTCGCTTTCCGTCAAGCGGACTGACGATCCCCTCAAGGACGATCCGGTAGCGGCGATCGACAACACCTGCGTCGGCTGCGGCAATTGCGGCGAGGTGGCGGAAGCGGCCGTGCTCTGCCCGTCGTTCTATCGGGCCGACATCATCCACAATCCGAGTGTGCTCGATCGCGTGGTCGCACGACTACGCTCGGCGGTGATCGGATTCCTTCAGCGCCGGCGCGACAAGCGCCGCATCGCTCTCGCCTGATGGAGCGATCGGCATGAACGCCATGATGCCCCCATCCAAGCTGGACCCGGCCAGGCCGATCACCATTGCCGTGCTGGCCATGGGCGGGCAGGGTGGCGGCGTGCTAGTCGACTGGATCGTGGCGCTCGGCGAGAGCCAGGGTTGGATCGCGCAGTCGACCTCGGTGCCGGGCGTGGCGCAGCGCACCGGCGCCACCATCTATTACATCGAGCTGATCCGCCCGCGCCCCGACATGCCCTACCCGGTCCTGTCGTTGATGCCGGCGCCTGGAGACGTCGACATCGTGATCGGCGCCGAGCTGATGGAAGCCGGCCGCTCCATGTTGCGCGGCCTGGTCGCCCAGGATCGCACCACGCTCATTGCCTCCTCACACCGCGCCCTTGCCGTGCAGGAGAAGATGGCGCCGGGCGACGGCATCGGTGACCCGGCCAAGGTCTATGAGGCGGCTCAGGCGAGCGCCAAGAAATTCATCGCTTTCGACATGGCCGAGTTGGCCGAGGCATCCGGCAGCGTCATCTCGGCAGTGCTGTTCGGCGCGCTCGCCGGCTCCGGGGCGCTGCCGTTCGCCCGCGATGCCTACGAGGCGACCATCCACGCCACTGGCGTCGGTGTTGAGCCGAGCCTGCGAGCGTTTGCGGCCGGCTTCGACAGGACGCTGGAACAGCTGAAGGCCGGCAAGCCCTCGCAGATGCCGAAGCCGGCGTCGGCAGGCAAGCGCTTCCCCGAGCTGGCACCGGTCGGCGACGCTCAGTTCGACGCGCTGGTGGCGCAGGCGCGCGCCAAATTTCCCGAACCGCTGCATGGCATGATCGCCGCCGGTCTGCGCCGCACCGTGGACTTCCAGGACGTCGCCTACGGGCGCGAGTATCTCGACCTGGTCGCGCAGTTCTTGGCCCTCGAGCTCGGCGGCGAGCAGGCACTCACCCTTGCGGCCGCCAAGCATATCGCCGTGGCCATGGCCTATGACGACGTAATCCGTGTGGCCGACCTGAAGACGCGGGCCAGCCGGTTCGCCCGCGTACGCGCCGAACTGGCCGCCAAGCCACAACAACTCATCTACACCACCGAGTTCATGCATCCGCGCATGGACGAAGTTGCCGGCACGTTGCCGCGCGGCCTCGGGCGCTGGCTCGAGTCCAAGCCCCGGCTGTGGAAGCTGCTCGATCGCGTGGTCAACCGAGGGCGCCGGGTTCAGACCGGCACGATCCGCTGGTTCCTGCCGCTCTACGCCGTCGCGGGCCTCAGACGATACCGACGCGGCACGCTGCGCCATCACCGCGAGGTTGCGCATCGCGACGCCTGGCTCGATCTGGCACGCACCACCGCGTCGCAGCGACTATGCACTGGCCGTGGAAATTCTGGAGACGCGCCGGCTGGTCAAGGGCTATTCCGACACGCACGCGCGCGGGCAATCCAAGTTCGACCAGGTTCTCGCGGCCGCCCGACGGCTCAACGGCCGACCGGATGCCGCCCAGTGGGTGCGGCGCCTGCGCCAGGCCGCGCTGCTGGAAGAAGACGACACGGCGCTCAAGGGTGCGCTGGCCACCATCGGCACCTTCACGTGATGAGCGCGATGGACCGCTTCGATCTTAAAGTCATCGAGGTTCGCACCGAGACGCCGCACGTCCGTGCGCTGCGGCTGGCGCGTCCGCACGGCGAGCCCCTGCCATCCTGGGAGGCGGGCGCGCACGTCAAGGTGCGGCTGCCCGGCGGCGACGAGCGGTCCTACTCGTTGATCGACGCTTCGGGCGACGGGTCGGCCATGACCCGCCCGCACACCTATCGCCTCGGCGTACGGCTGGAGGAGGCCAGTACCGGTGGCTCGACCTTCATGCACCGCCTCGAGGTTGGCGACACGTTGTCGGTCTCATCACCCGCCAACAATTTTCCGCTCGAGCCAACCGCAAAGCCGGTGGTGCTGCTGGCGGGCGGCATCGGCGTCACGCCGATCATCTCGATGGCGTCCGCGCTGTTAGCCGGAGGCCGTGAGTTTCGCTTCGTGTACGCCGGCCGCAGCCGCGCCCAGCTGGCGTTCCTGCCCGAGATCGAGTCGCTGGCCGGGCCGCGCCTGACTGTCCATACCGACGACACCTCCGGCATCTTCGATGTCAGAGGCCTGATGAGATCGCTTGCCGCAGGCGAGCATGTCTATCTGTGCGGTCCGACGCCGATGCTCGACGCTGCCATCGCCTGCGCCAAGGACTTGTGCTGGGAGAAAGGTCGCCTGCGTTTCGAGATATTCTCGGTCGCCGCGCCAGCAGTAGGCGACCAGGCGTTCGAGGTGGTGCTCAAGACCTCGGGTCGCAGCTACGTCGTTCCGCCCGGCAAGAGCATCCTCGATGTCCTGATCGAGGCCGGCGAGGACCCGATGCACGACTGCAAGCGCGGCGACTGCGGCATCTGCCAGGTCGGCGTGATCGAGGGCATCCCCGACCACCGCGACTACATCCTCTCCGATGCCGAGAAGGCCGCGGGCAAGCTGATGCAGATCTGCGTGTCGCGGTCGAAATCGCCGCGACTGGTGATCGATCTATGAGCCGGGGAACGCAACCGATGGCCAGATACAGGGGCAATGCCGAGGCGGTGCGCGGTCTGGTGCGCGACACCGAGGTGCATCGCGACGTCTACATCGACCAGGAAGTCTTCGAGCTGGAGATGGAGCACTTGTTCGCCAACACCTGGGTGTATATCGGCCATGACAGCCAGGTGCCGAACAAGGGCGACTATTTCGGCACCGACATCGGCAACCAGCCCGTGCTGATGGTACGCCACACCGACGATACGGTGCACGTGCTGTTCAACCGCTGCCCGCACAAGGGCACACGCATCACCAGCGAGACCTGCGGCAACGCGGGCAAGTTCTTCCGCTGCCCCTATCACGCCTGGAGCTTCAAGACCGACGGGTCGCTGCTCGCGATCCCGCTCAGAAAGGGCTACGAGAACACCGGGCTCGAGACCAGCCACGCCGGCAAGGGCATGGCGCCGGTCAAGCACGTGCGCAACTACCGCGGATTCGTGTTCGCCAAGCTGAACGATGCCGGCCTCGGCTTCGAGGACTTCTTCGCCGACAGCCTGTCGAGCTTCGACAATATGATCGACCGCTCGCCGGTCGGCAGGCTGGAAGTGGCAGGCGGCGTGCTGCGCTACATGCACAACTGCAACTGGAAGATGCTGGTCGAGAACCAGACAGACACCTGCCACCCGATGGTGGCGCACGAAGTCGTCGGCCGGCACCGCCATCGAGGTCTGGAAGAAGGCCCCGCCCGGCGCCAAGAAGCCGATGGCGGTCGAGATCTATGCCCCGTTCATGGCGCCCTACGAGTTCTTCGAGAGCATGGGCATCCGCGTGTGGCCCAACGGGCATGGCCACACCGGCGTGCACCACTCCATCCATTCCGACTATTCGGCCGTGTCCGGCTATTTCGACAAGATGGTGTCGGCCTACGGCGAGCAGCGCGCCAAGGCGATTCTCGACGAGAACCGGCACAACACCGTGTATTTCCCCAACATCATGATCAAGGGGCCGATCCAGCTGGTGCGCGTGTTCAAGCCGATCGCCGCCGACAAGACGCTGGTGGAGTCCTGGACCTTCCGCCTGGTCGGCGCTCCCGACATGCTGCTGGAGCGCACCCTCATGTACAACCGCCTGATCAACGCGCCGACCTCGGTGGTCGGCCACGATGACCTCGAGGTGTACGAGCGCGCCCAGGAGGGCCTGCGCGTCGACGCCAACCAATGGGTGAACGTGCAGCGCCTGTACGACGCCTCCGAGGTGGCCGACACCACCGCCGTCACCAACGGCACCACCGAGTGGCAGATGCGCAACCAGTTCCGGGCCTGGTCGAAATTCATGACCATGTCGATGTGACGGTGGGACGATGACCGCGCCGACCAACCAGGACCTGATCGACTTCGTCGTGCATGAGACGCGCCTGATCGATCAGCACCGCTTCGAGGAGTGGCTCGATCTGTTCGCCGAAGATGGCCACTACTGGATGCCGCTCGAATGGGGGCAGGCCGACCCGCGGCTCACCACCTCGCTGATGTATGAGGACAAGCTGCTGTTGAAAATCCGCGTCGAGCGCCTGAAGGGCAATCGCACGTTTAGCCAGAAGCCGAAGAGCCGCTGCCACCATGTCCTGCAGACGCCGCAGGTCGACAAGCGCGACGACGCTGGCAACGAGTACGTCACCTGGACGCCGATGCACTACGTCGAGACCCGGCACGACCGCCAGGACCTCTATGCCGCCTGGGCGACGCACACGCTCGGCATAATCGACGGCAAGCTGAAGATCAGGCTGAAGCGGGTCGATATCGTCAACTGCGAAGCTGCCTTCGGCAGCATTCAGCTCTTCATGTAGGCGACGCCATGCAGTTGCCGCCCGAGGCTCCGACCACCGTGTTCGACGCGTTTGCCCGCGCGGCCGCGCGGCATGGCGATCGCCCCTTCCTGGCGGTGCTGCCCGAGACGGCCAAGGCCTACGCGATCGCGGCCGGCGAGCTGCGCTACAGCGAGGTCCTGGCGCACATCTCGGTGTTGATCGAGGCCTACCGCGCGCAGGGCTACGGTCATGGCCATCGTGTCGGGCTCCTGCTCGAGAATCGGCCGGCGTACTTCCTGCACTGGTACGCCTTGAATGGGCTCGGTGCGTCGGTGGTGCCGATCAATCCCGATCTGCGCTCGGCCGAGCTCGAATACCTGATCGGTCACTCCGAGGTGGTTGCTGTTGTCACCGTCGAGCCTCGCCAGCCGGATATCAAGGCTGCGGCGCAGGCCATCGGCACGCGACTACCGGTCGTTGGCCCCAAGGAAGCCCCGGCACGCATCGCGACCCCCGCGCCGAAATCGGGCAGACCCGATCGCGACAGCGAATGCGCGCTGCTCTACACCTCGGGCACCACCGGAAAGCCGAAAGGCTGCGTGCTGCCCAACGAATACTTCCTGTACGCCGGCCATTGGTATGCGACCGCCGGTGGGCTGATCGCCATGCGACCGGGCGCCGAGCGGATGCTGACACCGCTGCCGGCGTTCCACATGAACGCCATGGCCTATTCGGCGATGGCGATGGTGGCGACCGGTGGCTGCCTGATCGCGCTCGATCGGTTCCATCCCAGAACCTGGTGGCAGAGCGTCAGGGACAGCCGCGCGACCATCGTGCACTACCTCGGCGTCATGCCGCCCATGCTGATCGGTGCGCCCGACAGCCCGGATAACCGTGCGCATAGTGTGCGATTCGGCTTCGGCGCCGGTGTGCCGCGCGGCATTCACGCGACCTTCGAGTCCCGCTTCGGCTTTCCGCTGATCGAAGCCTGGGCGATGACGGAGACGGGCGCCGGCGCGGTGGTGGTCGCCTCGAGCGAGCCGCGGCATACGGGCAGCAACTGCTTCGGCAAGCCTGGACCCGAGCTCGAGGCACGCGTCGTTGCGGACGACGGCGGCGAGGCCGAGGTCGATCAGCCGGGCGAACTGCTGGTGCGGCATGCCGGCCCCGAGCCGCGCTACGGTTTTTTCCGCGAATATCTGAAGGATGCCGAGGCGACGGCGGCAGCCTGGCAGGGCGGCTGGTTCCACACCGGCGATGTCGTGCGGCGCGGCGCCGACGGCTCGTTGCACTTCGTCGACCGCAAGAAGAACGTGATCCGGCGCTCGGGCGAGAACATCTCGGCGGTCGAAGTCGAGAGCGTGCTCATGCAGCATGCCGCCATCAAGCACGTAGCGGTGGCGGCCACGCCGGATCGGGTGCGCGGCGATGAGGTATTCGCCTGCGTCGTCGCCAAGCAGCTGCCTCTCGACCGTGCCGCGCGCGAACAGCTGGCGGCCGATATCGTCGCCTGGTGCCTGCAACGGCTCGCCTACTACAAGGCGCCGGGCTATGTCGCATTCGTGCCGGAAGTGCCGCTGACCTCGACGCAGAAGATCCTGCGCGGTCAGCTCAAGGATCTGGTCGCGGCCAGCCTTGCCACCGACGCCTGCGTCGATACGCGGGACCTCAAGAAGCGAGTGGCGGCATGAGCAAAACCGCGAGCACACGGACTGGCTACGACGGCGTCGCCGTCTGCGCGCCCGTCACCATTCCCTATCGGCGCTACTCGACCAACAGCGCGCATTGGTGGATCGGCCGCGCGCTGCAGGCACTGACCAATCAGACCGGGCTTCGTCCGAAGGACCTCGACGGCTTGTCGGTGTCGAGCTTCACGATCGGACCTGACACGGCCATCGGCCTGACCCAGCACTTCGGCCTGTCGCCGCGCTGGCTGGATCACGTGCCGTTCGGCGGCGCCAGCGCCATTGTCGCTCTGCGCCGGGCAGCGCGCGCGGTGCAGGCGGGCGATGCCGAGTTCGTGGCCTGCGTTGCCGGCGACACCAACCACGTCGACTCGTTCCGAAAGACGCTCTCGACGTTCTCCCGCTTTGCCCAAGACGCCGTCTATCCCTATGGCTCGGGCGGTGCCAATGCCTCATTCGCCCTGATCGCCAGGAACTACATGAACACCTACGGCGCCAGGCGCGAGGACTTCGGCAAGATATGCGTGGCCCAGCGCGACAACGCCATGGCCATCCCGCACGCGCTGATGAAGAAGAGGCTGACGCTCGACGAGTATATGTCGGCGCGGTCCATCTCCGATCCCATTCACCTGTTCGACTGCGTGATGCCGTGCGCGGGCGCGGAAGCCTTCCTGGTCTGCCGCGAGGCAGCTGCCGTGCGCTCGGGCTAAAGCCGGTACGCCTGCTATCCACCATCGAGCGGCACAATGCCTTCGCGGACGATGCGATGCAGGTGCGCGGCGGCTGGGCGGTGGATGCCGGCGAGCTGTGGTCGATGGCCGGCGTGACACCGGAGGACGTCGACTTCGTCGAGACCTACGACGACTATCCCGTCATCTCGATGATGCAGTTCGAGGATCTGGGTTTCTGCAAGAAGGGCGATGGCGCGGAGTTCGTGCGTTCGCACACGCTGACCAACGATGGCTCGTTCCCACACAACACCTGCGGCGGCCAGCTGTCGGTCGGCCAGGCCGGCGCGGCCGGCGGATACCTGGGCTTGGTCGAGGCGATCCGGCAGCTGACCGGCACGGCGCTTGGCACGCAGGTGCCCGACGCCAACCTCGGCCTCGTGTCCGGCTTCGGTATGATCAACTACGACCGCGGCCTGGCGTCTGGCGCTGCCATACTGGCGAGGGCCGCATGACCAAGCCGCTGGCGCGCCCGAAGCGCAAAAACCCGCTCAGGAAGACTCGCCTGCCGCTCAGCCCACAAGCCGCGCGCAGCCGCACCGCGCAAGGCTTGACGGCCGCTGCTGCCGAGGGTCGGTTTGCGCTGCAGACCTGCGCCGATTGCGGCACGATCGTCTATCCGCCGCGCGACGCGTGCCCGGGCTGCCTGTCGCCGCGCCTGCCCTACAGGGACGTCGAGCCGCGCGGCACGCTAGTGGCGGAAACCACCGTGCGGGTCTCGAGCGATCCCTATTTCCGCGAGCGTACGCCCTGGCGCATCGGCACGGTGAAGCTCGACGCGGGACCGGTGCTGGTCGCGCATCTGCATGGCGACACCAGGGAGGGCGCGCGCGTGCGCCTCGAGTTGAAACTCGACAAGAGCGGCGCGCCGGTGGTGCTTGCGTTGCCGGACAAGGACACACCGCACATGCAGGACGATCCCCAGCTGCGCGAGCTGACCTGCGATCCTAAGTTCCGCCGCGTGCTCATCACGGACGGGCGAACGGCGGTCGGGCAAGCGATGGCGAAGGCCTTCTCGGAGGCGGGCGCAAGCATTGTGTTCGTCGGCATTGCCGATGCGTGGAAGCCGCTTCCCTGGCATGGAGGCCCTGCGCGGCATCGAGCGCACGGAGATCGTACCGCTCGACATGACCGACACCGAGTCCGTGGCAGAACAGGCCGAGCAGAACGGCGGGCGCATCGACATCATCGTCAATACGGCCGAGCACATCCGCACCGGCGGCATCATGGATCGCCGCGGCATCAGCATCGCCCGCGAGGAGATGGACGTGCGCTTCTTCGGGCTGATGCGTCTGGCGCAGGCCTTCGGGCCGGTGATGCGGTCGCGCGGCGCCGACGGCGTCAGCTCCGCCACGGCGATCGTCAATCTGCTGTCGGTGTACGCCCTGATGAACTGGCCAGACTACGGCGCCTATTCGTCCGTCGAAGCCGCGTGCCTGTCGGCGACGCAAAGCCTGCGGGCCGAGCTGCGCCCCGGCGGCGTACGCATGGTCAATGTGTTCTTCGGGCCGCTCGAGACGGAATGGTTCCAGACCGTGCCGCCGCCCAAGGTGACGCCCGCCGCCCTGGCGCGTGCCGTGGTCGATGCCCTCCAGAGAGGGCTCGAGGACGTTTTCGTTGGCGATGTGGCTGAGGACGTGCGCGCGCGCCTTGCCGTCAACCCGAAGGCGCTCGAGCGCGAGCTGGCAAGCTGAGGAAACGCCATGTCCAAATCGAGCCTGCTCGCGTTTGCCAAGGGAATCGCCTCCGGCAGCATCCGCGTCATCGACCTGACGCAGACCCTGACACCCGAGTTTCCGACCATCGTGCTGCCACCCGAGTTCGGCCAGGGCGCACCGTTCCGCCTCGAGGAGATTTCCCGCTACGACGAGCGCGGCCCGGCCTGGTACTGGAACAATTTCACGGTCGGCGAGCATACCGGCACGCACTTCGACGCGCCGATCCATTGGGTATCCGGCAAGGACCTGCCCGACAACGCCGTCGATACGATACCCGCCAGGAACTTCGTCGCGCCGGCGGTAGTCATCGACTGCTCGAAAGAGGCGGCCGCAGACCCCGACTTCCTGCTCACCATCCCCTTCGTCGAGGCGTGGGAGAAGAAGCACGGGGAGATCGAGCCCGGCTCCTGGGTGTTGCTGCGCACCGACTGGTCGAAGAAATCGTATGCCGACTATGCCGGCCTGCGCGAGGACGGCGCGCACACGCCAGGTCCCGACCCCGAGGTCGTGAAGTGGCTGGTGGAGCAGCGCGACGTGCACGGCTTCGGCACCGAGACGATCGGCACCGACGCCGGCCAGGCGCACCATTTCAATCCGCCGTTTCCGGCGCACTTCTACATGCACGGCAAGGGACGCTACGGCCTGCAGTGCCTGACCAATCTGGACCTGCTCCCGCCCAAGGGCGCGGTGATCATCGCCGCCCCTCTCAAGATCAAGCAGGGGAGCGGCAGTCCGCTGCGCGTGCTGGCCCTCGTCTCCGGAGGCCGCGCATGAGCGAGCGCAACCTCGCCGTCGTCACGGGCGGCGCGAGCGGCATCGGCGCCGAGATCTGCCGGCACCTGCTGGCAGCCGGCTACGAGGTCGTCTCGCTCGACCTGCGCAAGCCGGACTGGCAGCATGAGCGCCTGTCGTCGATCGAGGTCGACCTGCTCGATGATGCGGCGACACGCGACGCGGCGAACCGAGCCGCACAGCGGCCCGTGACGCATGTGGTGCACAACGCCGGCGCCATCCGGCCGAACCTGCTGCCCGAGGTCACGCGAGAGGACCTGCACGCCCTTACGCAGTTGCACCTCGGCGCCGCCCTGCACTTGGTGCAGGCCGCGCTGCCCGGCATGAAGAGCCGCGGGTTCGGTCGCATCATCATGATGTCGTCCCGGGCAGCGCTGGGCGCTGCGACGCGCTCGGCGTATTCGGCGACCAAGGCCGGTATGATCGGCCTGACGCGCACCTGGGCGCTGGAGCTGGCGCCCTTCGGCATCACCGCCAACGCCGTGGCGCCAGGTCCCATCTCCGGCACGGAGATGTTTCACGAGGTCATACCCAAAGGCAGCCCGCGCGAGACGGCGCTGGCGGAGGCTATTCCCGTGCGGCGCCTCGGGCGCAGCGGCGATGTGGCGCGTGCGGTGATGTTCTTCGCCGACCGCGAGAACGGCTATGTCACTGGCCAGACGCTGTACGTGTGCGGCGGGTCGAGTGTCGGCATGGTGGCAATCTGAAGCGCCTGCGCATCAACAGGAAGCACTGGCTGGATCATGAAGAAAAAGAACAAGACACACGAGCGCACGCAGGCGCCGGGAAGCCCGGTCGCTGGATCGTCCGAGCTCGGCGACACGCCCGGCCTCGGCAGCCTAGCGGCTGCAGATCTCACCAACAGGACTAGGCAGCGCACGCAGCGTGACGATGGCACCTCGCAACACATCGAGATCAGGATCTGGCTGCGTCTGTTGTCCTGCACGACCCGCATCGAGAACGTGCTGAAATCGAGACTGCGCCGCGACTTCAGCACCTCGCTGGCGCGGTTCGACGTCCTGGCCCAGCTGGACCGTTTCGAACACGGCCTGACCATGACCGAGCTGTCGCGACGCCTGCTGGTATCGAATGGCGCCATCACCGGACTGGTCGAGAAACTCGTCGCCGACAAGCTGGTGTTCCGCGAGGGTCATTCGACGGACAAGCGCACCGTGATCGTGCAGCTGACACCTGAAGGCCGCGCCCAGTTCCGCAAGATGGCGCTGCGCCACGAGGAGTGGGTGATCTCGCTGCTCGGCGACCTGTCGCACGAAGCGCGCGTGGAGCTGCTGCATAATTTAACGCTGCTGAAGCGGCGTCTCGACGCTATCGCCGGCAAGTCCGGCCAGATCGATGCGGCCATGCACGAGTTCGTGCTGGCCGACGAAAAGGCAAGTTAGTGGAACGGGAAAAGGGGAAGGTCATGCGTAGCTTGATTGTGAGTGGTCTCGCCGCGGCGGCCACCGCCTTCGTGATGAACAGCGCGCTGGCGCAGGAGACGACGCTGAAGGCTGTCACGGCCTTTGCGGAGAAGACGTTCTATTCGAGGGGCTTCGAGCGCTTCATCGACAAGGTCAACGCCGATGGCAAGGGCGTGATCCAGATCAACTACATCGGCGGCCCGAAGGCGATGCCGCCGTTCGAGGTCGGTAATGCGCTGAAGGGCGGCGTCGTCGACCTCGCCAACGCGACGGGTGCCTTCTACACCAACGTGATGCCGGAAGCCGACGCCTGGAAGCTCACCGAGCGGCCGATGCAGGAGCTGCGCACCAACGGCGGCTTCGACTACATGGCAAAGCTCTACGATGAGAAGATGAACGCCATCATGCTGGCGCGGCACATCGACAACAACCCGTTCCATCTGTACCTGACCAAATCCATCAGCGGGCCCGACCTGACCGGATTGAAGCTGCGCATCACGCCGGTCTACCGCGACTTCTTCCAGGCGTTGGGTGCTACCGTCGTGCAGACCGCGCCGGGCGAGGTGTACACCGCGCTCGAGCGCGGCGTGGTCGACGGCTACGGCTGGCCGATCACCGGCATCTTCGACCTCGGCTGGCACGAGAAGACCAAGTTCCGCGTCGATCCCGGCTTCTACAGCGCCGAGGTGAGCATCCTCATCAACAAGGCGAGCTGGGCCAAGCTCAACGACCAGCAGAAGAAAGTGATCGCCGACGCCGCGGCGTGGATCGAGGCGCAGGCGGCTGAGGTGACCAAGGAGAACGAGGCTGAAACCGCCAAGCAGGCGGCCGCCGGCATCCAGGTGATCAAGTTCTCCGACGCCCAGGCGGCCGAGTATCGCAAGAAGGCCTTCGAGGCGGGCTGGGCCGGCGTGATCAAGCAAAGCCCTGAGCACGGGCCGAAGCTGAAGGAGCTGTTCGTCAAGGCGAACTGAGAGAAGGCCGGGAAGGGGGCCCGCCATGAGCGCGCTGTCACGCTGGTTCGGGGCGTTGCTCGACGCCCTGATGCTGCTCGCCGCGGTGCTGGTGCTCATCATGACGCTGATGATCGGCGCCGACGTTATTCTGCGCAACGCCGGCGCCGGCGGCGTCAGCTGGAGCAACGAGGTCTCCGAGTACATCCTCTATCTGGTGACGCTGCTGTCCGCGCCGTGGCTGTTGCGACGTGGACAGCACATCCGCGTGGACATCGTCCTGCGCGCCGTGCCCAAGCGCATCGCCTACGCCATGGAATGGATCGCGGATGTGCTTGGGCTGGCATGCGCGCTCTACTTCGTCTGGTACGGCTGGCGGGTCATGGCCGCGAGCTATGCGGCCGGCGCCATCAGCATGAAGACGCTGGTGCTGCCGGAGTGGTGGATGCTTGCGGCCATGCCGGCGGCATTCGTGCTGGTTGCCGCCGAATTCGTGTTTCGCATGCATCGCCTCGCCGGCTCGGACGCCGGCCCGCGCGACGAAGCGGTGTCGGCCGCCTAGCCGCCCCTGGGAGTTCTACCGATGGCGATGTCTTGGCAGATGGCGGCACTGCTGCTGCTCGGCGGATCGACGGCGCTGCTGTTCCTCGGCATGCCGGTGGCCCTGTCGTTCGTGGCCATCAACATCGTCGGGGCCGCGCTGTTCCTGGGCGGTGACGCAGGGTTGATGCAGATCGTGCGCAACAGCGTGATCTCGGTGATGAGCTTCTCGCTCACCCCGATACCGCTCTTCATCCTGATGGGCGAGATCCTGTTCCACACCGGCCTTGCCCTCAACGTCATCGACGGCGTGGAGCGGCTCATCCGGCAGGTGCCGGGCAGGCTGGCCGTGATCGCCGTCGTCGCCGGCACGGTGTTCTCGGCCATTTCTGGGTCGACGATTGCTACCACCGCCATGCTGGGCTCGCTGATGCTGCCCGTCATGCTGGCGCGCGGCTACCGTCCGGCCTTCGCCACCGGACCGATCATGGCCATCGGCGCCGTCGATATGCTGATCCCGCCATCGGCGTTGACCGTTCTGCTCGGAAGCCTGTCGGGCATCTCGATTTCCAAGCTGCTGATCGGCGGCGTCGTCCCCGGCCTCATCCTGAGCGTGGCGTTCGTCGCCTACATCATCGTCGCCGCAATCCTAAGGCCGGAGTGGGCCCCGCCTGCGCCGGCCAAGGCCCAGGGTGCCAGCGGCTGGCGCCTGCTGGTGCTTTACGTGCTGCCGCTGGTGTCGATCTTCGTGGTCGTGGTCGGCGCCATGTCGGGCGGCTGGGCAACGCCGACGGAATCGGCAGCACTTGGCGCTTTGGCGACCATGGGGCTCGCGCTGCTCTATCGCGCGCTGACCCTCGAGGCGCTGATGAAATCGCTGAAGGGCACGGTGGCCATCACCGGCATGATCCTGTTCATCATTCTGGGTGCCACCACCTTCTCCCAGATCCTGAGCTTCTCGGGCGCCACCGACGGTCTGGTCGCCGCCATTCTCGGTCAGGGCCTGTCCCCATTTGCCATCCTGATCGGCATGATGGCGCTGCTCATCTTCCTCGGCATCTTCGTGGACCAAGTCAGCATGATGCTGATCACGCTGCCGGTGTTCATGCCGATCGTGCAGCGGCTCGGCATCGACCCGATCTGGTTCGGCGTGCTGTTTCTGATCTGCATGCAGCTCGGACTTTTGCTGCCGCCGCACGGCCTGCTGCTGATGACCATGAAGGGCGTGTCACCGCCCGAGGTGACGATGGCCGACATCTTCCGCGCCGTCGTGCCCTATGTCGTGATGAGCATCCTGCTGCTGGCCCTGCTGCTCTGGCTGCCGGGAATTGCCACCTGGCTGCCGAGCCGGCTCGGTTGAGGTCAGCAAAGCTGTACCCACCCCGAGCCTGCATCGTGCTGCCGGCCTACTTGAGCAGCTTCCACTGCCCCTGCTCCAGCTGGACCAGAACCAGCGCACGCCGGTCCGTGCCGAGGTGGCTTTCCGGGCGGTACGTGTACACGCCGTGTGTGCCGACCACCTCCGAGGTGCTGTAGATTGCCTCGCGCAAGGCTGCACGGAACTCTGCTGTGCCAGGCTTGGCTTTCGGCAGCGCCCGCTTGGCTGCATCGATCAGCAGCAGCCAGGCATCGAACGAATAGGCGGAGAACCCGTCCGTCGACGGCACGCCCGTGGCCTTCAGGTGCACCTCCTTGAAGGCCAAACCCATCTTCTTGTTCGGATGGTCGTCAGCCAATTGCTCGACCACCGTGATCGGGCCGGTGCTTGCGATCAGGCCCTCCGCCGACTTGCCGGCAAGGCGCACGAAATCAGGATTGATCAGCGCCGGGGTGCCGAAGATCGGCCCCTTATAGCCACGCTCGCTGAGCGCGAGATAGGGCAGAGCGCCGCCGGTCCCCGAGCCGCCGCCCATGAACCCGTCGGGCTTGGCGGCGACCACTTTCAGGACTTGCGCGGTGACCGACGTATCCGCGCGAGCGTAGCGCTCGTTGGTCTGCACCGTCATGCCGAGCGGCTCGGCGGTCGCCTTGAGGTTGTTGTAGACGAGATCGCCCCAGGCGTCGCTGAAACCGACAAAGCCGACATTCTTGACGCCCATCTTATGCATCTGCTCAACCACGACGCCGACCATCAGCGACGGCTGCTGCGGCACCGAGATCGCCCATGGCACGCCGCCGGGCTTCGGGACGGAGGAAACCGGCGCAAAGGCGATCATCGGTACGCTTTGTTCGGTGGCAACACCGACCATGGCGGTCGAGGCCGGTGCTCCGGCCGTGCCGATCAGGATGTCGACCTTCTCCTCCTCGATCAGCTTGCGGGCATTCTTGGTCGAAGTTGAGGGATCGGACGCGTCGTCGAGCAGGATGTAGCGAATCTTCTCGCCCCCGACTTCGCTGGCATAGGCATAACCGGCGGCAATGCCCCGCCCGTAAGGGATGCCGATCGAAGACACCGGACCCGTCTGGGACGTCACGACGCCCACGACGATCTCGCTGTGCGCCGGCGCCGCCGCCAAGGCGATTGCTGCACCGGCAATCCCGACAAACTTGCACCACCGTTCACGCATGCCCGTTCTCCCTTTCCACTCCGATCCAGTCTCCACAGCCGACACCAGAGGAGCCCGCACTAGAGGCCCTTGGGGTGCGTCATGAACTCCTCGATGATCTCGGCCGGCGGCTTCACGAAATCCGACACACGACTGACGCTAAGCCCCGACAGCCGGCGCAGCTTCACCGCGGTCTCGGCCATCTTCACTACGATCGGGATGCCGTTCACGACCGGTGCGCCATCGACCGCATGCCCCTGGATGGTCGAGAACAGCAGCATGGGAATGCCGCCGCCTGGAATGAGGACATCGACACCCTGCGCAACCAGCGGCCTGGCCTGCTGCTCGAACAGCCGGCGCACCTCCTCGGCGCGCTCTTGAGACCCGTAAGCCTGCAGGATCTGACCGGGCTCGAAGGTCATGGCGTGTACGCCGGCGACGCGCCGCTCGAGCCCGTACTTGCCGATCTGGTGATGAAACCAGGGAATGTAGCGCGTGTTGATGGTGACGATGCCGCTGCGCTGGCCGAGCTGGCAGGCATACAGCATCGATGCCTCGCCCAACGCCAGCACGGGAATGTCGACCACCGAGCGGGCCTCGTAAAGGCCGGCATCCTGGAAGTGCCCGATCACGAAGGCGTCGTAACCTTCGCGCTCGGCGCGCACCGCGTTGCAGATCACCTCGCGCGCGCAGCGGAATTCGACGATCGCGTGCGCGTAGCTGTCGTGCGGCGTGATGCCCTTGATGTCGACCGTGGTGCCGGGGTCGACGATCTGATCGAGGTGCGTGCGCAGCCGGTCCCAGTAGCTCTTGCCGTTGTCGTAGTCGACGTAGCTTTGATACCAGACCCGGATCGGCTTGCTCATCGGCCACCCACATTGGCTGCCATCGTGAACCTCTTCGCTCACGTAACGCATGATGCCGACCGACGGCCGAGCCGCCGACGCGCGGAGCCTTTGCGCGTCCGTGTGCTCTGCGACCCCAGATACTTTAGTTGTGAAGCTTCATACGGTCAAGCGAGCCGCCAGGATGGCGGTCAGGCGCTCACCTTGCTTGCAACACGCGCCAACAAAGTTGGCCCGATAACTCGGCTCGTTGCACAATTGCGCGCACGGCGCGCCCTCCTTGCAGGATCGAATTATTTTATATATGAAACATCGTCCAGCGATGTAGAGTGGGCTGTGCGCATTGCCGGCCGGGGGTGCCATGGACGCGCAGATTGCCCTCATCCTGCTTACCGATGGCATCGCCAATGGTGCCATCTACGTGCTGATCGCGCTCGGCACCGTACTGATCTTCTCGGTGACACGCGTCATCTTCGTGCCGTTCGGTGACATCGCCGCGCTCACGGCACTGACGGTTGCGGCGCTGCAGATCGGCAAGCTGCCCGGCATCGTATGGCTGGTGGCCGTACTGGCGGCGACCGCCACCATCATGGAGCTCGGCCTGCTACTGCGCGAGCGCCAGTTGCATCGGGCCCCGACCGCGGTCGCATTCTACGCCGCGCTGCCCATGTTGCCGGTGGCGGCAGCGGCCGGCATCGCCTCCGTCGGGCTGAAGCTGCCGCAGCTCGGGCAAATGCTGCTGGCGCTGGCGCTGGTGCTGCCGGTCGCTCCCCTGATCAACCGCATCGTCTTCCAACCGCTCGCCAACGCCTCCGTGCTGGTGCTGCTGATCGTCGCCGTCGCGCTGCACTTTGCCATCTCCGGGCTCGCCCTGTTGTTCTTCGGGCCCGAGGGCTTCCGCAATGAGCCGCTGTCGGATGCCACGATCACGCTAGGCGGCATCACCATCACCGCGCAAGTGCTGCTGATGGTCGCCGCGGCGGTTGCGCTGAGCGGACTGCTGTTCCTGTATTTCGAGGGCACCGTTACGGGCAAGGCCCTGCGCGCTACCGCCGTCAACCAGACAGGCGCGCGACTGGTCGGCATCCGCCCGCGCCGCACGGGCGCCATCGCCTTCGTGCTGGCGTCCCTGCTGGGTGGCGTATCCGGGCTGCTGATCGGGCCCGTGACCACCATCTACTACGACTTCGGGCTTCCTCATCGGGCTTAAGGCATTCGTCGCCGCCATCGTCGGCGGCCTCGGCAGCTATCCGTTGACCGCCGTCGGCGCCGTGGCGGTCGGCGTGCTGGAAAGCTTCGCCTCGTTCTGGAGCAGCTCGCTCAAGGAAAGCATCGTGTTCGGCGCTCTCATTCCCGTGCTGCTGTGGCGTTCCCTGATGACCCCGCCCCAGGAAGAGGAACAGGAGGAGATCGAGTGAGGGGGCTGTCGCTCGAGAAGGCCGTCCTTGGCCTTGCCCTGGTCGGACTGGCCGCCGCCCCCCTGCTCGTTGCGCCGTTCACGGTGACCCTGCTCAACTACGTCGGGATCGGCGCGCTCGTGGCTTTGGGGCTGGTGCTGCTGACCGGCTTCGCGGGGCTCACCTCGTTCGGACAGGCCTCGCTGGTCGGCATCGGCGCCTACTCGACGGCCTGGCTCACCACCAGCATGGGAGCCAGCCCGTGGCTCGGCCTGCTGCTGGCCTTGGCGCTCACCGGCGCCGTAGCCGCCGTGCTGGGCGCGGTGACGCTGCGGCTCGGCGGTCATTTCCTGCCGCTTAGCACCATCGCTTGGGGCATCGCGATTTATTTCCTGTTCGGTAACATCCCAGGCCTCGGCTACCACGACGGGATTAAGGAGATCCCGCCGCTGTCGCTCGCCGGGCTTTCGCTCGCCTCCAACTTCGCCATCTACTACCTGATCTGGGCCCTGCTCGGCGCGGGCATGTGGCTGATCAACAATCTGCTCGACTCGCGCGAAGGCCGCGCGATCCGCAGCCTGCGCGGCGGCGCCACCATGATTGCCAGCCTCGGCGTTAGCCTGTTCCGCATCAGGCTCATCATCTTCGTGCTCGCGGCCATGCTGGCGGGCCTCGCCGGCTGGCTCTACGCGCACATGAACCGCTATGTCAGCCCCTCGCCCTTCGATGTGCGGCCGAGCATCGACTACCTGCTGATGGCGATGGTCGGCGGCTCGACGTCGATCTACGGAGCCGTGGCGGGCGCGGCCATCGTCACGCTACTCAAGAACTTCTTTCAGGATGTGCTTCCGCGCGTGTCGAACAACGCCGGGCAGCTCGAGATCGTCGCCTTTAGCATCTTGCTGATCCTGATCCTGCAGCACGCCCGCGGCGGCGTGATGTCAGCGTTCCGCCGCTTCGCTCCAGAAAGAACCGCGCCCACCGTGCCGGCCGATACGCCGCCCCTGCCGCAGCGCTCGCAGCCGCCGGCCGGGTCGCCGCTGCTCGGAGTAGACGGCGCCGTCAAGCGCTTCGGCGGCCTCATCGCCGTCAACGATGTGAGCTTTCGAGGTCAAGGCCGGCGAGATCGTCGCCCTGATCGGCCCCAACGGTGCCGGCAAGAGCACCATGTTCAACCTGATCACCGGAGCGCAGCGGGCGAGCGCGGGCCGCTTCACGTTCCTCGGCCGAGACATCACCAACCTGCCGCAGCAGAAGATCGCCGCGGCCGGCATCGCGCGCACCTTCCAGCACGTCAAGCTGCGGCCGGCCATGACCCTGCTCGACAATGTATTGCTCGGCACCTACCTGCGCACGCGCGCAGGGTTTGCGCGCGGTGCCCTGAGGCTGGATCGCCTCGAGGAGGCACAAGCCAAATGCGAAGCCCTGCGCCAGCTGGGCCGGGTGGGCCTCGGCGACAAGGCGCACATCTCCGCCGGCAACCTGCCGCTCGGTGGCCAGCGCATGCTCGAGGTTGCCCGCGCCCTTGCGGCCGACCCCGTCCTCATCGTGCTGGATGAGCCCGCCGCCGGTCTGCGTCGCGCCGAGAAGGATGCCCTCGCACGGCAACTGCGGCAGCTGAAGGAAGAAGGCGTCACCATCCTGATCGTCGAGCACGACATGGACTTTGTAATGGGTCTCGTCGACCGCGTCGTTGTGATGGACTTCGGCGCCAAGCTGATGGAGGGATTGCCGCTGGAGGTGCGGGCGAGCCCGATCGTCCAGGAAGCCTACCTTGGTGGCGTCGCATGAACCCCATCCTCGACATCGCCGATCTGTACGTGTCCTACGGCAAGGTGGAGGCCGTGCGCGGCGCCACGCTCGCCATGAGCAAGGGGCAGATCGTCACGATCATCGGACCCAATGGCGCCGGCAAGACCACGCTGCTGGCTGCGATCATGGGATTGCTGCAGGCGAACGGCCGCATGACGTTCGACGGCCGCGACCTGGCGCGCATGGAGGTCGAGGATCGCGTTGCAATGGGCATGAGCCTGGTGCCCGAGAAACGCGAGCTGTTCGGAGAAATGACGGTGCAGGACAATCTTCTGCTCGGTGCGTTCCTGCATCGGCGCGATCATGACGCCACCCGCCAGCGTTTCGAGGCCGTCTATGATCGCTTTCCGCGTCTCGCCGAGCGCCGGCGACAACTCGCCAACACGCTGTCCGGAGGCGAGCGGCAGATGCTGGCGCTCGGTCGCGCCCTGATGGGTCGGCCGCGCCTGCTTCTGCTCGACGAGCCGAGCCTCGGGCTAGCGCCTCTGATCGTTCGCGAGATCTTCCGCATCGTCGCCTCCCTGCGCGAGCTTGGCGTGTCGATCCTGCTGGTCGAGCAGAATGCGCGGGCGGCGCTGGAGACCGCCGATTTCGGCTACGTTCTCGAGAACGGCGAGATCGCCCTGTCGGGCCCGGCATCCGAGCTCATGCACGATCGCCGCGTTGTTGCGAGCTATCTGGGCGGCAGCGCATGACGGGGGAGTTGCCCATCAACATTGCGTCGGGCGATCGCACGCTGCCGCGCTTGCTGGACCTGCAGGCGGCCCGCTATGGCGATCGCGTACTGTTCGCCTGCAACGGCGAGACCTGGACGTTCACGGAGGCGGCCAAGATCGCGGCACGCATGGCGGGCGCGCTACACGAGGCCGGTGTGCAAGCCGGCGACCGGGTCGCCATCCTGTGCTCGAACCGTCCCGAGTTTCTCCGCGTCGTGCTTGGCTGCAGCTGGCTCGGCGCCGTCGCCGTGCCGATCAACACGGCGGTCAAGGGACCGCAGCTGCGCTACGTGCTGGAGAACTCGGCGCCGCGCCTGCTCATCCTCGAAGATCACCACGCCGCGGTCCTGGAGCATTGCGCGCTGGAGGGCCTGCCGCTCGACCGTATTTGGATCATCGGCGATACAGGCATACAACGCGCTTCGGGCCGTCCCGTCGAAGCATTCTGCGATAACGCGGCGCCCATCGCGGCCGCCGATATCAAGCCCTCCGACACGCTGGCGATCCTCTACACGTCGGGCACCACGGGACCCTCCAAGGGCGTCTGCTGTCCGCACGCCCAGCTCTACTGGTGGGGCGTGCACACCGCCCGCTTCCTCGACCTGCGCGAGGGCGACGTACTCTGCACCACGCTGCCGCTGTTTCACACAAACGCGCTCAATACCTTCTTCCAGGCACTGCTGATGGGAGCAACCCAGGTGCTGGAGCCACGTTTCTCGGCGTCCGGCTTCTGGCCGGCAATGGTGCGCACCCGCGCCACCGTCACATATCTCCTGGGTGCCATGGTGCCGATCCTGCTGGCGCAACCGCCTTCTGACGCCCGAACGCAGGCACACTGTGCGCGTCGCGCTAGCCCCCGGCGTCCCGGCCGAGCTCAGACCCGAGTTCAAGCGCCGCACGGGCGTCGATCTGATCGACGGCTACGGCTCGACAGAGACCAACTTCGTGATCGGCGATCGCATCGCCGACCAGCGTCCCTGCAAGATGGGTCGGCTGGCTCCGGGCTTCGCGGCACGCGTGGTCGATGCCCAGGACAACGCGCTGCCGCCCGGGAGCCGCGGGCGAGCTGGTGCTGCGCGCCGACGAGCCGTTCGCGTTCGCGACCGGCTATTTCGGCATGCCGGACAAGACGGTGGAGGCATGGCGCAACCTGTGGTTTCACACCGGCGATCGCGTGGTGATGGATGCCGACGGCTACTTCTCGTTCGTCGACCGCCTGAAGGATGCGATCCGTCGCCGCGGCGAGAACATCTCCTCCTTCGAGGTCGAGCAGGTGCTCGCGGGCCATGCAGCGGTTGCCGCCGCCGCGGTATTTCCAGTGCCCTCCGACTTGGCCGAGGACGAGGTGATGGCAGCCATCATCCTAAAGCCCGGCCAGACAATCGGCCCGGAAGAACTGCTGCGCTATTGCGAGCCGCGGCTGCCGCACTTTGCTCTGCCGCGATACCTCGATTTCGTCGACACGCTGCCGACCACTGAGAACGGCAAGGTGCGCAAAGCAGAGTTGCGCGCCCAGGGTGCGACGGCCACCACGTGGGACCGCGCACAATCCGGCTACAAGGTCGCGCGCCGCTAGGCCTAGGCTAGTTGCCGAACAGTCCTGCGAATGGACTGGACGACTGCTGCGTCTTTTGCCGCGGGCGTGCTTTCGGCCGCACGACCGAATCGCCCGGCTCCGTAGAACTCGCTGACGACGTGACGGCGCCAGTGACCATGGATCCCGCCGGCGCGCCGAGAGCCGAAGCAACGCGCGCGTCGAGGGAGTAGACATCAGGCCAGTGCTGCACCTTGCCGTCTTCGTCCACGACAGCGGTGAAGTAGGTCACGTGCACGGGGATGGGCGTCGTCAGCTTGATCTCGCCGCCACGCTTGGCATAGCCCTGCACGTTGTCCGTGCCCCAGCCCTTGTCCTTCGTCAGCAGCACCTCCGCGAACCGCACTGGGTTCTGCACGCGCATGCAGCCGTGGCTGAAGGCGCGGGTCGCGCCGCCGAACAGGTTCCGCTCCGGCGTATCGTGCATGTAGACGTTGTGCTTGTTGGGGAAGCGGAATTTGACCATGCCGAGAACGTTCTGCGGGCCGGGCGGCTGCACGAACTCGTATTGCTGGATGGTCTGCGCGTTCCAGGTGATGGAGTTGGGATTGACTGGCTGTCCGCCGCGCATCACGCGCAGACCATGCGCCTCCAGCACCGACGAAGCGCCGCCGAACCCGAAGAAGCCCCAGCCGGCATCCTGCAGCTGCGGCAACAGCTCGTTGGCCTTCATGCCGGGCGGCACGCCCCACGAAGGGTGGAAGATCACGAACAGCATGCTGGCCGAGAAGATCGGCGTCGGCGTGTCGGGCTTGCCGACGACGATGCGTTCGGCCAACACCATCTTGCCCTGATCATAGATCTTGGTCATCTGCTCGGGCACGCTGTCCCACACGTAGAACGAGCCGAGCTGGTCCGGCATCCAGCGCCAGCGTTCCATGTTGACGATCAACTTGTGCACGGACTCGGCGCCCGACGGCCGCAACGCGTCGTTCAAGGCGTTGCGCGTCGCGGTATTGACGATGCCGGTCGGCTTCATTCCGCTCTGCTGCTGGAAGGCCTTCACCGCCTCGGCCAGTGCATCGTCGTAGACATTGTCCCGCCCGTCAGGCGACACCGCCACACTCAGTCTCTGGCGCAGCAGCACAACGTCGGCGTGATCCTGACCGGTCTTGAGCTGCGGCCCGGACGGAATGCGCACGTGCGCCGGATTGGCCTGTGGCTTGGCTCCGCGCGCGGCCAGCATGGCTTGGCGCAGATGCTCGAATTGCGGGTGCTGCGGATGCAGGCGGCGAAGGTATGCATCGATCGGGTCGGCCACGGCGAGCGCCGCAATCAGACTCTTTGGCTCATAGACCGGCGGGTCCTGGTCGAACAGCTTGCTTAACGCGCGCGGGTCGAGGCGCCCACCCCGCGCGTGTCGCCCATATCTCAGAAGCGCGAGGCTGATCTTGATCTCGGCATCAGCCAGCGTCTCGAACGAGGCGGCGCTGTCGACGGCCGGTACTTCATAGTCGGCCGCGCGCAGGCCCCAGTCGTCGGCCTTGCGCAGCTCGTCGATAGCGTCCTTGGCGCGCTGCACGAGACCGGTGCGGCTGGTCCAGACCGGCTGCCCATCGCCCTCGGCATAGAAGGCTGTCAGCGCCGCGTAGTCATCCCGCTCGCCGGTACTGCCCCTGGCGAGAGGAGTAGCGAGGCGCTGCCGCACCAGGGCGATGATCGGATGAGCCTCGGGAGCCGGCTTCTGCTCGGCCGATTTGATCGGAGCGCCCGGTGCGGTCAGGACTTTCTTGGGCCCCTCGTTCGGTGCCAGCGGGTCGGGCCCCTCGCCTTCCGCGGGGCCGGCATCGAAGCCGATGGCCGGGATCGGCTTCTTCGGCTTGCCTTGAGCCCACCCAGGGCCGGCGTAGGCGAGAGCGACCGCCAGAATGCTGGCGAAAAGCGGCCTGAGGACCATAACGACCCCTTTTTTTGGCTGATTCGGCGCACAACCCTGCGAACACATAGTTTGCTGCCAAGCCGCCGCGCCAGTCCAGCCCACTCACGTACTTGTTGATTTTGTCCGGTTATCGGCCGGGTCGGCTATCCGACGTGCTTTCGCGCACCACCCTCAGCACATCGGTACCGTAACGCTTGAGCTTGCTCTGACCGACCCCGCTGACCTTGCCCAGCGCCTCCGGGCTTATCGGCCGCTCGCGGGCAATAGCCGACAGGGTGGCGTCGTGGAAGATGACATAAGGCGGCACGTGCTGCTCGGCGGCCCGATCCCGGCGCCAGGCCCGCAAGGCCTCGAACAGCGGTGCGTCGGCGGCCTCGATGCCGAGCCTCTCGCCATTGTGCCGCTTGCGTGTTCGGCCCGGCCGACCCTCCGTTGTCCCGGGCGGCGCGTGACGCATGGCGATGCGCCGCTCACCGCGGTAGACGGCCCGGACCCCATCCGCCTCGCCCAGATTAATCAAGGGCCGGCCCTCGTTGGGGTCCTCACGCAGCAGGCCCTCGAACAGCAGCTGGTCGAGCAGATCGCGCCAGGCGGGGGCGCTCATGTCGCGGCCAATGCCCCAGGTGGACAGGCGCGTCTCGCTATCCATGGGATCCTTGGTCTTGGCCGTCAGGTGGTCGACGATACGTCCGCGCCCGAAGCGGCCACCCAACCGATGCACCGCCGAGAGGGCTTTTTGGGCGGCCTCGGTGGCGTCGACGCCCTGCGGCGGATTGAGGCACAGGTCGCACTGCCCGCACGGCGTGACGCCGGTCTCGCCGAAATAGCGGCGCACGGCAGCAGGCCGGCAGCCCATGCCCTCCAGCATGGCGTACAGCTGCCGCACCTTGCGCATCTGCACGGCCTTGACGCTGGCATCGACGTCGCGGGCATCGATGCGACGCAAGGCCCAGGCGAGGTCGGAGGACGAATAGAGCGTGATGCCCTCGGCGGGCGCCCCGTCGCGTCCGGCGCGCCCGATCTCCTGCCAGTACGCCTCGATGGCTGCCGGCGGATCGGCATGAATGACGTAGCGCACGTCCGGCTTGTCGACGCCCATGCCGAAGGCGATGGTCGCCACCATTACCGCCGCGTCGGCCTCGAGGAACTGCTCCAAGCGCTGGGTGCGCACGTCCTTGTCGAGACCGGCGTGGTAGGCGAGCGCCGGGACGCCATCTGCAGCCAGCCGCTCGGCCAGTTTGTCCACGCCATCGCGTGATCCGGCATAGACGACACCGGAGCGCCCTGTCCGCTCGGTGACCAATTCGACGACGCGGGCGTGACCCTGGCCACGCTTGCGTTCGGCCGACAGTGCCAGCTCGGGCCGGGCGAAACTGTCGACGAACTCGCGAGCATGGCTCAGCTTAAGCTCGGCGCGGATGTCCTCGCGGGTGCGCGCGTCGGCAGTGGCGGTCACCGCCAGCCGAGGCACCTGCGGGAAGATGTCGGCGAGACGGCCGAGCATGCGGTATTCGGGCCGGAAATCGTGCCCCCACTGGCTCACGCAGTGCGCCTCGTCGATAGCCACCAGCGCCAGCGGCAGATGCGAGAGCCGTTCCAGCATCGACGGCTGCATCAACCCCTCGGGCGACAGATAGAGCAGATCCAGCCCGCCGCCCTCGATGCGGCGCCAGATATCACTGCGCAGCTCAAGCTTGACGTTGGAGTCGAGTCGCTCTGCGGCCACACCAGACTGCTGCAGCGCCGCCACTTGGTCAGTCATCAGGGCGATCAGCGGCGAGATGACGAGACCCAGGCCGCGCCGCACCAGCGCCGGGATCTGATAGCAAAGGCTCTTGCCGCCGCCGGTCGGCAGCACGGCAATCGCGCTGCGGCCAGCCAGCACCTCGCCGATCACATCGGCCTGCAGCCCCCTGAAATCCGCGTGGCCGAACACGCGCTGTAGCACGTCGCGCGCGGCCTCCAACAGCGAGGGATCGCGTCCGCCGAGGTTCGGAGACTTGGAATCAAGAGCCACGCACGCCTTATGCAACGCAAAGCCTCGAGGAGCAAACGGCCGGCCGGGATGCCGCTGGCCCGCGTCTGATCCCGTGCTTAAGGTTTCCAGTTTACTGTATTGAATCAGACGCTTTTCGCCCTGTCGGTAAATCTGCGCTAATGCTACGACAGCCGACGATCCGCGCGCATCGCACTTGCCATGCTTCCGCGCTCGTCAGCCTGAAATTTTTTCGGGTTCGGACCTTTGGCCAAAACTCAGCCTCCAAACACGAGCGCGAACGGCATTCTATCGCAATTGTCGCGCCAGGACTTTCAGTTGCTGCAGCCGCACCTGTCGCCCGTCGACCTTCCCGTGCGCCGTCAGCTTGCGACGCGCGGCAAGCGGGTCGACGACGTCTACTTCATCGAAGCGGGCATCGCCTCGGTCGTCGGCGGCGGCTCCAGCAAGCAGATCGAGATCGGCATCATCGGTCCGGAAGGCATGACCGGGCTGGTGGTGGTGATGGGCGCCGATCGCGCGCCGCACGACACCTTCATGCAGATTGCCGGAAAGGGTCTGCGCATCAGCGCCGCCAAATTGCGCGAGCTTGATGAACAAAGTCGCACACTGCATCGCTCGATGTTGGCCTATGCGCACACCTTTCTCACGCAGATCGCGCAGACTGCGCTCGCGAACGGACTGAGCAAGATCGAGGAGCGCCTGGCACGATGGCTGCTGATGGCAGCCGATCGCCTTGGCAGCGACGAGCTTCCACTTACGCACGAGTTCCTCGCCGTCATGCTGGGCACGCAGCGTCCGGGCGTGACGATCGCCTTGCACGAGCTCGAGAGAGCCGGCCTGATCGTCACGCAGCGCGGCAAGATCACCCTCCTTGATCGCAAGGCGCTCGAGAAAAGCTCGAACGGAATCTACCTCGCGCGCGAGCGCTGAGATCCGCACTCGACATCGACGCGTTCGTTGCTGACTTCGCATGGAAATGCGTGTGCGCGAGCGCGACTCACTCCGTTCACATTCTTTCACGCACGTGGCCCGCGCACGCATCCGTGAATGTACGAATTCAAACGCAAGCGTTGACATCGCGCGACAACGTCGTAGGCTTGTTGGCAGTTTTCCGGCGATTAGAAACGGGGACGGTGTCGTGCGTCGGGGCGCCAAACCAACATTTTCGCAGATGCTGCCTGCCGCGGCCGCCCAATGGCCTGGCGCGCGCCAGTGCAGTCATCGTCGCCGGTACACAGTTTCTACCGACCTTGTTCGATATGCGGGAGCCTTTCCATGTCACGCGTGCAACTCGCGACGAGGCCAATCTATCTGCAGCTGCGCGATGCCCTAGCTGACCGCATCGCCAGCGGGCAATGGAAGCCCGGTGCCGCCATTCCCAATGAGGGCGACCTCGCGCGTGAGTTCGGCGTAAGCGCCGGCACCATGCGCAAGGCTCTATCCCTGCTTGAGAACGAGCATCTCATCACGCGCCGGCAGGGCCGCGGAACGTATGTCAACGACCCGGCTGCGGAAGGGCTGGTCGACCGCTTCTGCAACGTCCGCGGGGTCGAAGGCAAACCGATCGTCGGCCGCGTCGAGGTCTCGGAGGTCAGCGGGGCCGTCGGCAACGCGACGGAATGCGAGCGCCTGCAGTTGCGCAACAATATCTCGGTCTGGCGCATCCGCCGCGTCCGCTACGAGGCGGACAGCGCATTCATGTACGAAGATGTGTCGCTGCCTACCGAGCTATTCCCGGAATTGAGCGACAGCTCCAGCCGCATCGTCTTCCTCGCGCATCGTTACGGCCTGCTGCTCGGCAAGGCCGAGGAACGCCTTTCGGTCGGCACGGCGTCCGCGCCGGCTGCGACGGCCTTGCGCCTTGCGCCGGGCTCGCCGGTGATGGTGCTGGACCGCGTCGTGCGCACGATCGACGGCCGGCCGGTCGAATGGCGTCTCGGGCAATGCCGCCTCGCCACCAGCTACGTCGCTCAGATGCATTGATCGTTCCACCCGCGCCAGGCTTACGTCGCCTCATCCTTGACGCGGGCTGCCTCGTAAGCCTCGCTCGCCTCCAGCCAGGCCGTTTCCGCAGCGTCACGGGTGCGGATTAGCTCGCCGTGCTCGCGCGCCAGCGCCTGAGCGCGGGCGACGTCGCCTGAATAGAGCGTGCCGTCGGCGAGCGCGCCTTCGATGGCGGTGATCTTCTTGCTCAGGCGCTCGATCTCGGCCTCGGCCTTCGTCACGCTCTTCTTGAGAGGTGCTAGGGCCGCGCGCTGCTCGGCGGCTTGGCGGCGCACATCCTGCGCCGTGCGCTTGGAAGGGCCGCCGAGCTTGGACTTGGCGCGCGGCGTGTTCGGGTCGGCGCCGCGCTCGGCTAGGCATTCGGCGCGGTACTGGTCCATATCGCCGTCGTAGCTGCGGACCGTGCCGTCGCGTACGATCCACAGCCGGTCGGCGCAGGCCTCTATTAAGTGCCGGTCGTGACTGATGAGAATGACCGCGCCCTCGTAGTCGTTGAGCGCGCGCACCAGCGCCTCGCGTGCATCGACATCGAGATGATTGGTCGGCTCGTCAAGGATCAGCAGATGCCGCCCGCCGAAGGTGGCGAGCGCGAACAGAAGCCGCGCCTTCTCGCCCCCGGACAGGTTCTCGGCCTCGGTGTCGGCCTTGTCGACGCCGAAACCCAGCGCGCCAAGGCGCGCGCGGCGCTGCGCCTCGGTTGCCTCCGGCATCATATCGAGCACGTGCTGATAGGGTGTCTTGGCGGCCGGGAGATCGTCCATCTGGTGCTGGGCGAAGTAGCCGACGGCGATCTTGTCGGAACCGTAGCGGCGGCCATGCATGGGTGCGAGGCGGCCGGCGATCAGCTTGGCGAAGGTGCTCTTGCCGTTGCCGTTGGCGCCCAAGAGGCCGACGCGATCGTCGGCATCGAGGCGCAGGTCGAGGCCCTGCAGCACCGGCTGCTCCTCGACGTAGCCGACGGCAGCGCCCTCCAACCGGATCAGCGGGCTGGCGAAGGCCTTGGCCGGACCGGGAAACGAGAACGGCACCACCCGCTCCTCGATCTGCTCGGCAATTGGCTGCATGCGCGCCAGTGCCTTGACGCGGCTCTGCGCCTGCGCAGCCTTGGAGGCCTTGGCCTTGAAGCGGGCGATAAACGCCTCGATGTGGCGGCGCTCGTCGTCCTGCTTCTTCTTGAGTTTCAGATCGAGCCGCTGCTTCTCGCGCCTCGCCTCCTCGAAGCGGTCGTAGCCGCCGGTGTAGAGCGTAAGCTTGCCCTGCGCGAGGTGCAGGATAGAGCCGACCGAGCGATTGAGCAGTTCGCGGTCGTGGCTGACGATCAGCACGGTGTGCGGGTAGTCGGCCAGATACTCCTCCAGCCACAGCGTGCCCTCCAGGTCGAGATAGTTGGTGGGCTCGTCGAGCAGCAGCAGGTCGGGCTCGGTGAACAGCATGGCGGCGAGCGCCACGCGCATGCGCCAGCCCCCGGAGTATTCCGCGCAGGCACGCTGCTGGGCCGCCTCGTCGAAGCCGAGGCCGGCCAGGATGCGGGCGGCGCGCGACGGGGCGGCGTGCGCACCGATGTCGGCGAGGCGTTCGTGGATCAGCGCAATGCGCTCGGCATCGTGCGCCGTCTCGGCCTCCCGCAGGAGGCGGTGGCGCTCCTTATCCGCCGCCAGCACGAACTCGATCAGGCTGTCCGGCCCGCCCGGCGCCTCCTGCGTAACCCAGCCGATGCGGGTTGCGCGCGGCACGCGGATGCTGCCGTCGTCAGGGTGCAACTCGCCGGCGATCAGCTTGAGCAGGGTGGTTTTGCCCGAGCCGTTGCGGCCGACGAAGCCGACCTTGTGCCCGGCCGGAATGCCGACCGTGGCCTTGTCGAAGATCGTGCGCCCCTCGATGCGGTAGGTGAGGTCATTGATGTGCAGCATTGCTGCTGCACATAGCCGAAGACGGGCGCCCTGTCATCGGCGCGATCAGAGGGTTGGGCTGACCTTTGCTCAGGACGCTGGCCCGCGAGGGCGGCCTCAAGCAGGCCGCCGCCGTTGGAGCGGTGGTGCAAGCCCTAGACAAATACGAAGTGCTGGGCTCGACACGACAACCTACAGGTCGCACTCGAAGTGGAGTAGGCTGGGCCTTTACGCGAGGAGGACGGCGGTGCGGCTGGCGAGCTATCGGGTGGGAGACGGCGAGAGCTACGGCGCGGTCGTGGATGGCGGCATCGTCGACCTGCGTACCCGTCTGCCCCAGCATGCAACGCTGCGCGATCTGATTGCGGCCGGCGCGCTCGACGCGGCACGCCAGGCTACGCGCAACGCTGGACCGCATCACCCACTCGCCTCCGTGGCCCTGCTGCCGCCCATTCCAGCGCCGGAGAAAATCTGGTGCATCGGCGTCAACTACGCCGAGCGCAACGATGAATACAAAGACGCCTCCGCGGCCCCGCAGTATCCGAGCCTGTTCTGCCGCGCGCCCACCTCGCTGGTCGGGCACGAGCAGCCGATCGAGCGCCCGCGCGTGTCGAAGCAACTGGACTACGAAGGCGAGATCGCGCTGGTGATCGGCAGGAGCGGGCGACACATTGCGCGCGAACGTGCCCTCGATCACATCTTCGGGCTGACGCTGTGCAACGAGGGCAGCGTGCGCGACTGGCTGCGACACGGCAAGTTCAACGTCACGCAGGGCAAGAACTTCGACCGCTCGGGCGGCATGGGCCCGTGGATCGTAACGAGCGACGACATCGACCTGAAGACGCCGCTCACCCTCACCACGCGCGTCAACGGCGAGGTGCGCCAGCACGACAGCACCGCGCGCTTGATGTTTCCGTTCGACTACCTGATCGCCTACCTGTCGACGTTCGCGACGCTGAAGCCCGGCGACGTGATCGTCACCGGCACGCCGACCGGCGCCGGCGCCCGCTTCGATCCGCCGCGCTGGCTCGTGCCGGGCGATGTGGTCGAGGTGGAGGTGGCCGGCATCGGCACACTGCGCAACACAGTGATCGACGAAGTCTAGGGCCTCCGCTTATTGAAGCGCACCGCGACCACCCACCTCCGCCCTGAGCCCGTCGAAGGGCGAATGAGTCCGCAACCTCGCGCTTCGACACGCTCAGCACTGGCGCGGCGACCACTCAAACCGCCATGCAAATGATCCACCCGTCATCCCGGAAGCCGAGGCGCTTGCGCCGAGGCCGTCCGGACCCGCGCCCTCGAGGTCCGGCGCTCGATGATTGAGCGCCGTGGGCCCAAATCGTCGAGGCCGGGATGACGGGTGGAAACCTATGCCGCACCCTCTCAGGTCAGCACATTGATCGGCTTGCCCGCCAGCCACGCGTCGATCGCCGCCACCATGCCGGCATAGAAATCGCGATACGTCTCCTCCGTCACGTAGCCAATGTGCGGCGTCAGCAGCGCGCGCGGCTCGGCGCGCAGCGGATGCGATGCCGGCAGCGGCTCGCTGTCGTACACGTCCGCTCCGTACCCCGCGATGCGTTTCTCGCGCAGCGCCGCCAGCAGCGCCGCTTGATCGACGATCGGTCCGCGCGAAGTGTTGACCAGCAGCGCCGTCGGCTTCATTAGGCCGAACTCGCGTGCGCCGACCAGCCCGCGCGTGCGGTCCGACAGCACGGTGTTGATGGAGATCACGTCGGCCTGCCGGAACAGCGCGTCCTTGTCGACATGCTCCGCTCCTTGCTCCCGCGCCCGCTCGGCCGTCAGGTTCTCGCTCCACGCGATCGTCTTCATGCCGATCGCCTTGCCGATGCGTGCGACCTTGCCGCCAAGATTGCCCAGCCCGATCAGGCCCAGCGTCTTGCCGTCGAGATCAGAGCCGACGGTGGTCTGCCAGCCTCCGTTGCGCATGTTCTGGAACTCAACGCCCAAGTGCCGCGCCAAGCCGATCATCAGGCCGATGGCGAGTTCGGCGGTGGCGCGGCCGGCGCCGCCCGTATTGCACACCAGCACGCCGCGGTCCTTAGCAGCGGCAAGATCGATCGAGGCGTTGCGCTTGCCGGTGGTCACCAGCAGCTTGAGATTGGGCAGCTTGTCGAACAGCGCGCGGGGGAACGGCGTGCGCTCGCGCATGACGCCCAACACCTCGAAGCCCTGCAGCGCCTTGGCCGTCGTCTCCAAATCGCCGAAGTGCTTGTTAAACACCTGCACGCGGTGGGCCGCCTGCAGCCTGGTCCAATCGGCCAGCTTGAGGGCTACATTCTGGTAGTCGTCGAGGACGGCGATGGAGACCATGGGCGTTTCCTCTCGATTGAGCTCCGCGGCCATCATCGCCGCGCCAAGCCTCTGCCGCAACCCGCACCGGGTGTATTTCCCTGCCGGCGCGGCGCGAAAAAGGCGCCATCAGGTCGCAAACTCGACCCCGCCCCGAGTTCGTCGAAGGGCGGGAGAGTACATACCAATCGTGCTTCGACAAGCTCAGCACGAGGTCGGGGTCAAACTTGCACCTTCACGTCTAATTCGCGGGTTGGCGTTGCCGGTGCGGTTGCCCTTCCTTTCGTCCCACTCGCCCACTACGTTTCGCCGATCGAAGAGGTGAGGATTTGCCGTGGCCGCCATGCTGATCGTTCTGGCGCTCGTGCTGTGCCTGGCGGTAATGCCGCAGGTGTGGGTGCGCAAGGTCATCGATCGGCACGGCGCCGAACGCGCCGACTTTCCCGGTACCGGCGGCGAGTTCGCCCGCCACCTTCTCGACGAGATGAAGCTCGGCCACGTCAAGGTCGAGGAGACCAAGCTCGGCGACCACTACGATCCCGACGACAAGGCCGTTCGGCTTCTGCCCAAGCATTTCAACGGCCGCTCCCTGTCTGCCGTAGTAATCGCCGCCCACGAGGCCGGCCATGCCATGCAGGATGCCACCCTCTATGCGCCGCTGCAGGCACGCACGCGGCTCGCCAAGCAGGCCGCCAAGATGGAGAAGATCGGGGCGATCATCATGCTGGTGGCTCCGCTCATGATGGTGCTGGCCAAAAGCCCGCATGTCATGCTGATCGAGGTGTTCATGGGCATGATGATCCTGGCCATGACCATCCTCATGCACGCCGTCACCCTGCCCGTGGAGTTCGACGCCAGCTTCCGCCGCGCACTGCCCGTCCTCAAGGCCGGCCGCTACATCGGCGACCGCGACATGCCGGCCGCGCGCGAGATCCTGCGCGCCGCCGCCTTCACCTACGTTGCCGCCGCCGCCATGAGCCTGCTCGACGTCATGCGCTGGCTGCGCGTGTTGCGCCTGTAGCCCGATCGGATGCGCGATTCTTGATGATCTGCGCTTGTCGCATGACCGGCGCAGTATTGCGGTCAGGCATTCGGGTTGGCTGCGCGACTAGGATTCACACCTAGACTAACGGACTCAGAGTCCTCTCAGTTACTTTAATCTTGTTCAGCTTTTCTCCCATGCGAAGCGCTCCATGAATCGCCTACGCGCGCGCTCTCCCAACTGAAAGCCAGGTCGGCGGTGCATGGTCATTGCGGAGTCCAACAAGCGCTACTAAGGGCAGTCGGGTTAATCTTCCCTGGGCAGCCTATGAAGACCGAGGCCGTGAACTCATAAATTCGCGCGGCCAGACCATCGCTCAAGGTTGCGTCCGCTTCGCACCAACAAAAACCGAAATCCGCGCCACCGCCCACGAGGCCGCGACAGGTCTCGGCCGGGTCAGAAGCTGAGGTCGCGCAGGTGGTCGACGAGGTCCGCTTGACCCCAAAAGCGGACGTGGGCAATCGCAGGTGATCGTCTGCTTTGTGTCACAGGCGGGAGTGAGTTCTGAACGCTGCAATTCAAAGGTCGGGTGAATAGGCGCTATCGAACGAGGAACCCTGCACCGACCGGGTCGTCGCGGTCGATGATCCAGCGGGCCGTCCCAAGGATGTTTGCGGTGCCCTTGACGGTTGGGCGCACAGCTTTCTGCTGTCCGAGCAGCGTCTCGCCGATCAGACAGCCCTCGAAGGTGCCCGTGCCGACCAGCCCCTCCGACTTGATCGGCTGATTTAGGCCGAGCTTCCCGCGCGCGTGGAACATCGCCATCATTGCCGAAGTCCCGGTGCCGCCGGGGGAGCGATCGAGCTGGCCGGCGCTGAATACATGCACGTTTTTGTAGAATGCGCCGGGCAGGCGTCCCTCGTGCCAGAGCGTCACGAAGTTGAAGTTGCTGACGTGGCCCTGGGTCGGATGTTGCAGCTTAATCTTCTCACGCAGCATCTCGCGCGCTGTGACGCCGATCTGCGACAGTTGCGTGCCGGTATCGGGGCCGATCTCCAGCCCCTTGCCGCGGATATCGATGATGCCGAAGTAGTTACCGCCCCACACGACATCGGCTTTAACGGCGCCGAGTCCCGGCACATCCAGCGGGACGTCCTGAGCCGCCACGTACGCCGGCACATTCTCGAACCGGCACCACAGCACGCGGTCGCCTTCGTGCGCGACCTCGCTGATGACCGGGCCGGCAGTCGTCTCGAAGCGGATGGTGGTGCGGCCGTCTTTGCCCTTCCGCACCATGCCCAGCGCCACCATGGCCATCGACACGGCAATCGTTCCGTGTCCGCACATGTGCGAATACTGCGTGCCGTCGATCCAGATCAGTCCGGCGTCGAAGCCGGGCTCCGAAGCCGGGGTGAGGAACACACCGAACATGTCCTTGTGCCCGCGCGGCTCGCGCATCAGCGCGGTGCGCACCCAATCGTAATTTTCCTCGAGGAAACGACGTTTTTCCAAAATGCTTGATCGCGGCGGGTAGAAAATGCCCGAATGTATGATGCAGGTCGGCTCCCCCTCGGTGTGGGTGTAAACCACGTCGAACGCGATGTTTGAGCGCATGACATTGCCTTGCGGTATACGGGCAGCCATAGTGGCCGGGACGGGCGACGGCGAAGATGCAGCCGACAATTGCAGGATACTCGTGGGCTCACGCGTGCGTCGAGCCCACGAATTAGGAGATCAGACCATGACGAAACGCATTCTATCGGCCGCGCTGGTGGTGGGCGGCTGCCTGCTCGCCAGCCCAGTTTCCGCGCAGCAGAGGCTGACGGTTGCCACATATGGCGGCAATTGGGGCGAGGCGCAGAAGGCCTGCATTCTTGATCCTTTCGCGAAAGCGAGCGGCGTGCAGGTGGTGCAGGAGACGAGCGTTTCGACGGTCACCTACAACAAGCTGAAACAGCAGAAGGGCAACCCTTCGATCGACATCGCCTGGATCGACGGTGGCATCTCCGAACTTGCAGCAGCCGACGGCGTGGTCGCCACCATCGATCCGGCCAAGGTGGCGAATGTCTCTGGGCTCATCGATGAAGCTGTCTACAAGAAGGATGGCAAGATCTATGCGCTGAGCACCGGTTTCTACGCACTGGGCATTGCTTATAATACCGCCGAACTGAAAACGCCGCCGCAATCCTGGTGGGATATCTGGAAGCCCGAATATGCCGGCAAAATCACTCTGCCAAGCCCGGTTAATGCAGCCGGCATTCCCTTCTTCACGCACATCATCGGTTTGACCGGCGGCACACTCGACAATCCGGCCGCAGCCGTCGAGAAGCTGAAGGCCATCAAGGTATCGAGCTACTACGACGCTTCGGGCGTCGCGCAGGCAGCGCTGCAGAGCGGCGAGGCAATCGCCGCTGCTTATTACAACACGGCGACCTGGGCGATTGCCGACAAGGGTTTGCCGATTACGTTCGTCGTGCCCAAGGAAGGCGCACCGGCCAACGATATCCGCGTGCATATCGCCGATGGCACCAAGAACCTCGATGCCGCGCTGGCGTTCGTCAATTACACGGTGAGCGATGAGGCCATGAACTGCCTGGCCGAGAAGCTGTACGTCGGGCCGCCGATCAAGCAGGTCAAGATCGGCGAGCAGGCCAAGGCACGCATGCCCTGGGGCGCCGATGGCAGCGTCAAGAATCTCGCCATCCCCAACTGGGACGCCATCAATGCCAAACGCCAGGCGCTGACGGAGACTTGGAACCGGCAGGTGGCCGGTAAATAGCCGGCCGCGCAACGGGAGCGCCGTCGCCGTGAGATGCGCATGACGCCGGACGTGGTGGTCGTTGACCGATTGGTCAAACGATACGGCGCGGTGATCGCCCTTGCGGGCGTCTCTCTCGACGTCCGGCGGGGCGAGTTCATCGCCCTTCTTGGGCCTAGCGGCTGCGGGAAGACCACGCTGCTGAGGGTCATAGCGGGTTTCGTAGAGCCGACGTCCGGCGACATCCGCATCAACGGACGCTCGATGAATGGCGTGCCGCCCAACCAAAGGCCAGTCAACACGGTCTTCCAGCAGTACGCGCTGTTCCCGCACATGACCGCGATCGAGAACGTCGCCTTCGGGCCGCGCCGCCAGGGGCTGGCCGCCGGCGAGATCGAGTCGCGCGTGAAGGCCGCGCTCGCCATGGTCGGACTAGAGGCGCTGGCCGGACGCTATCCGCGCGAGCTGTCGGGCGGCCAGCAGCAGCGCGTGGCCCTTGCCCGCGCCATCGTCAATCAGCCGGACGTGCTCCTGCTCGACGAGCCGCTCGGTGCGCTCGATCTCAAGCTGCGCAAGCGCATGCAGCTCGAGCTCAAGCGGCTGCATCAGCAGCTCGGCATGACCTTCCTGTTCGTCACGCACGACCAGGAGGAAGCGCTGGCCATGGCGGATCGCATCGCCGTCATGCGCGACGGCAGCATCGTGCAACTCGGCAGCGGAGAGGACATCTACCGCAATCCGGCTACGCGCTACGTCGCCGACTTCATCGGCGAGGCCAACCTGCTTGCCTGCAGGACTAGCCCGGACGGGACTGTCAGCGTCGCCCCGGATGGGCCGGTTCTTCCTTACGACTTCAAGGCGGGGAGTTCAGGCGAAGTGTCGCTGATGGTGCGTCCGGAGGACGTGCTGGTGGGCGGCGCTGTGGGGGCCGATGAAGTGACGCTTCCCGCCACCCTCAAAGACAAGGTGTTCGTGGGCTCGACGTGGCGCCTGTTCCTGGCCGTCGCAGGCGGACAGGAGATCGCAGCCGAGCCGGGCTACAGCATCGAAGCGGAGCGACTGGCGGTCGGCGAGACCACCACCGTGCGCTGGCGCAGGGATGCCGCGCGCCTGCTGGTCGATTGACGGGCAGGCGGATAGACAGGGCACAAGGGGATGCGATTCACATCGGTCAACACGGCGGTGCTGTTGCTGGGGCCGATTGCGTTCTTCGTGCTGTTCTTTGTTGCCCCGTTTGCCCTGCTGATCGGCGAGAGCTTCACGCGGCCGGACGGTGGGATGACGCTTGCCAACTACGTGGCCGTGCTGAGCGACGGCTATTATTGGAAGGCCCTGCTCAACACGCTGCTCATTTCGTTCTGGGTGACGGTGGTCTGTTTCGTGCTGGGCTACCCGCTTGCCTACTTCACGGTCTTTCACGTGCCGTCCGTGTGGGTGCGGAGGGGCATCTACGTGCTCCTGGTGACACCTCTGTTCACCAGCAACATCGTGCGCGCGTTCGGCTGGATCGTCATCCTCGGGCGGCGCGGAATCGTCAATACCAGTCTGATCGCCGTCGGCCTGATCGAGACGCCCCTCGACCTGCTCTACAGCAAGATGGCGATCGTGATCGGCCTCTCCTACATTCTTCTGCCCGTGATGGCCCTGTCTGTCTGCAGCGTGCTTCAGACCGTCGATCGCACGCTGATCGAGGCCGCGCGCGACCTGGGTGCCCGGCCTTCGCGCGCCTTTCTCGCCGTTACCTTCCCGCTCAGCCTGCCCGGCGTGGTGGCCGGCTCGATCATCGTATTCGCGCTTAGCGTCAGCGCGTACGTCATCCCGAGCATTCTGAGCGGCGGCCGCGAGATGGTGACGCCCATCCTGATCTTCCAGCAGTACACGGCCACGTTCCGGCCCGACATCGGCGCCGCGCTGTCGGTGGTGCTGCTGGTCGTGACGCTTCTGCTGATCGGTGCCTATCTCTTCTTCCTGGAGCGCCGGCTGAGGGTGGCCGTGTGATGCGCATAAGCCTGAACCTTGCAGATCGTCTCGGCCGCCTGTCAATTGCCGGCGTAAGCTGCATCGTGTTGCTGTATCTGGCGCTGCCGCTGCTGGTCGTCATCGCCATCTCGTTCACAGAGACCGAGTATCTCAAGTTCCCGCCGCAGGGGTTCACGTGGCGCTGGTATTGGAAGGTGGTGAGCGACCCGACCTTCGTGGAGGCGTTCGTGGTGTCGAGCCAGCTGGCCGCGGCCGCGACGGCGACGGCCCTCGTACTCGGCGTGCCCGCGGCCCTGGTGTTCGCGCGCAAGCAATTTCCCGGCGCGAGAGCGCTCAGCGCGCTGTTCCTTTCACCGCTCGTGCTGCCGACCCTCGTGCTCGGCGTCGCCATTCTCCAGTACGCATCGGCGCTGGGCTTTGCCCGCAGCTTCTGGGCGCTCTATGTCGGCCACGTCGTGCTGGTGACCCCTTATGTGATACGCACGTCGATTGCGTCGCTGGCGGGCATGGACCCGACGCTCGAAGAGGCCGCTCAGGATCTCGGCGCTACTCGCTTCCAGACGTTCTTTCTAATAACTTTACCGCAGATAAAGCCGGGTGTGATTGCAGGCGCGCTGTTCGCGTTCATCAACTCCTGGATCAATGTGGAGGTCAGCATCTTCAACTCCACGGCGCAGTTCGTCACCATCCCGGTCAAGCTCTTCAACTACATCCAGTTCAACATCGATCCGACGCTGGCGGCCGTGTCAGCCATTACCATCTACATCGCCATCCTGGTGGTGGTGGCGATCGATCTGACGGTCGGCATCGAAAAGGCAGCCGTCAATACGACGGCGGATGCGCGCTCCTGATCGCGCGGCGGAGAACCTGAGCGTGGCGAAGTCCGAAACGATCCTCTACCTCAGCAGCCAGGATCTGGACGCCATCGGCCTGTCCATGGCTGAGATCGTGCCCATACTCGAAGAAATGTTCCGGCTGAAGGCGCAGGGTGGCACCGTCTTGCCGCCGAAGATTTTCTTCCACCGCAATGGTCCGCGCTTCTACAGCTCCATGGTCAGCTCGGCGCCGGCACTCGGCTATGCCGGCTGCAAGTGGCAGAGCGGCGATCCCGACAATCCGGCGCGCGGGCTAGCCTACATCCAAGGGCTGTTCATCATGTCCGAGGACACCACGGGGCAGCCGGTCGCCATCATGGACTCCAAGTGGGTGACCGGCAACCGGACGGCGGCGGCCTCCGCCGTGGCTGCCAAACATCTCGCCCGCAAGGGTGCGAGTACCATGGCCATCCTCGGCTGCGGGCTGCAGGGCCGCAAGAACCTGGAGGCGTTGAAGGCCGTTCTGCCGAGCCTCGTGCGCTGCCAGGCCTACGATGTGGTGCCTGAGCGCGAAGCAGCGTTCGTCAAGGAGATGAACGGCCGGTGGGGCGTGTCGGTCGAGGGCAAGGGTAGCGCCGAAGGCGCCGTGCGCGGCGCCGATGTGGTGATAACGGCAGGACCCATCGAAGATACCCGACGCACCACACTCCGAGCGGAGTGGCTCGCTCCGGGCAGTCTTACCGTCACGCTCGACTACGACTCCTACGTTACGGACGAGGCGATTGCGGCGGCCGATCTCGTGCTCACCGACGATCGCGGCCAGATCGAGGATGCGCGACTGCACGAGGGCAAATTCACCGGCGTCACGCGCATCGACGCCGAGCTGGGCGAGCTGATATCGGCTGGCAAGGGTCGCCGAACCAGCGACGATCAGCGCATTCTGGTGTTCAACCTCGGCATTGCCCTGGAAGACCTCGCGACCGGCATCGAGATCCTGAAGCGGGCGCGGCAGAAGGGCATCGGCACGCAGCTGCGTCCTTGAGCGGCGCCCCCTATTGCCCGGACGTCGTGCCTCGAGCCAGCCGCTCCTTCACGACCGGGAACGGATTGAAGATGTGCGGCGGGTCGAGGGCATCCGTTGCGAACACGTGATCGCGGCGGAGATCGGCCAGCTTGGTTACACCGAGCAGGCCCATGGCGATGATGATCTCCTCCTCCAGGATTTCCAGCATCTGCACCAGCCCGGCCTCGCCGCCGGCGGCCAATGCCCAGCACTGCAGCCTGCCGAGGCACACCGCACGCGCGCCGAGCGCAATCGCCTTCAGCACATCGGTGCCGCGATAGATGCCGCCATCCATGATCACTTCGGCCTTTCCGCCGACCGCATCGACGATCTCCGGCAGCACCTCGATCGAGCCGCGCGCGCAATCGAGCTGGCGGCCGCCGTGATTGGAGATGTAGACCGCGCTCGCCCCGTGCTCGACGGCGAGCCGTGCGTCTTCGCCCGTCGAGATACCCTTCAGGATCACAGGCAGCGACGAGCGTGTGCGAATGCGCTCGATGGTCTTCCACGTTAGCCTTGCCGTGACCATGCGCGCCTCTGCGGCCGCGACGGCTTCGCCGCTGCCGCCTTCGCGGAGGATCCTCTGAGTGCTGGCGTAGGTTCCCGACTTGCTGCCGCGCGAGCGGAACTTGTTGATGAGATCGCGCTCTCGCCGGGAATAGTAGGGGGCCTCCGTGACGACTGTAATGGCAACGCAGCCCGCGGCCTTCGCCTGATCGATCGCCTGATCCAGCCAATCCTGATCGCCGCGTACGTAGAGGCCCAGGATCAGCGGATGGTCGACCTTGGCGCGCACCACATCCAGCGGGGGATCGGCAAACGTGCTGTAGATCAGTAGCGAGCCGAACGTCTTGCAGGCACCTGCCACGCTGACGGCGGCCGCGGCATCGATGAGCGCAAGAGAGCCTACCGGCGCCATCATGACCGGCAACGCGAGCTTGTGTCCAAGAAATGTGGTCGAGGTGTCGATGCGGGATACATCGTTCAGCACGCGCTGGCGGAACGCGAGACGGTCCAGGCCATGCCGGTTGCGACGCAGCGTCGTCTCCGACTCCGTGCCGCCATTGATGAAATCCCACACGTCGCTCTCGAGCTTGTCGTGCGCGATCAGCAGCATCTCCTGCAGCGTGGTGAACTCGGCCATGTCTGGTCGTTCCTTTTGTACACCGCCGAGACTATGCGAAGGGGCGCAAGCCCAATTGTGTGGCGAACAAGCGCACCACAGGCGGTAACTCGGCGTTGCGATCACTGGCGCCTCTCGCCAAACTGGCAGCAATAGACAACCCGAACGGAGCCCTCCATGTACGCACGCGTGATGACTTCAAGCCCCAAGCCCGGTTCAGCCGAGACCGCGATCGCCGAGTGGCCGCAGCACATCGGCGCGTTCAAGGGCAAGGGACTCGTGGCCGGCTATCTGTTCTTTGACCGAGCGGCAAATCAGTTTCTGTCCATCACCATCTGGGAGAGCGAGGAGGCCCAGAAGCGCAACGCCACAAGTCCGGAGCAGATCCACGGCCGCGCAGAATTCATGAAGCATCTCACCGGCGCACCTGTTCCCAGCACCTACGAGGTCGCCGCCGTTGTTAAGTAAAGCCGATGATCGCTGCGATGTTCACCCGGTTCCGTCCGGGTCTAATCCATAGTGCCGGCGCGCAAAATCGGCGCTGATCTTGCCGTCGGCCAAATCCTCGCTCACCAGCGCCGGATCACGCTCGCTGGGGTCGCCGAAGCCGCCGGCGCCGGCCTGCTCGTGGATGATCACCGCATTATGCGGCACGGTCATCGTCACTTTGCCAGGTAGCGGCTCGCGGCTGTTGCCGATCTCGATGAAGTTGCGCGAACGCCCGCCGGGTTGCCCGCCACCGAGCCCATAGGGCTCGAACACCACGCGGTCGGTGCGCATCTGCAACAGCGCCTCCGGCGCCAGGATCCGATACGAGCGCCGTAGCCCCACACCACCCCGCCATTTGCCGGCGCCGCAGGTGTCCGGCACGAAGGCGTATTCCTCCACGCGCACCGGGTGCTCCGCCTCCATCACCTCCACCGGCATGTTGGAGAGGTTCTGCGAGGCGTTGGTAACGGCCTCCAACCCGTCCTTGTCCGGCCGTCCGCCCCACGCACCGCAGATCATGTCGACGATGATGAAGGGCTTGCGGTTGGGACGCAGCCCGCTGATGCAGACGACACTGTTGCCGCCTTCGCCCGCCGCCGGCACCCGCTCGGGCACGATCTGCGCCAGCGCACCCAGCATGGTGTCGAATACGCGGTAACCGGTGAGCGCGCGCGCCGCGCATGGCCCCGGCATCACCGGATTGAGCACGGAGGCCTCCGGCACCTTCACCTTGATACAGCGGAAGAAGCCGACATTGTTGGGCACGTCCTTCGGCAGCACGCAGCGGACGCTGAGATAGGTGAGCGAGTGCGTGAAACTGAGCGTGGAGTTGAGCGCACCCTTCACCTGCGGGCTTGAGCCCGTGTAGTCGACCAGCAGCGTACCGTCGTCGCGCACCGTGATGGCGGTTTTGATCGGGATCGGCGTATCGGAGAAGCCGTCGCTGTCGATATGGTCGGTGAAGGCGTAGGTGCCTTTCGGCCAGGTCTTGATTTCGGCCCGCGTCAGCCGCTCGGCGTAGTCCAACAACTCCGACATGTAGGCCTCGACCTCGCCGGCGCCATAGCGGGCGAACAGCTTCTCCAGGCCGCGCTTGCCCACCTGCGCCGCGGCGTACTGGGCCGAGAGATCGCCCCACACGCGGTCCGGCACGCGCACGTTGATCTTGATCAGCGTCGCCAGCGTCTCGTTGAGCACGCCGCGGTCGTAGAGCTTCAGCGGCGGGATACGCAGGCCTTCCTGGTAGATCTCGGTGGAGTCCGAGGCGTTCGAGCCCGGCACCCGGCCGCCGACGTCGGTGTGGTGGCAGATCACCACCGCGAACGCCCGCCGCCGCCCTTCGTAGAACAGCGGCATGAACATGAAGATGTCGGGCAGGTGCATGCCGCCGTGATAGGGATCGTTCATGATCACGGCGTCGCCGTCGGCGAGGTTGTCGCCGAACTTCTCCAGCACCGCCGCCATCGCCTCGGGGATGGCGCCGAGGTGCTGGGCGATGGTCTTGGCCTGCGCCACCATCTGCCCGTCGGCAGCGCACAGCGCGGCCGAGAAGTCCATCACGTCCTTGACGATCTCCGAGCGTGCGATGCGCACCACGGTGTAGGCCATGTCGTCGGCGATCGAGTCGAGCCCGCTCTTGATGACGGCAAAGGTTATGGGATCAATCTTCATTGAGCGGTCTCGAGGTCCAGAACGATATTGCCCATGGCATCGCGGTATACGCTCGCGTCGGGCGGTACGACGGTGGTGGAGTCGAACTCCTCGATCACCAGCGGCCCGCGGCGGGGGGGTGCCGGGAGGGCTGCTCGGGTCACGACCTCCGTCTCGATAGGTGCCGAGCCGCGCGTGAAATGGATAAGCCGGAACCGCTCGGCCGGCGCTCCGGCACGCAACTCGACCTCCAGATGCCGGAAATCGAGGCGGCGCTCGCGCAAGCCCCTGCCGACCACCCGCAGCTTGACCAGCTCAATGGGGCTTTCGTCGCGATAGCCGTAGGTCTTGAAGTATTCGCCAACGAAGCGGGTGGCCAGCTCGGCAAGATCATTTCCGTCGTAGTGCACAGTAAGTTCGGTCGCCTGGCCCTCGTGGCGCAGGTCCGCCTCCCAGCTCAGCGCAACGCGCTCGCCGGTGAAGCCGTCGGCGGACAGCCGCCGCGTCACATCGTCGGCGAGGTCGGCCTTCAGGCGCTTGAGATCGCCGGTCGTCAGCGCATCGAGCGGTTGCGTCACGGTGTCGAGGGCGATGTGTTCGAGGTCCGAGGCCAGCATTCCGACGGCGCTGAACACGCCGGCCAGCGGCGGCACCACCACCCGGCGGATGCCGAGGTCGCGCGCCACGTCGAAGGCGTGGATGCCGCCATTCCCGCCGATCGCAACCAGCGTCAGATCGCGTGGATCTCGTCCGCGCTCCACCGTGACGGCGCGGATCGCCCGCGACATGGCGGCATTGGCCACCGCCCGGATGCCGTGCGCCGCATCATCCAGCGACAGCCCGAGCGGCTTGCCCACGTGCTGCATGATCGCCCGCTCGCTGAGGGTCCTATCGATCGCCAGCCGTCCGCCGACCAGTGCCCGTGGATTAATAAGCCCGAGAACCACGTTGGCATCCGTCACCGTCGGCCGCTGGTTGCCGAGGCCATAGCACGCGGGTCCCGGCACGGCGCCGGCCAACTCGGGCCCAACCTTCAGTAACCCACCCTTGTCGATGCCCGCGAGCGAGCCGCCGCCGGCGCCGACCTCGGCGATGTCGATCGCTGGCACCTTGAGCATATAGCCACCGGCCTTGACGAAGCGGCTGGAGGTCGAGATGCCGTCGCGGAACTCGTATTCCGAAGTCATGCTGGGCCGGCCATCCTCGACGATCACGGCCTTGGCCGTCGTGCCGCCCATGTCGAACACGATCAGATCGGGCTCCGAGCGGGCCGCGCCCAGCCGCGCCGCGCCGATCACGCCGCCTGCCGGGCCGGATGCCACCACGAACACCGGCTTCTCGCATGCAGTCTGTGCCGCCAGCATGCCGCCGTTCGAGGTGATGACCCGGATCGGCGCGGCGATGCCGATGGAGCGCAGCCCCGCCTCCAGGTTCTTGAGGTAGCTGCGCATGGCGACTAGCAGATAGGCGTTCACCACGGTCGTACTGGTGCGCTCGTATTCCTTGCGCTCCGGCAGCACCGCGCAGGAGGCCGTCACGAGCAGGTCCGGCCACCGATGGCGCAGCAGCACCTCGGCCCGCTGCTCGTGTGCGGCATTGCGATAGCTGTTGATCAGGCAGATGGCGACCGCCTCGATGCCGGCGGCAGCCAGCTGCTCGCCCGCCGCGATCACACTCGCTTCGTTCAGGGGCTCGACCACGCTGCCGTCAGCGGCCATGCGCTCGGTGATCTCGAACCGATGGCGGCGCGGCACCAGCGGCTTGGGCTTGTCCCAGGTCAGGTCGAACATGTCGGGCATGCGGATGCGCCCGATCTCAAGCACATCGCGAAAGCCGCGCGTGGTGATGAGCCCGGTCTTGGCGCCCGACCGCTGCAGGATGGTGTTGGAGCCGACCGTGGTGCCGTGCAGCACCTCCTCCACCAGGCTGGAGGGGATGGTCAGTTCCCGCAACAGGGCATTGAGGCCGGTGACAACCGCGCGGCTCGGGTCATCCGGCGTCGTGGAAACCTTGCTCTCGTGCAGCACGGCATCGCCCGACATGACGACGATGTCCGTGAACGTGCCCCCGATATCTACCGCAACCCGCACGCCCGCTTGCATGGTGATGATGTCTTGGCCCGATCCGACCATCAAGCGAGCCTAGGCTACCGGCGTTGTCAACCTTTCATGCGGCAATGATCTCTGTCGTCGCTTCAATTTGCCTGAGCCGCGCGGAAGCCAGCCCTTGCGTCCTGATCACCAGTTCATTAACAGCTTGACCTGGATAAGCTCCTTGCATACGGGCAGGCCGCACTTGGACGAAAACGGCCTAGACCGTCCTCACTGCCAACGAAGCACAGATGACTGCCTGCGGTCTCGCGTACTTTCCGGAGACCCGGTGACCAGTCAGATCCAAAGCAGACGGCGGATCCGTGGCCACCTCGTGGGAGCCGCGGATCAGGAAGGTGCCAGGTTCTATCGCGGAAGCCGCGCCGACAAGATATGGACAGTCGACGACGACGGAGCGCGCACCTGCACTTGGCCTTATTGCCTTTGCCATGATGCGCCTCCTTGCCCCTTGTCAATCGGGGCATTCGACGCTACGAGCCAACATTTCTTGGCGATCTAGCACCACGTGCTGGCGATCGATCAAGTGTCAATTGCGACGGGTAGTCCCGCTTCGTTCCATTTTGGAAGTCTTGAGGACTTGCATCAAGGCAGCCGCTGCCTTCATCTCGGCGAGAATCTCTGCTTCCAGGAGCCGTGACGCAGTCGCGCGCGCCTCGAAGACCGACCTCACCGATAGTGCATCAGACCCCGACGCGAGCAGGTCTAAAGCATGGACAGCTCGTAGCGTCGCAGCAATCGGTAGGCAGCCAGGATCGGGATCAAAGTGATTGCGATCAGCAGGGACGCGGCAGCCACGGCGATACCTGCGCCAGTACCTTCGAGCGCCTGGAACATGACGATAGTGAGTGTGCGCCATGGACCTGAGTAGAGCACGACCGTCGACGACAGCTCGGACGCGACCGTCACCCAGGTCAGAACCATGCCGGACACGATGCCGCCCAACATGAGCGGCACGACGAGGCGCAGCAGCGTGCGCAGCGGCGAAACGCCGAGGCTGACGGACGCCTCCTCGAGCGAGGGATCGATCTGGTGCAGGATCGCACTCGAGGCGCGCACCGTGAAGGGCAGTTTTCGCACCGTGTAGGCCAGCACCATGATCAACCATCCACCGGTCAGCACCAAGCCGCCGGCGTTGAAAGCAATCACGAGGCCGATGGCGAGAATCGTGCCGGCGACAGCGAACGGCAACGTCGCCGTGACGTCGAGCAAGCTGGTCCAGGTCGAGCGCGTACGCACCAGGATCCAACCCACCGGCACGCCTATGAATGCTGCAGCACCCGCGGCAAGCGTCGCAAATAGCAGCGTGTTGGCGAGCGGCCGCCCTGCAGTTGCAAACAACTCCGCGTAGTTCTGCAAACTGAAGGCCGCGTGCAAGACGGGGCCGCGGAACTCCATGAATGACAAGACCACGATGGCAAAGAAGGGCACGAGCGCCAGCAGTACGACGAGCCAGGAGTATGTCGTAGCCACAATGCGCCAGCCGGGTCCGATTCTGATCAATGGTGGAGAGGTGCGGGCTCCGGTCGCAAAGCGCCGGCTGGCCAGATAGCGCCGCTGGATGATCAGCACCGACGCGGTCAGGATGATCAGCAGGACTCCCAGCACGCCCGCCGCCGAGGGATTTGCCGCCGTCTCGCCGATGAAGAGCTTGTAGGTCTCGACGGACAGGATCGGCATGTCCTCGGCCAGCACGGCCGGCACGCCGAAGTTCTCGAATGTCTCGATCAGCACCAGCAAGGCGCCGGACAGCACTGAGGGAATGACGATCGGTAGAGTAATGGTCCGAAACGTGCGCGCGGGCGATGAGCCAAGGCTTTGCGCCGCCTCTTCGACGGAGATGTCGACCGCTTTCAGGCCGGCGACCGTGGGCAAGAGCACGTAGGGGTAGAGCGTCAGGGTGTAGACGGCAACGATACCGGGCACGCCGTAGATGGAGCTGAACGGCACACCCCATGCGTTGAGGAACTGCGTGACGATCCCGGCCCGACCGAACAGAAGCAGCAGCGCATAGGCGCCGACGAACGACGGCAACACGAGAGGAAGGGCGGCCAGGCCGACGAGCAGGAGTTTGCCCGGGATGTCCAGCCGAGCAATAGCAAAGGCGAGCGGCACAGCGATCAGCGTCGTGGTGACGGTGGCCAGCAGGCCGATCAAGAGCGTGTTGGCGATGCTGGCACGGTAGAAGCTTCGCGACAGCAAGCGGCCATAGTTGGCGAGCGTGAACGCAGTGCCGTCCGGGGTGAGCACGCTGGCGCTGAGCACACCCCACAGCGGATAGAGCAGGAACAGGCCAAGAAACACGAAGGCTGCCGCACCCAGCCCCACCGGCAATCGCGAGAGCGGTGCGATGGCGAGCGCTCTCATGATACGCCCTGGCGAAACACGCTGGCGCGGGCCGGATCGTAGGCCAGCCTGACCGAGCTACCGGGTCCCGCGAGCGTCGCCGGACCGTCGAGCACGGCAACTTTGAGTGTCGCGCCGCTGGCCAGCTTGACGTCGAGGCGGCTCAGCGCGCCGATGAACTCGACATTGACGACCGTTGCCTGAAGCTGCGCCATACCCGCGGGCGCGGCCTCCCCGTCGCCGACGATATGCAGGGCCTCGGGGCGGATGCACACGCTGACGGTCTCGCCCTCACGCACACCGTGATCGGCGACTTCCACTTCGGCAGGTCCGACGCGAACCCGCGCAGGACCGCTCGTGCGCGGTCCCACGATGCCGGTCAGCACATTGGTGGTCCCCATGAACTGAGCGGTGAACAGGCTCGTCGGTTTGCGATAAATGGCCTCCGGCGTGTCGAGCTGCTCGATCTCTCCCGCCTGCATGACGGCGATGCGGCGGGACACGGCTAGCGCCTCCTCCTGATCGTGCGTGACGTAGACGGTCGTGATACCCAGCCGCTGCTGCAATTCGCGGATCTCGCCACGCATGTCGACGCGCAATCGCGCGTCCAGGTTGGACAGCGGCTCGTCGAGCAGCAGGACCTCCGGCCGTATGACCAACGCCCGGGCGATGGCGACGCGCTGCAACTGACCGCCCGAGAGCTGGTGCGGCCAACGCTCGCCGTAGCCTTGCAGCCGCACAAGTGCCAGTGCATCGGCTACGCGCGAGGCAATGTCGGCATTTGCCGACTTTGCGAGCTTTGAGACCGTAGGCGACATTGCCGGCCACCGTCAGATTGGGGAAGATGGCATAATTCTGGAAAACCATGCCGATGTTGCGCCGATGCGGCGGCAAAACGTCGACCCGCTTGTCGCCGATGCGGATCGCGCCGGTGTCGAGCGCCGTGAACCCGGCGATCATGCGCAGCAGCGTGGTCTTGCCGCAGCCGGAAGGCCCGAGCAGCGTGAAGAACTCGCCGTCTTCGATCTGGAGCGTGATGTTGCGAACGGCTTGCACCGATCCGAACGATCGGCGCACGCCCTCGATCGATATCTTGCTCAACCCCGGCCCCGAGATCTAACGGGTTTCCTGGACAAGGTCCTTGATCTTCTCAAGCGTCGCTGCGCGGGCATCGGTCCAGGCCGTCTCCTTGTAGGGCAGCAGCTTGATGCTGGACAGCGCCGGCATGTTGCCCGGCAGCTTGGAGAGGTCGAGGTCCTGGCGTGCGGGACGGCGGAACGTGTCCTTGATGATCATCTCGCGCACGTCTTTGCGGTTGATGTAGTCGACGAACGCCTTGGCGGCATCCAGGTTGGGTCCACCCTTGATGATGGCCACGCCCTCCATCTGCGCGATCGTGCCGTCGGCCGGATAGATCGTCTTCACCGGCGCCCCGCCGGCAGTCCAGACATATCCGGCATACTCGAGCGAGATGCCGAGCGGATATTCGCCGTTGCCGACGCCCTGGAATACGAGCGACGAACGATTGAGCACCTTGGTGTTGGCAAGCAGCTCTTTGACCTTGGACCAGCCCGCATCGCCACCGCCGAAATGGTCGACGAGCATGGTAAGCGGTGGAATACGCGGAGCCCGAGTTGGCAGGATCTGTAAAGGCGATCTTGCCCTTCCATTTGGGATCCAGAAGATCGGCCCACGTCTTTGGGCCTTGATCCTCGGGCAGCACCTTGGTGTTCTGCAGGATTACCAGAAGATGCAGATTGTTGCCGATCCAGAGGTTGCCTGGATCTCGGTATTCGGCCGGCGTGGCATCGTGGTTCTTCGACAGGTATGCGGAGAAGTACTGCTTGTTGGTGTCGAGCAACGACCGGCTGACACCCCAGACGATGTCGCCGCCCGGCCTGTCCTTTTCCGTCTGGATGCGCTTCATAACGACACCCGAGCCGGCCGAGATGGGCTCGACGGCGATGCCGGTCTCCTTCGTGAAGGCCGTGAACACCAGCTTGTGCAAGGTATCGTCGTTCGATGAGTAGATGACGACCTTCTGCTGCGCCTCGACCTTCGAGCTGAGGGACAGCGCTCGCGAGCGCCAGCAGTGCAACGCCAAGCGCGCCAAATCGTTTGATTTTCACGATCCACTCCCGTTCCAGCAAAGGCCGTGACCCGCTTGTCCGACCCACCCACTCCCCCGTTGGCTCATTATGGAGGAGGCACGGGCAGGCCTCAATCGGCCAAAGCGGCCGACGCGGCTGCAATGCCCGATCCGCGCTCGAATGGGTGGCCTAGCTCGGCCAGGACATCCTCGAGATGGTACAGGTCAGTCAAAATGTCGCCGTCCGCGATCCAGCCCATGGTGCCGATGCGTATGACCTTGCCGTCGAGCTTGTTGCGCGCGCCCGCGATGATCGTGCCGTGCTTGTCAGCGAGGCGCCTGACGATTTTCTTGCCGTCCTGGCCTTCAGGTACGCGAAACACGGAAAGGGTGTTCGAAAGACGCTTGGCAGAAGGGAATGTCGCCAGGCCAAGCGCGTTGACGCCTGCCCGAAGCGCATTTCGCCAGCCGTGCATGGCGGGCCAGCACGTTGGCAAGGCCCTCGGCGTGGATCATCTGCAGAGCAGTGTGCAGGCCCCGGATGAGGGACACTGGAGGCGTAAAGGCGGTCTCGCCCTTCGCCCAGGCATCCGAAGCACGGCGAAAGTCGAGATAGAAACGCGCGGCGCCGCCGGTACGCCGTACGATTGGCCAGGCCTTTTCGCTGACGCTCGCGATACCTATCCCCGGCGGGCACATCAGACACTTCTGCGAGGCCGAAACGGCGACATCCACACCCCACTGGTCCTGCAACATCTCGACGCCGCCGAGCCCGCTGACGGTGTCGGTGATAAGCAGAGTGTCGCGGTTGCGGACGAGACGCCCAACTGGTGCGAGGTTGCCAAGTACCCCTGTCGAGCTTTCATTGTGGACGTAGACCAGCGCGCGATAGTCGCGCGACTTGAGCCGCGCCTCGACGGCGCCAGGATCGACGTCTTCGCCCCACGGCACATCGATGGTGTCGACACGCGCACCGATCGCAGTGCCGATGGCCGCGAAGCGCTCGCCCCACTGCCCGTTGCTGACGATCAACACGCTCTCGCCTGGAAGGAGCACATTGACGAGTGCTGCTTCCATCACTCCAGTGCCGCTGCATCCGAACAGCAGTGGTGCATTGTTGGTCCCGAAGATCGGCTGCAACTGTCGCGCGATCTCGGCCAATATCTCGCGGAATTCCGTTCCGCGGTGCGAGATCATCGGCTCGGCGATCGCAGCCCGGACGCGCGCTGGCACGGCGGTCGGTCCGGGAAGTCGTAGTCTGTAATGGCTCGGTCGAGGGTGCTCGCTTCTCTCGGTTCCGTGATCGACTATCGCTGACATCATACAACTCGACGTTTCCGCCTACCTTGGACCAGTCTTAGCCGACACTCCTTGCGTGGACCATAGCTGGAGAGCCTGCCCTTGACTTGATTTGCCGGCTGCCATCGCTTGGAGGCAAGGAAACACATGCTGGCTGGCCAGCCGGTCGTTACTCCACTGGTTGTTGGCACACCAGTCACTGAGGGTTGCCGGTCCTCACATCTTGCCGTGCCCGCGCTTTATGGTCTGGCGAATGGCCGGCGCAGTGACCTTGTCGGAAATCTGGATATTCCAGATCTCGCTCTCGCCCTGTGCGCAGAAGTTAGCGAACAGCTTGGGAATCCCCGAGATGTCGCGAATCTCGGCTCCGCGCAAACCGAATCCCCGTGCAATATTCTCGAACGCGGGCCGGCCGAATATCGCTTGGCTGTCGTCGATGCCGTCGGCGCGCAGCTTGTGGAACTCCGAACCGTAGCCTCCGTCGTTCATCACGCAGATCAGCATGCGCAAGCCATAACGGCGCACCGTCTCGAGTTCCTGGATGTGGAACAGCAGTCCGCCGTCGCCCTCGAATAGCACAAGTTTGCCGTCGGGGCCTTGCTTGCGGGCGGCCGCCACGCCGAGGGCGTAGGAAAGGCCGTTTCCAACCGCACCAAACTCGCGCACCGTCATGAAACGCTCTGCGGGCCGGCCACGCATCTGCGCGTTGAAATAAGCTTGATGACCGGAACCGCTGACGATGTCCCAGTCCTTGGGGATCACGGCGTCGAGGGCGTGAACTACCTCGCGCGGATCAAGCAATCCCGGCTCAATCTCGAACGGCATCGAATCGGCGGGCTCGGTCGCGATGCGATGTGCCAGCGCCTTCGTGCGGATCTCGGCGGCCGTCGGTTTGCCCGAACCCAGCACCTTATCGAGGCCTACGAGGATTGCCTCCACGCCGACGAGTGCGTCGGACTTGACGTAGATGTCGGCCGCCTTTTGGCCGTCGCGCAGGCCGCGCGGGGCGTCGTCAACCTGAATGGTGCAGGCCTTGGCGAAGTAGTGCCCTCCGCCGACGTAGTAGGACAAGCTCGTGCCCACCGCGAGAACGACGTCGGCGGACTGGAACAATTCCATGCCCAGCGTCGTGATGTAGCTGCCAGCGCAGCCGATCGCAAACTCGTGGTCGTCAAAGAGGCCGCGTGCAGGAAGAGTGTGGGCGAGCACGGCGCCGCAACGGTCGGCGAGCTTCAGCACGGCTTCCCTGGCGCCGGCACGGAGCACGCCGCGACCGCCCAAGATGATCGGCCGCTTCGCCGCCTTCAGCCGTTCGACGGCTTCGGCAACGATCACCGGATCTGGGTGTATGCGTCCGACCTTGGGATAGTAGATCGCCGAGGTTTCGTACGGCTGGTTGGAGGTGTGCTCCACTTTCTGCAGGTCATAGGGAATGCCCAGCACGACGGGCCGGCGCTCGTATTTCGCTATGTGGAACGCCTCCCGCACATGATCCAGCATCCGCGGCACACTATGCGCGGCTATGTAATGCGCGCCGGTCGCCGTCACCAACGGCGCCTGGTCGATGTACTGATTGTAGAACTTGGCGTTGATCGGCGCCTCTCCGGCAAACACCACCATAGGCAGCCGTGCGCGTGCCGCGGCGGGCAGCGCAGTCATCAGCTGGCTAAGGCCCGGGCCGCAGGTGACCGATGCCGCTGCGATCTTGCCCGTCGCGGAATAGTAGGCCGTCGCGGCGGCCACGGCGCAGTGCTCGTGGCGCACGTGGATCGTCTGCACGCCAGGTAGGTGGGCGAAGGCAGTGGTCCAATGCATGTTGCCGTCACCCATCAGGGCGAACTGCGTATCGACACCTTCCGCAAGGAAGGCTTCTGCGAGGGCTTCATAGAGCTTGGACATGCGCGAGGCCGCCTGGATGAAGGGCATTCGCACGCAATATGCATGCTTGCGGTAGTAAGGCCAAGAGTTGCCGCCGCATCCTGTCGGCGGCAACAGTAGGTTCGGGTTAGAAGCGGACCTCTCTACCGCACTACAATTCACGTCCGCTTTGACCCCTAGAACAGACATCGTTCCTTCCAATCGATGCCCGCGATGTGCCAGAGCCCGCAATGAACTCTTCCCGCGGTTCATAAATTTCCGCGAGTGCTCCCTTCGAAGCCGCTCTGACAGACGGGCTTGCACGGATGCGCGCATGAAAATTTGAGCGGTCCTGACCACAGAAGAAAAAACTGATGCTAGGTCCGCTTGGGCGTCCCTCACGATCGCCCACCATCTACGGAAAGGATTTGCCCGGAAATCCAGCCCGCCTGTGCACTGGCTAGGAAGACTACGGCGTTGGCGATATCTTCGGCACTACCCAGGCGACGCGTATGGATCGACTGGATGAGCCGGCGTCTGCCCGTCGGCTCCGTAGCTGTCCCATTGCCGCTCGGTCGTCGGATTGGAGCGCACGAAGCCCGGCGCCACGGCGTTGCACGTGATGCCGTGAGGACCGAGATCCTGCGAGAGCTGTTTCGTCAGACCGACCAGCGCATGCTTCGCAGCCGTATAGGCCTGAATGCCGGTGAGGCTCGGCCGCAGACCCGCGCCAGATGCGACGTTGACGATACGGCCAAATTTGGCGGCCCGCATCGGTACACTCGCGGCCTGGGCCAGCCAGAACGCGGCATCAATGTTGGCCGCGAAGATTGCGCGCCAGTCGTCCTCGCCAACCTCCTCGATCGGCCGTCCAACCTGACCGCGCACGCCACCGGCAGCCTGCACGAGAACGTCGAGACGACCATCTCTGGCGACCACCTTGCTGACAAGATCGTGGGCGTCGGAGCGCCGGCCGAGGTCTACCTGGTGGCACTCGAATCGGGGCGTCTTATCCTCGGCCCATGCGATTGGCGCGATATCGGCCAGGTGCACTTTCGCGCCCGCCTCAGCCAGCGCTAATGCGATGGCGCGGCCGATCCCCTGCGCCGCGCCGGTTACGAGTGCGACTTGTCCATCGAAGCGGATCTGCATGTGTCGATCAGGACCTCAAGGGTTGCGTAGGACAGCGGCCGGCGGCCGTCCTCAACGTCGTGCACCAACTGGACGAGCGTATCGATCGCGGGGTGGCAATGCCCGCCTCGCGGCCGAGTGCCGCAATTATTCCGATCTGCGGATCAACCTCGGTTTTGCGCCGGCGCACGGCGAGATCGCGCCAGATGCCGGAATGAGTTTTCGCGGTCCGGCTCGTGTACTCAGCGAGCCAGCCAATGATCGCCCGCTGGCGGTCGTCGTGGCCGCCGGGCAGAAATGCCGCTGGGTCGAAATCGCCGAAGCCGACAGGAGTAACGCCGCGGGCTTTGGCAACAGCCATGACCTCGCGTCCGAGCGTGAGCCACACCGGCATGCGCCGCGGGTCGGCAAAGTTGTCGGCCATCGAGTCGTTCGTCAGCGCGGTGGCGAACAGCATGGCGCCATAGGCGAGCTTGCCCCACAGGTAGCCCCAGATGTTGTCGGTCAGGACGGCATCAGGTTCGAACACCTGCAGCAGCGCGTACATCTCGCGTGTGCGTTCGCGAGTGCTGCCGTCGATCTCGCCGACGACCACGGCGCCCCGGTTGCCGTAGAGGATGCGTCCAGGCCCGAGCCAGTCGACGCCGTAGTTGACGAAGGCGCCCACGGTGCGGGCGCTGCCGATACGGCGTGCAATAGCAATCTCGTTGAGACCGTTTTGCGCCGACAGCACGAAGCCATCGGGCGCAAGGTGCGGTGCTAGCTGTTCCAGCGCCGGCTCGGTGGCGTGCGCCTTTACGGCGAGTACGATGCGCCGGAACGAGCCCTCGAGTTCGCCCGGCGTGACGGCCGGGACAACGACTTTGAACGTTTCGATGGGGCCTGTGATTTCGAGCCCCGTGGTACGGCACGCCGCGACGTGGTCCGCGACGACGTCGACCAGCAGCACCGGAACTCCGGCGCGCGCCCAGTAGGCCCCGAGCGTGCCGCCGATCGCGCCCGCGCCCCAGATCAGGATAGGTTCGCGTCCGGTCACCATCGTCGCGTGGGGAAAGGTCTCCAGGTCTATTGTACCGGCCTGATATTCATGGCCAACGTGTCCTCGTCCACGCGCGGCTTGATCGTTACCTTGCCCTTCTGCATCGCCCACGCCGAGCCGACCGCTACGATGGGAAGGCGCTGACGATCCTTGAGGATCAGCTCGTTCGCCTGCTCGAGGAAGCCGCGGCGCTTGGCCTTCATCCATCTCCACCGCCGCATCCTGGATCAGCTTGTCCATCTCGGGGTTCTTGTAGCCCAGCACATTGAAAGCGCCGAACTTCTTGTCCTTGTCGTTCGAGTGGGCCATCGACGAGAGCGTATAGTGCGCCTCGCCGGTCAGCGTGCCCCAGCCCGACATCGACATGGACAGCTCGCCCCGCGTCCGCGCCGGGAAGAACACGGCGGCCGGCTGAGCATTGGTACGGGCGTCGATGCCGATGGCGGCCAGCATCTGCGCAATCGATGTGCCGACTTGGCTGTCGCCGGGCAGCCGGTCCTGCGTGAAGCTGAACGTCACCTTGAAGCCATTGGGATAGCCGGCATCCGCCATAAGCTTCTTGGCGGCGGCAACGTCGTATTTGCGTTCAGGCAGCGCCTTGTTGAAACCGAAGATAGACGGCGTAACCAGCTGGTTTGTCGGCTTACCGAGCCCCTCCATGGCAATCTCGGCGAGTGCCTTGCGGTCGATGGCGAGATCGATCGCTTCGCGCACGCGGATGTCGAGGAAGGGGTTCTTCGGCAGCGCTGAACCGTCCTTGGCCGTGATCTGTCCGGCTGGCGGCTGCTCGCGCACGTCCATTTCTAGGTTGAAGACGTAGACCGTGTCGACCTTGACGACCGTCAGCTTGGCGTCCTTCTCCAGCGTCGCCACATCCGAGGCCGGCACGCGCGTGATGAGGTCGAGCTGGCCCGCCTTGAGCTGGGCGACGCGGGCCGCGTCGTTCGGAATCTCCTTACGTACAACTTTCGCCCACGGCTCCTTGCTGCCCCAGAAGCCGTCGAACCGGTCGACCACGAATTCGGCCTTCGGCGTCCACGAAACGAACTTGTAAGGACCTGTTCCGGGCGCGGCCTTGCCAGAATTGAAAGCTTCGTTCGCCGTTTCTTTCGTCAGCCCGGCTGCGGCTTTGTGCGATACGATGAAGAGGCGAATGAAATCGTTCGGCAGGTTGGGTGCGGGGCCGTCGGTGATAACGTGGATCGTGTGCGGGATCAACGATCTTGGTCTCCTTCACGCGCCGCACATAGATGGTCGTCGGGTTGGGGCCAGCCACCATCGGGATCCGCTCGATCGAGAACTTCACGTCCTCAGCCGTGAAGTCCGTGCCGTCGTGGAACTTGACGCCCTTGCGCAGCTTGAACTCCCACGTGATCGGGTCGATCGCTTTCCAGCTCTCGGCGAGCCGCGGCTCGAGCTCGAGACCGTCGCCTGACCAGACCAGCGTGTCGAAGATGTGCTTGAGCGCTTCCGCGTGAGTGCCGGTGGCGGTGAAGTGCGGGTCGATCGAGTCGGGCCCGCCGCGGACGCCGATCGTCAGGGTTTGCCCGGAGGCTGCGCCCGCCGCCGCGATGCTCATGACACCGGCCAGGACAAGAGGCCGGGCAACGCTGGCGAGCGCGAATGGTCGTTTCATGACGCGGTCTCCCTTTGAACGACGGTTGGCCAATTGGCCTTCCTCAGAATGACTTTGGTAAGCAGTCGGTTCAGTGTGTGCTGTTCCGCCGGCGTCAAGGCCGACGCCATCGCCTGTTCTTGAGCCACGAATGCGGGCACGGTCTGTTCGACGATCCTGCGTCCCAGCCGTGTCAGATGCAGTCCGAGGCGTCGGCGATCGGCGCGATCCTGCGTGCGGAATAGAAGCTTCTTGGAGATCAAGCTGTTGACGGCGCGGCTCAACGTATTCTTTGGACGCGCCGAGGACTCGGCGATGTCGTCAGCCCTGATGCCGTCCTTCAGTCCGACCGCATAAAGCACCACGTGCTCGGGTGCCGTCATCTTGTAGCGCTGCGCGATCCAAGCGTAGAGCGGTTGATTGAAATGATGCGCGATGTAGTTCGCTCGGAACGATAGCCAGCATGGATTGTGCCAAAGCTTGATGCCGACCATCGGGTGAAGATCTGTCGACGGCACCTGGGAAGCCGGAGCTTGCGACGCCGCTATCTCCCGGTCACGTTTGAGCCGCTGTCGCATGCCGGGAGCACCGCTTGATGGTTCCAGATGGAACTTGACGCGCCGATGGCGTCTTCGTCAAGGTAGTTCCGTTTGGAACCAAAGGTAGGAAGCGAGCCGCCAATGCGCATCGCCGACATGAACTGGATGCAGGTGCGCGATCACGCCGCGGGGGACGATCGTGCCGTGCTGCCGATCGGCTCGACCGAGCAGCACGCGTATCTGAGCCTCGCGGTCGATGCCATCCTGTCCGAGCGTGTGAGCGTTGAAGCCGCGGAGCCGTTGGCCGTGCCGGTCTTCCCGGTGATCAACTATGGCCTGACACCAAACTTTGTCGAATATCCCGGAACGGTGACACTCAGGCTCTCGACGCTTTGCGCGGTCGTCACGGATGTTCTGAACGGCATCGCACGTTCCGGGTTCAAGCGCATCGTTATCGTCAACGGTCATGGCGGCAACACGCCAGCGCATGGTGCCGTTCTGGAATGGCTCGGTTCCCATCGCGGCTGCCAAGTAAAGTGGCACAACTGGTGGAATGCGCCCAAAACGTGGGCAAAGGTGCAGGCGATCGACCCGAAGGCCTCGCATGCCTCCTGGATGGAGAATTTTCCCTGGACGCGGCTCGGCAACATCGCGCATGCCTGCCGAGGCAAAGCCGATGATGGATCAGGTGCGCTTTATCCAACTTGACCCAGCCGCAAAGAAGGCGTTGCTCGGCGATGGCAACTATGGCGGACTCTACCAGCGCAGCGACCAGGACACGGCTGCTCTCTGGGAGGTGGCCGTCGCCGAGACGCGGTCACTGATTGCCGACGGGTGGGCCTGAGCCGCACGATCTTGGGGGCGGTGAGATGTTGGGTTTCGTCATCGAGAGGCTGCTGCAAGCGCTGATCGTGATGGCCGTCATATCCGTGCTCGTGTTTGTTGGTGTTTACGCGATTGGCAACCCGATCGACGTCCTGATCTCCCCCGACGCCGACCAGAGAATTCGGCAACAAACGATCGAAGCCTACGGGCTCGATCGGCCGCTGTGGACGCAGTACCTGCACTTCGTCGGCAGACTGTTCAGCGGCGATTTTGGCCGCTCATTCGTGTTCAATATGCCGGTGCTGGAGCTGATCTTTTCGCGGCTCCCGGCGACGCTCGAGCTGACGGTCGCAGCCGTGCTGGGAGCAACGCTGCTCGGCATCCCGCTTGGCATGTATGCCGGCTACAAACCGCACGGGCTGCTCTCCAAGCTCATCATGGGGCTGTCGATCCTGGGCTTCTCGGTGCCGACCTTCTGGGTCGGCCTCGTGCTGATCTTCACGTTTGCTGTATCGCTCGGCTGGCTGCCAGCGGGTGGCCGGGGCGAAACGGTGATGCGTAGGCGGGATCGCGTGGAGCTTTCTCACCCTCGACGGACTGAGCCATTTGCTGCTGCCCGCTCTCAACCTTTCACTCTTCAAGCTTGCCATGCTGATCCGGATCGCCCGCGCCGGCACGCGCGAAGTCATGCTGACGGACACGGTCAAGTTCGCCAGGGCGGCCGGCGAGTCCGAATGGACGATCTTGAGGCAGCATGTGCTGCGCCTGATTTCGATCCCGCTCGTCACCGTCTTCGGCCTCGAGTTCGGCTCGACGCTGGCGTTCGCCGTCGTCACGGAGACGATCTTCTCCTGGCCCGGCATCGGCAAGCTGATCATCGATTCGATCAGTGTTCTCGACCGCCCGGTGATGGTCGCCTATCTGATGCTCGTCGCCCTGCTCTTCATTCTGATCAATTTCCTGGTCGACATCGCCTATGCCGGCACTCGACCCGCGTCTACGCGTGCGAAGGTCCTGATGCACGCCACGTCGCCCTTCGCGCGCTTCTGGAGCGAGTTCTGCGAGAGCCCAATTGCGGTCGCGGCGCTCGTCGTGGTCGTTATTATCTCCGGTATGGCTGTGGCGGCCCCGCTCATCGCGCCGCAGGACCCCTATGATCTCGCCCACCTCGTCCTGATGGACGCGCGGCGGCCGCCGGGGTTCGTCGGCTCCAACGGCTACACCCACCTGCTCGGCACCGACGCGCAGGGCCGGGATCTGCTGTCCGCAATCCTCTACGGGCTGCGCATCTCGATCCAGATCGGCATCCTTGCCGGCGCGATCGCGTTCGGCGTCGGCGTCGCAATTGGCACCAGCGCCGCCTATTTTCGCGGGCGCAGCGAAGCGGTGATCATGCGCATCGTCGATCTTCAGCTCTCGTTTCCGGCAATCCTGCTGGCCCTGGTGCTGTCGGCGCTGCTCGGCAAGGGCATGCTGCCGCTGATCGCGGCGCTGGTCACGGCGCAATACGCCTACTTTGCGCGCACCGCGCACGGGGCGGCATCGGCCGAGCGGGGCAAGGACTACGTCGAGGCGGCGCTTTCGACACCGCTGCCTGCCCGTACCGTACTGTTGCGCCACATTCTGCCGAACTCCCTGCCGCCGCTGATCGTCGTGGCGACGGTGCAGATCGCCAACGCGATCGCGCTCGAGGCAACGTTGTCGTTCCTGGGTCTTGGCCTGCCGCCGACCGAGCCGTCGCTCGGCATGCTGATCGCCAACGGCTTCCAGTACATGCTGTCGGGCCGCTACTGGATCTCGATCTATCCCGGCATCGCGCTGATCGTGCTGATCGTTGCGATCAATCTCGTCGGTGACCAGGTACGCGATCAGCTCAACCCGAGGCTCAAGCGATGAGCCGGCCAGCGCTCGAGGTGCGAGATCTTGCGACGCATTTCACGACAAGGGCTGGCGTCCTGAAAGCCGTCGACGGCGTCTCGTTCGACCTGGCGCAAGGCGAGGTCGTCGGCCTGGTCGGAGAGTCCGGATCCGGCAAGACGCGTGACCGGCTTCTCCATTCTTGGGCCTCGTCGATCCGCCCGGCCGCATCGTCGGGGGTTCCGTGAAGCTCGCCGGTCAGGAACTGGTCGGGCTGGCGCCCGCGTGGACTGCGCACGTTGCGGGGCCGGAAAATTGCCATGGTGTTCCAGGACCCGATGACAACGTTGAACCCGGTGCTGACTATCGGCCGCCAGATGCAACTCGCGATTCTCGCCCATGAGAGCGCCGGCGCCGCGGCGGCTCGCGACCGGTCGGTCGTGGCACTCGGTCGTGTCGGCATCCCGGACGCGCATCGCCGCCTCGACGCCTACCCGCACGAGTTCTCCGGCGGCATGCGCCAGCGCGTCGCCATCGCCATCGCGCTCCTGCATCGCCCCGACGTGATCGTCTGCGACGAGCCGACGACGGCGCTCGATGTCTCGATCCAGGCCCAGATCCTGACCGAGATGAAGTCGCTTGTCCGCGACCTCGGCACCGCCTTGATCTGGATCAGCCACGATCTGGCGACGGTGTCCTCGCTCGCCAGCCGCGTGCTCGTAATGTACGCGGGCCGGATCATCGAGGAAGGGCCGACGGCCGCCGTGCTGCGTTCGCCGTTCCATCCCTACACGCGGGGGCTGCTCAACTCGCTCCCCTCGCGCAGCGAGCCGGGGCGCGACCTTGCGCAGATCCCGGGTTCGACGCCCTCACTGCTGCGGCTGCCCGAGGGCTGTGCGTTCCGGTCGCGCTGTCCGCGGGCGACCGAGACGTGCATTGCAGCGCCGCCACTCGAGCGGATCGGCGTGCGGGCTTACCGCTGTCATCATCCGCTGGCCGCGGAGATTGCCGCGTGAGCTCCTTCGTCGAGGTCGCGGACGTATCGAAACTGTTCACGCCGTGGCTGTCCGTGGGCGAGCGGATTGCGGCGGGACTGGGTAGCGCCGTCGAAACGCGCTCGGTGCATGCCGTCGATAGACTATCGCTCGGCGATCGACGAGGGCGAGGTGTTGGGGCTCGTCGGCGAGTCAGGTTGCGGGAAGTCGACGCTCGGCCGCATCATCGCCGGCATCATGCCGCCGACATCAGGTGCGGTCCGCGTCGCAGGCGAGCCGGTCATGAGCGCGGGCCGCAAACCGTCGAAGCGCACGACCCGCGTTCAAATGGTGTTCCAAGACCCATTCGCATCGCTCGATCCGCGCATGCGCATCGGTGAGACGATCGCCGAGGGTCCCATCGCACATGGCCTGGTCGAGCCGGGTCGGGGCCGCATCCTATGTCGGACGGTGGCTCGATGCCGTCGGCCTGGAGCCGGGCTTCGCGAGCCGCTTCCCGCATCAGTTCTCGGGCGGCCAGCGCCAGCGGGTTGCGATCGCGCGCGCACTCGCCATGCAGCCGGACGTTCTTATCTGCGATGAGCCGGTTGCCTCGCTCGACGTTTCGATCCAGGCGCAGATCATCAACCTGTTCCTGAAACTCCGCCGCGAGCTGACGCTGACCATGCTGTTCATCAGCCATGATCTCGGCGTCGTGCGCCACGTCGCCGATCGCACAGCCATCATGTATCTCGGCCGGATCGTCGAGGTCGGCGAGACGCAATCTGTCTATCGAACCCCCGGCCATCCCTACACGCGGGGCCTGCTGGACAGCGTCCCGAAGCTAGTGCTCGCTGATGACGAGAGCGTCACCTTCCGGCCGATCCAGGGCGAATTGCCCTCGCCCCTGTCGCCGCCTGCCGGATGCCACTTCCACCCCCGGTGCCCGATCGCGGTTGCCCGTTGCAAGGTAGAACCGCCGGAGCTGCGAGAGGCTGTCTCCGCTTCACGGCGGGTCGCTTGCCATCTCGCGCCGCCGGTCGCGACGCTGTTACCGGCATGAAGCGCAACATCCAGGAGATCCGCCGATGGAACCGTGGCAGTGGCCAGAGGACGAATGGCGCCGGCGTGTCGACCAGGTGCGCGCGGGGCGATCGCTGAAACCAGAGAGCTGGCCAGGTGGGGCCCGCTGCGCGGTTGCGCTGTCGTTCGACAGCGACCACGAGACCAACGAGCTGCGCGACGGCGGCACGTCGATCGGGCGCATGTCCTGGGGTCAATACGGCAACCGGGTCGGCGTCCCGCGCATCCTCGCGACACTGTCGAAAGCCGACGTGCGCGCCACGTTCTTCGTGCCGGCCGTCGCGGCGCTGCTGCACCCCGACGAACAGCGCCGGGTGATTGCCGACGGCCACGAGATCGGACTGCACGGCTGGATTCACGAGGTCAACTCGAGCCTGCCCGAGGCCGACGAGCGAGAGCTGCACCTGCGCGCAGCCGACACCATCGAAAGGATCACGGGCGTGCGCGCGGTCGGCATGCGCACGCCGTCCTGGGACTTTTCGCCGGCAACACTCAAGATCGAGCGCGAGCTCGGCCTGATCTACAATTCCTCGCTGATGGCCGACGACGACCCCTACGAGCTGGTCGAGCGAGGTGTGCCGACCGGCATCGTCGAGCTGCCGGTGGAGTGGATCCGGGACGACGCCGTCTATTTCAACATGGTCCGCTTCCAGGCCTTGCGGCCCTATACCCCGCCTCCTGCCGTGCTCGATATATTCCGCCGCGAGTTCGACCGCGCTTACGAAGAGGGCGGTTTGTTCCTGCTCACCATGCACCCGCATGTGACCGGCTACCGCTCGCGCATTTTCATTTTGGAGGAGCTGATCGCGCACATGAAGAGCCGGCCCGGCGTCTGGTTCGGCACACACGCGGAAGTGGCCCGATATGTCAGGGCCGCGATCGCATGAGTGAGAAAGGGCTCGATCTCTGTCCGATATTGGTGGCCTTTAAGGGCTGGAGCGAAAATGGAGCAAATGGCCGGGCGGTGCGCAACTGACTAAGCCTCACAAGGACTGCGGGGTGCCGCGCCTCGCGTGCTCCGCCTGTGCTGAGCCGATAGTCGCCCGCGATGTCGAGATCAACAAATTGCCAGCCATGACAAAGCAGCGCGCCGACATTACACGGTGCACATGTCCATTGTGGGTCAACAGTGCCGTTGCCGGTTCGGCGCCGGTAACTATGTGAAGGCAAGTCGAGCCCGAAACATGCCGTGTGTATGCCGGGCGCGGGCTCTGCTGGTGTCGCACTGGTCGGTCGGCTCCGCCGCAACCGTGAAACTCATCACCTCCGCCGTCGGTGGCATCACGCGCGACGCCAAGCTTGGCCGCGCCGAGGCGCTGCGCCGAGCCATGCTGGCCCTCATCGACAACGGCGAGCCGGGCGAGGCCCACCCCGCCTATTGGGCACCCTTCATCGTGGTGAGCGAGGGCGCGGCAGCCAAGTGAACGCATGTCCGAGTTTGAGATCCAAGCTGCCGCCGCTTGCGTGGGCGTACTTCGGCAGATGTGGGTAACAACCGCACCTCGGGTGGTCGTGTGATCGACGTCCGCTTTGCCGTCAGAAACTGACGAGGGGCCGGCCCTGGATCAACGTCCGCTTTGCCCTCGAAAACAGACATTGTCGCCGCTCGCGCCTTTGGTCCGTTTTGTGCCACAAGCCGACGTGGTTTCGATCAGGGCCTCGCTTCGAGGACCATGTTTACCGGCGTTGCAGCAGCGCGACGAACCTGCCTGAAGCCGCCAGCCTTGATGACCTCGGTGAGTTGGGCCTGTCCGGCCTGGGCGCCTAGCGCCATACCCGCCTCTTGCGAAAGGGACACTGGTACGCAAGCCATAGTCGAAAACGCATTGGCGACGCGTCCGACCGGTCCGAGATTGTCTTCCGTCGCGTCGCCAGCGAGTGGCTCCATCAGCATCCAAGTCCCGTCGGGCTTGAGAAGAGCGGTGGATGCGTGCGGCGAACCCTACCGGATCGCCGAGATCGTGCAGCACGTCGAAGCATGCCAACTGCCTAGGCAAACAAGCTATTGAGGCGGCATGCTGCCTACAGGAACCGGCTCAACTGCGGTCGAGCTTGAACACCATCTGTGTCGGGCGCACGTATCGCAACGCTATCAGCAGCACGGATAGCACCACGCACATGTAGATGACGGCCATGGCATCGATCGAGTAGACCGGCCGCACCCCACCCGCGAATACGTTGTAGTACAGGGCAACGACGAGCGTTTGCGATCCGCCGCCCGCCAGCAGAAAGGCCAGCTCGAAATTCGAGATCGTATTGACGAGCACAAGAAGGCCGGCGGTGAGCAGACCAGGCACCATCAGCGGCAGGAGGATGCGCCGGAAAATCTGGAACCGGCTGGCGCCCAGCATTGAGGCGCTCCACTCGAGGTTCAGGCTGATCTGCTCGAAGAAAGGCAGCAGAATGAACACGGCGAGCGGCACCATCGGCACCAGCACCGCGAGAATGACCCCTGGGACCGTGCCACCAATGCCGAACCTGTAGAGGGTGGTTGCCAGCGGGATGCCGTAGGTCATCTGCGGAATGAGCAGCGGCAGGAAGTACAGCAGCAGCAGAACCGGCTTGGCGTTGAAATTGCGTCGCGCCAGGATGTAGGCGGCCGGAAACCCGATCGCCAGCGCGATGAACACCACGGCAAGCGCGATGAACACCGTGATGAATAGCACGTGCCCGAGCTCGAAGTTGGTCCACGCGTAGGTGAACCAGTCGGTCGTGAAAGCCGGCGGCAACGGCTTGCCGAACCAGCGCTTGGCGAAGCTGCTGACAACGACGTGCGACACGATGCCGAGCAGGTTCAGGATGAACCCGAGCAGAAACAGGTAGATCGCGAGCTTCCAGAGGCGTCCGCGTGTCATTGCTCCAGGCCCTTCACCGCTTTCCGACGCCCATGGTAGTGGCAATCGTCATGCGCCGGCGCACCGCGACGATGACGATCAGGGCCGCCAGCTGGCACAGCCCCATGATGACGGCGATCGCGGACGCATACGACATGTCGTACTGCTCGAACGCCTGCTGGTAGGCCGCAATCGAGATCGTGCGCGTGAGGCCCGCGGGCTGGCCGAGCATGACGGCGGATGGGAACACCGCAAAGCTCAGCACGAACACGAGCGCGAACGCGATGATCAAGCCCGGGGCGATCAGCGGCAGCATCACCCGGCGGAAAACCGTCCAGGGTCCGGCGCCGAGCATGCGTGCCGAGCTTTCCAAACTCGGATCAATTCCTGAGATGTAGCCAAGCAGCATCAGGAAGCAGAACGGGAAGTTCTGCATGAACAGGGAGAGGATGACCCCGGTGAAATTGTGTGTCAGCTCGAGCGGCTCGTGGATGATTCCCGCTCCAAGCAGCATCTGGTTCAGCCAGCCATTGGTGCCATAGAAGCCAAGGATCCCCTCCGACAGGAAGATCACTCCCAGCGAGATCGGTAGCACCAGGATGGTCGTGATGGTGCGCTCCAGCCGGATACCGCGCCGCATGCCGTAGGCGAGGAACAGCGCGACCAGGACCACGACGACGGTGGTAGGCAGTGCCAGCAGGAATGTCGTCTTGATGGTCGCGACCTGATAGGCATCGGAGAAGAACGCGATGTAGTTCTTGATGCTCCAGGCATCGCCCTTCAACGGCTGCAGACTGACATAGACCCCGTACATGAACGGGTAGATGAACATGGCGATGACGTAGAGCAGCGACGGCGCTAGACAGAGCATCGCCACCCAGTCGAGTTCGCTGCGTTCGTCAGTGCGTGCCCGTGCCATGGCTCTGCCCCTTCATCCGCGTGGCAGCAGGACAAGCTTTTCCGGCGGCAACGTCAGATCGATTTGGTCGCCAGGTGCAAGGTTGTCGGCCGAGCGTATCCAGATGCGGTGTCCGCCGTCGATCGAGACAACGGACTCCTGCTCTCGGCCCAGATATTCGACGAGTTCGACCCTGCCGTGGACGCAGTTTACGCCGTCGGTGGTCTTTCCAACGCGCACATCCTCGGGACGAATCGCCATGACGGCCGCGCCAGACAGACCCTGCTGTGCACGCGCGCGCAGCGTTAGCCCTTTGGCATTGCCTTCGACCACCCCTCCGCTGGAGCCGCCAAGCTCGACATCGAAGAAATTCCGAAACCCCATGAAGTCGGCCACGAAGACGTTCGTTGGCCGGTCATGGATTTCCTGCGGCGTGCCGACCTGCATCAGGATACCCTCGCGCAGTACCACGATGCGGTCGGATAGCGACAAGGCCTCGGCCTGGTCGTGCGTGACATAGATCGAGGTCAACCCGAGGCGCGCGTGCAGTTGCTTGATCTCTGCCCTCATTTCAATACGCAACTTGGCGTCGAGGTTGGAAAGCGGCTCGTCGAACAGCATCAGGCGCGGATGCAGCACGAGAGCGCGTGCGATGGCGACTCGCTGCTGCTGGCCGCCGGACAGCTGACTGGGATAGCGGTCCTCATATCCGGAGAGACGCACCAGGCCGAGCATCTCCTCGACGCGCCTCTTGATCTCGTCCGCAGGCCGCCGCTGCAGCGAGAGGCCGAAGGCGACATTGTCGAATACGGTCAAATGTGGGAACAGCGCATAGTTCTGGAACACCATGCCAAAACCGCGCTTCTCGGACGGGATGCTGTCAATACGCTGATCGTCGTTCCAGATCTCGCATTCGGATGGCGGAATGAGACCCGCGATGATGCCGAGTGCGGTTGATTTTCCGCATCCGCTGGGCCCAAGGAAGGTGACGAACTCGCGCCCACGGATCTCGAGCATCAGGCGGTCGAGAACGGTCTTGCCGCCGTAGCGCTTGGAGATTGATACCCGCAAGTTATTGATGGACTGGGCCATGTCCCCCCGTACCTTCGCGCAAGGCGCCGCGAGAATCCGCCCAGAGGGCGGATTCCCGCGCCTACGTGTCCCGATTGTTATTTCTTGACCTGGTCGGCGCCGATTTCGCGATCCCAGCGGTCCATCGCGTAGCTCAGCTCCTTCACGCCAAGGGGCGGGGAGACCTTCCACTTGGCGCCGATCTGATCATACTCTGGACGCCAGAATTCCTTCACCTCGTCCTGGATGTTCTTGGGCGCCGACGCGATGGTAGCGGCTTTTACGACGGGACCGATGAAGGCGCTCCAGGTCAGCACCTGCTGCTCCGGCGTCCACATGAACTTCATCAAGTCGAGGATGACATCGGCCTGATCTTGCGGCACGCCCTTCGGAATGCACCAATAGTGGCCGTCGACGACGAAGGTGGTGTTCTCCATGATGGAGATCTTGGAGTCCGGCGGGATGACGCTCTGCGCGCGCGGCTTCATATCCCATTCCATGATGCCGGCGATCATCCAGCGCTGGCCTTGCGCGAACTCCTTGAGCGTGATGGCAGTTCCCGTCGGGTAATACTCAACCGACTTACCGAGCTCCTTCAGGAAGTCCCAGTTCTTATCCCAACCCTTCTCGGGATCGAGCGGCTTGGAATCGCCGAGTATGAAGGAAAGCCCTTGCAGGATCGAACGTCCCGGCCCGCTGTTGGCTGGCCGCGCGTACATGAACTTGCCAGGGTTCGCCTTGACCCACGCCAGCAGTTCCTGAGCGGTCTTCGGCGGGTTCGGCACCTTCGAAGGATTGTAGATCAGGACCGGACCGCCGGCATTGCCGACCGACGGAATGAGATAGCCCTTGCCTTCGTCATACAGCGCCTTGCCCGCCTCGGTGAGGGCGTCGCGCGGGAAGCTCTTTTGATAGTCCGGGATCTGGATTATCTGCTGGTTCTGCGCGAGCAGCGACCCGCCGTCCTGTCCCGTCATAACCAGATTGATATCGAGCCGGCCGGCATCCTGCTGCGCCTTGATCTTGGCCGGCAGCTCCGGAGCCGGGGCACGCTGTATCCTGATCTCTTTGACCTTGTCCGGATTGGCCTTCTTGTAGTTCTCAAGAATGACCTGCGTGGAGGCGAGATCACCACCCGTGTCGATCACCGACAACGCGATAGGCTCCGCCGAAGCCTGGCCGTAAACAACGGCCGACGCCGTTGTCGCGAGCGAGGCCGCAAACAGGCAAGCTACCGCCGTCCTGAAAGTTCGCATTGTTCATTCCTCCCGGCTCTGCGCGGCTGCGCAGTTGTCAATTATTTGTAAATTCAAGCTTCTCCGAATTGTCTCGCCGCTGTCAAGCGATGCTTCAAGAGGGCGCCTATTGCGCGCTCGCGAGGCCCTGGCCTAGAGCGCCGCGCGCTGGCCGATCGCCTTACCTCCGACAAATTCGGTGCGCTTCTGCTGCTTCAGCGCTGCGAACGCCGGGTGCGCCTGCAGCATTTCGAGGGCGCCCCTCTCGGCTTCGTCGAGCACGGGGCTCAAAAGCGCGTTCACGTTGCCGCGCAAGTGCTGGTCCGTATCGGCGCCGACGATCACAGTGTCGACGCCGGGTCGCGCCCCGATCCACTTCATGGCAGCCCGCGCGAGCAGGGCCTCATCGTGCAGGCCCGCCTCGCGACCCAGCCTGAACAGCACGCCTTTGATGAATGCCTCCCGCACGACCACGCGCATGTTGCTTTTCCGGGCAAGAGGAAACACCTCCTGCTCCGGCTCGTCGTCGGCAATATTGAAGTTGATGTTCAAGGTCGCGAAGGCACCGCCTTCGATAAGCGCCTTGTAGGTCTCTTGCCCCGAGAACGTATCGGCCGCTGCAAACAGGATCAGCCCTTCCTTCTGCAGGGCCCGCACGTTGGCCGCGACCTTGGACACAAAATCAGGATCGCCGTCGATTGCGCTCCGCAGTGGGCCGAGGTTGAGGAACTCGAGCCGCTTGCGGCGCAAAATCTTGAGAATTCGCTCAACCTCAGCCCGCAGCAGGGCCAGGTCGGTCATCTTGCGATTGCCCGGGTCATAGCTGTAGTTCATCACCTCCGGTCGGGTCTGAACGTACACCTCATAGGGCGGCGGCATCTCCGCGAGGTTGCGCCCGAGCGCCTCCTTCTCGGCATCCAGCGTCACATCGAAGAAGTTGATGCCGAGGTCATAAGCTGCGGCCAGAACGGCCTTGCGCTTGGTGCCCCCAAAGCCCGGAAACGAATGGCCCGGCGTGATCGCCTTGGCGAAGTCTTCGTTGAAGCCGCGCGAATTGCCGTTCGGCAGATACTCGTGTCCCCCGAGCGCAGCCCGCGAGAGCCTGACATTGGTGCCCGGCACTTGATGAAATTGCACGCTGGGTCGCCTCCATTACGTTCGATGCAGCAGCAAACAGACTGACGTTACTTGTTAGGAATTTGTTATGTTGTCAAACCGATCCCCGGAGTGGCAAGGGGCGAGCGCATGGCGGCGGATATACCTGCAAGCGACGTCATTCGATCAACCGTGACTGGAAAGCTGAGTGATCGTGTCTACGATCACATCCTCGGCCAGATCATCGTCGGGATTTTTCCGGTCAATTCGCGGCTGCCTCCGGAAATGAAGCTCGCAAGCCAGCTTGACGTGTCCCGGCCGGTCGTGCGCGAGGCATTGCTCAGGCTGCGCGAGGACGGCCTGATCGCATCGCGCCAGGGCGCGGGCTCGTTCGTCATCCGCTGCCCGGCCAAGAACGTCCACGAATTTGCACCTCTGGAGAGTATCGCCGACATTCAGCGCTGTTTTGTTTTCCGGATCGCCATCGAAGGCGAAGCTGCGGCACTCGCCGCGCGCGATCACGATGATGAAGGATTGCGCCGCATCAAGGATGCATTGGCCGTGCTTGACGATGTCCTGACAGGAGGCACGCTCGGCGTGGAAGAGGATATTGCCTTCCACCGAGCCATTGCAGAAGCCACGGGCAACCGGTTCTTCGCCGAGACGCTCACGGCCCTGCATTCGCAAATCTCAATCGGCATCCGGCTCAATCGCAATCTGTCGCTGATCCAGCCGCGCCAGCGGATTCTTGGAGGACAGAGGGAGCATCGCCTCGTATTTGAAGCCATTGCCGCACGCAACGAGGCCGAGGCGCGGCGTACGATGCGCCAGCATATCGAGAATGCCCGCAAACGCGTGTTCGAAGGCGGTTGAGCCCGCCAAGTATTGGCAGGGCCAGTTGTTGCGGACCGGCACGAAAGTCGACTTTGGGTCAACATTTCCCGATGCGTCAGCTTTCTCGCGACGGAAGGTTCACCCCCACAAACAGACGTTTTGATAGTCGACCGGGCACGCAGCCCTGACCACAACGACGATAGCCAGCCAAATCATCATCTACAGCGTCTATCGGCCATAGATTTTGGAAAGGCGAATGCAAGTCAGGCGCGCCTGCGGCGAGGTCGGCGCCTAGGTTGAAGCTGAGCCAGCGCGCGCGTCGACGGCATCGGCTTGTCGCTGGCTTGCTCGTCCTGCGCCAGATTGGCGATGATGGCCAAGAGCACCCGGCGTGTCGTGTCCACGTCTACTGCACGGAGACCTTGTATCGCCACGCTGTTCACTGCTTCGGCGAGCGGAACCAGCCGGTTTCTCAACGCTCGTCCTTTTGGTGTCAAAAAAACATGCGCCTTCTTCCGGTCGCCATTCATACGGCGTCGCACGATATAGCCGAGCCGCTCCATCGACTTCAGCGCCGCATACGTCGTTGGCTCCATCACTCCGGCACGCTCGCTCAATTCGCGCTGCGTGAACCCATCGCGCTCCCATAGGATGCGCAGGAACGCCCAGTGGCCAAATGAAACCTTGTGGTCCGCAAGCCGCACCTGCAGCGCGCGCACCAGCGCCCGTGTCGCGTCCTTGATAAGGTGCGCGAGGCGATCGTTGGGGACTGCCTCACGCCAATGGTGGAGGATGAGTTGGGCGTCGGAAGCGCGATGCGTCATGGATGTTCAATCCTGAGGCTACAATCCTATCTCGCGGCCTTCGCGGCTCGATTTCAGCATTGCGAGGCAAACTTCGAGCGTTGCCATCGCCCAGTGCCCGTCATGATGCGGCGCGATGCCGTTCACGACGGCGTCGTATAGCTCGTCAATCACCTCGACGCGCGGAATCTGCGGTGCCGGAAGCGCATCCAGCTGCACTTCGCCATTCCGATAAATCGCCACGCCAGTGGGCAACGGGCGGAGATCGGCATGCTCGCAGCTGACGATTACGGTACCGAAGTTCTGATGCGCATCGGGCTCGACAGGCGGCCGATAATTTGCTCCGCCGTAGTTTGCGGCCTGCTTGAAAGCCGCCTCCTCGGAGGCGCTACCGAACCGATGCGTTGCGCGGAGCCCTGGCTGCTTCTTCCGCCCCATTTCGCCGATCCAGCCTTGCAGTTCGTCGGAATCGAACTGCCCGTAGCCGGAATACATGAGCGTCGCGTACAGGCCATCCTCGAAGGTCAGCAAACAGCCGTAGGCTCCCTCTGTCGGGCGATTGACGTCCCACCCCCCGGTAACAGCGCGCACGCTCTTGGCTCGCTTGCCAGCCAGCAGGCGGACGATATCCATCTGATGCGCGGCCTGACTGAAAATGACCCCGCCGCCCTGCGTAGTATCGAGTTCCTCGGGTCGACGCGGTCGGCACATGAAATCCGTGTAGTTGATGGCCGTGATCATCCGCACAGCACCGAACTCACCGCTGTCAATTAGCTTCCGTGTGCGGGCGATTGGCGCATTGAATGAATGACTGTGGCCGACGATCAGATGTACGCCCGCCTTTTGTGCCGCCGAGATCATGGCCTGGCACTCGGCGAGCGAAATCGCCATCGGCTTCTCGACCAGCACATGCTTGCCGCCCGCGGTCGCAACGGCGGTGTGCGCCGCATGAACCTGGTGCGGCGTGGCCACGTAAACGACTTCTACGTTCGGGTCGCGGCATAGCTCTTCGACGGACTCATAAGTTTGCGCGTTGAATTCAGTGGCAAATAATGCCCGCGCCTCTGGCCGCGGATCGGCGGCGGCGGTAAGTACGATACGGGGATCGCGCGCGAGCGTCGGAAGCATCAGCGTAAATCCGCGACCCAGCCCTGCCGCGCCGAGCTTCAGCTTTCGTGCCCCAATCATGTGCATCGCACTCTCGACAAGCACATCCGCGCGCCCTAATCTTAGATATCTAAGATAATATACGGCGGCGCATTCTCAAAGCCGCCTTCCCGGGAGAAGCGCCATGACGCCCCAAGAGAACGACCTGCTCTGCCGTGTCGAAGGGAATGCTCCGATGGGACAACTCATGAGACGGCATTGGATTGCGGCGTGTCTCTCCGAAGAAGTCGAACCCGACGGACCTCCGGTCAGAGCGCGCTTGCTCGGCGAGCAGCTGATCGTTTTCCGCGACACGAAGGGGCGGGTTGGCGTTCTGGGTGAGTTTTGCGCCCATCGGCGCGCGTCGCTTCTCTACGGACGCAATGAGGAATGCGGCCTGCGATGCCTTTATCACGGCTGGAAATTCGATGTTGAAGGGAACGTGCTGGAAATGGCCTCGGAGCCGGCGGATACCGCGTTTCCAGCGCGCGTGAAGCAAAAAGCTTATCCAACCTGCGAGGCCGGCGGCTTCGTCTGGTGCTATATGGGTCCGCCCAACGAGATGACGGAATTTCAAGCGCCGGCATTCGCGCCGCACCTCCAGACGCGGGTGAGCGCGACCAAGGTGCGCGTACGCTGCAACTGGGCGCAGGTCCTGGAAGGTCAGATCGACTCGGCCCATTCCTCGAGTCTCCATTCCTCCGACATGGTGCCGGCGCAAGTGGACGGCGCAAAGGCCACCGACGCCAATTGGCTCCGACCATCGACCGATAAAGCCCCGCGATTTCAGGTCGAGCGTACGAACTACGGATTTCGCTACGCGGCGATCCGCCGCCCGATCATGAACGACGCCACGCACGACTACGTTCGCACCACGGTCTATATCGCACCGTTCACCGCGCTCATCCCGCCAAACAATGTCCACAACGTTGCCACGTTGCTCACTCCAGAGGACGACCACACCACGATGTTCTACTTCATTGCCTGGAACGGGCCGGACAAGCCGGGCATCGATTCGAAGGCTTGGCGCAAATTCAACGTCTTAGAATGGGGCAAGGACGTAGACGGCCACTTCAACAGTATCCGAACTGCCGAAAACCTCTATCAGCAGGATCGCGCGGCAATGAAAGCCGGCAACTTCACCGGCATCAAGGGCATCCCTAACCAGGATATTGCCATGTGGGAATCGATGGGGCCCATCAGCGATCGGAGCCAGGAGCGCGTCGGTATCAGCGACATTGCAGTGAATGCGTTTCGGCGGATGATGGTCGAGGCAGCTGGCGCGGTTCGCGACGGCAACCCCGCGATCGGAACAACCGAGCCGCGCACTCCGCACGCGTCGATCAGTTCGTTTGAAGGCGTGGTAGAGAAATCAACTGACTGGCGCAATCTCGGACGTGGCAACGATGAGCCATCCGATCGCGGTAAGCGACCAGCGACCATATCAACGCAATAAGGGGAGGAGCAGATGAGTAGGAACCTTTGGGCTGGCGCGCTCGCGCTAGCGCTGGCCGCGACCGACGCCTCGGCCGACGAAACGATCAAACTCGCCGTCGGTCAACGCGGAAACTGGGACACGTCCGTCTCAGAGGTTGGCCAGCGGGTCGGCATCTTCAAGAAGCACGGCCTCGCACTCGAGATCGTCTACACACAGGGTGCAGGCGAGACACAACAAGCGGTCATTGCGGGCAGCGTCAATATCGGCATTGCTGCGGGGGTTATGGGCGTTCTCGGAGCATATTCGAAAGGCGCACCGGTGCGCATCATCAGCGCCGAAACGACGGGTGCACGCGATCTCTATTGGTACGTGAGGGCCGATTTGCCGATCAAGTCTCTCAAGGACACCGACGGAAAGACCCTGGCCTACTCCACGAGTGGCTCCTCGACACATGGCATCGTGACGGCGTTCATGAAGCAGTACAATCTCAATGCCAAGCCGACCGCGGTGGGCGGGCCCGCGATAAACCTGACGGCCGTGATGTCCGGGCAGATCGATGTCGGTTGGGCCGCGCCGCCCTTTGGGTTGGATCAGCTCGACAAGAACGAAATTCGCGTCATCGCCACAGGCAATGATGCCGAGGTGTTCAGGGGCCAAACCGTGCGCCTAAACATTGCCCACGCCGACTACAGCACAAGACAAACAAGGAAACCATCGCGCGCTACATGAAGGCGTATCGCGAGACGATCGACTGCATGTACCAGGACGAGAAATGTCTGAAGGCCTATGCAGATTGGCTCAACATACCGGAGGCTAAGGCAAAACGGACACGCGATGAGTTCTTCCCGCGCTGAGGCCATCAACCCCGACAACATCGTGGGTCTCGATACGATTGTGAAGGATGCGGTGGAGCTGAAATTCACCACCTCCCAGCTCACGAAGGATCAACTTGCCGATCTGATCCAGATTCCACCGCGCTGAATGTTGGAGCGGCGCTGGCTAAATTGGCAGCTTAACCGTTCCGTTGTGCAGCCCACTTGATGCGGTCGTTTGGTCCGCTCTGCGCCAGGCATGGGAGCCGCGTTGCGTGTGTCCATACATCAGTTGACCCAGCGGTTCCCCGTGACGGCAAGCACCTAACAAGTCACGTCGCCATTCATTTCACCTTGTATGCCTTTGCCTCTGCGGTAATCACAGCCGGATCGAACTTGTTGATGTCATCGAGCAGATCGTTCGTGATGATGTCGCTGGCGTTGGTTTTTTCCTTGATCACTCCCTGCGCCAACAGCCATTCCATGTAGCTCTGGTAGTTTGTCTCGACATTGTCGCCCCAACGCTTGCCGTCTACCGGCTCGTAGCGCCAGTTCTTGGCCCTCGCTTCCAGCGTAAGTAGATCGTCGCGCAGCGCCGTGGCCTCGTCCTTCCCGGTAGCCCTCGTCTGCGGATAGACCTCCCAAAGAATACGGATCGCCGCCTCCGGGTTGGCGATCGCGAACACCGTCCCCATGGCGTAGCCCTGCGCCAACGCCACGGCCTGCTTGCGGTTGTCCTTCAGGTAGTCTTCCAGCGCGACGAACCCGTTGGAGGGGAATTTCTTGATTTCGGGGTGGTCGAGGAAGCGTAGTTTGGCGCCGGCATTCTCAGTCAGAGCATACTGCGTGTCGAACTGCGACAACGCCTCGATCTGCTTGCTGCCCAGCAACGCCGCAGTCTGCGCGCTTTCGCCGGCTACTATGATGGTTATGTCCTTGTCGGGATCCATGCCGGCCTGCTTGGCGAGCGCCCGCGCAACGATTACGCCAGCAGATGCCATCGACGTCACGCCGATCTTCTTGCCCTTGAGATCCGCGATTGACTTGACCGTACTGTCGGCCGGCACGGCGATGCCGTAGATGTTGCCCTGATAGGCCGTGTAGAAGAATTTCGCCTTTACGCCCTGCGGACGGATGATGGCCAGCGGCTCGGCCGACGGCAGCGAGGCCTGCAGCTCCTTGGTGGCAACCAGCTTCACGCAATCGGTGGAGCCCGGCAGGGGCACGAGGTCGACCTTGATGCCGGCCTTCTCGAACCAGCCCATCTTGGTCGCAATCGCGAAGGGCGCGGCCGCCGAACTCACCGTCCTGGCGCACCAACCGACGCGCACGGTCGCCGTCTGCGCCATCGCCGACGCGGCGGTTGCCAGAAACCCACATGCCAGCACGACACCACTGATCAACCGCTGCATCACAATACCCCTCCTTTTGTTGCGTTGGCTTCGTTGGCGTCGGCGTCGCGCGACGTATCCCAGAACAGCACGCGCCGCCGCACCAGGGTGACGACGCCGTTCAGGATCAGCCCCAGGATCGAAAGAATGAACAGAATGGAGAACTGGCCAGCCACGTCCATCGTGAAGCTCATGCTCTGCATAAGCATGCCGAGACCTCTTTCGGCGCTGACGAATTCGGCGACGATGGCGCCGATCAGCGCGAAGATCATGGCAATCTCCAGGCCGGCGAAGATGTAGGGCATTGCGTTCGGCAGCTGCAACATGCGGAAGATCTGCCAGCGCGACGCCGAAAGCGAGCGCATCAGGTTGATGCGGTCCTCGTCCGCCGAGCGTAGGCCGACGATGGTGTTGACCATCAGCGGGAAGAAGGCGACGAGTGCCGCGCTGATGACCTTGGAGGTCAGGCCAAGTCCGAACCAGACGAGAATAAGCGGAACAAGCGCCACCTTCGGCATCGCCTGGAACATGACGATGATCGGATAGAGGTAATACTCGACGGTGCGCGACAGCGCGACAACGGTGCCGAGCATGAAGGCCAGCGCACAGCCGACCACGAAACCCAGCAACGTCTCGCTGATGGTCGCGCCTATATGGCTGACGTAGAGATTGCTGGCGATGCCGTTGTACATGGCGAAGGCGATGCCGGTCGGCGCCGGCAAGATGTAGGCTGGCGTCCTGAAGTAGCCAACCGCCCATTCCCACGCGCAAAGCAGCAGGGCGATAAACACCAGGCGCAGGACGAAGGCGATGGGGCCACGGCGCATCAGTCTATTCCTCCGCCACCGGGGTTGAGCGCGGCACGCACGCGTTTGACATAGGCGCCGAAAGCTTCCGTATTCATGACGTCGAGCTTGCGCGGCCGCGGCAGGTCGACCTCGAACTCGTCGCCGATCTTCCCCGGCCGCGGTGTCATGACGATCACGCGGTCGGCGAGGTACACGGCCTCCGCCGTCGAGTGGGTGATGAACAGCACCGTCTTGCGCCGTTCCATCCAGATGCGCTGCAGCTCCACGTTCATGGACTCGCGCGTCATGGCGTCGAGCGCGCCGAACGGCTCGTCCATCAGCAGGATGGCGGGGTCGTGGATAAGCGCGCGCACGATGCCCGACGCGCTGCTGCATGCCGCCCGACAGCTCGCGCGGATAGCGATCCTCGAAACCCGACAGCCCGACCAGCTTGATGAGGTCAAGCGCGCGCTTTCTCATCTCATCCTTGTCGAGGCGCTGCACGTCGGCCGGCAGCATCACGTTGCCGAGCACGCTGCGCCACGGGAACAGCACGGGCGACTGGAACACCACGCCGATGTCGCGGCGCGGACCCTCGATCGGCGATCCCTTGAGGTTGGCCTCGCCCGCAGTCTGGGGCAGCAGGCCGGCGAGAATCTTGAGCAGGGTGGACTTACCGCACCCGGACGGGCCGACGACGGCGATGAACTCACCCTCGCCGACCAAGAAACTGATGTCACTTAGCGCCAGCACGCCGCTTTCGCCACGGCCGTAGCGCAGAGAAAGCTGCCGCACGGAAATGATGTCGCGAGGCGTTTGCCCGCCCCGCCCTGAAACGGCGCCCTGCGTCACCCGAGCGTCCAACAGGTCCTCCCGATCCATCTTTTCGCGCCTGCACGGCAAGAAGCCGATGGAGCGGCGTGGATATGGCAAAAGTTTGGGCCGGTTGGTCTCTGGTGTCCAGAAAACAATTGCCCGAACGGTACCCAAGCGCGGCGATCCTCACGACCGGCTTTACAGCGCTCGCCCGGAGCAGAATGCTATGCCGGCCATCGAGCCGCGCCTGCCGTCCTAGCGCAGGCCACTAGCCGAAAGGATCGGACCTAATGCCGAGCTATCAGGGAAAACGCGCGTTCCTGGAGTTGCTGCGCCAGGAGGGCGTGGACATGATCTTCGGCAACCCCGGCACGACCGAGCTGCCGCTCATGGACGCGCTCGCCGTGGAAACGGGCATCGGCTACACGCTGGGTCTCAACGAGGCCGTTGTCATGGCAATGGCCGACGGATACGCGCAGGCGTCGGGCAAGCTGGCCGTCGCCAACGTGCACGTGGCACCCGGACTGGGCAACGCCATGGGCATGCTCTACGACGCGCAGAAGGCATCCTCACCCATTCTCGTCACCGCCGGCCAGCACGACCAAGCCTTCAGCTTCCAGGAGCCGATCCTGTGGGCCGACCTCGCCGTGATGGCCCGCCCGCTCGTCAAATGGTCAGTCGAGGTCACCCGCCTCAAGGATCTGCCGCGCGCCGTGCACCGCGCCGCCAAGACCGCGCTCGCCCCGCCGATGGGCCCCGTGTTTCTGTCACTCCCCGTCGATGTGCTCCAGGAGAGCGAGGACATCGATCTCGGGATACCGACCAGAGTAGCGGCTGGCATACGCGCGGACGCATCTGCCGTCGTGAGCGCCGCGCAGATGCTGGCCTCGGCGAAGAGCCCGGTGCTCATAGCCGGCGACGCGGTGGCGCAGTCGGATTCGCTTGCTGAGGTGGCGGAACTAGCCGACCTGCTTGGCGCACCCGTGTGGGCCGAGGGCATTGCCAGCCGGGCAACGTTCCCGTCGACGCATCCGTTGTTCCAGGGGCACATGCAGCGTCTTTCAACTCAAATCCGCGAGATCTTGAAACAGCACGACGTGTTGTTCTCGATCGGCGGAGATCTCTTCACACAATCACTGCCGACCAACGTCGATCCTGTACCCACCGGGGTGAAGATCGTCCACCTCGACACGGATGCCTGGGAACTCGGCAAGAACCAGCCGGCCGACATCGCCATGCTGGGCGAGCCCAAAGTCACACTGCCCGAACTGACGGACCGGGTGCGCCAACTGCTCGGTCGGGAAGGAACGGAGCATGCCCTGAGGCGGCGCGACGCGGTGGCGAGAAATACCGCGGACAAGCTCGCAGCGGTCCGGCGCGAAGCCGAAGATCTTGGCAACAAGAGCCCGATCCGGGCTCTGGCGCTGATGAAGACGATCGGCGACTTGTTGCCCAACAACGCCGTGGTAGTCGAGGAAGCGCTCTCATCCGCCGACCGCATGCGCAATCTTATCCCGTCGCTAGATTCCAAGAGTTGGTTTGGAATGCGTGGTGGCGGTATCGGCTGGGGTTTGCCCGCAGCCGTCGGCGTCAAGCTGGCTTTGCCGGAGCGCCCCGTCGTGGCCTTGATCGGCGACGGTAGCTCCATGTACACGATGCAGGCGCTTTGGACTGCTGCGCATTGCAGAGTAGGCACGCTGGTTTTCGTCATTCTGAACAACACCTCGTATCGCATTCTCAAGCAGCGCATGAATGCCATGCGCGAATACGCGGCCCAGGCCGATCACTACCCGGCCATGGATCTTGTCGAGCCGACGATCGACTTTGTGGGTTTGGCTGCGTCGCTTGGAGTAAAAGGAAACCGCGCCGGGACACTCGATGAGGTGCGCGAGCTTCTGAGCAGCGCGCTTCACCGCCCGGATCCTTTCCTGATCGACGTATCGCTGGACCGAAGCTTTAAGCCCGTTTGAAATTATCCATCGACCGATGCGTCGACATCGCCGGTGTGATCCGGTAAGCCAAAAAAGATCGTCGGCAGGTTGCGTTAGGTGAGACTATGACCCGGCCAGGGCGCGTCGATTGGCGGCAGGGCGGTACGTCCAATTCGGGAGGCTGCTTCGAACGAGACTTGCTGCGGACCTGACCATTAGTCTGGTGACTGGAGTCTGGTGACTGGGCTCGGAAGTGCAAATCTCCCATGCGCTATCCATCCACAGCTGGTTCGCCTCTCGATGACGACGGTCGCCGCGTGCGGGCGGGCGGCAAATGTTCACGACAACATAACACCGCAGAAGCAAGGTCTCAGCCTAGCTGACCGACGTGCGAGTTTCTTCTTCTTTACAACCTTGACCGACCTGCGGCGAGCGCGCACATTTTGTCGTCGGAGGCGTGCAGGGTAAAGTCTGCGGAGGACAGGTTCTGAGCGACGACTTTCGGAATGCAATCGACTGCGACATGCATCCGCGACTGCCGACGCCAGCGGAACTTGCTCGCTATATGGACGACTACTGGCGCGAAACCGTGGAGTTGCGCGGCATCGATTCATGGCAGTCAATCGCATATCCCGCAGGCGCACCGCTGACCATGCGGCCGGATTGGCGCCGGAGCCGGGCCGATGCAGACCCGGCCTCGGCGGCGCAAGCAACCCTTGATCGGCATCAGTTCGCGCACGCGGTCTGCAACAGCTTGTTTCCCGTGCAGCTGTTTCGCGACGAGAACCTGGGGGCCGCGTTCGCGCGTGCCCTGAATGACTGGCTGGCCGCCGAGTGGCTCAGCAAGGATGCGCGGCTCAAGGGCTCGGTCGTGCTGCCCATCCAATCTGCCGAGCGCTCGGTTGAGGAGATCGAGCGTCGCGCCGGCGATCCGCGCTTCGTGCAGGTGCTGCTGCTGGCCATGGGCGAGCATCCGCTCGGCAAGTCGCGATACTGGCCGATCTACGCGGCGGCCGAGCGGCATGGCTTCGCGGTCGGAATCCATGCCGGCAGCAGCTATCACCACGCCGTTACGGGCTCGGGATGGCCAACCTATCAGTTGGAGGACTACGCCGCCCAGTCGGTCGGGTTTCATACTCAGCTCGGCAGCCTGATCTGCGAAGGAGTGTTCGTGAAGTTCCCCAAGCTCAAGGTCGTGCTGATCGAATCTGGGGTTACCTGGCTGCCGCCGTATCTGTGGCGGCTGTCCAAGTCGTGGCGCGGGGTACGCAACGAGGTGCCCTGGGTAGACCGCTCGCCGGAGGAGTTCGTGCGCGATCATGTGCGCCTGACCATCCAGCCCTTTGACGGACCAGACGGAGCAGAGCAAATTGGGCGCGTGATGGATCAACTGCAGTCCGATGAAATGCTGCTGTTCGCAAGCGACTTCCCGCATTGGCAGTATGAGGGGGACGAAATGCTGCCTGCGGGAATTGCGCCTGGCTTGCGGCAGAAGATCCTGGTCGACAACCCGCGTGCGACCTATTCTCGCTTGGCGAGGCCCGCATGATGCTCGATGCACCCCTGACGGCTGATGTCGAAGGCAACCGCGAGGGTCCTGCGACCGCGGAGATTCGGTTCAAGATCATAGACGGCGACGTGCACCCTGCACTCCGCTCGATCGGCGATCTGAAGCCCTATCTGTCGGCGGATTGGTGGGAACATCTGCAGACATATGGCTCGCGCAAGCGCAGCGGCATGCAGATCGAGCCCTATCCGAAATCGGCACCGCGTGCCTGCCGGCGCGACGCTTGGCCGGATGATGGGAGCCCTCCGGGCTCGAACTTGGACCTGATCCGGTCGCAGTATCTCGATGCCTACGGCGTCGAGTACGGCATGCTTGGCCCGCTCGGGATGAGTGGCCAGAGCGAGATAAATGTGGCTTTCTCCGCGGCCATGACATCAGCCGTTAACGACTGGCAGCGCGATTTCTTTGCACGACCCGAACCGCGGCTGAAGGCCGGTATCGTGGTGCCCTACGAGGACGCCGAGGCCTCTGTACGCGAGATCGAGCGGTGCGTCGACGATCCCGCATACGCACAGGTCTTCATGCTGACGCGGACGGGCGAGCCGGCGGGAAATCGGCGCTATTGGCCGATCTACGCGGCTGCTGAGCGCCATGCTCTTCCTGTGGCGCTGCACGTGTTCGGCTCCAGCGGCCATCCCTTTACGGGCGTTGGCTGGCCCTCCTACTACGTCGAGGAAAGCTCCGGACACTCTACCTCGTGCCAGACGGTGGTCACGAGTTTGGTCATCGAGGGTGTGTTCGAACGATTTCCGCGCCTGAAGGTGGTGATCGTCGAGGGCGGCTTCGGCTGGTTGCCGGCGCTGACGTGGCGGCTGGACAAGCTGTTCGAACGCAATCGCAGCGAGGTTCCGCACCTGAAACGGCGGCCGTCGGAGTACATCCGCGAGCACATCTGGGTAACCTCACAACCGATGGAGGAACCAGATAACCGTCGCCACCTGTTTGACACCCTCGAATGGATCGGCTGGGACCGCATCCTGTTCGCGTCCGACTATCCGCACTGGGATTTCGACGATCCCTTCCGTACCTTTCCGGCCGGTACACCGCGCGAGCGCTTCGAGCAAGTTCTTACGCGAAACGCGCGCTCCGTGTACCGGCTAGGCTGATGCCGAGGCACGTCGTTGCCAGGCTTTCAGACATTCCGGCGGGCACGCGCAGGCTCGTGCACGTGGCCGGGCGCGACATTGTCGTGCTCAACGTGAACGACGAGCTATTCGCGCTGTCCGACAGATGCCCGCACAAGGGCGGAAGTTTGTCGCGCGGCACGCTGTCGGGCGTGGTGTCGTCGCCGGAGCCCGGCAAGTACGTCTATCAGCGGCCGCGGCGAGATTTTGCGGTGCCCATGGCATGGCTGGGAGTTCGATGTGCGCACGGGCCGGTCTTGGTGCGACCCCAAGCGGCTACGGCTGATGAACTACACGGTGTCGGCCGAGCTGGGTGCCACGCTCGTCGAGGGTCCCTACGTTGCGGAAACCTTCCCCGTGACGATCGAGGACATCTACGTCGTAATTCAGACGAAATAGATCAGGAATGCTGGAAGAGTTGGCGGCTAGTGCTGGCGCGCTAACATCAAGTGCTGGCACCAGCACTACAATCGTGTGCGGTCGCATTGTTTGCTCGGCTACAAACCACCGGCTCCGGAGATCGTGGGATGGCCGGCCTCGCCAGTTGTTCAGCCGGGCATGGCGTCGAGCCCGGAGCTAAACTAACATTCGAACTGGACCACTCAGTACCGGCCGCCGACTGAATGCATGGAATGGACCACGGCGGTCAGCCAATCGCTGCGCCAAGGTTGGGGAGCGACTTTGCCGCTTTGATCGGGAAGGACCCGTGCTGATGGCGGACGATTGGGCCGCCAGCTTAGTAAGAATTCAAAAACGAAATAACATCAGGGAGAAACGCCATGCTTAAGCACTCGACCCGCCGCAGCTTGCTCAAAGGCGGTCTTTCCGTGGCCGCCATGCCTCTTGCCAGCGCGCTTATGAGCGACCGGCTTGCCGCTCAGGGGAGGCCAGTGACCAAGGTGCACGACTTCAACACCGCTGCCGATATCGCCAAGGCTGAGGCGGAAGGGGAATTCACTTTCTACAGCCACGACAGCGAGCCGGCGATTGCCGGGATACTCGACGCGTTCAACAAGGACTTCCCCAAGATCAAGGGCAAGTACGTCCGCGCGCAGAACAGCACGCTGTTCACGCGGACAATCGCTGAGCGCTCCGCCAACAAGTTCGGCGCCGACGTGATCCAGTTCTCGGAGCCAGCCACCGCCCTCGATTTCCAAAAGCGCGGCGGTTATTCCCGCTATGTTTCTCCTCAGAGCGAGTTCTACGCGGCGGAGCACCTGAGCGAACCGGTCGGCGACTACTTCTGGGTCGGAGTGACATTTGTCGGCCTTGCCTACAACGCCGAGAAGGTTAAGCCCGAGGACGCGCCGAAGGAATGGAAGGATATCCTCAAGCCAGTCTGGGCCAATGGCGCCAACGTCAAGATGTCAAACTCGGGCACCCAATTCGTGCAATGGTACGAATTGCGCAAGCTCTATGGCGACAAGTTCTGGGGCGAGTTCGCGAAGCTGAAACCGCGCGGGTTCGATTCGCGCGCTCAGCAGTTCGAGCGCCTAGCCAAGGGCGACGACCGCATCTGCGTGTTGGCCGAGTACGCGGGCTACCTGCTCGTCAAGGACAAAGGTGCGCCGGTGGAGTTCGTAGCACCCGCCGACGGCCTTCCGGCGAGCCCGCTGTTGTGCGGCGTCGCGGACCGTGGTTCGAGCCCGGAGGCGGCACGCCTGTTCATCGACTGGCAGATGTCGCTGCGCGGGCAGAATCACCAACAGAGCAACCCGTACCTATATTACGGTTCCGTGCGGAAGGACGCGCCACCGATGCCGGGTGGCAAGCGTCTCGCCGACTACAAGCTGCTGTCCCCCACCAAGGAGATGGACGCCTTCATCGCCTCGCGCGACGCCTTCAACAAGGAATGGAACGCGATGCTCGGTCTGTGACGCTATGGCGTCGACAGTCGTGGGCAGAGATGCGCACCTCGATCTCGCCGATACTAGCGCGCGCAAGCGGATAGTGGAGACGGTGGCCATGGCGACGACCGTCGCCATGGCCGCAGTGCTCGTGCTCTATCCGATGTTCTACCTGGTTCAGGCGGCACTCGACATCGGGCTTCCTGACACACGCCCGCCCACTGCTTACGGCATTGCGAACTTCGCCAAGCTACTCGACTACCCGATGGTGCTATGGAACACGTTGGTCGTGACCTGCGCGGCCACCCTGCTGGCGCTGATGTTCGGCTTCGTCAGCGCCTGGATCCTTACGCGCACCAACGTGCCCTTCAAGCGCGCGCTCGATCAACTGATGACCGTGCCCTACTACGTCACGCCGCTGCTCGGCGCACTTGCGTGGAGCCTCCTCGGGGCGCCGGAGAGCGGCTTTGTCAATCAGATCTGGCGCAAGTTCGTAGGCACCGAGGCCCTGATCGACATCACGTCGCCGATGGGCATCGCATGGGTAATGGCGCTGTTCGAAGGCTCGGTCGCCTACGTCATGATCAGCGCTGTTATGCAGTCCATGGATCCTGCCCTGGAGGAGGCTTCAGCGGTCATGGGTGGCAGCCGATGGCGAACGATGTGGCGGATCACGCTGCCGCTAGTTGCGCCTGGCGTGCTTGGGGCAGCGATTTTTGTGTTCGCGGAGATGCTGGGATCGTTCTCCGTCGCGCTCGTGCTCGGCACGCCCGCGCGCTTCTACGTGATCACCACGGCCATCTACCACTTTGTGTCGCAGTATCCGCCCCGCATTGGGCTTGCCGCCGCCATGGGGGCGTCGCTGTTCGCCGTGATGTTCGCGATGCTCTGGCTCTACCGCTGGCTGACCTCGCGCAACAGCTTTGTGACGGTAAGCGGCAAGGCGTTTCGGCCGCGCGTCATGGACATGGGACCGCTACGCTGGGTGCTGTTCGGCGTGGTGGTCCTGTACGTGCTGGCCTCCGCCGTCCTGCCAGTGGCGACGCTTCTCTTCGCCGCTGTGCAAAAGCTCGCGGTCGCCTTCCCGGCGACATCCAATTTCACGCTCGACCACTTCAGGCAGGCGTTGTCCATCAACGCTGTGCGCACGGCGATGCTCAACAGCGTCATGCTCGCACTCGTAACAGCAACGCTCGGGGTGATCATGACGGGGTTGCTGTCGTGGATCATTCTGCGCAGTCGGCTGCCCGGGCGCGGTGCGCTCGAATATCTCGCCATGTTTCCGCAGGCGGTGCCGCGTATCGTCTTCGGCTTCGGCATGATGTGGGCCTGGCTAGTTTTTCCTTTGCCGATCTACGGGACCTTTTGGGTGCTGTTGATCGCGTACCTGACCGTGTTCATGCCGCTCGGCGTGCGCACCATCTCGGGCGTCGTTCTGCAGCTCGACAAGAGCCTCGATGAGTGCGGCCAGGTCTGTGGGGCGTCGTGGTGGTACCGGATGCGCACCATAACCGCACCGCTGTTGCGCCCTGGGCTGCTGGCTGCGTGGCTGCTGATTTTCGTGGCAAGTGTGCGGGAGCTTGGCGCGTCCATTCTGCTGATGGGACCTGACAGCAAGGTCATGACGCCGGCGATTGTGGAGGCTTGGTTCTCGTCGAGCTCCGAGCTAACCGCGGCGATGGCCCTCATCCAGACTGTCGTCATCACCGCGACGATGGTCGTATTCGGACTGTTTACGCGCCGATTGGCGCATCACGGGGCCTCGGCGCAATGACGATAACGATGCCCAAGGCGGCTCCGACCATCGAGGTCGAGAACCTGCGCATTCGCTACGGTGGCGTCACAGCGGTCGAGAATGTGAGCTTCGCAGCTGCCGGTGGCGACCAGCTGACTCTTCTCGGTCCCTCGGGCTGCGGGAAGACGTCGACGTTGCGTGCCGTGGCAGGATTAGAGACGCCGACATCGGGCGCCATCCGGATCGGCGGCCGACCGGTCTACGACCGAGCAGCCGGCATTAATTTGAGAACCGAGCAGCGCGGCATGTCGATGGTGTTCCAATCCTACGCCATCTGGCCGCACATGACGGTATTCGAGAACGTCGCTTACGGGCTCAGGGTGCGCAAGGAAGGCGGCGCGGCCCTGGCCGAAAAGGTGAAGCACGCGCTCGATCTCGTGAAGATGGGCCAGTATGCCAACCGCAATGCTTCAGCTTTGTCAGGGGGACAGCAGCAGCGCGTTGCGCTAGCGCGCGCGGTCGCGTTCTCGCCGTCAGTGATTCTGTTCGACGAGCCGTTATCGAACCTCGATGCCAAGCTCAGATCCGAAATGAGGATCGAGCTGCGCGAGCTGCAGCGCCGACTTGGCGTGACGTCGCTCTACGTCACGCACGACCTAGAGGAAGCACTCGCGATGTCCGACCGTGTCATCGTGATGCGGGCAGGCACTGTCGAGCAGAGCGGCACACCGGCCGACATCTACGATTTCCCGAGGACCGCATTTGTCGCTGACTTCGTCGGCTCGGCCAACCTCGTCGCCGGCGACGTCGTGGCAAGCGACGCTGACCGGGGCACCGTTGCCATCCGGACCAAGGATGGCCTGGTGGTGCACGGTGTGACACATGGTAGGCGCGTCGAGCAGGCGGGAATGATTTCCATCCGCACGGTGCATCTGGGCCTAGCCGCAGAGCGGCCGGCTGGCGAAGTCAACGTGTGGCCGGTGCAGATCATGCGGCTCGTGTTTCTGGGCGACGTCACGCAAGTGCACGTCCTGTGGGGCGGGCAGGAGCTGGTGATCCGCCGGATCGGCGCTCCACCCAGGACGAGCGGTCAGCCCGCGTTTCTGCATGCGCCCCCCGAGCGGTGCACGCTCCTCGAGGCATCGGGGATAAGCGCACGCCCGCTGCGGGATTGGGCTGGCGCTTAAACCAGCCTTGAAAGTGGACCACTCGCTCAACGGCTGAGGGCCTCAGAAAGTGCGCCCCTTTCTGCATCACCAAGACGGCGTCACTGTTCATGGTGCAGGGCATGACAGCGGGCGCCCTCACGTCTTGGGCGGCCGTCAAGAGTGGACCGATGCGCCGTCAGTTCGCATCAGAGAAGATTGGTGTGGCGCGCAGCGAGGTCTTCGTTGCTGCGGCCGAGGCGCAACATGAGCTCGGCCACGGTCAAATCGCACAACAACGACAAGGCCAGCTCGAACGGACTGCCGAGTGGCAGCACGCTGGTCATGGGATCGGCCATGATTTGAGCCGGCAGATGCACTACGAGGTCGGCGCCGACAACCCTTTGCGGCCGGGCCGAGATCACGGCGACCTTGGCTGCGACCGCCCTGGCGGAACTGGCCAGAGCATCGCCGGTCGGCAGCGTGCCAACGGCCAGGGCAACCACGAACAGGTCGCCGCTCGCGGCCGGCGGAGCAGCCAGCTGACCGACATAGTGCGCATCGAGGCCCAGGTGGGCGAGACGCATGGCAAAGGCCTGCAGGACAAGACCGGTCCGGCCGGCCCCATAGAGAAAGATGCGCCTGGCGGCGAGGATTGAGCCTGCCAGCTGCGGCACGGCGTCGGCGTCCATGCGCGCGAACACGCCCCGCATTTCGTCGAGAACCGCCTCGAGGCGCTGACTGGTCGTCGTCATGCTGGCACGCTCCGGCTCAAGACCCCATGGGCCAGGAAGATTTCGGTGATCAACTCCGCTACGGAGGCGAAGCGCGCGTCCTTGCGCGCTGCCAGTCCGCGCGGGCGCGGCAGATCAATCTTGAGCATAGTTTCGATCCGGCCCGGCCGCGGCGACATCACCACCACGCGGTCGGACAGGAGAACCGCCTCGTCGATCGAGTGCGTGATGAACAGCACTGTCTTTTTCGTTTTGAGCCATAGATGCTCAAGATCGAGGCGCATCTGCTCGCGCGTCAGCGCATCGAGCGCGCCGAACGGCTCGTCCATCATGAGAAGCGGCGGCTCGTGCACCAGAGCGCGGGCGATGGCCACACGCTGTTTCATGCCGCCCGACAGCTCGTAGGGGCGCTTCTCGGCGAAATCGCGCAGGCCGACGGCCTCCAGCAGTTGCAGGGCCTGCGGCCGGTAGGCTGTGGAGTCGAGGCCCCGCATGTCGATGTTGAAGAGCACGTTCTCCAGAACCGTGCGCCATTCGAGCAGGATGGGCTGCTGGAAGACGATGCCGCAGTCGACAATGGGGTCGCGCACTTGCCGGTCCAACACTGAGAGTTCACCGGCGCTGGCGGGGATCAGTCCAGCGATCAACCGCAGCAGGGTGGACTTTCCGCAGCCCGATGGACCCACAACCGATACGAACTCGCCGGCCGCGATATCGAGATCGACCCGCTCCAGCGCGACCGTACCGGCGGCTTCGCCGCCGAATACTTTGCGCACGCCGCGGATGCTGATGCCCTGAGCCACCATCACAGACGTTCCCGGCGCGCCGCAGCACTCAGGCGCCCTGCGTCATTGGCTGATCTGCGCTGCCCGGCCGGCCACGCAAGCGCCAGATCAGCCGCGCTTGTCCTCAGCGCATTGACGATCTCAGCGTGGCGATCCGACGTGATGCGCACTACGGGGCCCGCAATGCTGGTCGTGCCCAACGTGAGACGGCTGCGCGGCTCCCGGATCGCGACCGCGATGGCGGCGACACCAGCCTCGGCTTCCTGGTCGGCTACGGCATAACCGCGCCTGCGGACCACCCGAAGGTCGGCGCGCAAGGTGCCTGCGCCCTTGAGCACCTTCGGTCCGAGACTGTGCGTTGGTACGCGCTTGCCCAGGCCATCTTTCATCGCGATCGCAATCGCCTCGTCGTCGCTCAGCGTTGCAAGCCAAGCTTTGCCGTTGGCGGTGGCAAACGACACGATGCTGCCGCCCATCGACGGCTCGTAGCGCAGGCCGGGCGGCGCACCCTGCGCCGAACCGATCCAGGCAAGCTGATTGTGGTCGACGACAGTCAGGCGGGCCAGCTCCCGGGTCTGACGCGCGAGCCGATCGAGGATTGCCTGGGCCGCATCGGCGATGCCGGCCGACTGCAGGTAGCGCTGGCCGAGCATGGCCAGCCGCATGGTCAGGCGATACTGCCCGGTCTCTACGTCCTGCTCGACCCAGCCGTCATGGGCGAGATGATCGAGCAGCCGCTGGGTCGAGCTTTTCGGTGCATCGAGGTGCAGCGCAATATCAGTCAGGCGGATGCCGCGGGCCCGATCGGACATGACCGACATGAGCTCCAGGCAGTAGGTCAGTTGGGACTTGACGACGCGCATCTGGTGGAACAGTGTTCCATCAACAAATCGACCCGCACTTTGCCCGTTGGCCTCCGATCGGTCAATTGAGAAGAGCGCGGAACCAACACGAGGCGCCCGCATCAAACGGCGCGCCCATCCGGGGAGCGGAAATGCCCAGGCCGGCTCAGAGCAGCCGCTCAGCGTTAGCGTCGCTCAAGGCCCATGCTGCAGCGAACAGCAAAACGCTCGCCAGTTTCGCCAGCCTGCTCGTCGTGTGGGAGCTGTTGGTGCGCCTGCTCGGCGTGAAGCTCTATATTCTTCCGCCGCCGTCCGCGGTGGTCGCAACGCTCTGGGCAAAATGGGCCACGATCGGTACCGCGGCGTGGTACACGGCCCAACCCATGCTGATCGGCTATGCGCTGGCGATCGTGGTTGGGGTGCTGCTGGCGCTCTCTTTTGCGGTGTCGCGTCTGATCGAAAGCATTGTCTATCCTCAGATCGTGTTCCTGCAGATCATCCCCAAGATCGCCATCGCCCCACTGTTCATGATCTGGTTCGGCTACGGTCTGACCTCGAAGGTGCTGGTCGTGTTCCTGCTGTCGTTCTTTCCGGTTGTCGTCTCGGCCGTGCAGGGGTTTCGCTCGCTCGATCCCGACATTCGCGATCTTGCTCGCATCACCGGCGCCGGCGCCTGGCGCATGTTCTGGAAGGTGCAGGTGCCGCATGCGCTGCCGACCCTCTTCACCGGCTTCAAGGTCGCGGCGGCGCTGGCGGCCACGGCTGCCGTAGTGGCGGAATTCGTCTCCTCCGATCGGGGCCTCGGCTACCTGCTGATCGACTACACGAACAGGTTCGACACGCCGGGTGTGTTCGCGGCAATCCTGGTCCTGAGTTTCATGGGGCTGCTCCTCTACGCTGCCGTCGAGTTGATGGAGCGCCTGCTGATCCCTTGGCACGTATCGCACCGCATCGCTGAGACCGAGATCGCGGCCGCCTAAAAGTGTCACCCATCAGACCAGGAAAAATGGAGGAGACTATGCGACTGAAATCTCTGACCCTCGGCCTGCTGCTGACCGTGCTGGCAACCGGCACGGCGACGGCACAGGACCAAGTCACCTTCCGCTTGAACTGGCTGCTCTACGGCTTCCACACACCATTCTACCTCGGCCTCGAGCGCGGCTACTACAAGAGTGAAGGTATCGACCTCACCATCGGTGAGGGACAGGGCTCGGTGCGCGCGGTGCAAACGGTCGGCGCCAAAGGCGACATGTTCGGCCTGGCCGATGGCGGCAGCGTAGTAGCCGGCGTGTCGAAGGGAGCGCCCGTCAAGGCGGTGATGGCGGTCACCAATTCCTCGCCCTATTCCCTGGCCGTGCGCGCGGACGCCGGCATCAAGACCTTGAAGGATATCGAGGGCAAGACCGTTGCCTCGGCGCCGGGCGAGGCCGGCTTGCAGCTTCTACCGGGCCTGTTCGCGCGCAATGGCGTCGACATCGACAAGGTGAAGATCCTGCGCGTGGAGGGCGGTGGCAAAATGGTGGCCGTCGCTGAAAAGCGCGCGGAAGGCCTGATGGCCGGGCTCGACAACCAGTCGCTGACGCTGCCCAAGCAGGGCGTTCCGCTCATCGATTTTGCCTACTCCAAGTACGGCACCAACACGGTGGGGCTGACCATCTTCACCCACACCGACCTCATCAAGGAGAAGCCGGATCTGGTGAAGCGCTTCGTCAAGGCCACGGTGCGCAGCTTCGAAGCGGCCTCGAAGGAGCCGGAGGCATCCATCAAGGCCGGACAGAAGGTCAAGGCAGACCTGGATGCCGACCTGTCGCTCGCCCAACTCAAGGTCGGCATCGGCCTTATGAAGACAGACGCCACGAAGGACCTCCCGACGGGGCATTTCGCGCTCAAGGACTGGGAGGACACGGTGGAGCTGATGAAGAAGTACATGGCGCTCGAGACGACCCTGAAAACCCAGGACTTCTTCACCAACGAATTCACGCCTAACTGACTGAGGCTGTCGAGCACGGCGATGAGATATCGCGGTCGGGCGGCAATCGTCACGGGTGGCGCAGCAGGGATCGGCCTCGCGATCGCGAGGCGTCTTGCCGCCGAGGGCGGGACGGTGGCGGTCTGGGACAAGGCCGGCGCCGCCGAGGCTGCGCGGTCGCTCGGAGAAGCGCACATCGGCTTTGCCGTCGACGTCAGCGAGGAGGCCGGCGTCGCGCAAGCGACCGACGCCACCTGGCGCGCCCTCGGCAGCGTCGATCTGCTGGTCAACAACGCCGGCATCCTCGGGCCCGTGGCGCCGCTGTGGGAGCAGGCACCGAGCGAATTCCGCCGCGTCGTAGACGTCAATCTGATCGGGACCTATCTCGTCTGCCGATCGGTGGTGCCGCGCCTGCGCCAACAGAGCGGGCCCAATCGGGGCCGCATCGTCAACATCTCCTCCATCCAGGCCAAGGAAGGGCTGACGATGTCCAGCGCCTATGCGGCATCGAAAGCCGGCATCATTGCCCTGACCAAGACTTCTGGGCAAAGAGCTGGCGCGCGAGGGAATTCTCGTCAATTGCATCACACCCGCCGCGGCGGCGACGGCCATGATGGAGCAGATTGATGAGCACCGCCGCGCCGACATTCTGGCCCGCATCCCGATGAGGCGCTTTGTCGAGCCCGATGAGATCGCGGCGATGACAGCCTGGCTCGGATCGGACGAGTGCAGCTTTTCGACCGGCGCCGTGTTCGACCTGTCCGGCGGCCGGGCGACCTATTGAGCAGGGAACCACGATGGCACTCGCTGGTGAAGGCGCGATCTGTATCTGGAACGATATTCTCCCCGAGCACCGCACCGACTTCTACGCGTGGCACAATGAGGAGCACATGCCGGAACGAGTCGGCATCCCCGGCTTCAAGCGGGGCCGACGCTACGTTGCCGTGGACAGCACCACGCAGCCCGAGTTCTTCACGCTGTACGAGACCGAGTCATACGAGGTGCTGGTCGGCCAGGACTATACCAACCGCCTCAACGCGCCCACACCGCGGACCAAAGCGACGACCGCGAGCTTCCGCAACACCTCTCGGGCGCTCACGCGCGTGCACGCTAGCCAGGGATTGGGGTCGGGGGGCGCCTTGGCGACGATCAGATTTGGGTACGCCTCCGGCACACGGCCGGCGTTGGCGCGAGCAATGGCCGACGCCATACTGGAGCTCGTCACGCAACCCCAGATTACCGGCGTGCATCTATGTATGACCGACGCCACGGCAAGCTCTGTTCGAACAGCGGAAAGCAAGGACCGGAGCGACATCCAGACAGCGCCAGACTGCGTCCTGCTCATCGAGGGCTGCAGTCCGGATTTCGTCAAAGCCGCGAGCGACACGGCGAACCGACATGTTGTTGCTTGCGGTGGCTTGACTCCGTTCGCTGGCCTCTATCGGCTGGAATATACGCGTCTCAAGAATGCGTATGGCTGATCGCGGCTTTGACTGGCCACACCCCGCGTGATGTCAGGGCGATCCTCGATGCGCACTACCTGCATCGCGGTCCAGCGCTGGCGGAGAGTGCAGCACGGAAGCTCGAAACAGGAACGAAGCTTTCAAAAACGTCTACTGGGGCGCAAACAGGCTGAGGCTAAAACAAACCGCGGGGTGCGTCGATCTTTCAGAAGTCCGGCGCGCTCAATGGATCCAGCCGTTGCGAGCGCGGCAATTGCGATCGCGTCATCGTTTCACTTCACCACTGCACGCGCTCGATATCGGTGAAGGCGATGGTGGACCCGTCGGTAAAGTTCAGTGTTCCGTCCGCATCGCTGGAAAACGTCAGCTCGTTCTGAGTCTGCTGGAGGATGCTTCCGGACGTCAGATGGACTGTCCAGTCCGTGCCCAGCTGCAGAGGCCCACCGCTCTGGTCGAGGGCGATCGCATCGATCCAGGTGCCCGTACCGCCGTTGACGCTGTCGGATCCATGTCCACTGGCATAGACGAACAGGTCGTCGCCAGAACCGCCGATCAGCGTGTCGTTTCCGGCGCCGCCCAGCATGGTGTCATTGCCGGTGCCACCGTTCAGGGTGTTGTCCCCGGCGTTGCCGGTCAGCGTGTTGTTGCCTGTGTTGCCTGTGCCGTTGATGTTACCGGACCCAGTCAGGGTCAGGTTCTCGACGTTGGAGCCCAGCGTATAGGTGATGCTGCTCAGCACCGTGTCGGTGCCCGCGTTGGTCCCTTCCGTCACCACATCGCTCGACGAGTCCACCACGTAGGTGTCGTCGCCCGCGCCGCCCACCATCGTGTCGTTGCCGGCACCGCCATCCAGGATGTTGTTGCCGGCGTTGCCGGTCAGCGTGTTGTTGAGGGTGTTGCCGGTGGCATTGATGTTGCCGGTCCCCGTCAGGGTCAGGTTCTCGACATTGTCGCTCAGCGTGTAGTTGACACTGCTCTGCACCAGGTCGGTGCCTTCCCCGGCTGCCTCCGTCACCACATCGCCGGCCGCATCGACCACGTAGGTGTCGTTGCCGGCTCCACCCACCATCGTGTCGTTGCCGGACCCGCCGCTCAGGATGTTGGCACCCGAGTTGCCCGTCAGCGTGTTGGCCAGCGCATTGCCGGTGGCATTGAGGTTGCCGGTGCCGGTCAGCGTCAGGTTCTCCACGTCGGCGCTCAGCGTGTAGCTGACGCTGCTCTGCACAGTATCAGTGCCCTGGCCCGGCAGCTCCGTCACCACGTCGCCCGCTGCGTCGACCACATACGTGTCGTTGCCCGACCCGCCAACCATCGTATCGTTGCCGGACCCGCCGCTCAGGATGTTGTCCCCGGCGTTGCCGGTCAGCGTGTTGGCCAGCGTGTTGCCGGTGGCGTTGATGTTGTCCGACCCCGTCAGGGTCAGGTTCTCGACGTTGGAGCCCAGCGTGTAGGTGATGCTGCTCAGCACCGTGTCGGTGCCGCCTGAGTTTGACGATTCCGTCGCCACGTCACCAGCCGAATCCACCACGTACGTGTCGTTGCCCGACCCGCCAACCATCGTGTCGTTGCCGGACCCGCCGTCCAGGATGTTGGCGCCCGAGTTGCCGGTCAGCGTGTTGTCCAGCGCATTGCCGGTACCGTCGATTACTCCCGTCCCGGTCAGAGTCAGGTTCTCGACGTTGTCTCCCAGCACGTAGCTGATGCTGCTCTGGACCAGATCGGTGCCTTGTCCGGCCAGCTCCGTCACCACGTCACCGGCTGCATCGACCACGTAGGTGTCGTTGCCCGCCCCGCCCAGCATGGTGTCGTTGCCGGCACCGCCACTCAGGGTGTTGTTGCCCGCGTTGCCGGTCAGCGTGTTGTCGAGCGTATTGCCGGTGGCGTTGATGTTGCCGGTCCCTGTCAGGGTCAGGTTCTCGACGTTGGCGGCCAGCGTGTAGGTGACGCTGCTCAGCACCGTATCGGTGCCCGCATTGGTCCCTTCCGTCACCACGTCGCTCGCGGAATCGACCACATAGGTGTCGTCGCCGGCGCCGCCCAGCATAGTGTCGTTGCCGGATCCGCCATCCAGGATGTTGTTGCCGGAGTTGCCGGTCAGCGTGTTGGCCAGCGTATTGCCCGTGCCGTCGATGTTGCCCGAGCCTGTCAGGGTCAGGTTCTCGACGTTGGCGCCCAGCGTGTAGCTGATGCTGCTCTGCACCGTGTCGGTGCCCGCATTGGCCCCTTCCGTCACCACGTCGCCGGCCGAATCCACCACATACGTGTCGTTGCCCGTCCCGCCAGCCATCGTGTCGTTGCCCGCCCCGCCGTCGAGGACGTCGTTGCCGCTGCCGCCGCTCAGGATGTTGTTGCCGGAGTTGCCGATCAGAATGTTGTTGAGCGTATTGCCCGTGCCGTCGATGTTGCCCGTGCCTGTCAGCGTCAGGTTCTCGACGTTGGCGTCCAGCGTGTAGCTGACGCTGCTCTGGATGAGGTCGGTTCCCTCGCCCGCGAGTTCCGTCACCACATCGCCCGACGAATCGATGATGTAGGTGTCGTTGCCGGGGCCGCCGAGCAGCACATCGTTACCCGCTCCACTATACAGGGTGTCGTCGCCGGCAAGGCCGGAGATAACGTCCTCTTCCGCCGTGCCGGTCAGCACGTCGTTCCCGGGTGTCCCGACGATCGTGCCGGACTGGTTGATGATGGCGATGCTGATCACTTCGCTATACCTGAGCCCGCCGCCATCGGTCACCGTCACCGTGATGTCGTGGGATGTGGCCGTCTCGTAGTCGACGTTGGCGCTCGCTTTCACCAGCACCTCGTTGCCGACCACCTCGAAATATCCCGAGGGATCGGAGGTCAGCGCATAGCTGAACGTATCGCCCGCATTCGGGTCGAGCGCCGCCAATGTGGCTACCACCGTCCCGGCCGCCGCATTCTCCTCCACCGAGCCACCCGCAACCGTGATATCGACCGGCGCTTCATTCCGAGCTACTGCGGCGCTGACCACTTCACTGACCGGGGCGCCGTCCTGACTGGCCACGCCGACGGTGCGACTCACCTCATCGGAGGCCGCGACCGTCAGGGCAATCGCGTGAGCTGCGATAGGTCGGTAGCCCAAGGTAACATCGGTCGCGACCTGCACCTGGGTACCGATCAGTTCGAACTTGGCGGAGGACGTGATCAGCCGCTCGGCTGTTTCCCCAGCCGAGCCGAGCACACTCAATGTGGCCACGACCGCGCCGCCCGGCGCATGCTCCGCGACCGAAGCATCGACGGTTGCCAGGGTTCCCTGCGCAACGGGCTGACTAGCAGCGGCTTGCATTACATGAACCGGGCCGCCTCCCAAATGAACGGTGGATCCGGATCTCTGAGCAGCGTCGCCTTGATGTATGTTGGTGAGGTGCGAGTTCTTAGTGTCGGACCCCAGCTGCAGCTGGGGAGCCGCGGGGTATCGGCTGCGTCTCGACCACCGGGTCAAGGAGCACGCGCTCCTGCTCACGCGCATCGCGCATCGCAAGGCGGAGATCGCCTCGCTGCAGAACGAGATCGAGACGCAACGCAAGTTGGTGGAAATCCAGAGCGAGCAATTGGCGATGCGGCGCTCCCTAGCCGTCGACGGCAACATGTCGAGGAAACAGGTCTTGGATACGGAGGCCGTATACGAGCAGTCGCGCGTGCTGCTGCAGGCAAGCGAAGGCAAACTTCTGGCCAAGCAGGAAGCCCTCAATGAAGCCGACGCGGCGCTGGCCGAGTTCTGATGCGCAGGCGCACAAACTGTGGAGCGAGGAGCTAGCCAAGGCCTCCAGCGAGCTGGTTGAGGTGCAGGAATTGATCAGAAAACACGCCGACCGTGTCGAGCGGCTGACGATCCGCGCTCCCACGCGCGGTCGCGTGCAGCAGGTCCTACAGCGGTCGCCGGGCGAAGTCGTGCGCCCGGGCGAGACGATGGCCCGCATCGTCCCGCTCGACGATGCGCTGGTGGCCTAGGTATTCGTCAGGCCGGAGGACATCGCCTCCGTGAAGCTCAAGGACAAGGCCGACCTCAAAGTCACCGCGTACGACTTCAGCAAATACGGCAAGATCAGGGGCGAAGTCGCATTCATCTCTCCCGGCACTGTCGAGAACGACGACAAGCGTACCTATTACAAGGTCCAGATCAGCTTCAAGCAGGACCGATCGGACCGGTTCGCCAAGGAATGGCATCTGCAGCCGGGAAAGTTGATGCCGAGATCATTTCGGGCAGCAAGTCGCTGCTGCAGTACATGCTGAAGCCGATCCACCGCGGCATCGATGTGGCTTTCTCGGAGCGCTAAGGGGCTGCAGTGTCTGGCGGAATCGAAATGCCTCCCAATCTCTCTGCGCCAGTATCACTACGCGGTTCTCCGATTTGAAGCGTGGTCGGCTGGACCTTCCGAGCCCATACCCGGAAGGATGGGGAGGCGGAGGTCGCGGATGCAGGTCGCCGCAAATCATCAAAGCGATGGGAGGCACGCTGATCTGTAGCTATACTGTCGGTCAATTCAACGACAGGCTTTAAGCCGACAATCTCCGGGAGGAGGGCATGCAGCCGAGGAAATGGGCCCTGCTGTCGATCTGCATCCTGCTCGTAAGCGGCACACTTGCGCTGCCGGCGCGGGCGGATGTCTCCGAGATCCGCATCTCGAAGCAATACGGCTTGCCCTATCTCTCCGTCGCCGTCGTCGAACAGAACCAGCTAATCGAAAAGCATGCCAGAGCAACGGGTCTCGCCGACGTCAAGGTGAATTGGGTGACGATCGGCAGCGGCGGCACCTCCACCGACTCGCTGCTGGCCGGCAACCTCGATTTCGTCACCAGCGGAGTGAGCAACATGCTGCTCCTTTGGTCGCGCACCGGCGGGCAGGTGAAGGCGTTGGCGGCAGCGGCTGCCGTGCCGCTGATTATGGTCACCCGTAATCCCAGCGTGAAGAGCATTGCCGACCTCAGCGAGAAGGACAAGATCGCCGTCCCGACGGTGAGGGTGTCGATGCAATCGACCATTCTCGGGATCGCCGCGGAGAAACTCTTTGGTGAGGCTGGGCGCGGCCGGTTCGACCCCTGGACAGTGGCGATGGCACATCCGGATGCGACGGTCTACCTGCTCAGCGGCGGCGGTGAGCTGACGACTCACTTCTCGGCCCCGCCCTATCAGTACCAAGCGCTGAAGGCGGCAGGCGTGCGCGAGATCTTGAACTCAACCGAGGTCATGGGCGGGCCGGCGACCATCACAGTAGTGTTCGGCATGACGAAGTTCTACGAGGCCAACCCGAAAATCATTGCCGCCATCAATGCCGCTTTGGCCGAGGCGATGGAGCTAATCGACAAGGACAAGCGGACGGCGGCGGAGAGCTACCTGAAGGTGAGCAAGGAGAAGCTCACGGTCGAGGAGCTCGTTGAGATGATCAACAAGCCCGGCTTCGCCTTCACGATGGCTCCCAACGGCGTCATGAAATACGCCGAGCAGATGTTCAAGACCGGGGTCATAAAGGCCAAGCCGGAGAGCTGGAAGGACCCCTTCTTCCCATCCGCTCACGGACTGCCGGGCAGCTAGTGTGTCCAACTTTCAGCAGAGCCGCCGTCTGCCACGTATCGCATGGGTGGTCTTTCCTTTGATCGTTTCGGTGTTGGGTTCAAATACGCCCACTACTTCGCGATGACTCCTTAGAAGTCAGCACCACGCCCCTGCTATCGGCGCCGTTTCAAGTCGGTAGTGCGCGCCGTCCATGGGTCAATGCAACCGAGTCGCCTCATGCCGGCTTATCGCTGGGCCGCCACCACAGAATGCCGAGGACCAGCGTGACTATGATGCCTTCGATGGCCATGAGCTGCATGGCTGCTACGGAGCCCAGCTTCTCGAACAACAAGCCGGTGTGATAGTGCCCGAACATCGATGAGCCGATAAAGAACGCAAGAACGCCGGTCGCCCGACCGCGCATCTCCGGAGGCGCAATTACATAGATCAGCGCGTACTGGGTGGCGGAAAAGCTCGCAGAGGCTACCCCAAGCAGTGGGAGCGTTGCGGCAGCCGTCGCGACGGTTAGGTGGAGCGACAGGGCGGCGACGAGGATCAAGAAGCAAAGCGTGCCCAGGTAGTAGAACTGAAACAAGGTTCTTTCCGAGGCGAGCCAGGCGACGATTAGCGCGCCGAACATCCCGCCTATCCCTTCACAGGCCGACATGGCGCCCACAAAGATCGGCGCCAAGCCGAAGTCCTTCTGCGCGATCACCGGAACCATGGTGATGAAGGGAAAGCACCATAGGTTGAAGACAAGCGTTACGCCCATAACGATCTGGAAACTGCGGTCTCCAATCAGTTCTCTGGGTGGAAGCAAGAGGCCAAAACGGGGGCCCGCTGCCTTGACCGCAGGTGCTTCGGATAAACCTGCCATAAGACGCGAGCCGAGGAACACGCAGATCAGATAGCTCACGGTGATAAGGGCGTAGATGCCATCGATACCAAGGAACTGGTAGGTCGTGCCGCCGATGATGGGGCCCAACGCCCGCGTGGCATACATCGTCGAATTGTCGAAGCCGAGTGCAGCGGCAATTCTATCTTTCGCGACTGCATCAACCAACAGCCGGCGTCGCACCGGCATGTCCGTCGTCCAGAACGCTCCCGATGCCATGGTGGCCACCGCCACCAGCGCGTACCCGGCGAACCCGGACAGCGTAAGGAGCGCCATCGCGCCTGACACCAGTGCCATGACGAGCAGGCTTGCAATCAGTAGGGATTTTCTGTCGATGGCATCGGCCAGCGCCCCCATGCTGAATCCTAGCAGCACGTAGGGGAGCATACGCAAAACTGCGAGCAACGCGACCAGCTCAGGCGAATGCGTCAGCTCATAGACGAAGATCGCGATGGCGACGAACTCTAGCCAGCGCGCAACGCCACAGAACGCTCCGATCGCCCACATTCGGCGATAGTCGGCGACGGCGAACAGGTCGCTGGCATTGGCGAAGAGGTGGCGCAAGACGGGATGATCGAGGGACGAATGGAGGAGACTTACGGCACGAGGTGTAGCGCGGTCGCTTTGTCCCTGCCAATCGGGACCATCGGTTGTCTCGCCACGACCACGTTTTGCACCGCAGCATTCTTGCCGTCGAGGTGACCCTCCCAGCCAACCATCAGCTGGAACCTTGAGCTGTCCGCCAAGGCCGCATAGGTTCAGCTGCCAAGAACGTCGGCAGAAGAAATTTCAAACATCAGCGGACATCCCCTGTCGATGAGCTCCAGCGAGCGGCGGCACTTCCCCAATCGCCGAGGCCTGATCATCGTCACAACCCTGGCGGTTGCTTACGTAGCCAGCCATTTCTTTCGCGCTTCGAACGTCACGATCGGCCTGGACCTGATGCGCGATTTGTCTATCGGGCCTGAGGCTCTTGGTGGGCTTACAGGAGCTTTCTTCTTCGGCTTTGCCGCAATGCAAATACCTTGCGGCCTGTTGTTTGACCGCTACGGCCCACGCCGGACCGTGGTCGGCATGCTGATCCTCGCTACGATCGGCGGCATCATCTTCACCCTGGCCTCGACCTGGCCGATGTTGCTAACCGGGCGCGTGCTGATGGGTGCAGGCTTCGGTGCCATGCTGATCGGCAGCATGGTGGTAATCTCCCGCTGGTTCCCCCCGGATCATTTCTCCACACTGACAGCCCTGGTCCTGTCGATCGGACTGCTCGGGAATTTAGCCGCGACGACACCGCTAGCGTGGACCTCGCAGGCTGTCGGCTGGCGCGCGGTGTTCGGCGTTGCGGTTACCCTGACCGCGATCGCGACCTTCGCTGTCTGGTTGGTGGTGCGCGATGCCCCGCCGGGCCACCCCTTCCTGGTTCGAACCCCTGAGCCAGGACGCCAAATGCTGCAGGGCTTGATGCAGGTGCTGCGAAATCCCTACCTAAGGCCAATCCTGACGCTCAGTTTTTGCAACTATGCCTGCACGTTCACCGTGCACGGCTTATGGGGCGGTCCTTTCTTGCGGGAAGTGCATGGCCTGAGCCCTATCGAGGCCGGAAACGTCTTATTCGCCGCTGTCATCGCCTACCAGCTAGGTATACTTGCGTTCGGCCCGCTGGATCGCCTGCTGAACACACGCAAATGGATAGCGATGGGTGGAAGCCTGGTAATCATTTGCCTCCTCGCCACTCTGGCACTTGCGTCGCAACCGCCCGGCTGGGTGCCCATCGGTGCCATCCTCGGCATCGGCTTCTTCAGCGCCTCCAGCACCATGGTGATGACGCACGGCCGCGGCACCATCCCGGACCGACTGATCGGTCGCGGCATGGCGACAATCAACACGTTCGTAATGCTCGGCGTCGCCTGCATGCAGACGGTGTCCGGCATCATCGTCGGTGCTTTCGAACCGTTGGCCGACGGCGCCCGAACTGAAACCGCCTACCGCGCCCTGTTCGCGGTACTCACGATGGTCCTGATCGTCGCTGTCGCGATCTACATGCGCTCGCGGGACATAAAGCCGAGTGAAGAACTGAGCGAACATCCGCAACCGCAAGTTGCCTAGGACTTGCAGTTGCAGATCCTCTGCTGTTCGGGCGTCGGGGAACGTCTCTTCGCCCCGCTGCAGACGCCGCGGAGTTCAAACATAACTCAGCGACGGACATCAACAACCAACGCGACTCGTCGGTTACTGCGCTTGTTTTTCATCGACACGTTGGGCGCGCAAGGGCGGGATTGCCCAAATCCAATCGCCGACAACTGACTTGGCGACACGCCGGTATAGACAAGATGCTCTAACACCGCTTTGGCCCGACGAACCGATAGCGACTGGTTCCAAGCTGCACGCCCGTCGGAATCGGTGTGGCCCTCGATGATCACCTTAACCGACGGACAAGACCGCAGCCTCACTGCAAATGTCTCGAGCGCAGGGAGGATCTCTTGCTCCAAACTCGAGCTGGCATAATCGAATGAAATATTGATCGACTGACTGGCAGTGCGTAACTCTCGGCAATCGTACCGGTCGGCAGGCGCGTTTTGCGGCAGCAGCAGCGAGGTCTTCGGGGTCGCAGCAGACAATGGCTCTCTTTCTGCCGCAGCGTTCACCGTTCCTGTGCGTTCATTCCCGTTATCCACGCGATTTCCAACTTTCGCTGAGTCATCCTCGCGTTCAGTCGAGGTCGTCGCGATTTTGGGTGCGCCGAGCTGGAACTGCTCGGTCGCAGAAATGGGTTCGGACGAAGCGTGCGTTGCAAAAGCTACCGAGGGTTTGGGTTCCGACGATTGCGGCCGCTCCACTTCGCCAATGGCGCCGGTCACGATCGTCTGCGTGCAGGGGGACGATTGCTCATAGCGCGTACACGCAACGTCGCCCGTCATCGGCGTCGTTGAAAAACCGCTCAGCGTGATCCAAGCGGTGGCGACACTTAACAACACCAAGGCCGATGATGCGATCAGCAGGAATGCGCCGACCCTGGGTGCCGCCCTGTCGGTGCGGGGGCGACTCGCCACCACGGCGGACTTTGATGGCCTGCCGCAAACGTCGGCGTCGGCAGTGGGCAACGTCTGCAGTAGAGACACTCGAGAGCCGTCGTGAGGAGGCGATCTCGGGAAGACAATGTCGTCCTCGGGATGATCGTCATCCGATACGAAATCAACATCGTCCGTGTCGAGCAGCCGTCCCGGTTGCTCAACGTTCGGATCGAGTTCGAAAAATCTCTGCGAAGTCGAAGTGCTATCCGGTTCGGGTTCTGACGCTGAACCACCCGAGGAGATGTGGTCGCTGTTGACAATGGGATGTCTGGCCACCTGCTGCTCCGCAGATATGCCGCTTGTGACTTCCTTTGGGGGCGTTCGCGGTTCGACAAGACCGAGCTTTGACGCTTGTGTATAGGTTAGTTCGATCTCGACCCAGCGCGGCTTGGCGAACCATCGGTTCGTCCGGTACGCAGCGACGCGCTTTTTTGGGACGACCAGCTTCCACTTCTTCCGAGCTTTTTTGATTCGGATGATTATCTCGGTGCTCGTCACATAGTACGAGCTCCTGGGATAAGCCTTCGATGGGAACTTGAAGACGCGTGTGAGCGAGCCATCGTCGAAGGTCGGCCGTGGCCGTTTCGTGCGGGCTTTTGGTTTGGCATTGCTGCCGGCTGCCATTTCCAGTGTGGTGCCTGCTGGACGGTCAGCCCCTTGCAAAGGTACTGCATCACCTGCATCTTCGACGCCGCTCGACGAGGTCGTGCAGTGGGAGCTCGACAACGTGCGTGTGCGCGGCGGCTTCCGCGAGTTCGTCGATTTCGCGCGTGAGCAGGGCTGGCGCGTCGTCATCGTCTCGAGCGGGTTCCACGAGCTGATCGAGCCGATCCTCGAGCGCGAGGGCGTCGAGGTCGAGCTGCATGCGAACCGCGTCGATCCGAGCACCGACGGGTGGCGCGTGCACTGGCGCTACGACGAGAGCTGCGACTCCTGCGGCGAGTCGTGCAAGCGCTCGATCGTGCAGGAGCTCGCCGGAGACGACGAGCTCGTCTACATCGGCGACGGCTACTCCGACCGGTGCGCGGCCGAGGCATCCGACCTCGTCTTCGCCACGCGCGGGCTGGCCGAATACCTGGACGACCAAAGGATTTCATATGAGCGCTTCGACGACTTCCACGACGTCGTCCGCGGTCTCGCTTCCTGAGCCGTTCGACTTCAGGCTCTCGACCGAGCGGTTCCGGGCGTTCGGCGCCGATCTCGCCAACCTCTGGCACGAGGGCGGCGTCCACCGCGTCTTCCAGGGCACGGAGGTGCGGATCGAGGAGGCTCCGGGGGGAGTCCGGATTACGCCCGGCCGGGCCGAGGTCGCCGGCGAGGTGCGCCACTACCTCGGCGGCCCGTTCGACCTCGACCCGTTCTACGCCTTCGCGGAGACCGAGCCAGTCCTCGCCCGCGTCGTCCCCGAGCTTCGCGGCTTACGGCCTCCGCTCTCCCCGGACCCCTACGAGACCCTCGTCTCGGCGATCACCGCCCAGCAGATCTCGCTGCGGGCCGCCTTCGCCGTCCGCAACCGATTCATCCAGGCGTTCGGGGTGAAGGCCGAGGTCGCGTACGCGTTTCCGACCAGGGAGCGGGTCGCGCTCGCCGAGGCAGAGGAGATCGTCGCGCTCGGCTTCTCCAGGCGGAAGGCCGAGTACGCGATCGGGATCGCACGCAGTGACCTCGACCTTGCCGGGCTCGCCGCCCTTCCCGACGACGAGGTGAAGGCGGCGCTGATTGCCCTGCCGGGGATCGGAGAGTGGACGGCCGACTGGTTTCTGGGCCGCCACCTGGCGCGGCCCGACGCCTGGCCCGCAGGCGACCTCGGCCTGCGCAAAGCGGTCCTTCACTTCTACGGCGAGGAGGACACGCGCGCGGCCGGCGACCGCTTCCCCGGCTTCCGGAACCTGGCGGCGCACTACCTCCTCACGGGCCATAGGGTTCTCGCGGGATGAGATACGACGAGCCGCCGAGCGAAGAGACCATCCGCGAGCTGATCGACGAGGCGCGCGGCCGCGGCGAGGAGACTGTCACGGTCGAGGTCACGCGCGAGGCCGGCGACGCCTGGGTGCGTGCGGGGTTCAGCGAGCAGGCGCGGGTTCTCGAGGCGTCGGCCGCCTCGCTCGAGCAGCGGCTAGCGAGCGACAAGGCACCTTCGTATGGCTCGGTGCACGTGCAGACCGACGACCTGGACGGCGTCGTCCGCGCGGTGCGGCAGTTCGTCCCCCGGATGCCGGGCGGTTCGAAGGGGAGCGTGGTCGCGCCGCCGAGAAATGGCTGGATCGGCGTCTACGACGAGCTCACCGACCGGAACCCGGAGATGCTTCGCCGGCTCGCCAGGGAGATCTCCGACCGGATGGGTGCGGTCGTCCTCCTGCTCGGGGTCGAGGAGGGGCAGGTCGTTCGCTTCGTCCTCCTCGAGCGCGGCCGCACGATGGATGAATACCTCTCGGTGCCGGAGTACTACGGCGAGGTGCCTCCCGGGGACGTGATCTCGCTCGCCGCGAATCCCACCGTGGTTGCCCGGCTCACCGGGGCGGACCCCGCCGAGGTGCGGCGCGTCATCGTCACCGGGAAGGGCCCGGACGCAGCTCCCGCCCGCCGACGAGCTGGCCGCGGCGGTGGGCTCCCTGCTGGGGGTCGAGGGCGGCGACTACGGGTACGAGCGCGCGGGGGAGATCCCCGACGCGGTCGACATCCCCCGCGAGTGAGCGTCCTCGTTCTCCTGCACGCCTTCCCGCTCGACGCGCGCATGTGGGAAGGACAGGTGCCTGTGCTCGAGCAGGCCGGCTACGAGGTGATCGCCCCGAACCTGCCGGGGGCAGTACCGGACCCGAGCATCCCGAGCTGGGCGGGGCGGATCCTCGAGCTCCTCCCGGGCGACTTCATCCCCGTGGGCATCTCGATGGGCGGCTACCTCGCCTTCGAGCTCTGGCGCCAGGCGCCGAAGCGGATCCCGGCGCTCGTCCTCGCCGACACACGTGCGAACGCCGACGACGAGGGAGGCCGCGCGGCACGGGACGAGACCATTCGCCTCCTCCGAGAAGAGGGCTTCGACCCCTTCTGGGAGGGCCTCGCGCCGAAGCTCTTCTCGGCGGGCGCTTCGGCGGAGGTCGTCGTCGGCGCGAGGGCGATCTCGGCGGGGCAGCCCATCGAGAGCCTGGTCGCCACCGTCGAGGCGCTCCGAGACCGGCTCGACTCGACGTCCACGCTCGCGGACATCGACGTCCCCGCCCTCGTCCTCGTCGGCGAGGATGACGCCCTCACGCCTCCGCTCGCCGCCAAGGAGATCGTGGCCGGCCTGACCGCGGGACGCTACGCGGAAATCTCCAACGCGGGCCACCTGTGTCCGCTCGAGCGGCCGGCCGAGTTCAACGAGGAGATCCTGCTCTTTCTCCACGAGGTGCTGGCGTGACCGGAGACAAGCTCGCCCGCCTTCTCGATGCGGGCTCGGTGACGCTCCTGGACGTGCGCACGCCGGAGGAGTTCTCGGGCGACACCGGCTATCCGTGCGACCCGCGACAGGGACACATCGAGGGCGCGGTCAACATCCCGCTCGAGGTGCTGATGGTCGACATGGAGGCCGCGCTCGCCGATCTGGACACCTCGCGCCCGATCGTCGCCTACTGCCATTCGGGTCAGCGCTCGGAGATGGCCGCTGCGCTCTTACACGCTGCCGGACACGATGCCACGAACTACGCCGGCTCCTGGCACGAGTGGTCTCAGCGCGAAGCCTGATCGAAGAACGCGTTCGCGAGGGCACGGCCGAGCTCGTTCCAGCGGCCGACGGGTTCGAGCGGGACCGGCGGCGCCGAGCCGTCCGCTCCGGCCCGCCAGGCCTCGAGCATCTCGTGTGTCACCTCGGGGTGGAACTGGACTCCCCAGGCCGCCTCGCCGGCGCGGAAGGCCTGCGCACAGGCCGGGCTCTCCGCCAGGAGGACGCCGCCGGGCGGGACGTCGAACGCGTAGCTATGCCATTCGAAGGCCTCGAAGCGCTCGGGGAGAGCGCCGACCACGGGGTCGGATGCGCCTTCGGGCGTGAGCGCGACCTCGAACCAGCCGATCTCCGGGCGCGAGGCGGGGCCCACGTGCGCGCCGGCGACCCGGGCGAGGAGCTGCCCGCCTAGACAGACGCCCATGAGCGGCTGACCGCGGTCCAGCGCCTCCCGCATGAGGTCGTGCTGGCCCGTGAGCCAGGGGTGCCTGTCCTCCTGGTCGACGTGCATCGAGCCGCCGAAGACGACGAGCGCGTCGAAGCTCTCGGGCGCCTCGGGTGGCGGCCCCTGCGAGACGTTCCACTCGAGAAGCTCATCGCCGCGCTCGCGGACGACGTCCGCGAAGAGCCCGGCCGGGCCGTCGTGCTCGTGGGTCAGGCAGAGGACGCGCACGGCGCGAGTCTAGGGAAGAAGGTCGGCTGCAGAGACGTCCTGTTCGATCAGCAGGCGGAAGGAGAGGACGATGCAGCACGGCCGAAACAGGAAGACCAAGGCTCTGGCGGCCGCGCTCGCGGTTGCGGCCCTCGCGGCACCGGCGGCGCAGGCGTCGATCGACACCGACGCGCGGCACCAGGCACTCGTCGACAAGGTGCAGCAGGCGCAGGTGGACGCCCGTCATCAGGCTCTGCTCAGGCACGAGCAGGGGCCGGCGGTCTATGTGACGGGACAGACGCAGTCGGTGACTTCGAGCGGCGGAACGGACTGGAGCAACGCCGGCATCGGCGCGGGCGCCGCGTTCGGGCTCGTCCTCATCGCCGCGGGCGGCGCGTTCGTCGGCCGCAAGAAGCTCGTCGGCGCCTGATCTCAGGGCATCGCTGCCCGGCGCAGCGCTTGCTGGAGCTCCTGGGCCGAAGGCCCCGGGGCTCCCGCGCCGATCGGACGGCTGTCGATCTCGACCACGGGCATCACCTCGCGGATCGAGGAGGAGGTGAAGGCCTCGTCGGCGGCGAGGAGGTGCTCGAGGGGGAAGGCGCCTTCCCGCACCTCGCGGCCTGCCCCGGCGGCTTGCTCCATGAGTGCCGCGCGGGTCACGCCCGCGAGGATCCCGAGCTCGAGCGCGGGGGTGTAGAGGACGTCGTCGTAGCGCCACCAGACGTTGGTCACAGGCCCTTCGAGGACGACATCGCCCGAGCCGAGGAAGACCGCGTCGTCGGCGCCGCGGCGCTTGGCCTCCGCCTCGGCCGCCATGTTCACCGCGTAGCTCGTCGACTTCACGCCCCCGAGTAGCCACGGCGAGCTCGCGCGAAGCTCGGCGTCCAGGCCGAGCTGGATCGAGACGAGCGTGATCCCGCGCTCGCGCAGCTCGTCCAACCCCTCGGGAAGCGTGCTCACCATCGCGACCTGGGTCGGGCTGCCCGCTCCGTTGCGGCCCGGCGTGACGAAGAGGCGGAGCATCGCGTCCGGGGCGGCTGCGGCCTCGAGCGCGAGCGCCGCCAGTCGGCTCAGCTCCTCCGTGTCGATCCGGCCGATCTCCACCCGTGCCGCAGAGCCCGCCAGGCGCGCCAGGTGCTCATCGAGCTTGAAGGGACGGCCGCCGTAGACGCGCGTCGTCTCGAAGGCGGCGCGGCTGCGCAGGAACGCCTCATCGTCGACGTAGAGGATCGGCTCGTCGGGGTCGACGAGGCCGCGCCCGCCTACCGCGAGGGCGATGAGGGTCATGTTGCCGCGGGCTCCTCGACGGGAGCGCCGACGGCGCTGAGGAGGGGCCGCGCCTTCACCCACGACTCCTCGATCTCCTCCTGCGGATCGGAGTCCCAGACGATCCCGCCGCCGACCCAGAGGTGGATGCGCCCGTCCGCGACCGCGAAGGTGCGGATGGTGAGCGCGAGCTCGAGGTCGCCGTTCGGCCAGACCCGGCCGAGGGCGCCCATCGACGGCGCCGCGGCCGACGGGCTCGAACGCGGCGATGTGGTCGAGGGCGGAGATCTTCGGTGCGCCGGTGATCGAGCCTCCGGGGAAGGTCGCCTCGAGAAGCTCTGCGAGACCGATCTCTGGCCTGAGGCGACCCTCGACCGTCGTGACGAGGTGCGCGACGCCTGCGAGCTCGTGCTCGGTCATCAGGTCGGGCCAGCGGATCGAGCCCGGCTCGCAGACCCGGGAGAGATCGTTGCGCTCGAGGTCGACGATCATCACGTGCTCGGCCGCGTCCTTCTCCGACTCCTGCAGATCCTCGGACGCGCCGAGCGGCCGCGTCCCCTTGATCGGCTTCGTCCAGATCCGGTCGCCGCGACGGGCGAGGAAGAGCTCGGGCGAGGCGGACACGATCGTCCAGGCGTCTCCGGAGAGAGGCCAGGGCTGGAGGGGGCTGAGCGGGGCGAGCGCCGGGGTGAGACTCTCGGGGTCGCCTTCGAAGTGCGCCGACAGGTGTTGAACGAGGTTGACCTGGTACACGTCGCCTCGCTCGATCGCCCCCTTCACCGCTTCGATAGCGGCGGCGTAGGCGTCCTCATCCCACGTCCGGTTCCACTCGCCGATGTGGAAGGCGCCTTCGGTCGGGCAAGGCTCGCGCTCGGGCCGTATCCGGCACGCGGCGAGCGGGAGCCGGCAGGGCTCTGGAGGATCGGGGTGCTGCCCGCGCCGAAGCGCGCTCGAAAGCCCGTAGCCGAGATAGAGGTCGGCGACGGCGTCTTCGGCCCCGCCGCCGAAGAACCCGGCGGCGCGGAGGTAGTCCTCGATCGCAGCGAACGCGCCGTTCGGGGAATGCAGTTCCAGCACGTGCGGAACGCTACCCGGTACCGCTCCTAGAATCCTGGCGTGGACACGAGGCCCATCGGCATCTTCGACTCCGGCGCCGGAGGCCTGACCGTGCTCCACGAGTGCCTCGTCACGCTGCCGCACGAGGACTTCCTCTACCTCGGGGACGGCGCGCGCTGCCGTACGGCCCGCGGCCGCGCAACGAGATCCGCCGCTTTGCCCACGAGATCGCGTCATATCTCGAGGATGCGGGCGTCAAGCTGATCGTCGCGGCCTGCAACTCCGCGACCGCCGCCGCGCTGCCGCAATTGCAGGAGAAGCTCCAGGTGCCCGTGATCGGCGTCCTCGCCCCCGAGGCCCACGCGGCGGTGCAGGCAACGAGGAACCGCCGGATCGGCGTCCTCGCCACCGAGGCAACCGTCGCGAGCGGCCGCTACGAGGAGGCCGTGCATGCGCTCGACGCGGGCGCGCAGGTCATCTCCACGGCATGCCCTCGGCTCGTGCCGCTGATCGAGTCCGCTGCGCAGAATGAGGAAATCGACGTGGCCGTGCGCGAGTACGCCCAGCCGCTGAAGGCCGCAGAGGTGGACACCGTCATCCTCGGCTGCACGCACTACCCGCTGATCAAGCCGGTCTTCGAGCGCGTGTTCGGTCGCAGGACGACGCTGATCTTCTCCGCAGTCGAGACCGCGCGCGAGGTGGCCGAGACGCTGGAGCGGAAAGAAATCGAAAACGATCCGGCCCGCGACGGGCGCTCGCGCTTTCTGACGACGGGCCCCCTGGACGAGTTCCGCGCACTCGGGGAGCGCTTCCTCCAGCTTCCGCTTGCCGACGTGGAGCAGGTCGCGGTGCGGGACCTCGAGCTGGCGGCGGCCTGATGCGCGAAGGCCGGCAACCAGACGAGCTCCGTCCGATCGACGTCGTCCCGGACTTCGTCGAACAGGCGGACGGCTCGGTGCTGATCTCCTTCGGGAAGACGCGTGTGCTCTGCACCGCGACGATCGAGGAGGGCGTGCCGCGCTGGCTCGTCGGGAGCGGACGCGGCTGGATGACCGCCGAGTACGGGATGCTTCCAGCCTCGACCGGAGAGCGCAACACACGAGAGGCCCGCGCCGGCCGACAAGGCGGCCGCACTGTGGAGATCCAACGGCTCGTCGGCCGCTCGCTCCGCGCCGCCTACGACCTCGAGAAGCTCGGCGAGCGCACGATCTGGCTCGACTGCGACGTCATCCAGGCGGACGGTGGGACGAGGACGGCCGCGATCAGCGGCGCTTGGATCGCGCTCGCTCGGGCCGCGAAGCGCAAGGGCCTTCCGGCTCCGGTGGAGCGCGTCGGCGCGATTTCCGTGGGGATCGTCGGAGGCGAGCCGCTCCTCGACCTGGACTACGGCGAAGACTCGACCGCGGACGTGGACATGAACGTCGTCATGCGCGGCGACGGGCGGCTGATCGAGGTGCAGTCTACGGCCGAGCGGAACGCCTTCACGCGCGAAGAGCTCGACCGCCTCATCGACCTCGCCGCCGCAGGGATCGAGCAGATCTTCGGCATCCAGTCGAAGGCGGTCGCGTGATCCCTGACATCACTATCGGCGAGATCGCGCTCAGGCTCGTCGTTGCCGCCGCGCTCAGCGGGCTGGTCGGTCTCGAACGCGAATGGCGCGAGCGGGCCGCGGGCTTGCGGACGCACATGCTGGTCGGCGTCGGCTCCGCGCTCTTCACTCTCATCTCCGCGTACGGCTTCAACGACTTCCTCGTCGGCGGCTCGAACGTGGTCCGCGCCGACCCGTCGAGGATCGCGGCTCAGATCGTCACCGGCATCGGCTTCCTCGGTGCGGGCGCGATCATGCGCCAGGGTCTCAACATCCGGGGGCTGACGACCGCCGCCGGGCTCTGGGTCGTGGCCGCGATCGGGATGGCTGTCGGCGCGGGCTACTACGCGGGCGCGCTCCTCGGGACCGGGGTCGTGCTCTTCGGTCTCGGGCCCCTCCGCTGGGCGGAGGGCTACGTCGTCGCTCGGCGTCGGGCGGCCGGCCGCCTCGAAGTCGACCTGCGTCCCGACCAGCCGCTCGCTCCGGTGTTGGCGATCCTCGAGTCGCGGCGCGCGAAGGTGGAGCGGATCCAGCTCGAGGAGGCTGGCGATGAGGGCCGGGAGCTCCGCCTCGAGGTCGTCCTCCCGGCCTCGGTCTCCGGCCGCGAGGTGGTCGAGCACCTGTCCGAGCTGGACGAGGTTCTGGCCGTTCGTTGGGACGAATAGCGGTCTTCGCGTCGCGGAACGAGGGCAAGCTCCGCGAGCTCCGCGCGCTCCTGCCCGACTGGCGGATCGAGCCGCTCGGCGCCGTCGAGATGCCAGAGGAGACCGGCGCGACCTTCTACGAGAACGCAGCGGCGAAGGCTCGCTTCGCCCAGAGCGTCGAGCCCGGTCGCTGGACGATCGGCGAAGACTCGGGCCTCGAGGTCGACTGGCTCGGCGGAGTGCCCGGGATCCGCTCGGCTCGCTACGCGGGCAAAGCGGCGAGCGACGAGCAGAACGTCGCGAAGCTCCTGGAGGCGCTCGCCGGGGCCGAGCGCGAAGACCGTGGTGCCCGCTACGTGTCCGAACTCGTTGTCCTCACGCCGGATGGCCAGGAGCTCCGCGGCACGGGCACGCTCGAAGGCGAGATCGCGACCGAGCAGAAGGGCTCGGAAGGATTCGGCTACGACCCCGTGTTCGTCCCGACGGGCGAGAGCCGCACAGTCGCGGAGCTGGGGAACGAGTGGAAGCGGGCGCACAGCCATCGAGCCGCCGCGACGCGCGCACTGCCCGCGGGGGTAGGCGAAGCGCCCGGGGAGATGTAGATTCCGCGCGTGCTCTTCCCGCACGACACGAAGGTAGACGCGCTCGCGAAGGCACCGCTCTTCGCCGCCCTTTCCAGGCAGGAGCTCGGGGAGCTCGCCAAGGCGAGCGAGGATCTCGAGGTCGAGGAGGGCAAAACCCTCACGCGGGAGGGGGATCTCGGGCGCGAGTTCTTCGTCATCGTCGAGGGGGACGTCTCGGTCACGCAGGACGGGAACGAGATCCGGCGGCTCGGCGCGGGTGACTTCTTCGGCGAGATCGCCCTGATCTACGACAACGCGCGCCGCACCGCGACGGTGACCGCCGCCTCTCCGCTTCGCTTCTTCGTCCTCACGCGCCAGTCCTTCCGCAGCCTCCTCGAGCACCAGCCGGAGATCGAGGAGAAGGTCATGGCCGCGCTCGAAGAGCGGCTCGCGGCCGACTAGGCCGTCCCCGCGGTTTCTAGCTCCTCGGTCGCCGCGCGGCCGTATCGGAACCACCAGTTGACCTCTGCTCCGAGCACGAGCACGTTCGCCATCAGGTAGAGCCAGAACAGTAGGAGCACGAGGCCGCCGAAGGCCTGCAGCGTGACGAGGTCCCCGCTCGTCAGGCGGACAAACGCGGGAGAGCCTGCGAAGCTCACCTGAAGGAGCACGGTGGCGAAGACCGCCCCCGGGAAGGTCTCGCTCCATGTGAGCGCCGCGTTCGTGAGCAGGTTGTAGAGCGTCCAGACGAGTCCGAAGATGAGCGCGGTCGAGACGGCGAGCGCGTAGACGTAGGAGAGGACGCCGCCGGCGACTCCCGTGTTGTGGACGAGGTCGACGCCGACGGAGCCGACAACGAGCGCGACGAAGAGCACGGCGAGGGACGAGGCGACGAGCGCGAGTACCAGGAGCTTCTGGCGGACGAAGGAGCGGTTCGGAAGCCCGTAGACAATGTTGAACGCGGACTCGAGAACGCTGAAAAAGCCGAGCGAGCCCCAGAGGAGCGCGATCCCGCCGATGATCCCGATCGACGTGGCCTGGTCCTGAATCGAGCGAACGACGCTCAGAAGGCGGTCGACCGAGCTCGCGGGGAAGGCGCGTCGTAACTCCTCGACGAGGTAGCTCGACTCCGTCTGTTGCCCGGCGAGCGCCGTCAGCGAGAGCGCGAGGAAGAGGAGGGGGACGAACGAGAGGAGCGCGAAGTAGGCGATCATCGCCGCGAGATGCGTTCCACGGTCTGCGAGGAACTTGGAGACGATGCGATGCACGCCCGCCGGAGTGTAGGTCGGGCTCGTGATGGTGAAGCCTCGGGCCTGTGGTAGCTTCCCCCCGCATGGACGCGGCGCAGGCTCTCGCCGATCTCACCGAGATCTCCGCGCAGATCGAAGCGGCGGTTCTCGCCGACCACGACGGGTTGGTCGTCGCCTCGACCCTCGGCGACGATGCCGCCGCAAAATCGTTCGCGGAAGCCGCCGCCGAGCTCCTCGCGGCTGCCGGCGAAGTCCGCACCGAGCCGGGCTCGGACCCGCTGGTCCAGGTCGAGGGCGCGGTGCTCGACGGCTCCGTCTTCGTCGCCAAGGACGACCGGCATCTCGTCGCCGCCGTGACGAGGTCGAGGCCGACCGTCGGCCTTGTCTTCTACGACCTGAAGACGTGCCTGCGGATGCTCGAGCGCGAGGAGGAGGCGAAGGCCGCCAAGGCGACCAAGACCGCCACGCGCCGCCCAACGACCACGAAGAAGAAGACCGAGGAAGCCGAGAGTGAAAGCTCGTAGCGCCGTCGGGCTCCTCGCAGCGGGCGCCGCGCTTGCCGGGGCGATCGTCTTCGTACGGACGAAGTCGCAGGTCGAGCGCGAGCACGTCGACGTCTACTTCGCCGACGGCTCGATGGTCTCGCTCGAAGCCGGCTCCGCCGGCGGAGACCGGCTTCTTCCGCTCGCCCGTCGCGCGCTCGCGTCGGCGCGGGGATGACGGACGCAGAGCTCGCGGGCCTCCTCCGCGAGCACGCGCTTCTCGAGGGGGACTTCGTTCTGCGCTCGGGGCGCCGCTCGAGCTACTACCTGGACAAGTACCGCTTCGAGACGAGACCCAATCTCCTGAAGGAGCTCGGCGAGCGGATCGCCGCCCGTGTGCGCGATCCGGCCCCGGATGCGGGGCGTCTCGCCGGGCCCGAGCTTGGCGCCGTCGCGCTCGCGGCGTCGGCCTCGCTCGCCGGAAGCCTCCCTTTCCTCATCGTCCGCAAGGAGGCGAAGGGGTACGGGACCGAACGGCGGATCGAGGGCGAGTTCGAGGTGGGCGAAGAGGTCTGTCTCGTCGAGGACGTGGTCACGAGCGGGGGCGCCGCGGAGCAGGCGGTCGAGGCCCTCCGGGAGGCCGGGCTCGTGTGTAGGACAGCGGTCTGCGTGGTCGATCGGGAGGAGGGTGGAGCCGACGCGCTCGCGCGCAAAGCGGTCCGCCTCGTGCCGATTTTCACGGCCTCGGACATCCTGCCGGGTTGAAAGACCCGCAAACCCGCATGGTTGCGTGCTATCAGGCGTTGCTGTTAGGGTCCTCGCGGTTCTTAAGCAATGAACGTTGACGGAAGGAGAGGGCAGTGACAAAGGCCGAGTTCACCGACAGGGTGGCAGCGAAGAGCGGGCTCTCGAAGCGGGATGCAACGAAGGCGGTCGACGTATTCCTCGATTCGATCACCGAGGCTCTCAAGGGCGGCGAGCAGGTGGCATTCACGGGCTTCGGCGAAATTCTCGCCCCAGCACCGCAAGGAGCGGCAGGGCGTGAACCCCCGCACCGGCCAGAAGGTGACGATTCCCGCGGCTCGTGTTCCGAAGTTCTCCGCCGGTAGCCAGCTGAAGCAAGCGCTCAAGCAGTAACACCCCTCCTTCCGGTGAAACTCCGACGGGGGCCCCCACGCGGGCCCCCGTCTCTCGTTCCGGCCGGTGCGTGTGCGAACATACGTTCGCATGGAGGCGCAGCTCACCTTCGACGCCGCCGACCGGCTGGTAGACCTGGTCGAGGAGCGGCGCGCGCCCGTCTCAGCCGAGGAGGCGGCCCGCGCGCTGTTCGCGCTCGCCTTTGCGCCGGCGGCCCTCGCACACAGCCTCCTCGACGACGTCGTCAGCGGCGACTCGCGTCTCGCGTGGCGGGGGCCGGCGGTCGCTGCTCGCGGACGACCCGACGCAGCAGTTGCCGGTCGAAGCGGCTGGGTACGTCGTCGTCGACCTGGAAACGACCGGCCTT